>CAWBHS010000079.1:0-73410 GCA_963788655.1 uncultured Verrucomicrobiae bacterium | reverse complement strand
ACCATCTCGGTTCGAATCGAAATCGCGCCGCGATCTCCGTTGCAAAAAAGCGAGGCTTTCGCGATGTACACTGAAGTTGGTTAAACTGCCTTGTCTACCAGAACGGCCCCCGGGCTGTCGAGGTGGGACAAGGGTTTTTCCTTTCCTCCGCCTTCCTCCTTGGAAAAGGGAATCCCTCCGCCTTCCATCCAGGTGGGTCACTTCTCATGAGCACACCGGGTCAGTTCTCGTGAGCGCTAACGCTGTTTACTGTGATACCGGTGTATCTGCCGGCTTTGAAGTCCTTCGTCAGGACGAGGATGGTGACAAAACAGGCCCCTGCGACGGACGTTAGCGCGGCTGCCAACCCGAGGCCGGCTCGATTTCGGCAGACAAATTTTCGCGCTCGATAGACGACGCTCGGCGGACGCGCGATCACGGGCTCGTCTTTGAGGTATCGGGCCAGATTCGATCCCAACATGCTGGCCGTCTCGTAGCGGTGGCTGCGCTCCTTTTCGAGCGCCTTCATCACGATGCAATCCAGGTCACCGCGCAGCATTTTGGTCAGGTGAGCGGGATCGATCTGGCGTTGGGCACAAACGTTGGCCAGCCGGTCCTTGGTGTGGCTCGCCCGAGTGCTTGGTTTCGGCGGGTCAGATTGCCGAATTTGGCGGAGGACTTCGTCGAAGGCAGCCTTGCGCAACACTTCGTGCATCAGCGGCGTCAAACCCGTCAGGAGTTCATAAAGCAGCACGCCCAAGCTGTAGATGTCGCTCCGCGTGTCGATGTCCAGTTGGTTGAATTCGGCCTGCTCTGGCGACATGTAATCCAGCGTGCCCACCACCGAACCCAGTTGGGTGAAGAGCGTCCGCTCCGTCAGCCTTTGGTCCATGGCCTTGGCCACGCCGAAATCAATTACCTTGGGAACCGGTTTGCCGTCGTAGAGGGCTACCAGCACGTTGCTGGGCTTGAGGTCGCGGTGGATGATCCCTTTCTGGTGCGCGTGTTGCACAGCTTGGCAGACTTGGACGAACAACTCCAGTCGCTCCCGCACCGTTTGGCGTTGCTCGTCGCAGAAACTGGTCAAGCGCGTGCCCTTGACCAGTTCCATGACGAAGTAAGGGCGCCCCGTGTCAGTAGCGCCTGCATCAAGCACCTTGGCGATGTTGGGGTGGTCCATGAGCGCCAGCGCCTGCCGCTCAGCCTCGAAGCGAGCCAGCACCTCCGTGGTATCCATGCCGGGCTTGATAACCTTGAGCGCGACCATGCGGCGAACCGGTTCGGTTTGCTCCGCCATCCAGACATTGCCCATGCCACCCTCGCCGATTGTGTGCAGCAACTTGTAGCGGTCGATCACCGTGCCCGGTCCTTCCGAAATCACCGGTGGGAGGGATTCGACTTTCGCGCCCGGCCCGCTTTGACTCGTAGCCCGAATATTTCACACGCGCTGTAGCCGGCGACATGAGGAGGCGGTTAGATAACTTTTCTGGCGCTCCGCCTCCTCACGTCGGCAGCTACTGACTGACGAGGCGTGAAGCTCAGTGTGGAATGTGCAGGCTAGGGTTCGGCGGTGATGGCGATCAGGAAAGGAGCAGCGGTGTTGTGAGTCGCTTGAAAGTCAATGCTGAGGACGACTTTATTGGATTGTGAGTTCTCCCAGGTGCTCTTGAAAAGGCGAATCTTGTCTCCGGTCCGTTGGCTTTTGGGATTGGTGCCCGTCCAGGCGACCGTGAAGGTGGCCTTGGTTTCAGCCGACTGTTCCCACCAATCGGCGAGGTCGCGGCCCAGCAAGAGTGGCATCTCGTATCGAGTGCCGTCGTCGAGGTGAATTACGTAGCGTCCGACCAGAGTTCCGTTGGTAAGACCGGCGGTCTTGATCGCGGCGTGGAGGAAATGCAGGCGCCAGCAGGTGCGGGCGACCGGGATATTGGTGATCTGCGCGGGATAGATCTCGGAGGATCGTTGCACTTGGATCAGCGCGCGCGCGTCGAAATCCGTTCCGGCCAGAGTGTGGATTTGCGTGACCAAACCAGCCAAGTTGTTACCGGGTTCATCCCCATACCAGTTGCGCTGCAGTCTGGCGTTGTAGAACGCCGACAGGTCAAGCAGATTGTCTCCAACGGCGGAATCGCGAGCAGGCAGGTTCAGCCGAATGCCCAAGAGCTTTTCTGTTTCCGCTTGGAACATCTGCAACTCGCTCCAATTTATCTGCGCGCCGGTCGGCAGCTTTTCTACCCAACGCAGGGCCTGCTGGTAATACTTCGTGGCATTCTGTAAGTTCCCCAGCTTAAATTCGGCCATTGCCAAAAAGAACAGATTATCGGCGGATTGCCCGTTTGGATTGAGTCGGCTCGCCTCACGCAAAGCCTCCTTCGCTTTTCGATGGTCTCCAGCCCGGAATTGGGCCATTCCCAGAGTATTGCGGTACACCCAGTTCTTCGGCTCAAGCTCGACCGCCCGTTGAGCCAGGATGATGGCCAGTTCGGGATCGCCACTGGCCATGATATTCTTGGCGACGTAGTTGCAATCGTCGCCGAACGAATATTCCATTCGGACCAGCGTTTCGTAGTCCGCGTTCGACTCGGCGATGCGGTTCAAGCTGCGGAGCAGAGAGGCCCGATGATCCAGCGCTTCGTGGCGCAGGATTGCGGGAGTGAGGCCGGATTCGGCCAATTCGATGGCTCTGGAGAACGCGGTGATCGCTTCCTCCGGGCGTTTGGCCTCCTCCAGGAACCGCCCCTTGGCGAACCAAAGCGCCGGGGCTTGAGGCAGCCGCTCCAGAGCGGAGTTGATCGCCGTTGTGGCTTCAGGCTGCCGGCCACTGTGGCGCAACACCTCCGCCTGAGCCACCCACACCTCGGGTTCATCCGGAGACAGTTCCAGCGCCCGACGCATGAAGAAATCGGCTTCTGACGACGCCCGCGGGTTCTGCGCCTGGCTTTCGTCCAGTCGAATCCGCGCGAGTCGAGCGGAGGCCAAGCCGTTGGTCGGAGAAATCTGCACCGCCTCCATCAGGTCTTGCGGAGTGTTCGCTTGAATGCACTGTCCAATGTAGTGCGACACTGTCACGAACGAGTTGGGTGAAATCGTGCGGGTTGTTCGATCAGCGAAGAACCACCTCACCCAGCGAGAGGGTGTATTGGTCGCGGGGCGGTTCACCATCGCGCTTTTGAGCCGCAAGACCTCCGTGACCGGAATGGCTTCGCTTACCTCTCGATCGTTGATTCTTACTCCAGCAACGGTTTCCGCTAATTCGAGCATCCAATCAGGAATCGGCAACTGAACTGCCGGAACATCCCACAGTCGGGCAATCCCGCCCAGGGAAGCGGTTACGATCCGCTGCCCGTCCGGACTGAACTGCACATGCAGAACTTCAGTGTTGTGGTTCAGCGGCTCCGTCAGCGGCAGTCCGGTCCCGGTATCCCACACCCGGGCGGTCCGGTCCATTGATGCCGTCACAATCCGCTTTCCATCCGGGCTGAACTGGGCATATCGCACGGAAGCTTCGTGCCTGAGCGGCTCAGTCAATGCGTGGCCCGTCCGGGCATCCCATACGCGGGCCGTCCTGTCCGATGAAGCCGTGACCACTTTCAGCCCATCCGGACTGAACTGCGCATAATCCACCACGTCGTCGTGCCTCAGCGGCTCCGTCAACGGCAGCCCCGTCCGCGCCTCCCATACGCGAGCAGTTTTGTCTCGCGAAGCGGTCACGACCCACTGCCCATTCGAACTGAACTGGGCAGTGAGCACCTCATGGTCGTGTATCAGTGGTTCGGTGAGCGGTTGCCCGGTCCGTGCGTCCCACACCCGGGCGGTTTTGTCCGCAGACGCGGTCACTATCCGCTGCCCATCCAAGCTGAATTGGGCGGACCAAACCGGCCCGTGGTGCTCCAAGGGTCCAGTTCGCGGTTGACCGGTCCGCGCGTCCCACACCCGGGCGGTCTTGTCCGCAGACGCGGTGACCACCCACTGGCCGTCCGAACTGAATCGCACAAAATACACGGCGCCGTCGTGAACCAGCGGTTTGGTGAGCGGTTGACCGGTCCGTGCGTCCCACAGCAGGGCGGTCCCATCCCACGAAGCGGTAACCACCCGCAATCCATCTGGACTGAACTGCACCGAACACACGCCATCCTTGTGCCTCAGTGGTTGGATTAGCGGTTGAGCATTTCGCGCGTCCCACACGCGGGCAGTATTGTCCGAGGAAGCGGTGACCACCAACTGGCTGTCCGGACTGAACTGGACACAAAGCACCGCATCCTTGTGCCTCAGTGACTCCGTCAGAAGCTTCCCCGCCCGCACATCCCACACCTGGGCAGTCTTGTCCGCAGACGCCGTAACAATGCGCTGCCCATCCGGGCTGAATTGGGCGGATTGCACTGTTGCACTATGCCTCAGCGGTTCGGTCAACGGTTGACCGCTCCAAGCATCCCATACTCGCGCCGTCCTGTCCGCTGATCCCGTAACCACCCGTTGACCATCCGGACTGAACTCAACCGAATACACAGGTTCATTGTGCCTCAGCGGCTCGGTCAAGGGCAGCCCCGTCCGCGCATCCCATACGCGAGCAGTTTTGTCTCGCGAAGCGGTCACGATCCGCTGGCCATCCGGACTAAACCGAGCAGAGAACACTCTGCCGTTGTGCGCCAACGGGTAGGTCAATGGTTGCCCCGTAAGTGCATCCCACACATGCGCAGTTTTGTCTTTCGAAACGGTGGTCACGATCCACTGGCCATTCGGACTGAATTGGGCAGAGACAACTGGTCCGCGGTGCTCAAAAAGTTTGGTCAACCGCTGCCCCGTCGCCCCGTCCCACACGCATACGGTTCTTTCCGAAGTGGTCACAATGAGTCTGACCATCCGGACTGAACTGGGCATAGAGAACCCTGCCGTTGTGGGCCATCGGCTTGGCCAATGGTTGGCCGGTCCGTGCATCCCACACTCGGGCGGTCCCGTCCACCGACGCGGTGACGACTCGCAGCCCATCCGGGCTGAACTGGGAATAAGACACCGCGCCGTTGTGTCGGAGCGGCTCAGTCAACGGCCGTCCTGTTTCTACAGCCCACACCCGGGCAGTTTGGTCGCGGGACGCCGTGACGATTCGCTGCCCATCGGGGCTGAATCGGGCGGAATTGACAAGATCGTCATGCGTCAGCGGCTCGGTCAAGGATTGCCCGGTTCGGGCGTCCCATACGCGGGCAGAGTTCGCGGATACGGTGACCACCCACAACCCATCCGGGCTGAACCGGGCGGCGGACACTTCGCTTTTGTGTTTTAGCGGTTGAGTCAACGGCAGCGCAAAAGACCGTTGAGTGAGCGCAGACATGAGCCGCGTGGCGGCGACAAGATGATTGGAGTTTCGCCGGAGGACATGGGTCAGATGGGCCAAAGCCTCCGCCGAATAATCGGTATTAAACAGTTCTTCAGCCCGCTCAATTTGCATCCGGTTCAGCATTTCTTCCACCCGCGCCCGCTGTTCTTGCGCTTCCGTTTTGGCCTTGGATTCGGCCACGGCTCTCTTCTCGGTTCTCTTGTTCCGAGGCCACCGCATCGCGGCGCGCCGCCTTTTCACGAAAAAACAACACGGTGGATACGGTCAAACCCAGGAACAAGGAAACGGCTACGGCGGCAGTTGCCACAACCATGCCTCGGTTCCGACGCACAAATTTCCGAAAGCGATAGATCTGGCTCGGCGGGCTAGCCAGGACCGCTTCCGAGTTTAAGTAACGCTCGATGTCCACAGCCAGACCATTGCACGTTTCGTAGCGACGGCTCCGGTCCTTCTCCAGGCACTTCATCACGATCCAGTCCAAATCGCCGCGCACCAGACTGACCAGTTTCGGCGGCTCGAGGCTGGCGGTGTTGGGCGGTCCGTGGGTCCGTCCTTCTCGGCCAGCGTGCTCGAGCGCGTCGAAGGCCGCGGCGGCTCCTTTTCCCGAATCGTCCGCCGCATTTCCTCCAGACCGCTTCGCAGCAACTCGTTGGCATCAAACGGCGTCTTGCCGGTCAGCAATTCGTAAAGCAGCACTCCCAGGCTGTAAATGTCGCTGCGCGTGTCAATGTCCAGGCCGCTCATCTCCGCCTGCTCCGGACTCATGTAGGCCGGCGTGCCGATGAATTGCTCGAAACGCGGTGAAGAGCGTCTTGTCCGTCAGTCGCTGATCCGTGGTGGCCTTGGCGATGCCGAAGTCAATCACCTTGGGCACCGGCACGCCGTCGTGGATCGGTCGACCAGAATGTTCGAAGGTTTGATGTCGCGGTGAATGATTCCCTTTTGATGCGCGTGCTGGACGGCCTGGCAGACCTGGATGAAAAGCTCCGAGCCGTTGCTCGCGCGGAGACATCTGCTTTTGATCGCAGTAATCGGTGATGCGCACGCCCCGCACCAGTTCCATCACAAAGTAAGGCCGGCCCGTGTCTCGGTCGCGCCCGCCATCGAAGACCTTGCGCGATGTTGGGATGGTCCATCATCGCCAGCGCCTGCCGCTCCGCTTCGAAGCGGGCGATGACCTCTTGGGTGTCCATGCCCAGCTTGATGACCTTGAGCGCCACCCGCCGGCGCACCGGCTCCTCCTGTTCGGCCATATACACCACGCCGCAACCGCCTTCGCCGATTTTCTCCAGCAGCTTGTAACGGCCAATGATCGTGCCCGGTCCTTCCGAAATTACCGGCGGGAGGGGATTCGACTTGCGCGCCTGGCCCGCTTTCACTCGTAGGCTCGTCGTCATTGTAATAGTGCCTGCCCCAGCAGACACTTTGGACACACCCCCTCGCGCGCGTCATGGGTTAACGACGCCCCGCATTTTCCGCATTTTGCTTCATTGGGCATAGCCTTTGAATTCTGCTGCTACCTGTTACCACGGAAACGGCCCGAAAAAGGGACAAAACTTTTTCAGGAAGACAGCACCGACACCAGGTGCCGGAGTTCTTCGTCAATCTCAGTCGCTGTGGCCACAGTCTCCGCAATCTCCTCCCGAATCGCCTCCCGGTAGCGGCGACGCAATCGCTGAATGGTTTTCTTGACCGCCTCCTCGCTCATTCCGACCTGTTGAGCCACTTGAGCGTAAGTCCGGCTCTCCACTCCATCAACGATGAAGCCTCTGAGATGCTCAAACAGTGAAGTTTTGTGGTCAGCCGCAAATGCCTCCTGCAACCGATCCATGGCGCCGTCAATAACCGTCATGGCCCAACGGCGCTCAAACAGCTTTTCCGGCGTCTCCGTATTTGGGGGTTCCAACAGGTAGCGTTGTTCGGCGAATTGAGCGTCCAGTGAAATAACCGGCTGCCCTCCACCCCGTTTTTGCGCCTGCTGACGATCATGTTCATCATGCAGGAAATGATTCAAGGCCGTAAGCAGGAAGGACCGGAATTTACCGCGACCAGGCGTCACGTTTTCCAGGGCCTGGCGCTTCAGCAGGACAGTAAAGAATCCCTGGATTAGATCCTCGGCGTCATGCTCAGAATAACCGCGACGACGAACATAGGCATACAGGGGATACCAATACGTGCGACAAAGTGTTTCGAGCGCGGCCCCCGCCAAAGGGAGTCGTCCCGTCCGGCGCTCAAGACCACACTCCAATGCGTGGTGGTGAAATGCGGCTGACGCACCATGTCTCCACCGGGTTCTCCCAGCGTTGGTTCCATGGTGAAAGATGATGCACACCATCAAAAACACTTCAAGCAATAAACAGCGAACTGCGCCAAACGGAATCTGCTTAGCGCAGCACTTTGATGCGGTAGAAGTAGGTCGTGCCGGGATCGATTTGGGAGTCGATGCGCTGGACGATTGCACCGGTACCGGCGAACGGGCCACCGAGATCGATCCAGTCGGCGGCAGGGGAGAGTTGGGAGGCGCGCTGTAGCACGTAACTCTTGCCGAAGGCGGTGGCCACTTCGATTTGCACCGCCGGACTGTTTTGACGAATTGACACGATGTGGAGCAGGCTGTCCGGATCATTGGGATCGGTATTGGCCAGGTATTCCGCCAAATTGCTCACGCCGTCCCGGTCGAGGTCGCCGCCGGCATCGGCGGGATTGAAGGGATTCAGCCCGTGCCGGTTCTCCCATTCATCGGGCATTCCATCAGCGTCGGTGTCGCCGCTGACATTGAATGGGATCGAATGACCCGCAACCGTCGGACTGTAGGTGCAACACAGGCTGACGTTGGTGGCCGGCGTGGGAATGATGACGTAGCCGTTCCAAACTCCATCGACAAACGTTCCCGAGGTCAAGGGGGTCACCGGGATCGGCGGCTTGTAGGGAGTCAGTCTGATGCTCGGCACCTGATTGGTGACAAAGGGGGACGGACTCGGGCCGCTCCAGCTCAGGGGATCGCCGGCGTTGCTGTCGGCACGGTAGTTCAAGGCGCGGAGGCCTTCCGTTTCGGTAACCCGGCATTGGCCATCGAACCGGGCGGGCGAAGAATTGTTGAACGAGAAATCAATCATCACATTGTTCTCCCCGTCATAATTGAAGGGGGTGTCGAACCCGAAAGTGACCCACGTTTCACCCACAATCGTTTCGTTGTGTTGATAGACTGTTGTCCAGCCTTCGGTTTCCCAGGCGGGAACGTTGTAGGCGGACAGCGAAGTGTGTTTCATGCGAATGGTCCAGTTGGTCAGCGTCTGCCCCGGCGCGGCGAGCACTTCGAGGGACAGGGCGGTAAACTGGCGGGCCTCGCCCAGTTCGCTGGCCAGATAAATGACCTGGCAGCGGGCATCATGGAAGGCCGAGGCCAACGGATACGGCGACGTGCTGGAACCATCGTTGATCTCGACATCGGGGAACTCGATCCGGGCGCTCAGGGGAATCGGCCCCGAGAAATTGGTCACCACGTTGTTGTAAGGATCGACTGCGGTCACGGTGACCGGAAATGATTCGTTCGGCAATTGCGGGGAAGCAACCGGGTTCCATACCAAACGGTCCACGCCCCAGGTGGTGAACTGCCAGACCGGCCCCGGCACCTGGCCCACCCGCCGGGCCACGACCTGCCAATAGTACGTGGTCAACGGCGCGAGGGTTTCCAGGTCCAAATATCGGTCCATCGTATTGGTCCTGAATTGCTCCGGGCCCAGTTCGGGCGTCGTGCCGAAATAGACATCGTACAACGTGGATTCATCCGGCGGCAACCGGACGCTAACATTGTCGAGGTGGACATTGAGATAACCCAGCGCATCGGTTTCCACGAACGCGATGCGGATCGTTTGACCCTTGAAACCGGACAGATCAAAGCTCTGATTGGTCCAGGAACCGTACCTGGGGCGTCTGGCCAGGGACGGTGGTGAACGCGATGGCTTGGACATTGTTCGCCTGATCGCGAATCTCGACCCGGAATTGTTGGTTGGTGGCGTACAGGTCGGCGAAATTGCGGATGCAATGCGACCAGGTCAGTGCCACCGAACCGGCGCCGCCGGGAATGGTGACGTCCTGATACAGCGCCCGCCAGCCGTTCTGCTGCGCTTGATCGCTGACCACGCTGTAGTCGCCCGTCGCCGGGGGCAAAGGACCGTCCAGGCTGGCGGGAACGTAGTTGCCGTCATTGAGGTAAAAATCGCCGCGCACGTCGTTTTCTTTGTACCAGCCCACAAAACTACCCGCTTCAAAACCTCCGTTGGCGATGAGTTCCCGGTCGGGAATGTTCCACGCCAGGTTCCAATAAATGGGTACGTGGGTGGCCAGGTCGGCCGGGTTTGGCCCGATGGGCGCATCTGGCACTTCATCGTCCAGAATGGTGATCTGGGCCGCGGCGTTTTGGAAGCCGGTCGCGATCGCAGCAACCGTAACCGGAACCGACTCGTTGGCCTGGAGGTTATCCAGGATCGTCAGGCTGAACGTGGCGAGCGTCTGGCCGGCGGGGATGGTGACCACGGCCGGCACCTGCAAGTCGGCTGGATGGTCGGAACTCAGCCCCACCGCCAGGTTCGTCTGCAATGTCCCCGCAATGCGCAAAGTGCCGGCATTCGGCAGCACCCCGTCGTTTTCATGGACCTGCGCGGGCAGGTTGAGCCGCAGGTATGTGTCCTCGTTGTCTTGAACGTTGATTACGCCGGAGCCATCGATCCAATTGGCCACGTGCGCGGTAATGCTGGCCACCTGGGTGCCGTCGATTTCATCATCATCATAGACGGTGATGGTAAAGCCCACGGAGGTTGCGCCGGCGGGAATGACCACATAAGCCGGGACATCAATTTCGTCCGTGTAACTGGTTGCCAAATGAACGGCGACCGGTTTGGCTGGAGCTGCGCTGACGCTGACCACGCCGTTCTCTGCACCGGTGCCTTCGGTCGTGGTCGCCGGAACGGAAACGCTGAGCATGGCGGATTCATTGTCCAGAATGGTCATGGAATCGGTGCCCTTCCGAATGCCGGGGGCCGAAGCTTGAATGGTGACTTCCTGGCCGCCATCCAATACGGCATCATCGATAACCCATAAGTTGAACGTGGCGTAGGTGGCGCCGGCGGGAACGGTCACGCTGTTGGTCGGAACCAACTCGGTTTCATCGCTGGAGGTGAGGCGCACGGTGACATTGGTCGTCAGCGGTCGGGGCAGCATGACCTGCCCCTGCTGGGCCAGCAATCCGTCGCCTTCGGTGGCGTGGTCCGGCAATTCCACCACCAGCGGATCAAGGCAACCGGCGTAGGCGCTGAAATCGCTCTCGAACCAGTTCGCCGGAAAGCCGGTGCCGCGACTCAGTCCCACCAAGCCATCTTTGACGGCGATGTTCAAATAGGTCAGGCGAATGGTGCCGTCGAAAAACAGTTCGATTTGGAAACTGTTGCCGTTGGTTTCCTGGTATTTGGGGACCGCCTGAAACGTGACCACCACCCGATTGCTGAGTTGGTTCCAAGTGACCGTGCCGCCCGCTTCCGGATTCAAATCGAGGAACAAGCCGGAAATGCGCGGCAGCTTGAAATGCGCATCCAGCGACTGGCCGACTTCATTATCACCTTGTCCAAAGGTGATATAGCCGTTGCTGCCAATGAAAAAGTTCGTGGAGTTGACGCCATACAACGACACCTGATTACCACCCGTAACGGTGATGGCCGCATTGCTGTCGTCCTTGAGGTTCACGGGGATTCCGCCAAAAGGATCAGTCGGGAAATTGGTCGCCACTTCCCGACACACCGCGTAATAGCTTGCCGAGCCGTCGGGCATGAAGGTGAAGGTCGAGTAATCCAGATCGTTGTCGTTGGCTTCAAAGATTTCCGTGAAGTAATCGGGCTGCCCAACCCGCAAGATGAAAGGCAGCATTTGGCCCGCGGCCGTCGTCAGATTGGTAAACCACACGGTGTCGGAGTAAATGCCCGCCGGCAGGGCGTAGGCGGCTTCATTCAGGGTAATGGATACCGAGGTAGCGGGCGCTCCAGCCGGCAGCGAACCATTGGTGAGCGAGAGCGACAGCCAGGAGCTGGCGTGCGAGGCGGTCCATTCCACGTCGTTCGTGCTCACATTGGCCAGCGTATAAGTCTGTGTCGATGGGCCGAAGGGACCCTCCACCGGGCCGGTGGCAACGAATCCCATCAGCGGAGTGATGGCCAGGTCGTCCGGAATGTCAAACGCCTCTTGCACGCCCGTGGTGGTGGTGCTGCGAGGGCACACGGCGCTGTGGCCCATCCCGCGTTTGGCAAAGGCCGCCCATAGCTCGTAAAAGTTCTCGTTGCCATTGACTTGATCGGCATCCAGGATTGCTTGGCGCGCGTCAATAAAGGTGGGATTGGCCGGAGTGAGTTTCAGCGCGTCGGTGACGAGTTGCAGGGCCAGTTGATTGCCGGTGGCGAAGCCGTACTTGTGGATGAGGTTGGCGCGCATATCCCACAGCGTCACACACCAGAATTCTCCCAGGCTGTAAATGTAACTGGGTGGATAGTCAATTCCTGAACTCCGCGGGATGCCCGGGTGACTGCTGGCTTGCGAGTCATCAATGTCTTTGAACGTGAGTGGATTCTTGAGAATGTCGGTGGAATAAGGGTAACGCCGGTAACCAAAATAGTAATTTTGGTTGAAGGCCGCCCCGCGGTAAGCCACATAAGCGCCCATGGCATATACGCCATCGATGTTATCGTCAGGTTCACTCAACAGTGCCAGTGCGTAAAAGTCCGACCAGCCTTCCGCCATTCCTTGGCCCTGCTTCGTATTCAGCCCGTTACCACCGCCCACCAATCGCCCCGTCAGACCGTGAGTGTATTCGTGTAGTACCACTTCGGCGTCGAACGCCGCATCCCGGTCCGGATCGGCCCCGGTGAAGATGCCAATCTGCATCCGGCCCGGGTGTCCTTCCTCTTGCGCGTCGAAGTTGGAACCGTTGTACGTCCAACCATCCTGCACATCCGCCTGCACGGCGTCCCCGCCCGTGCCACCGCGACCGAAGTTGTTCTCTTGAAAATTGCCGGCCTCCTCGGTGAAGCCGAGTTGGTAGAGTTTGTCGTGCATCCAGTTGCACCAGTAAAACACCTGCACCACCGCAGCCTGACGGTTGACGGACGGCGACTGGGTCAAGTCCAACGGAAAATCGAAGACGCGCGCCGGCGAGCCCTGGAGACGCGGAAGGTCCGGCAGGTCGTTGTAATCGCGATCCAAATGGGCATCGACGTTGTTGCCGCGCGTTTCGTTGACGCCATCGGAAATCCAGCCCAGCGGTGAGGCGTTCGTATCCAGGGCGGACAAGGTCATCAGCGCGTGCTCCACCAGCGGCGGTTGGTTGGTGACGGGCTCATCGAATCCCGGCGACATGGGCGTGGGACTGTCGCTGGTAAAAACGCGATAGGTGGCGTCGCTCAGATCGAATGTCAAATTGTGCCGGACCATGACTTCGCCCGTTTCGGCGTCAATCACCAGGCGGAACAAGCGGTTCAACCGCGCGCTTTTCAAAGTCACTTCCCAGCTTAGCCGCACGTCCCGGCGATTCAGGGGTAACCAAACCAGACGGGCGTACGTTTCACCCAGCAATCCCGGAGCGACAAAGCGTTGCTCGCCGGGATCGCCATCGGACGAATTGGGCAGCGGGGTGATTTGCTCGACGCGCAATTCTTCGCCGAGATTTTTTGCTGCCTGAACAATGGCTTCGGCCGCGGACAAGTCCGGACGAGGTTGGCCGCCGACACGACGCGGTCGCGCCCGCTGAATAGCTGCATCCGGGTCGGGCACAAAGTGGCTTGTCACACTCACCAATTCGCCCTTACGGGTGATGTGGCCCACCAGTAATCCGCCGAAGACCGGGATGTCATCGATTCGTTGCTGCCATACAACCGTGCGCAATCCGTTGTGCCGCGTGACATAATTGCGTGTCATCCGGGCTTGGTTCAGCGCGCGGGCATCATGTCCAAACACGTTGGGATGATCATTCAAGAACGCTTTGAGTGGGCGTTGGGAGTCATTGGCCGGGAGGGCCCGTTGGGCCGCTTCGGAAATGGCGCGTCCCTGGCCGTTCGGGCCGCTGAGAAATCCGTGGCGAGCATGCACCCATGCCGGGGCCTGTTGCAGGGCATCCTCACTAATTTCTATCTCGGGCACCTGCTTCCGCAGGCGAGCCAAGGCGGCCGTTCGAGCTGCGAGCAACGGGGTTGCCGGTGCTTCTTCCATCCGCCGGTCGAAATTAGGCAAGGGAGATGGCTCGGGCACTTTGGCTGCCGGCAGCCAGCCCATCCCGATTCCCCAAAACGCCAACCAGAATGCCGCGGTCCCCGCTATCCGGCGTCGCATTCGTTTTATGCTACTCATTGATGGATCGTTGTTCTTGCACGAATGTTACTGCTTGTTAACGGTCTCATTGGATGGGGTTGACGCTTCCGGCGTTAGGCTTCTGTTTAGTGAGGATACTCTGTTGCGTTTCCAAGTCCAAAGTCAATTCAATCCTGGAACCTGTCAATCGATCACGGCAGGCAGACCACCCGGTAAAACCGCTGGCCAGCGTGTTCCAAGGCCAACCGGGCGCTGGCGAACGTATCGGTGGCGGTGACGGTTCCGTTAACGTCGAGCCAGTTCGGGGCACTCATGTCCATTTTATACTGCACCTTGTAGGTGTGGCCGATGATGGCCTTCCAGGTCAAAAGCAAGTCGTCGCCATCGGGAATAATGGTTTGGATGACCGGCGGCGGCACCACCACCGGCCCCAGCGTCACCCAGTCGGTGCGGAACTTCTTGAAGTTGGGTTCGGCCAGCACCTTCGCCTGTTTGTTATCGTCGTAGTAAACTGTGATCCCGTTGTCACTGACCAGTTGCACCTGCGTGGTGTCCGTCCAGGGCGGAGGCGGCAATTCGACAATGCCCTCCGGGATCATGCCGGACAGGTTGGCCGCCCGCAATTGCGGCGGGTCTTCCGGGTGGCCGGTCCAGGTGTATAATTCAAAATTCTTGGGCGGATCCTCGGTGGCGAGGTCGGGCGGACCAGCGACGATCATGAACCCATTTGAATTTCCCTCGAGGCTCCGTATGCCATGGCCATTGAGGTCCAGTTCAATGGGCGCACCAAATTGTGCGGAACCCAGCCCGCCGTAGCTGATGGCCAGCGAGTTGAAATTCGTGAGGGTGATGATCAGCGCCTTGGACCGGTTGGTCGGCGGGATCAAAGGAGCGCGAAAGCCAAGATAAGCCGTGGTGCTGCTGCCAGGGGCCATGCACAGCCCTTCCAGGTTGAACCCAGAACCATCAGGGGCTTTCGGATCAATCCCTTCGGCGCCACTGGCCGCCAGACCATAGTAGTCCGCTCCCTTGCCGTGCTGATTGCTGGCGTCCCAGGCGATCAGGTCCAACTTGAGGAAGTTGTAATGCCCGATGAAGTCGAGGGTGATGTTGGTGCCCGAGCCGGACAAATCGGTGGCGAAAATACGTCCGCGGTTGGTGCGGGATTCGGAATTGCGGGCATGGGAATGGGCCCCCATCCAGTAAATGCGGTTGCCCACGCGGGTGCTGCCTTCGATGTCCACTTCCCGCGGACGGCCGTCGTCGTACAGATCAGTCAGATGCAAAAAGGGATTGAGATCGAATCCCAGGAGCGGTCCTCCCGATCGATCACGGCGGTACAAACGGATGGTCTGACTTTCATCGTCACCCACTAACATGGTATCGGCATCCAGGGCCAGGGCGCTTGAGGCATCGCTCATTCCCGTGGGGAAAATCCCGCCGGGCCGGCCCATGGCCGAAGCCGCATAGTCCATGGTGATTTGGGCAATCTCATCGCCATCGTCCACCGTGAACGTGATCGTCGCGTAACCCACGCCCACCGGGTCGAGATGCAGCGTGCGTTGGCCGCCGCCGCCCGGTGTGATCAGTAAATGGTTGTTCGGCACCACGGCGGAATCGCTGCTGGTGGCGGTCACGAGCAAACGATCCGGCGCTGTTTCGGCGTCGTTGACCCAGAAGGTGACTCCTTGATCCGAGGGATCGCCGATGACGTTCGAGTAAGGCGCCAGGGGCGTGATGCTCGGCGGCGAGTTGGCAAAAATGCCCGGCGTCAGGATCGCGCCGAAGGGGAAATTACTGCTTACCATGCTGCTGTCGTAAATCACCGAGTCACCCGTTTCCCCAGCCAAATCGCCGTTGAACCACGCACTGGCATCGCTCGGCGTCAGGTCGAACGTGAACCGCGTGGCCGCATCCGGCGTTCCCGAGGCCTGGGTCAGCACCACGCCCCCGAATACGAGATCATTCGTGTTGCCATCACTCCAACCAACGGCATCCAGGATGGTGGCTCCCTCGGGCAGCCCTTCCAACTTGCCATTGTTGCCTGCATCCAGATCGGTGCCTTCGATCACGCGCGTCGGTGTGGAAATGAGCAGGAAGGACGTGGTGCCATTATCCAGTCCACCGCCTTGCTGTCCCAATTGGGATGCGAGGAAAATGGTGGTGCCGTCAGGTATCTGGTAAGGATTAACCGGCGCGGCAATGACCAGCAAACCACTGCCTCCGAGCGCCACCTGGTCCAGGTCCACGACTACGTCCGCATGTCCCGGATCGCCGTTCACGTCGCCGTCGATTACCAGCACTTCGATATTCTTCAGCAAAGCGTTGGGCGGACCGCGCAGTTCAATGTACTCGAATGGCGCGTCGTCTGATTCCCGGCGGATTCACCTTCAATTCGTTCAGCACCAACCAGTCGTTTTCCCCCACCTGGACGTTCACGATGGGCGTTAGCGCAGTAACCGGATAATTCACTGAATCGCCGCTGTTGATGATCGTGTGCGTAATCGGCCGCCGATTGGGCGAAGTGTCGATGACATTATCGTCGAGGGCCCGCACGGTCACCGTGCGCGGGGTGGTGTTCGCCAGCGTCACCGTTCGGGTATAGCCGAAGGTGCTGCCGCCGTCGGTGCTGATTTGCACCGGCTCGACTGAGTGTATTTCGATGGTGACATTACCGTTGGGCACCGTGTTCAGTTGAACCGTATAAGAATCCGTGCCGGTGCCTTCCCCCACGGTCGTGCTGCCGTTGCTTTCGGTAACCGCCACTCCGGGAAAGGCCGGAGCGCCAAAATTTGGCGCGCCCAGATGATTCAAGGCGCGGTGCTGAAAGCTGCTCGGTACGGTTTCCGCGACATTTCCCAAGACCAAATACGGCGCGATCACATTAACCAGGGGATCGACATTGACATCTCCGCTCACCACCCAATCCGATGGTCCAGACCCGATGGTGTTGCCCGTGCGCCCCACGTATCGCGGTTCGAACGGCACGTTGACCACTGTTCCGGTTGCCAGGCCGTTGGTATTGCCGCAGAAATTAATCGCGCCATAGACGATGTCCGCATCCAGATCCATCACGCCGATCGAATCGACGATTATCCAACTGGCATATTCGGGATGGTCAGGAAGGCCATCGTCGTTGGCATCCATGTCCTCACCGAGCGCAGGGTGGTTGGTGGTTTGAATCAGCAGGAAGGTTTGCGAGCCATTTTCCAATTCCGTATTTCCCAGATGTCCAATCGAACTCGACGAGGCATCGCCCCAGCCGTCCCCGCTGCCGTGGTTGGCATAGACGGCGGCATTCGCATTGGGCGAAAAGATGTTGCCCTTCTGCAACAGTACCAGAAAGCCATTGCCGCCGATCGCTTTGCCGGACAGCTCGAAGATATCGTCAATCGCGCCAGGATTGCTGTTGGTATCACCTTCCAGAACCACCAGGTAACTGCCGGATGGGAATACATAATTGGGAGTGCCCCGCAACTCGATATATTCATTGGGCGCATCCCCCCCGGGAGGATTGATTAGAATCTCGTTGATCACTGGTTGGCCAGGAGCGCGTCCCGCCGCGATTCCCAGCACGAAGGCGCTCACCCACACAAACAATTTATGAGGTGTCCCTCTCCAGCGGTGGGCCGATCCACCCTGAGGCATGTTTAAAGTGTTGTACACCAAGAACTGCCGGTTTCTCTGCTTAAATTAATTAAACCACATTGCCGGGCAATGGTCAAAAGCAGATCCAACTCTTCCTCGACCGACCGTGCGCCTTCATGAGCGGCGAATACAACGCAGCAGGAAATTCGGACCACAGAAAGCTGCGAACTGGCATCTCGGAACGCGGATGTTTTCATCTGTGCAGGGGACAACTTCCACGCTTCAAAGTTGGGACGATCAAATCGGCATGAGGTGAGAACTGCTGGTGGGTACGGGTCAAAGACGGCCGCTTCTGTGGTAAGAGGCCAGCGCATGTTCTTCCGCAAATGCTCGACAAAACACTCTGATTGGGTAACAGTTCGCCGCCATGAAGAAACGAGCGTCGGACAGTGGGAATTCATCAACGGACTTCAGCTATAACGCATTCACCGGATTCATTTTCGATGGGACTTCCATTGCTAAGGCCCTCGTTGTCTCGGCGTTGTTAAGTTTCGCCAGTGGATGCGCCTCGAACTTGTCCCGACTGTGAAGCGGCGCGGTTTACGGTCTTGGACTGCCAGATCAAGGTGGACGAGTTGGATCGGTTGATGGATGCGGAGTTCGCGAACAGCCGGATTGTCCAGCGGCGCCGCGAAAAGGATGGTGCCGTGCGCTGCACGTTTGCCGATGGCTCCTGGCTGCTGCTGAACAAGTTTACTCATCGAAATGGCGTCAACATTCTGGCGTGCCGGAATGATGGCCGCCGGATGGGAGTGTTCGAGGCGTCCAACGAGTATGCCGTCAACTTCTTTCTGGAGGGACGCGACGACTGGCTGCGCTAAAGGCTAATGACCAGTGACCAGTGACCAGTGACCAGTGACCAGTGACCAGTGACCAGTGACCAGTGACCAGTGATCAGTGACTGCAGACAGCATCCCTCACGGCGCCAAGGCTAGCCTCGGCGCAGCCGGCAACACCACGTCCCCTTCCCGGATCTCACCAAACTGCCAGCCGGGAATGATGTTGGCCACGCTTCGTTCGCCTTCCACGGCGACAATTTCCACCTTGGCCACCAACTGTCCGCCACGGGACACGAGCAGTTTCCAGGTGGGTTTGGTTTTTTGCGCCTGGCCGAGATCCAGCACCACAAATTTCCATTTCGGATCCACGGACAACACATGACCGCGCAGGGCGAGGGGCGGCGGAGTGAAGGGACCGAAGCGCAAATGGTATCGCTCCAGTTCGGCTTCCGGGATTTGAATTGTGCCAGCAAGCTCTCGTGGTTTTTCTGCATGTTCGTTATCTGTGCGCGTGCGGCGAGCACGTCTTCGACGGTCATGCCGGTGGCCGTCCAGCGGGCCAATCGCTGTTCGAGCTGGCGGGAATGCATAAGGGATGCGTCGAGTTTTGTCTGGAGCGCCGCCACATCGGCATGGGCGCCGGTCAAATGGTTGCTGGTTTGCACGAAGTCAGCTTGAAGGGCATCGAATTTTCGGTTCAAGCGATCAAGATCGGTTCGAGTCTGGGCCAGCGTTCGTTCGACTTCGAGACGGACGCTTTGTTGCACATCGCGTTCGCGATGGAACTGGTCGCGCTCCGTAATCAGACCCTGAATTTTGGGACGCAGTGCCAACAGGCTAATTAGAATGACGGCCGTGCCGGTTAGAATCGCCATCACGGGCAAGAATCGTGTTTTCATAATCAAAACTTGGTTGATGTTGGTGGCGACATCAAATTCGCTAACATTTCGTTGCCCACAGAGGGCGCCATTAATTTTGACCACTTCAGCGGTAAACGCTCACGCACTTAAAACGAAGGACTGGCGTCTTTTATGTCCCGGATGTCCCGGCACCATCCTCTCGCCGGCCGAGTGGCCGTCAGGTTTTAGAGTGCGGCAGTCCTCTACCGCTTTTACGAGGCGACTGTGCGTTCGAAAGCGGCAGAGGACTGCCGCACTCCAAGACGCTATCGCGTCAGCACCAGCCCCACAGACAAGCGTCTCGCCTGTCCCGAATGTCTCGAACACGCTTAATCTTAAGTAGTGCGTCCAATGCCTCACGAGCGGTTCTTGCTCTTTCGAGACAGCCGGGACGGCTGTCCTACGGTAAAGCACGCTCGGCACTTGTTTTCCCGGAGCATTGCCGGCGGGCCGCCGTCTAACGGGGAGTATGAAACGTGTGCTTTGCCTTTTGCTGGTTTTGGCGGCGGCCATTGGTCATTCGCGGGCCGCCGGCCTGATAATCGTTCACGATGAAGGATTCTGGCAGCAACCGCCGGACATCGTTCCCATTCCACCGTATCCGCATCCGCCGCGCCCCATCCCGCCGCCCCGGCCCATCCCGCCACCACGTCCGCCCCGACCACGGGTTTGGGCGCCATTGGAAGTCTCGTTTGTTAAGGCGGACGTGAAGATTCAAGACCAGGTGGCCCACACGTTTATTGAAGAGGAGTTTTACAATCCCAACGCCCGGCAACTTGAGGGCACGTTCCTGTTTCCGGTGCCCAAGGGGGCGCACCTCGATAAGTTCACCATGGAAATCAACGGCCGGCAGGTCGAAGCCGAACTATTGACGGCGGACAAGGCGCGGAACACTTACGAGAACATCGTGCGCAAGCTACGCGATCCGGCGTTGCTGGAATACGCCGGTCGGGATTTGTTCAAGGCGCGCATTTTTCCCATCGAACCCAACAGCCGCAAACGCATCACGCTGGCCTACACCCACCTGCTCAAATCCGATGCCGGCCTATTGAATTATGTATTGCCGCTGAACACCGAGAAGTTTTCGGCCAAACCTCTCCGGACCGTGAGCGTAAAGGTCGAATTGAACTCGAAGCGGCCGCTCAAATCCATCTACTCACCGACGCACAAAATCGAAGTGAAACGGGACGGCGAGCATCGGGCCATCGTAGGTTTCGAAGCCGACCACTTGAAACCTGACCGCGACTTTCAACTCTTCTACACCCAGGAGGAAGGGGAATTTGGCCTGAGCCTGTTGACCAGCAAGCAAGCGGATGAAGACGGCTATTTCCTGTTGCTGGCTTCGCCGGGCGCGGAATCCAAAACCACCAAGGTTATCCCGAAAGACGTGACGTTTGTCCTGGACACCTCCGGTTCGATGGCTGGGGCCAAACTCGATCAGGCCCGGAAAGCGTTGCGGTTTTGCGTGGCCAATTTGAACGACAACGATCGATTCGAAGTGCTGCGCTTTTCGACCGAAGTCGAACCACTGTTCGACAAATTGGTCGGAGCCACGAAGGCAAACTGCACTCAGGCGGAGAAATTCATCCAGGGCCTTAAACCCATTGGGGGAACCGCCATTGACGACGCCTTGCGCAAAGCCCTGACACTCCGTCCGGAAAACAGCGACCGACCCTACGTGGTGATCTTCCTGACGGACGGTCGGCCGACGGTGGGCAATACAGAGGAAAACCAGATTGTCGATAATGTCACCCGCAAGGCCAAGGAACTGGCGCGCATTTTCTGCTTCGGCCTGGGCACGGATGTGAATACTCATTTACTGGACCGCATCACCGAGGACACGCATGCCTTCAGCCAATACGTACTGCCGGACGAAGACATCGAAGTGAAAGTTTCGAGCTTCTTCACGCGCATCAAGGAACCGGTGCTAACGGGGCCGAAACTGACGTTTCCCGATGGAGTGCGCGTTACCAAGCGGTATCCCTCGCCGGTGCCGGACTTGTTCAAAGGCGAGCAACTCGTGCTCGTGGGCCGATACTCGGGGAGCGGTGAGGGGCGGATTGAAATCGAAGGCTCCGTGGCCGGTGAAACCAAACATTTCGGTTACGCGGCGAACTTTCCCGACCACGCCGGCGAACACGAATTCATTCCGCGCCTGTGGGCCACCCGCCGGGTCGGGTACTTGCTCGACGAGATTCGCTTGCGCGGTGAAAGCAACGAACTGAAGGACGAAGTCACCGAATTGGCGCGCCGCTATGGCATTGTCACGCCTTATACGGCCTTCCTGATTCTCGAGGACGAAGGCCGACGCGGTGTGGCGTCCAATGTCCGCACCGTACCCAATGACCCGCAATCTTTGCCGATGCTGTCCCATAGCTATCGGGCTTTCAAACAGGACCGGTCCGGGGGCCTGGCCGTGGGCGGAGCGCGATCAATGCAGCAATTGAAAACCGCCGAAGCAGCGCCTTCAGCGATTGCCAGCGGGCAGGATGAAGCAAGGAAAGGACTCACCCTTTATTACAACGGGAACGCGCCCGTCGCTCCCACAACGCCGGCCCCCGGTCAACCTGCCCGGCCCATGCTGGGAAGTGGCTATATGATAGCGGCTCCCGCTCAGTTGGGGAACAATTCGACTCTGACCGATGCCGCCAACGATGGCGGACGTTCCAATGCGAACGTCCAACCGTGCAAATTCATTCACGGCCGCACGTTCTATCTCAATGGCGACAACTGGGTGGATTCCGAAGTCCAACAAACCAAGGATGCCAAACGGGTGCGGATCGAGTTCGGATCGCCGGAATATTTCGGCCTGTTGAAGAAGCACCCCGAATCGCTGGCCTGGCTGGCCGTTGGACGCAATGTCCAGGTGGTGATCGAGGGAACCGTTTACGAAATCCACGAGTAAGTAAGCAGTGGAACGCGAAGCCCTTGGTTACAAACCGCAAATTATGATGGCGGGCCGGTGCGGTTTCCCGCCACACTGCCCGCGATGAATTCGCTCAGCAAATCGGATGTGCGCAAACTCAAAGCGCAAGCCCAACACTTGAAAGCCACGCTCAAAGTGGGCAAGCAGGGTTTAAGCCCGCAATTCATTGAAGCCCTCGAGGACGCGCTCCGGCATCACGCATTGCTGAAAGTGAAATTCGACGAGTTCAAGGAGCAGCGCAAACAGATGGCCCCACAAATGGCCGAGCAAACCGGCAGTCAACTCATTACGCTCGTGGGCCACGTTGCCGTCCTGTACCGCGCCAAACCGGCCGAGGAAGCCAACCCGTAGGACCGGCGTCTCGCCGGTCCCGAACTGGGAATGGACGCCCCGATATTCGACGGAGTCTCGCCCTACCTGGGGTTGGTCCCCGCGCTGCCGTCTGTTGCGTGGGAGCCTTACGTGGTTCCGAATCCGAACCGCAATTAACTGACTCGCTCACCAATTCTTGAGCACCCGCTGATTGCGATTGGTGCGGAGTTGGAGATAGAAGGGCATCATGTTTTCGTCGTCCTTGGTGGTGTTCAGCAACTTGAGCGCTTCCGGCACCGTCATGCGGCCGGCCATGGCCCGGCCGGCTTGGGCAGCTTTCTGCTCCTCGGACTGATCCTCCGGCTTGCTGGCGTCGCCTTGCTTCTCGGCATTCTGCTGATCCTTTTGCTGCTGCGCCTGCTTTTCCTGGTCTTTCTGAGAGTCCTGTTGATTTTGCTGCTGCTTTTCCTGGTCCTGCTTGGACTGGTCTTGTTTGGATTGATCTTGCTTGGATTGTTCCTGGTCCTGCTTTTGATCGTTCTTTTGCTGGTCGTCCTTCTTGTTTTGATCGTCTTTGGACTGCTGTTGCTGCTGCTTCAGCAGTTCCTCCAATCGCCTCAATTTGGAATCCTCCGGAAATTGGAGCAACCCCTTTTGGGTCGTTTCCTTCGCCTTGTCCATCTTGCCAAAAATGTATTGCTGCGCACCGCTGTGAAAAAAGTCGTCGGCCGTTGCCGCCAACCCCAGCGTGCCCATCAGCCACAACGCGCTAAGGATGAGTGGAAGTCGCAATGCCATAAATTTCTTGGAGTCGTTGAACATAATCTTCAAATTTCTTTTGGTTGAGAGGCTGTCGCTGCAGACTCTGCATCAGAGCTAGAGCTCGCTCATATTCGTGGCGTCTCACCGCATCGTCTGCCTTGGATTTTGTTTGCCGAAGCAACTCTCTCAGTTTCTTGATCGCCTGGAGCTTTTGCTTCACCCATTGCAGATTGAAGTTGGCGTCATCGTCTTTGGGATTCAACTGGAGTGCGCTCTGGTAATTGGTAGCCGCTTCTTGCCACAAGGACTCCTTTGAATCGAAATCGGATTTGGCCTCTCCCAAGCGGTACCTAGTATTACCGAGGTTGTAATACACGCGTTGTTGAAAGGCCGCGTCTGGCGAAGTTAGCGCATTCTGGAAATAACCCAAAGCGCTCTCGTATTCCTCCGCTTGATAGGCCGCCGCGCCGGCGTTGTAGTTGAGGCGCGGGTCTTTTGGGTGGTCGGCGAGTAAGTCTTCATATTCGAGGAGTGCTGTCGTGTAATGCTTGTGGTCATAAGCCTTTCGGGCCTTGCCGGGCGAAGCTTGGGCCAGCAGTGGAACGCTCAATGTCAGCAACAGCACAACGGCTTTGCGCAACTCTTCATTGGTGCCGCCCGCCAGAATTTTGGCGGAGCGGCGGACGCGTCTGCGTTCGGGCAGGAACATTTCGACCAAAAGCATCACGAGACTTAGACCCAGGAACCATTGGTAGCGTTCATGCCAGCGTTTCACGCGTTTCGTGGCAAACTCCGCTTTGGGCAAGGGCGCCAGTCCGCGATCGTAAAGCAAGTCCACCGTGTCCGCGCCGGCCAAGCGGCGATAGAATCCCTGCCCAGCCCGGGCGATCTGTTCGAGCAATGACTCGTTCAGGCGCGATTTGACAACGTTGCCATTTTCATCCTTGATGAAATCCACGCGGCCTTTCTCGTCCGTCTCACGCAGCAACTCGCCGCTGGCCGTGCCGATGCCGATGGTAAAAATACGCAAGCTATCCTTGGCCGCCGCGCGGGCCGCATCGAGCGCCTGGCTGTCGTGGTCTTCCCCGTCCGTGAACAGCACCAACACCTTGAAGTTGTCGCTCTTTTCTTTGAAGGCGCTCTGCGCGCAACGAATGGCTTCAGCCAGGGCCGTCCCGCCTTGGGGAATGATGGTGGTGTTCAAGGCATCCACGCTCAACCGGAACGGCTCGTCGTCCAGCGTCAACGGACATTGCAGGAAGGCGCTGCCGGCGAACGCGACGAGGCCCAATCGGTCGTTGCGGGCCAGGTGCCGCAAGTCCATGGCCGCGAGTTTCGCCCGCTCAAGGCGATTGGGTTTGAGGTCGTCGGCCAGCATGCTGCGGGACGTATCGATGGCCACCACAATGTCCAGACCGCGCTGCCGCGCTTCCTCCCAGTCAAAGCCCCATTGCGGCCGCGCCAGCACGAACAGGATCATCGCCACACTGGCCACGAGCAAGGCAAGCCGGATCTTTTGGCGCTGGGCTGAAATGCCAACCGTTAGCGCCGCCAGCAAGCGCGACTGGACAAATTGCGAAATGAGCAGGCGGCGCTTGCGCCAGGACCACCAGAAGAAGGCGATGAGCGCCGGAATCGCCAGCAGGCAGAACCAGAGGGCTTCGGGATGGGCAAATTGGAAACGAGAGTCCATGCGATCAGCAGTTAGCAGTCAGTAAGGAAAACCGTCACGGCAGTCTTCTCCACAGGGTGTGAGCGAGCAGGATTTCCAGGAGCAGGAAGAACAATCCGGGCACCACCGCCCACGGAAAGAGTTCCTCGATGTGAACGTATTTTTTTACCTCGATGTCGGTTTTTTCGAGTTGATTGATTTCATCGTAGATCTTGGCCAACGTGTCCGAGCTGTCGGCCCGATAATATTTGCCACCGGTCTTCGCGGCGATTTCCTTGAGGGTGTCTTCATCGATGTTGACTTCCTGTTGAACATACGTTTTCCGCCCGAAAACAATCTGGGGTACGGGGGCTTTGCCGTGGGTGCCGACGCCAATCGTATAGACTTTGACATGGAGGGCTTGGGCGGCTTCCGCAGCGGTTTTCGGCGGAACGTTGCCGGCGTTGTTGATGCCGTCGGTCATCAAGATCACAATCTTGCTCTTCGCCTTAATGTCTCGCAGCCGATTCAACGCCGCCATCAAGCCGGAGCCAATCGCGGTGCTGTTGTTATCAATCGTGTAGAGATCGAGCCGGCCCAGGTTTTCCTGCAAGAACGCATGGTCGAGCGTGCTGGGCGAAGCGATGTACGCCCGGCTGGCAAAGGCTACAATACCGATGCGGTCGCCGGGCCGTTTTTCAATGAATTGCTTTAACACATGCTTGGCGATTTGGAGGCGGTTGACCCGGTGCCCGGCCAATTCAAAATCCTCCGCCGCCATGCTGCCGGAGAGGTCCAGGGCGATGACAATGTCGATGCCGCTGGCTTTGACACTCGTTTCGCTCTCAGTGAATTGCGGTCGGGCCAAACCGACGATCAACAGCCCCAGCGCCAGCCAGCGTAGGGCGAGCAGAATACGACCGGCCGAGGTGCGGTGGACGTGGGACACATTCCTGACCAATTGGACCGACGAATAAAGAAAGGCCGCTTGCTGACCGTATTTGCCTTTCAACCAAGCCAGCACCGGCAGGAGCAACAACAGCAGCAGAAAATAAGGATGGGCAAACGTCATGGCTCTTTCGGGAGATTTGCGGCCACGGGGAATGCGGCTGTTGTCGCCGCGGGCGATTCAAACTGGGTTTCGTCCACTAACCGCAGCGCGGACTCATGGAGGTCGCGCAAGTCGGACTCGGTCGGTTCGTGCCGGGCAAACTTGACGAGATCGCAGCTTTGCAGGAATTCGGCCAGGCTCTGCTTTTGGTCCGGGTAGAGCGCGGTGGCCAGGGAGAGTTCGATCAGGAATTCCTCCGTGGTGCGTTCCGGCGCACGGTAATTAAAACGTTCCTCGAGGTAAACGCGCAGGGCATCCGAAACCGCAATACAAAACAGCCGGGCATCGTGAACCAGGGCCAGCGCTTCAGCCAGCCGTTGCTTGGCGCGCACGTGCGGCGGAATGACCGGGACGACGGCGGCTTGTGTTTTCTTCTTTAACCAATAGCGCCAGGCCCAAATTGCCAACGCCACCACCACCAGAACGGTCAACGCCAACCAGAACCAGAACCAAGGATTGGGGATGTCCACCGGCGGCTTGATGTCCCGAATATCGTTGGTGCCCGCGAGTGACGGCAACGACGATGAAATTGAGGGGGCAAGATTGGTGATAGCCATCAGTAATCAACCCCGTAAACGTCTTTTCTCCCGCGTCTCAAAAAATCGTCCGAGCGCGGCGCCATAGGGCCGGTCGGTGCGCAACTGGATGGCATCGATGGCCGCGGAACGGAACAGTCGTTCGAGATCCTTTTGCGCCTGTTCTTGTTTCCGGGCAAACGCCGTTCGCAGACCGCCATCGCCGGTGTTGATTTCCATGACCTCGCCGGTTTCCGCATCCTTGAGCACCAGGCGGCCCAATGCCGGCAGTTCCTGCTCGTAACGGTCGGTGATTTGCACCGCGACAACGTCGTGACGGCGATTGGCTTGGCGCAGCGCGGTGAACGAGGCCTGCGCCAGATTCTGCGCCATGCCCGCGCCGGCGCCGCCGGAACCGAACGAACGGCGTGGAGGTGGCCGGCAGCAGAAAATCTGAAACGATCACCGCAATGGCGCGGTGCGAGGTTACGCGGCTCAGAAATTCGAGCGCGCAATTCAAATCCGTGCCGCGGCGCTTGGGTTCGTAAAACAGCACTTCGCGAATGACCCGCAACACATGTCGGCGTCCCTTGCGCGGCGGGATGTATTTCTCGATTTGGTCGGTGAAGAGAATCAGGCCCACCTTGTCGTTGTTGCGAATGGCCGAGAAGGCCAGCACCGAAGCGATTTCCGCCGCGAGTTCCCGCTTGGATTGCGACACTGAGCCGAACAGCCCCGAGCCGCTCACATCCACCAGCAGCATGACCGTCAATTCGCGTTCCTCGACGAACTTCTTGACGAAGGGATGATTCATCCGCGCGGTGACATTCCAGTCGATGGAGCGCACTTCATCACCGGGCTGATACTCGCGGACCTCTTCGAAGTTCATCCCTTGTCCTTTGAAGACACTGTGATACTGGCCCGCCAGCGACTCGGTGACGAACCGGCTGGTGCGGATTTCAATCTGGCGAATTTTCTTAAGGATTTCGCGAGGAATCATGCTACGCAGGCGGAGTGCGGAATGGAAAATGGGGAATGCGTCGCTGAATGCTCAGCAAATGCGACTTGCACGCGACCTGTGGCCGCGTAGGCTAGGTTCGTGAGTGCGACAGAAATGATCGAGCAAATGCGACCAATGCCACTGGAGGAAAAGCGGGCATTTGTGGAAAAGATTTGGGAGGAGTTCGGCGAGGAACTGGGCTGGGTTGATCCGGAACTGACATCGGAGCAAATTGCCGAACTTGACCGACGTGCCGAGGAAGCGTTGAAGCACCCGGAACGCGGTCGGCCCGCCGAAGAGGTCTTCGCGGAAATCGAGCAACGGCTTCGGGCCAAGCAATGACGTTTTCGATCATCGTCGCGCCCGAGGCTGAGCACGAGTGGACCCAAACGGTTGATTGGTATGATGAGCGAGAACCGGGCAATGGCTCGCGTTTCAACTCCGTAGTTCGCTTGTGTCTTCAAGACCTTTCCGCGAATCCCAAACGGTTTCCTTTCGCTAGTCGGTTGACACAAAAAGCCAAAATCAAAGGCTGGCCTTATTCCATTTATTTTGTGGTCAACGAAGCGCAGCAGCAAATCACTGTCGTGGCAATTTGGCATGGAGCTCGCAATCCGGAGAAACTTCGCAGCAGGTTGAAATGAAGTGCTCGCGAAGGCCGTCATTGCTTGCCAGTTGGTGCGCATTTTAAGCTGGCAGAGGTTATTAATGGTATCCGGATATTTCATGCGGTTCCAACTCTGCGGCATCGCGCCAACGGATATAGCGTCGGTATGAAAACCAGGCCAGTGCCGTCACGAGCAACACTCCAAGGCTAAGTTCCACGTGGCGAGAGAACATCGTAATCAGACCATCGAGTGCCGGTTCGCGCAACCATTGGTTGACCGAAACCAGCGCGGCGAGGAACACCAGGAACACATCCGCGAAACTGAAGACCAACGTTAAGACCAACCAAAGATCTCTGCGCCATTTTCTCACCACTGCGATTCAATGCCTATCTGCCTTTCCCACACGCGTCTTCAATCATGGCACGGGCAGTTCATCAAAAATCTTCTGGATGATCGTTCTCGCTGGTCTTTTCCTCGGCTTCGGCTTCGTAGGTGATGGCGACGCGGTGGCGGAGCACGTCCATGCCGATGCTTTTCACGTCCTGCGGCGTGACGTAGCCGCGGCCTTGCAGGAACGCGTAGGCCTTGGCCGCCAGCGTCAGGGCGATGGTCGCGCGCGGCGAGGCGCCGAGCTGGATGAAGTCCTTGCACCTGCGATTTTGTATTGCGTCCGGGTCGCGCGTGGCGCAGACGAGGTCCACGATGTAATCCTTCACCTTGTCGTCCACGTAAATGTCGTTGATCACTTCGCGGGCCTCGAGAATTTGCTTCGGGTCCACGACCGGATTGGCCGTGGGCGTGGCCGTGGTTCGTGGCCATGAGTTCCAGATTTGCCGTTCCTCGTCGCGGGACGGGATAGCCGATCTTCAGCTTGAGCATGAAGCGGTCAACCTGCGCTTCGGGCAGCGGATAAGTGCCTTCCTGCTCGATGGGATTCTGCGTGGCCAGCACCAGAAACGGTTCCTCGAGCTTGAAGGTCTGTTCGCCGATGGTGACCTGCTTTTCCTGCATGGCTTCGAGCAGGGCGCTTTGCACCTTGGCCGGCGCGCGGTTGATTTCGTCGGCCAGCACGAGGTTGGCGAAGATCGGGCCTTTGCGCGTGGTGAAGCCGCCGGATTGCGGATTGTAAATCTGCGTGCCGATGACGTCGGCCGGCAGCATGTCCGGCGTGAATTGCAGGCGGGAGAACTTCACGTGGATGCACGATGCGCCAGCGATTTTCACCGAGAGTGTTTTGGCCAGGCCGGGCACGCCTTCGAGCAGCACGTGGCCGTTGGCCAGCAGGCCGATGACCAGCCGCTCGACCAGATATTTCTGGCCGACGATGACTTTGCCGATTTCGTTGAACAGCGGCGACACAAACGCGCTGGCTTCCTTGACGGCTTCGTTAATTGCGTTAATTCCTGTGCTCATCGTTACGTATTGTATGCTTCCTCCAAAAAAAAACCAGAAAATGAGTTTGGTTGTGCAAAAAGCTTGAAAAACGGCTGACAAAGCCGGGGTTCGGAGTTGGGTGAAAAAACGTTGCACAGAATTACGCGATCGGCCGGTCCACGCCTCCAGCGGATGCGTCGTGCGTTCTTGAATGCATGACATGACGAGCATGCTTTGATTCCGCGGCGAAAAACCTGGCAATCCCCAGCCACCGGTTTGCTCTTTATCCGGAAGCGTCGTTGACGTATGAATTTGGCACAGGCTGAACGCTAACGCTTAAAAGCTATATGAATAACCAATTGAATCTAACCCGCCGGCAATTCCTTCAACACTCGGGCAAAGCAGCTTCGATGCTGGCTGCCGCCTCGGCTTTGGCGCCCGCAGTGCTTCCCGCCCAATCCCCCGGCCGGACCATTGGCGTCGGTTGCATCGGCCTGGGCACGCGGGGCGGGGACCTGATCAACGCGGTGGTGCCGGCGCCGGGCGTCCAAGTCGTCGCGGTGTGCGACGTGTACGGCCCACATCGTCAAAAGGGCGTCGAGCGCAGCCAGAATTCCGACGTGAAAGCCTACGTGGATTACCGCGAACTGCTCGCCGACAAGAACGTGGATGCGGTAGTCATCGCGACGCCCGACCACTGGCATTGCCCGATTGTGATCGACGCCGTCAAGGCCGGCAAAGACATCTACTGCGAGAAAGGCTTTTCGCGGACACTGGCTGAGGCCAAGCGGATGCGGGACGCGCTCAAGCAGAGCAAGGTGGTGTTCCAGTTGGGTCATCAGGCCCGGCAGGCCACTTGTGCCTTGCAGGCCAGGGAACTCATTGCGCAAGGTTTGCTCGGTCCCATCACTTTGGTGCGGACCGGCCGCTTCAAATCAACTGAGCCGGACCATCCCAATTGGCGCTGGTACGGCTACTACGATCAATGGGAACGGCCCGATCCGGCACGGGTCTTGAAGGAGTTGGACTGGAATCTCTGGCTGGGATCGGCTCCAAGGATTCCCTGGAATGACCGCCACTTCTGGCACTGGCGCTGTTATTACGCTTACGGGACCGGCTATGCCGGCGACCTGCTTTCGCACGAGATGGATTTCGTCCAATACCTCCTCGGTCACGGCATTCCCGACACCTGTGGGTGCGCCGGCTTGAATGCGTTACTCCACGATGACCGCGAGGTGCCCGACACCTGGATTGCCACCTACCAGTTCGAGAAGATTGGCCGCACCGTCACGTTTGCGGGCAGCATGAACACTACGGAAAGCCAGCCGGTGACCATTTGCGGACGCGAGGCCACGCTGCGGTTTGATGCTATTGCGCATGATGTCAGCACGTTTGAAATCGTCCCCGCGGATTACAACCGCAAAGCCGCTTTGCCCAAAGGCTACGTGCGCGGCCAGACCCCGACGCAGCCCAATCACATGATGGACTGGTTAAATTGCATCCGCAGCCGTGGCACGCCGAAGTGCTCGACCGACGAAGCGTTCATCGAAACTGCAACCTTTTTGATGTCGCTGAAAGCCCAACAGCAGCAGCGCATGGTACGCTGGGACCGGACACAGGAAGACATTGTGTGAGGCGCCAACCCATGGGAAAAATTCAACACGCGCACGACGCGCTACGATCAGGCCGGCAAGAAGATCACCGGAACGGAAGGCGTGATCGCCACCCGGATTTTCGAGGGAAACGTGTGGGGATTGCAGTGGTTCACCAATGACCTCAGCTCCAAGGGAGCTTTCCCGCAGTACCATACTATCGGCAAGTTGGCGAGGAGCGCGTTGCCGGGGCCGCAGCCGATGTGCCGACGGAAACGGAGTCACTCACCCAGGAATGCAAGCTCGCCGCGCCGGGCAAACCCTACACCTCGCCGACCACCGGCGCCTGGGCACGGCCCGGTCCGAAACTGGGGCCGTTCACCACCAGGCTCGTGGACGGTTCGGTGGTGACTTACTCGTGGTATTGCTTTGTCTATCAGCCGTCCTTCGTTATTCATGGGCGTGCGAACGACTGGCAACGCTCGCCAAGAACCCCACTTTCGCCAAAGCCCCTCGATTTGCCATTTGGATTGCAGTTACCTTCGTACGCGAATGGCTTCGATCCGGATTTGGTTCGTGCCGCCAACGATGGCGGTGGCGCGGAAATGGTCGGGCAATACTGTGCTTTGCGAGGCCAATTCCTGGCGCCAGTTCCGCCCGCCGACTTCGGGGGAGGGGGCGGTTGTTGCTGGCGCTGGACGAGTAGCCGATTTCAAGAGCAAGGGGGCCGCGGTAACCACCGGCACGCCGCTGGTCTTGGCGGAAGCGGGTTTGGTGGCAGCCAGCGAATCCACGGTGGTGGTGGTGAAACCCTCCGCTGGCAGCAGTGTGCTTAACGAGCCATTGATGACGACAAACTGGTTCAGACTGTGATTGGTGCCAGCAACCCGGAAGTTGATCGGCACCTCTGCGCCGGTGGCTGGCTGATCGCGGGCGGTTGGCGGGGTGAACGCTTCGGCTTGGTCGGTCGCTGTGTTGGTTACGGCGCCCGCTCTGAATCGCAACAACTGGCTGGAGTCAAGTGCGGGCAGTGATCCGGTAATTAACGATCCTACGTAAACCGATCCGTCTGCGTCCAGGAGGCGCAACTGCCCGTTGGTTTGCTCGAGTTCGAATGCGGAAAGCAGCCCTGGTTTGCTGTTCGCCCGATCTCGCGAAACCAGCGCGTCGGTTTCGCCGAGACGTTGATAGTAGAACCGCGCTGCTAAAGAGGGCTCAAGCGCTGCCCCGGCCGCCGCCTTCTGCTCCTCGAACAATGAACGTTGGGCCTCTTCGTGCAAGCGAATCAGATCTTCGGCAGGCGGCCGGCCCTTGGTTGCAACCTGGGCCGGATGCTCTCCGATTGATCTGCCGCCGTAGCCAGTTTTGGCAACATTGGCCGCGCGATGACTCGATGCAAACATATCCGATGTGACGGAGGCGGAAGCCGGACTGGACGCTGCTGGAGCAGGCAAGTTACTTGCCAATTTGTCGCCTACGGCAGGTTCTGGAGGTGTCGTTTGCCGCAGGGCCAGTTTCACGTCGGCAGCTTTGGTGGCAAGGTTACTGGTGGTGGCCAACGCCATCTCCGGGCCACCCGCTCGACTACGACGTGAGGGAGCAAGTTCATCCGATTTTCGGACAATCAAGGGCGTTGTGGCAGTGATGGCATTGCCGGCTGGTTCCGACTTCGGAGTGGCGGACGAGGCAGGTGCCCTGGCGGGCAGTTTGGCGGGTTCAGCAGGTTGTGGCGGTGTTGTCCGAGGGGTTGTTTCCGCCATTTGTTTTGCGAGTTGCCCTTGATACGCCAGTTGCTCCAGCCCCCGGTGCTGTCGATTGGATTCAATCCAAATCCAGGCCAGAACACTGGCCAGCACCGCCGCCGAGAAGGCCAGGCTGAGTCGCGGCCAAAACAGCGGACCGCTCCAAAACCGGCGGCGTTTCGTTTGCGCCTGCCGCACGCGCACGCGCGCCGCTTCGCCTTGTAGCATGCGCCGGGTGGCCGGGTGCAGTTCGAAGGGGGCTCCCGCCTGCTCTCGCCGTTGCTCGGCATAGGCGCGCAACCATTCTTCGATTCGTTGATGCGGGTCCGACGGCATACTTGTTTGATTAGACGGAAGTCGGTGAGGTTTTCTCCCGCCCGAGCAGCCTGCGGGCGACAGCTTCCAGTTTGTCGAGGCATTTGCTCAGGCGCGAGCTGACCGTTTTCGGATTGAGCGACAGGCTGTGGGCGATTTCCTCGTAGCTCAGGTCCGCGAAATACCTCATGGAAATGATTTCCTGGCAGGGGTCGCCCAGGATTTCCAATGCCTGCCCGACGAGGGCCCAGTTCTCGGTGTGCATCAGCGAAGCATCCGGTCCCGGCGATCCGCTGGGTGGATCCATCGCCAAACCCGTCTCGGCGTCTTCCGCTTGCATCGACACGGTAAGCTGGCCGCCGCCGCGCTTGACGGCATTGAGGCGTTGGCGGTAATCGCGGGCCTTGTTCGCGGCGATCCGAAACAGCCAAGTTTGAAATTGGCAATGGCCTTTAAACGTATCCAGGTTCCGGATCACGGTCAGGAATACTTCCTGACAAATTTCTTCAACGTCCTCCCGGCTGAATTGGTGTCCCAATTGGAAGATGAAACGTCCTGCCGCAGCATAGTGACGATCAAACAACTCGTTCCACGCGTCCGCCTCGCCTTGCCGGCAGCGGGCGAGCAGTTGCGTTTCGGCGGTGACGCTCATGCCCAGCCCAGGCTAAGCCGCCAAGGCCGCCTTCATTTTGCTTAGCCATTCCGGCACGGCAGTCCAGGGATCGGGCGCGGCTTCGTATTCGAGCGCCACGTAACCCTGGTAATTGGCGTCCCGAAGGATTTTTGCCAATCGATGCAGATCCGAAGGTTCGGCCCGGGATTGGCCGCGGCGTTTGACTTCGACCTTTACCTGGACATTCACGGCATAAGGCGCGCAGGCGGCCAGTTCCTGGTAAGGATCTTCCGAGTGAAAATTGCCCGTGTCTAGGTTGACGCCCACCCAGGAGCTCTTGACCGCTTGAACAATGTCCAGCAGGTCTTTTGCTTCGGCGACGATACCGCCATGGTTTTCGATGCCGAGGAAGATACCCTTCTGGCCGGCGTAATCGCCGCATTCCTCGATGGCCGCGATGCACAATTTCTTGGCTTCGTCTTTGGAGACGCCAGCGGAGGTGGTGCCGGCGAAGATGCGGATATGTGGGGCGCCCATTACGGCGGCGTGGTCCACCCATTGTTTGACCATGGCAATCTGCTTGGCGCGGGCTGCTTCTGCCGGCTGGGTAAAGGTGTTGCCCACCGCAGTGCCGCTAATCGCAATCCCGCGCAGGAAGGCGTGCCGGCGGAGTTGGATGAGGAACGCGGGCGTAACCTCCTTGGGAAAGTAGTAGCTGGTCAACTCGGTGCCGTCGCAGCCATGTTCGGCACAGAAATCGATAAACTGGAACAGGTCGAGCGACTTGCGATCAGGGGCTGGTGGTCGGAAGAACTGGCGAAAGGAGTAAGCAGCCAGACTGAGTTGCAGGCGGGCGGGTCCCGGGCGTTGAAAGGGCTCGACGGCGCGGGCGGACGGACCGAGGGTTCCCAGGGCCGCGAGTGAAAGCGAGCAGGACTTGAGGAAGTTGCGACGATTGTAGGTGCGGTTCATGGCTTCCAATTAACCAAATCGGAGTGGGTGGGGAAATCAAATTCTCCTGGTGGGGTCAAGTCATCGCGGGCACCTCGGAATGCTCCTAAATTGGTTCCCAGTGGAACCGGCTCCCGTTTCCTCCTCTTTGGTTATTGGCGGACCACTTCAGTGTAGTCCGTGCGCGGCACCATTATTCACTTTTGGCAGGAACCGCGGCGGAGGCCTGAATCATTTCGTCGAGCATGCGCCGGAATTCCTCCAGGCCCGGCGCCGGAATGATGATCGAGTCCCGGCGGCCATTGATGTCTTCGGTGACGCGCAGGAACCGGCCCCGGGGATTTTCTTTGAGGGCGAATACAAAGGCCTTGCGTTCAATCTGAATCCGGTCGGTTTTGATGGTTTCTTCGGCGCTTCCTTGTCTGATTCCGGAACGACCCCCAGGGGCGCCGCCGGTACCAGCGGATTGCTCGTTTGAGATCATAATGTTACCCTTTCCGCCTTTAAACGGTTTCAGTCCACACAACTGCAACACATTTAACTACTGACGAGGAAAGTCAACTTCGGAATTTGGTTGCCGGCACGAAGCGCGGGGCATCCGATACCACTGTCATCCGCCACAAATAATACCCTAATCCCGCCAGGATGATGAGGTTGAATCCCTGGGACACGCCGTGCCAAACGCGGAACAGCCGGGCCGCGTGGTCCTTTACTTCCGCGGGATAGAGTTCCTGGTGATACAGCTCGGTGCTGTATTTAATCCGATACCAGTCTTTCAGTTTGGGTTGGATCCACAAACCGCCGAGCAACCCAAGGCAAAACAGGGTGAGTAGCAGGCCAAAGGTGAACCGGTGCAGGCGTTTGCCCAGATATACCCACTCTGCCAGTTGGTGTAAAATCGCGATGCCGCCGCACCAATAGTGGAGGACAAAATAGGCCGCCATGACCGATTGGGCCACCAGGCCGATGTAGGCCTGGCCGAAAAGGCGCTTCATCTCCACAGAAAAAATCGCCGGCATAACCGCGATGGTCAGGAACAGCGCGGACCCGAACCACACCGCAGCGTTGTAAATGCTAATGAAGCGCAGGAATGCGATCACCCCGGCAACTTACCGACAAATTGGGCGTGCTGCCAAGCCTCGAATCGGGGAAAGTGAAGCCGGCCATGGGGGCGCTAATGACCGAAAAAATAAAGATTGCTTTCCCCGAAAATAAGTGCATGTTGCGCCCGATTTGGATCACTTCTCCATTCACGGCATGGAGGATCATCAGGTGAGCGTAGTGTTCAGTGATGATTTGAAACCCGATGGTCGGGAACAGTCGAAGAAGGATAGTGAGTCGGATACATACATCACATGAATACGAAGTTATATGTAGGGAACCTTTCCTACAGCGTCACCGAAAACGATCTTCAGGATCTTTTTGCCCAGCACGGGCCGGTTACGGAAGTCAACCTGATGCTCGACCGGGCCACCGGCCGGCCGCGAGGCTTTGCGTTTGTTAATATGGCGACCGAAGAAGGAGCCAGCGCCGCGACGGAAGCGCTGAACGGCAAGGAGTGGGAAGGCCGTGCATTGACGGTTAATATCGCGCGACCGCGGGAAGAACGTCCCGCCTTCTCCGGCGGTTCCCGGAACCGAGGTCGCCCGGATCGCTATTAATTCTGCGGCGATTGTAGATTTCAAGTTGGAGCCCGGGGCAACCCGGCTCCAACTTCACTTCCTCTTCAACATTCGGTCGAATATCCCATGATCCGTATCCCTTGGAAATCCGTGCATTGGCCCAACAGCCTGTTCCTGATGGGAACCCTTTTGCTGTTTCTAACGGCAGTACCCCTTTATATCTGGCACGCGGGACTCGACTGGTTCCAAGTGTCGCTGTTTGGGCTGTTTTTTGTGGCCACGGGTTTGAGCATTACGCTGGGATATCACCGGTTGTTCTCGCACCGTTCTTTTCAGGCCGCCTGGCCGGCGCGGTTGTTTACGCTGTTGTTTGGCGCCGCCGCATTTGAGAACTCAGTTTTGTATTGGGCGGCCGATCACCGACGGCACCACAAATTCGTCGATCAGGAAGACGATCCCTACGACATCTCGAAAGGCTTCTTCCATGCGCACATTGGCTGGATTCTGTTCAAATTGCAGCCTCAAGTTTCCCTGGATTACGTCAAAGATCTCCAGCAAGACCGGTGGGTCCAATGGCAGCACCGACATTACCTGGCGATTGCGCTTTTGACCGGTTTCGCTTTGCCCGCCGTGGCGGGTTGGTTGTGGGGTGGTCCCCTGGCGGCGTTGGGCAGTTTCCTGATTGCAGGAGTCGCGCGGATGGTGCTGGTCCAGCACTTCACCTTCTTCATCAATTCGCTTTGCCACACCATTGGCCGGCAGCCTTATTCCAGCGAATGCACCGCCCGCGATAGCGCGATTATGGCACTGTTCACCTTTGGCGAAGGCTATCATAATTTTCATCACGCCTTTCAGCACGATTATCGGAACGGTGTGAAACCCTGGCAATTTGATCCCACCAAATGGACCATCTGGTTGTTGGGGCGGGTTGGCTTGGTCCGGCAACTCCGCCGGGTGCCGGCCGAACGGATTTTGCTCGCGGAAATCGCTGAACAACAACGGCGGCTGGCAGCCAACTTGAAGGTCCGACGCACCCCCTTGACGGACTCCATCAACTCCCGTTTGCAGGCCGCTCAAGCCCGGCTCCAGGAGGCTTTTGGGCATTGGGAACAGCGCGAGCAGGAGTATCGCCGGGCGGCGCAAAAGCAACTGGAAGCCTCCAAGGAAAAGTTGCTGGAATTGCAACAAGAGTTGCGCCAAGCGAAAGACCGGTTTCAGGAAGCAATTCGGGATTGGCGCGAAACCCATCATCTGGTGCTTACTGAATTTATGGCGGGTGCCGGCGCCTGAACGGACAAATTGAGCCCAAGCGCGCGGTTGGGTTCACTCCCGTCACCACGCCCCGTAGAAAAGCCATTCCGGTTGTCATTCGTCGTCCTTTGGTCATCGAGCGTTACGTGAAGAGTGATTGTTCTTGGTGGCTTGGAAGACAGGACGCCCCGGCCTGATTCTTTGATCCCACGTTGCGTGGAGAATCATCATTGTCACTGCGCTGAAGGTTTTGCTGAACTGCGACTGGTCAGAGGATCGACCCTCCGCTAAATACACTGGATGCAGCGACGACAGTTCCAATGGTTGATTCTGCTGACAACGGGGTTGGGCGTGACCGGCACTGGCTGCGGAACCTACATTGCCCATCGCTTGGTCCAAGCTCCCAATACCTTTCCCCAATGGGTCGCCCCCAAAGCGCCGGTCATTCTCGACGTAGGCGCCAATTTCCTGACCAATTTCCCCACACACTTTGTGGATGTTGGCCCACCGTCGGCGCGGCTGGCCTATCGGATTGTCGAGCCGGCAGATTACCACGTCGAGGCGACCTCGACCAACTGGATGGAAGACGGGCGGACCCGCTTCGAATTCCGGTTCCGGGCCAAGGTGCCGCCAATCCCGATCATTCCTGCCAAGCTGCCGCGGGGCACCATCGTGTTGCTGCACGGCTACGGCTTGAGCCAATTTTCCATGGCGCCCTGGGCACTGCGGCTGGCCGAGGAAGGCTGGCGTTGCGTCTTGCTGGATTTGCGCGGACATGGTCGGTCCACCGGCAACCGCATCTTCTTCGGGCTCCGCGAAACTTACGATTTGAGTCAACTGCTTGATGCCCTGGAACACCAGGGCCAACTGGCCGGACCGGTAATTGCGTTTGGTCACTCCTACGGCGCCGCGCTGGCCCTGCAGTGGACCGAAGTCGAACCGCGCGTCCACGCTGCCGTGGCCATTGCTCCGTACGCCAACCTGGACACAGCGGTCCTGAGCATCCGACACCAATACGCCGCGTGGATTCCCAAATTCCTCATCACCGCGGGCCTCAAGAAATTACCGTGCTTGCTGAACACCCAACCGGCAAATCTCAACCCCACCACTTGGATGGAACGTGGTCCGGTGCTGGCGCTGTTTATCGCCGGCGAAAAAGACCAGATTGTTCCCCTGGACGACGTGGTGGAGCTGTATAGTCTGTCGGCACCCGACAGCCAGATGCTGGTCGTGCCTAACGCAACGCACGAGCCACTGCCGTTCTTTTTCTACGACTTGGTGCCACCGGTGGTGAAGTGGCTGGCCGAGCAGCCCAAACCATTGGTTCCGGCGGGGTAGTTTGACCTGCTGGCTTGAGGAATAGTTGCAATTTCAAGACATGCTCGCGTGTTGAGACGTCATTCCCCTTAACCCAGGCTCGGTTCAAAACTGCCGCTCGTAGTCCTGTGGGGGGCGGGCTTTGGCCGGATCACGATTTTGCCAGTAACTGGCCAACTCCGGGTAGAGCTTTTGCTGAAGAAGATCCTTGCCCAGACAACGAGCCAGCAACCCGACGGGCGTCACCACCAGGTAGAAAAACACCACCAGGAGCAACGTGGAAACCACCGTCCCGATCAATAAGCCCAGGCTCATCCAAACGAGATAAATGTGCTTCAGGCACCGTGGTGCTGCCACGCCCAAGACGAACAGCAATCCGCCGGCACCGAGAACCAAAGGAGCAACCGGCTGGTGCCGCCACAGAAACAAGCCGCCCAGCAGCAACAACACGGTACCGACAGCCACCCCGAATTTCCGCAGCGTCCGGGAGTCGGTCTTCAGTCGTTTGATGGCTTCACAAATCATAGTGTTAGAGTTGTCGCCGAAGTAAACAATACCAGTCAGTCCAGTTCGAATTCTTTAAGCCAGGCGAGGTCTTTGTCCAATGGCTTCTGGTCTTGCTTCTCGAGTAGAAAATTGCCCAGCAGCAGGTAGTCCATGTTCGTGCGCATGAAACAACGGTAAGCGTCTTCCGGCGTGCAAACGATCGGTTCGCCGCGCACGTTGAACGACGTGTTGATGATGACCGGGCAGCCGTGCTTGGCGGCGAAGGCTTTGATCATACGATAGAAAAGTGGATTGTGCTCCTCGGTGATGGTCTGAACGCGCGCGGAGTAATCTACGTGCGTAACCGCCGGAATGTCTGAGCGCAGAGTCAACAGCTTCTCCATACCGAATCGTTTTTGTTCATCGTCAGTTAATTTGCGGCGTTGGGATTTTGCCACCGGCGCGACGAGCAGCATGTAGGGGCTCTCCCGATCCAGTTCGAAATAGTCGGCCACTCGTTCCCGCAAGACCGCCGGCGCAAAAGGACGGAAGCTTTCGCGGAACTTGATTTTGAGATTCATCAACTCCTGCATTTTGGGCGAACGCGCGTCGCCAATGATGCTGCGTGCCCCCAATGCCCGTGGGCCAAACTCCATGCGATGAACAAACCAGCCGATGACTTTTTCGTCCGCGATCAGGTCAGCAATGCGGTCCGGAATATCCTCGTCCGTCAGCTCGGTGAAGGGGATTTCCTGTCGTTCCAGAAATTGGCGGATTTCATCCGGACGGTAATGGGGTCCCAGGAAGGAACCGTGTTGCGAGTCGTGTTTTCCGTCGGCTTCTCTGGGTTGCTGCAAATAGTGATGCCAGGCGATCAACGCGGCTCCCAGCGCGCCTCCGGCGTCACCGGCGGCGGGCTGAATCCACAACTCGTCAAAAATGCCTTCGCGCACAATGCGTCCGTTGGCCACGCAATTGAGCGCCACCCCGCCGGCCAGACACAATTTCGAAAGCCCGGTTTGCTGTCGCACGTGCCGCGCCATGCGCAGCATGATTTCCTCGGTCACATCCTGAATCGAACGGGCCAGGTCCATGTCGCGCTGGGTCAGACGACTTTCCGGTTTGCGCGGCGGTCCGCCCAACAGTTTTTCGAAACGGCGATTGATCATGGTCAGCCCGGCGCCGTGGTTGAAATACCGCATATTCAACTTGAACGAACCGTCTGCCTTCAGGTCGAGCAGTTCCTGCAAAATGAGCGCCTTGAATGTTGGCTCGCCATAGGGGGCCAGGCCCATCAATTTGTATTCGCCGGAGTTGACCTTGAATCCGGCGTAATACGTGAATGCCGAATAAAGCAGTCCCAGGGAATGCGGGAAGTGCAGTTCTCCTTGAATCGTCACCTGGTTGCCGCGTCCGACTCCGAAGCTCGTGGTCGTCCATTCGCCCACTCCGTCCACCGTCAGGAATGCCGCTTCCCGAAACGGCGAGGGAAAGAACGCGGAAGCGGCGTGCGATTCGTGGTGCTCGGGAAAAAGAATGGTGCCGTCGTAAGCCAACTCGCGTTTGATCAGTTCCTTCAGCCAAATCTTATCCTTGATCCAGACCGGGATCGCTTTCAAAAAGGAGCGAATGCCCGCCGGCGCATAGGCCAGGTACGAATGGAGCAAGCGATCAAATTTCCGAAACGGTTTTTCGTAAAACGCTACGCAAGCCAAATCCACCGCCGCAATTCCTCCCGCCTGCAAACAATACGCAACCGCGGACGCCGGATAGGATGCATCATGCTTTTTGCGCGTAAATCGCTCCTCCTGGGCGGCGGCAACGATCGTTCCGTCTCGGATCAGGCACGCCGCGCTATCGTGGTAAAAGGCCGAAATGCCGAGGATATTCACGGCCTTGCCGGGAACGGTTTCAGTTTGGTCGCTGCCGGGTATCATCGGGATATCAGTCCGCGCATTGGAGCAACAGATCTGCCGGAAGGCAAGGTTTGCTTGGATTCGTGATCGTCCAAATCAACTTCCAGTCAAACCGGGGATTTGCCGTCTTCCTAACCCGAATGGCCGGGGGCGGTCATTAGTCTGGGGAGTCTGATCCCAACGCCAGGACGACGCGGAAGCCAACATGGTAGCGGTCGTCGGAAAGTTCATGAAGCGACGACAGAATTGCGCCCGAAGGGCATTTTGCCTAAGGTTTGTCGCATCATGATTCGTTTGGTTTTGTTCGATATTGACGGCACGCTCATCCGCACCGGGGGAGCGGGCCAACGGGCGTTTGATCGCGCCTGCGAATCGGCCTTCAATATCCCCAACGGCGCGACGGCGTTGAACTTTGCCGGTCGTACCGATAGCTCGATTGTCCGCGATATCTTCGGGCAGCACGACATCACGCCCAGCGCGGAGAATTTCCAACACTTCTATGATAGTTATGTGTTTTGGCTGGACCACTTGATCGGGCAGCACGCCGGGTGTGTGCTGCCGGGAGCGGTGGAGCTAATTCAGTCGTTGGGAGCGCACACCCAACCGCCGGTGGTCGGCCTGCTCACCGGCAACATTCGCCTGGGAGCCCAAATCAAGCTGACGCATTACCCTTTGTGGGATTCGTTTCGGACCGGAGCGTTTGGTGATGATCACGAAGACCGCAACCAATTGGCGGTCGTGGCCCTGGAGCGGAGCTCGCAGTTGCTCGGCTGCCGGCTGCGGGGGGAAGAAGTGCTGGTGGTGGGCGACACCCCCAATGATGTTGCTTGCGGCCGGGCGATTGATGCCAAAGTGCTCGCCGTGGCCACGGGCGGATCGAGTTATGCCGAACTTGAATCGCATCGTCCGGACTGGCTGGTTGCGTCATTGGAGCAAGTGGCCGTGGCGGATTTGTGCGGATGAGCGGCGCTGCCTTGCTTGTGGGCTCGTTCAAGCTGGCTTGCACCGTTCCTACACATTTCAACAATCCGCAAGAAACTGCGGACAGCCAGACGCTTGCCTCGATGGCCATTTTCGAGATTCTCTGAACTGGACAGCCGTTGTCGCAACCCCGACTCTCTTCGTTCAAAAACCATGCAGACTTTTATCCGCTCAAAATCACGAGGCAACGCGCACTTCATTCCGAGTGCCAGTCTTCTGTTGTTCATCGCCGCTGCGACGATGGCGGCTGGCTTGGGTGAATGGCCGAGTTGGCGCGGTCCGGAGGATAACGGCAGCATTGGAACCGGGAAGTATCCGGTCAAATGGGATGCGGCCAATGTCCTCTGGAAGGTGACGCTGCCGGGCAAGGGCGGCTCCACGCCCATTGTTCACCACCAGCGTATTTACTTGACCGGACCGGCTGAGGGACAGGATGCGGTCCTGGCTTTTGATTTCTCGGGCCGGCAGTTGTGGCAGACAAAGCTCGGGCCTATGAGCCGACCCAAACATCAGACGCTGGGATCGAGCGCCAATGCCTCCCCAGTCACCGATGGCCAGGGCCTGTTTGTCTATTTCCGGAGCGGCAATTTCGCGGCGCTGGAGTTCGATGGGACGGTGCGCTGGCAGATCAATTTGGTGGAGCGTTTCGGTCAGGAAAAACGGTTCTGGGACCAGGGCACTTCTCCGGTGGTCACCGACCAGCATGTGATCATGGTCCGGATGCATGATGGAGAATCGTGGCTCGCCGGTTTCGACAAGGCCACCGGAGAAATGCGCTGGCGGGAGGCACGGAATTTCAAGACGCCGGTCGAGAATGACCAGGGCTATTCCACGCCGCTGCTCTTTTCGCACGATGGTCAATTCACCCTGTTGATCTGGGGTGCGGATCATCTAACTGCTCACGACGCCGCGAACGGCAAATTGTTGTGGTCCTGCGGCGGATTCAATCCGGACGGGACGGGCTATTGGCCGGCCATCGCCAGCCCCGTGATCGCCGGCGACATGGTGATCGTACCCGTCGGCCGCGATGATCGTCCGCGACAAGCGCGGATTCACGGCATCAAACTCGGCGGCCACGGGGATGTGACGGCCACGCACCGCGTCTGGAAACGCGAGGACATGGGAGTTTTTGTCACCAGCCCCGCCGCCTACGCCGGCCGGGTGTACTTGTTGCGGCATCGCGGGGCGGTGGTCTGCCTCGACCCGGCCAACGGCAAAACGGTCTGGAGCGGTGCTTTCCCAGAGAACCGAGCCCCATACTATGCGTCACCGGTCATTGCCGGCGGGATGCTCTATGCCGCGCGAGAAGACGGCGTCGTCTTCGCGGCCAGGGTGGGGGAGAAGTTTGAGTTGCTGGGAGAAAATCCAATGGGCGAACGCATCGTTGCCTCCCCGGTACCGGTGGCGAACCGGCTTTTAATCCGCGGTGACCGTCAACTGTTCTGCGTGGGCGAAACTGATTCGAAGCCCTAGCCCATAAACCAAATGAAAACCCATCTCCTGATCCTTCTCGCCGGCGTGGTTATAACGGTCGCTGCCCCTGCGTCCGTAACCGGTGCCGAGACGTTGCGTGATAAAACACTGGTCGCCTGGGTCGCTCCGGCGAACCTGACGCAGCGCGGCGGCAGCGTGCTGACCCTCGAAAAGCCAGGTGGCATCTTTGACGCCATCGTGCTGGGCGAACTTGCGCCCGGCAAATGGATGGCTGGCAGCGATATGTTCAAGCGCACCCAAAAGGAACAGGAGAATTTCCCGGCGGAAACGGCGGACAGCCACACGCTCGTCCAGATTGCCATCGTGTATCAAGACCGGCAGATCACCCTCTATCGCAATGGTCGTCAATATGCCAGTTACCCTGCCGCGGGCGCGGAACGCTTTGGGAGCGACAGCAAAGTCTTGATGGGACTGCGGCATACGGACGCGATGCCGGAGAACCGATTTTTCACCGGCTCAATCGACGATGCGCGCATCTATGGCGTTGCCCTGAGTGCCGCGCAGATCGCCGCGCTGAAGCCGAACCAGCCGTCCGATCCCAAGCCGCTCGCGTGGTGGGATTTTGAAAACGGTGCCGTGACGGACCGGATGCAGACCTTTCCCGCCACCACCCTCTTCAACGGGGCGAGAGTTGCGGATGGCCAGTTGCACCTCGACCAGAGCGGCGCGTTCCTGATGGCTTCGAAACAGACGCTGGAATCCATGCGGACCGCCACCGCTGGCAACGAGGTCAACACCATCGCCCGCTCCCTCCGCGAGAAACTGCTCAGCGATCCGTTCCGACCGGGTTACCACTTTGTGATTCCCGAAGGTACCGCCATGCCCTTCGATCCCAACGGCGCCGTTTTTTGGAAAGGCCAGTATCATCTCCTTTACATTTTCCAGGACCAGCGCGGCCACAATTGGGGACATGTCTCCAGCACCGATCTATTCCATTGGCGGCACCATCCGACCGGGCTGGTTTCCGGCATGTTCAGCGGCAATTGTTTTATCAACAAAGAAGGCCGCCCGACAATGTGCTATCACCAAGTTGGCCAGGGCAACGCCATGGCCGTTGCTCTCGACGACGACTTGAACGAGTGGAAGAAGCTCGATTCGAATCCCATCACGCCCAATACTCAGCCCGGCGACTCGGCTCACGGCAAATACCGCTCCTGGGACCCGTACGGCTGGCTCGAAGGTGACACCTATTATGCGATCTTCGGCGGAGAGCATCCGGCCATCGCCAAAGCCCCGAGCCTCGCCGGCGAGTGGAAATATGTCGGCGACCTCATGGCCAACAGCGTTCCCGGTGTCTCGATCAACGAGGACGTATCCTGCGCGGACTTCTTCAAGTTGGGCGACCGGCAAATGCTCCTGTGCATCAGTCACCGGCTCGGTGCCCGCTACTATCTCGGTGACTGGAAGAACGAACAATTCCATCCCACGTTCCACGAAAAAATGAGCTGGGTGGACAATTCCTTCTTCGCCCCGGAGAGCCTTCTCGATGACCGCGGCCGCCGCATTATGTGGGCGTGGATCTTTGACAGCCCCGGCTTCAAGATGCGGACGGACTACGGCTGGTCCGGCACGATGAGTCTGCCGCGCGTTCTCGCGCTCGCCCCGGACGGCACGCTGCGGATGAATCCACCCAAGGAAATCGAGCTTCTGCGCTACAACCCCAAGCAGAAAACCAACTTCGCGGTTAAAGCGGAATCGGAAGTGGCGATTGACGGCGTCGGTGGCAACAGCCTTGAACTCGACCTGGAAATGAACGCTCCGAGCGCCAAACAATACGGTGTCAAGGTCTGCTGTTCGCCCGGCGGTGAAGAACAGACGTTGGTCTATTACGATGCCGCCGAGAAGAAACTCAAAGTTGATACCACCAAGTCAAGTTTGGAGGACGGACCGAAAACCATCGAAGCCGGCCCCTTCGAATTGCCGGCCGGCGAACCGCTCAAGCTCCGCGTCTTCGTGGACAAATCCGTCGTCGAAGTTTTCGCCAACGACGGTCGCCAGGCCGTGATGCGCCGCATTTACCCGTCCCGCACCGACAGTGTGGACGTAAGACTCTTCTCGAACGGCGGCCCTGCCAACGTGGCGACGCTGGAGACTTGGGACATGATGCCGAGCAATCCATATTAAGAGGGTCGTAACGACTCAGAGCGGAAACCCAGGTAGCAGCCGACGTGAGTCGGCTCTGACTTCTGAGCTTCCAGATGATGGAATGAGCGGACTCACGTCCGCTGCTCCGGCGATGAATCGCTGGGCTATTATCGGTAGTCCCTGACGGGACTTTTCGGATCAGACGGAACCAGGATACGGTTCTCAATGACAAGCAACACATTGCAAATATGGTTCGGCACAATGATGCTCGTTGGGCTGTCTGCCCTTATGTCGCAACCGGTGTCGGCGCAGAACGCTCGAGTTACTTCGAATCTGCTTCCCAATCCCCTCTTCGAAGAGTCGTCGCAGGGCGGCGTTCGTGGCTGGAAGTCTCGAGCTTGGAGCGGTGGGCAAAACGATTGGACAGTCAAATCACCAGGACGCACTGGCCAGCGGTGCCTGGCTATTAAGTCGGAGCAAGGAAGCGATGCCGCCTGGACGACCACGGTGACGGTCCCCTCGAACGCCTTCTACCGTCTTTCCGGCTGGATCAAGACGAAGAGCCTCCGGGGCGCCGTCGGCGCGCTGCTGAACATTCAAAACCTGCAGCAGGTGCGAACGCCGCCCGTGACCGGAACCAAAGATTGGAGCCACGTATCAACGGGGTTTCGCACCGGCACAACGACCGAACTGGAAATTAATTGCCGCTTCGGTGGCTGGGGCCAATCCACTGCACATGCGGAATGACCTTTACGGTTTTCGGATCGTGCTGGCGGAAAACAATTAGCCGGCCTCGCTTTTCGCCCATGCGCTGGACACTCAAGCCAGGCTGCCGACGGGCTGATGGCCGCCGGCTGGGACTCACGCTAAAGTTCCTGTTCGGTGGAATCGTTGCCCCCAATCGTCCGAGGCCGGATCGGTGAATTCCAGTTGTCGTGAACGTAGCGATCACGCGAGATCTCCGCGCGCGGGTTCCGGTGGACGGCTCTTCAACCACGTGTAATGACAATCCCGGCAGTAGAACTTTCGGGGAATAATGTGGAGCGCCATCACGACAGCTTCCAGCACCGGCAAGAAAAACTTGCGCGTGATTTGGGGAAATTCCACGCGCGAAGAACCGCAGTCGGGACATCGGACGGCATCGCGCATGAGGCCCTCGGACTCCAGTTCGGCAAGCAGCTTGCGGGCCGCCAAATACTTGGATTGTTCCACCTCCACGTGGATCGCTGCCAGGGGCTCCGACATGAACCAGAATCGTTCCAGCTTGGATTCATCCTCGATGACGGTGGGAAAGCCGGCTTGTTGCAGTCGCCGCTGCAACCGCTGGGCTGGCGACACGGTGTTAAAGGTTGCCACACTAATTGTTTTCATAAGGATAATAGGCACCCTCCGTCTGCCGACACAACCCGCCGAACTGAGGCCTCGTCGCAGACCGTCGTGTCGCGCGCTTGGCGGCAAGGGTGATTCTCATGGCCAGTTTCGCATTGCACAATGACGTGGCCAAGTTGGGCAACCTCCCCGGCGATTGCGCAATCGCCAGGAGCAACAGAATGGCCTTGGCAAGTGAGGCGAAAATCGAGGCCCGCCGCCGCCGCTGGGTCCGACGAACCGTTTCCAGCGCATCACATACCTTTGAGGATCCGATTCAATTCCCGGGCATGCCGGGATTCGTCGGCCGCCATTTCTTCGAGTCGGACCTTGAGTTCAATGTGGCCCGCCTGCTCGGCCCAGCGCGCATGTTCCGAATAGTGCTCCACATCTTCCTGTTCCAGCATCAGGTCTTGCTGCACCATGGACTCAATGCCGTCGGTTTCGGCGAATTCTTTCGGCGTCCGCGTCGGTTGGCCGCCCAAATCGGAAATGACTTCACTCAGAAAGGTGGCGTGACGCAGTTCGTCCTGAATTTCTTTGCGCAGGAAATCGCGGAACTCGACGCCGCGAATGCCAGTGGCGCGGGCTGCTTGGGTGGTATAACGCAGAATGGCACCCCATTCCGCCGCCAGATCCTGATTGAGGGCATCCAAGATTTTGTGATTATCAATGAGCGCTTTGGTCATAGCTTATCTTTCATTTGTGAGTTGTCTGAATCCGTCGGGCCTCACGCAGGCAACCGTTCTTTGAGTTGTTCCGGGCGTAGCTGTTGATGCTGGGCGATGAGGTTTCGGGCGGCATCGACTTGTTCCCAAACATTCCAGAGCACCACCCCCACCACTTGCCGGTTTTCGAGGTAATAGACGGTTCCTTTACGGTAAGGTTCTTCCCAATGCTCGACGGTTTCCAGATCGGAGTGTCCTTCCCCCACCGCCTCGTAGCCCAAGTCGAACAAGTCCGAATAGAACATGGGGAGATGGCCGTAGGCCACCTTTTGTCCAGCCATGGAGAATCCGGCCTGGCGTCCCATGTGATTGGCATTGTCTTCATGTTCGACACGAATGCGGCGGTTGAGCGCCGGCTGGACAAAAGCGGCCACATCGCCGGCGGCATAGATACGCGGATCGCTGGTTTGGAGCAGGGAATTGACTTCGATGCCATTTTGCAGAACCAATCGTGCCTGTTTGGCCAATTCGATTTGCGGTTTTAGGCCCAGGCCCGCCACGACGGTATCCACCGTGCGTTGCGTTCCCACTTGGGTGGTCAACTGCCATTGGGAACCCTGGGAAACCAGACTTTGAACCCGCTGGCCGGGCAACACTTCCACCCCTTTTTCGCGATAATACTCATTGAGAAATGTTGCCAGACTTTCGGGAAACATCCGCCCGCCGAGGCCTGTTTCTGGAAACAACAAAACAACCTCGCATTGGTTCAACGCGAGCGCGGCGGCGATTTCCGAACCGATGAATCCACCGCCAATAACGGCAAAACGGCCACCCGCCGCCGCGCGTTTCCGTAGTTCCAGGTAATCGTCGAACGTACGAAAATAAATGACTTCCGGATCATCCATCGGCAAACGATTGGGCGCTCCGCCCGTGGCCAGGAGAAGTTTTTCGTACTGGTACTCGTCGCCGTTCTTTGCGCGAATGGTTTGATTTCGCGCGTCAACCGAAACAATGTGCGACCCCACATGAATATCCACATCATCCCATTGCTTCGTGTGCCGCCAGATTTCTTTGGCCTCGGTATCCTTCCACAATCCTTTGGTCAATGGCGGGCGATCATAAGGCAAATAACGCTCGGCGGTAAACATGGCGATTTCGCCCTTGGCGCCGCTCTCTCGAATGCCGCTGACTGCGGCATCCCCCGTCATGCCGCCTCCGATGATGATGTATTCGTAATGTCTCATCAGTTATTCCTTCCGTCCTTGCCGGTGGTCATGGCCAAGGAACAGCCACCCGATGGTGGCCGCTAGCAACAATGTAAAGTTCGGTTCGTAGATCGACCATCAGTCATCGGCTGAATTGAGTCGGTGAAAATCCTGAACCCAACGCACTCGAAATTCCCCTGTCTGAGTGGTGCTGGGCCTGAACGTCATCGTATGGATGCCCTGGACCACTAAGAGCCGGTTTCAAGCAGGTAAATCGAAACGCAAGGTCCCGGTTGACTTTGAATCAACGACCGCATGTCTTGGTGGGTAAATGCTTTCATTAAAAACTCCCGTGGTAAACGATGGCTGAATTATCTCAAGAGGTGGCGGCATCAACGCAGAACACTTATTGCTCGGTCGCCCGCTTGGCTGCTTGTTTCTGGCAAATGCAACCGGTGCCCTGCGCACAGCCTTCGCAGCAATACTTGGTTCCGGCCTTCGACACCCCTTCGGTGAGCCATTCGCTACGCGGGACGCCGCAGGTAGGGCATACTTCTTCGATGCGGTCCTGGTGCTGTTTGCCGGGTTGTTCCATGGAGATATCCGCAGCTCAGTTCTGTTTAGACGCGGGCCGAACGTTCGGTTTGCTGTTCGTCTGGCCAGGGCAAATGGTTGCTTTCGTACCAGGCTTGGGGATGGTCTTTGAGCGCATTGGCCATATCCTTCAATGAATGCGACAACCGGTGAGTGGGCGTCCAACGCAGCCGTTCGCGGGCGCGCCGGATGACCACCGGATAATGTTCGTCGGCGCGGTCCACCATCCACGGTTTGATGAAGGATTCGTTTCCGGGCAATTGGTCTTTGATCCAGGCGCCGGCTTTGGCCACCGGTTTGGGCACCCGGACGGTGGGCCATTGCTTGCCGTGGATCAACTGCCCCAATTGTTCCTGGAGCTCGGCATAACCCATCACTTCCGGTTCCGCGATGAGGAAGGTCTCCCACATGGCCAGTTCGCGCTGCAACATAATGACGCGACGCAGACATGCCACCAAATCGTCCAAGTGAATAAATGGTTGGCCATGCGAGGCGTCCCCGGGGAAAACAAAGCTCTCGAATTGCTTTTCGTAGATGCGCCGCATTTGCTGACTGATCGGCAGGGAATGGCACTCTTCATCATACACCCCGGCGATCCGGAGAATCACAATGGGAATACGTCCACGATGTTCATGCAACACGGCTTCCGCTTGCAGTTTCGAGCGGGGATAATCCCATTCCGCTTGCGTGGCGTCGCTTTCGGTGAGCCGATGGTCCGGATCGTCCGCGGGCTTCATGACGAGCAGACTGCTGGAGAACACGAACTGTTCCACCTGAAAATCCTGCAAGCCATCGATCAATCGGCGGGTTCCTTGAACGGTCAGCTCGTCGTACAACGGACTGGGTTCGCCGGAGAAATCATAATACGCCGCCAGGTGAATGACACTGGCAATTTGCCGGCCATATTTTGACGCGACCTGCGCCAGTGTTTCGTTCACGCTGGCGTCCTGCGTTAGATCGCATTCCAGCCATTCGGTCCCCGGAACAGGTTGGGGCGACGGTTTGACGTCCAGTCCCAACACCTGGTAGGTGCCCGATAGCTCTTGCTGCAAACGCGTGCCGATCAGGCCGCTGCTCCCGGTGATGATCAGCAGTTTTTTGGTGGGAGATGAAGTGGCCATTATGCCATCGCCGCTTCCAAGTTAATGGCGCGCTTGGCAATCTGGCTGAATTCACCGTCAGCCGTCTTTTCTTCCTCGAGCGTTTGATGGAGCAGTTTTGCTTCGTCCGGATGATGCAAGAGCTCCGCGAATTCGCAGGCGCTCCCGTAACCAGCCATTTCGTAATGCTGGGCTTTCTGCGCCATCACAATTAATCCCGCGTCCAGCACCGAGGGTTCGGTGTCGTCTTCCAACCGTTCCCGGCCTTCTTCCAGCAAGCCTTCCATGCCTTTGCAGCGATGGCCGGACGGATCCTGTTGGCGGGCATTCAAAATCATTTGCAGCCGCTCGAGGTGTTGTTCGGCCCGGACCATATCATCCTTAAACGCCTGGCGCAGAGCCGGCGTTGCCGCGACCTCCGCCATAATCGGCAAGGTGCGAACCAGTTGCGTTTCGGCGTGATACAGATCGCGCAATTCGCCGATATACAGGTCTTCCAATTGGGCTAATTTTGTCATAATCAAATTCCTATAATTGTGGCGGTCTCCCGAAGGTTCGCCGCGCTGGTTCATGTTTAATCTATATTTAATCTCGGGTATTAAACTACCTGCGTAGGCAGATCGCAGAAATCGGGAATTACCCCGAGATGGTCAGAGGAAAAACATGAGGGTAACTGCGTTCGTGAGAACGCGGCTGACTCTAAATGGAGACGTTGCGACAACCGGAGCGCCTTATTTAGCGCCTGGCCCCAAATGCTTTTCCCTGGGAGCCGGCATCCCTGCCGGCCGCATTTCATCGAAAATTCCTGCTCATTTCCGCCGGCAGGATGCCGGCGCTCTCTCACGTCGGCTGCTACGAACCGGCTGGAGTTTTAAAACAGGCTCTAAGAGAATGAGCACCTCGGAATCGGCATTTCTCCGATGGTGGAGATGGCGCGGAGCGTTAGAGATTACAAGGAGGCTGCGAACCAGTAAAGCCCGCCTCAGAATTTCTGAACGGCAGCGTCGAGCTTTGCAGGAGCAGGCTTTAACTAATCACCAGAATTTGAAGTTATGAAGTTAATAATGCCCAAACAAGTGATTCAATGATGGGTCAAGACGCCGCCAATGCTTACGAAGGAGGTGCCAATAAAGTAATCAACAATTTGCAGGTGCTGTAACCGCGGGATGGATAATACTCAAATTGCCCAGGTATTTGACGAGATTGCCGACTTGCTCGATTTGCAGGGCGGCAATCCCTTTCGAATCCGTTCCTATCGGTCGGCCGCGCAATCCGTGCGCGGATTGTCGCGCCGCCTGGAAGACCTGGCCGACGAGGAAGTGGACCTGACCGAAATTCCCAATATCGGCAAGAGCACGGCGGAAAAAGTGTTTGAAATTTTGGAAACGGGCACCTGCCAACGCATCCAGCAACTCCGCAAGCAAGTGCCGTCCGGGCTGACTGAAGTCATGCACGTCCCGCGGATCGGGCCGCGTCAGGCGATGCAGCTTCATAAAGCATTGCAGGTCGATTCCCTTGATGATCTGCGCCGGGCTTGCGAGAAACATCGAGTGCAAGACCTGCCCGGCATGGGCCGCAAAACCGAAGCCAACATTCTCAAAGGACTCAAGACGCTGGAAAGCACGTCCGGTCGCATTTTGCTGAAAGAAGCCACCGAACCCGTGGAAGTGCTCGGCCGCCATTTAGATCAGATTCAATCGATCCGGCAATGGATGGTTGCGGGCAGTTACCGCCGCGGCCAGGAAACCATCGGCGATTTGGACATTTTGATTCAAACCAACGACCGGCCGCAAACCACGAAGGCAATTCTGAAACAGCGGGACATTGACGAGGTGATCAGCCAGGGCAAGGAACGCGTTAGTGTGCGGTTGAGCGGCGGATTGCAAGTCGATTTCCGGTTCTTTGAAGCCGAGGCATTCGGCGCGGCGCTGTTGTATTTTACCGGCTCCAAAGCGCACAACATTGCCTTGCGGAAACGGGTTTTGAAATGCAAATGGAAGCTCAACGAATACGGTTTGTTCCAAGGCAAACGGCGGCTAGAAGGAAAAAGCGAGGCAGCCATCTACCGCCGGCTCAAGCTGGCCTGGATCCCGCCCGAGCTGCGTGAGAACCGCGGCGAAATTGAAGCGGCCGAGAGCCAAGAAATCCCCCGGTTGATCGAACAAAGGGACCTGCGCGGCGATCTGCATTGCCACACCAAAGCCACCGACGGCGCGCATTCCATTCAGGAAATGGCCCAAGCCGCGCGCGATCTGGGTTACGATTATCTCGCGATTACCGATCATTCCAAGGCCGTGACCGTCGCGCATGGCCTCAATGAAGGTCGCTTGCGCCGGCACGCCGACGCCATTCGCAAAGCCGGCCAGTCCCTGAAAGGCTTCACCCTCCTGGCCGGCGTCGAGGTGGACATTTTGAAAGACGGCAAACTGGATTTGAAAGAAACTGTGCTGGCGGAATTGGACTGGGTGGTGGCCAGCGTGCATTCCCATTTCAACCTTTCCAAAAAGCCAATGACCGATCGGCTGTTGGCTGCCATTACCAGCGGGGTTGTGGATTGCATCGGCCATCCCTGCGGACGGCTGATCGGCAAGCGAGATCCCGTGGCGTTGGACACGGAGAAGATTTTTGCTGCCTGCCGCGAACATCATGTTTGCCTGGAAATCAATGCTCAACCCGATCGCCTCGATTTGCCGGATACATTTTGCCAACAGGCGCGCGCAGCGGGTGTGCGTTTTACCATCGACACGGACGCGCACAAGAGCTCCGCCTTCGAGATGATCCGGTATGGCGTCCTGACCGCCCGGCGCGGCTGGCTGACGCGCAAGGACGTGTTGAACACGGTTTCGGCCAAAGAACTGCGCCGGCGAACGAAACGGACGTAACCCGTCATTATATGACCAAGGCCCACGCTGAGAAACGGATTGAAAAACTGCGCGACGAGATTGCGCAGCACAATCGCCGCTATTACGTGCGCGATGATCCGACAATTTCGGACACCGAATATGACCAACTCAAATCCAAGTTGGCCGAGTTGGAGGAGGAACACCCGGAATTGGTCACCGAGGATAGCCCCACCCAACGCGTCGGCGCGGAACCGCAAAAGGAACTGGGCACCCTTCGCCATGAAACGCCCATGCTCAGCCTCGAGGCCATCCAGGAGGAAAAGGATTTTCGGCACTTCCACGAACGCTGTTGCGCTACTGTGGATCGAAAAAAACTTACCCTGGTCGCCGAGCCCAAGTTCGACGGGTTGAGCGTGGAACTGGTTTATGAAAAAGGGCGGTTCCATCGCGCCAGCACTCGGGGCGACGGTCGGACGGGTGAAGATGTAACGGCCAACGTGAAGACCATTCGCGAAGTGCCCATGCGGCTGCGATCAAGCAAAGGCAGTTCACCCCCGAAACATCTGGTGGTACGCGGCGAAGTGTACCTGGACAAAGGCGAGTTCAAGAAATTCAACCGTCGCCAGGAGAAGCGCCATCAGAAAATGTTTGCCAATCCGCGTAATGCCGCCGCCGGCAGTCTCCGTCAGCTTGATCCTAAAATCACCGCCCGCCGCCCCTTGCAGATCTGCTTTTATGAAATGGCACCGTCCTCCAATAGCCGGCCCAAAACCCATTGGGAATGCCTGAAGTCCATGAAGCGTTGGGGCCTGAAAATTCCCGCCCGTGCCCAACGCCGGCAATCCCCGGCCCAATGTGTCAAATGGTACCGGCGCTTGGAAACGGATCGGGAAAAACTGCCTTATGAAATCGATGGGTGCGTGTTCAAAGTGGATGACCGCGCTGCCCGCGATCAACTGGGTGGAAGATCGACCAGTCCGCGTTGGGCCGTGGCTTGGAAGTTCAGCACCCGGCGTCAGGTCACCCGGATCAAAAAGATTGAAGCCCAAGTCGGCCGGACCGGCGCCTTGACTCCGGTGGCGACGCTGGAGCCTGTGCGCATCGGCGGCGTGAAGGTCACCCACGTGACTCTGCACAATCAGGATGAAATTGATCGCAAGGATATTCGCATTGGCGACGAAGTCCGGGTCGAGCGCGCCGGTGATGTAATTCCGCACGTGCTGGAGGTGCTCAAAAACCGGCGCAATGGCAACGTCAAGAAATACCTTATGCCCAAGAAATGTCCGGTTTGCCACAGTCCCGTTGTGCGGCCAAAGAATGAAGCCGTAGCCCGCTGCACCAACAGCTCGTGTCCGGCGCAGCTCAGGCAGCGCATCACCCATTTCGGTTCGAAAGCCGCGTTGGACATTGACGGATTGGGCGAAAAGCTGGCGGGCCAATTGGGCGATGCCGGATTGGTCAAGGACTTGGCGGATGTGTTTCGTCTGCGTCCCAAAGATCTCACGCGTTTGGAACGGACCGGCAAGAAGAGCGCGCAAAAGCTGGTTCACGCCATCGAGCAGGCCCGCGATCGCGCCAGTCTGCCGCGCGTCATTTATGGCTTGGGAATTCCGCACGTCGGAGAAACGATGGCCGCGCACTTGGCGAGCACCTTTGGCTCCCTGGACGTTCTGCTCGCGGCCCGCCAGAAGGACTTACTCCGCGTCGAAGACATGGGACCCAAAGTGGCTTCCTTCATCCACCAATGGTGCCAAAACAAGAAGAACCAATCCCTCGTGCGCAAGTTGCAAAAACGGGGACTGAATCCCACGATGGAACAACGAGGCCAACGCTTGCAGGGCAAGACCCTGGTCGTGACGGGAACGTTGGAACACTGCTCGCGCGACGAAGCCAAGGAAGCCATTCGGTTGCAAGGGGGCACCGCGGCCAGCAGTGTTTCCCCCAAGACCGATTATTTGGTCGTGGGCAAGAATCCCGGCCGGACCAAAAGCAAGAATGCCCGCATTCACAAAGTAAAGCGGATCGACGAAAAAGCGTTTCGCAAACTCACCGGCAAAGCTTGAAGCCAAATCTGCCCGTCGCCTTAACATGAGCCAGCGCAAGGCAACCATTCGCATCGGGACTTCCGGGTATCAATATGATCACTGGCGCGGCGCTTTCTATCCGGCCAAGCTGCGCAAACGCGAGTGGTTCGATTATTACGCGCACCAGTTGGATTCGGTGGAAATCAACAACACGTTCTACCGCTTGCCCCAGACCGAGACAGTTAGAAACTGGCATCATGAAGCGCCGTCCGGATTTTGCTATGCGCTCAAATTCAGCCGCTACGGTTCGCACCTCAAACGCTTGAAAGATCCGGCGGACTCGATTGCGCTATTCCTGGAACGAGCGGAGGCCTTGAAATCGTATCTCGGCCCCATCCTGGTGCAGTTGCCGCCAAACTGGAACGTGGATCTCCAACGCCTGCGGGAATTCCTTGCGTGCGCACCAGGGCGTTACCGGTGGGCCATCGAATTCCGGGACGCCAGTTGGCTGACCGACGAAGTGTTTGCGGTGTTGCGACAGCACCGAGCCGCCCTGTGCATGCATGACAAGATCCAGCATCATCCTCAGGAAATCACAACGAACTGGTTGTATCTGCGGTTTCATGGTCCCGGCGGCGATGTGCGTCAAAATTATTCCCCGCAGTTTCTCACAGCGACGGCGCGGCGCCTGCGCCAATTCCAGGACGATGGCCTGGATGTCTATGCCTATTTCAACAACGACTTCGATGGATACGCCGTCCACAACGCCATGGCTTTGAAACGGTATCTCTAACCCTCAACTTCAAATCACAGGAACCACAATGGATTGGTTATTTGAAAGTCTCTATCGGTCAGCCGCCATGCTCTGGCAAATGCTGTGGGCCCTGGTGCTGGGATTCGGCATCTCGAGCTTCATGCAGACATTTGTCAGCAAACAACAAATGGCGCGCGCCTTCGGGAAAAACGGCCTGCGCGAAGTCGCCCTGGCGACCCTGTTCGGCGCCGCCAGTTCCTCTTGCTCGTACGCGGCGGCGGCGACCAGCAAAACCGTTTTCAAAAAAGGCGCGGCCCTGGTGCCGGCCCTGACGTTCCTCCTGGCTTCAACGAACCTCGTCATCGAAATCGGGATTGTCATCTGGATGTTGATGGGCTGGCGGTTTGTCGTGGCGGAGATTGCGGGCGCCATCGTCATGATCCTGGTGATGGCGTTGCTGGTCCGCTGGCTGGTGCCGAAGAAGCTCGTCGAAGCCGGGCGCAAGCATGCCCGCGAACAAGGGGAAGGCCAGCATCACCATCATCACGGCCCGGATTCGTCGGAAGGATCTTTACTCGAAAAGATCAAGCAGCCCGCCCATTGGTCGGGCGTGCCCCAGTCGTTCATGATGGATGTCTCGATGTTGTGGAAGGAGATTGTCATTGGCGTCCTCATCGCCGGCTTCCTGGCCACGCTGGTTCCCAAAGCGTGGTGGGAAGCCCTGTTCATCAGCGGCGATTCCGGTCCCTTGAAAATGCTCGAGAACGCCGTTGTCGGCCCGTTGATTGCCATGGCGTCCTTCGTTTGTTCCGTCGGCAACATCCCCTTTGCCAGTCTGCTCTGGGCCAGTGGCATCAGTTTCGGCGGCGTCATCGCGTTCATTTACGGAGATCTGATTGTCCTGCCCTTGGTCCTGGCTTACCGAAAGTACTATGGTTGGCCGATGGCCTTGAGCATCACGGGCATTCTGTTCGCTGCCATGGTCACGGCGGCGATGGTGGTCGAACTGTTATTTAGCGTTGGCGGCCTGTTGCCGGAAGGCGCCCGGCCCGCAGCGGCCATTTCCGCAGCCGCCTTTAAATGGAACTACACGACGTGGTTAAACTGTGCGGCCCTGGCGGTGTTGGGCTACTTCGGGTATTTGCATTTCAAACAAAAACCGCAAAGCCACCCCAAACATCAGCAGCATCAACACCAACCCGGCCACGCGCATTGAGGGCAGTGGATCGCGCCGCATTTGCAACCTGGGAAAGTGTGGCCATATTTCGTTGTGTTTGACGTCGCTTCCATGTCGCTGCCATCAGTGATCGTCGTGCTCGCCGGCGCTACGGTGGTCATTGGCTGGGTCGGAACGCGGCTGACCCGCGAGGCCGACCGCCTGGCCGATGCGACCGGATGGGGGGAAGCCTTGATGGGCGGCGTTTTCCTCGGCGGCACCACGTCATTGCCGGGCATCACAACTTCGGTTACGACGGCGGCCCAGGGCTATCCGGATTTGGCGATCAGCAACGCACTGGGCGGCATTGCGGCCCAAACGGTCTTTTTGGCGATTGCCGACATGACCCATCGCAAAGCCAATCTCGAACACGCCGCCTCTTCGCTCCCCAACATGCTGCAAGGCGCATTGTTGGTGGTCTTGCTGGCCATTCCCTTATTGGCCATGGCCGGTCCCGAGGTAACCGTCGCCGGCGTGCATCCGGTGTCTGTGGTGTTGATCATCACTTACATTTTAGGCGTGCGCATGGTCTCCCGCGTGCAAAAGAATCCCATGTGGAAACCGCATTTAACCGCGGAAACCTTACTGGACAAGCCTAAACTGGAACCGAAGATTGGCTCGTTGATATGGCTGATGTGGTTCAAGTTCGCCGTGTTCGGCGCCATCGTCGCGGTTGCCGGCTACGTCGTCGCCCAGGCCGGCATCGCGCTGTCAAACAAAACGGGCCTGTCGGAAGCGTTCGTCGGCGGATTGTTTACCGCCGTATGCACGTCCCTGCCAGAATTGGTGACTTCGATTGCGGCGGTGCGCCGGGGGGCCTTGACTCTGGCCGTGGGCGGCATCATTGGGGGCAATTGCTTTGATGTATTGTTTGTTTCCTTCTCCGACTTTGCGTACCCCCAGGGCTCCATTTACCACGCCATTTCGCGGCCGCAGGTTTATATCATGGCCTTGACCATTTTGCTGACCGGCATCCTGCTGATGGGATTGATCCGGCGGGAAAAACATGGCATTGCCAATATTGGCTTTGAAAGTTTTCTCATCCTGCTGCTTTACTTGCTGGCGTTTGGATTGCTGTACTTTAAGAGTTAAATGAGTCCTATTCCCCAGCGAGAACGAATCCTGGCCTGCATCAGGAAACTCCCATCGATGAATCCTGCCACCGGCGATCTGCTTTACAGGCGTTCACCACCGAGCCAAGACTTGGCCGGTTCCATTTCGGTGAAGTGTTGAATCTGAAGGCCGCGATTGCCGGCGCAGAGTTCCATAAATTTTTCGACCTCCAGGGAACATTTGGGAGCGACCACCACGGCGATTTTGTTCGCGTGGGTGAAGCCGTATTCCTGCAGTTCACGGACGAGATGGAAGACGTCGGTGACGGAGAGTTGGCACGGCGCATTGTGCAGGTCCACCAGCACATGGTAAGGTTGCGGGAATGCCGGATCAGTGGCCAGGGTGCGGAGCATTTGTTTGCTGCCCTCGAGGTCCAGCGTGCCATGGACCGTCGTCTTGATCAGCCGTTCACACGGAAAGTGGCGATAGTTAATTTCCATATCATTGTTGAACGCCGCCCCAAGGCGGTCCGCTTCAAATGTCACGGACGACGGAAATCTGTCCATCGGGAATGTTCCGCGGCGCAACTAAGCAATTGCCTGTAAGCTAATGGGCAATTTGCCCCCCATGCGACGCGGAGGCTCCGCCTATTGCGGAATCACTTCCCCGTGCCTAAGTTGCGGTAACAAACGGTGAGCGGCGTGCCCGAGGCGTTGAAGCCAGGGGGCCATCGTCTTGGCGGTAATGAGCAACGCGCGAGCACCGGAATCGCACATGAATCCAACATCATTGCTTCCCCAACTCAAAATTCTGGGCTTTGTGGCCATCGCTTTGAGCCTGGGTGCGGTGATTGGATTTGAGCGAGAAACTTCGGGCAAACCCGCCGGATTTCGCACCCACATGTTTGTGGCCGGCGCGGCCGCGCTGCTGGTCATGCTGGGCGAATTGCTGGTGACGCGGTTCCATGAGGACTATGCCAACAGCCTCATTCGGGCGGACCCGTTGCGGATCATTGAGGCGGTCATCGTCGGCGTCAGTTTTATTGGCGCCGGGACCATCTTCCGGCGCGGCGGACGGGAAACGGTGCAGGGCTTGACCACCGCGGCTTCGCTGCTGTTCACCGCTTCGGTCGGTATCTGTGTGGCTCTGGCCGAATGGTGGTTGGCGGCGGGGGTTACCGTCCTGGCGTTGGTGATGCTCCGGCTGCTCGGCCGGTGGGAACATCACGCCAACAGAAATGGAACGGCGAAGAAACAGCGGAAACCGTAACCGGCAAGGATGCGAGCGGATGGCAACAACCGCATGAGCAAGCATCGCGTGCTGCGATTCTGGGGCACGTTGACGGGAGTCATCCTGGTGATTTGGATTTTGCGTGCCGCGAGCACGGCCTTAGTGCCTTTGGTAATGTCCTTGTTTATCATCGTTGGCCGCTACCGCCAACAGCCAATCCACTTGAATGCTCGGTTGGGAGTAGTGAATGGCGATGGGATCGGTTTTCTTTTTCGCCCGCAGGAACAACCGGGCCAGGGGCGAGGTCATTTCGACGGAGCACCGGGGCGAGTGCCCGGCCCTTCGGCCTGAGTGCAAAAACGGCGCTCTGCCAGTCAATACAGTCCTCGCGCCACCACACAATGCAACCGCGGTCACCTTCGAGCAACAAATGCCAAAGCCGCCGGCGGGCGGGCATGGTTTCCTTTTCAAACACGGTGCAGAGGATGGGCTTGCCGGGCATGAAGGAACCGAAGATTTCCTGCGCGTTGCCAATGTCATACGGCTCAACCCAATCGAGCACTTGCGACAACCGCCACAAATTGTATCCGCCAAAGGCGTGCGGCATCTGCGTGCCTTCGATGCCAGCGGGCGTGTGCGGATCCAATTCGTGTGCGGCCTGGCGCAACTCACCCAGGGTCCGCGCCAATGAACGATTCATATCGCTTCGAAAATCACACCACGGGGAAAAATTCAAAGGCGTGGGCTCCAGGCGGGCTGCCTCGGGATCGAACTTGAGCCGCGGTAGCGCCTACCAGTCCGGTTTGCCGCAAGGCACGGCGTCGCCGCTGACCATGCGATTCTTGATCTGGTCGGTGGTAAACGGGCGCACCCCCCACGCCTGCCATTGGGGATCGTCGAGGCAGTAGATTATCTTTGGTCGCTGGTTTTTAGGCACGGGCGTGGTCCACCGCCGCAACTGGTTGGGAAATCCCGAAGGCCGTCACCCATGAAGTCTACCAGCAAGTGGTCAAAAAACCTTGAACTCACCTCCCTGATTCTTTGAACTCTTGTTTATGGAAACTGCCCAACCACTTTCCCTGCTCATTCGCCACGAAGGCGATGCTCCCCGTGAACGTAGCACGTGCGGATGGCGCGACCGGTTGATCAGCCGCGAAGACAATAATGTTGCCGCCTGGGCGCACGCGGTGGACATCGATGGCGCCCGCGAACATTTTCATCGGCGATCCACCGAGTTGTATTACGTGCTGAAAGGCGAAGGAGGCGTGGTCCTGGACGGCGTGGACCATCCGGTGCGCCCGGGTTCCCTGGTGCATATTCCGCCGGGCGTGGTCCACGGCGCCAGAGGCCGCATGCGGATTCTGGTGATCGGTATCCCGGATATTGCCGAAGATGATTTGTTTTTCCCGGAACCAGAATCGAATCAGCCGGCGCGTTGATCCCGAGTTCTCTTACGCTGAATTACTTGCTGCCGCGGAGCGCGGTGATCTTCCTCTGCGTGAAAAAACGACCAAGAAAGCGCGGACTGCAACCTCCACGTCAATCCTTATTGCCCGGAGAGATCGCTTCTTCGGCAACAATGGTCTCCAATTGGCGGGGCAGGTTCCGGCAAAGATCTTCCAGTAAATGGCGGCACTGTGCCTTGGTCAGATGCAAGGGATGTGCCGCGGTCTGAACAAAGCCGTGGAGCGTTTGCCGGGCATACGTCATCAGGCCTTGGCGCACCGGCAAGGAATACAACGCGAGGGTCAGACCATAAACCAGGGTATGCCAGCCATGGGCCCGATGCTCATGTACCGCCTTCAGATAACGCTGCACCACGCGTTCATCACGCAAGGGCCGCAATCGTTCCAATTGGCAGCGTCCCACCCGTTCGCTGGCGGAGGCCAACTCCTGGAGAATGGGGAGCCGCGCGATGTGCTGGTCCAAGGCCACGAGTTCGCGAACCTCATTGCGACTGGCATGATGAAACGCCCGGCAGATTCCCGGCAATTCAATGGGCAGAAGAATCTGCGCGACGTAGGCCTCGAGGAAGTTGTTCAGGGCCGGCAGGCTGTCCACTTGCGGCAAGCGCAACGCCGTGGACACGGAGCTCAACGTAACCAAACCATCGGCTGAGCCAAGCTGCGCCATCAACGGGTGCAGCTCGCCCAACATCTCCACCACTTGCGGCAGAGCGGTTTTGGTCTGACTCAACATGTCCGGTTAGTATGCACGACAAAACAGTCAACGCAAGGCCATCGCCAAGCGGCGAGCATGATTAAGAAAAGACCCGCGAAGCACAAAGTCAAAAATGCGCCGGCGCCGGCCGGCATAAGCTCAGCATGAGTCCGGCCATTCGAGTAGGACATCCGTCTCGACTATCCCGAAAGTCGAATAGCGCGTCCCATACTGGTCAGCGTTCCGCAAGCAGCACACGCCCTGAAAATTTCGGCCTGGCGAGACGCCGGTACTACCTTTTCCGACGTAACTGCGGATGTTATCTGCGCTGGCATCCGGCGTTTTGGTAAACTTTTTTACTGCATGCTGGCCGCGAGGCGCCAACATGGCCGGGATGTCTGCTGATTTTGCCAACTTGGTCGATGTTACCATTCGGCACCTGGAAGAGTTGAAAACGAAGGGCACCCGGTTTGTGGCCGTGGATCGCGCAACCTTAACCGCACTGCGGCAGCCGCCACCAATGCGAACCCCGGTGTTGGGAACCTCCGTAGCGGAGGCATTACCCGCGGCTGAGAGCATGGAAGCGTCGTTGCCCCACGAATCGATACCCCAGTCCTCATCGCCCGTCCTGCTGCCCGCCGCGCCCGCGACTGCCGCGTTGCCAATTGCCCCGGAAAATGCGCCACCAACACCGTCGGCAACCGCTCCACCAGCTTCTGCGTTGCGCGGGGAAGCCAAAGCCCAGGCGATTGCCGAATTGCGGGAGCGAGCCTTGGTGTGCGTCAAATGTCCCCACTTGGCGGCGGTCCGCAAGCACGTGGTTTTTGGGGTGGGCAGTATCGACGCGGAACTTATGTTTGTGGGCGAAGCCCCCGGAGCGGACGAAGATGTGCAGGGCGAACCGTTTGTGGGAGCCGCCGGGCAATTGCTGACGAAGATCATTCAAACCATGGGCCTCAGCCGCCAGTCGGTTTACATTGCCAACATTTTAAAATGCCGCCCCGATACTCCGGGCCAGCGCTCCGGCAACCGGAAGCCCACGGCGGACGAAATGAAGACCTGCTTGCCGTATTTGCAGGCGCAAATTGATCTGATTCAGCCACGGGTCATGGTCGCGTTGGGTGCCACTGCCGTGGAAGGTTTGTTGGGCAAAACCGTGGGCATTACCCGATTGCGTGGCCACTGGCAAACCTACCGCGAAATTCCCCTGATGCCGACCTATCACCCGGCCTATCTGCTGCGCAACCAAGCTCGGAGCGAACGGCGCAAAGTGTGGGAAGACATGCTCCAAGTGATGGAACGGCTGGGCATGCCGATGACCGAAAAACAGCGTAACTATTTCCTAAGCTAGTGCAACGTGCTGTCGCATCCTGCCGGCAGTTTGGAACGGCACGTTGAGAAAATGACCAGTGGCCAATATCCAAGAACCAGAGAATCCCCAAGGTCCAAATCCCAGACTTTCACAAACCAGTTGTGAAGCAAGTCGTCGAGCCGGTTGTGACGATTCGATTCGTCCACGAATGGAATCAACGCGCTGATGCCGCAAACAAACTGTTGAAGCGTTGAAATGAAGGGGTAACGAACCTGCGCGGCCTGGGCAAATTCTCAGCCCACCTTGCCAGTCGGGTCGGGCGAGACTCTGTCGAGCCCAGAATTCCTCGCATCGCTGTCGCCCTTCAGATGTCGATACGACGGAAAGGCTTCAGGCTTTCGAATATCATGGATTTGCCCTGGTTCGCGCTATGGTTTGCGGTTGCGCTTCGGGGAAGTCAGGGTTCGACGGAGTCTCGCCCTACCTGGGAGTGGTTGCGGGACTGCTGCGTTGGATTCATCGCTGGTTTCTTGATGAATCGATGCGGCTGGATTTCGGGCGCACGCGTGTTTCCTGCTCGGCAATGAGCGGGACTGCCGTGTAGGTTCTTCCGCCATGTCGTATGCGGTGGCATTATCTCCCGGCGGACATTTGTTTGTCGAACCGGACGAGCAGGCCGAGCCGAAACTCAGCTCGACCGCCGGAACGCAGCTCACCGAGGCTTTCGCGGCGTCGGGCGCGCGCGGGCTCGAATTGCTGGCGTCCGCTTTTTTGCATGAGCCGTTGCCGCCGACCCTTGCCTTTTGGCGTGGTTTATCTCGCCGCTATTTCACCGCGCTTTGCCACAATCCCAATCTCGATCAACCGGCGGAGTTGAACGTTCCTCGTCCCGCTCTGGAGGAATGGAACGTTTTGGCGGACACCGCGCCGCCAATGAAAGGACTGGAGTATTTGAACGGCGCCGCCCTCGCGCGGTTGTGGGACGAACTCGATGCCCACGTGCGTGCAGAAATCGCCCGGACACCGGGCGGCGCGGCGGCGTATTTGCGGGCCTGCAATCAGACATGGAATGCCGTGGGCCGCGTCACGTTTCACCTGGCGGAGAACAAACGGAACCCGGCCTATCCGTTTGCCTTCCTGGCAACCTACACGCACCGCATTTCCGACCAGGGCAAGGTGCAACATCTGCCGCTGGGCCGGGCGCTCGAGGAATACGCCGGCGCCAAGAACCGCGCCGCGCTCGCCGCGTTGCTGTCGCCCGTACAACGGGCGGGCGCCCAGAGCAAACTGGCGCGCGAATTGTTGGACAAACGCGCCGTGTTTCATCCGCAGGTGTGGCGGCCCGAACAAGCCTTCGCGTTCCTGAAGGACATTCCGCTCTTCGAGCAAAGCGGCGTGGTGGTGCGCATTCCGGACTGGTGGCAGGCGGGCCGGCCACCGCGCCCCCAAATCAATGTGCGCATTGGCGAGAAGGGCGGTAAGAATTTTGGTGCCGACAGCCTGCTCGATTTCAAGGTTTCCCTGTCGCTCGATGGCGAATCGCTAACGGAAGCGGAGATGAATGCCATCCTGCAATCCGCCGGCGGCTTGGTGTTGCTCAAGGGCAAGTGGGTGGAAGTCGATCGCGACAAACTTCAGGAAGTCCTCAACCACTGGCAAAAGGTCCAGTCGGCCGCGGGTCCTGACGGCGTGACGTTCCTCGAAGGGATGCGACTACTCTCGGGCTTTGGCGGCCTCCGTGCGGATGAACCGGAAACCGAATCGGCGCGCACCGCGTGGTCGAGCATTGTGGCGGGCAGCGCTTTCAAGCAGTTGCTCGACGAAATGCAGCAGCCGGGAACGTCCGCCGAGTCCGATCCTTCGCCGGAATTGCACGCGCAGTTGCGACCCTATCAAAAACAGGGAGCGCATTGGCTCTGGTTCATGAACCGCCTCGGCCTGGGTGCCTGTCTTGCCGACGACATGGGCCTGGGCAAAACCATTCAAGTGATTTCCTTGCTGCTGGTTCTCAAACGCCGCGAGGGGAAGATTTCAAATCTTCCAGCGGCCAGTTTGTTGGTTGTTCCGGCGTCGTTGATTGCCAATTGGAAGTCCGAACTCCAGAAATTCTCGCCGTCGTTGTCGGTGTTCTATGCGCATCCGTCGGAAACGTCCGCTGCAGACCTCGCCGCCGTGGCCAAAGCGCCGGCCGGCCAGTTGGCGCGCCGCGACCTGGTGATTACGAGCTACTCGATGGCCACCCGGCTGGGCTGGCTGAAGGAAACGCCATGGCACACGGTCATTCTCGACGAAGCTCAAGCCATCAAGAACGCCGGCGCGCGCCAGAGCCGGGCGGTCAAGGAACTGCGTTGCCGGCATCGCATTGCCCTCAGCGGGACGCCCATTGAAAACCGACTCTCGGATTTGTGGTCGCTCTTTGACTTTCTCTGTCCCGGCTTGCTCGGCGGCGCCAAGGATTTTGCCACGTTTCTCAAGAGCCGTTCCCCGGGCGAGCCGAATCAGTTCGCCCCACTGCGCCGGCTGGTGCGCCCCTACATTCTGCGGCGGCTCAAGACCGACAAACGTGTTATTGCCGATCTGCCGGAGAAGACGGAAATGAGCGCGTTTTGTGCGTTGAGCCGGCGGCAGGCCGCGCTGTATCAGCAGGCAGTTACCGAACTGGCCGAACGGCTCGAGTCGCCCGAGCTCGAGGGCATCCAACGCCGCGGGCTGATCCTGGCTTTCCTGACGCGTTTCAAGCAAATCTGCAATCACCCCTCGCAATGGCTCAGTGACGGGAGCTACGCGCCGGCTGACAGCGGCAAGTTTCAACGGTTGGGCGAACTGTGCGAGGAAATCGCCGCCCGCCAGGAAAAGGCGCTGGTCTTCACCCAGTATCGCGAAATCACCAATCCCTTGGTGGATTACCTGACGACGGTGTTTGGGCGGCCCGGCCTGGTCCTCCACGGCGGCACACCTGTCCGCAAGCGCAAGCAACTGGTGGACGATTTCCAGCGCGACGGCGGCCCGCCCTTCTTTGTGTTGTCGCTTAAAGCCGGCGGCACCGGCCTGAACCTGACGGCGGCCTCGCACGTGATTCACTTCGACCGGTGGTGGAACCCGGCGGTCGAGAATCAAGCGACCGACCGCGCCTTTCGCATTGGCCAGCGGCGCAATGTGATGGTTCATAAATTCACCTGCCGCGGCACCCTCGAGGAACGGATTCACCAATTGATTACGGACAAAACCGCCTTGGCGGAAGACATTCTGGGCGAAGGCGCCGAGCGCTTGCTGACCGAAATGAACAATTCCGATTTGCTGCATTTCGTGGCGCTGGATATCAACGCGACCACAGCCGACTGAAGACACCAATTGCACGAATGATCACGAATGGAATTGAATGAAGACGTGACCCGATCTACCGCAAATAAAAGCCAAATCGGTTCGGTTTAATTCGTGCAAATTCGTGTAATTGGTGTCTGAATTCGAAGTCAGAGTAACCGTGTATTTGGTGTCTATTTTGATATGAGCTGGAATTCCTTCGGATGGCGGCCGTACGTGCCGGTGGCGCAACGGCGAGCCAACGCCGCCCGTGCGTTGGGGAAACTGACCAAAAAATCCGGCGTATCGGCGTCGCCGGTGCGACTGGAAGCGCGCACGATTGCCAGCACGTTCTGGGGCCGCGCCTGGTGCGACAACCTCGAGGCCTACAGCGATTTCGCCAACCGCCTGCCTCGCGGTCGCACCTACGTTCGCAACGGCTCGGTCGTCGATCTCCAAATCGAACGCGGCAAAGTGACGGCACGAGTTGCCGGGTCCGAACTCTACACCATTGGCATCAAGATCAAGCCGCTCGCCGCAAAACTCTGGCAGTCCATTCAAACTGAGTGCGCCGGCAAGATCGATTCCCTGATCGAACTGCTCCAAGGCCGGCTTTCCTCTGCGGTCATGGAAATTGTGACGCGACGCGAACGCGGCCTGTTTCCCACCCCGCGCGAAATCGACTTGGACTGTTCATGTCCCGACTGGGCCGACTTGTGCAAGCACGTGGCGGCCTCGCTTTACGGCGTCGGCGCGCGGTTCGACCAACAACCCGAACTGCTCTTTCTGCTGCGGGGCGTGGATCCCGCCGACCTGATCAGCCGGGCCTCCGCCACGGAAGCCATGCGCCAATCCACGTCGCCCGACGGCGCGGCAGCCTTGAGCGAAACGGAGCTGGAAGACGTGTTCGGCATCGAATTGGCACCGCCCGCCGCTTCGGCTCAAATTGACGCCGCAGTCCCAGCGTCCGGGGGAGCCACAACTCCGGTTGCCGATTCAGCGCCCAAGGCCAAGACGAAATCGAAGCCACGAAAGAACACGACACGCAAATTAAGTGTCGCCGCCAAAAATCGGATGGCAGCGACGGTCCGCGCGCGCTGGACCAAAGCCAAAACGCAAAAGCCACGCGCCCAGAAGAAAACTGTGGTTGCGGCCAAAGCCAGGCGCGCGACCGCTGCGAAGGCGAAGCGGGCTACGAAAAGAACTGCCGCGAACCAGTAAGCGGCTGCTTGAATTCGGGCGAGCGGGCGAAGTGCTCAACCCTCATTCCGGCCCTCGCCGCATCGAGGGGAGAGGGAAGGCTGAACTGCGGTCATTTAGCGGCGCGTAGGCGCTGAAATCTGGCAGTGTCTGAGAGCCATTCGAATCTCTAGCAACGGCCACCTTCGAGTTTCCAACGCGCCGTAACATTACGCGTCGGGCGGTTCCCTCTCCGCCAACTCCATGATTGCGCTCGCAGTGAGGCTGCGCGTAATTTCGCCCCATGAAAGCAGCGTTCATCCAACAACCTGGTCCGCCGGAAAACATCACCTGGGGCGAACTTCCCACTCCACCCCCGACTGCCGCGCAAGTGCTCGTGCGCGTGAAGGCCGTGTCGGTCAATCCGGTGGACACTTACATCCGGAGCGGCGCCATATCGATGCCGCTTCCCTTGCCCTTCATCGTCGGTTGCGACCTGGCGGGTGTCGTCGAAGCTGTGGGACCGGAGGCTCGGCGCTTCCACGTTGGCGACCGCGTCTGGGGCAGCAACCAGGGCTTACTCGGTCGGCAGGGGACCTTTGCCGAATTGGCCGCAGTGGACGAATGCTGGTTGTACCCGACGCCGCCCAATGTTGCCGATGAAGACGCCGCCGCCATCGCGTTGGTGGGCATCACCGCGCACCTGGGCTTGGTGCAACGAGCTCGGCTCCAGGCCGGGGAGATTCTTTTTGTTAACGGCGGCACCGGTGGCGTTGGTTCAAGTGTAGTGCAAATCGCCGCGGCTCTGGGAGCGCGGGTCATCACCACCGCTGGCACCGATGAGAAGGTGACGCTTTGCCGCCAACTGGGGGCCGAACTGGCGCTCAATTACAAAACGCAGGACATCGTGGGCGCGGTGAAAGCGTTTGCGCCCGACGGCGTGAATGTCTGGTGGGAAACGCTGCGCGAACCGGACTTCGACCGCGCCGTGCCGTTGCTGGCCAAACGCGGCCGGTTCATTCTGATGGCCGGACGGGACGCGCGTCCCGTGCTGCCCGTTGGTCCGTTCTATGTGAAGGACTGCTCGCTTCACGGCTTCGCGATGTTCAACGCCACACCCGATGAACAGCGCGCCAGCGCTGACGAGCTCAATCGCTGGTTGGCCGAAGGGAAATTGAAACCGTGCATCGACCGCGTGCTGCCAATGTCCGAGGCGGCCGCCGCGCATCAATTGCAGGAAGACAACACCCTTCGCCAAGCGGGCACGCTAGCCGGGAAGATCGTGTTGAAGCCGTGAGGCAGCGTGCTGCCGGCGTCCCACCGGCAGGAACGGATGTACCGGCAGCCACCAATGCCTGCCACGGTTGACTGACAACTTCGCGGAAGTGCCGATGCCTCCGGTATGTGGTTGCAGAACCAATAATAGGTATGAATTCTCTTTGTATTGCTTTAACCAAATTACGACTCGCCCTCGTTCCAAGCTCTGTCTCAACGTGCCATGCCCGACTCCGGGTGTTGATGATGTTTGTTCTCATGCTTGCATTCGCAGCGGTTTCTGGTCGTGCCGGGACTGCGTTCAGCTACCAAGACCGGCTGGCGGCGTAATTGGGTCCGGCCACGGGGCTCTACGATTTTCAATTCTCGCGTTATGATACTGCGATCGACGGAACTCAGGTGGGTGCGGTGCTCGCCCTCCCCGAGTTTTGTTAGGCGGTGGTCAATACGGCACTGCTTTCGGGTATCCGGATTCGGATTTCGATCCTCAATTCTTTATGGGATTGACCGCGGACGACGCGGTTCTAAAGTAACGGCGAATGCAACCTTCGCCCGGATTCCTAAAGTGCGTGGACGAAGCGCGGAAGAACGTCAAGGAGATCATCGTCGAGTAAGCCCGTGGCCGCCTCAAAGACCAGCCGCAGACCGTGCTGCTTGATGTGCGGGAAGACGCCGAATCGGCGCAAGGCCACGCCATCGAAGCCGCCCATTTGGGCAAGGGGATTCTGGAGCGCGACCTCAAGCGGCGCTACCCCGATCCAAACACGGAGCTCATCATGTATTGTGGCGGCGGCTATCGCTCGGCGCTGACCGCCGATGCCGCGCAACGCATGGGGTATCGCAATGTGTATTCGTTGATTGGCGGCTATCGCGGCATGATTGAAGCCGGTTGGCCGATGGCGAAGCAGGAGGGGGTGGGGATGCTGGATACGGGATGCCAGATACCCGACAGCAGATGCCGGATTTCACATTTCGTTCTGATCTCGGTCTTTGGTCTTCGGACATTTCCATTCCACCTGAGCTTGCGCCCTAGCTTGGTTGGATCCGGCGTAAGTCAAAGAAGGGCGCGTTGAAAAATGGATCACTGGGAAACTCGAGCTGATTCGTCCAGTCGTTCATCTCCAGGCGCGTTCCTTGGAAGAAGCGATACAACCGCGTCGGGCGTCCTGGCGATGCTGGGGCCACATAATTAAGCGGAAGGTAAACCAACACTGCCGGTTCGCGCCAGTTCACCAAGTCGGATGAGGATTGCAACCTGAAACTCACTCCTTCCCCACCGGCCCGATGTAACGGCGCGCAATGACCACGTTGTCGAAGAACACAACGTTTACCGGATGCTTCGTCCAACGGTCGGTGATGTAACTTTCCAGCGTCAACGCGTTCGCCTTGAGCTGTTCGGTTGTTCGCCAGTTGATGCCTTTCCAATAGCCCAACAATTTGCCGTCAATCCAGAAGGCCTGTTCGCCATCGGGCAGATTCGGCGTGTTGTGCTTGAGCATGAACTCGACGCAAATCCAGCGGTCTCGGGGGATGATTGGGGCCGTCGGAACGCCGAACGAGTTGCCCCAGTACTTGCCGTCCGGGGACGGTTTCATCTCGTGCCAGTAACTGTAGAAGTTCCAGCGGCCGGGTGGGGTCCACCGGCCCCAATTGCCCCACGGCTCGATGGCGGTGGAGAATCGTTCGCTGCCTTCGGGCTTTAGCCCCGCGCCGCCAAAGCCACTCCATTTGTCGCCGCCCCGCAGGCCCTTGTTGGCCCGCAGCGTGACGAAGTGATGCACGTAATCGCACGCCGCGTCAAAGCGGGTGTAGAAGCGGATGAAGACCGGGTCCGCCGGCGCGAACCACTTGGTCAGGCCGCCGCCGGTGTCCTGGCCCAGGTGGGCTTCGACGCGCAGACAGCGTTGGCCCAAACCGTGGCCAGGATCGGAGGTGGCGAAGCTCAGCACCTTGCCATTTTGATTGCGCACTTCGTCCCATTGCTCCCCGAGCTTTCCGGATTCGAAATCGTCCGCAAAAATCACCGCCGCGTTCGTCATCAATCCTGCGTCTCCGGGAAAGGCAGCGGCGAAACCGCGACCACTCGGAAGTTCATTTTTGTCCGCCACGTTTGTCCAGCCATCCGGCTCGGCACCATGCACCCCTGGGGCCATCGCCAACAGCGCGCCGCAGAGAGCGATCCATAAACAGCGACACCGGCCAATCAAGGATCGCTCAGTGGCAGTAGCTCGGGTGGTGGAATCAAAGGAGAATGAGGTGTTCACGTCGCCAGATTCGGTTTGGTTGGTTCACCTGTCAACGCGATTCAACCCGCTGCGCGTTGCTGCGCGTCGCTGCCCAAATTCAGTCGAATCAAGGCAGCAAACTATCGTGGGCGGTTACCTTGCCAGCCGCTTGGTCACCAAAACCCGGTGTTGAGTAAACACCTTGCGCAAGGCCGCGGAAGTGCCGTCCTGCAACGCTTGCAGTTCGCGATAGACTTGGACGTTCTTTTTGATGGGACGCGCGGTTTCAGCACGGTTGAGCTTCACAAACGTGTCGGTAAGGTCGGTGATGGATACCTTCTCGCCCTGCTGCAGCCGCCAGCACCACAGCGCCTGCAAGGCCGCGCCGTAAGCCGCGCCTTCGCCGACCTTCAGCGTGACGACTTCGGCATTGAACATGTCGGCCATGATCTGGCGCCAGACCTTCGAGTTCGCCCCGCCGCCGGTGGCGCGGATCTGCTTCGGCTTCACGCCCAGCTCCGCCAGCCGGCGCAAGCCGTAGTTCATGCCCAGCGTCACCCCTTCCATCGCCGCGCGGGCGAAATGGCCGGCCTCGAACGTCTGCGTGGTTCACGCCGAACAATACGCCGGTGCCGTCCGGCACGTTGGGCGTGCGCTCGCCTTCGAGGTACGGCAGCAGCAGCAGGCCCTCGCGAGCCCGCCGGAGCTTTGCGCGGCCGCTTCGGCGGCGAACTTGCTCGTGCGACCAGCCGAAATCCTCGCGCACCATCTCGGTGGCGACGGTGACGTTCATCGTGCAGAGCAGCGGCAGCCAGCGATTGGTGGAATCGCAAAACGCGGCGATCTCGCCCTGCGGGATCCACCACCGGCTTTTCCGCGCAGGCGTAAATGGTGCCGCTGGTGCCGAAGCTGGCGGTGATGACGCCCGGCGCGCGTGTTGCCGGTGCCGATGGCGCCCATCATGTTGTCGCCGCCGCCGGCGCTGACGAGCACGCCGGGGTTCAGACCCAGCTGCTTCGGCCGTGGACGGCTGCAGCGACCCCGCGGGCTGGTCGCTGGGAATCAAGCGGCGGCAGCTTTCCGGCGAGATCGGCATCGATCGCCTCGAGCGCGGCTGCCGACCATTGGCGCTTGCGCACGTCCAGCAGCGCCGTGCCGCTGGCATCGCCGTATTCCATCACCTTCTCGCCGGTGAGCCAGAAATTCAGGTAGTCGTGCGGCAACAGCACCGTGCCAGGCGTTGATAATTCTTCGGCTCGTGCTTCTTCAGCCAGAGAATCTTGGACGCGGTGAAGCCGGGCAGCACGGCGTTGCCCAGTGCGCGGATGGTCGTTCTTCAGGCCGCCCAGTTTCTCGGTGATTTCCTCGCACTCCGCGGCGGTCGACGTGTCGCACCAGAGCTTGGCCGGGCGGATGACTTCGCCCGTTGTGGTCCAGCGGCACGAAGCCGTGTTGCTGGCCGCTGACGCCGATGGCCTTGACTTCGCCCGCCGTGGCCTTGGCCTGCTTGCAGGGCCGGCTGATGGCCTTGGCCGTCGCCGTCGCGCCACGTGTGCGGATGCTGTTCCTTGGCGCCGGGCGGCAGGTTGGGAATCAGGTCATAGCTGACGGCGCCGGAACCGACGACGTTGCCGTTGCGCGCGTCCACGACGAGGGCCTTGGTGGATTGGGTGCCGCTGTCAATGCCGATGACGAGTGTTCGCATAGCGTGTGTTTGTTGTGTTCGAGTCTGCGCTGCTTGCGGGGGAGAATAAGCAACCATGGGAAACAGACAAGTGTAAGGTTCCGACTTTCTTCATTGGGGAATCACTTCCTGGATCTTTTGAAAATATTGAAGCCAAAAGGAAATGACCTGCCAAGCCGCCCAGAGCATGATCAAGCCCACCAGCATGGCGGCGGCCGCCACCAGAAACATCTTCAGCTTCCGAAAGCCCACGTCCTGACAATACTCACGCAGTCGCGCCAGTGATTCTTCCAACGTACCGCTCGTTTCGCCGGTTTGATAGAGGCTGGCAAAGTCGGACGGAAACTGGGGACTGCGATTCACCATTTCCGCCGGAGTCAGGCCGCTATACAAACTGGGTTTGGCCTGGCGAACCAGGCGGATCAAAGCGGGCGAACCACTGGCCGTGGCCGCCAGTTCCCAGGCTTCAATGATGGAAACTCCCGCGCTGATCAGGGCCTCGAGCGCCGCCGCCAGCCGCGAGAGCGCCAAACGGCGACGGGCTTCCGCCAGAACCGGAATGCAACCGAGGACTTTTTCGATGAACGCCCGCCAGGGCTCGCCGCGATGGCCC
>CAWBHS010000078.1:0-137582 GCA_963788655.1 uncultured Verrucomicrobiae bacterium | reverse complement strand
ACTAAAGTAACGATGAAGACAGACCAAACGACCAACGGCGCCGGACTTCAGAACACCGGTTGCGGACGCACATTCAGGAAGCCTCAGCGGGTTGGCTTTTTCGCTACTAACCTCGGTCGCACTGCTCGTGACCCTGGCCTCAACGGGGCAAGGGAATCCATTGCTGTCAGTTCATTACAGCACCCACCCGGATGGCGAGAATTTGCAGAGTGCCTATCTGCTGCGGGACCGGACGACACAGCCTTGGGGCACGGACCCGCCCCCCGCTTCAGGCGCACTTCGACGATGTCTTGCGCATCTTGCGACGCGATACCGAACCGAGCCTCCGCACGGCGTTGGCCCGTTTGGAGGCTCGCAAGGCGTTTCATGGGCGGCGGAAAACGAGAAGCCTGGCAGCAACGCCTTGCCGCAGAGCGGGAGCGGAACATGGCAGTCTTGCGCGAGTACCAGGCGCGTGGGCTCTTTCCGGTCAACGACGTGGTTTCCGGCCGGGCCGTCCCCATCTTTGTTGATCGCCGGAACACGGCCTGTGCGGTGGGCTACCTCATGCTCAGATCAGGAGCCAGTCAAGCCGTGGACGCGATTGTCCAGGCCAACAATCTAGTCTATGTGACGGATGTGAGTGAAGGCCCGTTAGTGAAGTGGGTTCTGACCTCGGGCCTGACGCAGGAGGAGGCTGCGCTGATCCAGCCGAGTTATAGTCCAGTCGACATCGAGTGGACGCCGGTCGATCAGTTGGCAGACGAACCCAGGACACTGGAGAATCTCCGGTTTTCCAGCTTTGCCCTCTCCGCCACTCCGGATCCCGATCTGCCCGACGGAGCCACGATCGCTCCGCCTGAGTCGATCCACATCGGCGTCGGGCCGGATGCCTGGGGGAACCGTCCCGAGGTTTCCGACGAATTCGCCGAGCGTTACCCCCGGCTGGCAGGAGTGGCGGTGTTGACCGAACTACCATACTGGTGGGAGTTCAGACGCGAGGCCTGGCTGCTTTCGACGAACTCTGCCGTGAGCGGCCACGCGATTGCTCATGAATTCCGGGTCGAGCCGGACGGCTTCCAGTCTCTCGGAGAGGTGGGAACCGAAGTGGTCCTCTCAACGCAAGAGGGCGGGCGCATCCTGGTCACCACCCGCATCTTCGGTGCGGATGATGAACTGCTCGGCACCCTGCTGATTGATACGGACGACCCGGACAACTTTTCCCAAGGGCCGCAATCGTATATCTATCGCCCGCTGCAACCACTTCCTTTCGAGCCAGCAACTTCCCTGCGGATTTCCACGACGATCCAGGCGTGGGGCGACGCCGCATTTGGATGGATCGTCTATGGATTTGGCCCGGCTGGTCCTCCAATCACCTATCGCCTCGTCGATGGCACGGTTGAGATCACGGGATTCGTGGACGGACTGGGCGGCGATGTGATGATCCCCTCCGAGATCGGAGGCCATCCCGTGACCCGGATTGGAGATCGGGCGTTTTTAGGGGCGGACGAGATCGTGAGCATCACGTTACCCTACACTGTCACATCAATCGGCCGTTATGCGATTCGCCGATTGCGACAGTCTCACCAGGGTGGACCTGCCCGACCAACTCACCCGGATCGAGCAAGGCGCGTTGGCGGGCTGCCCCAGCCTCCCGAACATCACCATCCCGGCCGGTGTCAGTAGCATTGCTCCTGATGCATTCTACGGCAGCACCAATCTCACCGCGATTCTCGTCGATCCCGGAAACCTCGGGTTCAGCTCGCAGGACGGGATTCTCCTGAGCCAGGCGACACAGACCGTCGTCCGCTGTCCAGAGGGCAAGGTCGGCGCGTTCGAGATTCCGCTAGGCTTCACCGCAGTTGGTCCGGGCGCGTTCGGGAACTGCCGGAACCTGACGGCAATAACGATTCCCGAAAGCATCACCGTGATTGGAGAGGGCGCATTTCGATCCTGCGACTCGCTACGCGAGGTGGCTCTACCGCCCGGATTGACCCAGGTCGCCGACAGCCTCTTCTCCAACTGCCAGGAGCTGGAGCGGGTTTCCTTGCCGGACAGCGTCACCTCCATCGGCAACTACGCGTTCCTCACCTGCGCCGCGCTCGCGGACCTGCCCATTCCGAAGAACGTCGTCTCGATCGGCGAGAACGCCTTCTACGGCTGCACGGCGCTCACCAGAATCGTGGTCCCTCCCGGTGTCACTGACATCCCCAGCGGGGCATTCCAGGGATGCAGCGGACTGCATGCGGTTGTGCTTTCCGAGGGACTCGCCTCGATCGGTGCCCGTGCGTTCGCCGGCTGCATAAGCCTAACCAGCGTGATCATCCCCGAAAGCGTTAGCTGGATCCTGGAAGGGGCATTCTACGGCTGTGAGGGCCTGACCCGCGTGGTTATACCGGACGGAGTCAATTCTATCGGGACGGGAGTGTTTGGGGGCTGCACGGCCGTAACCGCTTACGAGGTCGGCTTGGGAAACCCGACCTACAGCAGCAGCGCCGGTGTCCTCTATGACAAGAATCAAACGACCCTGATGGCATACCCCGCTGCGAGGAACGGCCCCTTCGTGATTCCCGACACCGTCACCGACCTGGAACGCTCCGCGTTCGCCAGGTGCTCGGGCCTGACCAGCTTGGTCATTCCTGATGGAGTCACTGCAATCCCATCGTCTGCGTTCGACGGCTGCTCGGCCCTGACAACCGTGTTCATCTCGAGGGGAGTCACCCAGATCGGAACGGGGGCGTTCAATGGCTGCTCGGCGTTGACGGCCTACGAGGTCGACATGGCCAACCCCGCCTACAGCAGCAGCGCTGGCGTTCTCTACAACAAGAGTCGAACCGCGGTGTTGGTCTACCCTGCGGGCAGGATCGGCCCATTCGTCATTCCCGATGGTGTCACCCATCTGGACCATGGCGCGTTCGCCGACTCCGCGGGCCTGACCAGCGTGGTCCTCCCGGACACCATCAACTATATCGGAAACAGGGCATTCAGCGGCTGCACCAATCTTCGACGAGTCTATCTGGAAGGGGCGCCGCCGGGATCAGCGGCTGCCGACTCATTCGAATCCTCCCCAGCAACGTTATATGTTCCGGCTGACACTGCATATGTGGCTCCGTCATTTGTTGGTCGCCCGGTGGTGCTCTGGAATCCACACGTCGTGACCGACGACGGCCTGTTTGGCGTTCACGCGGGCCACTTCGGTTTCACCTTCGTGGGCACAAACGATATTCCAGTGGCCATCGAAGCCTGTTCGGATTTGGCGAATCCAGACTGGAGCACGATCACCAACCTGACCTGTGGCGCTGATGGGACAGTCCAGTTTATCGATCCCGAAGCGGCAGATCACTCAACTCGCATCTACCGCTTCCGGCCGGAGTGATTTCCCGTGAGTGCGGGAACAAAATCCCGACAGGCTTGAATCCAACTGTGTGTGCCTGTCGGGATTTGATTCTTTTTAACTTGTTGGCCCAAACCGGACAAAAGCGACGCATTGAAAAGTGAAAGAGCATAATTATGAAAACGAAACATTTTGGAAATCAGAGCCTCCTCACGTCGGCTGCTACATTGGTCTCAAGGCGCATAGGATCGCTGCTTGGGGCGGCGTGCATCATGACCTTTCTCACCGTATTGTGCGCCTCGGCAGCCACTTTTACCGTGACCAACAGCGCCGACTCCGGGCCGGGCACGCTGCGCGAGGCGCTTGAGATGGCCGACACCAATGGCGTCCCGGACACCATCGTGTTTGGTGCGGCGCTCAACGGCTCGACCATCCGGCTCGAATCCTACCTCAACGCCTACAATAATGTTTCCATCCTCGGGCCTGGCCCGGACCAACTGACCATTGATGGGGGCGGGCACGATTCGGTGTTTTCTTTTGGCAGCTTTTGCTCAACAAACGTCATCGCCGGGTTGACCATCACCAACGGTGCCTCCGACAATGGATATGGAGGAGGCATTTACAATATTGGCACCCTCACGGTCAGCAATGTTACCCTCAGCGGAAATTCCGCCCATTACGGCGGCGGCATTTACAACTCGGGCACGCTGACGATTCAGAACAGCAGCTTGACCGGAAATGTGGCCAGCATTCGGGGAGGTGGCATCTACAATGACGGCTATTTCAACGATGCGATGCTGGTGGTAGAGCACTGCACATTGATCAACAACACGGCCGGGTCTCGCGACGATTCCAGTAACTATTCTAGGGGCGGCGGCATTTTCAATGGCGCCGCCGATGGGTTCGATGGGGGTTGCCCGGACGGTTCCGCGACGGTGATCGTCCGGCAGAGCCGGTTGATTGGCAATTACGCCCAATGGGGTGGCGGAATTTGCAATTACGGCGTCACTGAGGGTGGTTCGACAATGACCGTGCTGGACAGCAGTGTGAGCGAGAACACGTCGGGCGAGCTGGGTGCCGGAATAATGAATATGGGCTACGACGGCAGAGCCACGGCAACTATCCAAAACAGCACGGTGAGCAACAACTGGACGTCTGAAGCCCACTCGGCGTGGTATCTGCAATTACTCAGATCGATCTTACGGCGACCGTGCATGCTGACAGTTCAGAACAGCACGGTGAGCGGGAATGGGGATTACGGCATCATCAACCAAGCTCCGTCTGCTGACTCACCTGAATGCCACATGATGACAATTCAGAGCAGCACTGTGAGTGGGCATTCACAGCTCGGAGTCGGGAACGGCTGGGGGACGCTGCAGATAGAGAATTCACTGCTGGCCAATGGTGCCACGGGGACGAACTTCGCATACTTCGACGGCATCGTCACCAACAGCGGCTACAACCTTTCGGATGATGACAGCGCGGCGGCCTTTGCCACCACGGTGACGAACCTGTTGCTCGGTCCGCTGGATTACAACGGCGGCCCGACGCGCACGCACGCCCTGCTGCCCGGCAGTCCGGCCATTGACGCCGGGGATCCGGCCTTCACCGGTCCGCCAGACACCGATCAGCGCGGGGAGGGTTTTCCCCGCGTTCTGAACGGTCGCGTTGACATCGGCGCTTATGAATTCGTGCCCCGGGGCATTGCCGGATTGCCGTGGGTGGAGGTATTAACGGCGGAACACGTTCTCATGCAGGCCGTCGTGATCCCCAACGGCGTTGAGACCCTGGCCTGGTTTGAATGGGGGCTGACCCCGAACTATGGAAACCAGACCCTGCCTACCAACATTGGCTCCACCCAGACGACTGCCACCGTCCACGCCGAAATCACTGGCCTGACGCCCGCCACCGCGTATCACTACCGGTTGGTGACTTCCAACGTATTGGGCGTCGTGACGATGGGGCAGGACCTTGGATTTGGGACTCCCGTGCTGGGGGTGGTCCAGACCCTGCCGGCCTCGGCAATCACTCCCACCAGCGCCCAGTTGAATGGCACCGCGCGCGCCCATGTCGCCGACAGTTATGCCTGGTTTGCGTGGGGCACTACGACCGAATACGACCACCAAACCGTTCCCGTCCCCTTGGCCAGCCTGGGCACCGCTGAAACCTTCCAGGCACCCGTCACTGGATTGACGTTGGACACGGAGTATCACTATCAATTGATGGTTTCCAACCACCTGGGCGTGATCGCCGGCGAGGACCAGACCTTCACCACCCTCCATATCCCCACCACCCTTTACGTCTGGGCGGATAACCCGAATCCCATCCCGCCCTATGCCACTTGGGCTACGGCCGCGACAAACATCCAGAACGCCCTCGATGTGGCCAAGCCCATGGACACGGTCGTGGTCACCAACGGTGTTTATGATACGGGAGGAACGGGGGCGAACCGCATCCTCACTAGGCAGTCGATCACCGTGCACAGTGTCAACGGGCCGGAAGTGACCGTGATTGATGGCGGCCAATCCGTGCGGTGCGTCAATCTGGGGTCCAACTCGGTTTTGAATGGGTTCACCCTGACCAATGGGACGAGCAATGGGGCGACGGTCTGGCGCGGCGGTGGCGCCACTTGCTTCAGTTCCGCGGTAGTAACCAATTGCATCATTACGGGCAACTCAGCGGCTTGGGGCGGCGGCGTGCATGGAGGCAGGCTTTACAACTGCACGTTGACCGGCAATACCGCAACGGGTGGCGGTGGCGCAGTATTCGACACGGTCCTCTTCAACTGCACCTTGACGGAGAACTCGGCCCCGGAGGGCGGTGCGGCCAGGCAATCCACGCTGAATCAGTGCCTGCTCTCCGGAAACACGGCCAACGTTGGCGGCGGGGCCTCAGGGGGTACGCTTCGGGATTGTCTTCTGATAGGGAATATTGCTCAAGTCAGTGGCGGCGGATCCTACTCCAACATACTCGACAACTGCATCATCGTGAGTAATTCAACAGCAACCGCTGGAGGCGGACTATCCTGGTGCACTGCGAACAACTGCACCCTCGTCGGCAACTCATCTGACCTTTATGGCGGTGGTGTCTTTGGAGGGGTTCTGCAAAACTGTATCGTCTATTACAACAAGGCGCCAACCGGGGCGAATTACGACCAATTCAGCCAAACCGAGTTTGATTTCTCCTGCACCACCCCACTGCCCACCAACGGCGTGGGCAACATCACCAACGCCCCGCTGTTCGTGAACACCAACGGCTGGAGCGACCTCCGTCTCCGCTACGGCTCACCCGGCATTGACGCCGGCACCGATCTCAGCGCCATCCTCACCACCGACCTCGACGGCAACCCGCGTCCGCTCGATGGCGACGGCGATGGCGTCGCCGCCTTCGACATGGGCGCCTACGAGTTCGATGCCCGTTCGATGATTCCTCCGGATTGGTTCACCAGCCACGGTCTGGATGCCGCCGATCCTCAAGTCGTTTCTGGCAATCCGGACCTCGATCCGTTCACCACCTTCCAGGAATGGCTGGCCGACACCGATCCGACCAACGCGTTGTCCTTCTTCCATATTGAAGACATCACCAAAGGCTCCCCGGCGATGATCTCCTTTCCCGAGTTCAACCAACCGCACCTACACCCTGCTGCGCACCACGACGCTTCATCCTCCAGACTGGACTTCTGTTCCCGGCGCGCAAGCCATCCCAGGCAACGGCGGTATCCTTACCTTGACCGATGCGGAAGAAAGCGCGGGACAATTCTATCGGGTGGAGGTTAATGTGCCTTGAAAAGAATCTTCAACTTGGTTGACCCAACCACCAAGAACAGTTGCCTGAACCCAGTGCAGCCATCATGATGATGGTCCCAGAGCAATGCCGAACCCAATCGCGAAAAAGAAATCTTTGAGCGGCGCTGGACATCGAGTCGCCGGAGGAGCGGGCGGCGTTCATCGCGCGAGGCCTGCGCTGGCGATGAGGCCTTGGTCCAACGCATCCATGCCCTGCTCAAGGCCAGTGAAACCGCGCCGGACTTTCTGCCCGAACGCCCGAGCAGACGCCGTTCGATCTCGCCGGCGGTGCCCATTGCCGGAAGGCCCGGGCACGGTGATCGGACGTTACAAGCTGCTCGAACAAATCGGCGAAGGCGGCTTCGGCGTGGTCTATATGGCCGAGCAGCTGGAGCCGGTCAAACGGCGGGTGGCGCTCAAGATCATCAAGCTGGGCATGGACACCAAACAGGTGATCGGCCGGTTCGAGGCCGAACGCCAGGCGCTGGCGCTGATGGATCATCCGAACATCGCCCAGATTTACGATGCGGGAACGATGGGCCTCACGTGCCGCAAGTTGAGATCGTCAAATCTGAAACTGACCGATCTCCTCCGGCCGGCCCTACTTCGTGATGGAACTGGTCAAGGGCATTCCCATCACCAAGTTCTGCGACGAACAACAACTCGATCTGCGAAGCGCGGCTGAAGCTGTTCATCCAGGTTTGTTCCGCCGTCCAGCACGCGCATCAGAAGGGCATCATCCATCGCGACATCAAGCCGTCGAACATCCTGGTCACGCTGCACGGCGACGGCAGCCGGTGCCCAAGGTGATTGATTTCGGGATCGCCAAGGCGACGCAGCAGCCGCTGACGGAAAAGACGGTGTTCACCCAGTTCCAGCAATTCATCGGCACGCCGGCCTACATGAGCCCGGAACAGGCGAGTTGAGCGGGCTGGACATGGACACGCGCAGCGACATCTACAGCCTGGGCGTGTTGCTCTATGAACTGCTGACCGGCAGCCCGCCGTTTGACGACGAAGGAACTGCTGAGCGCCGGTCTGGACGAAATGCGGCGGATCATCCGGGAGAAGGAACCGGACGCGCCCAGCACCGACTCAGCCGAACGTTGGCGGAAGCACGCGTCAAAGGTCGAATCACCGCAATCCGCAGTCGTCAACTCCGTCACTCCGTCAATCGCCACGGACCTGGACTGGATCGTGATGAAGGCGCTGGAGAAGGACCGCACGCGGCGTTACGAGACGGCCAATGGTCTGGCGGCGGACTTGAAGCGCTACCTGAACAACGAACCGGTGGTGGCCCGGCCACCGAGCCGGCTGTATGAGTTTCAGAAGACGGTTCGGCGGCACAAAGTCGGCTTTGCGGCGACGGCGGCCATCATCATGGTTCTCCTGGCCGGTGTGCTGGTCAGCACCTGGCAGGCGGTGCGGGCGACGCGGGCCGAGCAGGGGGCGATCGTCGAGCAGCAACGCGCCAATCGGGTGACGGCCTTCTTGCAGCAGATGCTGGCCACGGCCAATCCCGATTCCTCCAAGAGTCCCGACTACACGGTGCGTGAGATGTTGGATGATTTTGCCAGGAAGATTGACGCCCAGTTTGCCGATGACCCGGAGGTGGCCGCCGGGCTGCACACCACCCTCGGCAAGGCTTACTGGAACATGCAGGAAGGCCCCAAAGCCAAGGCTCAACTGGCTCGTGCTCTGGAATTGCAAACGACGGCCCATGGTACGAATAGCGCCGAATTCGCCGGGGCGCTGGTGAATTATGCCGAGACACCCAGTATCAATGCGAGCGCCGCCGAACTGGAAGAATGCGCAGCAAATCTCCGCCGGGCGCTGGCCATTTACCAGGAGCGCGGAATCAAGGGCTATCCGGTCATTCACGCGCTTTGGGCGCTGCAAATGGTCTTGGATAAGAAGGGAAAGCGGAATCACATCGAAGAGCTTGTCACCGAGGCGAAGGCCCAGGCGCGCCAGACACCCGGGTCAAACTACTGGGAACTGGCCGCGATGAATATCGGACTGATTAACGCGAAGGCTGACGAGGGAAACTACGCCGAAGCCGAAAGAATTGCCTCTGAAACCATCGCCAACAATAACCGGCAGTTTGGCGCAGACTACATCCAAACGGCCTGGGTTTACTATGTTCTCACTTACGCGTTATTGCCTCAATCCAAATACGAGGAAGCACTGGACGCAGCCAAACATGCCGTTGCGATTATGCGAAAACGGATTTCTCCCGACCAGATCTGGTATGGCAACCAACTGCAAGCCGTGCTCGCCACGTTGACTGCGGCGCGCTCCGCCCGGGCATTGACCAATCTGTTTTCCTCGGCCAGCCAACTGGAGAAGCTGGAACCGATGTTCCTGGAGCGGCTGGGATCCCAGCCGCTTTCGCCAAACAGCGGGAACGATCCGGTGAATGTGGCGATGCGGGCGGTTCCGCAATTTCCCGGTTTCTATCTGGAACTGGCGGATGAAATGTCGGCGGCAGACCGGACGAATGAGGCGGCGGAATGTCGTCGGAAAGCGGCCACCTTTTACGAGCAATTGGAAACCCGGAATTCCAGCGACCCTGACCTGCTCGCCCGACTTTACCTGGACCGCATTCAATCGCTGGTGCAGCAGAGTGATTCTGCGGAAGCGAACAAACTCCGCGAGAAACTGCTGGCGCTTCAGCATCTCAATGCGTCGTCGCTCAATGCGGTGGCCTGGACGTTGGCAACCTCTCCATTTACGGAATTGCGCAACGGCTCGACCGCCGTGATTGACGCTGAAAAGGCCGTCGCAACCACCGGGCGCACGAACGTCGCTTACTTGGACACGTTGGCGGCGGCTTACGCCGAAGCGGGACAATTCGACCAAGCCGTCGCGACCGAAAAAGAGGTCATCCAGCTTTTGTCCGCGGGAAACGCCGACCAATATTACGCGCAGTGCCTGTCACTTTACGAATCCTCCATCCCGTATCGTGACGCCGGCGCACTGGCGGAGAACGTTCTTGCGTTGCTCCAGGCGGTCAAGTTTGCCGAAGCCGAATCCCCGGCGCGGGAGTGTCTGCGCTTGCGCGAAAAGCTGATGCCTGACGACTGGCGCACCTGCAATGCGCAATCCATGCTGGGCGGCAGTTTGTTGGGCCAAAAAAAATATGCGGAAGCCGCGCCGCTGTTGCTCTCCGGCTACGAAGGCATGATACAGCGCGAAGAACAGATACCTGCCAATGTTCGCCAACGACGCCTGAAGGAAGCGCTCCAACGTTTGGCAGAGTTTTACCAGGCGACCGGCCAGACGGAAAAAGCCGCGACAGAAGCCGACACTGTTTTGTCAGATACAAATGTTGCGTCTTCGACATTTCTGCCGGGGGAGTTTCTCAAGCGACAGCTTGCTCAATGGTCTCCGGAGAACACCCTCAGTTCGATGCAATTGGCGTTTGCCCTGGCCTGGACCGGCCAGACCAATGAATACGAAGCGTTCTGCCGGAAGGTGCTCGACTATGCCACAAACAGCAATGACGCCACCATTGAGCGTGCCGCCAAGGCCTATTTGATTCGTGGTTCCAATCCGAGCCTGCTGAAGCTGGCGGTCTCATTGGACGAGCGCGCGTGGGGGATCGGGAAGGATGGCGAATTCCGGGAATGGATCCCGATGAACCTGGGCTTGGCTCGTTACCGGGAGCAGGACTACGCCGGAGCGCTGGAAATACTGGCCCAGCCCGTGACCGCTTCCGATCCGCTGATCAAAGGTCCGTCGTTGATGATTCAAGCCATGGCGATCCAGCAATTGGGGCGGACGGATGAAGCCCGCAAAAGCTTCCAGACTGGCGAATCGCTCATGGCCTCGCCGCCGCCGGCAGGCCAACTCACCGAAGATGTTCTCATCAACCAGGACGGTGTCTTCTTCTGGCTCCTTCACGCCGAGGCCAAGGCGTTGATCAAGGGAGACGACGTCGATAATTAACTGCCGGTTTCTGCCGGTGTATCCTTAGGCTCGCAGCCTAAGTCCCAGTCCTTCATAGCCTTCCGCCTCGGCAGAACTTTTTCATTTTCTTTGGCCCAAACCCTGGGAAAGCGGCGCATTGGATAGATGAGACGGAAAATCGATGAATCAACGAAGAACGAATTATGAAAACACCAAATACATCCAAAGCACTGACGTTTCTAAACATGGGAATCAAATCCACCACCACCGCCCCGGTCGCCAAGCTGCCTGGGCTATCTACCGCACTCCGACTCGCGCGCTCCGCAGGGATTCCATGCCTGTTGCTACTCCTGCTGCTGGCCTTGACGTGCCGATGGCCGCTCCGCGCACTTTGATACTCCTCTACACCAACGACGGCGCCAAGGTCACGAACTATCACGGGTTACACAGGATCGGGCGGAGGCGTGGTCATCCCAGATACGCTGGAGGGCCTCCCGGTGACTCGCATTGCGGACGAGGCGTTTTATTACGAGACTTCTGTGACTAGCGTCACGATCCCGGATAGCGTCATCTCAATCGGCGATCATGCATTCTTTACCTGCGATGGAATGAAAAGCCTCACCCTCGGAAATGGCGTGACCTCCATAGGCTAGCACGCATTTTTCGGCTGCTTCAGTTTGACGAACGTGGTCATTCCAGCCAGTGTCACCTTCATCGACACAGGAGCATTTGCTGACTGCGATTCTTTGACCAACATCACCGTGGCCGCCGGCAACACCGCTTACAGCAGTCTGGATGGAGTGCTGTTCAACATGGACCAAACAACGCTCGTTCAATGCCCCGGCGGGAAAACTGGGAAAGCATTATGCTGTTCCTAACGGTGTCACCACCATCGGCATCGGCGCATTCTATTCCTCACCAGATTGGATAGCATCACGGTTCCAGCCAGCGTCACCCATCTCCAGGATTATGCCTTCGGCGCCTTTAGCGGCGACCGACGGGTCTATTTCTTGGGAGACGCTCCGAGCCTGGGGATTGATACGTTCTTTTGACCTAGCTCCTCTTCAGGAGCCACGCTCTATTATCTACCGGGTACCGCGGGTTGGACCTCGGAGTTTGCCGGTCGTCCGGCGGTGCTCTGGAACCCGCACATCGTGACCAATGACGGCACGTTTGGCGTTCACGCGGGCCATTTCGGTTTCACCTTCGTGGGCACAAACGATATTCCCGTGGCCATCGAAGCCTGCTCGAATCTGGCAATCCCAGACTGGACCACGATCACCAACCTCATCTGCAATGCCGAGGGCACAGCCCAATTCACCGATCCTGAAGCGGCGGACCAACCGTCACGTTACTACCGCTTCCGCCCGGAATGATGCCCCTAAAGAATCGAAGTCACCTCAAGATGTCCAAAATCATGAAAACAACCCGAAATCAAAGCCTGCCATTAAACGGTAGGGGCGGATTCCACTCCGTCCCATGCTTCACCAGAGCAGGTTCGCCCATCCAAATACGAAATCAGGGAGATCCTGACGCGCACGTATTTATTCAGCAACCGCTTCCGGATATTCGGCCGAGCCGTCGAGATAAATCGGACGCGGTGGAACACGTCCCTACCCGCTCATTATTGGGGCGAATCCAGCCGCTCGCTACCGGCGCGCCCGGCGGTCGTGCCCTGTCAACGCCCCGCCCATTGAACAACCTGTCTGTGGTAGGGTTGGACCGCCGGGCCAACCGAACGAACCACCGAGACCCGTCCGACTCAGTCACCCGCGGCGCGCCCGGCGGCCACGCCTTACCTCCATCCGAGGTCCTGTGACCCCATCCAGCCATCTTCCGCGTTTACTCAGAGCCTCCTCACGTCGGCTGCTACGGTTCGACAATGGGGTCTCAGACTGCGGATTTTCGCTGCCGCAGTAATCGCCCTCTTTATCGCCTGGCCGGCAGCCGCCGCCACTCGTTTCGTTGATCCTTTCGGCTTGGCGCCGAACGACGGCGCCTCCTGGGCCACGGCTTCCACCAACCTGCAGGATGCCCTTTCTGTCGCCACCTCCGGCGATGAAATCTGGGTCGCCCAGGGCACCTATTACCCTGATGAAGGCGGAACGTCCACGCCCGATGACCCCGATTCCGTATTCAACCTCATCGATGGCGTCGCGCTTTATGGGGGATTCCCGACCGGCGGAGGAGACGGCACGTTTGCCGTACGTGATTACGTCGCATACCCCACCATTCTGTCCGGCGATCTGCTTCAGAACGATGGCCCCGATTTCACCAACAACGAGGACAACGCCCGCCATGTCCTGACCGCAAACGCATCCGTCGGCACGAATGCCATTCTGGATGGGTTCACTGTCACAGCCGGATATGGTTTGATGGTATTTCTGTATGGCACTGGAGCAGGTTTGATCTGCCAGTCCGCAGCTCCGACCCTCGTCAATTGCTCCTTTGAAGGCAATAGGACAGGTCGAGGTGGAGCGATCGCCAATTACGATTCCTCGCCCACTCTCGTCAACTGCCGTTTTCTGGATAATTTCGGTCAAGAATCCGGGGGCGCAATTCGGAACGAACGATCCTTTCCCTCCCTCACCGACTGCTCCTTTGAAGGTAATTCCGCCTTCCGTGGCGGCGCGATTTACGCCGTGGGCAACCTCCCTGGCCCGACCGCTGTGCATTCGTTCAGCAACTGCACGTTTCGTAATAACTCAGCATATTATAGCGGCGGGGCGATCTACCATGAGAACACCTCACCCTTTTTCACCAACTGTCTCTTTGTGGGCAATTCCGCGACCAACTTTGGTGGGGCGATGTGCAACTGGATCCGATCCTCGCCCTCGTTGTCTCACTGCACCTTTATCGGGAACTCAGCAACGGAAAGACGGCGGCATGCCAGCAACCAAGAGACTGGCCAATCCAGCTACGGCGGTGCGATCTATAATGCTGGTCAATCTTCACCCGCCATCGCCCACTGCTCCTTCATCAGTAATTCGACCGGGCAGGAGGGTGGAGCGCTATACAATAAGGATTCCTCGTCACCCTCCGTCAGCCATTGCTCGTTTGAGGGCAATTCCGCGGCTTCGGGTGGTGCGGTCGGCAGCTACTCCTCGTATGCGACCTCGTATGCGACATTCACCAATTGCTCGTTCAAGGGGAACTCGGCAGCTTTTTTTGATGTGTCTGGGGAAACCATAGGTTGGGGTGGTGCCGTTTGGAATGGATCGTCCCCGTCCACCTTCGTCGGTTGCGTGTTCCAAGGGAACTCCGCTTTCAAAGGGGGCGGCGTGGGGAGGGGCATCTATTACAACTGCACGTTGACCGGCAACTCTGCCGTTGAAAGCGGGGGAGGGGCATTTGGGGGAACCTTCTACAACTGCCTGGTTTATTTCAACTCGTCACCAACGGGTGAAAATTACCACAGCGACACGTATAAGACCATCAGTCTGGACCACTCCTGTAGCACCCCACTGCCGACGAACGGCGTGGGCAACATCACCAACGCCCCGCTTTTCGTAAACACGAACCGCTGGAGCGACCTCCGTCTGCGCTATAATTCTCCGGGCATTGACGCCGGGAATAATGATTTCGTTGCCTCCAGCACCGACCTGGACGGCAATCCACGCATTCTCGGCGGCACCGTGGACATGGGTGCTTATGAGTTCGTGCCTCAGGACCTTGCTGGATGGCCGTCGGCAACGGTGTTGACGGCGGATCGCGTCCGGGTGCAGGCCACCGTGGAACCGAATGGCGTGGATACCAAGGCCTGGTTTGAGTGGGGCCTCACCGCCAATTATGGAAATCAGACGGTAACCGCCGAGCTCGATGCCACCTACCCTTCCGCCATCGTCCGCACCGAGATCAGCGGTTTGGCCCCCGCCACCACCTACCACTACCGCTTGGTGACCTCCAACACCCTGGGCATGGTGTCGATGAGCCAGGACTTCTTGTTTAGAACTCCCGAGGTCGCCCTGGTCCAAACCCTGCCGGCCACGGAACTCACTCCGTTCAGCGCCAAACTCAATGGCACCGCCCACGCCAATGCCGCCGATTGCTACGTCTGGTTCGAATGGGGGACCACCCTCGACTATTCCCAGCGAACTGTTCCGGTTCGACTCGCCAGCATGGGGACTACGGTCACCGTCCGAACTCCCGTCACCGGATTGTCGCCTGACACGGAGTATCATTGTCGATTAATGGTCTCCAATCGTGTTGGGGTGGCGGTCGGCCCGGATCAGACATTCACCACCCTCCACGTTCCTGCCAACCTCTACGTCTGGTTGGATAGCCCCAATCCCGCGCCGCCGTATGCCACGTGGGATGCCGCGGCGCATTCCATCCAGAAGGCGGTGGACGCTGCCCGCAACGGAGACACCGTGTTCGTCACCAATGGTATTTATGCCACGGGCGAAACAGGGAACAATCGGGTCGCCATTGCCAAAGCGATCACCGTGCGAAGTGTCAACGGACCGGCGCTCACGGTCATTGACGGTCTCGGCTCCATTCGCTGCGTTTCTCTGGGCGCGAATGCCCGGTTGAGCGGATTCACCCTGACCAACGGCTACGCGTCTTCGGGAGGCGGTGGGGGCGCCTTGTGCGACGCATCCGCCATTTTGACGAACTGTCTGATCATCGCTAATTCAGCTTACGATGGTGGGGGCGGGACTCGGAATGGCACGTACTACAACTGCACGATAACGGACAATTCAACTGAAGGATCCGGCGGCGGGGTCTTGTTGGCCACACTCTTCAATTGCGCCGTGACCGGCAACTCGGCCGCAAAGTCGGGTGGCGGCGTGTACAAAGGCGAGCTCTTTAACTGTGTAGTGGCGGGCAACTCGGCCGCTCTGTGGGGCGGCGGGGTCAACGGAGCCACCCTCTCCCACTGCACGCTGACAGGCAATTACGGTACCTATGGCGGCGGAGCGTATGGCTGTACGCTGAACTATTGCATCGCCTATTTCAATGCTGCACCGGATGGCGCCAACTACGGCGGCGACGACACCTTGCCCATCACCTACAACTATTCCTGTGCCACGCCGCTACCATCCCGCGGCGTCGGCAACATCACCAACGCCCCGCTTTTTGTGAACACCAACGGCTGGAGCGACCTCCGCCTGCGCTACGGCTCACCCGGCATTGACGCCGGCACGGATCTCAGCGCCCACCTCACCACCGACCTCGACGGCAACCCGCGTCCGCTCGATGGCGACGGGGACGGCGTCGCCGCTTTCGACATGGGGGCTTATGAATTCAATGCCCAGGCGCTGATTCCTCCGGATTGGCTCACGGGGCACGGACTGGATGCTGCCGATCCTCAAGTGGTCTGGGCCAATCCCGACCTCGATCCGTTCAACACCTTCGAGGAATGGCTGGCGGACACCGATCCGACTAATGCTGACTCCCGTTTCCAGATTGTATCTATCACCAAGCATTCCCCAGCAATGATCTCCTTCCCCAGTTCAATCCACCGCACCTACACTCTGCTGCGCACCACGACGCTTCAGCCCCCAAACTGGACAGTTGTTCCCGGCCAGGAAGCCATCCCCGGTAACGGGGGGGTATTGACCTTGAGTGATGTCGAAGAGGGTGCAGCACAATACTACCGCATCGAGGTGAACCTGCCATGAAGTACACTATGATCAGTTGTTCGGCCTCTGTGATGGCAGTATTCTGAATTACCGAGTCATCAGGGTTGTCGGGGTGTGACCACGCGATAGTAACGGTTGGGAACGGTAGCCGGGTCGGACACATGCGCCACGTGGTTGGAGGTGGCGGCGGAAATGTCCTCCAGCTTTACCCACGCACCGCCCGTCAAAGAGTCCGTGTATTCCACGCTGTAGGTGCGATTGGACACGGCGCCAAAACTCAGCGTGGCCGAGCCGGTGGTGGCGGGCGGCTCAACCCGGAGGTAACTGTCCGGATCCTGCCCGTCCGTGCCCGCCTGGTATTCCTCCCGGTTGGTCATCCCATCACCATCGTCGTCCTGCTCGCCCACCATGGAATTGTCGGGATGCCCCTGGGCGGCTTCAAACGCATCCGGCAACCCGTCATGATCGGCGTCCGGCAGGACGGTCAGGTTCCACTCGTAATGGACGCCGGTGATGGCCGACGACGCCGCATTGGTAATGGCGAGGCGATAGAACGTGTCGTCCTGGTCAGGTTGGACATTGGTCAACGTGAAGAAACAGGTGGTTCCATTCAGAATGAAATTGGTCAGGATGCGAGAACCATAACGCCATTGGAAGAGGTACGGTGGCGGATTGCCGGAGATCGAAGCACTGAACGTCACGTTCCCGCCTTCGACCACCGTTTGGGTCAGCGGCGGTTGCACAATTACCGGTTTGATCAGCACATAAAGCATCGCTGGTTCACTGATCACCGTGCCACCGCTATCGCTCACCGCCGCGGTGTAGGCCCCATCATCGGCCCATTGAACGTCGGTCAGGTCGAGGGTCGCATGGGTGGCGCCCGGAAGGTCCGTCCCGTTATGACGCCATTGATAGGTGATGAAATTTGGACTGCTGGCGACCACGGTAAAACTGACATTGGTGCCTGGCCAGGCCGTGGTGCCCGGCACGGGGTGGGCAATAATTTGCGGCGGCCGCAACACCGTAAGGATGGCCGGGGCGCTGAGGATGGATCCCGCATAGTTGTAAACCAGCACGCGATAATCGCCGGCTTGGGATTGTTGGACATTGTGGAGGTGCAGCGCCGAATTGGTTTCTCCCGGGAGAGTGTCACCGTTAGCGCGCCATTGGTAGCGTAACGGTGGACTGCCGGTTGCGGTGACGGCCAGTTCCACGTCATCGCCGTTGGGGGTCACTTGGCTCGGCGGCTGACCAGTGATGATCGGGGAATCGCCGGCCAACACCGTCGGCGACGCGGCGGTCGGAATTGAGGCTGCCCAGTTGAGCGGATCGTCCCCGTACGCTGCCGGATCGAGTCGTTGCAGGGACAGGCCATAGCCATCGGCGCCGCTCGGCCAGGGATCGGAGTCGCGATACGCCACTTGATCCACCACCGCGTAAACCACTTCTCCCGTGACCAATCGCGTGGGTAATTTCAGCGAGACGGTTTCCCCGGAATTATCGAGCTTGCCGGCATACGATCCGAAGATCTGCACGTTGAAAGCAACCCCATATTGCGCCCGAAAGGCAGTCAACACCGTCGGCTCCAACAGCGGATCAAAATTCACCAGCAGCAAGTATTCGCCGGGCGCCAGGGTGCGGTTGGTCGGAAAGTCATAGTCCACGCCGCCCGCCAGCCGCCAAGTGTTGGTGGGCGTCAACGGATCAAACAATGCGACTGGAGCGGAGGAAATGTTGAGCAACTCAACAAACTCGTCCCGACTGTTGTCGCCGGTGAGCAAGTCCGGCGGACGATACATAATTTCGCTGATGACCACGGGACCAATACGCGGTCCAGCATTCGCCTCCCGGGGTGTGGGGCCAAGCTGCGCGGGAAATTTTTCTTCGCCGGCACGATTCACGTAGCGTCCGAAGGAAACATCCGGCAACGCCGCGCCAAATTCGAATCCGTGATCGTAACCCGTCAATTCGCCGCCGGCATTGCCCGAAAACAAATGCACCTCTTCGCCGGCCGAACTCAGCGAGAAGCTGGGATCAATGCCCGGAGCGGGATTGAATTCGGTTTCATCGAACACCACGAAGGCGCCGCCCTCAATCCACGTGTCGTCCGGAATTCGATATTTCATTGGAAAACGGGCATCGTCCGACAGATACCAACCCGTCAGGTCCACGGGGCTGGCAGTGGGATTGAACAGCTCGATGAAATCCAAGCCGGCAGTGGGATGCGTCATGATTTCGTTGATGACAATTCCCGCAATACCGGGCGCGGGATCATCGGCTCCGGGCGAGCCGCCGATCGCGGCGCTGGCGCGCCAATGGGACGGCTGGTCGAGGTTCGACGTGACGTTGGGAGCGACGGGGACCAGCGAAAAGCCGTGCCCATCCGGAGTCATCGCCCACGGCAGTTTGTCGTTGTACGTCAACGAGAGCACGTCTCCGGCGATGCTGTGGGACAAGCGCAGCTTTTCGCCACCGTTATCCAACCGGCCGCTGTAAACGCCCTGTAAGGCGACGCCGGGATACTTGGCCTGGAACTGCTCGGGATTACGCACGAGCACCAGGAACTGCCCCGGAGCCAGGCGCGTGCCGTTGGTAAAGGCAAACGTAATGCCCGCCGAAAAATACAATCCGCTCAAATCCAGTTGCCGGGAGCCAACGTTCTTCAACTCCAGGAACTCGTATTCATCGCCGTCCACCGGGCCGACGTTGGGTGGATTGTACATCAGCTCGGTAACGACCAGTCCCTCGAAGTCGTGTCCGGTGCTGAACGTGGCTTCGCACAGCGCGCTCCAGTTTGAGCCCACTCGAGTACGCGCGCGCACATGCACGTTCCCGTCAATCGTCAGTGGCCCGCTGTAGGGTACTGCGGAAGGTGCCAGCGCACCGCCTGCCAGGCGCGGATCGGAACCGTCCAGGGTGAAATAGATCGTCCCGCTGGCATTGGTGTGCGTCATTTCCAACTGGAAACCGGCGGGCACGGTGCCGCCCGGTTGATTAAATTCTGGCGCGGCTTCGGCGGGATACAATCCGGCGTTGCGAAACTGGTTCAGGACAATCGCGGATCGGTAGGGAAAATAGTTGTTCAATAAATACTCGCGCTCCTGTTCCCAATGTTCATCCCGGGTGTAGGGAGTCGCGGCGTGCTGGTCACCCCAACGCGCGGACTCAGCCACAATCGCGCGATCAATAAAGTCTGCCAGCAGGTTGAAACGCGCCGCCGGCTGGTTGTGTTCGGGAAATGCGGGATCCCATTGCGGATGTTCCGGATCAACATAAAGCGGGCCCCTGTTGAAGAACCACCGGTGTAAGCGGTCAGCAAAGTGCAGGCGAAATTCCGCATTGTTCCGGCACGCAGCATACGGTTGGGCCACTCCGGCGCTCGCACCCGTGAGATCCTGATTCAGACTGGAATTGAGGTCCATGATCCATTCCGTGTCCCACAGATAGAATTTGAATCCCGTGCTGGCATCGGTGCGGTCGCGTCCCACCACCCAATTGTTGTGCGGCCAATCGGTATTGCCCCCATAAAGGTTCACGACCATGTAATCGATCATGCTGTCCACGTCGAGGTAGTTGGGATACGCCGGATTAGGGGTGCCGTCGGGATTGTTGCCTTGGATGCGCTCATAGCTGGCCGTCGAAGCTAGACCTTGGTTGGCCAGGTTGAGCATCGTGTTCCAGGCGTTCAAATCGCCGTTGTTGGCCCCGCCAGTGTTGATGAAGTCCCAATTCTCCTTGGCCCCGCCGTAGTAGGTGGCGGAGAACGAATGGTCCGGGCGCTCCACCGGATTGTAGAGGCCCCAATACACCCCATTGATGTAAAGATGAACAAACGTGTCGCCGGACGCGACTGAACCAAAGTCCAGCATGGTGTGCCGCGCAAACGAATCCCGGATATATAGCGGCCTCGACCCCGCCGCATCCCATTGCCAGCCGTCGTTCGAGTTGGCGCGCAACACGACACTGTCCAGGCTGTCACTGGCGTCGTTCCCGAACAACGGGAAGTTCAGTTTCGAAGTGCCATAGATGTTCTTGAACAAGAGCCGCAAGGAGTGCTTGAGGGTCAAGCTGTGATTGCGGAAGGCGCCTCCCTGGGTGCGAATGCCGCAGTTCTCCTGGAAACCTTTCGTGCCGTCCGGATAAATAAACTCCACCGAAGCCGGCCGCTCCCAGGCCACGCCGCTCGAGGTCGAATGGGTGTAAATCCCATTCGCGCCAAACATGTCATCGATGTTCATCACAATGGACATCGTGGGGATGCTGCGCAGGTCATTGCTGATTGAGGCGGTGTATTTGCCATCATACCGGTCATTACCCTGGCCGACCACATCCGGGTCGAGCCCGTAATCCGGTGACGTGCCGCCCCAGGTGGACGGAAAGCCTGCCGCCAGCGTCGTGGCTTGCGTCTGCTGCACCACGTCTTTCAGGAAAATGTAGGTATGGCTATCAACGTTGGACGGCTTCCAGCCCGGCTTGAAAGCCGCGGCGCGCAAGGTCGTGGTTCGATTGACCGGTATGGCGCCGGTGTAAAGGCTGCCGTGTGTCTCCGTCGGCAGGGTGCCGTCGAGCGTGTAACGAATTTCCACTCCGGGAGTGGCGTTGGAAACCGTCACCAACATCGGGGTATCGTAAAACCCGCGATCCGGATTGAACTTGGTGTCCGCCACCAAACCGAGGAAGGAATTTACATTGGCGGCGCCGGGGGAGGCACTGGGGAAGTAACGGTATTGTGTCACATCCACCGCGCGCGCCACCAATTCCGGCAGCATCAGGAAATCATCGTCGCTGGCAGCCAGGTTCAGACCGTGAAGGCTCAGGACGTTTGGCCCATTGCGAACCAGGCCCACCAACGGGGTGATGTCGAGGTCTTCGAATTGCACCGCTGGCAGGGAGGCATGTTCGGCCGTAGCCGCCGCGTTCCAGGAAGCCACCGCGGGAGCGTTACGGCGCGCGACCTCCACGCCGTTCAAGTAAGCGATGAAGCCGTCGTCATACTTGATCCGCAGCGTGAGTTCATCGATGACCGGCGTTTCCTCGGCATTAAAATAGAACGGCAGGCGGATAAACGCCGAAGCATTGACACCAAACATCGGCGACTCCAGGTCGGTTGCGATGAGGGATGCGTAGTTGTTGATGGGACTGCCCCGGTAGAAGCCGATGCCGGATTGACCGTGGTCCCAGGCCGCATCGTCAAAGTCCGGCGCCGTCCAGTTGGCCGGCAGATCGTCCGCGGAAATTGGCACGTGCCAATTGGCCGCGTTACCGCTGGTCAGCAGGGTGTTGGTTTGCACCTGAAACGTTACGCCATACGAAAGCCCGGAGAGCTGGGCCGGATAGGCGGGCTCAAAGTCGTGAGCAATCGTGCGGCCGTCCGGGCGGACCAACGCCAGATACTCGCCATTGCCATCGAGTTGGAAATTCGTGTGAAGTTCCCGGCCGCTGACCGTGCGATCTTTGCCGGAAGCGAAGACCACGAGGTACGCGCCCGGATTCAGGGTCGTTGCGGGAAAACGCCATTGCGTCAAATCATGGTCGTCATCGGTGAGATACCAACCGTTCAAATTCACGCTGACATTGCCGGCATTGTGGATCTCGATCCAATCCGGATACTCCCCGTCTTCATCCGGGAGGGTGGTATTTCCGGTGGCGGAAAATTCTGTGATCAGCACCACTTCCGGTGCGGCCTTGGGATCCAAGGTGTAAATCCAATTGCCGCCCGCGAAGGCGTTGGCGGGAGCGGCCAGATCCTGAATTCCATGACCAGTAATCCAGGCCACTTGCACCAGGCCGGTGGGCGGTTGGGGAAACTGGAACAGATACTGATTGGGCAACAAGGGAATCACATTGGTCGCCGCGCTGCCGTTGATTTGCAAATCATCGGCGTCCACGCCCGTAACGGCTTCGCTGAAGAACGCTTCGATTTGAGAAAGATCACGTACGGTCTGGCCGGCCGGCGGAACCAGGATTTCCACGAAGGGCGGCAGATTATCCACAAACGTGTATTGCCCGGTTGTCCCCGGGGCCATGGCATTAAACGCATTTGGCGGGATGCCATAATCGGTAATCCCATGAGCACTGTTCCACGACAACGTGACGGTCCCATGCGCCGGCGGTTCGAAAGTGAAACGGTAGCGGTAGTCCGCCACTGGTGTGAGGGCGATGGCCGGAATACCGTTCAATCGTAAATCGCCGGCATCCACGCCGGCCACATTCTCGCTGAACGTTACGGTGACCTGCGAGAGGTCATTGACCACTCCGAACGTCGGATTGAAGCTCAGGACGGTGGGGGGAATCGGATCGGGCTCCGTGCTGGTCAATGCGGCGTCCAGCAACAAATCGCTGCTCGTGGAATTGCCATTGAACACTTGGACGGCAATGACATTCACCCCGGTCCGCAGCAGGGTGGATAGGTTGTCGATCACGGTGATGGTTCTGACTTCCGGTTCCCGCGCCGTCGAGGCCGTGGCATTGAAGGCCAGGTTTCCGGCAGGAACATTGTCCCGGCCAATCTCGACCCCGTTGATCCAGACCACGATGCCATCGTCAAAGCGGATCACGAGTTCGAGACTGGAGACGTCGGCCGGGTCGGCTACCACAAACGTCTTCCGGAAAAAGGCGCTCAAGTAATTGCCCGCGGCACTGCTGGGCAACACGGTTTGGATATCCGGCTCGCCATACCCCACCGGGGCGGCTCCGCTCGACCAGTTGTCGTCGTTGAAGTCAATGGCCCGCCAGGCGGAAGTATCCGGGGTCGAGGCTTCCTGCGTGCCAATGAAGTATTTCCAGGAACTACCGTTGTTAAACAACAAGCCGCCTTGGGCAGTCAACACGCAGGTCAACAAAACAATAAGTCCAGCGCATGGGTGGTTGGGCATTGCGCATAAAGTCTTTCAAAAAGGCCCTTTCTGCAAATAGAAATCCGCATCTGAATCACGGGGGGCATTTGATTGGAACTTCACCTTCTTCCCCAATGTCCATTATGAACCCGGCTTGAAGAGTTTTCGTTTCAAATGGCCGCGCGCCAGCTACAATGGGCGCATGCGTCGGCAAACGTTGCTCCATCACCTGCCACCACGCACTGTCTCCTGGTTGCTTGCCGCCGGGATGGTCGCCGCCGGGAGTGCCAATTCCGCAGCGCTGGACGAATACTTGATCGATACTTGGCGATCCGACAACGGACTGCCGAACAACGCCGTCACGAGCGTGTTGCAGACGCGCGATGGGTATTTATGGATTGGAACCTCGAACGGACTGGCCCGGTTTGACGGCCTCCGCTTCAAAACGTTTCGCACCGTGGACACCCCGGAGTTGAAGAGTAACCAGATTCTCAGCCTGTACCAGGATCAACGCGGCGGTTTGTGGATTGGCGCCGAGGTCGGCGTGGTGCGGTACGATCACGGCCAGTTCACTCCGTACACGAGCCGGGAGGGATTATCGGCGGCGCCCGTAATGTCCATCGGCGAAGATCACGACGGCCGACTGTGGGTGGGGACGCAGTCCGGTCTCAACCGGTGGGACCAAACTCGGTTTGTCTCGTTCTTCCAAATCGATGGGTTGCCCGATGACCGGGTGGCGAGCATTCGGTTACTGCGCCGCGGGCAGGTGGTCTTCGGTACTGGTCGGGGTTTGGCGGCAACGCGTCAGGGCCGGTTTGGATTCTTTCAGCCGCAAGTCGATTTGCCGCGGAACCGCGTCAATTCAGTTCAACAAGATCCGCAAGGCCGACTATGGCTGGCGGATGAAGCAGGCCTTTGGCGCATTGATCCGAAGGCAGCCACCAATGCGGCAGTGTGCGTTTACTCCGGAGACGTCTCGTCCCTCTTGGAGCCGAGCGCGAACGAGATCTGGTTTGGCACCGCGGATGGCAAGGCTTGTCGGCTGACGGCAATGGCCGAAGAAAACGTGGTGCAGGAAGTGACCCGCCGACCCGCGGCGATCACCGCCTTGAGTGAAGATCGCGAGGGTAATGTCTGGATTGGTACGGCGGGGGATGGCTTGCTCCGGTTGAAACGACGCCAACTGCACTTGCTCAACCTGCCCGCCGAACAGTCTTCCCAAGAGGTGACGGCGCTGGTGGAGAATAACGCGGGCGCGCTTTGGTTGGCCTTCGGCGCCGGCGGAATCCATGGCTGGCACGCCGGGAAATGGCAAACGTTTCGGCACCCGCAGTTTCCCGAAGGAGCTTTTGTGCGCACGCTGGCCGAAGACGCGCAGACCGGCTTGTGGATTGGCACCTTGGGCGAGGGATTGTTTTGTTGGCGGAACGAACGGTTGCAGCGCTGGAGTCAACGGGAAGGATTGTCCGACAGCGCCATTGAAGCGCTTTGTGCCGATGACCAGGGAGGAATCTGGGTGGGAACGCGCAATGGCGGTCTGAATTATTTGCAGGCCGGCCAGGTGAAACGATTCAACACGCCGTGGGGATTCACCGGCAATTTCGCCAGCCAAATCACCGCCGGCTCGGACGGCATTTTATGGATCGGCACCACGGGGGATGGCTTGTTCGGTTTGTCGAATGGAACCTTCCTCGCCTATACGACCAGCAATGGTTTGCCCCATAACGTCGTGCAGGCGCTGCACGCGGATCCGGAGGGCGTGCTGTGGGCCGGGACAGCGGGTGGCTTGGCCCGGATCAAGCAGGGACAGCTTACCTCGTTTACCACCAAAGACGGCATCCCGGAGGACTCGATTTTTCAGGTGCAGGATGACAACCATGGCAACCTGTGGGTCGGCTCGAACCACGGTCTATACCGGCTCCGCAAACAACAATTGCACGACTATGCCGAAGGCCGGACGCCGTTTGTGGATGCAGTGCCTTACGGCCCGTGGGACGGCCTGGCTGAGTTGCAGTGCCGGCAAGGTGTCCAAGTGACGCGCATCCGCGGAGACACCGGTCGGCTGTGGTTTCCCACCAGCCGGGGACTGGTATGGATCGACCCCGATAAGTTGCAATGGAACAATGTCCCGCCGTCCGTGGTCTTGGAACAGGCGCTGGTGGAAAACGAAGCGGTGCCGCTGGCGGAACCGCTTCGGGTGCGGCCGGGCAAAGAGAAGGTTCAGTTCCAGTACACGGCGTTGAGCCTTACCGCGCCGGAGAAGGTTCGTTTCCGCTGTCGCTTGAAAGGATTTGATAACGATTGGATTGACGTCGGCAGCAGCCGCATGGCGCGCTACACCAAATTGTCGCCGGGCCAGTATCACTTCGAGGTGCTGGGTTGCAATAACGATGGTGTCTGGAACGAAACCGGCGCCCGTATGGCGCTGATCGTGGAGCCGTTCTGGTGGCAGACGGTGTGGTTCAAAGTGGCGGTGGCGGTGGCGGTGGCGGGCGCCATAGGTGGTCTGGTGCAATTGCGCCGCAGCCGCCAGCGCGAAATCGAGCGGTTAAGATTGCGCATTGCGAGCGACTTGCACGATGAGATCGGTTCGAGTGTCTGGAGTATCACGCTGCTCAGCCAGATGTTGCACAAATACGGAACGATGGGGGAGGAGGAGCGGGGGGATGTGCGGGAGATCCATCGCATTGCCACCCAAACCGCCAACGCCGTCCGGGACATTGTGTGGTTGATCAATCCCGCATTCGATACCGTCCAGGATTTGGTGATGCGGATGAAGGATTTCGCCGGGACCATGCTGCGGGGAGTGACCTTCCAACTGCGGAGCGAAGGCGTCAACCTGTCGCGGCAACTCCCGCTCGATTTTCGGCAGAACGTGTTTCTGATTTACAAGGAAACCGTGACCAACATCGCCAAGCACGCCCGCGCCACACGGGTGGAAGTGGCGGTCGAGGAACACGACACGCGGTGGCGACTGATTATCCGCGACGATGGCGTTGGTTTCGATCCGAGTGCGGTTCCGAGTGGCAATGGCTTGAAGAATTTGCGACGCCGGGCTGAAAAAATGGCGGGCTCAGTGGAGTTTGAAACGGCACCGCGCCAAGGCACTACGGTTGTGGTCAGCCTGCCGATGTGATCTAAAGCAAGTAAGAGAAGGTGTCGGCGGGGACCGGATTCACGGTTTCATGGGTTCGCCACTGACGTAATGGCCGTGGTTCAGGGCGTAATCTTTTGGCCAATGAGGGCGGGGTTTGGCAAGGCGAAGCACCGCTTGAATATACGGATCATTTTCGGGCAGCAGTTCGAGCGGCTCCACCTTCACCTCTGTCCCTTCGGGGAGCGTGACTCCGGGTGGCAGCACCACCACGCCATTTTTTACTTTGCCCGTATAGCTCACAGCGCCAAAATCACCGATGACGGTCCCCTCCAAAACTGTCCGAATTTCCAACTGACGTTGCGGGGCTGTCATTGGGTGAATCGTTTGGTTCAGCTTTCTTTTCAGGAATTGTTGCAACGTCAGTGAACTGGCTCAAATCTAATCGCTGAAACTCCTCCGGCAGAAGTAATCCAGTTCGACCATTTGCGTACGCTACGGCGTGAGTAAGCGGTGCCTTACCAAAAAAGTGACGAGGGACGTTGTTGAATGAGTGATCGCAGACTGCAACGATGTTGCTCAGACGCTCAGCAGCGATGCTGACCGCAGAAGTCGTTACAAGAACTCTGGAGCCTGGGAGCCAACTCAAACCGGCGATCTGTCTAAAGTAATCGCGCTCTGAGGTGCTGAGGGATGTCACCGAAACAGGCTTGTCACTGCGCTCGGCACTGATCAACTCCAGGCATACGAGTACACTGCGACACGCTGCCAACGCTGCCGTATTTCCCCCGCAACTGTATGTCCGTGCCAAAAGTGGCAAGATAGCCGACGCGCCGATCAGCACTACCGCTGTGATGAAAACTACCACCAGCACTTTTCGTTGCACACATGACATGCTCATACTGTCGAACCACCGCTACCATGCCGCGTTAGGGGGGGACTGGCAACCCCAGATTCCGCGTGAAACCAACACCTTATTGTGGATGTGAAAAGTGCGTGCCAGCCGCTTACTGCCTGACCGCCCGTTTTCCCAGATGATCAAATCCGCGCTTCCGTTCGAATTCCACCATCGTGGCCGGACGAAAGTTCACGATGAAGGCTCGTCGGTGATTATTTGTGGAGTTGCCTCGCGAGTAGTGCGCAGTCCGGCCGTGGTGGAATGTGCAACTGCCGGCGTGCAACTCCACCGCCGCTGCTTCGCGTTCCGTGGCCCCACATTGAAGCGCTCCCCCTTGGCCGGTTTGGACGTGGGACCGCAACGCCTGAAGGTGCGAACCGGGTACGAACCACATGCAACCGTTCGCCACGGTCGCGCGATCGAGAGCAACCCAACAGGAAACTGCCCGTTTGTCCGGCATGTCGATCCAGTAGGCTTCATCCTGATGCCAGGGCGTCGGGGCGTTCGTATGCGGCGCTTTGTCAATGAGCATGTCGAAGTCCATGACCATGTCTTCGCCCATGAGTTGGCGGGCAATGACGCCGGCTTTTTGGTGCAGAATCGAATTCTCCAGGGAGGACATTAATTTTGAAGGCCGCATGATTTGCGTAATGAGTTCCTGGTTGCCGCCCCGTCCGCTCAGGTCCGAGCGTTGAGCGCCGGTAGCGATTCTCCCGCTCAGGAAATCATCGTAGATCCGGCGGAAGTAATCGACGGCCTCGGCCGAGAGCAATTCGTTGATTTGGAGGTAACCGGTTGCTTCAAAAAATCGTGCCTGTTCGGGGGTGAGCCTGATGGTGGCTTTCTCCGCAATGCTCTCTCCATCCTGACTGCGCTGGCATGGCTGATCGTTTGCTTTCTGGCCCATGTTCAAAAGTGCAGTCGCTATGGTGAACCGGCTAGAGCAGTCGTTCCTGCAGCGCCTTGGCCACGGCGCCGCCGCGGGTGTGGACGTGCAGTTTGGTGTAGATGTTGCGCAAGTGATTATCCACGGTGTGATAGCTGAGGTTCAATTGGTCGGCGATTTCCTTTTTGATCAGCCCGCGCACCATGAATTCGAGAATCTCTTTTTCCCGCCCCGAGAGCCCGTAGTCGTGTTTGGGCGGAATCGCCAGCCGCGTGAACATGTCCAATACCAGCCGGGCCACGCGGGGATTCATGGGCGCCCCGCCGTGAAGCACCTCTTCGATCGCCTGAAGAATGGCCTCCTGGTCGGCCGTCTTGAGCAGATAACCAGAAGCGCCGGCGCAAATCGCGTTGAAGACCTTTTCGTGATCGTCGTACACCGTGAGCATGATGACGTAAGTATCCGGTGCAAGTTGTTTAATGGCAGGCACCCCTTCGATGCCGTTCATGCCCGGCAGCCCCACGTCGAGTAGGATTACCTGGGGCGCGGGTTCGTGTTCCAGGGCGGCCAGCGCGGCCTCGCAGGTGGCAAAGGTGTGCGAACAGTGCATGTGGGCCGAACGGCTGATCACCCGCGCCACCATGCGCCGGGCGTCCTCGTGGTCCTCGACCAGCCAGACGCTCGTTCTTTCGACTGCGCTTTTCACGTTTTGGATTATCCGTTGGCTGATAAAACCGAACAAGCCCGAAGCGCATTGGCGCGGTGACGTGAACACGTCATTGAGAAATGTTGCCGAATCGTCCATTATGCACACGTTATGCTGTTTCCCGAAACTGACGTGCCCCCGCTGACACGGAGCTGCATCGACACGAATGCGTTCCTGCCCATGATGGCTCACCAGAATACCAAATCTTGGAGATGCTGGTGCTTCGCGCTCACGTTGATCTGCTCCTCAGCCCTTTGGGGCGCCGAGGCCACCGGCCCGATCATCAGTGAATTCGCGGCATTGAATCAATCCACCCTCCGGGATGAAAATGGAGATTCTTCGGATTGGATTGAAATCCTCAACGACTCGACGAACGCGGTCAATCTGCTCGGCTGGCACCTGACCGACAATGCGACACAGCCGGCGAAATGGACCTTTCCCGACACCCCCCTGGCGGCCGGCCAGTATCTTGTCGTGTTTGCGTCCGGCAAGGATCGGGCCGTGGCGGGCCAGGAGTTGCACACCAACTTCAAGCTCAGTGGCGACGGTGAATACCTGGCGCTCACCCGGCCGGACTTCACCGTGGCCAGTGAGTACGCCCCGCAGTTTCCACCGCAAGGTTTGGACATCAGCTATGGTCGTGGTCTCGCGGTCGAGGCCACCATGGAGTTGGTTACGGAAGGAATGGCACTGCGTTACTACGTTCCCACCAACAACAGCGTCGATGGCGTTTGGACGCAACCTGGATTCGATGATTCCCCGTGGTCCAACGCGCCAGCCCCGATGGGCTTCGACCGTGGTGGCGCCTTTCGGTCTTATGCGGATGTGGTGCTGGCCGATGAACCGCTCTATTACTGGAATTTCGACGAACCCTCGGGCGTTGCCCTGAACCAGGCCAGTCCAGACATTGTGCAGGATGCTTTGACCCCGCAAGGCGGGGCTTCCCGCGCTGCTCACTCGACTTTGCCGTTGGGCTCTGCCGCGGTTCTTGATGGGATCACGGGAACTCGCTTTTACGCGGACAGTGTTTCGATTGGCAGCGACATTATCGGGCCGTGGGCGGTTGAGTTTTGGCTGCAAGCCCCTCGATCCCAACAAGCAAACCTATTTCATCGCTGCCTCCACCACGGCCAGAGTCAGTAACTCGCCCGGCTTGATCCAGGGATACAACGGCACCGCCCTCGAAATTTTCGGTGCCGGCGGTCGGACCGGTGCCGACGGCCCGAGCCTGACGGATCCCGGCTGGCACCACTTGGTTTTCGGTTACTACGGCAGCGCGGCAGGTGAAGGACTGGCCAATCGCAATGACATTTACATCGATGGAGTGCTCGTGAGCGCGCAGACCAACGATTTTCCCAATCCACTTCCCTTCGGCGGTGGAGCCATTGCTGTTGGCGGCACCGTGGGCTCCGCCGTGCAAAACGTGCATGGACAAATGGATGAAGTCGCGGTTTACGATCTGCGGGTACTGCCGGACGCCAACGCCATGACGGCGAAACTCGCGTCGATTTCCTCGAGTCATTATCAAGCGGCGATCACCACTAATTTTGGGTCTGCCTTCGCCACCGATCTCCAAGGGCAATTGGCCGACCAGTCCAGCTCGTTGTATGTGCGGAAGGAATTCGTCATCAACGATGCAGAGGGAATTAACCGCCTGACGTTGCGCATGAAGTATGACGATGCCTTTGTGGCCTGGTTGAATGGCATGCGCATCACCTTGGCCAACGCGCCGGAAACCGTGGCCTTCGATGCAACGGCGATCACCAATCGCCCGGCGCGGGAAGCCAACGCGTTCCAAACTTTCGACCTGAGCGCCTTTGCGGGCTTGCTGGTGACGGGCACCAACGTGCTGGCGGTGCAAGGGCTCAACACCGCCGCCAGCGATGCGGATTTTCTATTGAGTGCGGAACTCACGGCACAGAAAGCCAGCACGGACACCGGGTACCTGCTGACACCGACTCCCGGCCTGCCCAACGGGGAGGTGCTACGGCGACTGGGGCCGCGGGTAACCGACGTGCCCGAAAATCTGCCCCGGCCCGCGCCCGGCCAGGACCTTGTCATTAGCGCCCGGGTGGCGCCAACACTGGCTTCGGTCACCAATGTGCAGCTCATTTACCGCGTAATGTACGATCCCGAACTGAGCGTGCCGATGTTTGACAACGGCGTGGCCCCGGATGCCATTGCGGCAGATGGTGTCTATTCTGCGGCCATCCCTGGCAGCTCTTTCTTGGATGGTCAAATGATCCGGTGGGCGGTGCTGGCGGAAGACGCATCCACGGCGATTGGTCGAGCACCGGCTTTTGTCGTGACTAACGCGTCGCCGCAGTACTTCGGAACTGTGGCGTTGAACCCGGCCGTCACCAGCGCCGTTCCGATCCTCGAATGGTTTCTACCCCCCGGCACCGAGTTGGCGGCGCGCACCCGAGTGGGCACGGCTGCTTCGGTCTTTTTCAACGGTGAATTTTACGACAACGTCAACGTGCATTTGCGCGGGCGCACGGCGGCCAGCCTTGACAAGAATCCGTACGAATTCAATTTCAATGCAGCGCATGATTTTCGTTACGCCGAAGGTTACCCCCGCGTGAAGCAGTTTGCGCTCAACACCACGTGGCGCGACAAGGCGTATGTCCGGCAGGTGCTTTGTTGGGATTTGTTCCGCGATGCCGGCGTGCCCTACTCGGTCGCGTTTCCGTTGCACGTCCGGCGCAACAACGCCTTTTTCTCGGTGGCCATCTTCGTCGAAATTCCCGACAAGGACTACTTGCGCCGCAATGGGCTGAATCCGGACGGTGCCCTTTACAAAGCGGATTTGAACGGGTTCACGGTGCAGGCGCAAGGAGGGTATAAACCCGTTGAAACCGGCTTTGAGAAAAAGGAACCTGACGACACGGATTTTTCCGACATCATCGCCTTCACGCAGGGATTGGGCCAAAGCGGTGACGCGCTGACGCGGTTTGTGTTCGATAACGTCGATTTGCCTTGCCAGGTGAACTACATGGCGGTGTGCGTTGTCATCCAGGATGGCGACCGGCAGGTGACGAACTTCTATCCCTACCGCGACACGCCCGGCTCGGGCGAATGGTGCATGTTGCCGTGGGACATGGACCTGTCGCTCGGACAAGTGAACAACAGCGTGGACGAAATCCAGACCACTCAGGATTACCCAACGGCGCCTCCCATCCGTTTTATGCCACGCAGGCGATGCCGGATTATCGCAACCCGGCGTTGTGGAACCGCCTCATTGACGTGATCACCAGCACGCCGGCATTTCGCGAAATGTTTCTGCGACGGCTGCGGACTCTCATGGACCAATATTTGAACACCTCGGACACCCCTGCCAACCAGCGTTATTTCGATTCGCGCATCGAATACTGGAAGACCGCCCTGGCTCCGGACGCGGCGCTCGACAAGGCCAAGTGGCCGATCTGGGGCGCCAACCAGACCCTGGCCCAGGCGCTGGACTTGATTAAGAACATCTATCTGCCGGGACGGCGCACGCATTTGTTCACCAACCACAGCGTGTTGACTCCGGATTATCCCAACAACGCCGGGATTCCCTTGGCGCAAATCGATAGCCCGGCGTTGCCATTTGGCACCATCGAAGCCAATCCCGTCTCCGGAAATCAGGACGAGGAATTCTTCCAAATCCTCAATCCCGAGAGTAACGCTGTGGACATTTCCGGCTGGACAGTGAAGGGGGGCGTGGATTTCACGTTTAAGCCCGGCACCGTGATTCCGGCGGGCGGAAGTTTATACGTGGCGAGAAACGTGCGCGCCTTTCGCAATCGCGCCGTCAGTCCGAAAGGAGACGAAGGCCTCTTTGTGCAAGGCAACTTCCAGGGCCAGCTTTCCGCGCGCGGTGAGACGCTGGAATTGTACGACGGATTGGGGCGCTTGCTGACCACGACGAATTACCCGGCCGACCCGAGTCCGGCCCAGCAGTTCTTGCGCGTCACTGAAATTATGTACCATCCCTCACCGCTCGTGGGGAACACCAACAGCGCGGAGGAATTTGAATACCTCGAACTGCGCAACATCTCGACCGACACCACTCTTGACCTCAGCGGCTTGCGGCTCGCCGACGGCCTTGAGTTTGATTTCACCGGCAGTGCCGTAACCAGTCTTGCGCCGGGGGCCCGGGTGCTCGTGGTGAAGAATCCGGACGCCTTCAATGAGCGTTATGGCGCGGGATTGCCGGTCGCCGGCCAATACACCGGAACCTTGGACAACAATGGCGAACGGCTGCAACTGCTTGATGGCAGCGGAGAGGAAATTCTCGACTTCAGCTACAATGACAATTGGTATCCCGCGACCGACGGCGAAGGCTTTTCCCTGGTCGTCGTGAATGAGCAGGCCGAGCCGGACGCCTGGAATAACCGAACGAATTGGCGCCCCAGCGGCAGCCCGGACGGTTCGCCGGGAACGGCTGAGTCCGCCTCGCCCGGCATCCCGCCCATTTTGATCAACGAAGTCATGACCGCTTCGACACCTCCGAATCTTGACGCCGTCGAGTTATTCAATCCCACTTCGGAGAGCGTGGACGTCGGCGGTTGGTTTCTCAGCGACGACCTTAACACGCCACGGAAGTTTCGCATTCCTGATTCGACAGTGATCGATCCCGGCGGTTACCAGTTGTTCACCGAAATGGATTTCAATCCTGGCGGCACTGGCTTCGCGTTGGGATCGGATGGCGATGAAGTCTGGCTCTTTTCCGGCGCGGGTGCGTCCAATCTCACCGGTTATGTGCAGGGATACCGCTTCGGGGCGGCGGATCGGGATGTTTCCTTTGGCCACTACCTCAACAGCCAGAGTGACGAGTTTTTCGTGGCCCAAAGCGTTCCCACCCTGCCCGGCAGCAATGCCCCGCCCCGCGTCGGACCGGTAGTCATTTCGGAGATCATGTATCATCCGGTGGCAGCGGAACAATTGAAACTGCATTCCCCGATTGGCCAGACCTTGGATTACCTGGTCGCCACCGAGTTGTCAGAGGATCAATTCGAATATGTTGAAGTTCACAACATCACTTCCACCAATGTGCCGTTGTTTGATCCCGCGGCACCGCCCAACACCTGGCGTTTGAACCAGGCAGTGGATTTTGATTTCCCACCGAATATGATCCTCGCTCCCAGCAACTCCCTGCTCGTCGTCGGTTTCGACCCGGCGGTGGATACGCAGGCACTCGAATTGTTTCGCGCCGCCTACGGTTTGGATACCAACACGTTGATCCTCGGCCCGTGGAAGGGACGGCTCGACAACGCCGGGGAAACCATTGAATTGGAGAAGCCTCAATCCTCCCTCGGCACCAATGTTCCTTTTGTCCTCGTCGAAGCGGTTTCCTATCAAGATACCGCTCCCTGGCCGACTACCACGGATGGTAACGGACTTTCCTTGCACCGTCGCTCGCTCACGTCCTTTGGCAGCGACCCCACCAACTGGGTGGCAGCGGCGCCGACACCCGGCATGGCAATACCCGCCGGGAACGCACCGGCGATTGTGACGAATCCAAGCAACCAAAGTGTAGCCGCTTACGGCACTGCAACCCTCACCGTGGAAGCGACCGGTGCGCCTCCTTTGCAATACCAATGGCAACTCAACAGCCTGCCCTTGTTGAGGGAAACCAATGCCACACTTACGTTGCCGCAAGTCAAACCGAATCAGGCTGGCAATTACGCGGTCCTCGTTTTCAATGGTGCTGGTGCAGTGCTGAGCGTGTCGGCAACGCTTGAAGTAACTCGCGGGCCGGTCATCTACACGCAACCTGCCGACCAATCCGCCAATCCTGGCGGCAGCGTTACGTTCTCCGTTTTCGCGTTGGGCACCGGGCCGCTGACCTATCAGTGGCGGTTCAATGGAGTGGATATCCCCGGCGCCACTGGCAGTGATCTTACTGTGGACAGCCTGGGGTCCAGTGACAGCGGTTGGTATAGCGTGCAAGTGAGCGACGACAACGGCACCGTCATCAGTCAGGCGGCCCGCTTGACGGTTTTGATCAAGCCGGTTGTTCTGGAACACCCGCAAAGTCAGACTGTGCTCCAGGGAGACGACGTCCGCTTGCGAGTGGTATTGAACTCCGACGCTTCCGTGCCAATCGAGTATCGCTGGCGGCGCGGAACGACGACCGTGGCAACCATCAACGTGGAAAGCAACGAATGCGTTCTGACTCTGACGAATGTGCAGCCAACCGACGCCGGCAGCTTTACCGTCTTCATCACCAATCCCGCGGGTCTGACGTTTGTCCCGCTGTTCAGCCTCACTGTGCTCGCGGATTTCGACGGCGACCATTTGCCGGATGTCTGGGAAGCGCAATACGGCTTCAACACCAACACCGTCAATGATGCCAGCAACGACACGGACGGGGACGGCATGAACAACCGCGCGGAATACATCGCGGGCACGAATCCGACCAACGCCTTGAGCTACCTCGAAATTGACACGCTGACCGTGGGTGGGAGCGCGGTGCTCACCTTCATTGCTGTCTCGAACCGGAACTATGTTGTGGAGGCGGCGAATTCATTGGACGGCACCTGGCAATCGCTCACCAATGTTCCCGCGCAGACAACCAATCGCGTCTTCGAGGCCACCGACGAATTTGGAAACACCAACCGCTTTTATCGTCTGGTCATTCCTGCTCCGCAATGAATTGCCCCGCAATGACGAAGGACGCTTGATGAGGTTCGGCGCCATTGCGAGTTCGCGCCAGCGTTTGGAGTGCGTCCGGCTTGCCGGCGCTTTCGAATGGAGAGGCGGTCGAAAGCTACCGACGGCGTGTTGGTCAGGGGACGTCCTGTGTCAAACGAAAGCGGGAGCAAGCTCCGCGCACTCCAAACGCTTCGCGATGTACCAATGATCTCTTCATTTAACGCATTGCCAAGTGACTAACTTTTTTCCAATTAATCAATTGCTTAAAGCCCTTATTCCTATGAATCCGATTCACCTTCTCGTCAATTTGTCCGAATGTCCGCTCGATCCTTCTTCGGTTGATCACTATCGCCATCCTCTGTTTTACAACACCTCCCTCCAGGCCGCCAATTCACCTGACCTATATTTCGCCTGTCGTGCGGACAACGACATCTATCGCGCGGTGAGCGCCGAAATTGGCCAGGCGCCGCCGCGTTACGACACCAGCGATGCCGTCGTGGCTGCGGCAACTGAAGGTTCAGGACTGCTGCTGCTGGCCGATGGTTATCCGAACCAAACCACACCACTCAACGCCGATCTTTTAACCCAGGCGGCGAAGAAAAAGCTCCGTCTTTACGTTGAGTTTCCCGCATTCCTGCCGGGCATCTCGGTGGGCAAGCCGCGAGTGGCGGGTCTGGAGCGCGGGGTTGTCACCTCGGACCTGTTTGGGGCGGCGTTGCCCCCAATGCGCATCCTGTCTCCGCAAAATTGCACCTTTCTGCCGGTGACCACGTCCTCGTCGCATCTGGTTCTGGCTCGTGTGGCCGGCTATGACCACGCGCCTTATGGGTTACCCAAACAGGTGTTCCCGCTGCTGTTCGAATTGCCACCGGGTGACGGCCATGGTGCGGTGCTGGTTGCCTCCACCAAACTCAGTCAAGCCGTCACCGCCCGTTTCGAACCGGTGGCTCCGTGGCAAACCGTTTGGCTCTCTATCTTCAAATGGCTGGCGCCGCAAAGCCAAGTTGACCTGCATTGGAAGCCGACCGTCGGACCGGCAATGGCTCAAAACGAATTGCAACCCAGCAACACCGAAGCAAGTGCTTTGCGGCGTGGCGTCGCCTGGTTTGTGAAATCCCGTCTATTGCTCGCCCCCTGGCGGACCAATGAAATTGCGCGTCGCGCTTCGGCGGGAACGGCGCCGGTGCCGCCTCCCGAGGCGCCAATTGGCGATGGTTCGCTGGGCCTCCTGGAAGGCTTCTTCTCGCGCATCCAGCCTGATGGGAGCCAACAACAAAGCGTCTCGATCCGCGGAGACTGCAACGCCGAGTCCGCGATGGCTTTCGCGTTCGGCGGCAACGTGCTGGACAATCGTCAATACTCGGACATCGCTCACAACCTGCTCGACTTCTACTATTTCACCTCCCCGGCGCGCAAAGGCGAACGCGGCGATCCGAAGAACGGCGCCTACGGATTGATCGCCTGGGGCGTCGGCACGCCGTCCTGGCTGGTGGCCAATTACGGCGATGACAACGCCCGCTTGCTGCTCGGCACCATGGCCGCCTCCGCTCTGCTCGGCGAAGATCGTTGGGACGAAGCAATGTTGCGTTGTCTGCTGGCCAACTTGCGCACCACGGGTCCGCTCGGTTTTCGCGGCGACCGCATCGACGTTCCCCAACTCACGCAGAATGGTTGGGAATACTACTTTCACCGGCGCATTACGAACTACGCCCCGCATTACGAAAGTTACCTCTGGGCGTGCTACCTCTGGGCGTATCAGAAGACCGGTTTCGACTTGTTCCTCCAACGCGCCAAGTCGGCTATTCGCCTGACCATGACCGCCTACCCGAACCGCTGGCGCTGGACCAACGGACTGCAGCAGGAACGCGCGCGCATGTTGCTTTGTTTGTCGTGGCTCATCCGACTGGAAGATACGGCCGAGCACCGCAGTTGGCTGCGGCGCGTGGCCGAAGACCTGTTGGCTTTGCAGGATGCCAGCGGCGCCATCCGCGAAGAAATCGGCGAATTGGGGCATGGGCAATGCCGCCCGCCCGCTTCGAACGCTGCGTACGGCAGTGGGGAAGCGCCGCTTTTGCAGGAGAACGGCGATCCCGTTTGCGATCTGCTTTACACCTCCAATTTCGCCTTCCTCGGCTTGCACGAAGCCGCAGCCGCCACGGGTGATCCGTTCTACGCGAAAGCCGAAGAGCGCCTCGCGCATTTTCTCTGTCGCATCCAAGTCCGCTCTGAACGTCACCCGGAACTGGACGGGGGATGGTTCCGCGCCTTCGACTTTCGGTTGTGGGACTATTGGGCGAGCAACTCCGATGCGGGCTGGGGCGCGTGGTCCATCGAAAGCGGTTGGACGCAGGGTTGGATCGCATCCGTGCTCGCGCTACGCCAAATGAAAACGTCGTTTTGGGAACTGACCGCCGGCAGCCGGATTGGCCGCCACCTGGCGCGCTTGCGGCCGGAGATGATTCCTGATTCCGTTCTGGCAGCGCAAGTCGAGCAGCAGGTTAAGCACGCGGCGGTTGGCAAACCCGTCACGCTGGCCCACGATCCTTCGGAAATGTATCCCGGCGAAGGCCCGGCCACGCTGACGGACGGCATCCTCGGACAAATGGACCACCAGGATCCGGCCTGGCTCGGTTTTCATGCGGACGACCTGTTGGCTACCATTGATCTCGGGGCGCCGATCGAGGTAAAGGAATTGCGCGCCAGCTTCCTGCAAAATGTTCGCCTGGGAATCTTCCTGCCGCGCAAAGTGGAATTCCTGGCCGGCGACAATTCCAAGTCCTTGACACTTCTTCAAACCATCAACCCATCGGCAGACGAAAAGCAGCCAGGCCCATTTCGTGAGTTGTTGGTCGCCAAGAATCTCAACGTGCGCGCCCGCTACGTGCAGGTCCGCGCCGCCAACATGAACAAGATACCTGCCTGGCATTCGTCTGCCGGCCGAAGAGCCTGGCTTTTTGCGGACGAAATCCTGGTGAATCCCGAGCGAAAATGAACGTTACTCGTCTCCCCCGTGCTGCTCTTCTGGGGGCAGTGTTGTCCATTATTGCCTTAGCCGTATCAATTCAGTCAAAGGGGGAGCGCGCTCGCCCCGGGCGCCGTGGTTGGCGCCTCGCCAACCACTTTCGATCATCCCAAGTGACTTACTATTCAGTGACTGCACAGGCGCGAGGCCAACCGGCGAGGGCGCCGGTTGGTAGCGCCCGAGGCGGACGCGCTCCCCAAACAAAATTGCATGAACACGGCTTAGCCGATGCTGGCGCGGCTGAGCCACCCCGAGTCTCCTTGACGTTGATTCCACCTTCGCCGGTGACCGAGCAAATCGTGCTCGATGTCCGGACCGCAGTGCGGAATGACGGCAATTCAGTGAAAACATTTGCCGTGACCGTCTATCTCGACGAGGAGAAGCCTGAGGCAGCCTTGCATCGTGAAGACATCGAAGTTTCACCCCAAAGTGTCAGCGGGAAGAAGTTCCGTTGGCCAACCAAGGGCAAGGGTGGGCAACACCGCTTGATCATGGTTGCGAAAGCTGACGAGCAGACACTGCGCACCGAACGACTGGTGAAAATTCTGCCTTCGACCATTCGGTCCCCTCGCCGTTTGGGCGGCGCCTGGGTGGACCTTTATCATCATGATGAAGCGGAAGGAAAGCCCTTCAATGCGGAGTTGGCGCGAATGACCGATCAGCAATGGCCCGAATTGGTGCGGGCCATGCATGCGGTGGACCAGGACATCCTGGTGATCACGATGATGTTTCAAAACTTCACCCATCGCGGTCGGCACCAAATCGAAACGCGGGGTTATCACGGCCGGGCTTATTACCCTTCAAACTCTTCCCCGGCCGCATGCCCATTGCTTCGGCGGACCCGTTGGAGGCGATTCTCTCCGAAGCCGACCGATGGGGAATGCATGTGCTGCCCGGCGTGGGCATGTATGCGTTTTTTGACTACGGCCCAGGTTCGCTCCGCTGGCACCAGCAGGTGGCCGACGAACTCTGGGAACGTTACGGACATCATCCCTCGTTTTATGGCTGGTATGTCAGCGAGGAGAAAGACGGGAGCTTGGGCAGTGCCGAGGAACGGCGGGAGATCGTCGAATTCTTTCGGCAATTCACGGCGCACGTGCATCGATTGGCTCCAGATAAACCAGTCATGCTGGCGCCGAATTGTTTTCATTTGCGCGGTGCGGAAGCAGCGTATCGCGAGCTGTTGCCGAACTTGGACATTATCTGTCCATTCGGTTTCCATCGCATGCCCGCCGGCGATCTGACCGGGGAAGAGGCGGCCTCGCGGATGCAGTCGTGGTGCGACCAGGCGGGGTGTCATCTGTGGATGGACTTGGAGAGCTTTGTGTTTCGCAACGGCGTCGAATTGCACCCGCGTCCTATCGCGGGATTGGTCAGTGATTTCACGCGGTTTTCAAATTTCGAGAAAATCCTGCACTACGAGTTTCCCGGTCTAATGAGCGCTCCCGAGATGTCGCGCCAGCCGGGCGACGCGCCGTCGGTCAAACTGTATGAGGATTACCGACGGTTCCTGGCAGGAGGTGAAGCAGCGTTGAAAGCGCATCACGCCGGCCGGGGAGCGTCCGTGACCTTGGCGCAACCGCCTTCGCCCCGCTACCCTGGCCGGCACGGCCCAGCCAGTTTGACGGACGGCGCAACGGGCGGTGACGACTATCGTTCGCCGGCTTGGCTTGGTTTCGAAGGCCAGGATATGACGGCGACGCTAGACTTCGGACACCCGATCCGGATCACCGAGTTACAAGCGCGCTTTTTACAATTCGTGCCCGCCGGTATTTTCCTGCCGACCCGCGTCGAGTTTGCAGTGGGAGACCATCTCGATTCCATGCGGGTAGTTCAGAAGGTCGATAGCGACGTGCCATTGCGCAAAGAAGGGCCATTGGTCCGCGCACTGACCGCGACGAATCTGAATCTTCGCGCCCGGTTCGTGCAAATTCGCGCCACGAACGTCGGCACCATTCCTGACTGGCACCGAGCCGCCGGCGCGAAAGCATGGCTATTCATCGATGAAATCATGGTGAATCCCGAAACCAAATCAACGGCTCCCTAATCCGTGACAATTCAGTAGGACAGGCGTCCCGCCTGTCTCGAACGACTACCAACGATCGATTTGCACCGCGGCGTGGGAAGTCGCTCCAAGTCCTCAAAAGGTGAGGATGCACTTGGCGATTCGAGACAGGCGAGACGCCTGTCCTACCGTGCCGAATCGCGTCATCGCTGCTCCAGCTACCGAATGGACACGGCCAAGATGACGCGAATGCGTCATAGCGCCGCGCGGTTGAATGGTGATAATGTTTATGCCTAATTCCGCTGGCGGAGTGCTTCCGTGCCCGAGCCATCCCGCCGTCTCGAGCCGTTACATCGTCTCGGCGTGGGTGACAAAGGTAGGAGGCAGCAGCGGTCAGTCAGTCGTATGTAAAACCAAAGACCCGTTCGAATCATGAAAATCCAAAGTACACTCCCTCCTGGCGGCCGCCGGCTTGCTGGCGTTCAGCCTTCCCCGCGTGGCCCCCGCGCAAACGTATTACTCAACCGTCGTCAGCAACGACAGCCCGATGCTCTATTGGAACTTCGACGAGGCTTCGGGCAATGCCGTCCAACAAATGCCCCTGACCACGCCGACGGTGACCACCGAAAACGACCTGGTCCCGGTCGGGGGCGCGACCCGCGTCAGTCAAGCGGACATCGGCGGCCTACCCAAGCTCGGTAACGCCGCGGATTTGAACGGCGCCAACTCCTTTGAGAATGGCAGTCTGCTGTTGCCGAAAACCAGCCTGGAGGGCGCGTATGCGATTGAGTTTTGGATGCAAGCGCAGGGTCCGAATACGATCGGCAGCGACGATCGCCAGGATTACCTGATCAATTTTGGTTCCGTGCCGGCACACCTCGACAACTCGCCGGCGGTCATTTACGACTTCAATGCGGACGTGCTCGAACTGTTCGGGGGCACCGGCGGTCGCACGGGAACGCTCGGGCCGGCCATCACCGATTCGGACTGGCACCACGTGCTATTGGTCTATTACGGCAACGGGGTCGATGGCGTTGCCGCGCGTGTGGACGCCTATGTGGACGGAACGCAAGTGGGCGACAACATCTCCAACGGCTTTGGCAAGCGGCTTAACGCGACCGTGGTCCGCATTGGGGCGGCCAAGCCGGATGGTTCGAATGGCTTTGAAGGTCGCTTGGACGAAGTGGCAGTCTATGATCTCAGCGGCTTGGCCGATGAAACCGCCGTGGCGGCGAAGGCGGGACAAATGGCAGTCGATCATTATTTTGAAGGTAGCTTTGACACCGGCAACACCTATTCGGACGTGGTACTCCTGGATGAACCGATGCTTTACTGGAACTTCGATGAAGCGAATGGCAACGCGCACCAGTTAGCACCGGTGGTCCTTCCGCCGCCGGACAATGCGAACAATGATTTGGTGGCAACGTTTGACGCGATGCGGGTCGGAACACAGCGCGATTGGCAGCGGTTTGGAACTCGGAGGTGCGGCTGAGTTGAGCGGCACCAACTTCTTCCAGGCGATGAAACTTGATAGTGGCCGCTCTTCGCTGGGGCCGCCGTGGGCGGTGGAGTTCTGGATGCAGGTCCAGGGCGACAATACTCTCGGCGCAGGCGATCGCCAGGATTACATCGCCAACTTCGACGGCAACGCCACCGCCTTCATTTATGATTACAATCCGGAGGAACTGGAAATGTATGCCCAGGTTTTTGGGCGGACGGGTAGTGGGCCCCATGTGTCTGACACGCAATGGCACCATGTGTTCTGGGTCTATTACGGGGATGGCACCAACGGCGTGGCTGACCGCGTCGATGCCTATATCGATGGCGCGGTAGTGCCCGATGTTCGAAACAACTTTTCCCGTTCTCTCATCCTGAACAACAGCCTGCTGTTTGGCGCCGCACTGGACACCGGTGCTGGTGGTTTCGAAGGCCGCCTGGACGAATTGGCCGTTTACGATCTGAGCGGTTTGGGCACCGAAGCGGACGTGCTGGCCAAGGTTTCGGACATGGCACCAACGCATTACGCTGCGGGTTTTGGCGATCCCGGGAATATTGAGATTGTGATTACGCAACAACCGGCGGATACCACGGCGGAGATTCATACGACGGCTTCGTTCGGCGTGGTGGCCAACGTCTTGAACGCGCCGCCGGAGTCTCTGCACTACCAGTGGTTGAAGAATGGACTGGCCATTGCCGGGGCCACCGATCCCTCTTTCACCACCCCACATCTTACAGGTTGCCGACATCGGCACCAGTTCGTACAGCGTCCGCTTGACGTCCGGTGCGGCCGTGCAGCAAAGCGACGATGCGATCCTGACCGTCCCTGAACCAGCCGAACCGCCCGCCCAGACTGGTTATGCGTTTGAAGTGCTGCGCGATGATCCATTCCTGTACTGGTCCTTTGATGAGTATGTCGGGAACGCCGTGCAACAGGCTACGCTGGGCCAGCCGCAAGTAACCTCGGAGAACGACTTGGTTCCGATGGCTGGCGCCGGACGGGTGAGTCACAGCGCGATTGGCAGCGGCCTGGATAAACTGGGCAACGCGGCCGACTTCAACGGAGCCAACTTTTACCAAGCCAATGCCCTTCGCACTGGCCGAGTCATGGTGGGCGCGCCGTGGGCGGTCGAGTTCTGGATGCAGGCGAAGGGGACCGAACACCGATAATCGGGCGGATTACCTGATCAACTTTGGCGGTTCGCCGAACAACACGCCGGCGTTCATTTACGACTTCAAACCGGATGAACTGGAAGTCTTTGGCGGTGCCGCCGGTCGGAGCAATGGCGGGCCCGACCTACAACGACGGCAATTGGCACCATGTGATGTGGGTATTCTACGGTGATGGTACCGTGGGGGTGGCGAATCGCTTGGAATGCTGGTTGGACGGGGTGGTTTCCGGCAATGTTCGCGACACTTATTCGGCAGGCGTTACCGTGAACAGCCTCCTGCTGGTCGGCGCCGCGACAACGGATGGGGCGAACGGATTCGAAGGGCGTCTCGACGAACTTGCCGTTTATGACCTCTCCGGTCTGGTCACCGAGCAGGAAGTCGAAACGCAAGTTAGCGCCATGGTGGCCAGCCATCGAAATTCGGCCATGACCAGTGGCGGTCTAAGTTACGCCGAAACGGTGTTGGCGGATTCTCCCGTCCTTTATTGGAATTTCGACGAGGTCGATGGCAATGCGCTCCAACTCGCACCCATTACGCTGCCACCTCCGGTGAATGCTCAGAATGAGCTCGTGCCGAATGGGGCCGGACGCGTGGAACACAGCGTCATTGGCAGCGGTCTCCAACTGGGATTGGCGGCCAATTTCAACGGTGGCAATTTCTTCGAGGCTGCCGAGCTTTCGACTTCCAAGGGCGAACTGGAAGGCCCTTGGGCCGTCGAATTCTGGATGCAGCCCCTGGGACCGAACACGCCTGATGACGGAGATCGCCAGAATTATCTGATAAACTTCGGCGGCGCCCCCGACAATTCGCCCGCGTTTATTTATGACTTCAAGCCGGACCAATTGGAAACCTTTGGTGGGGCTGCGGGTCGCAGCGACGCGGGTCCCACCTTCAACGACAGTAACTGGCACCATGTGATGTGGGTGTTTTACGGCGATGGCATCAACGGGGTGGCGGATCGCCTGGAATGCTGGTTGGATGGGGTGGCTTCCGGCAATGTCCGCGACACCTTTTCGCGGGGCATCACGGTCAGCAGCTTGCTGGTCGTCGGCGCCGCCAACACCGCCCACGCAAACGGTTTCCAGGGGCGCCTTGATGAATTGGCCGTTTACGACTTGAGCGATCTGCCAGACGAAGCTGCGGTTACCGCCAAAGCCAACGAGCTGATGACGCGTCATCTACTGGTGGCAACGAATCCGCCGCCTTCGTTGACGATCGAGCGCTCGGCGGATCAGGTGACCATCTCGTGGGTTGGTGCGGGTTATGTGCTCCAAGAAAATGATGACGTTACCAACCCGGATGGCTGGACCGACGTGGACGGCGGCGACGCCAGTCCGGTGAACCTTACGCTGCCGGGCCCGGGCACCGGCTATTACCGGCTGCGCAATCAGCCGTAAGGTTTCTTGGTTGCGTCACTGGAAGAATCTGCCAAGGCTGGGGCGGAAGCGCTTTAAGCGCTTGCCGCCCCAATTGGAATGGTGTGCCACCGTCGCGCCAGCGTTTGGAGTGCGCCTGGCTTGCCGGCGCTTTCGCCTGGAGCATGGCGGGCAATGTGTGCGGACGTGGAGTTGGTTTTGGGAACATGTGGGATCAAACGAAAGCGGGAGCAAGCTCCGCGCACTCCAAACGCTGCGCGACGGTGAACGCTAAAATCAAAGCAACCACAATGTTGACCATTTCTTTGCTGCCACGATGTTTTTGATTCGCCAGCCAAACTTGGCAGCGTTGTTACTTGCTTGCTCGTTGCTGCTTATCGGGTGCGGACGCCAGCTGTCCGTTCCGGAGCGCGAAATTACTTCCTTCCACATGAACGGCATCTATGCCGAAGCGGCTCAAGCTCTAGCAACGGAGTTCGAGCATCAAACGGGTATCCGCGTCAAGGTGGTATCCGCCCCGTACCTTACGCTGCGGGAGAAGGAAATCACGGACCTGGCGAACGACACGGACTTATACGACGTGATGCAGGTCGCCCAGCAATGGGACGGCGAAATCATGCCGCACTTGCGTCCGTTGGACGATTTCCTTGCCGGCCATGATGTGAAGACATCCGATTTCATTTCCGCCGTTCGCCAAAACGCCGGGGAATGGCAAGGACACACCAGGGCCTTGCCGCTGGCATGCGACGTGATCACGCTGCTCTATCGAACCGATATATTCGCCGCCCGCGCGGAGGAGTTCCAACGCCAAACGGGCCGTCAACTCGAGCCGCCCCGCACGTGGGATGAATACCTGGAGATCGCCCGTTTTCTGAACACGGAATCGCTGCACGGCAACGTCATCATGGGCCTGAAGGAACAGAACTTCACTGTATGGTCGGGCATTCTCTTCGGCCTGGGGGGGCGCCTGGTCGATGATCGGTGGCAGCCGACGCTGAATTCGGAAGCGGGCGTGCGCAGCTTGAAACTATTTGTCGAGATGTTCCGCTACGCACCGCCCCATTCGCAGCGGCTCGGGATCGAGGAGGCCAACGCGTTGTTTCTCCAGGGGAAGGGCGCGATGTATCTGACCTGGCCCACGCTGATTTGGGCGCAGATGCAGGACACCAATTTGTGCAAGGTTTCCGGCCAAATTGCGGCGGCGGTCATTCCCGGCGGGAAACCGCAACTGAGCGCCTGGTCGTTGGGCATCAATCGCGCCTGCCCCGACCCGGAGGCGGCCTTTCAGTGGATTCAGTTCCAGCTCAATCCCACCAACACCTGCCGGTTGTTTCTGCAATACGGAAAAGGATCGCCGCGCCTTTCCACCTACCAGGATGCCGCCTGCCGGGCACGGATGTTTTATCTGCCGCAACTGCTCAAAGGATTGGAGCACAGTGAACCGCGGTTCCGCATCCCGCCTTCGCAAGAACTCTGCGACTATCTTGACACCCAAATTGCGGAAACCATCGCCGGCCATTTGACGCCCCGGACGGCGCTCGACCGCACGGCGGCCAAATGGCGTTCGATTCTTGAAGCGACCGGATACCTGAAGGAAACCAAGTAATGTTAAAGGACCACTCCCAAGGTGTTTTTCAAGCCAGCAACTGCAAGAGCCTCAAAGCGGAGTGCCCGATGCAGTCTGACCAGGACATTCATTTTCTTGTCGGCATCGATTGGGGAAGGACTCGTCATTCTTCGCGCCGGCGTTTGGAGTGCGCCCGGCTTGCCGGCGCTTTCGCAGGAAACAGTTGTGCCCTAATGCCAAAGCCGCCGCCTGGAGTAATTGACCCCGTCCGCCCACCGAAAGCGGGAGAAAGCTTCACGCACTCCAAACGCTGCGCGACATCCAATGCAATGGCACCATCCCTACCGCAGGTCACCCCCACAACCAGGCACAATCCAGCATTTCAAATCCATTTTCCATGACTTTCCAACGTCTCATTTCCTTGCGGGCCATCTACCGCGACGGATTGCTGCGCGACACCCTGCCGTTTTGGATGGCACACGCCATCGACCACGACCAGGGGGGATACTTCACCGCGCTCGATCAGGACGGCACGATTCTAAGCACGGACAAGGCCGTCTGGTTCCAAGGCCGCTTTGCCTGGATGTTGGCTACTCTTTATCTCACGGTGGAACGACGCGCCGAATGGCTCGAAGGCGCCCGAACCGGTATCGACTTCATCAACCGGCATTGTTTCGATACGGATGGGCGCATGTTCTTTTGGACGACCTGCGAAGGAAAACCGTTGCGCAAACGACGCTACTTGTTTTCCGAAGCGTTCGCCATCATTGCGCTGGCCGCCTACGGACGCGCTACGGGGGAGACGCGCTACATCGAACAAGCGCTTGATTTGTTCCGGCTGGTGCTGCGTTACCATTCCACGCCGGGCTTGTGTCCGCCCAAAGTCATCCCAGAAACCCGCGCCCTCAAGGGATTGGCCATGCCCATGATTCTGCTGGCGACCGCGCAGGAACTCCGCAAGGCGACCGACGATCCGCTTTGCGCCGAGGTGATCGACCAATGTCTCCGCGAGGTAGAACGCGATTTCCTGAAACCGGAATTCCATTGCTTGCTGGAAACGGTCGGCGGACAGGGAGAGTTCCTGGATACGTTCGAGGGACGCATGATTTGCCCGGGGCATGCGATGGAAGTTGGTTGGTTCATCCTCGAAGAAGCGCGCCAACGCCAAGGCGATCCTCGTCTGGTGAAGCTGGGTACGACTATTTTCGATTGGTCGTTCGAATTGGGTTGGGACCGGCAGCATGGCGGGATTCTGTACTACGCTGACGCCAAAGGCCGGCCAGCCACCGAGTACTGGCATGACATGAAATTCTGGTGGCCGCACAACGAGGCCATTATCGGCACCTTGCTTGCCTGGCAACTGACCGGGGACGCCAAATACGCTCGCTGGCACCAGGCAGTTCACGATTGGGCTTACGCGCATTTTCCCGATCCGTTGCACGGCGAGTGGTTTGGCTATCTGCACCGGGACGGCAGCGTTTCGACGCGGCTTAAAGGGAACATGTGGAAAGGCCCGTTTCACCTGCCACGCATGCAATGGTATTGCTGGCAACGGCTCGAAGAGCAAATCGCCGCGGAGGGCGGAAAGGACCGGAAGCCGTGAGTCGATCCAATTACATGCCACGATCTGTCACGCCGGCCATTGCGACCGCCGGACACCGTGGCTGGTACCTGCCGTTGGTTTGTTTGGTCGCTTCCCTCGGCGGTTTGCTCTTCGGTTTTGATACTGCAGTCATCTCCGGCACGGTGGAGCGAGTGAAACAGCAGTATGCCTTGACCACTTTGATGGAAGGCTGGTTCACCAGTTCGGCGCTGGTCGGCTGCATTGTCGGCGCTGCCATTGCGGGATTTCTGGGAGACCGTTTCGGACGCAAACCGCTATTGATCGTCTCGGCGGTCTTCTTCTTTGTCTCAGCGCTGGGTTCCGCCATTCCGCCCAGTTTCGAACTACTGATTGTGGCGCGCATCATTGGCGGGGTGGGGGTGGGTATGGCTTCGGTGCTGGCCCCCATGTACATCACTGAATTCGCGCCGCCGTCATTGCGCGGGCGGTTGGTGGCGTTCTACCAACTGTCGATTGTGATCGGCATTCTGGCGGCGTATTTGTCCAACTGGCTGATTCTATGGTTTGCCCAGAACCATGCCGGGGCGTTCGGCGACGGCGGGGGGTTGCATCGGGTGTTCGTCAGTGAGTACTGGCGCGGTATGTTTGGCGCGGAAATGGTGCCGTGCGTCTTGTTCTTCCTGCTGCTCTTTCTCGTGCCGGAAAGCCCGCGCTGGCTGATCAAAGCCGAACGCTCGCAGGAGGGACTCGACATTCTCACGCGCATCAGTGGACCGGAGGTCGCCCAACGGGAAGCTGCGGAGATCAAAGCCGCGCTGGCTCGCGAGGAAGGTTCCATTCGGGAACTGCTGCGTCCCGGTCTGCGCACAGCCTTGTTGGTGGGCGTGATGCTTTCCGTGTTTGGGCAATTGTCCGGCGTCAACATCGTCGTCTATTACGGCCCGAAAATCCTCATGGCGGCGGGCTTTCAGGACTTGGCGGCATTGTTGAGCCAGGTGGGGTTTGGACTCATCAATTTGATATTCACGATCCTGGCCTTGCTCGTGATTGACCGCTGGGGACGGCGGCCGTTGTTGATTGGTGGGATGGCCGTGGTCACCGTGGCGCTGGGAGTGATCGGCGCCCTGTTTCTTACGGGCGTTCAAGGGGCCGGCGAGGCCGTCGTTGTCTCCAAGACAGTTGGGCTCTGGATCGGGATCAGTATCTGCGTCTATATGGCGTGTATCGCGTTGTCAATCTGCGCCGTGATCTGGGTATTGACGCCCGAGATCTTTCCGAATCGTGTCCGCGGCCGGGCGGTTTCCATCGCCACCTTTGCCAATTGGAGCACCAACACCGCCAGCGCGTTGCTTTTCCCCTTGGTATGCGGCCGCGTTGGGCATGCACGCCAGTTTTCTGACCGCGGCGGGGATTTGTCTGGTGGCTACCGTGTTCTTTTGGAAGTTCGTGCCCGAAACCAAGGGACGAAGCTTGGAAGAAATCGAACGAACCTGGAACCGCGCCCCAGAACAACCCAGGCCAGTTGATCGAGCGATGTCTCTTCCATGAACTCGAGGCAATTGGTCAGTGCCGCGTTGCAAGGGCAGGGGATCCCGCGTGTTGCCACCGGCCCATTGGCCGTTCATTTTTGTGCGCGCGTGGCTGGGAAAACGTTGCGGGAGTATTCCACCAACGCTCGGACACTCGCCGATTGCGTCCTGCGATACTACGAACGGTTCCGGCCGGATGCGGTTTGGTTGTCTGCGGACACGTGGGTCAGCGCCGAAGCCGTGGGCGCCCGCGTCGGGGCGACCAGTGACAACCAGCCGTTTGGCGGTCTTGGGCCGCCCGTGGTGCAACGGCCTTCGGACATTGACCGCCTCCCGCCACCCGACGTCACTCGGCAGGGACGTTACCCGCTGATGCTTGAAGCCTTGTCGCACCTTGTCCGGGAGCTGGGGAGTGAAGTCTTTATCGTCGCCTGTTTCGACCAATACCCATTCTCCCTGGCGGCTGCGCTGATGGGTATCCAGGAACTCATGTTGAAACTCACGGACGATCCGCCGTTGGTGCAAGCGCTGATGGTGCGATCAGCAGAGTATGCCGTAGCTTACGGGAAAGCCTTGGCGGCGGCCGGCGCCGACTTGCTGAGCGGCGGGGATTCACCGGCGGGACTGATCGGGCCGCAGTCCTATCGCCAAAAAGCGTTGCCTTTTGAGCAACGCGTCATCGCGGATCTCCAGGCCGCCACGGGCAAGCCCGTCTCCTTGCACATTTGTGGCGATACCACCCCGCTGCTGGAGGACATGGCTTCCTCTGGCGCCGACGTGTTGGAATTGGATTGGCAAGTCGATTTGACCGAAGCCGGCCGCGTGATCGGACCGGACATCGCCATCTGGGGAAATCTGGATCCAGTTGGATTATTGGCTCAAGGCACACTTCAAGCCGTAACCGCAGCCTCCAGAGAAGCCATCGCGCAGATTTCGGCGACCGGCCATCGGCGGTTTGTGTTGAGTTCCGGTTGCACCTTGGCAATGGAAACACCTTTTGAAAACCTGGACGCCATGTTGAGATTGCCCTCATGAGAAAATCGATTTTTGGCGTATTGATCCACGGCGCCGGTTGGGTGGCTGGCCAACACCTCGCCGCGTTTCAAAACAATCCCGCCACGCGGATTGTAGCCGTTTCCAGCCGTCGCAAATCCAGTGCCCGGCGGTTGGCTCGTGAAGCCGGCCTGCCCGACGCGTCAACGTACGGCGACCTGGCGCAAGCACTGCGGCATCCGGGGGTGGATATTGTTTCGATCTGCACGCCGCAGCACGTGCATTGCGCAAATGTTCTCGCCGCAGCGGCAGCCGGCAAGCACCTGGTGATTGAGAAGCCGGTGGGGATCTCTCTGGTCGAGCTGCGCCGAATGCGTGACGCTGTTCGTCGAGCCGGCGTGAAAACGGTGGTGAGTTTTGTTCTGCGTTGGAATCCGCTCTTTCGCAAACTCAAGTCCCTGCTGGCCGCCGGCGCCTTCGGCCAACCCTACTGTGTCGAAGCCGACTATCTGAGCCACAACGGCAGTTGGTGGTCGGGATGGGCGGACACTTGCACCCGGAAGAATGGAGTCAGCGCCATGCTGGTGGCCGGCTGTCATGCCATTGATGCGCTGCGTTGGTTCGCGGCTACGGGAGAGTTTGAAACGGCGCAACCCGTCGAGGTGTTTGCCGTGGCCGGAGGCTATCGCCAGGGAATCAACCGCGAATACAATCCGCTCACCAACACGTTCATCGATGGGACGCCGCCGATGGAATACGACGGCCTGGAAATGGCTTTCGTCAAATTTGCCAACGGCGTGCTGGGCAAGGTCAGCGTCAATTTTGACTGCGTCATGCCTTATCGCTTCCCGATCCGGATCTTTGGCGACCGTGGCACCGTGATCGACAACCAGATTTGGTCGCACCAATTTCCCCGGCAGAAGAGCTGGAAGGTTCTCTCAGCGATTGCCGCCGGATTCCAGCGACGTTTCCCATCATCCGTTTCAAGCGCAGATGGACCACTTCGTGCAATGCCTGCAACGCGACGTGGAGTCGCACTGCAATCTTGAAGACGCCATCCAGACGCACGAAGTCGTTTTCGCGATCCAACGGTGCTACCGGACGAGGAAGCCGGTGCGGTTGCCCTTGTTGCCTGATGGCAGGGTTCAGTCCTGAAGGCGAGTCTTGACGCCAGCGATCTCGTCCAAATATAGTTCGCTAATGAGTAAGCTTGAAGCAATCGAAGCCGAGGTCCGGAAGTTGCCGCCGGAGGAAGCCGTAAAACTTCAGGATTGGCTTGCGGATTATCTCGAAGATGAGGCCGAACTCACCCCTGAATTCGTCGCCAGCATCGAACGTGGCCAAGCTGATTTGCGCGAGGGGCGGGTGCGCGTTCACCGAAACTGACGTCCTCAGTGAGCCAAGCTACGGAAATTTACTCCCAAGAGTTTGATTCGATTTTCTTCGGTCTGCCATCGTCGGTGCAATACCACATCGAAAATCGGATTCGGGAGCTGGGGCGCAGATTAGAAGATTTTCCCCACCATCGATTGCAGGGCCGTTCGGAGTTTCGCTTGCGCATCGGGGACTACCGCATCATTTACGTTTTCAATGTGGAGCGAAATGAGCTTTTGCTGGTTACGCTTGGACATCGGCGTGAGATTTATCGTCGTTAATTTCCTACAACGCTCTTCAATTCGTTCCAACGATTTCTCGTCCCTTACGGGACCATTTCATAAACCCGCACGTAATCGACTTCGAAATAATCCGGCAGTCGGGCTTTGGTGATGTCGCCGCCCCATTTGCCAATTTCCTCCGTCAGCTTGAGGTATTCCGGCACCTGCGAGACTCCGCCGGCTTTCGTGCGCCAAACTTCTTGTCCGTCCACATAGACGCAATATTCCTCCGGGGTCCAGAGCAGCGCGTAATCATGGAAGCCTTCGGTTAACGCGGCGATGGTTGTGTTCGTGCCGGCCGACCGGTGGTCCTTGCCGTAACCATCCCAATGCAGGTTGAAGGTGACTTTGCCGGTGCGCCAGGGAATCTCCACAACGTCGATCTCCGTGCCGTCGCGGCCCCCGTTGCCCACTTTGCCGACGCCCGGACACATCATCCAGAATGCCGGCCAATGCCCCGGTTCCTTCGGCATTTTGCAGCGCGCGACGTAATAGCCAAAGGCGTGCTCGAACTTTCCCTGGGTTCTGATGGCCCCGCACGTGTAACGGTCGCCGTCCTTCCGCGTGCGCAGCAGCAGGGTGCCTTGGCCGCTGAGGTAGGCGTCGTCCTTGACCCAATAGCCATCCCGGCGTTTCCAATCGCCCAGGCGGTTCCATTTCGTTTCGTCCAGTTTGGCGCCGTCGAATTCGTCATGCCAGATAAGCTTCCACTGCTGGCCATCAGGCAGCGGTGGAAGTCGGTCTTTGGACGATGCCGATTGGGCAAAGGAAATCGAAGAAGACGTGAGGCTGAACAGAACGACAGCGAAGAGTGGCACCAGTTTCATGAGGAGGACAATAACGGTCAGCGAGTGAAAGACAACGTTTGAATTTTCATTCCCCAATCCGGTCCATTTATCTATGATCAGTTTTTCAATGTTGAATGGATTGGGCACGCTTGCCGCCATCTTGACGCCGATGATGTTGTCCGGGGCCGTCCAACTCCCGGCCGAGTTGCCGCCGCATCCACGGCTGTTATTCACCGCCAAAGATCTTCCGGCCATCCAGGAACGCATCGCGGCTCAGCCGTGGGCCAAAGCCCGGTTCGCCTCGCTCAAAGCCAAGGCGGACGGCTGGCGCAAACGCGAAGTAACTCTGCCGGATCGCGGCGGGCAATGGTATCACTACTACTCGTGCCCGAAACATGGCGCACGCCTGCGCACTGAAAGCCCCACTCGCCATGTGTGTCCAGTGGACGGCGAAGTGTTCACCGGCTACCCGTATGACGACGTGGTCATCAGTGTCCAACACGACCGCCTGTCCGAGGCCATTCGAGTGCTGGGAATTGTTTATCAACTGACCCACGACGCGCGCTACGCCGCCAAGGGCCGGGAAATCCTGCTGGCTTATGCGGCCCAATACCAAAGCTACCCGTTGCACAACACCAAGGGCGAGGCCAAGACCGGCGGCGGCAAAGTTGGACCGCAAACCCTCGACGAGTCCACCTGGTTGATTGACGTGGTCGAGGGAGCGGATTGTTTTTGGGACACGCTATCGGCCGCGGAGCAACAACAAGTGAAGGAAGGATTGCTTTATCCCGCCACGGACGTCATTCGCCGCCACAAGCTGGGCATTCACAATATCCAATGCTGGAAGAATTCCGCCGTCGGATTGACAGGGTTGCTCATCGGCGACATGAAACTCGTGGACGAAGCGCTGAACGGTCCCTCCGGTTACTTGAACCAGATGGCCAAAGGGATCACACCCGACGGCGCGTGGTACGAAGGCGCCTGGGGCTACCACTTCTACACCGTGTCGGCGGTGACGCATCTGACCGAAGGCGCCTTCCATTGCGGCATCAATTTGTACGGCCCGGAATTCAAAGGCATGTTTGACGCGCCGTTGGCCATGGCCATGCCGGACTTGGAATTGCCGGCGTTCAATGACTCGCATGAAGTTTCGCTGACCCGCAGTGCCGGTCTTTATGAAACGGCCTATGCACGGTATCACGACGAGCGTTACCGGTTGGTGCTCGACCGCGGCAGTCGCCAGACCGATGCGGCCTTGTTGCACGGCGTTCCCATCCAGGGACCGGCCCCCAGTTTTGTACCGTTCAGTCGCAATTTTCCGGCTTCGGGTTATGCCATTTTGGCGGCGGGTGACGGCAAGCAGGCGACATGGTTTTGTCTCGATTACGGTCCCCACGGCGGCGGTCACGGTCACCCGGACAAACTGGGGTTTGTGTTGTATGGGCGCGGGCAAATTCTGGCGCCCGATCCGGGCACGGCCAATTATGGGGTGCCCATTCAGCGTGGTTGGTATCGCACCACGATTGCCCACAACACGCTCACGATGGACGAATCCTCGCAAAAAGCTGCCGCGGGCAAGTGCGAAGCGTTCCTTGCCGCGGACGGCTTCAGCGCCGTGATGGCTGACGCGGGGAAGATTTATCCTGGAGTCCGATTCACGCGCACGGTGGCGCTGATAAACGACAAACTGTTGGTCTTCCTGGATCAGATTACCGCCGACAAGGAACACACCTTTGATCTCGCGTATCATAACTTGGGAAAGCTGGCGCAATCGCCAGAAGGCGCCCAGGCATTCGAACTGCCGAAGAAGCCCGGATACTCGTATTTGCGAGATGTGAAATCCCTCGGTACGGAGCGTGGACTTCAACTCGTTTTCGGGAACCGTGACGGCCCGTCAGTGCGCTGGGCGATGGCGTCCGGGCAGCCGACCACCTTCCTTATTGGTACCGGCGTTGGGCATCACACCGAAGACCGCGTCCCGTTGGTCATTGCCCGCCGCAAAACCAACGAAACGACCTATTTGTGGAACGTTTCCTTGGCATCGCCAGACGAACCGCTGGGATTGACCGCCGAACCGGTGGAACTGCCGAACACCTCGTCGGGTAAGCAAATTGGTGTCGCGGCCGTACGCATCAAGACGGCGCATGGCGAGCAGATCCTGGTGGCGAATCCTGCCGGTATGAAGACGATGGTGGCGGGCGTCGCTGTCGATGCGAAGATCAGCCATTTGGTCCGAAGAGATAGCGGGCAGTTCCAAATCCGTCACGAAGTGAGATAAGGCAACTTCCCACGGTGACGGTAGGCAAACAGCGCCTGTTCCGGCACCGTAGGTTGTCAGTCAGGCCAGCGATTGGAGAGCGTCCGGCCCGCCCTGTGCCTTACACGCATCTTCGCCGTTGAACGGGCCAATGGGGACCGCCGCCAAGTGTAGCGCAGATTTTCAATCGGCTGTATCGCGGCCTTGCCGTCCGCCGGGCGTTGGCAGTTCCTAGTACTGCCGTAACCATGCATGTCCTGCCGAGCGCCACTCGGCGATACAGCAGACAATAATTCTGTGCAACACCAAGCAGCGGCGGCGGAGCACCGGTTCAGAAAGTTGCGTTTAGCTGCTGTGTCCTCTGCCGCATTTGCACGCGCCCCTGTCTTTCGATAGCGGCAGAGGACTACCGCACGCCAAGACGCTGCCGCGCCAACCCCCTGGCGATGCCCTGGGATTCGTGCAACTGGGCCAACCCCGCCACGCGCGACCTGATGGCCAACTTTACCACCGGCCTCGTCGGCGAATGGACCATCCCCCAGGCCGTCACCCGCGACTACCTCCAACAACTCTCCGCCGTCCGCCGCGAAGAAGTCACCGCCCCCCGTGGCCGCTTCAAATACATCTGGAAACAGATCGCCCGCGACGACCACTACAACGACTGCGAACTCATGATTACCGTCGCCGCCGTCATCTGCGGCCTCATCACCGACACCCGCACCAACGCTTGACTGGTGAACGTCAGAACTGACCGACGCGGGCGGCCAGTGACATCCGAATTGCCAACCGCCGTGGCCGGCCCGCGTTCGGTCCAGTGATCTTGTTCGGCGGCATCATGCTCATCCGGCGGGGTTCGACGGCGCTTAGCAAAATGGAGCCGGGTCTGGTGAGATAAGTGGAGCCACCGGCTGAGCGGCAGCGAGCCGAGTTCTTCTTTCCAAGGAGCCATGCTTTCCGAGTAGAACAGTTTCCGAGTAGTGGAGCGAAGGAGGAAGCGGAAGCGGCGAGGGCTACGGCTGCAAACCGAGAACGTCGTTCCAATCGTGGTCCGACGGCGCCAAGCGCTGGACCGCCGGATGCAGGGCGATCATGGCCTGGGCCATGGTCTGACCGGTCGTGTCGGTGTCGAAGCCGCAATAGACGGTGCGACTTTGTGCCAGGAGCGGGCCAAGCCAGCGGGGATTGGGCCGAGCACCCGCGGTCGAGACGCACGCCAGTTGCGGATGAAGGATGCGGCCGCTGAGGGCGTCGATGGCCGATTCACACAGCAGGATGCCGCCTGGCCCCGTATTGGCTTGGGGAGGAAACGGGACCCGAGGGATAGAGAAGAAGCCCCAATCCTTTTTGGATCCGGGAGCCATGCCCCGCCAGGACTGGGCCGTCGTTCCCCGGAGTTCGGCGCCGACCGGAGTGTCGTTAGCTCCCTGCAGTAGGAAGACGGCATTGGCTCGGTGATCGGCGTAAAGGGAACCGGCTTGAATGAGCGGGTCAATGAGGTCGGGTAGCAGCCGGCGCTGCTGGAGCAAATAGTGGCGGACGCGGGCGAGTTGGGCGGGATCCGGGACGGGCAGTTGGAACTGGGGTTGGGCCAAGCCCAGGTCGGTCTGAGCTGGGGGTGAGGGGAAATGGCCGGCCAGCCAGTCCAGGGCTTGCCGGAAGCCGCAACGGTTCAAATGGATGACCAGATCGATGGCGCCGCCGCCGCCCCCGCCGCGGCTCCAGTTGATGAATTTGGCGCCATTGACCGAAAGGACACCCTGAGGCGTGTGCCACTTGCGCTGGTCCGAGGCATCGGGTTGAGCACCCCAGGCCCGCAGCACCGCGGTCAACGGGATGGCCCGCAGTGGGTCAGCCCTGTGGCGGATCGGCGGGAAGTTCATCGTCCGAACTGAGGCGGTCACGGATGCCGTTGCATTGCCTCATGTTGAAGACATGGCTGGTTTCGGTCAGGCGGTCGATGAGCGCGGCGGTGAGGTGGTCGTTTTTGAGAAAGGAACCCCAGTCGCTGAAGCCCAGATTGGAGGTGATGAGAGTGGTCTTTTTCTTGTGCCGCCGCTGCATCAGATCGAAAAAGAGCCCCGCTTGGACGGGTTCGATGGGAATGTAGCCGATCTCGTCGACCAACAAGGGATCCCACGCCAGGTATTTGCGCATGACTTTGCGTTCGGAGTGGTCGGCGACCGATTGGAACAGCTCGGTGATGAGTTCAGCGAAGGAGACGAAGCGTCCGTTGTAGCCGTGATTGATGGCGTGGATCAAAAAGCTGGTGGCCAATCCGGTCTTGCCGCACCCGGTGCGGCCCAGCCAGAGGATGTTCTGGTGGTTCCGCATGAAGTTCAGGGAGTCATACAGCGCCATCAGTTTCTTCTTGTTCAGTTTGGGCTGCCGGGCGAAGGGGTAGGTTTCGATGACCAGCGGTTCGGGGATGGCGGCCTTGCGGAGGCGGAACTGGCGGGCGTTCTCCCGCTTGGTCCGGTATTCTTCCTGCACCACGTGCCGGAGGAGGTGATCGTGGGAGAAGTTCTTTTGGGCCGCCAACTGGAGATACTCATCCCAGTGGGCCAGCAGCCCTTTCAAGCGCAGATATTTTAGTGGTTGCGTCAGTTCGTCATTCATGTCCAGAGCGTGGTGGGGGTGGATCGTCTTGGGGAGGATCTTGATAAATGGATAAATCAGGGGCTTCGGTCAGCGAGCCTTCCAAGTAGGCCTCGCGCTCCGTGAACTGCTCATCGACTTGGGGCACCGGCAGCACGCCCGTCCCTTGCTGCAGATACAAGAAGGCGATGCGCTCGAGGGTGGAGATCTCCTCGATCCGGAATTGGGCCGCGCGCTCGACGCTTTGCCGGAATAACTCCGGAGACATTTTCCGGCTCAACGCCAGCAGGCTTCTTAAAAAACGATGGCGCCCCGGACCTTTGCGGGGGAGGACCCAATCCAGGTAGGCGCTGACCGGTGCTCCGATAGCCCGCAGGCGCTTTTCCTCCTCCTGGGTGGGCTGGCGGCGGTTCTTGGGATGGTGGGGGGGCGGCGGCAGTCCCTCCGGGCTAAACCGCTCATTGCGGACCCCGTCGGGCGGCAACCCATATTCGGCCAGACATTCCCGTTGCTTGTAGATTTTCAACCGATCGGCGTAGCGCAGCACCGTGACGTCAGCGCGATCGGTGCCCGGCACCCAATAGTAATTGGCGTCGAAGCTGAGGTAGCCGTATTCATCGGTTCCCCGTTGCAGGACCTTGTAGGGCGGTGGCAAATGGGGCGCCAGCGGGAGCAGAAAGGTGCGTTCATGCTCGAAGGCTTTGGCGGGAATGATGGCCGCCTTGGTTTGGGGGCGGTGCTCCATGCGCTCGGTCGACCAGGCGAAGGCCTGCTGGTTGAGGTCCTCCAAGCTCGCAAAGCTGCGGCCAGGCAGGAAGTTGGTTTCCACCGTCCAAAAGCTGCGCTCTTCCCCCGCCTTTCGATTACTGTGCCCGAGCTCGTGGCAGCAGAACTCGAAGCCGGTACTGCTTACCGAAGACCGCCATCTCCGGGACCATGACCGCGTTGCGGCCGGTGCCTCGCAGTCGCGCCAGGTTGGTGTTGTCGATGATGCACTGGCGAGCCGCGTAGCCCCACCACATCAAGGCTTCATGCAAGAAGCACTTCATGTGGAAGCGGTCGAAGTGGCGGTAGAACTTCAAGTAGCGTCGTTTGGAGTAGCGCAGGTAGATCAGACTGGCGACGAGCTTGACGCGTTGCGCGCCCAGCTCGACGCGATAAACGCTGGTGTCATGCTGCATCTCCAAGCCCGGTTCATCGGGCACGCGATGGCAACGGACCTGGGGCGGTTCGCCCAAGCCCAACTCCCGCACCCGGCGGGTCAGCGTGGAATACTTCACGGCGAGCCCTTCCTCCTCCACCAGCTTCTCGTGCATGCGTTGAACGCGGCCCTCACACTCCAGGTGCAGGCGCCGGAGCAGATCCGGGTCGATCGTTTGCTTGTCCTTGCGGATGGCGTGCACCACCTGGCCCTGCTGCTGGATGATCCGTCGCACCGTGTTGCGGCCCAGGCCCAGCCGGCGGGCGATCTCCCGCTGGCTCATGCCTTCCTGGTGGAGTAGGTAAACCGCCTTGCGCTTGTCCGTTTCGATCATGGAGTTGTCTCAAGGTTTGGAGGAAGGCCGTGCCGCGGCTCAAAATCCCTCCGGTTAAAAGATGCGACTGGGAATGGAACACCCGGCTCTGGAGGCGTTGGTCCTGGCTCTTGCCCATGACGCGCTGCATGTACTTCTGGAGAACTTCCAGGTCGCTCAGCAAAACCCGCTCGAACTCGTTGCATCCTTCCGGATCGAGAGGAACCTGGTTCATCTGTCGCAACGGCAGGGCCACGTTGCCCTTGAGAATCTCTTCGCGGAAGGACGCGGGTCCCCGAAAGCAGCCGTGAGCTAATTGCGTAATGTCCCGTACGCTCAGATCTTTGCCGCTGACGGCCAGGACGAACTGCTCGATCTCCTGCTTCTTGACACCGTTCATACGCATGAACTGACGCAGAAGGTACATGTAGGGATAAACCGGAAACGCACCGCTGAAGAGCTGCTGACGTACCTTGGGGCTCATCTCTCCCAGTAATCCCAGGCGCATACTGACCCAGGCTTTGCTGACCGAGAGTTCCGTGGCGATCTCCGCCACACTCAGGTGACGCACGTTTTTGAGTTCGTCGATGAAGCGGGCTTGCTCCAGAATGTTCAGGCTTTTGTTCTTGGCCGTGCGCAACAAACCCAGAATGCCGCTCACCTCGTCGGCGCCGAGGGAGGTATACGGCACGGTGTTCAGGCGCAGCTTGCGGGCACAGCGATACCGCTTGAATCCATTGAGCAGAACCTGGGTTTGGTCGACCTCGACGCCTTCCAGGGGTTCCTCGATGCCGCGTTGGGCAATCGAGGTCAATAGCCGAGCTTCAACCGCCGCCTGTTTGAGGCGATAGTCCTCGTACCGCAGGTCCAAGTCGGACAGTTCAACCTCGTGCGCCATACCGGATGTCTTTAAGGCGGATGTTCATTGAGCCAGGCCACAGTGTGATCGATCCGGCGTCGCCGGCCTATGCCCTGTTGTCTCAAAACTTTCGCCAGCACCTGCAGGATCTCCGCTCGGCGGATGTGCCGGTGTTCGATCCAGCTGACGACCCTCCGGACATGCTCCACCACCGGCTCCGGCCACGGTGCGCGGGCGGCCTGGGCCGGTGCGTTCGGGGCGTTGGGCGGCGGCGCGGGCGCTGGGCGGCGGCAAGCCGCCGGGCGGCGTTGGTTCAGGTCCCGTTTCTTTCTTCGCCCTTCTTTTGTCCGGTAGTAGGCAACACTGCGTGATGTGGACTGGTGCTTCCGGTGGGCTTCACGGCAACCCAAGGGACAGGCCAAGTCCTTGCGCTTGCCTCGGGGCATATCCTTGCGCCCGGTATTGCGCGGATCGGTGAGAAAAAAGATGCGGCAGTGCCGACAGCGGGTCAGGCACCGTCGCCGATGAGGCTGCCTTCGCAATATCGATCGCAGGACTTGGTAGTAATCCAAGATCAGCCGCCGGATTTTCGCCCCGCGATACCAGTCTGGAGTAAACTCAAAATGCTCCGCGATCGTTATTGCAAAAAAGCGAAACTCTCGCTTAGGATGCTAACGCTATTATGAATGTCCTCGTCCTACCGGATCGGCACGGGTGTGTCGAGAAGGTGGGACGGGGATTTTTGTTGGAGCACCGGAACCGGGCAGCCAAGCCCCGATCGCCTCCTTGGAAAGAAGAACTCGGCTCGCTGCCGCTCAGCCGGTGGCTCCACTTATCTCACCAGACCCGACTCCATTTTTCTGAGCGCTATAGGAAGTGACCACCCAATTGCCCGGCAGGACAGGGGAACGTGCTGCCGGCATCTTGCTGGCAGTTGGAACGGAGTCAGGCCGAGCCGTCACCGCCTTCGCGGTGGGCGGTAAACCGGCGGCGCAATTTTCGGCGACCAAAACCGGAGAAGCCACGGTGCCGCAGTTCGACGAGGTCACACAGGAAGCCAAAGAGGCCGCGCAAGCAATGCAGCACTGTGCCTGTGCGCAAAAGGTTGAACTCGTCGCGACCATGCAAGGCCAGTTGGGGGCAATCAATCGAGATTTGGATCAGCTCGCCGCCAAGGTTGGAAACGCCAGCGACGCGGCCAAGGCCGAAGAAGCCAAAGCCAAAGGGGCGTAACCACGGTTGAAAACCTGAAAGAAGAGACCGAAAGGGGATAAACAGATTCTTGGGGAGCTAAAAACAACCAATTAAGGAACAGAAAAAAATCCCGTGAGTCCTTTAGGCAGTGAGGGTTGAAAAGCTGGTGGCTGGAGACGGAATTGAACCGCCGACACAAGGATTTTCAGTCCTCTGCTCTACCAACTGAGCTATCCAGCCATCAACGAAACCGGCGGGGAAATTGCCACAAGCCAGGACCGCAATGCAAGTACTGAAAAAAGAAAGGTCCGCTTTAAATTCTCCATGGGGCCCGCATCGCACGACGCATCATGCGCGCGGCGGCGTCATCGCCCATGATAGTTTCCTTTTCCGGATCCCAGCGGATGGTCCGCCCGGTGCGAATGCAGATGTCGCCGAGATGACTCATGAAGTCGGATTGGACGGCGGAATCGATGTTGCTGACGGGCGGTTTGCGGGTCAGCACGCCGGTCAGGAAATCGTGGTAATGGTGCGTGTCCTGCAAGAGATGCAATTCGCCGGGCTTGATCTTCACTTTCAGCAATGACTCCGGTTGCGCCGAGATGCCACCGCGCGAAGCGGCGATCCAGCCTTCGGTGCCGACAAAGGTGGTCATGTCGCCTCCGTGTTTCAGCGTGAACTCAATGCCACTGGCGTATCGGCCACGCACGTCCCAATTCACAATTGTGTCGAACAATCCCTCTGTGGGAATAAGCCCCGTCCCTTCGTATTCCACAGGAATGTGCGGATAGCCCCAATGCGCAATATCCAATGGGTGCGCGCCCCAGCCCGCGATGAAGCCCAGTGCGTAATCGTAAATGTGCCAGCGGCCAACGCCCAACACGCGGTCATGGGTGTAAGGCGTTACCGGAGCGGGCCCCAGCCAAAGGTCGTAATCCAGTCCCGCGGGCACGGGTTGCGGAACGGCTTTCCCGCCGGTCACGCCGTTGGGGGCCACGACATGAATAGCCTTCAGATCGCCAAGGTATCCGTTGCGAACCAACTCACAGGCAAACCCGCAATGCCGGCTGAACGAGCGTTGCTGGGTGCCGTATTGGAAAATCGCACCGTAACGGTGAACCGCTTCCCGCAACGCCTGGTCCTGTTCCATGGTGAGGCCAAGCGGTTTTTCGACATAAACATCCTTGCCGGCGCGCACCGCCGCCAACGCAATCGGCACGTGCCAATGATCCGGCGTGGCCACCACCACCGCGTCGATGTCGTCGCGCGCCAGCAGGTCACGAAAATCATTGTACGTTTGGCAGCCTGAAAAATCGCCGCGGTCACGCTGCTTGGCGTAAGCCTGCTCGACCCGCCGGGCCGCTCCTTCGCGGCGGTCTTTGATCGGATCACAGATGGCGATACTTTGTCCCTGCGGCAAGCCGAGAAAGCCGCCCAGCAAGGCACTCCCCTGCCCGCCCACGCCAATGTGGCCGAGGTTCACCCGGTTGCTGGGTGCGTTTGCGCTGAGAACGGATGACGGCACCAAAGCCGGCACCGCGAGCGTTGCCCCCGCAGCCAACAAGGACCGCTTGAGAAAGGCGCGCCGGGAAGTGGTAAAAAGTTCAATTTGCCCCGGTGCAACTGGGGAGCGCGCCCGCCCCGGGCGCACTGGTTGGCGCCTCGCCAACCAGTCTTTGGTATGATAAAAACCTTCACCGTATGGCGGGCCTGGACGTTCCTGAGCCAACCGGCGAGGGCGCCGGTTGGCAGCGCCCGAGGCGGGCGTGCTCCCCATGTCAAAAGCATCATCGGGTAATGGATCAACGGCGAGCGTTTGGTTTCGAAGTTGGTAATTCGTTTTCATCGTTCAATTGGTTCAGTTGCGTTGTTCCATTACACTATTTGTCCGCGGAACCGCTGGCGGTCGGCCCATAAATCTCCAGTTCACGAACGGCGGGACTTTGTCCGTAGTAACCGGTGATCTTCAATTCCACGGTGGAGCACTTTACTGACGGAAATTCAACGTTCAGCACGTTCTGCTCATAGCGAGCGTTCTTCACGGTCTTGACCACTTGGTCGTCGCACAATACCTCGAAATCCCGCGCCGCATAGCTCTGATGCTGCCAGCCAACAATCCGCAACCGTCCCACCGTGGAAGGCCGCCGCAGTTGCACCCGTAAGCGATACAATTTCTGGCCGTTCGCCTCGTCCCAATAGGTCTTGAGATCGCCATCAATTGCCGCCTGGTCGCCGCTGGCATCGCCGTCTTTTTCTAAGTCGTCGGGGCTAGTTGCGATGCCACCTAAAGCCAGGTTGGCCGGAGCTTTTAGTTTGGCCGCCAGCGCATCCGCCCGCTGAAGGATCACCGGACTCGTGCTGGCAGCTTTGACACGCCCGACCGCTTTTTGCACTTCAGCGCGATACCATGGGTAAATGACTTCTGCCACCTGCAGAATGGCGGTGGCGGCTTCGTTGGTGGTTTCCGGTTGGGCCAACTGTGACTCTCCGGTTTCGAGGGCAATGACACTGGCGACACTGCCCAATGCCGCCAGCAAAGCTTTCCGCTCATTGACGTTGTTCGCCACCGGCAGAACGCGCTTGATGGCCGATGCCGCTTCGTCGGGACGGTCCTTAGCCAAGGTCGCCATGCGGGCCACGCCGCGCAAGGCCAGGGCTTTGACTTGCGCCTCGCTGGATTCCACGGCCACGGCGGCCAGATCATCGAGCGGCGCGGCGGTTTGCCAATTGCACAGGGCTCGCACCGCGGCGAGACGCACTGCCGCATCGCTCGCTTTGATCTCGCGCCGTAGCGCTGCCAGTGCTGGATCACCGCCGACCGAGCCCAGCACACCGATCAGTGGGAGCTTTGCCGCAGCACTGGCGCTCGGCAGCGCTTCAATCACTGGCGCCGTGGTGTTTTCGCGTTCACAAATCTCAACCAACGCGCCTTCAATGGCCGTCTGATCGCGGGTAGCGGATTGATCGAGTTGCCGGATCAAGGCTTGCGCGGCGCGTGTATCGCCCAACTTGCCCAAGGCATCGATGGCCGCGCGGTGGACTTCCGCCTGACTGGCTTGCGCAAGTTCAAGCAGAACTGGCACGGCCGAATGAGCGGCGCGGCCAACCAGGACATTGATGAGCGCAGGTTGAATCGTCGGGGACACACTCCGCAACGATTGGCTGAGGGCCTCGTCCACACCAGCAGTCCGCAGCCGAATCAGGGCGTCACCGATTGCTTGTTGTTCGTCGCGGTCCGCCGGGCCGAGCAAACCGGCAAGCAGGGAAACAGTCGTCGCATTTCCGACCGCGCCCAACGCGCCGATTGCGGCCAATCGCACGGAAGGTTCCCGGCTGGAAAGCATCCGACCGACGACTGGGGCCAATGAGACATCTCCGTGCTGACCGCACACCGCCAGTAACTGGACCTGCAATGCGGCCGGCAGTTTACCCAATTGTTCAGCCGCGGCTTGCAGCACGCCGAGATGTTTCGTGGTTTCAACGCACCCACCGCTGCCGATTGGAGAACCGCGTCACTGCCAGACAAAGCCGCCAGCACTGCTTCGCCCGCCTGATCACCCAGCGTTTCCACATACAGCGGAAATGCGGCCGCACGGATGCGCGCGGTTTCATTCGACGCGCAGAGAGCTTTCACAAGGGGAGCCGCAGTTCGAGCATGGTTGTCTGCGATCAACTGTTCCCCACACCGCAACAAGGCGAGGGCGAGCCGGGGACGCAATTCCGCCGGCAAATTAGCTTCGGCGGACTGCAATGCGTGAGCCGCATCGGCGCTTCCGATTTTACCCAGCGCATCGATGGCAGCCGCCGCGGTGTTGCGATCCGCATCAGTCAGTAAACCGGCGATGGCCGGAACCGCTTGATTGGCCTTCCGCACGGCGAGCGAATCCAACACCCCGATCCGCATTGTGCCTTTCGTGGAAAGCAACGCCTTTTGCAAAAGCGATACAGCCTCGTCAGCAGGAATCCGCTCCAGGGCTAATCGGGCAAAGTAGGATAGATCAGGTTCGGTCAGCAGCCGGGCTAAAGCCGGGACTTCGGCGGCGGAACCGATCAAGGAGAGTCTGCCGGCAGACAAATTGTTTCGCATCAAGCGTCGCATCGCTGGAAAGCAACGCGGCAAGTTTGGCGGCCAGTTTTCGCTTGGCGGTGGAATCGATGGCGGCGGCGTTCACCAGATTCTCAACCTCAGCCAAAGACTTCCGACTCTCGCCGAAGCGATACGAGGCCATGGCTTTCAAGGTGGCGTCAATTTGTCCTTCGGCGGGCAGCGCGGCCGCGGAGAGGGTGACTTTGCCCGTGCCGGCCCATTCGGTGCCACGAAGCAACAGCGCCTGGAAGCCGGGCGACTCCATGGCGCGGACATCGTGGCCGAGCACGAGGTTGAAACAGCGGCCCTGGCCAAATTGGGTAACGAAGGCCATGGGTTCATCATTGCCAGATCCGCCTTTGTCCACCGCGGAAAAGGCGGTGGCCAGCACATGAATATTCGGTTGCGTCGCCATGCGGTGCCAGAGTTCATCCGTGGTCTTGAAGGCGGCCATTCCCTGTGTGATGGGATGATTGGAGTCGGCGATTTTTACCGTAAACTCATGAATTGCGCCGTGACCGGTGTTCTTGCCCCACGTGCCGCCGATGAGTTTTTGATAATCTTCCCAGTCAAGGAAACTGGCGCCGCCCGCATGCACCACCACGTGTCCGCCGCCCTGGCGAACGAAATCCAGGAACGCCTTCCGCATTGCGGGCGGCCAAGCTTTGACCGGCGCGTTGCCCCAGGCATTCCAGTCGCTGAGGATCACGTCGTACCGTGCGAATTGCTCGGCCGTGCCTCGTTCAGGATGCTCGGTGACGTCCACGGTAAAGCATCCGCTGGCCGTAAGAATTTGCTTCAGCTTGGGTGCCGTTTCGCGCCAGTTGTGGTTGTTTTGGCCGCTGAAAATCAGCACGCGGATGGCGGCGGGTTCCGCGGCAATCACTATTGACACCAACCCAAAAACAAATAGGGCAACAATGACGGCGAAGTAGTACCTTCGGCAAAACGGCAGTGCGGTGTTCATTGGGTCAAGACTAACGGTTTAGCGAGGTCTTTGACACCATTTTCCCGAGGGTAATTGGGGATGCCGTCCAAGCTTGGTTCTAGCTGGCATCAGTTCCGTGAAATCAATACTTTCCTCTGCGTGTTTGCTAGTTCACATCCAATTAACTCGTTCGTCCCATGAGCCGCTCAAGAGGTCAGCAGCCCGCATGGGACGAATTGGTCAATTGGGCGCAAGCGGAAGTCGCGTCCACGCTGCGGTCGCTGCCAACGAAACTGCGCACCGCAGCTCAGGCACTGCCGGTGACATACGAACGCCGTCCCAATCGCGGGCTGCTCGCCGACGGCATCGAGCCGGACACGCTGGGACTGTTTGTTGGCGGCCCCTATGCCGAAGGGAATCACGCGGTAATGCCGGCGCAGATCCTTCTGTTTCTGGAGAATCTGTGGGACATGGTGGAAGGCGATCCCGACTGGTTCCGAGAGGAAGTTCGCACCACCCTGCTGCACGAACTGGGGCACTATTTGGGACTGGACGAGGAGGAGTTGGGGGAGCGAGGGCTGGAGTAAAGAGGGGCAAGGTGCTGGATGCCGGATACCGTATTCTGGTTGTTAAATGTCGGATGCCAGATACTGGATCAGGGATACAGACCGCGGGTTTGTTTGGCGCGATGTAGGCGGCCAATGCCCTGGCAGAGGGCGGCCATGCGCATCGAAATGTTGTCTTCCTGGCTCCGTTGCAGGATCTGCGTGAAAGCCCGGTCAAGAATGTGGAACAGTTTCTCCACCACCTCGGACTCCGCCCAAAAGAAACTTTGCAAGTCTTGCACCCATTCGAAATACGAAACCACCACGCCACCGGCGTTGCAGATAATGTCCGGGATCAAAAATATTTCGTCCCGCTGCTCCAGAATCCGGTCCGCTTCCGGCGAGGTGGGACCATTGGCCGCTTCGGCCAGGATGCGGCACTGGATTTTGGCGGCGTTCGCCTCGGTGATCTGCCGCTCGATGGCCGCGGGCACCAGGACGTCGCACGGGGTGAGGAGCAGTTCTACGTTGGTCACCGGATCGGCTTCGGGAAAACCTACGAGCGTTTTGTTCGTCGCCACGTAGGGGTCCAGCTTCGCCAGGTCGATCCCTTTGGGATTGTAAATGCCCCCGCTGGCGTCGCTGACGGCCAGAATCTTGACGCCGTATTGCGCCAATGAAGATGCAGTGACCGAACCGACATTGCCATATCCCTGAATCACCGCAGTGGCTTGGGCGGGATTGATCCCGAGGGTTTCCATGACCTTCTTGATCAGATAAGCGACGCCGCGTCCCGTGGCTTCGCGGCGGCCCATCGAACCACCCAAGCCGACCGGTTTGCCGGTGACAATGCTGGGCACGGTGTGGCCGATATTCATCGAATAGGTGTCCATCAGCCAAGCCATGACCTGTTCATTGGTGCCCATATCCGGCGCCATCACGTCCACTTGGGGACCGATGAACGGAATCATTTCCTGCATGAAGCGCCGCGTCAACCGTTCCAGTTCCGGTGGCGACATCGTCAACGGGTCGCAGGCAATGCCGCCCTTGGCGCCGCCGTACGGCAACCCGGTCAGGGCGCATTTCCAACTCATCCACATCGCCAGGGCCGCCACTTCGCCGAGGGTCACATCCGGATGATACCGCAACCCGCCTTTGGTCGGTCCGAGCGTCAAGTGATGCTGCACCCGGTAGCCCGAGAACACCTCCGTGCAACCGTCATCCCGCTCAATGGGCAAGGACACCACCAGCGCGCGCTTGGGATACTTGAGCCGGTCACGAGCGCACGCGGGAATCGCGAGGTAGTCAGCCACCAGATCAAATTGCTGACAGGCCATTTGGAACGTCGGATGGTCGTAAATCGTCACGGCGAAACCGTAGCGGGGGAAGCTCGAAATGTGAATGCCCCAAATGCGAATTTCCCATTTTCCGCCCAACCATTACATTGGTGCCGCAGATGGCTGAAACATTGGTTGTCAACGAAATCTACCTGAGCTTGCAGGGCGAAAGCACCTACGCCGGCTTGCCGTGCGTTTTTGTGCGGCTGACCGCGTGCAACCTGCGTTGCTCGTATTGCGACACCGCCTATGCGTTCAAGGAAGGGCACCCAATGGCGCTGGAAGAGATTCACGCCGAAGTGAACCGGTTGGCCGCTCGGTATGCGCCGCCTACGAGCCAGCGCCCAGTCGCACTCGGCAACAATCCCCGCACGGTGGTTCGCGACGGTTCCTATCGACTTCCATTGGTCGAATTGACCGGCGGCGAACCGCTACTCCAGCGCCCTTCCCTGCCGCTCATGAAATCGCTTTGCGACGACGGATACACCGTGCTGCTCGAAACCAGCGGCGCGCTGGACATTGCTGCCGTCGATCCGCGCGTGCATCGCATTATGGATTTGAAATGCCCCAGCAGCGGTGAAGTCGCCCGCAATCGTTGGGACAATCTCCTGCACCTCACCCCGACGGACGAAATCAAGTTTGTGATCGGCACGCACGAGGACTATGCGTGGGTCAAACAGCAAATGGCCCAGGTACCCGATTGGCCGAGTTATGCCCATTGCTGATTTCCTGGGTCAACCCATTGGCACCGACCCAGCAAGACACGTCCTTGAAGCAAGTCCCCGCCGGGCAGACCGCCATCGAACGCCAGGAATTGGCCGAAGCCATCATTGCCGACGCCTTGCCGGTGCGCTTTCAGGTGCAACTGCACAAGCTGATTTGGTCGCCGGAGCAAAAGGGCGTTTGAAGGAAGAAAGTGGACAGCCCACTCAGACTCAGGTAACAACTCCAAAGTTTCCTATGAAATATCTACTCCGAATTTGCTTCGTCCTGATTTTGGCCGGAACGCTGAACGCGGCGCCAGTCGCCGGCGCGTTGCCTCGTAGTGCTCCGGAGACGCAAGATGTTTCGTCCGCCGCGCTGCTGGAATTCGTGAACGCGCTCGACCAACAGATCGACGGCATGCACAGCGTAATGGTCGTGCGCCACGGCCAGGTAATCGCCGAAGGCTGGTGGGCGCCCTACGACGCGGAACACAATCACGTGCTGTATTCCTTGAGCAAGAGCTTCACCTCGACGGCGGTGGGCTTCGCGGTCGCGGAGGGCAAGTTGAACATCGACGACAAGGTGCTGAAATTCTTCCCCGACGATGCCCCGGAGAATCCGAGCGACCATTTGAAGGCCATGCGCGTCCGGGACTTGCTGACCATGTCCACCGGGCATCAGGATGAGCCGTCCGTTTCGCCGGAATCCGTGTCGGCAAGGTCGTTTCTCGCTCACCCCGTTCCGCACGTACCGGGCACTTACTTCAAGTACAACACCGCCGCTACCTTCATGCTGTCGGCGATTGTCCAAAAGGTTTCTGGTCAGACGGTGCTCGATTTTCTAGGGCCCCGATTGTTCGCCCCGCTCGGCATCGAACATCCAGTCTGGGATGCGAACTTCCAGGGCATTTCGCTGGGTGGTTACGGCCTACGTGTGCGCACCGAGGACATCGCAAAGCTCGGCCAACTTTACCGGCAACACGGACGATGGCAGGGCCAGCAATTGCTGGCGGCCGAATGGGTGGCAATGGCCACGGCGAAACAGGTATCGAACGGCAACAATCCGCAAAGCGATTGGAATCAGGGTTACGGTTTCCAATTCTGGCGCTGCCGACACAATGCCTTTCGCGGGGACGGCGCGTTCGGGCAGTATTGTCTGGTCATGCCGGATCAGGATACGGTGGTGGCGATCACCAGCGGCGTCAAAGACATGCAGGCGACGCTGAACGTGATTTGGGACAAGTTGCTGCCCGCGCTGCAAACGCAGACTTTGCCGGCCAATCGCACCGCCGACCAGCAACTCAAAGACAAGCTCGCGCATCTCGAAGTCCGCCCCGCCCCCGGCGCGGCAACGTCTCCCCTGGCGGTCAAGGTTTTGAATCGCAAGTTCGTCTTTCCTGCCAACGCTCAGAAGCTCGAAAGCCTGACGCTCAAATCGTCCGATACCAACCCGACCCTGACGCTGACGACCCGCCTCGATGGCAAGGACATAACCGTCCCGTGCGGTTATCATGAATGGAAGAAAACCCAGGCACCGTTCCTGGCCGGCCCGCTCGCGCAATTTCCCAACGAACCGACTGCCGGCACCTTCGCATGGTCCACCGACGACACCTGCGTAATCAAGCTCTGCGCCTACGAGACGCCCTTTCACACACTGCTTACGATGAAGTTCAACGACAATCAAGTGACGTTGAACTCCGAAGCCAACGTGGGCTTCGGCCCAACGAAATGGCCGCAGTTGATCGGACGGGCGGAATAACCCAGCCGTCCCGGCGTTCGCTCGCCGGCAACCGCCAGACTACAGATTTGGAAGCAGCGCTACTTGAGGCCGCGGGGGACACTGGCGTTGCGGGCGCGGCCATTGGCCCACTGTCGCAACTGGTTGATTTGTTCATCCATCGTCCGGGCCAAAGGCACAGTCTGACTCAGTTCGTTCAGCACATGTTCGGAGGTCAATTCCTGGCGCTGAGAAAAAGCGTCAAAGAGTGCGCTGATGATGGATTCTTCGATCTCGGCCCCGCTGAAATCATTGCTCGCCGCAGCCAGAGCGTTGAGATCGAATTGCTCGGCGGCCCGCTGCCGCTTTTCCAGGTGAATGCGAAAGATGGCGGACCGTTCATCCGCGGACGGTAAATCGACAAAGAAAATTTCATCGAACCGGCCTTTGCGCAGCAGTTCGGGCGGCAGTTCGCTGATGTCATTGGCGGTGGCCATCACAAACACCGGAGAATTTTTCTCCGACATCCAGGTCAGAAACGTCCCAAACACGCGCGCGGTGGTGCCACCGTCGGCGCTGCCGCTGCCGCGCGCGCCGGCAAAGGCCTTGTCGATTTCATCCACCCAAAGAATCGCCGGTGCCACGGATTCCGCGACGGCGATGGCGCGCCGGATGTTTTCTTCGGACGAGCCGACCAGGCTGCCGAACACCCGGCCAATATCGAAGCGCAATAAGGGCATTTGCCACAAGCGGGCGACGGCTTTGGCACACAGGCTTTTCCCGCAACCTTGCACGCCCAGCATCAGGATGCCCTTGGGCGCGGGCAGGCCAAAAGCGCGCGCTTCGTCCGTGAACGCCACGCCGCGTTTGGTAAGCCAATCCTTGAGCATGGCCAGGCCGCCGACGTGATCGAAGGTTTCAGTCGCAGCATAGTATTCCAGCAGCCCGCTCTTGCGGATGACTTGCTGTTTTTGGGCGAACACTTCGTCCACGTCCTCGCCGCTGAGCCGTTGATCCTTGACGATAATTTTGGCGAACACATTTTCCGCTTCGCCCAAAGTGAGGCCCAACGCCGCCTGGAGCAGACGTTCGCGTCCCGCTTCGTCCAAGTCGATGGTCACTTGCTTGAACTGCTTCACTTCCGCGCTGATGCGATCGAGGAGTTCCCCCAATTCCTCGCGGGTGGGCAGCGGAAAATTCAGTACGGTGATTTCCTTTTCCAGTTCGGTCGGGATTTCCATCACCGGGGAAACCAGGATGACGGTTTTGAAACTGTTCTTGAGGTGCAGCGCAATGTCTTTGAGTTTGCGGATGACGGCGTAGTTGCTCCGGCTGAGGAACGGGTGAAAATCCTTGAACACAAAAATCGCCGGCTCGACTTGCTCGATGACCTGATCCAACGCCGCCAGCGGATCTTTGGTGGCGGGATTGCGGTGTTTCTGCGACTGAATCGACGTGCCGGCGGGCACGATGCCCGTGCTGTAACTCCATTCGAAGACTTTCTTCTGCCGGTGCTGGGCGATCTCGCCGATCAGCGCCTGGACCCGCAATTCCTCACTGGTAACCAGGTACAAGATCGGGTAGTGGGCGCGAATCAGAACTTCAATTTCGTTGGCCATGATCATGCGCGAAGGGAGCGAGTAGTGGGGCGGGGCGTCAATCGTTACCGGAGGACTTGCCAAACCACCGTTTCCACCAGGATTGAAGCGGCGGGGTCGGCTCCTGCGCGACCGATTCCTGAAGGCGCTCGGCCACTTTTTCGGGCACGGGATTCTGCGCGGCATCGAAGCGGAGCATTTCCTCGACACTGCCAAATTCCTTCCCGGCTTGCTGCTGGGAAGTCTGCTGCTGAGCGTCGGTTTGTGCTTGTTGTTGGTGGGTGAGCTTGGATTTGCCGTTCATACGTCAGGCGGTTTGATTGAACATGGCGGTAAAGGCTTTGCGAGCACGATGGAGTTTGCCCCGGACCGCATCCGCGGTCTGTTGGGTCAAATGGCCGACTTCTTCGTAACTCAGTTTTTCGTCGGCCACGAGCAGGATCAACAGCCGATATTCTTCGGGCAGGGCGTCGAGAGTCTTTTGAATGCGCTGCCCGAGTTCCTTGATTTCCAGCAGGCGCAAAGGACTGTCCGCCCGCCCCGCCGTGGTTTCCCAGACGGCTTCGTCCGCGTTGCTGAAAATATGCCGGTGCTGCCAGTTTTGCAGTAGGTTTTGGCAATGGTTGATGGTGATCCGGTAGAGCCAGGTGCGCAGACTGGAGCGGCCTTTGAACTGGTCCAGTTTGCGAAAGGCCTTCAGGAACACGTCATGGGTGGCGTCTTCCGCCTGGGTTGGATCGCCGAGCAAACGCAGCGCGAGGTAGTAAATCGATTGGGCATTTTCATCGTAGATCGCCGCCAACTGGGGCGAATCCAGTGTGCGGGCCGGCGGCGGTCTTTGTTCAGGCGTCTCCACGAGTTCTTTGAGTGCCAACGATGACATTGGTGATTAGATCGAAGAAGTCGCCAAATGTCACGCCAACAGGAGGGAATTGGATGGCAGCGGATGCAACGGGGAAAAGCAAAATTGGCAGTTCCGCAACCTACACCATGATGGTAGGGCGAGACTCCGTCGAGTCCTGACTTCTCCCCTTCACCGGCGAACACCAAAAACCGAAATCGCGGGGAGTCTGCCGGCTGTCGTATTCAAGCGCCAAGGGTTTTTCCTTCATCGTCATGTTATTATCGGAGGTGCTTCGGAGCAGTCAGAGCTCGACGGAGTCTCGCCCTACCAGGGTTGGGTTCCGGCCTGGAAATGCCTGTGCTCAACGCCTATTCCAAATCAAGCGTGAAGTCGTCCAGATAGAAGGCCGTCGCCCGCGTGGCGTTGCTCGTGAAACCGAGCCAGGTCAACTTCTTGAATTTCGAGCTCCGGAAATCCAAGCCCTTGAATTCGCGCGGAGCTTGGCCGGGCGCAGCGACCGTGAGCGTCCAGTGACCATCGAATTGCTGGCCGATACCGGCGCGAATTTGGAAATGGACCCATTGATCAAGCGGCAGCTTCACTGGAGCAGAGTTACCGACTCTCAGTTCGCCGTTAGAAATCGAAAAATTCGGACCGGTCTGGTACGGCCCTTCACTCCAATCGCGCCATTCGAAGCTGATCTCCGAATTCTGTTCGATCCGCAGACTGAAACCATTGCGAAGCCGGCCCTCGGGGTAGTTCACGCCGTAGGTGTAGTGCGGGTTATACGTGAACTGCAGCCCCGGCGCATCGACGATCTTCACGCTGCGCTTCCCGGTGGCGGCCGTTTCATCGGTCACCACGATGGCGTCGCCTTTGTTCTCCAGGTGAACGTCCCCTTCCGACGGACGTTTGCCGACCGGGTCGCGCTCGAACGTGGCCCGAATAGGCACCGGCGGCGGCTCGGGAGCGATCTCCAATGGCGGAAAGCTTGCGGACGTGGCTTGTGCCTTCCAGCCCGCGTCGCCATAGACTCCGGCTGGCGAAGGATCAAACGGTTTGAATCCGATCTTGCTCGCCGGCGAACCGTGCGTAGCCGGAAATCGCGATGCGGTGCGTCCTCAAACCGGGGATCGGCAATGATCGAGCCCGCATCATTCCCCAACGCCTGCCATTGCTTCAGCGATTTGCCGAGAAATTCCACCGGGCCACCGCTGGCATTCCAATAGCAATTGCTGCGCATCACGTGCTGAACCTTGTCCCACGGCCCCTGCAGCAATACGCCGGAATCGTAATACACCAGGTTGTTTTCAAACGTGAACGAGAGGTGATCTTCCACGCGAGTCGCCTGCAATTGGTAGAGTTTGCTGAATGCCAGGATATTGTTGCGCAGAATGTTTTCCCGACCGTAGTGCTGATGGAACCCACCGTTCTTGACGTTATAGACGAGGTTGTTTTCAAACAAGATGCCGGTGCTACCTTCATCCGTATAGAGTCCCCAGCCGCCGTAAGAATAGGAATACACGTCGTGGAATACGTTGTTGGTTACGACGGTGCCTTGCGACGGTCCAAGCGTGTAAATGCCCCCCATGTCGCTCAGCACGCCCCAGCCAATGTGGTGAACATGATTGAAGGCAATTGTGTTTCGTTTGGCCAGGCTCTCGCCGTAACCCCAGCGCCAGCCCACGCTGATCCCGGTGTAATAGAGATCGGCGATTTCATTATGCGTCACCCGATTTTCCGCACTGTGACCAATCCACACGCCAACCGCGCAGGGAAAAATACGTCCGCCGTGCCGGATGATGTTGTTATCGACCGTGATGCGGCTGGTGCGTTCAGTTTCGTTCCGGGCGATGCTCGTTTCCCCAATGCGCACGCCGCCAGCGCCGAGGTCGTGTACGAAACAATGGCGCACCGCGCAATCGGTGCAGCCTTGACGGAACCAGACGCCGTAGAGACCAATGTGGCCGACCTCACAATCGTCAAGCGTCACGTGGCGAGCGCCGTCCGCCAGGATAACGGCATCAATGGGCGAAGCAGCTTGGGCCGGCTCGAAGCCCTCGGGCGGGGTCAGCCATTGGCCGTGACGGAAGGTCAAACCTCTGATCGTTACGTGCTCCACGAACTTCCCTTTGGTTGGATCACCTTGGATGAGCACAAACTTTTCCGTCACTGGCGCGATCACCTGCGCCTGCGTCATGTCCTCGCCGGGAAGTGGGAGGTAAGACAAGGTGCCGTCGCGTGCCAGAAACCATTCGCCCGGTGCGTCGAGCGCAAGCCGGAAGTTTTCGAGAATGAAACGCGTGTTTTTGGTCATCGGGTTCCAGGACTTCATGCCGGCACCGGTGGTAACCAACGCGCTGTCATCGGTAGCGATTTTGTCGAGGAACCGCCGGGTATTGTCCCACTTGTGATAGGCCACCAGATTGACATCCTTGAATTCCTGCGGCGTCAACCGGGCCAACGGCTCGAGCACGGCGGGATTGACCCGGATCGTTTGGCGGGCCGTTCGGGCACGGCGCGAACCGCCTCCGGTCAACGGTTCCTCGCGCACTTCGAGCATGTAGTAATAGAATTTGTTGGGTGAGCGTGCGCGCGTCGCCCGGCGGCCATTGACCCAGAGTTGTTCGAAATACCACGTGCCGTTGGCGACCTCCGGAACGTGCGCCTGCCACATGCCATTGGGACCCACCTTGAAACCATGGATTTCCCGTCCTCCGGAAAAAACCGGCTTCGCCTTTGCAACCGCCTCATAGAAGACCGGGGCTTGCGCCGTGCCGCTGTCTTCGGGCTCCAACACGAACGGTTTTGTCAGCGGGTACTCGCCCGAGGCGATCCGGACGTGAACCGGCTCGTTCAGATGTCCTTGCGCGCGCAGACGCCGCAGAATGTCGCGCGCACCGGTCAAGGTGGCCAGCGGGCCGTCAGTGCGAGCCGCGTTTGGACGCGCAAGTGTGCCGGACCAAGTATCGTTGCCGTCCGGCGCGACGTGCAGGTCCACCGCGCGAGCCGCCGGAAGCAGACTCAGACCCAGGGCTAATGAGGCAGCATAAAGCCAGGGAAATGTGCGTTGCATGTCTTACTCTTTAGGCCGCGCGGCGGCGCGAGGCAAACTGAAACTGAAGCAAAGTGCCGCTGCGAATAAGCCGTATCCATTCAGCAACTGGAGCAGCGATGACGCGATTCGGCGGCGTAGGACAGGCGTCTCGCCTGTCTCGAATAGCCAAGAACATTTTCACCTTTTGATGACCTGGAGAGACTTCCTACGCCGCGTGCAAATCGATGGTTTGCAGTCGTTCGAGACAGGCGGGACGCCTGTCCTACTGAATAGTCACGAATAAGATGCTTCAAACTGAAGGTCACGGCCAAATAAAGAGCCACCCACGCGGGCGGCTCTTCGATGAAACAGGAGACACTACCGGTTTTAATCCTCTTCCGGAATCCGCATCCCGTAGAACGAGCGATAGACGAAGATCAGCGCGACCAGGAAGAAGAAGACGCCGATGCCGGTCTTCGTATTCTGGTTGGTCATCGTCACGGCGATTTCCACCGCGAGCAGACCGAACAGCGTGGTGAACTTGATCACCGGGTTCAGCGCCACGGAGGAGGTGTCCTTGAACGGATCGCCCACGGTGTCGCCGACGACGGTGGCGTCGTGCAGTTCGGTGCCCTTCTGGCGGAGGTCCACTTCGACGATCTTCTTGGCGTTGTCCCACGCGCCGCCGGCGTTGGCCATGAAGATGGCCTGGAACAGACCGAAGAACGCGATGGCGATCAGGTAGCCGATGAAGAAGTAGGGATTGAAGAACGGCAGCGCCAGCGCGAAGCAGAACATCACGATGAAGATGTTCCACATGCCCTTCTGCGCATAAACGGTGCAGATGCGGACGACTTCCTTGCTGTCCTTTTCGGAGGCCGTGGTGGCGTCGAGCTTCATGTGCTCCTTGATATAGACCACCGCGCGATAGGCGCCGGTCACCACCGCCTGGCAGGAGGCGCCGGTGAACCAGTAAATCACCGCGCCGCCCATGATGCAGGCCGAGGATGATTTCGGGCTGCACGATGGCAGAGCTTGATCACCACGTCGCCGAACATGTTTTCGAGCAGCATGATGATGCCGAACACCATCGTGGTGGCGCCCACGACCGCCGTGCCGATGAGCACGGGCTTGGCCGTGGCTTTGAAGGTGTTGCCCGCGCCGTCGCCCTTTTCGAGTTGGTACTTGGCGTTCTCGAAGTCGGGCTCGAAGCCGAAGTTCTTCTTGATGTCTTCCTTGATGTCTTGTCTGCGCTTCGATCTGGCTCAGTTCATAAACCGATTGGGCGTTGTCCGTGACCGGCCCGTAGCTGTCCACCGCGATGGTCACCGGCCCCATGCCGAGGAAGCCGAAGGCCACCAGGCCGAACGCGAAGATCGGCGCGGCAAACAGGAACTTCTCCGGCATGATGCGAGATGCAGCGCCGGGTTCTGGGAGAAGTAGTACGAGGTGAACATGAGCAGCATGATGCACCAGGCCCATCCAGAACGCGGAGAAATTGCCGGCCACGAAGCCCGACAGGATGTTCAGCGAAGCGCCGCCGTGCTTGGAGCAGTTGGTGACTTCCCGGACGTGCCGGGAGTTGGTGCTGACGAAGATCTTGGTGAACTCCGGAATCAGCGCGCCGGCCACCGTGCCGCAACTGATGATGGCCGACAGCACCCACCACAGCGCCGGTTGGGCCATGCCGGCCGCGTCCTTGAAGTCGCCCAGCAGCAATTTGCTGGCGACGAACGTGATGACGATGGACACCGCCGAGGTGATCCAGACCAGGTGGGTCAGCGGCGCTTCAAAATCGAAATCCTTCTTGCGTGCCGAACATGGCCTTGCTGATGGCTTCGTTCACGAAATAGGACACCAGCGAGGTCACGATCATCAGCGCGCGCATGACGAACAGCCAGATGATCGAGCGTCGGCGCAGATGGCCGGGCTGGCCGCCAGCGCCAGCGCCAGGAACGCGATCAGCGCCACGCCGGTCACGCCGTAGGTTTCAAAACCGTCCGCCGTCGGGCCGACCGAGTCGCCGGCGTTGTCGCCGGTGCAGTCCGCGATCACGCCCGGATTCTTCGGGTCGTCTTCGGGCAGCTTGAAGACGATCTTCATCAGGTCGGAGCCGATGTCGGCGATCTTGGTGAAGATGCCGCCGCAGATGCGGAGCACCGAGGCGCCGAGCGATTCGCCGATGGCGAAACCGATGAAGCACGGGCCCGACCAGCTCACGCGGCAGGAACACCAGGATGCAGATCATGAAGAACAATTCCACGCAGACCAGCAGCAGGCCGACGCTCATGCCGGAGCGCAGCGGAATGCCCAAGCGTGGCGAGCGGATTGCCCTTGAGCGCGGAGAAGGCGGTGCGGGAGTTGGCGACGGTGTTGATGCGGATGCCGAACCAGGCCACGCCGTAGGAACCCAGGATGCCGAGAATCGAGGCCAGCAGAATGACCACCACATGGCCGATGGTATTGTCCTGCAAGCACCTTGAAGTAGTAGATCATGCACGCGGCGATCAGCAGCCAGAGGATCGCGAGAAATTTGCCCTGGGTGAACAGGTAGGTTTTGCACGTCTCCCAGATGGTGTTCGAAACCTTGCCCATGCTCTCGTGGACCGGCAGGGCCTTGGTCTGTTTGTATTGGACCAGGCCGAATACCGCGCCGACGAAACAGATCAGGATGCCGAGATACATCAGCGTGGTACCGCTGATGCCGCCCAGCCCGTCGAATTTCACCTGCGTGAGGTCGGGGATTTTAATGTCTGCTTCGCTGGCTCCCACGCTGCGGGCCAACAGGAGCAGAGCTCCAACGATTAATAAGTTCCAAAGCCAAGATTTTCGTTTGTTCATAAATGCCGCGGAGTGTTTCGGAGGAACGGCAGGCGTGCCAAGCAAATTTTTGCCAACTATTCCCCTTTTTTTGCTCCGACGACTCGAACTCGTTCCCGCGCACCGCCTTTTGCCCTTGTCGCCACGCGCGCCATTGCTCATGCTTGGCTGGCGATGGCTGAACGCATGGTTTCAGATGTTTTGACGAAGCCGGACGCAGCGTTGGAAATGACGCTGCGGCCATCGATCTTTGCGGATTTCACCGGCCAGCCGAAGGTCAAGGAACGCCTTGAAATCACCGTGCAGGCCGCCCGGCAGCGCGGCGAACCCCTGGATCATATTTTGCTCAACGGCCCGCCCGGCCTGGGCAAAACCACTCTCGCCCATATCCTGGCCAAGGCCATGGGCGCCACCATCAAGTGTACCAGCGGACCGACCATCGAAAAGGCCAGTGACCTGGCCGGCTTGCTGACCAATCTGGACGAAGGCGACGTGCTGTTCGTGGACGAAATCCATCGCCTGCAAAAGACCATCGAGGAATACCTCTACCCGGCCATGGAGGATTTCAAACTGGACATCATCATCGACCAGGGGCCGAATGCCCGCAGCGTCCGCTTGAACCTGCCGCGCTTTACGTTGATCGGCGCCACGACCCGTAGCGGCCTGCTGACGGCGCCGCTGCTGACGCGCTTTCCCATCCGCGAACGGCTGGATTATTACCATGCCGACGACCTCCAAAAAATCGTCGTCCGCTCCTCGCGGCTGCTGAACATTGAAATCGAGGAACATGGCGCGCACGAAATCGCCCGCCGCAGCCGGGGCACGCCGCGCATTGCGAACAACCTGCTGCGCCGCGTCCGCGATTACGCCCAGGTGCGCGGCGACGGCCGCATCACCGCGGAGATGGCCGACCAGGCGCTGGCCATGCTGGAGATCGACGAGAACGGCCTGGACGAAATGGACAAGCGCATTCTTGGAGGCGGTGATCGTGAAATTCGGCGGCGGCCCGGTCGGCGTGAATTCGCTGGCGGTGGCCGTGGGCGAGGAACCCGACACGATCGAGGAAGTGTATGAGCCGTATCTGATCATGGAGGGCTACCTCAAGCGCACCCCGCAAGGCCGGGTAGCGACCGAATTGAGCTATCAAAAACTCGGGCTCAAACCGGGCAGCAGTAATCAGGGCGCATTGCTTTGACCCGCCTCCACGACGAAACAGACCGGCGCAAGAGCAGAAAGGACGACGTGGGTTTGCGCACTGTCCCTGCCGAAAAAGAAGCGTCTTGATCGGGGAATCTGCAATTTGGGCCGCGTCGCGTCGGCCGCTCCAAAGACAACTCCCGGGCCAGAAGACAAATCCGCCCGCGGGAATTACTCCACGCGGGCGGACGTTGAGAACAGAACAGTTCGAGCAAAGCTGATCCGTCGCCTATTTTGCTGCATCAGCCAGCGACGCCGGCAGCGGAACGACCTTCGATTGCAAGCCAATCTTGGAACAAATCAGGAAGACGACCGCTCCTACGACAAACGCCGCAACCGGTGCCGCGGGAATTGGCAAGCCAAACTTCGGGGCAATGCCCACGCCAAAACCCAGCAACCACGCGATCCAGCCGGCAGGGTTGAAACCATTACGGGGGCCAGACCATTTTTTGCCGTTCAGCAGGAAATCAACCATCATGGCGCCGCAGATTGGACCAAAGGAAGCGCCAATGATTTGGAAAACCCTGACGGCATCACCAGCCCATCCTGAGATGGCCAAAATGATACTGACGGCCGCGCCAATGCCTACCGAGATAAATGGATTCACTTTGGGCAAGGTGGTTTTGAAGCTGTTGGCCGCAATAAATGAAGAGAAACACGCCGGCGGGAAAGCTGCCAGTGCCAAAAGGAACAACAACCAGCCGGAAGCTGTTTCGCCTAAGACAACTTTAATCAAACTGGTAGGACGATATAAAGCGTTAGGGGCTTCCCGCACGGAAATCGCTTCCTGCTGCACCTCCGTCAAAGTCGTTCCTGCCGCTTTTGCCTGATTGTCAACGGCCTGGGTTACCGCTGCGGTGGCCGCGTTTTTCGCTTTCTCACTCAATTCAGGATTGCCATAGATGCCGGCAATAATCATCGCGGACAAACCCGCGGTGACCACCGTGGCAAGGGCGATGCCAATTAGACCGCCCATCTTTACATCCTTGCTGTCGCGGTTGCCCATGCCGAAATCGACACCGGCGGCGCCAGCGGTAGCAAAAAATCCAACGATCACCGTCAAGATGAAGGCCAGCACTTGAAAAGTGCTCATGGCCGGGGCGGCCGAACCCATCATGGTCGGACCCGCTGCCACTTCCATGTGAATGTTCTCCATGGTCTGGGGATCAAATTTACCAATCCCACCAACGGTCATGAAGAACAGGAGCAAGAGCACACCCAGCGGGATCAGTGGCAAATAAGTGGCCACCTTGGCGACGTATTGAATGCCCTTTAATCCCACAAAGGCCGCCAGTAATCCCCAAATCACCATGATGATCTTGGCGGGAATGGGAATCATCGCACTCAACGCCAGGGAAGAGAAATAGATGTTGACGCCCAACCAGCCGAACTGCAGGACGCCCATCAGGAATCCGGGCATAAGGAAACCACCCGTCGCCCCAAAGGTCGAGGTGCCTACGATGTAAAGCGGCAGCCCCGTCCGTTGCCCTAGCAAGCCCGGCACGAGATAGAATAGGAAGTGGCAGATTAGCGCCGCGAGCACAATGCCAAGCAAGGCAATTCCCAGGCCGTGCGCCAGCGCCCCGCCAACGGAGGATGCGTTCACCGCGTCTTGCCAAAAGACGAACCAGAGGAAAATACCCGCATACGTCGGAGCAGTTCCCTTGTACCAGGCGGCGCGGTTCGTCGCGGGATTCGGTTTCGCACTCGTGATATAATCGGGCAGTTGGGCGCCCGGTTGGGTCGATTGATTGTTCATAGAGGGTTTTGTCGCTTTTTCTTATGTAGGACCGCAAGCCAAAAATTTGCTTTCCAATGACTCAGTAACTGAAAGACGGATTCAAATTATTTTCGAAAATCAGGGATCTTGATGATGGCCCCGCCGCGCGTGGCGGATTCATGGGCGCAAATGCCCACCATGGTCCAGTTGACGGATTGATACACGTCCGGGAATGAGGGCCGGCCATCGACGATGCTCATGATGAACTCGTGCGCCAGGTGCGGATGCGAACCGCCATGCCCGCTGCCTTGGATGAAGGAAAGATGCGCGTGTTGTTCGGCGTCATAGACACCCTTGGTCGTAAACGGCTGGAGAGGCTCGGGCAGCAAGTGGGCATAATCCGGCACCTTCACCTTTTCGACTTTCTCGCCGCCCAAGTGCAAGACCGGATCGTCGCCCTCGACCAACTGCCATTCGAAGGACGTTCTGCGAGCCGTACACATCGAAGCTTTCAATGTATTGCCGGGCGGCGTCGAACAAATAGCGCGTCACTTCGAGGGCCACGTCCTGGTTGCGCACCTTGCAATGCGCGGTTTCGAAGGAAAAAGGTGAGCCGTACTTGCCAATCAAGTTCTCCGCAATGCGGCCGGAGCCCAGGCAGGAGACATAGTCGGCCTCTCCTTTGACAATGGCCAGGCACGGGCTGACACAGTGCGTCGCATAATGCATCGGCGGCAAGCCTTCCCAATACCCCGGCCAGCCGTACATGTTTTGCAGATGGGAACCGCGCATGAATTGGATGCGGCCCAATTTGCCGGTGTCGCGCAATTCGCGCACGTACAGGAACTCGCGCGAATAGATCACCGTCTCCATCATCATGTAATTCTTTTTGGCGCGTTCGGCGGCTTTGACGATTTGTTTGCACTCCTCGACCGTGGTGGCGGCCGGCACCGTGCTGGCCACGTGTTTGCCGGCTTTCAGCGCCGCAATGCTCTGCGGGGCGTGCAAATGGATGGGTGAATTGATGTGGACGGCGTCCACCTCCGGATCTTTGATCAGATCCTCGAAACGGGTGTACCGTTTTTCCACCCCGAACGCATCGCCGACCGCGTCCAACTTTTCCTTGGTCCGCTGGCAGATGGCAACCAGGTTGGCGTGGGGATGACGCTGAAAAAGAGGAATGAACTCCGCGCCAAAACCCAATCCGACGATGGCGACATTGACTTTGCGATCACTCATGGTGTTTCAATGATATTCGGTGTCCTGTTCGATGTTCGGTCCCGCAAACACTTTCCGTGTGCAAAAGTGGGTACAGCAATGGGCGCATTAAGACCTTTACGGCTGGCGACTGTCAACGGGAAAGTCAGAGGAGATGTCCTTATTTTGGAGTAGCCTTTTGGCGAACATGTCTGAATAGTTCGCGCAAACCTGAAAGCACAAAAGATATCCATGAAAAACCTCCATCTATTTTCCGCACTATTAGTCGGTGTCTGGTTGACGGCCTGTTCCACCACGAAGGATCCGATTTCCATCCGCCCGGTGGACCTGTTCAATGGTCAGAATCTTACCAACTGGACCGCGGTCCTGGCCGAACCGAAGGTTACCAAAGACCAAGTCTGGAGCGTGCAAGACGGCCTCTTGGACTGCAAAGGCGAACCCATGGGTTACCTGGGCACCAAGGACTCTTACACCAACTTCCGCCTGGTCGTGGAATGGTGCTGGGCGCCCGGAAAGAACCCCGGCAATAGCGGCGTGCTGATGCGCATCAATGGCAAACCACAGGCATTGCCGCGCTGCATCGAGGCCCAACTCAAGAGCGGCAGTGCCGGTGATCTCTATGGATTTCACGGGATGAAGATCGATGGCGACCCAGCTCGCCGCAAAGAAGCCAAAGGCCATGAGTTGCTCGGAGACTTCATCGGGGTGCAGAAGATTTCCGGCAATGAGAACCCGCCCGGGGAATGGAACAAATATGAAATCCTGCTCAACGGTCCGAATCTCAAGGTTTGGGTGAATGGCAAACTGGTCAACGAGGCGACCGATTGCGAAGTGCTCGCCGGTCCGATTGGGCTTCAATCCGAAGGCGGAGAGATCCAGTTTCGCGCGGTCCAGCTAACGCCGCTGACCAGAAATGACCAATAACCAAGCACCAAGCACCAAAGAACGACCGATACCCAATGACCAGTTAATCAACCCAACCCCATCCATTCTCCCGTTGGAACTTGGCAGTTGGGCATTCTCTGGTCATTGGGTATTGGGCCTTGGTCATTGATTTCTGGCACTGCGTTCAATCGAAAACGCCGTTTCAAACCAGCTTCAAGCGCCAGTCTTTTACCATTGCGGTGACCTCTTGAACGGGAAGCGCCGCCAACCCGTCCGGGTGCCGCAAGAGTCGCACGTTTTCACCACGAGGCTGCCAAACCTCTTCGAGCGTTTCGCTCCATAGCACACACGCGGGCACATTCAAAGCGGCGGCCAGATGCGTAATGCCTGAGTCGTGGCCGATGAACAGCGGGCATTGACTGAGGCGCTCGGCCAGATTCACCAGCGGAAGGTTGCGGGCAAGCTGTAAACGGTCTGGTGGAATCAACGCCGCCAGCCGATCCAGTCGGTCGCCTTCGGCTTCGCCCCCGACCAGGAGGAATTGCCAGTCGGTCGTCTGCACCAATTGGGCGATGAGTTCGGCCCATTTCGGCTCGGGCCAATTCTTACGTTCACTTCCACTGCCCGGATGCAAGGCCAATTGCGCGGAACGGCTGCGGGGAAATTGGAGTGTCAGCCGGGGCGCCGGATCGGCGTCAAACACCGCCACCCGCTCCAGCGGTTTGAGAAACGTCTCGGTGGCATGAAGGCCAAGGGTTTCATCCGGACGATGCGGGCCGGCAATGAATTGGGCTTTCGAGCAGCGAGCCAGGTTCGTGCGAAAGATTTCATCCGGGTCGTACAAATACGAAACCACGATCGCAAAGCTGGCAAAATACTCCTGCAGTTCCTCCGCCAGAACACCATCGCGCGCGAAGAAACCCGCCAGGGACCGGGCATCGATGGAGCGGACCGCGTCCACCAACCCGCCCGCCAACGCCAGTTGGGCAATGTGGGCGTAACCGAGGACTTCGAGGTGGGTTTCAGGAAACTGCTGTCGCAGGGCCGCCAGGGCCGGAATTGTCAGAATAAAATCGCCGATGGCCCCGCCGCGAATAACCAGAATCTTGCCGCGCGAGCGCGTCACAAGGTCGGAAGGCCGGGCGCTGCGGCAATGATCACCGGACGGCCGATCGTGGCAGTTGCGGGTTGGGAATGTTCCGACACACGGAACGTGGTCAATCCCAGCAGCACCACAAAGATGCCGAATCCGGCCCGCAGCCCGCAGATCAGCCGCATTCGATTGTCATTCGCCGTGGACCAATGGATGAAGTCCCGCAGCCGCCAGGGCGAAATGGTCAACCACATTCCCGCAATGATCCACACGTACGCCCAAATCACGATTACCAGGCGCCACTCGGTGCGTTCCCACCGGGCAGTATCCACCATCAACTTGCCCAGCAACAGAAACAGGACGGCCAATGCCCGAATCGGCAGAAAGTCGCGCACAAAAATGCAAGTGCCGATGCCCACCCCGGCGAACAAGGCATACAAGGCGGGCTTGAAGCTGACGAAATCGGAAACCTCTTCCAGGCTCAAATTGTAAAGAAACCATGCCGTGGCAATGACCATGAGCCATACGCCCAACTGCGTGTGACGCGGAAACTTGCGTGCCGCCGTCTTGAACGCCACGGGATTCCACAATCCCCAGCCATTGACCAGCGCCACCACCAATCCCAACAATACCGCCAGGGAGGATAACTTAATTCCAAACATAAATAGCAGAGCGCAAAATGCCGGATGTTCGCCCCTAAAGAAAGCGGAAAAATATGAGCCGGCTGAGTTCAGTCCTAACCCGGTGGCATCCGGTTCTCCAAACCGCGGGCCGTTTGCTTCTGACGGAACGCTTCGTATGCCGCCCGGTGTTGCGGATGTTTATTCCCCAAAATTGCGGTCGCCAACAGCGCGGCATTGATGGCCCCGGATTTACCGATGGCCAGGGTGCCCACCGGAACACCGCCGGGCATTTGCACCATGGACAGTAGTGAGTCCATGCCGTGGAGAGCTTTGGACTCCATCGGCACCCCCAATACGGGCAGGACGGTCTTGGCCGCCGTCACGCCGGCCAGGTGGGCGGCCCCGCCAGCGGCGGCAATAATGATTTCCAAGCCGCGCGCCGCGGCGCCCGACGCATACTCAAACAGCAAATCGGGAGTGCGATGCGCCGAAATAATCTGCACTTCGTGCGGCACCCCCAGTTCCTTCAGTTGCCGGGCGGCATGTTGCATCACGTCCCAGTCCGATTGACTGCCCATAATAATCCCGACCAGCGGGTTGTCATTTGTTGCCATAAAAATTGCAGGAGGAGTTCTACCGGTTAGCCGAAGAGTCCGTCGAGTCTGGAATGCGGGTAAGCCTTATCTGTGGAATAGAGAATAGGGGGCGCGCCCTCCTCGGTTGGCCCGATGACTGAGCCGTCACTGAATAGTACGCTACTTGGAGTGCTTGAAAGTGGTTGGCGAGGCGCCACCCACGGCGCCCGGGGCGGGCGCGCTCCCCATTCCAACCACGCCAGATCGTCTTAGCCGTATCAATTCAGTAGCTGGTGCTGCGATGAGGCAGTTCGGCGTGGTAGGACAGGCGTCTCGCCTGTCTCGAATAGCCCAAGGCATCCTCACCGTTTGATGACATAGAAATACTCGCGGCGCCGTGATACAAGTTGTTGGTTTGCACTCGTTCGGGGCAGGCGGGACGCCTGTCCTACTGAATAGTCACGGCTTAGACCCTGTTTTAAAATTGGGCGAGGTCCTGCGGCGAGGGATTTTGGACGCGGGCGAGGCGGCGCGGTCCGCGCATCCCCGCAGTGGGCTGTAAGGATCGAGCCAACGAAGCCCACGTTCAAAAGACCCGCCGCCCTGCGGGTTTTCTCGGAAAAGGCCGGCTGGCTTCGTTGCTCCTCGCTTACAGACCGCGGCGGGTATGCGCGTTCGTCGCGCCTCGCCAGCCGGCCTTTTCCGAGAAAACAGGACCACGCCGAATTTTAAAACAGGCTCTTATTGCCGCTCCAGCCACGGAATGAACACCGCTTGGCCGCCATCGGCAAAAGAACGTGAAAACCGCGCCGGACTGTGCTTGGCTCTTGAAGGCAACCAGCATGAAGGACCGGAGGACAACTTCAACGCGCGTGAGTCAGTCGCGCACGGACGGTCCATTCACTGGCGTGCGCCGGTAACATGATTGCTTTATTGCTAGCCTGGGCTTGCTGCTTCGTCCCGGTGGGGATGGGTTACATGCTGTGGCAGCGGCTTGATGGCACGGATCCCGCCCGCTTGAAACGCTGGTATCTGCCTTGGGTGCTCAAAGGACTCGGCTTCCCCGTGCTGGCCTGGCTGGCGCTCAATTCCGGACTTCTGCCCGGGTTGCCGCCGCTGATGGTGCCAACGACGGCGCAAATGCCGTGGGGCAGTTGGGACTGGCTGACGCGACTGGCCCGCAGCTCCGCGGCTGTTTCCCTGGTCATTGCGACCTACTGGTTGGCCGTGACCTGCGGTTGGCTGGCGGTCGAAGTGGTGATTCATTCCCGCCAACGGAAGGATATGCTGCTCGCGGCCGGCTTGTGGAGTGTGCTGCTGGCTCCGGTGGCGCTGGTGCTGTTCTTTTCGACCGGCTGGGGCGGCGCGGGGCTCGCGGCGGCCGTCTGGCTGGGGCCGGTGACTCACGTATTGCTGCGCGAACAACCTTCTCCCCCTCCCCCACCGGCGTATTCCCGCGCCATTGCCAGCATGAAATTCGGCAAATTCACCGAGGCCGAGTGGGAAATCATTCGTCAGTTGGAAACCGCGGAGAACGATTTCGCGGGCTGGATGATGTTGGCGGAACTCTACGCGAAACATTTCCACGATCTGGCGTCCGCCGAGCAAGCGGTGCTTGATCTCTGCCTCCAGCCCAACCCAAATCCTTCCGAGGTCGGCGTGGCCCTGAATCGCCTGGCCGATTGGCAATTGGAATTGGGTAACGATCCGGTGGCCGCCCGGCGCACGCTCCAGTTTATTTGTGATCTGTTTCCCGACCTGCACGTCAGCCTGATGGCACGCCAACGGATAAACCTGCTGCCCGCCACTCGGGAGGAACTGCTGGAACAACGACAGGGCAAACGGATTCGCCTGCCAGCCCTGCGCGCGAATCCGGAGGCCGAGCCGGACGAACCAACGACCAGCCGCGACCAAGCCATTGCCCGTGCCAATCAGCGGGTGGAAAAGCTCCGACTGAATCCGGACGACGTTCCGGCGCGGGAGGATCTGGCCCGCATTTTCGCCGAGGACCTGGGCAAAATCGATCCCGCCATTGAACAGGTTGAACTGCTGCTGGGCATGCCGAATCAGCCGGCGGCCAAAGTCGCCGAATGGTTGCAATTGCTGGCCGGGTGGCACTTGCGTTTTCGTCGCGACGAAACCACCGGCAGGCAATTGCTCGAACAATTGGTGCGGGAACATCCCGAGTCTCCCCAAGCCTTCGCGGCCCAACGCCATCTCATGGTAATGAATCTCGAAGACAAATTCCGTCAGGCGCGCACCGGGCAAACGCCACCTCGCACGGAACTGCGAAATTGAAAATCCTTGCAGTCACTGCATACCCTTGGCTGACAACGGCGCGCCGTAGGGCAAGTTTTCGGGCACTTCGACGATTTCAGCAACGGCTTCCCACAAGCACGAAAAATCTTTATTCACGTCACCGGAGAGACAATCCGTGATGTCGTTGGCCAGGTTGGGATGTTTCTCGATCACCCGGCGAAAACTGAACTCGGGATCGTAAAATGCATAGACCAGTTTGCGCATGTTTTCGATCCCCTGCCGCGCGCTGGCAGCGTAATCGGCGAACCGCGCGGGGTGGAAGTCCTTTGCCTGGATCGCTTCATGCACCGCCTCGCCCGCCATGACCCCGGTCTTCAAAGCCAGGAGCAGGCCGGAAGAGAACACCGGATCCAGAAAACAGAAAGCGTCACCGACCAGCAGCAGCCCCTCGGCACCGCAATGCTTGGCGTGAAACGTGTATTCGTTGGTCAGGTAATATGGCCCCGTCTGCCGTCCCGGTGCGAGGTGATCCTTCACCCACGCGGCTTGTTCCATCTCCCGCTGGAAAATGGCTTCCGGTGTTTTCACCCCATCGCGGGTCAAGTATTTGCCTTCGCCCACCACGCCGACGCTCACCCGGTCATTGTGCTGCGGGATGTACCAAAACCAAGCGCGTTCCGGAATCATGGCAATGGTGGTGGCGCCGGCATTGATACCCTCGTCGCGCATGGCGCCCTCGTAATACGTCCACACCGCCAGGTTGTTAAGGCGCGGATCTTTCATCCGCCAGTTCTCCCGCACTGCGGCGAACGCCTCCTTGCCCGAACAGTCCAACGTGATCGGTGCGCGGTAGTCAGTCAGGCGACCGTCGCGGTCTTCGGCACGAACGCCAACGACGCGGCCGCCCTCTTTCAGCAATTCTTTGACCGCGACTTCTTCGCGAATCACCGCGCCGCGTTGGCGGGCGTTGTCCACCAGCAGTTGGTCGAATTCCGAGCGCAACACCTGCCAGGTTTGCGCCACGGTGTCGCGATCATACCGGCTGAAAAAATAGAAGGGATGACTGGCCTTGCCACCCGGCGTAACAAACTGGACGCTGTATTTTTTCACGAACGCCGACTGGCGCATCTTTTCAATCAGCCCCAGCCGTTCCAACGGGTAATAGGTAAATGGGACCATCGATTCGCCCACGCGGTAGCGCGGCAACTTTTCCCGTTCCAGCACGAGGACCCGGTGTCCGTGTTCGGCCAGCACCGCGGCGGCGGCGGCTCCGGCGGGTCCGGCGCCGATGATGAGCGTGTCGATTGAATCGTTCTTTTGCATTATTGCCTTTTGTTGTGGGCATAAGCTGCTGAGGCACCGGACCAAAGTCAAGGAACGAGGGCAAATTCCGAAGCGCGGAATCCAAAATCCGAAAGAAAACCGAAGTCCGAAATCCGAGGCCCGAAATGGTTCTTGCGCACACCCCACACCTTCGAGGTCTCAATATCAGATGGTAGGGCGAGACTCCGTCGAGCCCTGATTCTTCCAAAGGCGTTCGAAAGTGCAAACGCGACTAAAGGGAAGTTCCTGGTGTTTCGAACGGCCAAAGGCTTCCCACATTTACGCTGCCGGGACTGCGATAGCGCTGCGGAGAAATCAGGGCTCGACGGAGTCTCGTCTTACCACCGCGCCCTGTAGTTTACAGTCTTTCAGATTTTGACCTTCGGTCTTCGGATTTATTGTCCGCCCAGCCTTTCCTCGAGGCGTTGCACCGCCCAACGGGCATGCTCCGCAATCAGCGGCTCGGAATCGCTGGCGGCTTCGCGCAACGCTGGCAAGGCGGTGGCATCACCCACGTTGCCCAGGGCCACGCAGACATTGCGGAGCAGTCCGCGGCGCTTGCTGCGCAGGATGGGAGTGCCCCGAAACCGTTGGCGCAATGCGGGCTCATCAAGTTGCAATAATTCGAGCAAATCCGGCTGGGCCAGGTCGGTGTGGGCGTGGGATTCAAGCAATCGTCCCGCGTGCGCAAACCGATTCCATGGGCACGCCGCCAGGCAATCGTCGCAGCCAAAAATGCGATTGCCCATCAACGGACGCAGTTCCACCGGAATGGCCCCTTTCAATTCGATCGTCAGGTAGGAGATGCACAACCGGGCGTCGAGTTGAAACGGGCCAAGGATGGCTCCGGTCGGGCACGCCGGGATACAGCGAGTGCAGTTGCCGCAATGGTTCTTCTCCGGCGCGTCCGGTGGCAATTCGAGGGTGGTGATGATTTCCGCCAAAAAGAACCAGTTTCCCAGGGACCGGCTGATGAGGTTGGTGTGCTTGCCTACGAATCCGAGTCCCGCCCGTTGCGCCAGGTCGCGTTCCAGGAGTGGTCCGGTATCGACATACCATAACGAGCGCGTTTCGTCGCCGCCGAGGGTGTTCACCAGTTGGCTCAGTTCTTTCAGCGGCCCCGCCAGCACGTCGTGATAATCGTCAAACCGGGCGTAACGGGCAATGACGCCGGGAAACGGGCGCGATGATTCCAAATTCGTCGTCGCGGTGCTCGGGTCGCGCGCATACGAGACCGCCAGGGTGATCACGCTCCGCGCTCCCGGCAGCACCAGTTGGGGATTGTTGCGTTTGGCGGCGGTGCGTTGCAGGTAGGCCATTTCTCCCTGTCGGCCGGCCTCGAGCCAGCGCTGCAAATGCGAAGCGGATTCCGGTGCTTCCGCCGTCGTAAAACGACAGGCATCAAAGCCAAGCTCCAACGCACGGTGACGGATCGTTTCTTTCACGCGAACATTCTATTGATTCCTCCCCAACCGGACCAAACTCATCCGCAAAGTGAGGATGCACATCGTCTTTGCACAGTCTTTCAAAGCCCTGTGGGATGATCCAGGAACACCCACGAGAGCTTAAACTTTTCGGCAAGATGTTCGGCGAGGGCTTTGACGCCGAACGTTTCCGTCGCGTAATGGCCGCCATACAGCACGTTGATCCCCAATTCTTCCGCCAACGCATACGTCCAATGCGGCCCTTCGCCGGTGATGAACGTATCCACGCCTTCACTCGCGGCCAGCTTCAGTTCGGCGCCAGCCCCACCCGTGACAATCCCGATGCGCCGGCACACGGCCGGGCCGCCGGGCACCACTCGCGGTTCCGCACCGGTGGCTTGGTGCAAGCGTTTGGCCAGCACGTCGCGACGAAGGTTGGCCTGGACCTGGAAACCGAGATACTGCCCGCGGTCAAAGAAGAACGGTTGCCGTCGCTGGAAACCGAGGGCGGCAGCCAACAGCGCGTTGTTGCCGAACCGAGGGTGCCGGTCCAGCGGCAAGTGCGAGCTATACACCGCCAAGTGGTGATCGAGCAGCAACCGGAGCAACGCATAGTTCTTGCCGGTCCAGGGCTGGCGGGCCGACCAAAACAATCCATGATGAACGAGCAGCAAATCCGCCTGGGCGTCCGCGGCCATTTGGACAGTGGCCAGACTGGCGTCCACGGCGGCGGCGAGGCGTTTCACTGGCCCCGCATTCTCGACTTGCAGGCCGTTTACGGCCCCGTCCCAATCCTGGACCTGATCCGGGCGCAGCATCCGGTCGCAGTAACGGACCATGGTTGGCAGCTTCACAGTTGACATGAAGCGATGGAAACAAATGCCCCGCGCCAAGCAAAGCGTATTTCACGACTGATTTTCCCGGCAGTTGCGTCATTGGCAACACCGTTGCCGGCGAACGCGCGGAAGCCTTCAAAGCCGAGGCAAGCATCGGGGAAACTTCGGGAGCGTCTGAAGAGGAACCGAATGACCGTAACCACTTAACTACGGAGTTGACTTGTTGTGCAGACGAAGTATTCCTTTGCTCCTATGGAAACTGATTTTCTGCCTAACAGGGTAAAAGGTAACTTTTTTCTGCCTAATTCTGTTATTTCACCCGTTGGTACGCCTAAACAGCGTTAGCCATGAGCACGCTCTCCATAACTGCGCGCGACCGGAAGATCCTCTCATGGATTATTCTGGTACTGGGAGTGGTCACGACGATCGGCGGCTTGTTTGGCGTCTGGCTCCAGGGCGCGTTTTACCGAGGAGGATTTCCGACGCCAGCGACTTTCGGCGAAGTTTGTTCAGCTTTCACCTTGCCGACAGCGTTCACGAGCTTTGGCTGCTTGACGGTTGGTGGTGTCTTATTGGCCAGCCCCGTTACCGTTTCATGGTCGCCGCGACGGAGACTGGTCATCTTTGTTTCCTTCGGCATACTGGTGTTGCTGGCGTGTGGCGTCTGTGGCCATCTCGCCACGGCACGCGTCGCCGACATTTTGAACTGATGAGACGCGGAATGGCTAACAAGCGGATGCACACGAACCACCGCCCCGCGCTTCAGTTCGGGCTGACCGCGTTATTCGGACGCTGGATTCGCTGCCACCGCCCGTTTCCGGCGGCGGTCGGTGATCCTTTGCGTTCGGCGTAAGACGGAGCCATGTCACAATTCTCGCACAACAAAGCAAGTCTTCGATCAGTCATCTGGACTGGATTGACCGGTGCGCTCATTGCTGCTGTCTTGGGCATTGCGGTTTGTCTGGTCGGGCTCCGGAGGGTTGCTGAGGTGCTAAGCATGAGTGCCAGGGAGCCTGGAGATGCGATCAGGAGTATTGCTGTCATCTTGTTCCTGTTTGCAGTCCTTGGTTTTTTCGTCGGGGCCGGCTGCCGGCTGCGGAGTCGGAATCGGAATGCCGAACCAGACGCTACACCCAACAGCCGCCCGCCCTGCCAGTTCCCACCGTCCCCGGAAATGCAGACGCCCGATTCGCTGCGGACGCCTCGCTCCGGCGGCTGTGGGTGAGCTTCGCGTTCGGCGGAAAAATGAAACCGGTCGCAAAACGCAGACTAAAATTGGCCTTTACTGCCATCGGGTTTCTTGTGCTGTGTCGGCTCGTCCTTCCGATTCCGCTCCGAGGTAACTGGACCGGCTACCTCACCTACCACCTGTGCGACCTGCACGCCTTCGTCCGATACGCCGACGGCCGGGTCATCTTTTACCATGGCCTTGACAGTCCTAGCCCTGACGGCAGTTACACCCGCGTCGGCTGGAACACGTATCGCTGGGATCCTGCCGCGAACGAGGGCAAGCCCATCACCGTTCATCCAGGTTGGTTGTTTGTTCGTTACGAAGGTGTCGGCACCAACGGCACGGTATGGGGAGTGCGTGACTTGTTGTTCGGAGCCACCGCACGCATCATCCGCGAAACTGAGGCGATGCCATCGAAGCCGGCCAGAAAGAAAAGAGAGTGACCAATGATTGGGCCGCCGAACAATCGGATTCACCCGAACCGCCGCCCCGTGCTTCAGTTCGGACAGGCCAGATTATTCGGACGCTGGATTCGCAGCCAGCGTGCGCTCCCCGCGGCGGTCGGTGATCCTTTGCGTTCGGCAATAACGTACGCGCCATGAGAGTCAACATCGCGCTGATACTGATGTTTGCCGCCTGTGGGGGCATACTTTGTAGTGCGCGGCACCTCGTCAGGATGGACCACACTAACGATTCTATGGTTGTGCCTCTCGGTCTGCGGGATCGCGAGCAGGTTGGTGGCGATGTGTCGCAACAGGCGACAGCGGCCTAGCCCCAAGCCATCAGTGGACGACTTGCTCAGAGTCGAGCATTCCAAGGGACAGAAACCATGATTGAGCTTCTGAGGGACAGATCGCCGAACCAGTCACGTCAGACAATACCGGGAGGCCGTCAGGGTTTCAATCGAGCGCCATCGTCCCGGCGTGGCTGCGTTCAGCGTTAGGCGAAATATTGAACGCCATGTCCGAGGCGATCATCTCATACCATTGGCACCCTTATCGCCGGGCATACCATTACTTGGGCGGGATTTTTGCGACTGCGTGTGGTGTGGTATCCCTTCTGGTTGCGCCTCATCAGGAATCCGGGCCGTGGTCCATCTTCGGTTACGCATTTCTCATTTGTGGATTCGCTTTGTTTGTCGAGCATTGGACACGCATTGACACGGAATCTCATGTCGTGTCCAGAGAGAGCCTTCTTTTCGGCTGTTTGCGCATTTGGTTCACACGATATTCCATTGGGGGCTTTACCGCTGTTACGTATCGTCGGTTTGAGCGGGTTCGCGAAAACGACATGATCTACATTGGCTTACGGCGCCAGAGCGGCAAAGTGATGGAGATTACTTATTTCGAGGTTGCATCTGGACATCCCTGCGAGCACGCATACGGAGAGGCAGAGGTACTGGCCCACAAGCTAGGGTTACCTTTAGACAAACATATCGGATGACAAACGGACGCACACGAACCGCCGGCCTGCGTTTGAATTCGGTCGCGCTGAATTATCCAGACGCTGGATTCGCTGCCAGCGCCCGCTTCCGGCGGCGGCCGGTGATTGGCGTTGGGCGCGATGAAGCACGCCGTTGCATATTCCTTGGGTCGCAATGTATTCTGCTCAGTGGTAGCGGTCATGGTGTTCCGTGTATTTGGATGCTGCGTCTTTCACAGCCTGTGCATCAAGAACAACACGGGGCATTTTGTTGCTGTCGCTTCCAAAGATCCTGAATGCGGCGGCGGCATTCCTCCCGGCAAGCGGAAGGACTTACTGTGTTTTCAGGGGCTAATGGTGATTCTGGAAGGCAATACAATTTGGTTCTTCCCAAAGATTGGCTATGGAGATCCTCCAGAGGCCACGAGGCGGGTTTTTCGTTTTGGGATTTGTCAGGCGGGCTTCGGATACGTCCAGACACGTGCAGTAATGGAGGCCGATGGGCGTTTGACAGTGGGCCAAAGACTCGAAACCATTGGTCATTCGCTCAATCGGGTAGGAACTTGAGCCCCTCTTGGACGGCGCCTATGCTGAGCTCACACAAGACAGTCCATCAAACCGCCGCCGGCCGCTCGGTTTGTCGATGTCGGGTTCCTCGTCAGCGTCCTTGCTGTTCCGGCGGCTGTCGGTGGCCTGCGTTTGCCAAAAATCGGAGTGGCATCAGGGTTGCGTGTCATCTAAAATATCAGTGCTATGAAGCTACAAGAAATTTCTGCAGAAGCCGCAAAACTCTCCGAGGAGGAGCGCGCTTCGCTCGCGTCCCAACTGTTGCATGGGCTGGAGACACCCGTCTATGAGGTGTCGGACGAGGAGGTGTTGAGCCGGCGACGGGAGGCCGATGCAGATCCCAGCGTTTTGATCACTTTTCACGAGTTGGTTTCCGGACTCAGGCACCGTGGAAGCTAGGTTTCACAGGCGAGTTCAGGTGGATTTGGACCGAATCCTCAAAAAGTATTATCAAATATCGCCGCAGCTTGGAGACGACTTCTTCGCGGAGTTCCAGGTCGGGATTGGCAAGGCCATCGAGAACCCAACGTATTTCCACTTTGATCGAAGCGGGCATCGTCGCTGTAATCTTGACCGGTTCCCCTATCATTTCCTTTACGACATTCAGGCGAAGTGCATACGGGGGTGGGTGCTCCGTCATGACCGCCGTACTCCGAATTTAGGACTCAAAAGGTTTTCGCCATGACCACCGAAGCGAAGAAATGCGATTCACCGAATAACAGTTCAGCCACGCCAGACAGCAGTTTGAAGGTTTTTAGAGAGGGCCGTTATCGGTGATCTCGTTGGGCGGAAAGAAAGCCGCGTGTCCCCCCCAATGATGCGTGCGGCTGCCATTCTTTGTGTGCTCGCTTGGGGGTGCGGGCCCGTGCGTTCGGAAGTGGAGGTCATCCAATCCAAAGTCTGCACCGTGCCGACCAAGAACGGCTGGGCCGTCAATTATCCCAAGCAACGGAAGCTGTTCTGCATGGCCGGATTGTTCTGGGTCTTTTACTCGGATGGTCGCGACGCGGTGTGCCGGACGAGTGCGGATGGCGTCCGCTGGAGCGAGCCGCTGCTCGTGCGGAAGGGTGCTTCTCTGGGGCACCGGTTCGGCTGCTGGTACTGATGGCACCCGGATTCATTACGCGCATTGCGCCGCCAGTGAAGGCGAGGACGTGGTTTACCGAAGCGGCACTCCGCAACGGGACGGGACCATCACCTGGGCAACGGAGGAACAGACCGCCTACAAGGTGCCCAAGGGCAAGAATGTGATGTATCCGAAGCTGATCGTGGGTTCTTCCGGTGTGCCGTGGATCGCCTTCATGGTTTATGATGGCGGATTCAACCAGGCACCCTACGATGCCGTCGTCACCAAATCCGTCCAAAGCAACGGGGCGTGGCAGACTGCTCCGGGCTTTCCCTGTATTCTGGTTGATGACAACACGACCGCCTACCCGGACCCGGTCGGCGTGCCACTGACGAACGGCAAAACGTTCTGGGTTTACAACCGGAACCTGCTGGACGACGGCTACTATGGCCGGGAGTGGAACGGGCAGTCCTGGGACGCGGAGGAGGCGGTCACCCATTCGCACTCCGGCTATGGCCTCTACAGCTTGGCGGCCGATGGCGATGACGTTCACCTGGTCTTCGGCGGCGGAACCATTCGCTACCGGAAGCGCGACTCCCAAACCGGCTGGGGCGCGGAGTTCAAGCTGACCGGCTCCGGCAGCGGGCACACCGCGATAACCGTGACCGGCCCCAACAGTCTGATCGTGACGTGGCTCGACACCGCCAAGCACGTCGTAACCTGCCGGGAAATGATCGATGGGCAATGGTCCGCGCCCTGGCCATGGCTGGACGAGTCGGGCGACCGGCTCGCCAATCCCCAGCTCGGCATCAACCTCAACGCGCTCGTCACTTCCTCCGCGATGATACAACATTCCGTGGTCTATACCACCGGTTCTGAGCCGCCGTTTACGATCAAGTTTGCCGCCTGGCGACGAACCACAAACTCCCCCGCTGCTTCAACAAGCCTCTCCAAATGACCGCAACGCCGATAATCGTTGGAAGGCAACCGGTGTTTGCGCAGTCAGTTTGCGCGAGGCATGGTGAGTGCCGCGCATCTGGAACTTTCAACCGACCAAACATGAACGGTTACTGAGCAGTTGACTGGATGGAATACACTTTGGATTAACCGATGGTTTTGTTTCCCCCTCACCCCGGCCCTCTCCCCCCGGGAGAGGGAGAATCGATGACCGGTCTTCTGAAAACACGATGTCCCTTGGTTTCCGTAGCGGCACCTCCATCGGTTCCCTCTCCTTGGGGAGAGGGTTAGGGTGAGGGAGAACGAGCCGATTGAATGTCACCATGCGTCGTCCATCCCAAGCTCTCATCAGTAAAGCACCCGGCACAGCAATTCATTGCGCCCTGCGCAACGAGCGGCTTCCCACCCCACGCGCTGTTTTCGCCAAAGATGGCGCGATGAGATTACAATTTCCCCCTGGCAGCCTTCGTAAGATTACGGAGACGGGCAAAGGTAATTTCCGCCACAGACAAGGGCCAAGAAGTGAGCGAACGTTCCAGCATAATTCAGCTATGGAAACAAACTCAGACGATGTATCCAAACTCAATTCGGCGCCGGAAGAAACCGAAGTTCCCGGCAAGACGGCGTTGCCTCCGGCCTTTCATCCCCATGTGCTCCTTGTGCATTGGGAAATCAATGTGCGCAATCGCCAATGGCCCTCGGCCTGTTCCACCGCCCAAGCCCTGATCGCCGCGCTGCCTCAGGAGCCAATCGGCTGGATCTACCGTTCCTTTGCGTGGCACCAGATGGGCCGCATCCGGGAAGCCTGGCTGGGGCTGCTGCCCGCCGCCAAACGGTTCCCTCAGGATTGGCGCATTGCTTACAATCTGGCCTGCTATGCCGGTGAATCGGGCGACGTGGCGGGAGCCTGGAACTGGTTGGATCGCGCCATCGAATTGGGTGATGCCGACGCCATCAAATCAGCGGCGCTGGACGAACCAAGCTTCAAACGCCTTTGGGCTGGCTTGGGCAAATCCCCTGACGAAGCCGCTCAAACCTGAATCGTATCAAACGAGTTGCGACCGGGTGTGGGCCGGGCAGGATGCCTCGTCCAGCAAGCCAGCCAAGGCACGCTGACCAACCAAGAAAGTCAGAGTCTCTGCCGGATTGGGGCGCGTCTTCCCCTCAAGGAAACGTCCGCACATCTTTGCACGGTTCCAGCTTCGCAATGGCGGCCATGATCTGGTCGGACACTTCCTGGTAAATCTCTTTGAGGCGCGTTTTCGAACAGGTTTGCGCTTCGGCGCGCCACATTTTGAAATCGAGCGGCACACCATATTTCACCGCCACCCGCCGGGGCCGGGGCCAGTGCCGATGCCGTCCGTAAGCTTCGTAGGTGCCGAACACCCGCACCGGCACCACCGGCGCGGCGGATTTAATGACCACCAGGCCGACGCCGGATTTGGCGGCCCGCAATTGGCCATCCCGCGTGCGGGTGCCTTCGGGAAACAGCAAAATGATCCCGCCGTGGCGCAGGCGGTCCATGATCCCTTTTAATCCGGCCGCGCCGCCGCCCTCGCGGTCCACCGGCACCACCCGCCAACTGCGCAACAAGGCGCCCACCACCGGCACGTCGAACAGCGTGTCGCGCGCGAGGTAATTGACCATGCGCCGAATGCCGGAGCCGATCAGCGGCGGATCGAGAAAGCTGGCGTGGTTGGACGCGAGGATCACCGGGCCGCTGGCGGGCACACGTTCCGGATTGAACACGCGCCAATGAAACCACGTGGCGTAGAGTGTCCGGAAGGCATGATACCCCAGCCGGTAGCTGAAGTTCATCGGGCCGAGGGGTGGCCGACGCGTGGCCTGGGAGTTCGCCATGGGGCTACGGTCAATCCCAGCGGGGTTTGGCTCCGGCCAGCAACTCACGGTCTTCGCGTTCCTTGAGCCGCCGCCGAATTTCGTCGATGATTTGCCGGCTGGTTTGTGGGGCGGTCTGGCCCGAATTGTTGATCACCATTGCTCCCAACGGAATCATCAACGGCGCCGCGGCCCGCTGGCTGTCGCGCTGATCACGCGCGGCGAGATTCTCGCGGACACCCTCCGCTTCCCGGCGGCGCGAGCGCTCATCCAGTGAGGCGTCGAGATAAAACTTGAAGTCAGTTTCCGGGAATACGTTCGTGCCAATGTCGCGCCCCTCCATCACCAGGTTACCGAACTGGATGCACTCGCGCTGTTTGTTCTTCATCCATTTGCGCACCGCCGGCACCGCCGCCACGTGGGGAACGACCGCGCTGGTTTCGGCCGTGCGGATCTCCTTTTCCGGGTAGTAATCATCAACCAGGAGCCGCGCCTGCTGGAACTCGCCGTCCACACAAACGAGCTTCGTTTTCCAGCGGCGACACAGATTGGCCACGGACCTGGCGTTATGAATATCGACGCTCTTTTTCAGGCAATACCAGGCCAGCGTTCGATACATGGCGCCGGTATCGACATAAACGTAGCCGAGGGCCTGGGCGACCAGTTTGGCGTTGGTGCTCTTGCCACTGGCGCTCGTGCCATCGATGGCAATTACATTGGGACGTTTGGTTTTGGGCATGAGCGAGAAAAGAACGTGGCGGTCATTCGGCCATGAGTTCGGCGGCCGCCAGAGGCTTGTTGGTGGCAGGTTCCAATAGAGTTACCCCCAAACCATCCGGCGGGGGCGCAGCGAGTTTCTGATAGAAATTGGGAAACGTCGTTTTGACGCACGCGGGATTCTTGATTTTCAAGCCGGGAACTTTCAATCCCAGAATCGAAAAACACATCGCCACGCGGTGGTCATCGTGCGACTTAATTTGGGCGCCGCGCAATTTGGACGGGCGAATCTCCAGGGTGTCGCCGCTCTCGTGAACGCTGGCACCGCACTTCACCAACTCGGCACGCATGGCTTTGACCCGTTCGCACTCCTGCACTCGCAGGCGTCCCAAATCATTGAAGCGAACCGGATGCGCGGCAAACGGCGCCAGGATCATCGCCGTCATAATGCTGTCGCCCAAATCGGTTTGCCGCGACAATTCTTTGGGCAGCGGCAGGCAGTCCGGGAAGCGCGCGTCAAGCTGCCAGCCGGACTGCGGCCAGTCAGCCACGCGGATGTGCCGCGGGGCTTCCGCCACGGACGGCTGCAGCGCGTTGGCCGCCCAGAAATAGCTACCATTGGACGCATCCGGCTCAACCGCAAAGCTGCCGCCAAAACGAGGAAACGCTCGCAGCAGTTGACTGGTCATTCGTACGTCGGTTAATTCCTCGGGATTGGCGCCGACAATATTGACGTGCCAACCGCCCGTGAGCCCGCACAGCAGCAAGGCGGACGCAAATTGGGAGCTTGCTTCAATGCTGACGCAACAGGCGCCGTCACGCGAACCGCCACCATGCACATCGGCGGGCAACCGGCTGTTGACGGAGTCGATGCAATAGCCCAGTTCGCGCAGGGCATCAAAGAGCGCCTCCTGAGGGCGCTCGTGCATCCGAGGCCCGCCCTGCAACCGATAGACACCCTGCCCCAGACAAACCATCGCGGTCAAAAAGCGCGCCGCCGAGCCGGCGTTGCCGACGTCCAATTCCAGCGGATTATCAAGCGTACCGCCCGAACCCACGTTGCCGCCCCGGCCATAAACAGTGATGATCCGGTTGCCCGGCTCTTCGGGGGCCGGCACCACGTTGATCATGAAACCCAGCGTTCGTAAGCAATCCACCATGACCTGCGTGTCTTCGCTCCACAACGCACCGCCCAGGATGGTTTCGCCCTCCCCCAACGCGGCCAGCACGAGCGCACGGTGGGTGAGGCCCTTCGAACCCGGCACGGTGACCACCGCGTTCACGGGCGAGGCCATGGGAACGATTTCAATTACGTCAGGCAGGGGCATGACAATAGTCAGTGAGCCGCATTCATTCGGAAGAGCGCGAGGTCGTTTGTTTGCACCAGGCGTCGCGACGTGTTTTGGCGTCTTCCAGGAACTTAATCACATCGTTACTGTTACCATTGCCCAACGTTTCGCGCAGCCGCTGCAATTGCTTGATGAAATCGTCCAAAGCGCGGGACAGATTATGCGCGTTGGCCTGCGCGATGTCCCGCCACATTTCCGGCGAGCCGGAGGCAATGCGCGTGGTGTCGCGAAATCCGGTGGCGCACAAAAGGGACTGTTCCTTCGCGCTCGCCGCGTCCAACACATAATTGGCCAGCGCCGCCGCCACAAAATGGGGCAAGTGACTGGATCGGCTGACCAATTCATCGTGGCGTTCGGGGCTCATTTCCAAGGGTGCCGCGCCGACACTTCGCCAGAATTCCGTCAGCCGGCGAACGCAGTCGGGGCGCGATTGGGCCGTAGGCGTCACCACACACGCGGCGCCTTCGAATAAATCCGCTCGCGCGGCGTTGACGCCCATTTTTTCCGCGCCCGCCATTGGATGGCTGCCGATGAAGTGGCCACCGGCGCCGGCCACCGGCGCTTCGAGCGCGCGCACCACACTGCCTTTCACGCTACCCACGTCGGTAATGATTGCGCCCGCTTTGAGCGCGGGCAGCAGACGTTCGGTCAGGCTGTGCATTTGCGCGATCGGCGTGCAGAGGACGACGAGATCCGCGTCCGCAGCCGCCCGCAGCAAATCCAAGCCGACGTCGTCAGCGACGCCTTTTTGCAGGCATTCCGCAACACTGGCTTCGCGGCGGACGTAACCGGCCACCGTACGCGCCAGACCGCGTTGCTTGAGGGCCAGGCCCAGCGAGCCTCCCAGCAATCCGACGCCAACCAGCGTGACTTTCTGCCAATGCATGCGGCGATTAAGCCGCAAAAACCTTGTGGCCCCAATCAAAAACTGGGGCGTTAGGTTTGAAGAATGTCCAGGGACCAATGTCCAATGTCCAATGTCCAATGTCCAAGCACCACGGAATGCCCAAAAACCCAAGCCCAAGTCCAAATCTCAACACCCTGCCGACACGCAACTGGTCATTGGGATTTCCTCATTCTCTGGTCATTGGGATTTGGCCATTGGTCCTTGCCATGCCCTTCACTGCTTTTTAAATCCCTTCACCAACACGGGCTTCTGGTCGGCTGGTTTGGGCAGGAACATGTCGTTGGCAGTCAGGCCGCATTCGCGGATCATTTGCAGGCTGTGTTCGAGACGGCCCAGGTCGCGGTCACCGTTGTTGGTGCCCAACGAGAACTTGGCGCCCATTTTCTTGCCCAGTTTGATGAAGGTCGGGCTGGGCAACTGGAAACGCGAATTGATCTCAATGGCCACGCCGTTCTTGACGGCGGCGGTGATGACCTTCCGCATGCGCTCTTCGGTCCACAACGTATCGTATTCCTTGGCAATCACCTCGGGCAGAAACGTGGGGTTCACATAAATGTCAATCGGCTCGTTCTCCAGGATACCGACGGTTTTCTCGACGAGCGTGTCCATGAAGGCTTGTTTATCCGGAACATCCACTTCGTCCTTCATCCACAGCCGCATGCGCTTGCCGCGCTGATCGGTCCAGGTCATCGAATCGGTGAACACGTAATCGAATTTGGCCACCGCCGCCGGCGAAAACATGTGGACCCATTCGCGGCCCTCAGCCTGCATCCCCAGAAAAACCGGTTGGCCCTGCATGGTCTTGAGGAACGCCTCAATGCCCGCATCGTTGGTAATGCTGAAGCCGACGCCGCAGTTCGGAGCGACGCCATAATAAATGCCGGTTTCGCGCGAGTGAGCCAGCAACTCGTCAATCGTCAGGCCGCCCTTCAAATGACTGTGAAAATCGATGATTGGAAAGTTGCTGCGGTTCAACGCGAGAATCTGGCGGTAAACATCATCCACTTTGGGCGGCTGGGCTTCGGTCGGCAGGTCGTCCGGCAACGGTTTGACCTTGAGATTCTTGAAGCAGACCTGGCTGCCCGGATCATGACATTGGAGCGCAAACGTGCCGTGCGACAAACGCCGGTTCCGCAGCCCCTCGACAATCGGCGATTCCGGTTCGACCCAATCCACAGTCATAACGTTGTTGATCCACACCTGCACCCGCTTGCCGCGCACCGCGAACCGGACGTTGAACCATTCGTCGTCCTTGACCAGGGTTTTGTATTGGTTGCGGATGCCGTAAAGACTGCCGGTCTTCTTGAGTTCGCGATAATTACCGCTGCCTTTATACGTATTGCAGATTTGAACCTCGAATCCCTGGCGAGGAAATCCATCGGGCTGGAACGTAGTGTGGAAGTAGATGCCCGAATTAGCGCCGGGCCGGGAGAGCACGTCAGCCGTGAACTCGAAGTTCTTGAAGTCGCCTCGATTCACGTCGCCGGTGTAAAACAAATGCGCCCGAGGCCCGCCCCCGGCAATCCGGCCATCAACCACCTTGAATGACTCCGGATGTTCACTGGCAGTCCAGCCCAGAAGACTGCGACCGTCGAACAATGAATACCAACCGTTGGCATCGGGTTGGGGTTGGGCTTGTGCTTGAGCGGCAGCCAGGGAAATGACGGCCAGTCCGAGAATACTAAGAGCGGTCTTATTGAATTTTGCGTTCATGAGAATCAAGCCGTGAGCATCTGGGTTTTCGCCGAGAAAGCAATAACGATTCGCGTAACAGCGGCGATTTCCGCGCATTCGGAAGGTCACAGTTGCGAACGACCAAGCAGGTAGGGCGAGACTCCGTCAAGCCCTGACTTTCCCGCATCGTCTTCGAACACATTGAGCTGAAACCGCGGAAAGCCTTTGGGGTATCGAACACCGACAATTTCCCATTGGTCGGTCTTGGATTTGCGAATGCCCTCCGGAGAATTCAGGGCTCGACGGAGTCTTGCCCTACCAAAGTTGGGTTGCGGCGTGACCAGTGGCTACGGCACGCCGATGCGGTAGAAGCGCGGACTGGCGGTGGCTCCATTGGTGTGAGTGAAAGTGGTCAGGTAGGTTTGGCCGGGGAGGTTCGTGGCCAGCGGCTGGAAGGCGGGAACCACGCCCAAGTTCGTGCTCCATTCCAACGCATAGCTCACCCCGGGCATGCTTTGCCAGGTCACGTCCACGTTGGTGCCGGACGGGGCGGGCGAAAGCAGGCGCAGCACGGAGAGCGCGTTGGTGGGATCGGTGCCGCACCGCCATTCCTGCCCGTTGTTCAGGCCGTCCTGATCCGGATCCGTGGCATCGGCCGAGCCGTCGGTGGGCAGCCGGTATTGCCAAAGCCAGCCGATGAATTCGCTGATGCCGGGGCCTTGATATTCGTAGGCGCCAATGTCTATCGTCCCGCCCACGATGCGCGGACGGCCATCGAGGTCGGTGGGGCCGACGATAATGCAAGGGAAGTTGGTATCGATCTGAGCCCGAGCTTTGTTAAAATGCTACTGGTAAGCCCTGCCTCAGAAAAACGGATTATGCACCTTCTCCTCGGCCACCGTCGTCAGGGGACCGTGCCCCGGACAAAGCAACGTTTCGACCGGCAACGTAAAGATTTGCTCGCGCACCGCTTGTTTCAGTTGGTCCGTCGAAATAAAACCATTGGCCAGCGAACCGGCGAAGATCGTATCGCCAATGATCGCCACGTGCGGAGCGTCCTCCGGCCAGGTTCCGATTATGTAGGTCACCCCGTCGTTCGCATGCCCCGGGGTCGCGCGGTTGGTGATGCGCAGACTGCCCAGATGGATAAAGTCATTGGCCCGGTTGCGATGCTGGGGCGGAGCGCCGGCGTCATTACTGTGGAGCCGCACCTTGGAATACCGGGCGCGAATTTCGTCCAACGCTGCTACGTGATCCTCGTGGGTGTGCGTCAAAAACAAATGCTGAAGCTGCAATCCGTTTTCTTCGAGCAGGGCAAACACTGGCTGCGCCTCCCATCCCGTGTCAAACAACACCGCCTCGCGCGATACCTCGTCCCAAACCAGGAAACAGTTGACTGTATTGCCACCCCGGGTCGTGGTAATAACCCTTAGTTCACGCCATTGACTGAGGTCCGGTGTTGCCGGCAGCCACCCAGCGGCAATCTCCTTTAATTTGGCCGCGTTCAGGTGGATCAGTTCGGCCAAGGGGTCCAAGTTGGGCTGGCTCTCAAACTGCCCGGACTGCTCAAGTGCCTGCAACTCGGCCGCGGAAATCCCCGCCGCCTGCGCCGCGGTTTCCACCTGCACGTTCGCCGCCGTGCGTGCTTTGCGAATTATGTCGCCCAAGTGATCTTCCAGCATCATGAGCCAACGTTAGCCATTGGAATCCGGAGCGCAAGCCTTGCTTGTTGGGGCCCTCCGCACGGTTGCTCCCCTTGTTGTCGGGGGGGCGCGGACATTCTTGTCCGCCTGCCCAGCGGCAATCGAATGCGGACAAGAATGTCCGCGCTCCGACCAAGGTGACGTGCGTCCACAGCACAGGCAACTACCCGGCAGCCAACGCCATCAGGCCGGCGACCACGATGCGGCCACCTTCGCCGCCAGTTTTTCCAACCACCCCGCCGCGTGGGCTTGCGCCTCTGCGGCTGAAGTCAGGTCCGGCGCCAACGCCTGGACCCGGGCAAACCGGCCACTGGCGCGCGCGGACTCGGCGATTATTCCGCCCAAGCCGAGACACGGCACGCGAAGTTCCTGGGCCATTCGAGCCACCTCCCCCACCCCTTTGCCCATCAGACTCGACTCATCGATGGCCCCTTCCCCGGTGATCACCAATTGCGCTTTTTCCATCCGGTCGCGCAAATGGGCCAACGCGGCAAACAAGTCAAAGCCCGGCTGCAACCGGGCGCCGGCAAACGCCCGCAATCCAAATCCCAGTCCCCCGGCGGCACCCGTGCCTGGCTCGGTCGAAATGTCATTGGTCGAATCTCTGCTGACCGTTTTCGCCAAGTTTTCCAGACATTGTTCGGCCATCTCAAAATCACCCGGCAGCAATCCTTTTTGCGGACCATAAACCCGGGTGCAACCAGTCGGCCCCAGCAGGATATTCTGGACGTCCACGGCAACAATCAACTCATCAAACAGTAGTTTTGCCTGCGGGGTAGTCAACGAGTGCAACTGATGAAGATCCGTCCAATTCTGGATCTCTCCTCCCGCTGCATCCAGGAAACGCCAACCCAAAGCGCGTGCCAAACCGAATCCGCCGTCATTGGTCGAACTGCCGCCAATGCCCATCAGGCAACGCCGGGCGCCATGGTCGGCGGCCGCTTGCAACACCGGCCCCAGACCGTGGGTATCGAGCTGAAAGGGATGGAAATGCCCCGGTGGCAGGATCGCCAGACCAATCACCTGTGCCGATTCCACGATGGCAGTCCGGCTGGGTGCGTGCCACCACCACAACGCATGGCGGGGTCGATGAGCCGCATCCACCGTGGACACTATTTGCGGTTCCGCTTTCAGCAACTGACTGATGATTTGGCCAAAGCCATCCCCTCCGTCACTCATGGGCAACTGGTCCAGACTATCCTGAGGCCGCGCCGACAACCATCCGCGAGCAATCGCGGCGGCGGCATCCGGGGCCGTAAGGGTACCTTTGAATTTGTCGGGAACAATCAAGACATTTGCAGCCATCAATGCGCACCGTCCAAATTCCTGCCACGAAAGTCAATTGACAAAGAACACGAAGGAAGGGAACCAAAAGCCATGAACCGAATGCAGTTCCCCTCTTCAACTCACTGCCGGGTAAAAGCCGTTCAGACCGAAGGGTTAAACATATCGGATTTCCGGCTGCGAATTTCCCCTGCGGACCAGTGAGTATTATGGGATTCATTATCAATACTTGACTAACCACATTCCCCTGCCAAACTGCTTTCGATTATGACGAAACCGAATATTGTTGCTTACTTGAAACCCTTTTGCGGCTGGAGCCAAGGCGTGCGCGCGGTGCTGCGAAAGTATGATCTGCCCTTCGAAGATCGCGATATTGTCAATGATCCTGCGCAGCGGCAGGAGATGATGGAAAAAAGCGGTCAAACGCTTAGTCCGTGCGTCGAAGTGAACGGGAAAATGCTGGCCGATGTGAGTGGTGAAGAAGTGGAAACTTATCTGCTGGCCAACGAACTGATCACCGCCAACAACCGCCCTCTTGAAGCGCCTGCCGACCAACCGTGCGCCAGCGAGTTGCCGTCCGTGGCAACCATCCAAATTGGAAGTTAGCGTGCTGCCGGCATCCTGCCGGCAGTTTCGGAACGGACCGTTCGCAGGTTATCCCCCCTCAGGTATTCGGACAGGTCGTTTGCATTCGTTTCTGCCGGCGAGACGCCGGCAGCACGTTGCTTAGCGTGCTGCCGGCATCTTGCCGGCAGATCGGATACAGGTAGGCGCGCTCATCTCCACCGGCTTTTCCACACTCCAAGTCAACAGCGAATTGGCGCCAGTTGTCATTCGAGTGCCCAGTTTCAAACTGCCGGCAGGTTTGGAACCGAGGCGTCAAATAATGACCAATGTCCAATTACCCAATGACCAGAGAATGCCCAATGCCCAATAGCCAATGCCCATCATGCCAGTAGCCTCCCACGTGAATTTCGTTTTGGCGCTTGGGCATTGAGGCTTCTCTGATCCTTGGACATTGGTCACTGGTCATTTTGCAAAGGCAGAGTTCAACAACATTGTGTCCGCCCTTGCATGCGTCTGCCGGCGGGACGCTGGCAGCACGTTACGCTATTCAATCGATGCAACTTTGACGCCCCGCACAATTTCCACGGGAATCCATAGATGTTTGTGCCGCACCTGCTCGATCCGGAATCCTGCCTCCTCGATGGCGGTGCGGACATAAATCGGCCGGCAATCCAGGAATTGAGGAAAGTGCTTGTGCGCCCACTCGAAGACTTGGATCAGCGGATCATGGGAACCTTCCTTCGACATTCCCACGACCACCAGCCGCCCACCGGGCCGCAGAACCCGCCGGCATTCGGTCAGAACTGTGGGAATCTCGGGCCCGTCAAATAATTCAAGCGTGAAGCTCATGAACACGGCGTCCAGGCTGTCGGCGGCATCAGGCAAATGGGTGGCGTCGCCGCACCGCAGCCGGCATCGCTCCAGTAACCCGGCTTCCCGCAAATTGTGTCGGGCCAACTTGACCATTTGATCAGACAAATCCATGCCCATCACTCGTCCCCCAACCCCCACGGCTTTGGCCAACGCCTCCAGGCAATGTCCGGTGCCAAACCCGATTTCCAACACTCGCTCGCCGGGTTGTGCCTTCAGCAACGCCAGTCCAGCCTTGCGTATGGGCGCTTCGCTGCGGTCGGACAACAGGTCATAGACCCGGCTGATTTTGTTGTAAAAGGCCTTGGTTTGTTCCTTGGTCTGAAAGACCGGCAAGATGGCCGGTGACACCGCGGCGGAAGCATTCGTTGCCCTCGGGTTCTTTCGGTTCATAAATCGTTCCAATCCATTCCGTTTGACGCGCACAACATCCGCGTGATTCCGTCAGTGTAACCAGTCTCGAAAGACCGGTTCAAATCTTCTTTGGCCGTCCCTCAGGTCCACTGAATCAGCGATACTTAAGCAGACTTGGCTGGACGGTAAGAATCGTAAAGAGCCCGTTGGATATTACCTACAGTTACGCTAGAATATGTCGTGCTCAAATTGTTGTTTAGAAATGGATGTATTGTTTTGGCGGTTGCCGGAGTGCTTTGTCTCGCGGGGACGCCGCCAGATCTTTGGGCTTACCAGCGTCCAGTCCACCGTGAATTACCAAATTTCGACCGCCGTCATCGCGCCCAACCTGCGACCGTCAAACCCGCCCCAAAAGTAGCCGCCGCTGAACGTTTGCGCCGCCAAGTGCCGAAAGTTCGAGTGGATTTCGACGCCAATCTGCAAGCGCCCCGTTCGATCGCCTCGCCGGAAAGCTTTTTAAGTGGGCCGGGCGGCATGGGCAAAGGCGTTTCGCGAATCTATTCCCAGCGCGGGCCGGCAGGGAACCCGTATCGGCCGGTCATGGCCTTTGTGGATGAACATCAGGATTTGTTTGGCTACGGTCCCGAGGCAATTAGCCAGGCGCGCTTGAAGCGGGATTACACGGCACCGGAAAATGGTCTGCGCAGCGTGGTCTGGCAGCAGGAACTGGACGGCATTTCCGTCTATGAAGGGGTGCTGGTCGGACACATCACCCGCGACGGCGAACTGGTGAACATGTCCAGCTACTTTCTGTCCGACCTGGCCGGCGCCGCCAACTCCGGCACGCCCAATCGGGCGGCGGTCATTGCCGGTCCGTCGATCACCGCCCCGCAGGCAGTGGTGCTGGCGGCGGGGAGCCTGGAAGAAACTGTATTGTTACCCACCGTGTTGCCCTTGGAAGATCCACCGGCCGGCGTTGACAGGGCGCAGCGGTTCCGGGCGGGCGATCTTCCCGGCGAGGCCGCGGTGCAACTGGTGTGGCTGGCCGTGGATCAAGCAACGTTGCGGTTGTGCTGGCAAGTGGAATTGACCCGACACCTCGGCAATGAACGGTATCGCATGCTGGTGGATGCCCAGACCGGCGAAGTCTTGCTCCGGCGGAGCCTGACCGTTTACCTGACCGACGCCAGTTACCGGGTGTACACCAGCGACAGTCCGTCGCCTTTTTCGCCCAGCTATCCGGCGCCCGCAACGAATCAACCGCCGCTGGTGCCGCGGCAGTTGCTGACCTTTGCCGCGCTCGACACCAACGCTTCGCCGCTCGGCTGGATTGCGGACGGGGACAACCAAACGCGCGGCAACAACGTCGATGCCCATCTGGACCGCAACGCGGACAACAGCCCCGACCTTCCCCGACCGCAGGGATTGCCCTTTCGCGTGTTTGATTTCCCCCTCGATCTCGAACAATCCCCGGACGCCTACGGCAACGCTTCGACAGTGCAACTGTTCTATTGGTGCAATTGGATGCACGACAAGCTGTACGAATTGGGTTTCACTGAAGCCGCCGGCAATTTCCAGAAGGACAACCTGGGCCGTGGCGGTCTGGGCAGCGATCCGGTGATGGCCGACGCCCAGGATGGTTCGGGCTTCAACAATGCCAACTTCACCCCGACCACCGATGGCACCCCGCCGCGCATCCAGATGTTTCTGTTCAACGGACCAACTCCGTTTCGCGATGGCAGTCTGGATGCCGAAATTGTGCTGCACGAATACACGCACGGTTTGACGGACCGGTTGGTGGGCGGCGGCGTGGGCATGGGCGCGTTGCAAACTTACGGCATGGGTGAAGGGTGGTCGGATTGGTATGCCCTGGCTCTGTTGAGCGAACCGGACGATGACCCGGACGGCGCCTACTCGGTGGGCGGCTACGCCACGTGGCAGTTCTACGGTTTGACGGAGAATTATTATTACGGGATTCGTCGCTATCCGTATTCGACGGACATGACGAAGAATCCGCTGACGTTCAAAGATATTGATCCCTTTTTGGCAGACCGTCATCCCAGCGTGCCCATCAATCCGGTGGGCGGTTTCGGCGATCCGGGGGAAGTCCATAGCCAGGGCGAAGTCTGGTGCGTGGTCCTGTGGGAAATGCGCGCCAATCTGGTCCACAAATATGGCTTTGCGAAGGGCAATCACCTGGCGTTGCAACTGGTGACGGACGGTTTGAAGCTCTCGCCGCCTAATCCGGATTTCCTCGAAGCGCGCGATGCGATCATCCAGGCCGACTTGGTGGACAGCGGCGGAGCCAACTACAACGATCTGTGGGCGGCGTTTGCCAAACGCGGCATGGGATTCAGTGCGGTGGCGCCCGCCAGCACCAGCACGACCGGCGTTCAGGAGGCCTACGACATGCCGGACGCATTACTGATCAGTTCGCTGAGCGGAACCACGTTCAATGGCCCCGCCAACGGACCGTTCGTTCCGAACTGCAAAACCTACGTGCTAACCAACCACACCGAAGCGCCGCTGAACTGGTTCGTGGATTCCTCGGTGCCCTGGCTGACGGTGTCGGCGGACAACGGCACGTTAGACGCGGGTTCGGCGTCCTCTGTATCCGTTTGCTTAAACGATGCGGCCAACGCCCTGCCGTTGGGGATTTATGGGGGCACGCTGGTGTTCTCCAACGCCACCAGTGGCGTGGCGCAAACGCGCGACGTGCGGTTGCGCGTCCAGGGATTCACCGGCTTGCCTTTCACCGAAGGTTTCGAGAGCGGCCGCCTGCAATCGTATTGGAGCGTATCTGGAACCGGGCCGTACCTGTACGGTAGTAACCAGCGACAACGATCCCCACAGCGGCCAGTATCATCTGACCATGGACACGTCGATCAACAATGTCGATGCGCGGAACGAATTGACCTTGGGCCTGGATTTGTCCGGCTACACCAATGTGGTGCTGCGGTTTTGGGCTCGGGAATTTGGCGACGATCCGCATCCGCCGCCCCCCAGTCCGTTTGCCGATGGTGCGAATTTCGACGGCGTCGCGATCAGCACGAACGGGATCAACTGGTATGAAGTGCAGGAGTTGCGCACGCTGGCCAACACCAACCGGGAAATGGTGGTCCAGCCTTGACGAAGCCATGGCCGCTTACGGTTTGACCTACAATTCCATGTTCCAGGTTCGCTTCAACCAGTATGACAACAACGCGATTCCCATCGATGGCATTTCCCTGGACGATATCAGTGTGACCGGCATACCCGCGCGGCGCTTCGTGCTCACGCTCCCGTCGGAAGCCACCGAAGGAAGCGGCATGCTGGCGGGCCAGGGCACCGTTAGTCTGGGCGCTCCGGTGCCGACAGATTTGACGGTGCAACTGGGTTCCAGCGATCCGTCCAAACTCGCCGTGCCGGCCACCGTGATCATTCCGGCCGGCGCCAGCTCCGCGACCTTCGATCTGAACCTGCTCGACAACCAGTTGTTGGACGGAACGCAACCGGTGGCCATCAACGTTTCGGCGGCGGATCACGTGCCCGCCAGCGCGGTGCTGAACGTCGATGACAATGAAACCGCCAAGCTTGAATTGAAGATCGACGGCAAGGCCAAGGAAGGCGACAAACCGGGCAAACGCCGGGGCAAATTGAAAGTCAAACCCGAGCCCCAAAAAGATGTCACCGTAATTTTGACGTCGAGCGATCCCACCGAAGTCAAAGTGCCGCCCTTCGTGGTCATACCCCGCGGGCAAAAGAAGGATACATCGTTTGATCTTACGGTCATGGACGACCTGGAACTGGACGGTCCGCAAGAGGTGACCATTACGGCACACGTAGCGAATTGGACCGATGGCCGTGACACCATCCAGGTGCGCGACAATGACAAACGCCAGTTAAGCGTCAACCTGCCGGCCCTGGTCAGCGAAGGCAACGGCGTGTTGGCGGCGGCCGGTCTGGTGCGATTGGCCGCTACGCAGACCAATGAACAAGTCGTGGAACTGAGTTCCAGTGATACCACGGAGTTGGTGGTTCCGAAGACCGTCACGATTCCCGTCGGACGCTTCAGCGCGCGCTTCGATCTGACGGTGGTGGACGATTCCATGATTGACGGCTTGCGGACAGTCAAGGTCACCGCGACCGCCAAACACTTTGGCAAAGGCACTGCGGAGATTGGCATCCTGGATGACGAAACCCCGCTGGCACCGTACGACCCGCATCCGGGCGATGGCGTCCACGAAGTACCGGTGGACACAGCGTTGAGTTGGGGGACCGGCATTGGCGACATCTTGGTGAATGGCGACTTTGAAACCGGTGACCTCACCGGTTGGACGGCGGTGAATCACGGTCTCGGCGGTTGGCTGATCAACGACGGCAAGGTGAATCCGGAAGGCCCGGATGGCACATTGGCTCCCTTCGCCGGAACTTATTCAATTCTCTCGCAGCAAACCGGCACCGGCAGCCACGAGTTGTATCAGGACGTCACCATTCCCGCCGGCGCCAAGGCGGCCACGTTGAGCTGGATGGATCGCGTCCGCAATCATAGCGACCGCTTTGTTCCGCTGATCCAGGAATTCCGTGTGGAAATTCGCAACGTCAACAACGCCGTGCTCGAAGTGCTTTACCGGACCCAGCCCGGCGATCCGTTGCTCACCGACTGGGAGCAACGCACGTACGACCTGATTCGTTATCGCGGCCAGACCATCCGGCTGGCGTTCGTAGAAATGGACGACTTGACGTACTTCAACCTGCACCTGGACAACATCAGCCTGTCACTGGGTGAAGCGGCGGCCGACACCTACGACGTTTACTTCGGCACGCAGCCGCGCTTGGGTCCCCAGGAACTGTTGGGCACCGCCGCCAAGCCGTTTTGGAAACTGCCGTCACTCGCGCTCAACACCACCTATTACTGGCAGGTGCTGGCTCACCGCGGTCCGGCGCAAACCTGGGGACCGGTTTGGCAATTTGAAACTCGCGGCGTCGGGGCCGTGGACCATTTGGAATGGGGCGACATCGGCTCGCCGCAATTTGTCAATCAGCCGTTCCCGGTCACGCTGTCGGCGCGCGACAACATTGGCAACGTGGCCACGAATTACCCCGGCCCGGTATCCTTGCAAGTCCTGCCCGGTGATGGCCGCCGTTCCGCCGTGGTGGTATCCGAGATTGACTCCGGGCAAAACGATCGTGCGGAATTTGTGAATGTTTCGGGACAATGGCTGGATCTGTCGGGTTGGCAGCTCACGCTCTACGACGGCAAGTCCTGGCCGAATCCGCGCATTCGCTTTGTGGTGCCCACCAATTCCATCACGCCGCCTGGCGGACTGTTTGTGTTGAACCGGTTCGGCACCCCGCCGGGAGTTTATCCGAATTTTTTCACTGGCACCAATATCGTCTGGAACAACACCGCGGTCAGTAATGAGGTCGCCGTGCTGGTGCAGGACGCGGACAGTAACGTGGTGGACTTCGTCTGCGCGGCCTACGCCAACCCGACGCTCATCACGAATCCGATCACCATTCCCCCCGACGCCTGGGAAGGTAATGCGCTACCGATCAATACCAACGCCGTACTCACCTGGCAACGCGTCGGCCAGGCCGACCACGACTCCGCCGCTGATTGGGTGATTGCTGAGAATGGTGTCGGGGCACTGGGAACGAACCTGTTGACGCCGTTTACCAACAGCGTGCCCCTTGCGGTGATGCCGAACACGTTAACGAATTTCGCCAATGGCGTATGGCAGGGCCAACTGGTGCTGCCGCAAACAAAAACGCCGGTCACCCTGCTGGCCAGTGATGAGTCGGGCCGTTGGGTCTTGTCCGCGCCCATCGAGCTGGTTGGTTCCAATGACGTGGCAGTGGCGATTCATGACGAACCCGATGTGTTGCTCGTGGCCGACGATTTGACGTACAACATCGTGGTCACAAATACCGGTCCAGGGGCGGCCACCGGAGTGTGGCTGACGAATCGTTTGCCCGCCGCGGTGGAGTTCGTGTCGGCATCCAGTTCGCAAGGAACCTGCGCCCAGGCAGACGGCGTGGTGACGTGCGACCTCGGGACCCTGGCTGGTGAATCGTCCGCGGAGGTGACCATCCTGGTTCGACCGCAAGCACCCGGCATGCTGGCCAATCAGGTTTCCGTGACGCGAACTGAGTTGGATGGCTTTTATGGCAATAATACTGCCACGGCGGTGTCCACGGCGAATTTCCCCCGATTGACCACGATCGACGTGATTACGTTCGAAGGCGACGACACCACCACGGCTGATTTCCCCGTAAAGTTGTCGGCCCCGAGCCGCTTGCCGGTATCGGTCACCTTTGAAACGAGCGCCTATCTGGCCACTGCTGGCCAGGATTATGAACCACTCATAACCAACCTGGTATTTGCGCCAGGCACCGTGAACCAAACCGTCAGCGTGCCAATTGTGGGTGATTTGGTTAACGAAAATGTCGAGATTTTCTACGTGCATTTAACGTCGCCGAGCAACGCGGTAGTTCCCGTACCCGCAAATATCTGCGCCATTATCGACAATGACCGCACTCCGGTCATGAACATCGGGGACGCAGTCGTGGAGGAAGGGCCGAACGGCATGCTGACCAACGCCGTCGTCGTGGTGACTTTGGATGAACCCAGCGCCCGAACCGTCAGCGCCAAATACGAGACACGGGACGGGATGGTGACTCAAAATTATCCCATTACTTTTCCACCCATTACTGATCTGCCGCACGTGGGCGCGGCCACCCGAGTCGAGGATTACCTGTCCCAGATGGGCACGGTGACCTTCCTACCGGGTGTGACCAATCAAACAATCCAGATTCCGGTGGTGGGCGACTTCACGTACGAGGACAACGAAGTTTTCTCGGTGGTGCTTTCGTCTGCGTCCAGTGTGACCCTGGCGGACAACGTCGGGCTGGGCCTGATACTGGATGACGACGCCGCGGAACTGGATCAATTCGAAATCAGCACCGTGCCTTCACCGCGCTACGCCGGCGTGCCCTTTCCGCTGACGATTGTGGCGCGAGATGGCTTGGGCCGCGTGAAAACAGACTTTACCGGCACGCTGCGCTTAAGCGGTTTTCCGGACAGCGACACGATCACGCTGGGCACTGAAGAGCGCGAATGGAATTATCCGATGAATACCTTTTTCCACGATGGACGTTTGCAGGTGATCTACCCCGCCGCCGACATCGGCCGGGCGGGAACCCTGAGCGCGCTGGCCTTGAACGTATCGCTGCCGCCGGGGCAGACCTTGAGCAACTGGACCATTCGCGTCAAACACACGCCGCTGACACACTATGTTTTGCCGACGTGGGAGACGGAGGGTTGGACCACGGTGTTCGCCAACGATTTGGTGGTCAAGCATACCGGATGGCTCTCCATCTTCCTCGACACTCCGTTTGCCTACAACGGCACGGCCAGCCTGATGATGGATTTCAGTTTCGACAATTCCGACTACACGTCCGACGGCTTGTGTTTGGCTTCGGCGGCGCCGGAAATGCGCTCGACCTATTTTGAATCGGACAGCGGTTTTGGCGATCCTCGCGAGTGGTCCGATGTCACCGCTCCGCCGCCAATGGGAACGAACCTCGTCCCGAACCTCCGATTGCTGATCGACGCGCCAGTGGTGGTGTCGCCGACGGTGATCGGCCCCATGGTCGGGGGCATCTGGACCGGCGACATTACGATTGCCGGGCCGGTGGAAGCCATGCGTCTGCGGGTGGTGGGGCCGACCGATCACATCAGCATCGGACAACCGTTTGCGGTCAAGCCAGGAACCGATTCCGATCACGATGGATTGCCGGATGCCTGGGAACTGCGCTACTTCGCGTCGTTGAACTCGCCCCTGGGCGGACCCGACGATGATCCGGACCAGGACGGCCTCAGCAACCGCGAGGAATTGCGTCTGGGCAGCAACCCCCTGGTGCCAGCCGGCGTGGTGCGCATCACGGCGGTCAACCTGGCCACCACCACGCTGCACCTTCGTTTTGTCACCGAAGCCGACGCGCGCTACCGCGTTGAGTGGGCGAATGAGGTAAATGCCCAAACGTGGACCCCGCTGGGGAATGAAGTCGAAGGCACCGGCGGCGAAGTCGAGGTCACTGATCCCGGTGCCGGCACGCAGCCCCAACGGTTCTATCGCATCTCCCGGTTGCCTTCGCAACCGTGAGGTGCCTCACCGAAGTGCGCGACGAACAACGCGCCGTCCTGTCCATCGTGAAACTGACCGTTTAGTGACGGCCGGGTGTGGCGAAGTGCGGAGCCAATGCGGCGGCTCATTTGCCGCCCACGCAGTAAAGCTTTTTGTCTGTGCGGATAAACAGTTGCCCCTGCGAAACCGCAATGGAAGAGCGGGTCGCGTCGTCTCGTTCTTCACCCATGGGAATGGTGCGCAGAACCTCGCCGGATTGGGCCGACACGATGGTGACATCGCCTTTGAAATTCATCAGATAAATCTTGCCATCAGCGCCGGTGGGGGAGGATTCAAACTTGGCGCGGCCCGGGGTGTCGATGGTCCATTTGACCTTGCCCGTTTGCGGTTCCACCCGCGCAAGGCTTCGGCGTAGATCGCTCAAGATAAAGAAATCCCCGTCGTAAAACAGCGGCGTGGGCACATCTGAAGTGAGCGCTCGGTTTTCCTCGCTGGTCCACGCCACGGCGGCGGTTCCGAGTTCGCCGGAGCCGTTGGCTTTGATGGCGAAAACCGGTTCGCGCTTGGGAGCGCAGGCCAGGACGATTCCCGCGCCGGCTACCGGTGAGGGAACCATGCGCCAATGGCCGATGCGCGACGGGTTCCAAGTGCCCCACCGCCAAAGTTCTTTTCCGGTTTGGGGATCGTGTCCGGTCAGGCAATCGCCGCCCAGGATCAGCAATTCCGTCCGGCCCTGCCAGGTGTAAGGGATCGGTGTTGAGTACCGCTTCTCGCGATTCACCCACCGCTTGGCTGGGACGAACCTGTTGCCAGAGTGTCTTGCCGGTGGCCGGGTCCATGGCCAGCAGATACGAGTCAATTCTTCCCTCGCGCTTTCCGCGTCCATTGACGGGCACATCGCGTTGCAACACTTCCAAGTAGAGCTTGCCTTTGAACAACGTCGGCGAACTGGAAAATGTCCACAGGAAGGCAAACGCCCCGTAGTCCTTTTGAATGTTCCGCGACCAAAGTTTGGCGCCTTGAAAATCAAACGCGGCCAGTTCGCCATTGCTGTAAAAGAAAATGGCGCGCTGGCCATCGGTCACCGGCGAAGGGGCGGCGAGGGTGCTGCGGTTGTCGTGTCGCAGTCCTTCGCTGACTTTGTGTTGCCAGCGCATCGCTCCGGTTTGGCGATCCAGGCAAATCGCCATCAGCACGCCTTGGGGCATGTCCGTGGAGGACACCAACACCGTGTCTTCCCAGATGGCCGGGGTTGCCGCGCTAGGGCCGGGCAAATCCACGCTCCAGGCAACGTTTTCAGTCTTGGACCATTCGGACGGAAGCTCGCGTTCGGTGGTTGAGCCATTGAAAAATGGCCCCCGCCATTGCGGCCAGTTTTCCGCTCTTGCCCCAACGCTGATCCACAAACCCAATAGAATGAATATTACCGTGCGCATAGGGCGGTAGTTTGCTGGTGACGCCGGAGATTGCAAACCCTCATTGGAAAATGCTGGACTGGCTGGCGGTACGGCGCCCGCCAATCCGAGGATCGGCCTCAAACTCAGCCTCATCGCTCGGTTGGCTGGCCGATGAAATGAACCAACATCCAGATGGCCGCCCCCCCGAGGGGCAACAGCAACCATGATGGCAGTCCGAACCCCGCCGGGCCATACCCCAACACCACGGCCACCACGGCTGCCGCCAATGCGTATGGGAGCTGCGTTCGCACGTGCGCCATGACCTCGCACTCAGAACTGAAGGCCGAAACCACCGTGGTGTCGCTGATCGGCGAACAGTGATCGCCAAACACCGCGCCCGCCAGCACGGCGCCAATGGTTGCCGCCATGACCGGGTTGGACGTTCCGCCCGCCGTCATGCCCGTCAGTTTTACGGCGAGCGGCACCGTGAGCGGCATGACGATCGCCATCGTGCCCCACGAAGTGCCGGTGCTGAATGACACGCACGCGGCAAGCAGGAACACGGCGGCAGGCAATCCCGCCTCCGGCAACCGGTCCCCCAACAGCGAAACCAGGTAGCCGGCCGTCCCCATTTCCTTGATGACGCTGTTGAGCATCCAGGCAAACACCAGGATCAGGGCCGGCAGAAACATCTGTTGCATGCCCTGAAAAAAGGCGTCGCGATACGAAGAGCGGGGGCTGGCATCCGCTCGCGGCCACCAGGACGAAAGCAGCATCGCCAGCAGACTCGCCAGCGCCGTGGCGACAACGAAAACATTAGCCGCGTTGGCGGCGCCGAAGGCCTGGACCAGATTCGGGAAATTGAGAGGCCGATCCCAGCCGCCCCCGTCCAGGAACAAGCCGGCAAACACGCCCAACACCAGGACAGCCAGCGGAACCAGCGCCAAGGCAATCGAAACTTGGTTTCCCGAAGTCTCCGTGCGAACGGACGCCGGCGAGGGCTTCGAGCGCGCCGCCTTTTCCGCCGTAAGCATGGGGCCCCAATCGCGCATCCGCCAGACGACCAGGAAGACGAGCAACAGCACGAACCAGTTGTAAAAGCGATACGGCAGACTCATTACCAGCCAGGAAAACGGCGCGGCGGTTTCCACCGGTACCGCGTTGCCGAGGTGAGCGAAGCCTTCGCGAATCACCGACATCTCATACGCCACCCACGTGGACAGCAGGGCCAGCCCGGCAATCGGGGAGGACGTGGAATCTACGATGAAGGCCAGTTTTTCCCGTGACAACCGTGCGCGGTCGGCGACCGGCCGCACCGTTTTGCCGATCAACATGGCGTTCGCCAACCCGTCGAAAAACACCAGCCAGCCCAAACCATACGCTCCCAGTCCCGCGCGCCGGGCGCTGCCCGAACGTCCCATCACGCGTGCCGACAGCGCCGTCATGCCGCCATTGCGATTCAGCACCTCCACGAAACCGCCCATCAACAAGGTGAAGATCAGGACGGAAAGATTCCACCGATCCGCCAACGCGGGAATCAGATGGCGCGTGAACAACTCGATAAAAGCAGTGGCAGGATTGCCTCCCGCCAACAGCACCGCGCCGCCAAACGCGCCGACGAACAGCGACAGGTAAATGTCACGCGTGACAAAGGCCAGTCCTACCGCCAGCACGCTGGGCCACAACGCGGCCGGGCTGTGCTTCAGGTCGGGCACGAGCAACCACGCAAAAGTCAGCAGCCACGCGGCGCTCGCGATCAGGATCGTGTGTCGCTTCATGCGCGGGAGGAAGTGAACCCGCCGAACCTGGTCTTGGCGAGACTGAACTCGATGGTAATCATCACTCATGAACGGTCCTCACGCGGAAGCAGTAGAACGCCACAAGTGGAACGAGCAAAACGAGGAATCCCCATGGCAGCCAGAACAGACTGTCGCGAAACGCCGATTGCGCTTCCGCGGTCGCACTGCCCTCGCGCAGCAATTTGAGCAACGCGCCGTACGACAAACTCACCGCACCAAAACCGAGGTTGAGCGCCAGACCCTTGAAACTGAGTACCGTCGCGCGCTGACTCGAGTCCACGGCGGCATTGAGGTAATGCGATGTGAAAAAATTTAACAAATTGAAGCTGACGGCAAAACCAATCACCACCATGAACCCGTAATATGGCCACGCCTGCGCCACACCGATAAAACTGGCCAGACTCAGCAACGCGATGATTGCGTAATTGGTTTCCAGCCGACGGTGCCGGACCAACCAACCCGCCAGCCACGGCACCACCAGTCCCAGCCCGGCAAATGCCGCGCCCAAAATCCCGAACGCCGCGTCCGGAATCTTGATGAGCCGATAATATTCCGAGTTCATCGTGAGAAACAGCCGGACGGGACTGTCGAAAACCAGCGCCGCGAAAATGAGCACCAGCACGCTGGGCGTCTTCCAAATCCAGGCGCCGGCGCGCGCGACCCCCGACCAGAGCGAGGCAACTTTCGTGCAGTGGGATGGGGTGGCCGGTTCCTGCATCCGCAAGGCGACGACCGTGGCCAGGAGCGCGTTGCCCAACGTCAGATAGACCGGAAAGCGGATGACGGTCTCTTTGGCCAGATGTGTCTGGCTGCCCAGCCAGGTCAGGACGCGATTGACCAGCGCTGAGTCATAGACCGCCGCGCCGATCAGCATCGCGCCGATAAACGCGAGCGAGGAAAGGGCCATCAACCGCGTCAGCACCCGGGGCCAGACCGCCGCGCGTTGTTCCTCGGGAATCGAATCGTACGCCAGCGCTTCGTCGGCGCCGCTGGCCGAGGCTTCCGCCGCGCCGGACAGACATCGGTTCAGCACCCAGGCCCAGAACACCAGCGTCGGGTTGCCCAGCGGCACAAACGCGAGCAGCGACATCTCCAGCACCATGAGCCCCGCCGCCGCGACGACCATGCGCCGGCGACCGAGCCGATCGGCCAACGCCCCGGACGGAACTTCGAGCAGAACAATGGAAGCCGCCCACACCGCGTTGAGCACCGCAAACTGGGCCAGCGTGAGCCCGTAATCCAACTGGATGACGGCGAAGACTGGATAGTAATATCGGGCGTTGAACAACACCCGAAACGCGATGAATAACTTGAGATTGCGCGCCATGTTTTAATTGCTGGCCCCGAGCTGACCGTGATGGCGTGGCCAAGCGTTCAAGGCACGGACCGAGGATAGCCAAATTTAAACAAAAACGGAAACCATGAGAACGGTCCACACCATGAACGGCAACACGAGCACAAGCAACTCCCAACGCTGCCAAAAATCATCGATTTAAGCCAAACATCAAATACCTGCTCAGGCAATCCACTCCGATGTACAGCCCGGGCAAGAGCAATCCGAAGGTGCAAACTTTAGGAAGTCGCTGAGAGCGTGGACACCTGAAGAAAGTCCATGCACCGACGATTGCCGTCACCACGCCGGCTAGCATTCCTGGTAAGCCGACGAAGGGTGTGCCGGTCGGATACGTAAACATAGGCACCAGCAAAGCGGCTTTCCAGGAAGCCCAACGGATCGTGGAGCGCGAGACGCTAATCCGTTTGTCCCGGCGCGATGCGCAGAAAGTGTTCTCGCTGCTCGACCATCCCCCCCAAGCCCAATGCGCAGTTGAAGGCCGCCGTGAAAGCCAGCCAAGGCAAAGTGCGTGTATAGGCTCGAACTTCTCTCGCGTGCCCACGATCGGGAAGGTTTTGACTGCGGCAGCGAAGCGCTGAATTCAGACTCGGCGACAAGATTTACTTCGATGACACGGCCGAGTTCCGTCGTGAGCTGGAAGGCATGTTCGCCGCCGGCGCGCGCGTGCAGGTCTTCTATGGTGGGTTTCCCTTGGTCGCCAGAGTTCCGGAAGCAGTATTGGTCGGCCTTCAGCACTGGCTTGCCGGCGACGCTCGACGCCCACCGCAGAAATAGCTCATCCACCGCTGCCAACGTTTTGAGCCATGAGCATTGAACTTTGTTGGACACCAGCTTGACAAACTGTAAGCGATTGAATATCAACAATATTTCTTCCGTCAGTGTGAACGGTTGGCGGAATCGGGGTTTTGCGGTGGTGGCAAGTACCCAAGGAATGATTTTAACTTCGGCTGTGCAACATGGGCGAGAACGACGGCGGCACGTCAGGCACTTCTTCGGAGTCATCATCCACAACTGGCTATTGCAGCGCCCCGTCCGCGAACTGAGCCCCGGCGCCAAGATCATGTTTGGGGTTTTGATGTACGAAGCCCGCCGGAAGGACTATTGCCAACCAAAACTCAAGGCGTTGGCCCACACACTTGGCGTTTCCGTGGATAGCGCCCGGCGCTACCTGCGGGAGCTGGAACACGTGGCACTTATCGAAACCGAGCCCACAACCACGTCCAAGGGACGGACCGCGGAAAACAAAATCTTCTTTCTGGCTCACCGGTGGATGAAGGCGGATAAGCTGCGCACACCTGCCACCCTCCCTGTCGAGCCGAGCCGCCAGCGGATCAACCTGCACCGGCACAGTCACGGGGCCTTCCTCCCCTTTTGGCTGGTCGGCCGCCGGGAGACCAGCGCTGGCTGCAAGCTCGCTTATGCCCGGTTGAACCAATACGCCGGCGCCAATGGGTCTTGCCACCCCAGCAATGATGAGATGGCATTCGAATTGGGCGTCTCGACCGGAAGCGTAAGCCTTTACCTTCAGACACTCACCAGCGAAGGCTTGATCGAGATCGAGCCCACCAAAAACTCGAACGGTGGCACGGGCCGCAATCGCATCTACTTTTTGGCCCACGCCTGGCTTCCTACTGTGTGGCGTGGGGGTCAGAATCTGCAAGAGACCTTTCAAGAGACTCTGCCAGGAACCCACCCTCAGAATGTTCAAGGGACCCCCCCTCAGAATCTGCAAGGCTCTATATATGGTAGTAATCAGAATCAAAAGAAGAAGAATCAAAAAGGGGGGAATCAATCCGGGAAGATGTCCCCCCCACAGAATGAAGCTGACGCTTTTTCTTTGTGCAGACCTTACGGTCTGCCTGAGTGCTTCGTTACGGAAAAATTCCACTACTTGCAAGACAACCGATGGAAGGATCGTTACGGCACAGAGATTGAGAACTTCCTCGGGTAAGTCCTCGTGGCTTGGAAAAATAAACAAGCCGCCGCCGGCCCGGAAGCCGCCAAAGACACTGCCGCGCCCCCGCTTGTCCCCCACAATGGAGACACCTGTCCCCCACCTGCCGCCGCCAAACTCGCTGCCAGTCCGTCCGCCCGCCGCGTGCCAAAAGTAACTGTTACCCGGGAAGGTGATTCGTTGTGCCAAAAGGGGTGTTACCCAATGGCTCACGTTTTGTTGTTAACTGTTGGGCGCTGGCCGCACGCATAGTCGGTGGCCGCCCAGATCGGTCGTAGCCAGGGCAGCAAGACCCCCGGTTCGTAACTCGTGGGTCGCCCCGTAATAATCCGGGGCCCACGTTCCACCGTCGGGGCGCGTAGGGATCGGATCGCCGACTTGCGATGGTAGCCCAGCACCGCTTGCGCTTGATCCAGCAGCTTGTGTTTGTGTTCGGCGCCGGCGCTTTGGTAACGCCCTCGCAGCTTCGTGATTACTTCTTCCCGGGTCCGCTGACTCATCGTTTTATCCATTCCGGCCACGGTAACAGTAACTTCTGGCACAACGGATCATTTCTCCCGAACTCACCCCCCCTCCCGGGTAACAATACTTTTGGCTCAATTCGCCGCCAGGGCTCAAACGGCTTCTCCCACCTTCAAACCGCCTCCCACGCCCGCCCCAGCCAAGCCCGTCACGGTGCCCATTCCGAGCGAAGCGGATGTGTGCGCCTTTGCTCGTAGAGTCAGGCATGACTTGGAACAGGGCATCCCGGATTGGTGGACGCGGCAGTGGCTCCAACGCGTCAGCAATTCGCCCCGGGCCTTTCCAGCGGACTGGCAGCAGTCCTTGCGCGAAGCCTTCGACCGCGATTTTCGGTACGATCGCCTAAAGTTCTTGCGCCTGGCAACGGATGAGCCGCATTGGTGGGACGATGATCTGGATGACCTGTACGACGAGGTCCCTGACCTATTTATGGGTGGGTCGGGGGAACAAGCAGAACGCCTCAAACGCATCATCGAACTGCGATGCGGGTATTAATCAGAATGCGGAGCTTCAAAGCGCACTGGTCGAACGGGCATCGGCAGGTGTGAGGCCAGAACCTTGCGCAGAATAAAAACCGGCCTCCATCCCCAGTGGATGGACAGCAATTATGATAGCAGCCCCCGAAGCCTCGCGACCTCGAGCCAGTAAACGTCCGGCAGGCCCTGGAATGGTTTCTCAAATCCCACCACATTCCGGCGGCTTCACGTTTGCTTACGACGAACTGTTCCCGCTGGTGATTGACGCCGGAAGCTTCTCGATTCTATCGAGGACTGATTTCACTATCAACGTCACCGCGCCGCGTGCCGTGCCCCAAATGGGCTTGTCTAATCATGACGGATATGCTTCGATCCGTTGCGAAGGTCAAATATGAACTCCAACGCATCGATTCGCCGCCGCCAGGTTGTTCAGGCTGTGCTTGCGGTTTTGCTTTCGGCTCAATTCCTTGAGGCTTCGGAACCAAGTAAGCTCACGAATGCTGCCCCGTCGAAGGCGAAGACCAGCCTCTCCAACGCCAATCCCACAGAGCCAAATCCTGCTTCCATTTCGGATTACCGAAGCATTGACGCCATCCGGGAAGCCTATTTTGTGGATGCACGCACCAACCTTGCACGTCTGGAGAAGCCACTTTACACGAATGGGCCATGCACCGAGGCCAGCCTGCGCAGTGCAGCACTTGCCGGAGATGGCTATGCGGCGGCCCTGGTTTCGGGAACCAGCGTCAGCAATCGGACGTTCTGGGAGCACTTGGCGGCGACAAACGGTTGGATACCTGCTCAACGCTCCCTGGCCGATGATTTGGAAGATCCAAACCGGTTTGCGTTGGACTTGGTCAAGAATGGTGTTGCTACTGACATGCCCACCAACCTTCCGGCCAATCCAGTTCTTGCCAAGTATTGGCGTGCCCAGGCGAAAGCGGCCCTTCCAAAGCTCAAAGCCGATGCTGAGCAAAATGATGCGAGGGCACTCTATGCATTGCACGAGTTACACCTTACCGGCAAGTTGGTTCAGTCAAACGGCGTACTCGCCGCCGACTATTTGGAGAGGGCCGCCAAGCTTGGGCTTGCGGCCGCCCAGTGGTCGCTCGGAGGCCGAAAGCAACTTGAGACAAATTGTGTTGAAGCTGCCCAGTGGTATTTTCAGGCGGCTACGCAAGGATTAATCGGGGCACAACAGAGCTTGTCCGCTCTTCACCGGCGCTTGGATGGGAAACATTTTGATCCTCGATTTCAACCGCGAGCTACGGAAGCGGCGCGGTGGGAATTCGAGGTTGCAAACCAAAGGCCATGCTGCCTGGCTTGTTTGGCTTGCTTCAGTCTCGGCAAGCGGTATCAGGAGGGGAACGCAGTGTGAAGTGTGCGAAATTCCTGGACCACTCCATAAGAGAATAAGGAACATCATGAGTGAAATGCCTCGAAAAAGATATAGTCCAGAGTTTAAGGCGCAAGCTGTCGAACTGGTAAGTTTGGGGAAACCCGTGCCGGAAGTTGCCAAAGATTTTGGCTTTGGCGCCAACCTCCTTTACCGCTGGGTCCGGCAAGCGTCCCCGGCGGCGCCGCTCGGGAGCGCAGGGCTCCGAGCCGCAGGCGAGGAGCCCGCAGCGGACGAGCGGCGCCGCCTCCGCCGGGAGATCGCCCAGCTCAGAATTGAGAATGACATTTTAAAAAAGGCTGCCGTTATTCTCGGAACCAAACCCCAACTCAACGACGCGCAATGATCCTGACTCTGCGACAAAAAACCGGCAGTAGTGTGCGGCAGGTTTGTCACACCCTGGGCTGTTCGCGCAGCAGCTTTTATCACGCGGCCACCGCCACGGCCACGCAGGCTGCCGACCAGCAATTGAGCGATCGGATTGAAGCCGTTTTCAAAGCGCACCGCCGCCGCTACGGTTATCGTCGCATCGGCCAGGAGCTGCGGGATCAGCAAGTGGTGTGCGCTCCCAGTCGCGTTCGCCGCCTCATGAAACAACGGGGTTTACGGGCCATCCAACCGAAAAACTTCGTGCCCAAAACCAGCGACGGCAAAGCCAATCAGCCTTCGCCCAACCTCGTGACAGGCCAACCGCGGCCCGATCGCCCCAATCAGGTTTGGGCTGGCGACATCACCTTCATCCCCACCCAGACCGGCTGGCTTTACCTGGCGGTCGTAATCGATCTGTATTCCCGTCGCATCGTCGGCTGGAGCCTGGCTGATCACCTGCGCGCCGAACTGGTCCTGGCGGCGCTCCACCAAGCGTTGGCTTCGCGTCCGGGAATTGACCAAACCATCTTCCACAGTGATCGGGGCAGTCAATATGGCCGCACCGCCTTTCGCCGCGTGCTGGCCCGCGCGGGTTTGCGCCAGAGCATGTCGGCCCGGGCCAATCCCTACGACAACGCCTGGACCGAATCCTTCATCGGAACGCTCAAGAAAGAAATGCTGCAAGGCGGCTGTTTTGAGACCGCGCAAGACGCGCAAACCGAACTCTTCGAATACATCGAAGCCTACTACAATAATCAACGCAAACACTCGGCGCTGGGCTACCGAACTCCCAACCAATTTGAACACCAAAGATTAAGCAAAAATTAAGAGAGAAAATGGTCCAAAATTCCGTTGCATCTCAATGACATTTCTACAGAAGGTAACAAAGGAAACCAAGAAAGGAGACGGGGATTCGCGTTCCCTTCGTTTGCTTCTGTGGAATTTCTCCCTTTTCACACCGCCGACCATGACATTTCTACAGGAGGCAACGAAGGAAACAAAGAAAGCAGACAGGAATCTTCATCACCTTTGTGCGCTCCTGGGGGATTCTCAGTGGGATTCCGGGTCATTGGTTGGCTCCGGGCAGGATCATCCGGTGGATGCCATCCACCAGCTTGAGCTCATGGAAGTTGATGAGCAGGCCAATCGGCACATCCAGCAGCTTCATGTAGCTGAGCAGTTGCGCCTTGTGGATGGGCAGAATCTCCTGGACCGATTTCAGTTCCAACAGCAGGCATTCCTCAACCAGCACATCAAACCGGAGCGGTTCTTCAAAAACCAGCCCCTTATACTCGATACGGACGAGTCGCTGGTTCACGGCGCTAAAACCACACAAACTTAACTCCCGTATCAGGCATTTCTCATAGATGCTCTCGATGAGCCCCGCCCCTTTCAAACGATGCACTTCAATGGCTGCCCCGATAACGTCGCGGCTGATTCGCTCAGCTTTTTCGAACAATGGATGCATGCGGGAATTCTACAGAAGGTAACGAAGATAACGAAGTCCGGAGAAGTAAATCTTTGTTCCCTTCGTTTGCTTCTGTAAATGCATTTCTAAAACAATCCAAACATCCCATGAAAGCTCGAAACTTACCCCAGCATTCAGAGCGGAATGACCTCCGTTGCTACGGTTCCGCAATCGGCTTTGGAAGAATGATTTTGCCCTGCATCATTATGCCCTTCCTCCGTTCAGTGATGCTCTGGCTGTGCTGCGGATGGTTCACCACTTTGACCGCTGCGGGAGCAACGTTGCACGTCTGGCCGGACAGCCCCGCTCCCGCAGCACCCTACACCAACTGGACCACAGCCGCGCACACAATCCAGGACGCGGTGGACGCGGCGCAGGTCGGCGACACCGTGCTGGTAACCAACGGGGTATATGCCACGGGCGGCCGGGCGGTCAATGACCCGACGCCCAATCGCGTGGCCATCGACAAGGCGATCACTGTCCAAAGCGTCAACGGCCCGGAGGTGACCATCGTCGAAGGACCAGGGCGTTGCGCTTATCTCATTACCAATGCCGTGCTCAACGGATTTACCCTGACGAACGGAACCGCGGACTACGGCGGGGGAGCCTGGTGTTCGTCGTTCGCGGTCATCACAAACTGTGTGCTCAGCGGCAACTCCGCCTCAGGCGGCGGCGGTGGTGTCTATGGCGGCTCCGCCGTGCGCGGCGTGTATGGGGGCGCCCTCTACAATTGCATACTTACCAACAATCAGGCTGCTTATTTCGGCGGCGGGGCCAGCGCCTGCAGACTCTACGATTGCACCATCGCGGACAATTCTGCCTGGAAAACCGATGGCGACGGTGGCGGCGTGGAGAATTGCATTCTGGAGCGTTGCACCCTCGCCAGAAATTATGCGGGCGAAGAGGGCGGCGGGGCGCAGGACTCCACGTTAGACAATTGCACCCTCTTCGGAAACTCCTCCTACGATGGGGGAGGGACGGATCAATGTGCCTTAAATCGCTGCACCCTCATCGGCAACACGGCAAATCCCAATGGTGGCAGCGGAGCGGGCGCGCGTTACAGGTACTCTCCAGCAGTGCCTCCTCGTCGGTAATACAGCGGACTACAACGCTGGGGCCGACTCCTGCGATCTTGTCAACTGTACCGTTACCGGAAACACGGCCAATTCGTTCGCCGGCGGAATAGGGGGAGGCGCATATGGAGACTTGCGCGCAAACCTGACCAACTGCATCGTCTATGGCAACACCGCGCCGACCAGACCTAATTATGGGGACTTGTGCATCTTCAGCTACTCTTGCACCGCACCTCTGCCGACGAACGGTCTGGGCAACATCACCAACGAACCCGTTTTTGTGGACTGGGTCGTGGGCAACTTGCGCCTTCAATCCAACTTGCCTTGCATCAACGCGGGGAACAGTGCCTCCGCCTTCAGCCTCACCGACCTAGATGGCCGCTCACGCATCGTGGGCGCAGCAGTGGACATGGGAGCTTACGAGTGCCAAGGCCCGGGCATGGGCGAGTTTATCGGCTGGCTCCAGCGATACGGTTTTGAAGTGTGCGAAATTCCTGGACCACTCCATAAGAGAATAAGGAACATCATGAGTGAAATGCCTCGAAAAAGATATAGTCCAGAGTTTAAGGCGCAAGCTGTCGAACTGGTAAGTTTGGGGAAACCCGTGCCGGAAGTTGCCAAAGATTTTGGCTTTGGCGCCAACCTCCTTTACCGCTGGGTCCGGCAAGCGTCCCCGGCGGCGCCGCTCGGGAGCGCAGGGCTCCGAGCCGCAGGCGAGGAGCCCGCAGCGGACGAGCGGCGCCGCCTCCGCCGGGAGATCGCCCAGCTCAGAATTGAGAATGACATTTTAAAAAAGGCTGCCGTTATTCTCGGAACCAAACCCCAACTCAACGACGCGCAATGATCCTGACTCTGCGACAAAAAACCGGCAGTAGTGTGCGGCAGGTTTGTCACACCCTGGGCTGTTCGCGCAGCAGCTTTTATCACGCGGCCACCGCCACGGCCACGCAGGCTGCCGACCAGCAATTGAGCGATCGGATTGAAGCCGTTTTCAAAGCGCACCGCCGCCGCTACGGTTATCGTCGCATCGGCCAGGAGCTGCGGGATCAGCAAGTGGTGTGCGCTCCCAGTCGCGTTCGCCGCCTCATGAAACAACGGGGTTTACGGGCCATCCAACCGAAAAACTTCGTGCCCAAAACCAGCGACGGCAAAGCCAATCAGCCTTCGCCCAACCTCGTGACAGGCCAACCGCGGCCCGATCGCCCCAATCAGGTTTGGGCTGGCGACATCACCTTCATCCCCACCCAGACCGGCTGGCTTTACCTGGCGGTCGTAATCGATCTGTATTCCCGTCGCATCGTCGGCTGGAGCCTGGCTGATCACCTGCGCGCCGAACTGGTCCTGGCGGCGCTCCACCAAGCGTTGGCTTCGCGTCCGGGAATTGACCAAACCATCTTCCACAGTGATCGGGGCAGTCAATATGGCCGCACCGCCTTTCGCCGCGTGCTGGCCCGCGCGGGTTTGCGCCAGAGCATGTCGGCCCGGGCCAATCCCTACGACAACGCCTGGACCGAATCCTTCATCGGAACGCTCAAGAAAGAAATGCTGCAAGGCGGCTGTTTTGAGACCGCGCAAGACGCGCAAACCGAACTCTTCGAATACATCGAAGCCTACTACAATAATCAACGCAAACACTCGGCGCTGGGCTACCGAACTCCCAACCAATTTGAACACCAAAGATTAAGCAAAAATTAAGAGAGAAAATGGTCCAAAATTCCGTTGCATCTCATTTATCCACCGATGGCTTGGCGGATACGGAGGACTCCGACAGTGATCATCTTAACAACTGGCAGGAATGGCGTTGCCAGACCGATCCGACCAACTCGCTGTCCGTGCTGCGTCTGTTGGAGGCTTCACCCGCCGGTGGCGACGTTAACGTGAGCTGGCAGAGCGTGGCGGGCATGAAGTATTTCCTGGAGCGCAGCACCAACCTGATAGCGTCTCCGACCTTCCTCCCACTGGCCACGAATCTCACCGGCCAAGCCGGCACGACCACGTTCACCGACACCAATGCGCCCTCAGCGCCGCCCGCTTACTATCGCGTCGGTGTGCCAGCTCCTTAAACTCACCTTGGAACGAAACCACTCAAACCGATGAATACAATCCTCTTGGTCGTATGAGAACAAACCTTCGGAAAGAAACTGCATCGCCGATTTCCTTGGCACTTCGGCGGCGACCGACGCGGAGTGAGCAGGGCAAAATGATTTTGCCCCGCATTATTTTGCCGTTTCTCCATTTCGCGACGGTTTGGCTGTGCTGCACAGTTGTCACTGCCATAACCCTTCCGGCAGCAACCTTCCACGTTTGGCAGGACAGCCCCGCTCCCGTGGCACCCTACGCAAACTGGACCACCGCTGCGCACACCATTCAAGACGCGGTGGATGCGGCGCAATCGGCCGACACCGTGTTGGTGACCAACGGTATCTATGCCACCGGTGGCCGCGCGGTGACCGGCACGATGACCAATCGCGTGGCCATCGACAAGGCCATCACCGTCCAAAGTGTCAACGGCCCGGAGGCGACTCTGATCGTGGGCGCAGCAGCTTTTGGTGGCACCAACGGCAATGGCGCCATTCGCTGTGTTTACCTGGGCTATAATGCCCTCCTCATCGGGTTTACATTAACCCATGGCCATACCTTAAGCGATAGTTATGGAGCAAATCAAGATTCTGTTAGCGGTGGCGCGGCATGGAGTGAGGCAAGCGGGGTCGTGAGCAATTGCGTGCTTACTGGTAATTCAGCCAGCGTGTATGGCGGTGGTGTGTTCGGAGGGGTGCTCCGCGATTGTATGCTGAACGGCAACTCAGCCATGTTTGGCGGAGGCGCGCATGAGACCACCCTAAGTCACTGTTTGTTAAGTTCCAATTCCGCTGCAGCCTCAGGAGGTGGAGTTTATCTTGGTTTTGTTTCCAATTGCGACATGCTCTGGCGCAAACCCGCGCGGGCCAGCACGCGGCGAAAGGCGGTGCGGCCATATTGACTGCCCCGATCACTGTGGAAGATGGTTTGGTCAATTCCCGGACGCGAAGCCAACGCTTGGTGGAGCGCCGCCAGGACCAGTTCGGCGCGCAGGTGATCAGCCAGGCTCCAGCCGACGATGCGACGGGAATACAGATCGATTACGACCGCCAGGTAAAGCCAGCCGGTCTGGGTGGGGATGAAGGTGATGTCGCCAGCCCAAACCTGATTGGGGCGATCGGGCCGCGGTTGGCCTGTCACGAGGTTGGGCGAAGGCTGATTGGCTTTGCCGTCGCTGGTTTTGGGCACGAAGTTTTTCGGTTGGATGGCCCGTAAACCCCGTTGTTTCATGAGGCGGCGAATGCGACTGGGAGCGCACACCACTTGCTGATCCCGCAGCTCCTGGCCGATGCGACGATAACCGTAGCGGCGGCGGTGCGCTTTGAAAACGGCTTCAATCCGAACCCTCAATGCGAACAGCGCCAGATACGGCGGCGGCGCCTTCAGTTGCAACTTAGTCAACAGCTTGCTTACGGGCAACACGGCTCAGTACGGCGGAGGGGCACTTTACGGAACATTGAACAACTGCACACTGGTGGATAACTCGGCAAGCAGTTCCGGCGGCGGAGCGGGTGTCAATGGCAGCTCAAGCAATGGGTGGGCATCCACGACACTGAATAACTGCATCGTCTATTTTAACACGGCGCCAGCCGGAGCCAATTACGGCCACAACAGCCTTCTCACCAAGTCCTGCACTACGCCCCTGCCGACGAACGGCGTGGGCAACCTCACCAATCAACCGGCCTTCCAAAACGCCGCCGCGGGCGACTACCATCTCGGCTACGGTTCCCCCTGCATTGACGCTGGCATCAATCTGGGCGCGCTCATCACCTCCGATCTCGACGGCCGTCCGCGCCCGCTGGATGGCGACGGAGACGGTGTCGCCGCCTTCGACATGGGTGCATACGAACATCGCGCACTCTTCGTCTCGAGCAACAGCCCTGCCCCAACCACGCCATACGCAAGCTGGGCTACCGCAGCGCACACCATCCAGGAGGCCGTGGACGCCGCACAACCCACCGATACCGTGCTGGTCACCAACGGCGTCTATGCCACCGGTGGCCGTGCCGTGGTGGGAACGATGACGAACCGGGTGGCCATTGAAAAGGCGATCACGGTGGAAAGCCTGATGGGGCCGGAAGTGACAGTCATTGCCGGCTGGCAGGTGCCGGGCATCACCAATGGGGACGGCGCGATCCGGTGTGTGTACCTGGCCGACGGCGCCGTCTTGAGCGGCTTTACCCTCACCAACGGGGCCACGCGCAACTCGGGGGATTCCTACCGCGAGCGAAGCGGCGGTGGGGTGTGGGCTGCATCGCTCAATACGATTGTCTCCAACTGTGTGCTGATCGGCAACTCGGCTTCCAGATATGGCGGCGGAGCCAGTTCTAGCACGCTCAGCCACTGTACGCTGTCCATGAACTCGGCTTTCGATGGCGGCGGGGCTGAGTCTGCCATACTGAACAACTGCATCGTGAATGGCAATCGAGCCTTAGCCGGCGGTGGCGTGGCCTTGAGCTCTCTCACCAACTGCACCTTGACCGGCAACCGTGCGCTCGGCACTGGCGGCGGTGGCGGAGCAGATGAATCCACCCTCCGTAGCTGCACTTTGGTCGGCAACGAGGCCGACAATGGCAACGGTGGTGGAGCCAGTGAAAGTGACCTGGATAACTGTATCGTCTATTATAATACGGCCCTTCGCGGTTCCAATTACGACTCCGACTCGACTTTGGATTTTTCATGCACAACTCCACCGCCGACGGAGGGTACCGCCAACATCACAAATGCTCCGGCCTTCCTCAACGCTGCTGCCGGCGACTTCCGCCTCGCCTACGGCTCACCCTGCATTGACGCCGGCACTAATCTGAGCTTCCTTACCACCTCTGACCTCGATGGCAACCCGCGCCCACTGGATGGCAATGGCGACGGCTTCGCCGCCTTTGACATGGGTGCTTACGAGTTCGATTTGCGCAGTGTAGTTCCCGAGGACTGGTTCACCCGCTACGGCCTGGACCCCACTGATCCGGACATTGTGTCCGGCAACCCGGATAACGACTTTCAGACGACCTTCCAGGAATGGCAGGCGGACACGGACCCGACCAATGGGCAATCGTATTTCCGCATCGATCACATCGAGGTGGCCTTGAATGGCACTCCGGCTTCGGTCTATTTCCAAACTTCCTCGAACCGGCACTACACGCTCTTTTGCGCTGCTGACCTCGAGGGGGCCAGCACGGACTGGATGAGCCTGCCGGAACAGACCGCTGTTCAAGGCAGTGGCGGGATGGACAGCCTGACTGACACGAACGCCGCGGAGCACAAGTTCTACAAGGTGGGCGTGGATGCCCAGCCGTATTACCTGAAGAACATGGCCTGGATCCCATCCGGCACGTTCACGATGGGCAGCCCGGAGACGGAGGCGCAACGTGATGGTGATGAATTCCAGCACGAAGTGACGATCAGCCGGGGCTTTTGGATAAAAAAATATGAGGTGACGCAAGGGGAGTATTTGGAGGTCGTGGGAAGCAATCCGAGTCACTGGAGGAATGGGACACCACCCTTTGGTGATGGCATTGGCGGTCTCGTGACGAATGAGCTGCAACATCCTGTGGAGCAGGTGACCTGGATTGACGCGACCAACTATTGTGCGCTGCTGACGGAACGTGAGCGAGCGGCGGGGCGCTTGCCAGACGGGATTACGTGTATCGCTTACCCACCGAGGCCGAATGGGAGTATGCCTGTCGGGCGGGGACAACTACCTCCCATCATTATGGGGATGAGTTGCGTTCGGGATGGGCGAGTTTTGATGGGCGATCCGAATATGACGCTGTCATTGGAACCATTGGCAATCCAGAAGGGATGTATCTTGGACGGACGACCGAGGTAGGGAGTTATGCATCCAATGCCTGGGGCTTGTACGACATGGATGGGAACGTGGTGGAATGGTGTCAGGATTGGTATGGGATGTATCCAGTGGGGCCGGTGACTAATCCCACAGGGCCGGAGACGGGCAATTGGCGCATGAATCGGGGCGGCAACTGGCGCAACGGCGCGTACCTCTGCCGTTCCGCGTGGCGTGGCGAGGACCGCCCGGATGACGGGGACAATCGCACCGGCTTCCGCGTGGTCCTGGGGCATCCCTATTTTCGTGACTTTGTAACCGGCGGACTTGAGTTCGCCGCGGAATCGCCGGGATGCCTCACGTCGAGTTCGTGCAAACACATAGACCGCGCTAAATGCGGCGCCATCACGAACTACAATCTCCGCAACGCCGAAGAAAAGACGGTGGATGAGTGGCGGCTTGGCCGAGAGGGAGCGTTCCGATTGACTCAACTCCTTCGTATGCGTCAGTGGAAGGGGCACTAGCGACAGGGGGCTGAGGTGATTTAACCTTGAGCGATGAATGCATCGCGTCAAAACTTACTCCAACCTTTAAATTCTTCTGGTCCCCAACCCGCAGAATCCTCCCGCTGGATCGAGCGCTACCGTCGCAGCGGGCTAAGCCAGCGGACCTTTGCCCAGAGACACGGGCTGCCCGTGAGCCGCCTGCGCTACTGGCTCTATCACCCGAAACCAGTAAAGAAGAGTCCAATTCCCGCTCCCCGCTTGCAGGAAATCCAGCGCAACGACTGGACCTCAGCGACACCGTGGGCCGCCGAGATCAGTCTGCCCGACGGTTGGACCGTTCGGCTACGAGGTGACTTCGCGCGCGAAGCGGTGGCCGCGTTGTTGGACAGGAGTTGAGCGATGTTTACCCTCACTCCGGCGACGCGGATTTTTGTGGCCCTGGATCCGGTGGATTTGCGCGCTTCGTTCAACCGGCTCTGTGCCTGGGTCCAACAGCACTTGGCGGAGGATCCACTATCCGGTCATCTTTACGTGTTTACCAACCGACAACGCCACCGGCTCAAGATTCTGACCTGGGATGGGAGCGGTCTATGGATTTGCGCCAAACGATTGGAGCGCGGACGGCTGGGCTGGCCTCAAGGCGAGGGGCTGGCGACCCAGCTCCGCGCCGAGGAGTTGAGTGCGTTGTTGGCCGGCTTGGAGGTGCAGCCCCGTCGAGGATGGTATCGGCGGTAAAAAAATGCAAAATATACTAATAAGTTATTGACAGTTATATAAATATATAAATACTGTTAGTTAATGAACAAAACGGCGTCCATCTCGCCTCCTGACCTGGCCCAACGCTTGGCCCAGGTGGAGCAGATGCTCGCCCCTCTCCAGGCCCAGAACCAAGCCCTGCTCCAGGAAAATCAGACCCTGCGCTCCGAGAACCAACTGCTCCGCCAGAAAGTTGATGCGCTGATCCGCCGCTACTTTGGCAGCCCCAAAAACGAAGGGATCGATCCCAAGCAACTGGACCTGCTCCTGGCCGGCTTGACCGCGGCCCCGGCGCCGCCCCCGGCCACGCCGCCGGCGGCTCCGCAGCGGCCCAACTCCCACCGCAAGCCGGCCCGCAGCGCCCTCCCGGATAACCTGCCGATCCAACGGGTGGTGCTGCTGCCCGAAGCGGTTAAAGCCAACCCGGAGGCATTCCGCCAGCTTGACGAAGTGGTCACCAAGGAACTGGACTGGGAAGCCGCCAAGTTCTACTGGCGCCATTACGTGCGGCCCAAGTTTGTCCGCAAACCGGTGCCGGCCGCCGCCGGGCTTGCAGCGCCAGTGGCACCCACGGTCCCGGCGTTGGTCTTTCCCGATCCCCAAGATGTGCTGATTGCCGCGCTGCCCAATCGCCTGATCGAAAAAGGCCTGCCGGGCGTCGGCCTCTTGACGCATCTGATCCTTAGCCGTTTTGAGGACCATCTGCCCTTTTACCGGTTGGAGAAAATTTTCCGCCAACGCTATCAGGGCCCGCTGGCCCGCCAGAGCATGGTGGACTGGACCGAATCGATCGCCACGTGGTTCCAGCCGATCTACCGGCAAATGATTGTCGAGGTGTTCGACCGCCATTATCTCCAGGCCGATGAAACCCCGATCCGCTATTGGGACCGGGAGTGTCCGGGCCGTAGCTGCCAGGGATACTTCTGGGTCTTTGGCCATCCGCGGGGCAACGTGATCTTCGAATGGAAAACCAGTCGGGGGCGCGATGGGCCGGAAGCCTTTCTTAAAAAATTCACCGGCAAGCTGCAGACGGACGGGTATGCGGTGTATCGCCGCTTGGTCCAGGATCGCAACCAAGGGCTGCAAGCTCAAGGACGAGAGCCCGAACTGATCCACTTTGCTTGTTGGGCTCACGCGCGCCGGAAATTTAACGAGGCCAAAAACTACGACCGGCGGGCGCCTTGGTTCATTAAGCAGATCGGGCTGCTCTATGCCCTGGAGCAACGGCTGCGTAAACCACCAACCGGCCCCCGGTTGCGGCAGGCGGCACGGGCCGCCGAAGCGCGCATGATCCTGGCTCGGATCCGCAAAGCTCTGGACCGAGTCGGTCCCAAGGTTCTGCCGCAAAGCCTGCTGGGCAAAGCCATCCAATATACGTTGGACCTGTGGCCGGAGCTGATCGGTTATGTGGAGCATGGGGAAGTGGAAATCGACTCCAATCTGGTGGAGAACGCGATCCGTCCGACCGCCGTAGGAAAAAAGAACTTTTTGTTTGTGGGGCATCCAGATGCCGGTTGGCGCAGCGCGGTGATCTACTCGATCCTGGGAACCTGCCGCCGCTATCAGATCGATCCAGCCCAATACCTCAAGGACGTGTTGACGCGCCTGCCTGATATGAAACAGAGCCAGATCCCGCAGTTCACGCCGCGGCAATGGGCCAAAGCGCATCACGAGGCCCGAACGCTGCCGCTCCGGTAAACTTTCCCAGTTCTTCGCACTTGGTTTCTGCGACACCCGCCGGTTCACCCGCCCAGTTAACCACGCCGGCCACTGCCTTGCCTATTGCCTGTTCCACTGACGGATACGGTTCATCAAACCGCTTGCGTTCGTCCTCGGCGATCAGGCGGACGCTTACCTTGGAGAGCAGCTCCGATTCGGGTGCAGTTTTCGGCTTTGTCATCCCCATGGTTTGCCAAAACCGACGAAAAGAATCTAGTCATTTCTTGAGAAAGAAATGCGCCTCAGTCGGTAGCTGGTCCAGATGAAAAAGCCGTGTCTCGCTCCCTGC
>CAWBHS010000077.1:0-57727 GCA_963788655.1 uncultured Verrucomicrobiae bacterium | reverse complement strand
GTCGCACAGTTGGACCTAAAAGCTGGCCGAATTCTGGGGCTTTACGTGCATCCGGACTACGCACTCAAGGGGATGGGATCGATGCTGCTTGATTCGCTGCGGAGCAAGGCTTACCGCAAGGACGTGCCCCGGCTAACCGTCAAGGCGACGCTGAATGCCGTGGAATTTTTTCGCGCCAGAGACTTCACCGAAATTGGGCCCGAGGAAATTGAATTGGGTGACGGCACCCGGTTGCCCGGTGTCAAAATGGAGCTCCAGGTATTCCAACCGCTCGAGTATACTGAAGATCAGTCGATTGCCGATCGCGTCCTCATCAGCCTGAAATTTGATGATTGGAGATCCCGCACGAAAGCATTTCAAGAGCTCAAAAATGAGGCGCCGGAGGCAGTCTTGGATGCCATCGTTGGTTATCTGGAACATCCTGTGGAGAAGGTTCGACGCCATGCTGGCATAGCGTTGGCCCAGTTTTCCATCCTGCGCGAGGAACCCGTGAACGTAGGGCAAAAAGTTGACGAGCTGGCGGCATATCTCGTCCGTGGTGAGGACTCACGAGTTCGATTGTATTGCGCGATCGTGCTGTTGCCCGTGCGCTCAGCGGTCGTGGATCATGCGTTCTTGCAAGCACTGAAGGACCCGGATGAAGAGATTGTGCAAATGGCCTGCACCGAAGTCGGATTCCGCTGCGGCCCGGAAGGGACTGCTGCCTTGCAGGGATTGTTGCACCACGACTCCTGGAAGGTCCGCCTGAATACGTGCATCGCCTTGATCCAGCAGAAGGCTGCTGATCAACGCGTGCTGGCCACCCTTGAAGCCATGAGCAAAGATCCCGAAGCCGCCGAGCACGACGCCTTTCATGAGCAACTCAGAGACTTTAATAACGACGTGGGTTTGTTGAGCAGTGACGCTGAGGCCGTAATTCACCAATGGGGCACAATGGCCGCCATCCTCGAGCAGGCCCGGCAAGTTGCTTGCTGTAATGGAGGAGACGGGAAAAGTTAACGATTATGGACATCCCATTTTTATGGTCTTACTCGGCTGTGGATGTTGGGGTCGAAGTTTTGATCTGGAGCGCTTTTTGTCTTCTCCGATCCCGACCGAAGTACCTCGTTTATACGTTTGATTTCAATCGTTGAACCTAAATGCCTGAAACACGAGTCAGCTCCAGTCTCGCGAACTTATTGCGCCGGAATGAAGACGATGCCTGGTATCCGTGTTGACATTCAGCCGGTCATTATAACCGTGCTTTGGCTGTTCGCGACGACCCTGTTTGCTGAGCGGGCTCCCCGGAGTCCCGCGCAACTGCTTGCCGAAGCCGAGCTCGTGGTGGTGGGGGAAATCGTGGAGCTTCAAGTCAAAACCGAGCGGTCGCATATCGAGACTGGCTTTGGCAATGATGATTGGGCGATTGACCTGACACTAAAGGTCGAGAAGATCGAGAAAGGGCAGTTCGAGAACAACTCAATCGTGGCGCGATGTTTCCGGATCAAGTCGCGCAAGAGCGCAATGGAATACATGACCCCCAGTGGAAACCACCCCATCCCATCCGTCGAAACGCCGGTTCGAGCTCATCTTTACCAACGCGATAACCGCTGGCGTGTGGTGTTTCCCAACGGGCTGACGAGCCTTCAACCGGGGGTCGAATTGGCCGATGCCAAGGCGGTAAGCCAATTGGCAGGTGGCGGTTACACGTTTGCATTGCCCCTTGAAATCTGGGGTGCCATGGGTGCCATTGTCGTCGTCCCCTTGATACTCGGATGGGTAATCCGGCGATTGTGGCGGAGGTTCCGGCGGAGGCTGACTCACGTGCCCCAAAATAGATAATATGAAAGGATCCAACATACGCGGTGCAGTCTTGGGCGACGCCGAGAAGCTCCGCGACGTTTACGTAGCCTCCATCCGAGGCCTGTGCTCTCACCACTACACTGAGGTACAAATCGCTCATTGGACCAATCGACCGGCGAACGCTTTCGAGCAGGACATTCAAAATACCATTGTCTGCGTGTGCGAATTCCAGAATAGCCTCATTGGATACGGACAGATCGACCTTCAGGCGGCGGCCATTCCGGCGGTTTACGTGCACCCCGACTTCGTTCGTCGAGGAGTCGGCTCGCTGCTTTTCTGCTTCCTGGAATGCGAAGCTTCGTCAGCCGACATACCCCGTCTTAACGCGAAAGTGCCCTTGAACGCAGTGCCGTTCTTTTGCGCCCATGACTATGCCGAAATCGGTCCGACTGCCATTGCGCTACCGGATGGAACCAGTCTTGCCGGTGTCGATATGGCACATCAGCTCTTTCAAAAGATCGAGTTTGCCGACGACCAATCTTTCACCGACCGCGTGCTCACCTGTCTACAATGCGACGATGGAATTTCGCGAATGCACGCATTGCATCTACTGAAAGAGCAATCTCCTCGCGAAGTTTTGGATATCATTGTTTCACTCCTCAATGATCCGGAGCAAGCCATTCGCCGACGGGCGGGCGGCTCGTTGACCATGTATTCCATGCTGCACGAGGAACCGGTCAACGTGGAACTCAAGGCGGACGAACTAGCCCACTATCTCGAACATGGGGAGGATCCCGTGGTGCGAATGAGCTGTGCGCTTGGGCTGGGGAGAGTGTATTCACCGACCGTCGATCGCGCCTTCTTCCGAGCGCTGGAAGACACGGACGCAAAAGTGGTTCAATGGTCGTGCTGCGAAGTTGTCGAACGCGGCGGCGCGGAAGGCACTGCTGCTGCGATGCGTCTGTTGGATCATCCTTCCTGGCAGGTGCGGCTGACTGCCTGTATCCGCTTAATTCGCCAGAGAACGGCTGATCACCGAGTCGTGGCCACCTTGGAAGCCTTGTGCCAAACACCGGAAGCCGTGGAGCACGATGCTTGGGAGGACGATTTCGGAGACTTGAAAAAGGATTTGTTCCTGGCCTGCGGAGAGGACCATTCGGATATGGATGATTTCGGCAAAATGGCCTCCATCCTGGCCAAGGCCAGGGAAGTTGCCAACCACCCCGAGTCTTAAATGCGACTGACGGATTATCCAACCTTTCAGCGTATTGTAGGTCTTCTGCAAAATGAGGACGGACTGGAGACATATGCTGCTCTCAGCAAGTTACGTCCCCAAGCGCCGAAAGAGATAGTCGAGACCCTGTTGGCATTGCTCCGGTATCCGGACGAAAAAGTCCGCCGTCGAGCGGGCGGTGCCCTGTCATCGTTCCGAATGGAAGGGGTGGACATGCAGCCTTACGCGGAATCCCTGGCGGACTATTTGGAGCATGGGCCGGATCCGCGTGTTCGTCTCAGTTGTGCAATTTTGATGATGTCCACTACCGGACCAGTGGTGAACCGCGCCTATCTGCATGCCTTGCGCGATTCGGAAAGCCAAGTGGCACAGCTTGCCTGTTTGGAAGTGGGTGCCCGGGGGAGTGCGGAAGGCAGGATGGCATTGTTTCAGATGTTGGATCATCCCCATTGGCGTGTGCGACTGGAGGCCTGCAAAGCGCTGATCACCCAGGAGAACGCTGACCAGCGGGTCATCTCGACCTTGGAAGCCATGAGCCGGGAACCCGAGGCCGCGGCCTATGATGCCGAGTGCGAGGATAACGTCGAACTGCTCCAGTCCATGATGAAGGCGTTTGGTCACGGTGACAAAATGGACCAATGCTGGGGGAAACTGGCCACCATTATCCAAAGAGCCCGGGACGTTGCCACGCCGGGCTGAACGCTTCGCAGAATGGACCACAGTATGCTCAGACCAAGGCACTACGTTTAGCGAGTGGTTGATAATGAAAGGTTACCAAACGAGTTGTTCCGCGTCCGGCGCGGCTGAAAAGCGTCAGCGCAATCCAAGGTGCTGGGCTTATCGAATTGGAGCGATCCTGGTGCTGTTCATTGGCTTGCTCGCTCTTTTCTACACATGGGAGAATTATCGTAGTGAACGGGCGTGGCAAATCCTGAAACGCGACCTGGTCGCTCAAGGCCAGCGCCTGGATCCCGAGGCCTTCGTTTTGCCGCCGGTTCCCGATGCACAGAATTTCCTCAAAGCCGCGCCGATCCGAGATTGGTTTACGTTTTCTTCACGAGCACCAGGAACATCGCCCACTGAAAATCTCATTCGGATCACTCAGCCAGGTGATGCAGATTTGCTCGGATCCTGGAGCAAGAGCCGGCCCACGGATTTGGAGGAATGGCGAAAATACTTCCGGAGAGGGCAGAGCCGACCCGCGCCGGCGAATGAATCCGACGAGTTCGTGCCCCTGATCGTGATTGACAGCGTTCCATTCGTGGATGCACTGCGCAACCTGACCCGGCAGGCCAATATCGAGGTTTCCTTCGACAATCGTGTCTATGCAATGACCCTTGAAGGCACGCCATTGCTCCAGGTACCCGTATCTGTTCGCTTCGAAAACGTTACCGCCCGTGAAGCCTTGAAAGCGGTGTTGGGCAACTACGGTTTGGCACTGATGAAGACACCGACTCCCAGTCAGTTTCAAATCATTCGTGCTTTAGCGCCCGCTCCGGTGTGGCCTCATGAAGCCGCGGACATAGCCACCCTGACGTTGCCTCCAGCCGCCGACGAAAGAGTAACCGTGATCATTGATGGGGTCCCCGTCATGGATGCGATTCGGCACGTCGCGAAGCAAGCCGGCATCATTTTCATTTTTGATCCCGAAGTGTCGCAGTTGGTCTCACCGGCTGGCTACTCGCTTGAGTTGACAAATACGACCCCGCGAAATGCTTTTAACCGAGTGCTGGAGGATAACGGTCTTGCTTTAAAAGCTGAGCATGGCTCCGCCATCTTTAGAGTTGTTCCTGCGCATAAGGTGATGCCCGCGCATGCACCCCGTTCTGCCCCTGAAGTGCTCGAGTCATTCAACCAGTTCACCAACGAATTCCGTGCTTTATACGCCGCCTGCGAACGCCCCCAGTCATGGATCGACACAGATTATCGTGGTTTGCTTACGGAGTATCCTCACTATTTTTACTTCAAGGGGTACGGCCAAGTGATACAAGCTTTGACCTTGCACGCCAGCGCCGAACTCGCTTTGAACAATTCCAGTGTGGCCTTTCAGGATGCCACCGTGTTATATCGACTGGCGACCATGCTGAAAAGGCAGCCCAGCCTTACCTCGGCCATGATGCAAGTGGCCGCTACTGGATTATATCTGCAGGTGGTTTGGGAAGGATTGGCCGCCCGACGCTGGGACGATTCACAATTGCGCATGTTCGAAGAACAATTAGCTACGTTTGACTTGTTGGCTGATTGCGCCACTGGATTCGAAGCCGAGCAAGCTGCCATCAACTGGTGGTTCGAGCACACCCCGCAACGGGAATTGGTCGCGATGTATTTTGATCAGATGCAATCGTTTGGTCGCCTGGGCCAGACTAGACCAATGTGGTGCGATTGGGCGACCTGGGCATTGCGCTGGGGACCCCGAGGATGGATTCGACAAATGCAAATCGGTTACGCCCAATCGATTCAGAACAACTTGGGGCAACTGGATCTGCGGTACCAGCGTGTGCTCCCGCCCCATTCATCGGTGGCAAATGCCATTAGGAAGTTTTCGCAAGACACTCACCTGCCTGTCGCCGCCCTGGTTCGTAGATATGGGCACAATTATGTGAAAGCCGTCGAAGTAACCGCGCGGCAACAAACCGGCGTTAACCAGGCCCGCATCGCGTGCGCCCTGGAACGATATCGCCTCGCTTACGGTGACTTCCCCGATGATCTGGATCAACTGGTGCCCCAATTCCTCGATCGGACTCCCCACGATCTGATGACCGGCCAATCCCTGAATTACCGCCACATAAAAGATGAACAATTCGTCTTGTACTCGGTCGGATGGGATGAACAAGACGACGCAGCCAGTGGCACCGACTGGGTGTGGCGCTATCCCGCCTTGCCAAGAAGCGTGCGGAACCTGGCGATGATCGCTGGAGGAGAAGAATGAACACCGTAAGCACGCGGCCAACTCCGTTGCCCTCGCGACGGTTTCAGACTTCGACGCGCGTGTGTCCGAATTGCAGGTTGCTGGTTCCGATCTTCTGCGTTCTCACGCTGACTCTGCGGGCCGAAAAGCTTCCCCAAAGCCCCGCCCAGTTGCGTGAACACTCCGATCTCATAGTCGTCGGACGAATCGTGGATCTCCAAATCGGCACGGAGCGATCACATATTGAAACCGGTTTCGGCAATTACGATTGGGCGATTGATCTGACGCTGCACGTGACGAAGGTCGAGAAAGGTGAGTTCACGGGAGATTCGCTCGAGGCACGCTGTTTTCGGATCAAGTCGCGCAAAAGTGTTGTGGAATACATGACTCCCAGTGGGAATCATCCCATCCCGGCGGTGGGTACCCTGGTTCGGGCGCACCTGTACCAACGCGATCGCCGCTGGCGGGTGGTGTTTCCCAATGGCCTGGCAGAACCCCAGGCCGCATCCGAATTGCCCGATGCCAAAGCGGTGCAGCAGCTTAAGGAAGGAGGCTACACCTACGGATTGCCGTTCGAACTGTGGGTGGCCATTGCCGTCATCGTCATTGTGCCTCTGGTCCTGGGGTGGGTGATCCGGCGACTTTGGCGGTGGATGAAGTCGAAAAGAGCTCACACTGCCGCAGACGCACTTTAAGAATTGCCGGATTGGACCGTCCGAGGAGAATGGAATCATGATTCTGCAATTGCTCGAATTGCCGTTGATTGCCCGGCTGGGTATTGTCGCGTTCACAGTTCACGTTGCCGTTGGAGCTGAGTTCGCCGGCACCGAGCAGCAGCCGCTTTCGCCTAAAGCACCCAATTTCACGATCGTGGTCAATGGCGGGCTTTCCGCGAAGGAGATTCAGTCCAAGACCAGCGAAGTCCTTACCGCGTGCCGGAAGCTCGTCGGCGGAAACACCAACCGGATCCTCGACGCGGGGCAAGCGTATCAAAAGAAGTTCAACATGGAGTTGGTTGTTGGCAACTATCCAGCCGCCGAAGCCACTGCCAAGGCCCGTTGGCTACGTGATTGGCTGGCGCTCTGGATCAAGCCGGGAGAAACCCTGGTTTTGCTCGGCGACGAACGCGCTTTGCCCACTTGGTCGGTGCGGATTGGATCTATCCGTCTTACCACCGACTCGTTCTATTCGGACCTCGACGCCGATGGGATTCCGGACAGGGCGGTGACGCGCATCCTGGGAACGCCAGCACAAATGATCCGCCAACTGAACGGTAAGCAAGATTATGGTCGGCAGGCAACGGTGCTGTGTTCGGAGGACACGCGCATTCATATGGAGACGCGGGCCTTCGCCCAGGCGCTGGCTCAACGCGGATACAACGTGGCGATTCGCGGCGCCCGCGACGATGCGGCGTTGGCGGCAGCGGATTTCATCGTCCATTTCGGCCACGGCGATCCGGCGGGCATCGCCAACCGTTTCGGAGAACCTTTCGTCGCGGCAGCCACTATGCCGGAGTTGCCGCGCGAGCCGGTCGTCTTTGTCGATGGATGCGGCACGCTGCCGGTGGGATCGCCTTTGTTGGAAGCGTTTCTCGCCCATGGCGCAGTGGCCTACTGCGGCAGCACTGCCACCGTGCAAGGGATGGTCCCGGCCCGGTTCACCAACGAATTGGTCGAACATTTCCTCCGCTTGCTCGCGGAGCATCCCGACCTGACGCTTCCGCAGGCGTTGATGCTGGCGCGCGCCAACTACGTTCGCGGACATGATGGACTCGCCGAACGGTTGCGCGAACTTGCGACGCAAGGAGAGTCCGCTGGCAACGGCGAATGGGCGACTCATCTCCTGACGGCGGCCGAATGGGTTTATTATGGTGATCCGCGCGCGACGTTGCCGACCGTTGGAATGGCGCGGATGCTAAGCCAACCGGCTGTCTTGCTCAAGGCTTCCGTTCGTCTGGTCGGCGCCGGTGCTTCGTGGAAGACTGCTTACACGGTGAACGAGACTGACGGTCAAGCCATCCTGGCAATCCATGCCCGCGTGCCATTGAACGAACGACCAACCTTCCGTCTGCACGTCCAACAGGGAGAACAAACCATTGCAGCACTGGACAGCCACCAGGATACTGTTTACCAACGTCTCGGTAGCAACTGTCGTGGCGGCTATGTGGATGGGGATCACTACCAAGCGCGCTACCTCGTGCCACTGAAGGAGGGCGCCGGCCAACAAAGAGTGGAAGTGGAGTTGGCAGAGGGAAGCGTGGTTGAACTGCTTCCCGGAACCGGGATCGAGGTGTGGCCGGCCGACTTCATCCAGCAGATTGGGCTTCGACTGGAACCTGCCGCCGGCAGCGCGTCGCGAGCGAGAGTCCGTCTCCGGCCGGTCAACGTCACCGGCGAAGCCAAGCTCCAACCAATGTCCATCCGCGGTTATCTTGGAATGGACCTTTCCGCTTTGTACAACCGCCCTCACGGTTCGACGCAGCTCGGCGGCGGCGACAATGCCAGCTTCAAAACGTGGTTTGTGGCGGACGAAGTGATGGCCGACGGAGTGCCATTTATGGTGCGGCGCCGCGGTAACGACGCGCTCGTTTCCCCCAACAACACGGAGAACGTCTTCGAAATCATCGGCCTCAATCGTCCGGCGCGAGCGATCCATTTGCTGGTGTGGGGTTATATGAATCCCAACCCTGCCCGACTGAGCATTGAATTTGACGACGGCAGCGTCCAGGAAGCAGACCTGCCGCTCAGTGAATGGACGCGCCCCACCCCGCCGGTCGCCTTCGATTTTGAAAACACCGTTCCTGCTTTTCGACACGCGGCCATCACCCATCAAGCGCTTCCCATCGACGATCCCGCAAAGAAGATCGTTACTATCAAATCGCACTCCGGCCACTATGGGTTGGTAGCAATGACGCTCGAAATCGATGGCGCCACTCCCGCGGATGATAACCACCGGTAGCGAGCTTACGATAGGCGACGGAGGTTCGAAATTGAACATTGGTGATCGGTCATTGTTTGGTGCTTGGGTATTGGGTATTGGTCATACTTCCCTGAGGAATCGTATTTTCAACTTGCGAGATTGCGCTGAAAAAACCCAACCGTGGCCACGCGAAACGGTCGCCTCGAACTGAACGTCCCGCCTTACTCCGTATTGCGGATCACGGTGCCGCAAGCCAGGTAGCGCCAAATCGAAACGCAGCGTCGCCCTTCATTTCCTTGACGGCTCAAATTCATTCACGAAGCGTTCGATGCGGCGGTCGGGAATGAGCCATAACAGCGCCACCGACACGTATATGACGTCGGCAATCCACGGTTGGACAAATGCCAGGGCGAGCGCGAGCGCATAAAGCACGGGCGACAACTTGCCCTTGAAATCGCGGCCGATGGCGGCGGCCAGTTTCGAGTCACACCCATGGTCGGCGAGGATGATGTTCTGCAACATGTAGTAGGCGATGGCGGCCAACAACAGCACGGCGCCGTACAAGGCCGTGGGCAGGCGCGCGAAGTGGTTCTCCCCCATCCAGCCCGTAACGAACGGAAAGAGCGAGAGCCAGAACAGCAGATGGAGATTTGCCCACATCATCGCGCCCTTCACTTTACGAACGGCTTTGAGCAAGTGGTGATGATTGTTCCAGTAAATGCCGAGGTAGATGAAGCTTAAGACGTAGCTCAGGAACACCGGCAACAAGGGTTTCAGGGCGGTGAGATCGCTGCCGTGGGGCACGCCCAATTCCAGTACCATGATGGTGATGATGATCGCCAGCACCCCGTCGCTAAAGCCTTCGAGCCGGTTCTTGTCCATGCGCCGAAATAAACCAGAACGTTTACGGGACCGCAATCGATTCGGGGGGTGTTGGCTTAACGGCAAGAGTCCCGCCGCGCAGTTTTATGCTGGGCTCTGGCACCGGCTCGGCCTTGAAGCGTAGGTTGTGCCATCAGCCTTCCTGACAACGTTAATAACTTTTCCTTGCAAGGCGGATTGCTTGGTGCATTTTCAGGCGGGTGCAACTGCTTCCGTTGACCGTTACGAGTCGTCCCGGGGTGCATCAAGCCGACGCTGTTGGCAACCCACATAACCGGGGGGATGCGAACCGGGGGCGACATGGGAAGGAAGGATGGTTTCACAGCAAACGAAGCCACCAACGACCAGGGCGCGGCATTGAGGCAATGCACAAAGAAGAGAACCACCAGCCTGAGGCTGGAAAGCATGTTCACCGTTGGCTGAAAGAGCAATGAAGTATGAAGAAGATTCAGTTTTCCACCGACCCCATGGCGGCGTCTCGGCAAAGTACCGCAAACTCTCGTTCCCCAAACCAGTGGCGCGCTGGTAATGCGCCGCAGCGGGGGAAAATGTCGGCGCGCAAAGTAATGTTTCCCGGCATTCACGCTCTGGTTCTGTGGTTACTTCTGTCGGTGTTCGGCACCACCGCCCTGGCAGAAGGACCGTTAACCAACGGCGGGCAGCATGACGGCAATATTGCCACGGCTGGCCAAACCAATTCCTGGACCACGTCCGCCAATGCGGGCGACCGAATCATTGTGCAAGTGGCCGAGCTTTCGGGTGGCGCGGGTTTCTTTCCCCGGCTTGCGGTCTTTGCTCCGGACGGTACGCCGCTGGGGTCCAGTTTCGGCGAAATCGCCACGCGACTGGATATTCAAGCGGCAACCAGCGGTGACTACCTGGTGGTGGTCAGCGATGCCTATCAGACCGGGGCCGGTAGCTATCGGCTGTGGCTGGCCCAAATGCCCGAGGCCTTTAGCGTGCCTGCGAGTGATGAGGGCGGATCACTGACCAATGGGGCGAACTACACAGGGACACATTGTTCAGGGGGATTTGGACTCTGTGGTCATTTTCAGCAAATCAAGGGTGACCGCATTGCTCTCCAAGTGGCTAAAACGTCGGGCAACGTCGGCTTCCAACCGATGATCGAACTGTTCACGCCCAACGGCACGCGCCTGGAGGGCGCCTCCGATCCGCTGGCTGCGCGACTGGACGTGGAGGCTCCTGACAGCGGCACCTACACGGTTCTGATTAGTGCCGGAAGCCCGGACGGCAGCGGCGGCTACCAACTTCAATTGGCGCAGGCACCGGAGGTTTTTGTGGTGCCAGACGCGGATGAAGGCGGCCCGTTGGCCGACGGAGTGGATCAAGATGGGACGATTGCGCCGGGCGATTTCGATCTCTGGACTTTCGTGGCGACTCCGGTTGATCACGTGAACGTATCGATTACGGAGCTTTCCGGTGGACTGAATTTCTTCCCCAAGATCGAACTGTTTGGGCCCAACGGCGAATTCAAAGGGACGGCACAGGATGCCGCGAGCGCAACCATTGACGCCGCCACCGAACTCGCCGGCACGTACACCATTCTCATCAGCGATGCCAATCGCGCCGGCCATGGCACTTACCGACTGAACCTGACCCGCAGCACTATTGCGCCGGCCGGAGCCAACGTGCTGGTCAACGGCACGACCGCGTTGGGAGCGATCGCGGTGGTGGGCGAATCCAATTCCTGGACTTTCACGGCGAGCGCCGGCGACAGCATTGTGGTTCGGGCGGGACTATTGACCAGCACTGGCGGTACGCAAGGTTTCACCCCGAAGCTTCAACTTTACGGCCCCGACGACATGCTGCTGGACGCGGACGGCCACAGCTATGCCGCGACCGAAGTCACCACCCGCGCCACCAATAGCGGGACGTTCACGGTCGTGGTCAGTGACGGCGGGAATTATGTCAACGGCACCGGCACCTACCGCGTGGAGTTGGCCAAGACCGGCAGTCCCATCCTGGTGGGCATTTCCGACGAAGGCGGTTCGCTCACCAATGGTGTGATGTATCTGGAGGGCATTGATGTCGGGGACGTGGATGTGTGGAATTTCACCGCCAACGCGGGGGAATATATCGTGGTGCGGAGCGGCCGGATCACCAACATATCTGGCAACCAGGGCTTCACTCCCTGGTTGCGGCTCTACGGACCGGACGGAGCGTTGCTGAGTAGCGACGGCAGATCCTATCTCGCGACGGAGGTTGCCACGCGGGCCACCAACAGCGGCACCTTTACGGTTGTGGTTACCGATGGCGGCAACTATCCCGACGGCGCCGGCACCTGCCGGTTGACGCTCACCAAAACCGGCAGTCCCATTGTGATTGGGAACCAGGATGAAGGTGGCTCGATGACGAACGGACTAATGCACGTCGCGGCCATCGACACCGGTGATCTGGACGTGTGGAATTTCATCGCCAACGCCGGGCAGAGCATTGTCGTCCGCGCCGGCGAAGTGACCAGCACCGGCGGCACGCAAGGATTCACGCCGGGACTGCGGCTCTTTGGTCCGGACGGGGCGCTGCTGGATTCGGACGGTGGTGGTTATACCGCCACCGAAGTCTTCATCCGCGCCACCAATAGCGGGATGTTTTCGCTCGTGGTGGGGGATGGCGGGAATTATACGGATGGCGACGGCACGTACCGGTTGACGTTGGCTAAAACGGGCAGTGACGTTTGGGTCTCCCCCCAGGACGAAGGTGGGGCAATGACCAACGATGTGATGCACCTGGGCAGTATCGACACTGGCGACCTCGACTTGTGGCGTTTCACCGCCAACGCGGGGGACAGCATCGTCGTGCGCGCCGGCGAAATCAGCACGCAAGGATTCACACCCGGGCTGCGGCTCTTTGGCCCGGACGGAGCGCTGTTGGATTCGGACGGCAGCGGCTACCCTGCTACGGAGGTCACCGTGCGCGCCACCAATAGCGGAACGTTCATGGTGGTGGTGGTGGACGGCGGATCTTATCCGGACGGTGTCGGCACCTATCGCTTGACGCTGGGCAAAACCGACAGTGCCATTGTGGTGTCCACCCAAGACGAGGGCGGGCCATTGACCAATGGCTGGATGCACGTGGCTTCCATCGACACCGGCGACCTGGACGTGTGGAATTTCACCGCCGACGCGGGGGAAAGCATCGTGGTACGGGCCGGTCGCATCACCAACACCGGGGGCAATCAGGGCTTCACCCCTTGGTTGCGGCTCTACGGACCGGACGGAGCGCGGTTGGATGGGGACGGTAGCAGCTACACCGCCACGGAAGTCACCGTGCGCGCCACCAATAGTGGAACCTTTGTGGTTATGGTTGCTGATGGCGGCAACTATCCCGACGGCGTCGGCACCTATCGGCTCAAGCTGGCCAAGACCGGGAGTGAGGTTGTCATTGCTCCGTCCGACCAGGGCGGCCCGCTGGCCAACGGGGCGACCGAATTGGGAACCATTGACACGGGGGACGTGGATGTGTGGAGCTTCCTGGGAACTGTCGGACAAACTCTCGTGCTGCGCGCCGGAGAAATCATGGACCATGGCGGTACGCAGGGATTCACGCCCGCACTGCGGCTTTACGGTCCGGATGGGGCGCTGTTGAAATCGGTCTTCACCGGATACAATGCCGTCGAACTCTCCACCACCGCCACCAATAGCGGCATGTTTACGGTGGTGGCCAGCGACGGCGGCAATTATCCCGACGGTGCGGGCACTTACCAATTGACCCTGATTCAGGTCCCGGGAACGTTCGCCATTTCGGCGGGCGACGATGGCGGCCCGATGACCAACCAGGTCAACTTCGACGGCACGATCACCACCGGCGACGTGGATACCTGGTCCTTCAACGCCTGCGAGGGAGACAACTTCAGTCTGCAACTGGACAAGGTCACCGCGAGCGACACCCTCAAACCGGAAATGCGGCTCTATGCGCCGGACGGCACTCTGCTCAAAACCGCGGCCAACGCCACGTCCGCGCAGATCATCCTCACGGCTGCCATGGCCGGCACCTATACGGTTGTAGTCAGCGACAGCACCACCGACCTTTCCGGCACGGGCGCCTATCAACTCAGCGGCACGGGCATCTCCTCCGGCCTGACGCTTTGCCCGCTGCTGGTGGACGGCACCAATCTGGTCGTGCGCGCGATTGGCGGACCGCTCAATGGCGGCTACGTGTTGCTCACCACCACGGACATCACCACCCCGGCCGATATGTGGACGCCCATCTGGACCAACCAGTTCAGTTCCTTCGGCGTGTTTGCCGTGACGAACTTCTTCGACGTGAACCAACCGCAGCAGTACTTCCGTCTGCAACTGCCGTAGAGCTTGTTCGTGAGCTTGTAGCAGCCAACGTAAGGAGGCTCATTCTTTGCGTATGCAGTGCCGGTCCTTCGAAGAAATCTGAGCCTCCTCACGTCGGCTGCTACGAAGCGATTGGAGTTTTGAAACCAACCAAGCTCCGTCCAGCGTCAAACCGACATCGTATCGATCAATCTGGTTCCCGTCGCACTGGCATTACTGCGTGCGCGATGGCAGATTGTTTCGCATGAATAGGCCGTCTCCAAAACCGGAACCGCACGTGGAGGTCGAACCGGACGTCTGCTACCTCGAGGGTAAGGTGCGCAAACACCGCTTGCCCGTGTATCAAGGTCCGGCGGGTCCGAAGGCCCCGGCGTGCAAACGCCTGTTGCTGCCGCAGGGCGAACTTGCGCAGTTTCTCGATGGCGACGTGCCGGTCCATTATGCGGCGTTCATTGAACTGCGGGAAGGCACGGTTCGCGGCAACCATTTCCACAAGGTCAAAGCGGAAACGATCTACCTCATCCGCGGGGAACTGGAACTTCATGTGGAAGATGTCGCCACCAAAGCGCGCGCCGTGGTACCGGTGCGGGCGGGTGAACTGGTGACGATCCCGACCAAAGTGGCGCATGCGCTGCGTGTCCTCGCCGCGGGCCATGCGGTTGAGTTTTCGCCCGCGCGTTTCGACGCGAACGACACGTACCGTTGCGTCGTTATGGCAGATTCACCGTCACCTCGGCACTGAAGGTCAGGTTGGTGTCGCCGCGTTCCGCAAGCGTGCGCGCCAGGGTCGCGATGGTGCGCGGCACCCGACCGGTGAACAGCTCCTTGTCTGCCGTACGAATGGTCACCGGTTGATCGAGCTCCACCATGGCGTCGTTTAACAGCACCGTCACGGTCGGCACGTTCTTGGTCGTAAGCGTCACCGTCTGGCCGACGCGTTGAGCGGCGATTTGCTGGCCGGCTTTGGCCTGTGACTTGGGCACCTCCAGCCAATAGAAACGCGCGTGGGTGACGTCGATCCTGATACCAGACCACTTTGTTGGGCACCGGCTGGCGCGTAAATTTTTCCATCCACGGAATGGCTTTGCGATCCTCGAGGTTCATCCAATGGCCCCGGCCCGTGTGCAACTCGGTGAAATGCACGTAGCCCGCCGGATCGGCGGCGTGCAACGCATCGAGTTTCCGGCCCCATTCGGCGGCGACGCGGTTGCGGTTGTAGGCGGCATCATTGGCGCCCACCTGGATGGCGAACGGCACGTTGCGCAGACCCAGCGGCGAAGCCTCGTTCGGATGCCCCGCCATCATCGCCGCCGCGGCCCACCGGTCGGCCATGCGCGGCGCCAGTTGATAGACGCCGTCGCCGCCCGCCGAATAGCCGAACACATACACGCGGTTGGGATTGACATTGGAAAGGACGATCAGGTTCTCGATGAGCCGACCAAAGAACAAATCAATGTGCGCCTGGTGCCAGAGATTCCAGGCATCGGTGGGAGCGCGCGGTGCGAGATAAACTCCTTCGCGCGGATGATAAGCGTTACCCAGCCGGATTTGGTTCCGCCATTGCGACTCGTTGACCGCCGGTGGCGCGCCCCCGCCACCATGAAGGGAGAGAAAGAGACTGTGGCCGTTTGTGGCGGGCGCCTGGGGATCGTCAAAACTCAACATTTCGAACTTCATTTTCAGCCCGTTGAGTTCGATGACTTTCGCCGCCATTTCCGCAGCGCGTGTTTGGCGAATGAACGCCGCGTGGTCGAGCCACAAAGCCTGCTCGGCGGCCGCGGCGTCCGTGCGGTTCAGTGGTATGAAAGCAAATGGCGCATTGGAAAGCGGCAGCCGCTCCACTCGCGCCACGTTCAGCCAGGCCTGCAATTTACTCAAGGCTTTGGCCGATGATTCCGCCGGCGGCAACGCGCTGTCCGCAGCCGCCGTCGCCGACAATGATTCGACCAAAACCAACACCAGCCCCAACGAAATCGCGGTAAACAATGTAGGTCGCATATTTTCAAGTAACAGTCCCCGCCCAAATCGCAAAGGAAAACATGACGGCGGAGTACATACCGGGTTTCGGATTAGTTTCGGATTTTGGCCTTCGGTCCTCGGCTTTTGGATCCGTCCGTATGGAGAAGCGCTGGCTTCGGAGTCCCGTCTTCAAGCGGTTGGGGCGCGGTGCCGCCTGAAGGCGGAACTCCAAACGCGAATTTTCAAACCGGTTATTAGCGCCGCTCGCTCACTCAACATTGCTCAGGCACAAAAGTGTTGACGGAAGTCCAAGGAACAAGCAATTGAAACCACATGAATTTTCGATCCGTGTTTATTGCCATCGTCATCGCCACGGGGTTGATCGTGGCAGCTTATTTGGTGAACTCCCGCCGGCCACGCGTCGAAATCGAGCAACCGAGTGCGGCCTTCGTGCGCGCCAGCGGCAAATGTGCCGAGTGCCATTTGAACTCGCAGTATTCGATTGTCCACGAGTTCGAAATGAGTATGCATGCGCAGAAGGGCTTGAACTGCCTGGATTGCCACCAAGTCGCGCCCGGACAGACAGGCAAAGACCACCACGGTTTTGTGATCAATACCGGGGTGACGCCGGGCAATTGCCGGTCATGTCACGAGCAAATCTACCAACAGTTTTTGCGCAGCCGGCACGCCGCCGCCTCCTGGGCAGCGGTCGCCGGGGACAACGGTTTGACCGCCGAGCAGGTTGCTTTTGCCGAACGCCACCAACCGGGCAGTGTGAAACGGCCGCCGAATGCGCTGGCCGAACTGGAGGGCGTGCCGGCCACGCAAAGCGGCTGCATGAGTTGCCATAGTATTGGCCGGCCCAACGCCGACGGCACGATCGGCCAATGCACCGCCTGCCACACCCGGCACACCTCTTCGGTCGAGTTTGCGCGGCTGCCCAGCACGTGCGGCCAATGCCATCTGGGCCCGGACCATTCCCAGTTGGAAATCTATACCGAATCCAAACACGGGGTGATGTTCGCCGCGCAACGCCAACTGCTCGATCTGACGGTACCACCCAAGAAACTGACCACCCGCGAGATGTTCATTCCTACTTGCGCGACCTGCCACATGAGCGGCCTCAATGGAACGGGCGTGACGCATGATCCTTCCGACCGATTGTCTTATTACCTCTTTGCGGAGATCAGCACACAACGGGCTGATCCCGAACGCGCCCAGACCGCGATGAAGGACGTTTGCTTGAAATGCCATACCGCCGAGGTGGTGGACCGGGTGTATCGGGAAGCCGCGGCCGTGGTGGAGGCCACAAACGATAAGATGAAATCCGCCAAGGCGATCATGGACGGATTGCGCCGGGACGGCATGCTCACCGGGAAACCTTACGACCAGCCAATCGATTTTAACTTTTTCGACCTCTGGCATTACTACGGTCGAACGGCCAAACACGGGGCGTTCATGGGCGGGGCGGATTTCGTGCAGTGGCACGGCAACTATCCAATCCTGAAACATCTGGTGGAGCTTCGCCATGAGGCGGAACAATTGCGTCGCGAGCATGACCGCCAACGCTAAATGGTATCGTCGCCCGCTGGCCTGGGTTGAATTGTTTGCCGTGTTCAATCTGGTCGGCTTGGCGCCGGACATCTTCCTGGCGCACCGCATGAATTATTTCCGGGTGCCGGCCGAATACGTGCCGCTCGCGTTTTCCCTGTTGTCGCCGTTGTTGCTGGTGCCCGCGCTGGTGTGTCTGGTGCGAGCGCGCGTGCAAGCCTGGCGCGTGTTGGGTTACATGGCCGGCGGGATGTCCGTGGCCATTGGCATCGCCGGGTTGGTGCTGCACTTGGAAAGCCAATTCTTCCAGCGGCAGACTTTGGCAAGCCTGGTCTATGCCGCGCCGTTCGCCGCGCCACTGGCCTACACGGGACTGGGACTGTTGCTCATCATGAACCGCATGGTGGCGGCCGAGCGTTGGGAATGGCCGTTGTGGGTGATCTTCCTTGCGCTGGGCGGGTTTGTCGGCAATTTCATTTTCAGTGTCACCGACCATGCGCAAAATGGATTTTATTATCCCACCGAATGGCTTCCAGTCTGGAGCAGTGCGCTGGCCGTCGGGTTCATGATTGTGTTGCTCGTCCGGCGGGTCAGCCGGGGCTACCTGCGGATCTGCGCCGTGGTGATGTTGCTGCAAACCGGAGTCGGTTTCCTGGGATTCATTTTCCATTTCACGGCGGACTTGCACGGGGTTGGCCCATCATTGTTTGATCGGGTGGTGTATGGCGCGCCGGTATTTGCGCCGCTGCTTTTTCCCGACATGGTGTTGCTCTCGGGCATTGGACTGTGGGTGCTCTACCAGCGCTTGCCGGAAACGGGTTTGCCGGACAAGGCACGATGGGGGCAGAACGCCGAAATAGAAGTGCGATGAAGCCAAGTGCCGTTGTTCTGTCGCGACCAACGAGGTACCCAGGGCCGGACCTCGGCATCCCGATATTCCTCGCGCCGTCGTTGTGGCGGGGGCAGACATTTGCTGCTTGAGACCAATCAAACATTCGCCTCAACGGCGTGGGCTCCGTTGACTGCACTGGACCCGAGGCGGATGCACTCCCCGGCGCAGCGGGCAGTTATGTGACTGCCGAACGTGTCAAGCGCGCCACGTAAGCGCCGTCCACGCCGTCCTGGAAGGGAAGCAATTCCCGCTCGCCCAAGAGCTTAAAATCCGCGTGGGCGCCAAGAAATTGCTGGATCACCTGGCTGTTTTCCTCCGGTTCGAGACTGCAAGTGCTATAGACCAGGATTCCTCCGGACCGCAGTTGGCGAGCCGCCCGGGCCAGCAGGTCTGACTGCACTTCGGCCAGGCGATCGATTTCGTCCGCACGAATGCGCCAGCGCAATTCGACCCGGCGGCGCATTACTCCGGTGTTCGAACACGGCGCATCCAGCAGGACCCGGTCGAACGTGGGGGGAGCTGCCGCGACGTTGGCTGGGGACGCGGAAGGTTCCGCCAGACGCACGCAGGTGACCCCCAGTCGTTCGCAGTTTTCCCAGATCAATTGCCGGCGTTCCCGCTGCCGATCCTGGGCTTCGATCCGGCCCTGGTTGTGCATAAGCTGGGCGATGAAGGTGGTCTTGCCACCCGGCGCGGCGCAGACATCCAGCACGGTGTCGGCAGGTTGCGGATTCAAGTCGCGTACCGCCAGCAAGGTGCCGGGATCCTGAATGTAGAATTGCCCCTGCTGAAAGCTGGGCAGCGATGGCAACGGCGGATGTTCCAACAATTCAAAGACGAGCCCCTCGTCGGTCCAATCCCAGCGGCGCGGCGCAAAGGCCACCCCTTCCTGGCCCCATTGCTCGGTCAGGCGCTCAGTGTCGGAACGCAAGGTATTGACGCGCGCATACGTCGGCGGGGGAGAGTTGTTCCATTCCAGCAATCGCCGAAGTTTTTCCCCGCCCCAGCGATGCTGCCAGCGTTCGCACAGCCAGAGCGGATGCGAATATCCCACAGCCGGCTCCCGGTCTTTGAGCATGTCGAGCTGACCGCGAATGGCGTCGCGTTCTCGCAGGCAGCCGCGCAAGACCGCATTCACAAAACCGGATTGCGGGCCGCAGCCAAGTTCGCGGGCGAGATCCACCGATTCATTCACGATGGCGTAATCCGGGATCCGATCCAGCCAGAAGGTTTGGTACAAGCCCAACCGAAGCAAGATCTGCAAGGGCAGCCGTTGCGGACGTCCCGGAAGTTTTCAGCGCAATCAGCCAATCGAGGGTGGCCTGCCAGCGGACCACGCCGAAAACCAACTCCTGAACCAAGCCGCGATCCGGAGGCGCCAAGGCCGTCCGCGCCAGCTCTTGATCGAGCAGGTTTTCCACATAATCGAGCCGTTGCGCCTGGTGGAGTAAAATTCGGGCCGCAATTTGTCTTGGTTTTTGACCACGCACCCGGTAATATTCTCAACCCTATTATGGCAGGCGAGACTTTAGTAGATTTAAAAGAAGCATTCGATAGGCTGGTCGCCGCCGGGAAACTGGCGCGTCAGCACGTGGAGCCTTTGATGCAGCTTACGACCAGCGGTTTTTGTTCGCATCGAAGCTGGGGCTTCGGCCGGATTATCAGTGTGGACACGGTGTTTGCCCGGTTCACCATCGAATTTCCCAACAAACCGGGACATACGATGGACCTGGGTTTTGCCGCCGATTCGCTCAAGCCAATTTCGCGCGACCATATCCTGGCCCGCAAGGCGTCGGACTTGGAGGCACTGAAGCAGTTGGCCGCGGTCAATCACCTGGAACTGATCAAATTGGTCCTGCAAAGCTACGAAGGCAAAGCCACGCTCGATCAAATCCAGCAGATCCTGGTGCCGGATATTATTCGGGACGACTGGCGCAAATGGTGGGACAACGCCAAGCATGAGCTGAAGAAAGACGGCCATTTTGTGGTGCCGTCCAAGAAGTCTGATCCGATTGTCTATCAGGAACAGGAGATTTCCCTGGATGACCGGTTGCTGGAGAGTTTTCGGCAGAGCAAGGGCCTCAAGGCCAAGGTGAATGTGGCTACGGAAGTTTTGAAGAGCCTCGAAGACGTTCAGGACAAGCAGGCCCTGGTTGCGCCGATTATTGTGACGCTTAACGCGGATATTCCGACCCATCAACGCACCCAACCCACCGTGGCGTTGGAGGCCATCTTCATCCGCAACGACCTGGCCGCCGCGACCACCGCGGCCCCGGTGGAAGCAGAGCTCCAGGAACAACAGATTTGGGCCCAGGACGTCAGAATCGAAGAAGTGCTGCGCCAAGCCCCCGCCAGCAAGCACCGCCGAATTCTGGAGTCCTTCAAGGCCACTCACCCGGAGGATTGGCCCCAGGCAATCCTGGCGGCGCTCAACGGTATTCCCGCCAAGATCTGCTCAGAATGCGCGCACCTGCTGATTCACGAAAACCACTTGGACGACCTCAAGCAGATGCTGGTTCTGCTGATCAGCCAGCACAAGGCCAGCAGTGAACTGCTGCTCTGGCTGGCGAAGGAACGATCCGACAGTTATGCGGACATTCTCGGGCCCGAAGTATTTCGCGCCATGATGACCGCCATGGAACGCGATGAATTCAACGAGAAGAAATCCAATCGCCTCCGGGATTTCGTGGTGGACGACCAGGAATTGCTCGTGGAACTGATTGGCTCGGCCGATCTTGAAGTCATCAAAGACCTGACCCGCGCTCTCCAGCTATCGACGGTATTCGACGACATGGACAAGCGTTCGTTGCTGGCACGCATCGTGAAGAGTTATCCGGCCATTCAAACCCTGATCAGCGGCGAGCAAACCAAACAAGCGACGACGCTGGTTGTTTCGTGGAAGAGCCTCGAACGGCGCCGGAATGAATACACCAACTTGGTCCATAAGAAGATCCCGGCTAATTCGAAGGAGATTGCCATTGCCCGCAGCTACGGCGATCTGCGCGAGAACCACGAATACAAAGCCGCCAAAGAAATGCAGAAGCTGCTCATGCGCCGCAAATCCGAGTTGGAGGTGCAACTGGTGCAAGCCCGCGGCACCGACTTTGCCAAACCCCGCACAGACGCCGCCAGCATTGGTACCCGGGTGAATGTCACCGACCTGGATACGCAGCAAGCTGAAACGTACTGCATCCTGGGCGCCTGGGATACGGATCCGGACAAAGGTTATCTCAGCTACCTGACCCCGATGGCCCGAGCTTTTCTGAATCACGGTGCCGGTGAAGAAATCCAGTGGGAAAGCGATGGCCAGAAGAAGCGGTACCGCATTAATTCCATTGAAGGCTACGTGCCACCGGAATTGACTGCGCCCGCCGTCGCTGAAGCACCTTCCACCCCGGTCGCCGAAGTCGCCGAAGCCGTGCTTAATCCCGAACCGGAACCGGAGCGCCAAGCGGCTTCGACCGCCGACGTGATACCCACGGTTGGCTTGCCCTCCAGTCCGGAGTCGCCTGCGGAAGCGGATGCGGAGAACGCAACCAACTCAGCGGCGACGCCGGAGAACCATCCGGCGCAACCGAGCGCGGAGCAATAACGATTTGGCAACGACCAGGGGCTAATAACCAGTCAGCCAGCAGAAGGCTGACGGGGCCTCATTGGGGCTTGAGGCTTGGGCCTTCTCTGGACCTTGGTCATTGGTCCTTGGACATTTCTATTCTCCCAAGACGCGGTCCATTTGTTCCTTGATCGTCTTCAGCCGTTGGCGGTTGCCGCCCCCGACTTCCGCGGTAGCCCAACCGTGATAGTTGAGGCGCGCCAGTTCCGTCCGCACCTTGTCCCAATCCACCGTGCCTTCGCCAATCTCCGCCCATTTTTTGGTCCGGTGATCATAGTCCTTGACATCCACCTTGATGATGCGATGTCCCAATTGGCGAATCCACTTCGAGGGCGTGGCATATCTGCGATGATTGCCAATGTCGAAATAAGAACCCACCCACGGACTGTTGGCCCGGTCGATGAACTCGATTAACTGGTCGGCCGTCTGGTCGCCCGGTCCGTTGTCCTCGTAACAAAACTTGTTCCATACGTTCTCGATCAGGATGCGCACGCCCAGCTTGGCGGCCAGGGGCAAGGCCTTCTGAATTTGCTCGAGGGAGCGCGACGCCACCTCTTCATGCGTGCCGTCATCGCCGTGCCCCGGCACCAGCAAGACCGCGTATCCACCGCAATGATGGCTTTCGCGGATGGCGGTCAGCAGATCCTGCAATCCCTTTTCGCGCGTCTCCGGTTTGGGATCCGACAAGCGGACGGACCAATGCGTGGAATCCACCACACCGTGAATGGGCAGGCCCGTCTTCTGGCTGGCCTCGAGCGCTTCGTCCTTGTTCACGCCGCCCGGCGAATCCAGTTCCGCCCCGTCAAAGCCCAAGTCTTGCAACAGCTTGAATTTGTCGAGCACGGACAGGGGCTCGTTGATCATGCCCCACTTAACGGTTTTGAAAATGGTGGCCTTGGCCGGAATGGTCAGTGCGGGCGAGTCTGCCGCGCGACTGGCCGGAGCGCTTCCCGCCAACGCGCCCGCCATCAGGCCGGTGGCAGTGGTAGCAGTGGATTTGAGGAAGGAACGACGGTCGATTGCAGTTTTCATAACAGATTTATTTTTATCCAGCATTACCAAACCGGGCGGGAAAGGTCAAAGGTTCCACGGGGAAAATGACCAAGGTCCAAGGCCCAATGACCAGAGAATGTCAAATGCTCGAACCACCAATTGAAGCCGGAGCAGGATCCGGCTGGCTCATTGGGATCTGGAACTTGGTTATCCACGCACCGGTCTTTGTTGTTCGATCATCACTTTTCAAACTGTCGGTAGAATGCCGGCAACCCGTTTAGGCAGCGTGCTGTCGGCGTCTCGCCGGCAGAACCGGATGTGCCAGGCACGCTCGAATACGCAGCTATTGTCGCTCCCACTTCCTCCGCTCGATCTGCCGGCAGGATGCCGGCAGCACGTTACTCTGCAGCGATTGTGCGTGCTCCAAATACTTGCGAGCTGCCGCATTGGCGGGATCCAGCCGCAGCGTCTCCTGGAAATGCGTGATCGCTTCGGCGTAGCGGCCAGCCTTGGCCAGCGCCACGCCGAGGTTCAATTGCACGTCGGGTGAGTTCGGACGCAGCTTCACTACTTCAAGGAACTGTTCGATCGCCGCGTCCGCCCGTCCCTGTTTGGCGAGTCCGAGAGCCAGGTTGTATCGGGCTTCGGCAAACTCCGGCTGGAGCTTCACGGCCTGCGCATAATGTTCCAGCGCCTCCGGATCATTCAACGCGGTGAGGGCGTTCCCCAGGTTGTATTGCGCGATGGCGTTGTCCGGATTCTGATTGACGGCCAACCGGTAGTGCGCTTTGGCCTCTTGAATCTTGCCCTCGCCGGTCAGCAACTTCCCCAAGTTGATGTGGGCGGCGACGCTGTTCGAATTGAGGTGTAACGCTTGCGCGTAATGTTCGTAAGCCTGCTTGACCTGGCCTTGCCTGGCCAGCAATTGTCCCAAGTTTACGTGCGCCTCGGCAAACGCCGGGCGGAGGCGCAAGGCGGCTTCGTATTGCCGGGCGGCTTCCTTCAGTTTGCCCAGGTTCGCCAACGCCAATCCCAAGCCGTTGTGCGCTTCCACCGAATCGGGCCGGCGGGAGAGCGCTTCTTGGAAATAGGGAATGGCTTCCGCCGTTCGGCCCTGGCTGTCGAGAATATTGCCCAGGCTGTAATACGCTTCCAATTGATACGGCATCAACTCGATCACTTTCCGCCATTCCGAGGCGGCCTCATTGGGATGCCCGTTGAACTGCAACATCCGCGCGAAATTGGCACGTAACACCCAATCTTCCGGCGCTAGACGAATCGCCTCCTGATAGACGGCGTCTGTCTCTTTCATACCGGCTGGATTGATCGCGGCGTCCAAAAGGGCGCGCTTTTGGCGCCAGTATTCTCAATGTGCGTCTCGTGATCCAGTTGGTGCGTGAAGGGCGGTTGTTGCAGCCGTTTGTAGATTTCGTCCGCGACCTGAAGCCGATCCCAAGCGGTGTAAGCCAGTCGCCGCGAGCATTCGGCGGCGGACAGCGAGGCCGGTGGATTGGTGGTCGCCTGGGTAACTGTCGCCGGCAGGAATCCGGTGAGTTGTTCCGCGAATTTGCGGGCCAGCAAGTAATGTCCCTGATAATTCGGATGCACGTGTTCATACAACAACTCGTCGCCGGTGATCCCATGAGGACTGTGTTCCGCAAACACGGCGACCGCATCGACCAATTTCAATTGGTCCCCGGCTTGTTTGGCGGCGGTATTGCGGATGGTTTGGTTGAGCCGCGTATCGGCGCGGAAGCGCAACGTGTCCTGGTCGCGGGCCTGTTCAAAACTTTTCCTGGCATCGGCGTAATTGCTCAAGGCCCATTGGCAACGGCCCACGCGAAACCACAGCTCCGCATACTGCGCATCCAGTTTGGCGGCCTGCTGGTAGTTCGTCAGAGCAGCAGAGAATTGTCCCGTGGCTTCTTGGTTTGTGCCGGATTGAAAAAGCCGGTTCCAGTCGGCCAATTGTGCCGTAGTAAGATCGTTCCGGTGAAGCGAGGCAAAGGGCGGACAATCCTTCAAGTTGCTGCTGACGGTGCTGAGCAACACCTTGGCGCCGCAGCCTTCCGCCAGGGCCAGAATGTCGTCGAGATTCTTTTGGAACGAATCATACACGGCACTCATGCGCGGATCTTTCTGGCGAATTTGCTGATCGAGAAACATCTCCATTCCTTCCCAGGTGGCCGGCGTTTTTCCACCGGCCAAGCGCCACTTGAGCGCGTCCAAAAACTGCCCCAAGCGTGTCGCCTTCACCGCGAGGCTGGCGCGGATAAAGGCCCGGCCGGGCGCTTGGATCCCAAACACGGTGCCAGCTCCGAAAGGTCCGACCACTTCGTTGTTGCCCATGTAAATGAGCCACACGTCACCTTCGCGCGGCGCGCAGTCCCGGGCGATGTAACGGATGAACGTGGGAGTTGATCGCGGTGATGGCCACGTTGACCACTTCGAAGTGGCGGCCCGGATACCGCGCGCGCAACAGTTGTTCCAAAATGCGCGCGAACCCAAACGAGGGCGCCGGATCACCTTGCGCCGCCGATTCGCCAAATACGAAAATCCGGCATGTCGCCGGCGGCTTGGTCGCGTCCATGGCCAGCAGTTCGGGAGCACGCTCCAAGCCGGGCGGAAAGAACCGGCGGGTGAAATCATGGTTCGCGAGGCAAACGGCCTTGCCTTGGATGCGGCCCGGCAAAAAGAAGTGGGTAGGATAACCGAATCCAAACAGCCATAAAACGAAGTTCAGTCCGAGCAGCAACAAAACCGGAATCGCCGCGGCCACCAGGGGGAACCACCACCGGCGTGGCCGTTTGGAGGCCTTCGATGAGGCTGGTCCTGCGCCGTCGGAAGAACGGCGGTCAGGGGACATTCCGCCTGGTTGAGGCGGACGATGTGACTTTGATTTCAATGCCGCCAGAATAACACGATGTCCGGCGGAACCGAAAGGCAAACCAGTAGCCCCCTGGCTTCAAAGCTCGGTTGAAAACTCCATTTCAGTCCACAAACCGTCCATGAGTTCGGCCAGGGTTAGGCGTTGCCGGGCTTCACAGAGGCATTGCAGTTCCATCAAATACCCAAACCAGTTTGACGGCAATCCAGCCCGAGGCTCTGAATCCAACAAGGCCGTGCCTTGGCCGGCCAAATGCATCCGGCCGACCGCACAGCATACCCGGCCCAAACAACTTGTGATGACTTCGCGGTTCTTGTTACGAAACCGGCGAATATAATCAGCCGAAGGATGCTGTCCGGCGCAGAGATAGCGGAGGGCGGCGTCATGGTGAATCTGTTCGTGAATGGCTCGGGAACCGTAAATCCCCACCGCATAACAATAGGCGAGCAATGTCAACATCATGCGGGGTGGCAGGAACATCATCACGCCGGCCTGGATATCGCGATCGATACGATGATCTTCCACACTTTGCACGGCATTCAGAGCGAGCTTGACCAGCATGTCTTTCCCGATCCATTCGCTCAGGTTCACCGGCAAACTGCATTGTTGCCACCAATCGTCCATTCCTGTTTGTTCGACCGTTTTCATAACCGTTTTCCAAGCACGCACACACCCTGTTTGACGAAAAGAACCACCGCGTGCTGCGCAAAGTTGCAAAGAATTTTGGTTTTTTACCGAGACGATACCTTGGGCGACTTGATGGGTTGACGACTTTCACCCAACCATGATACGACGCCGGCCTTTCATTTCTTTCAAAAAAATTTTCGGCAAGCAAACTCAACCAGCCGGCCGAATGGGCTCACTTTCCAATCCACGCACCGGCAGTTAGTTACAAATGCGGGCCCGCCGGTGGAGCCTCGCAATTAATAAGTTCAATCAACGTATTTCAAAATAAATATGAAATACTTTGCAAGATTCGTCCTTTTCTTCCGTATGTAATAAGTGAGACCCAGTGCAATCGCCGGCGATAGGTCGCTCTAATTTAAGTGGTGCGGGTGCCGGCTGTCTAAATCGGTGGTTCGGTGAATTGGGTTGGCGAGCGGACAGTCCGCACGGATTTTGTTAGATTGGGATCAGATGCACTTGAGGTTAGCAACTTCAAGGGTCCCATCAGGGTGCCAGGGATAGTCGTTTGGGGGGCGGGTTAATCAGCCGCGGAGAGGTTTGTCCGCGGCTGATTTTTTTGCCGGAATCCACCCGTCGTTTTCTCCGCATTACCTACTGAAACATCGCGGGCAGGACTGTTGACAGCCACGGGACATACGTGATCACCAGCACGCCCCCGAGACGCACCAGCAACAGCGGGATCACCGCGCGGCTGATTTCGGAAACCGGTTTGCCGAATCGATAGGACGCCATAAACAGGTTCATCCCGACCGGCGGAGTGAGATACCCCAATTCCATGTTGGCCAGGAAGATGACCCCTAAATGAACCGGATCAATCCCAAAGGCCACCGCCATGGGCACGATCAAAGGCACAATCACCACGATGGCCGAAAATATATCCATCAAGCAACCCACCACCAACAACATCACGTTGAGCAGGAGCAGAAAGGCGATCTTCGAATGAATGGTCTGTTGAATCCATTCCACCGCGATGCTCGGCACGTCCGCAAAAATCAAATACCCCGTCAGTCCCATGGCCACCCCAAGAATCAGCAGCACGCCGCCGATCAACAAACCGCACTCAGTCATGACGCGCGGCACGTCTTTAATGATCTTCAGATCCCGATACACGAAGGTCTGCACGATAAAGGCGTACAACGCGGTCAAGGCGGCAGCTTCCACCGGCGTAGCCAGTCCGCTGAACAACGCGGCCATGACCATCACCGGCAGCAGCAATTCCCATTTCGCTTCCCAAATCGCCTGCCACGCGTCCCGAGCGTTGAACTTCTCCACGCTCGGCTCCCGTGCCCCGACCTTGACGCCCCAGCCAAACGTCAACGCCACTTGCAACATGCCAGGTAAAAAGCCGGCCAAAAACAACGTGTTGATTGAAATCTCCCGCGCCACGGCGTCGGGGGGAAGTTCCAAGTGGATAATGGTGTTTTGCGCAATGATTGCATAGAGGATCAGCGGCAGGGACGGAGGAAACAACAGTCCGAGCGATCCGGCACTGGTAAACAAGCCCAGCGCATTGCGCTCCGAATACTTGGCCGCGATCAACACCGGCATCAACAAGCCGCCCAACGCCAAAATGGTCACCCCGGAGGCACCGGTAAACGAAGTGAAGAACGCGCAAATCAACGCCGTTACCATCGCGGTACCACCGCGCCATCGTCCCACCAGGGTCTGAAACACCCGCACCAATCGCCGGGACGCCCCGCCTTCGGCTAGAAAGTATCCGGCCAAGGTAAACAGCGGAAGGCTGGGCAGGATGGGATTCGTCACCAAGTCGTATTGATCCAGCAACATGACCGGCACCGGCCGACCTTCCCCCCAGAGCAAGATCATCGCGGCCCCGCCGAGGGTCGTAAAAATGGGGGCGCCCAACGCCGTCGCCACGGCAAGCGTCGCCAGTCCTGGCCAAACCAGATGTGCCGGATCCACCGGAGATTTCATACCGAACCAAAAGAATCCGCCGGCAATCAGCAGCGTCAGCCCACGCCCCCACCAATGCTTCGAGGAATGCCAGGCCAGGCGTAGCGCTACTGCTCCAAACCCGACGGGCAACAGCAGTTCGAACCACCACCGCTGAACGCCGTAGGCGATTTCCCCCGTCTCCATTTGGCTGCGGACAAAGACCACGCCGGCCGCGCACAACAGGGCACAAATCGCCGTAGCCATTGCGTTGCTGAAAATGAGCGCAGCCGCCTTCCACCCACCTCGCAGCACATTAACCAGCGGCGACAAGGTCAACAACCGTCCCTCGCGCGCGGCAATGGCCCCGCCGAGCATGCTCACCGTGAGCGTCAGATTCTGGACGAACTGGATCGATCCGGAAATGCTGCCGCGGAAAAACTTGCGCAGGAAGATGTCGGCCAATGGCAGAACCACCATCAGCCCCAGCGCCAGCGCCACGATACTGTTCTCACTCCCTTTGAGAAACCGCAACCAGCCGGGTTGCCGGGACGCCGGCGGAATTGGTGATGAACCCGGTACGCTGGGGGTCATGGTTTGGTGGAATCGGTCTTACTACGGTACTCTTTCAACAAACGCTGCACTTCGTCGAAGATGTCGGTGGGCACAATCGAACCTTTGATTTCCGGGTAAAACTTTTCCGCCGCCTCCCGCCATTTCGCCTCCAATTCGGGGGGCACCGGATGCACTTTCAAACCCTTGGCAACCATGGCCTCGACCGCCCGTTGACTTTCCTCGCGGCCATGGATTTTATCCTCTTGACCGGCGGCTTCAGCGGCTTTGAGCATGACCGCGCGCGTGGCTGCGGGCAGGCGGTCCCAGGAGGCTTTGCGAATCACCAGCGCACCGACCAGGGGCGCCCAATTCAAGTCGAGCATGTTCGGGGCCCGATCGTACACTTGGCTGGCCAGGGCGGCAATCGGCGGCATCGGCACCACGTTGATGAGCCCCGTATCGAGCATGGGCACAATGTCGGCGGTTTCCAAGGGGACGGGATTGAAGCCCGCCGACTTCCACAAATCGACCGTTTTGGCGTCGCCCGCCCACACGAACAATTTCATCTTGCGCAAATCATCCGGGGTCAGCATGGGCTGTTTGGAGAAGTAACGGATCCAGCCGGCATCCGACCAAAAGAGCACCACGAATCCCTTGGCTTCGATGCGTTGCTCGAGCATTGGTTGGAGCTTGCGGCCCACATAATCCATTTCCTCCAGCGAGCGGAACAGCATCGGCATGTACTGTAAGCCGGCGACCGCCGGTTCAATCTGGCTCAGGCCCACCGCCGTCATCAATCCGGCATCCAACGCGCCCAGGCGCATCTGGCCGACCATTTTGGCTTCGCCGCCAATTTTGCCCCCCGCAAAGACGCGCAACCGCACCCCGCCGTTCGGGGCTTGGCGCCACTGCTCGCGCATCTTCATCAACGTCTTGTAGTAGGTGGTTCCCTCGGGAACCAGCGTGCCCAGGGTCAGGGTGGCCGCGGTTACCTGGACCAGCGCCAAGCCCATGATCATCGCCACCCCAAAGCGTTGGGCAACCGTTTTCGTCCATCTCGGTTTGGTATCTTTCATAAAGCAACTTTGCGTTCTTTGTTGGTTCATAACATATCAAAGCGACCAGGAACTCAAGGTTCCGAATCTATCACCGAGCCCAGGGCGGGACTGGTCCGAGCCGTGGCCCTTGCCGGCCCGTTACCAGCGTACCTTGCCGCTCATTTCGTTGTGCCCTTTTTCTTTCACCAACAGTCGTTCATCCTAAGCTATTTCGATCCAGGCTGCGTCGGAAAAAACAAGTCGTCGGTGCGGGCAAGCAACCAGCGCGCCCGCCGTTGCATGATCAGATTGGCCAGCCGGTTCTGGGGCTGTGCGTCCGGATCAATGGCCAGCGCCCGTTGCAAGAGCGATTCAAACTCCGTCTTGTTTTGTTGCGGCACGCACACCGCTTCGGCGTACGATACCAGCGGACTGGCGAGCATTCCGCCGGACAACGCCAGTGCCTGCTCAAAATGCTGCCGGGCTTTCGCCACCGCCGGAATTTCCCTTCCCGGCTGCGCCATTTCGTAGGAAATCATGAACGTGTGAATGGCGCCGCGGTCATAATCTCCGTCCAGTTCCAGCGCCCGCTTCATGAGCGCACCCACGATGTTCTGATCGGCAATCAACTCCGGCTGGTCCTTGGAAATCGAGATGGTGGCGGCCCACGCTGCCCCGGTCCAATACAGCAACGGCACGTCGCGCTGCTGCGCCCGCTGCACGGTCGATTCCGGATCTTCGCGCAACGCTGCACTGAACCCAGGATATTTCACGTCCAATCCTCGTAGCCCGTAATTCCGGGCGCGCAGATACAACTTCCGGGCTTCCGACCAAAGCCGTTCGGCCGCCGCGTAATTCTGATCCTGAAGCTCATCGCCATCTTCCTGGACAAAGGCAAAGGAATATTGGGTGAAGCCTTCGGCCGTGGCCAGCAACAATCCCTCGTGGCGCGGGCTCTCGGCCAGCAGACTTTCCATCAACTTCAAACTGAACGGCGTGGCCCGGCGGATCAACTCCGGATCATCGTCCTCGGCAAACGTGCTGCCGCTGCTCGCCAGCATGTTGCCCAGCTTGTTGACCGCCATCCGCTTGATCGAGCAGCCGCTGCCGAGGAGGGCCATCACCAGAAAACCGCACCCCCACCGGGCCTTGCGTCGCCATGGATGCCATCGTGCTCTCATGCGGCCTACTCTTATAAAAACAGTTCGCCAGAGCAAGCCAAAGCCAACACGATTACAGATAGCGTGGAGTCGGCCTCCCGCCGGCAGACGATAGAACGGGGGGGCTTGATGACTCGGGGACGCGCCCTTGCTTACTGCGCAGTCGACTGGATGGAATACACTTTGGATTAACCGATGGTTTTGTTTCCCCTCACCCCGGCCTTCTCCCCCCGGGAGAGGGAGAATCGATGACCGGTCTTCTGAAAACACGATGTCCCTTGGTTTCCGTAGCGGCACCTCCACCTGTTCCCTCTCCTTGGGGAGAGGGTTAGGGTGAGGGAGAACCAGCCGATTGAATGTCACCATGCGTCGTCCATCCCAAGCTCTCATCAGTAATGACCAATGACCAGAGAAGGCCCGAAGCCCAAGACCTAAGTCAAACTTTGGACATCAACTGCTGGTGGGCTCGTCACTGGGCATTGGGGCTGGGGCATTATTCGAACGCGCCGTTCCAAGCTGCCGGCAGGAGCCGGCAGCACGTTAATCTGACGGAAAGTGAAAGGGCTGCCGTCCCACGCGCCAGCGTTTGGAGTGCGCCCGGCTTGCCGGCGCTTTCGGTTGGAAAGTGGATACCAAACTACCGGCGGCGCTGCTTCGTTCGTCGTGCCCGATCTGACCACCGAAAGCGGGAGCAAGACGGGCGCACCAAACGCGGCGCGAAGTTCAGTCGATACTGGCCAGTTGGCATTTCAAGAAAGTCCGGACGGCGCCAGCCCTTCAGGTCAGGGTGCGCTCGATCTTCACTCTGGGTACCGAGCGCATTTCCCGTTCGACCTCCCGGCAAGCTGCCGGCAGCACGCCACCTCAGTGTGGACCGACTTCCCCCGCTGGCGCCGTCGAATAGAGCGGTTCATCGTCGTCTTCGGGCAAACCCTGTTTGAGCGTTTCCGGGGCGAACGGCAGGGCGGCGAGCCCAACCAAAAACACGGCACAGAGCGTCAGCCCGGCATACCGCATTGGTTCGGGATAGTCCTTGAAAACCTGATTCGTCAGCACGCCCAAGGTCAATGGGCCTAGCGCTGCCACAAACCGTCCCACGTTATAACAAAATGAAACGCCGGTGCTGCGCAGCCGGGTGGGAAACAGTTCGGGAAAATAGATGGCGTAGCCGGCAAACAAACCAAACTGACAAAAGCTCATGATCGGTACCATCCAAAAAATATCTGAAAAACTCTCTAGGAACCGAAAACCGAACGCGGTGCTGACCAGTGCCAGAATGAAGGCCAGGGCGAAGGCCGGTCGCCGGCCAATGCGTTGCGTCACGCGGCTGAAGACCGTCATGCCGGCAAATGCGCCTACATTGATCATGATCGAGGCAATGCCGGCCCACAGATTGAGCTTGCCCGCGACCACGGCGGGCGCCAAACCTTGCGCTTCGAACGTGCGGCGCAGAATGGTACGGATCAGATCGATGCTGAAGAAGAGGATCCCCCACAATCCCACCACGCCGGAAATGGCCAGCAGCAAGCCGATCAGTGCGTTCTTGCGCCAGCGCGGATGGCTGAACAGTTCAGTGTAAGAGCCCAGCGCGCGATCGCCGCGTTGCGCCGCCGCCTGCCAGCGGGCTGGTTCCTTGAGGCGCCGACGGATGAAGACCGCCAGCAACGCCGGAATGGCCCCCACAAAGAACATGAGCCGCCACGCATCCAGATGACCGAGATGACCGCCCTCTTCCAACAGGCCCAAGCTCATGCTGATGACCGCCGCCGTCACATTGCCCACCGTGGATAGCGCCTGAAGCAGACCCAGCGCATAAGGCCGCGCGCGGTCCGGCATCACTTCCGCCAGCAACGCCACACCCACCGCCCATTCTCCCCCCACCCCCAAACCGGTCAAAAAGCGGTACGCGGCAAAATCCCAAAAGCCGACTGCAAACGCGCTCAGTCCCGTGCAAAACGAGTACATGAGGATGGTGACGAGCATGGTTTTGGCCCGGCCCCAACGATCGCCCAGCACTCCGAAGATCAACCCACCGCCCCCCCATCCCATGAGGAATATGGCCGTGACATAGCCGCCATATTGCGTGATCAGTCCTGGATCCTGGGTGCCTAATAATTCCCGCATGGCTGGCACACGCGCGATGTTGAAAAGCTGTTGGTCCAGGCAGTCAAACATCCACCCTAACGCCGCCACCACCAGCACGAACCAATGGTAGCCGGTCATTTCCTTGGTCCAGGAAACCGGCACGGGAGCGGAGGACAAATTTCTGTGACTCATCGTTGGTTCGGCCTCGAAGTGGCGGACAAATCCTGGCATGCCGGCATCGGTTCAGGATCGGCCATTCGCAGGCGCCGCTTTTAATCTACTAATTTACAATAGCAGTCAAGCGAATAAGACGGATCCAAGACCGAAACTCGAAAGCCGAGGATTGAAAGAAGCACAAAAACCGAAATCCGAAGCGCTCCGGGCCCAAGGAGGTTTGCCTGGCGTTGAGTCGAAACGCGAGCTGCATTCGGAAATCGGGTTTCGGACGTTTGGTCCTCGCGTTGTGACTTCGCCTCCGCCCTCAGGTCAAATCCATCACCTACCCGAGCAAAGGCAATCCTGTGCCGCGCCGGGACTGGGAGGCATCCGCGCCGAATTCTTGGAATCGACTCCCATCCAGCATCAAGCATCCGGCATCCGGCATCCAGCCCTCTTACCTCGCACGATACCACAGCGACTCCCAATAGCGCTCTTCGGTGGCATAGACATCGAGCGGAGTTGTCGGGGAGGCCTTCGCTGACAGAATACCGTAGCGGCGCATCTCGCGAACCCATTCGATGCGGGGGGTAAAGTCCGGCATGTCGAACCGTTTGATCTTCTCGAGATAAGATCTTCCCGCGGCCACCATCGCGAGCAGTTTCTGGTAGTCGGGGTCCGCGGAATTGGCAAAGACTTGTTGATTGGCATTGGTCCCCACACATTCCTGAAAGCCGCCCCCTGCCTTAGCCAAGGGTGCCAACAGCAACAGCGATTTCGCTGGCTCGCTCAAGTTGAACAGGATGTGCCGGCTGAATTGCAGGCGCGGGTCGTCCATGGCAAACCGCCAAAAGGAAATCCCAATCTCATCAGAGATCGCGCGCGGTAAGGCACGGTTGCCCTGGTGACAATTGGCGCACCGGCGGTCGATGACGTCCGCGCCGGCTTGGGCAGTCGGCCAGTCAAAATCGGTGTGGACTTGCTGGTTTTGCGCGTAGCCACCAATCATGCCGCTGCCCAGCGCCGCGTAAGTGCCGGGATACGCCGCGCTGCTCTCGATCCACAACCGCAACATTCGCTTTTGGTGCGCGCTCGCCTGGACGCCGTAGTGCGAGCCGTCGAGCATTTTCAAGATTCGACTGGCGGAGGAACCCAGCGTGCGCGGGGCGTAATTGCTGCGCGGTTCGTTGCGGCCATCCGAGAACAACCGATGCACCGTCATGGTGAAATAACTGTGCGAAAACATCGGTCCATGATCGCCGCTCAGGATCACGTGCCCGGCATACGGCCCCCCTTTGGCCGTCTGATCGTAACTGTGGCAGTCGGCGCAGAGTTGATCGAGAATGGGCTGGATGTCGCGCGGGTAATCGAACAAGTCCGGACAATCCCGAATCGGTTCGATCCGGCTGGGCGCACGGCGCGCGGCCCGGGCCGTGTTGAAGGCGTAGGCATTGACCGGTGTCCGGGAACGCTGTTCATGGCAGCCCACGCAACTGGTGACTTCGCCGGGTTGCACGGTCACGAAGCTTTGCATGCGCTTGACCGAAAGATCATTCTGATCCAACGCCACAAAGAACACGCTGCGCAGCGCGGGAATTTCCAGATACGCCGAACCGTCGGGTTCGACCGGAACGGTGCCCAGAATGCGTTCGAGTGTGAACGTGCCGCCGTAGCTCAGCGGGTCCATCCCGCCGGTGTAATTGATCGGTTTGGGCAGGCTTTCGAGGACGAGCAGCTTCTTAATTTCACCGCGTTTGACGCCGGTCATGTTGCGCCCATCATAGACATTGGCGAGCATCAAGCGACCGGTGGCTTCGGCCAGCGTCGTCCGCGGAGCAATGATGTTTTCCCGCGGACGCGCGACCAGCGGACGCGGCTCATGGCACTGCAAGCCGGCCTGAATGTCCGCCGCGCTGAGGCGGAAGATCTCCTGCGCCACGCCGGACTTGTCCATCAACACAAGGGCATGTTGCCGTGCCGCCATGATGCAATCTTCCGAGAACGCCCACGGATCACGGAAGTCCTGTTCGTGACTGATGCGCCGGGCGAAGTTGGCATCATCCGGTCCAGCGCGCGGATCGACGATCGCTATGGCGCCTTCGTGTTCGGTTTGGCCGTGCCCCGGTGAAAAGCTCGCCACGATTTTGTCCGTACCGGGAATGGGCTTGGCGTCAATCATCACGGTGCTGGGATGGAGATTTCCATAGAAGACCATCTGGCTGGTGCCGTCCGGATTGACCACCCAGAGATGATGGTAATCCACCTGGCTGCGATCCACATATTCCCAGCGGGTGTAAAGCATGCGGCCGTCGGGCAAAGGCCACGGCGTGTTGTCCTGCTCGTTGTTACTGGAAAGCGCCCGGAGGTTCCGGCCTTCGGCGTCGCACCGATACAACACCGCCACCTGGGTCAGCCAGCAGTTCACCCAGCGTTGGCAACGGCTGGACACGAACACAATATCGCCATCCGGCAGGTAGCTGGGTTCGATATCGTCATAAGGACCGTCCGTCAATTGGCGCAAGTCCGTGCCGTCGGCATTGATCTCGTAAAGGTGATAATTCGCGGTGCCACCTTTGCGATAGGAGAACAGGATCTTGTTTGCGTCGTAGTGAACCTGCGGATCGCGCACGCCCCCTTGCGGATCATCGAGCAACACCGTCACCTGGCCCGAGGCCAGATTGAGACGGCACAGACGCCCGCCATCGCGATACAGGGTGTTGCTGTTGCCGAAATAGGACTTGCCACGGTCGGAAGCGTAGTAGCCGAAATTCGCATACCAGTGCTCGGGCACAATTTTGCGCACCGCAAAGACGATGTCCTGCACACCCTGCGCCGCGAGGCCGGCAATGACCTTCTGCCAACGCTGCTTTTGTTGTTCGACAATGGCCTGCCGCTTTTCCTGCAACAAGGCCGCCACGTGTGCTTCGGGAAATTCGACTTCCCAGATCGAGTACAAACCGAACGGACCGGTTTTGAGTCCCACGATGCGGAAGTAACGGCCTTGCGCCGCCAAGCCGGTGAGCGCCTCCACCCCACCCTTTCCATCGGTTTTGTGAAGGACGATTTGCCAGGCCTTGCCATCCTTGGAAACGCGGATCTCGTACTCGGTGGCAAAGGCGCGTTCCCAACGGACGGTCACCCGGTCCACGGCGATCACCCTGCCAAAATCCAATTGCAACCATTCCGGTCGCTGCGTGCCGGCCTGGCTGGCCCAACGGGTTTGGAGATTGCCGTCAAACGCGCATTCGGCGGGATATTCGCCCGGGTGGACGGAGGAAGCGGAAACCAATTCACGCGGCAAGGGAGTCCCCGCGCAGGCCACGGCGAACAGCCCCGCAGCCAGCGTCAGCGTCAGACGAGTCACTTTCGTCATCCAAGAGCTAATCAATGTTCCGAGGTTTAAAGTAATCATTCAGTAATGCACTTCTATCGATGCGATGGTCACTCCGTCTATTCACCGATAAATCCGGGCAAAGGTCAAACCGGATGCTGCTACGCATTAGCGGGCTTTCAGTTTTAGCACGCGCACCGCGCGCACCAGCAAATCGTCACCGGCATTGTAGAATCTAAAATCGGCCATCCCGTTCTGCGAGCCGGAGAACCGGGCGTCTGCCAACCGAAACTTCGCGGCTCGCCATTCGCCAGTATCAGTGCGCTTCACTGGCGGCGCGTACGATTTATAAGCCCCGTCCACCGGCGCCGTCGAATCCGTGGAATCGTATTGCAGTTCAATCTGGCCTTTGCCTTCGTCCAGATACTCCAACTCAATCTCAATCGGCCCGGCACCCGCGCGAAGGAAGCCTTCGGCCACCTTGAAATAGAGGTAGAATGGCGGTTGATGCCGCGGCAACTGCCAACAAGGCCGACCGTCACGTTGGACTGCCGTAAACGGCCCGTCGGCGACATAGACGGCGTTCACTCCCGCGTGGCTTCCGGGCTGTCCGGACACCACCGTCGCTTGGGCAAATCGTTCGTCGGCGTACTGATCGTGATGCGTTTCATATTCGCGCACCAGCCAGAACAACGTGTACAGGTCCACGACTTTTACGTCATCTCCGCCCAGCTTATGCAATTCCCGCTCCACGCGGGCATACCAGGATGGCGGCTGGAGAATGGACCGCGCCACCACGAATTGTGGCGGTGATCCGCCGGCCAGATGATATAACGCGCGCGCGGCCTGCGTCGGGTCTGAAGGCAAATCGGTGCGCATGCGGAGGAACGGCATGCCACGATGCAGACCTTGCTGCGGAATCTTTTGCGCCACGATGCCATCGGGTGAAAATCGGGAGTAGGCGTCCAACACTTCGTCCGACATGGCCGGGGCATAGCCGTCAATGATGAAACCAGTTACGGAGAGGTCCCATCGCCGGTAGAGTTTTTGGCAATGCTCCTCCCACGCCGCCACTCCCGATGGTAATCCGGAATAACGGCGCGGTTCGACCAAATTTCCGGGATTCAAATAGCCGGCCCCCGAGTCACCGGCCACGAAGAAGTCATTCGTGGTGCGCCGCTCGCGGGCCCACGCCATGCCCAGCGGAAAGCGTTCGCACAGGTTCGGATTGAATGCCCACGAAAGCGGGGTGCTTCCACGCGCCGGGTCGCGCCACATTCGGGGAAGTTGTTGGTAAAGCCACGCCGCTGCATCGTAGTCGCCCACGTAATGCGCCACATACCGCCGAGGAACGATGCGACCCTGGGTGTCCAATAGACCGCTGGCCTGGAGACTGGCACGCGTAGGTTTGGGATTTTGCGCATAATGTTTCTTGAGGGGGTAATGTTGAAAGAAAGACGCATTGGCCATCGCGCCCAGGCCCAACGCGTCCGCATCCATGTAGGCGTTGAAACAGGAAAGGATTTCCGCGTAACGCCACTCGGTCGGCACTGGTTCATGTTTGCCTCCGGCCGACCAATTGCCACCATGGTGCGTGGTGTATTTGAAGGCCCACGGCACAAAGCCGGCCACGTGAATGACTCCCTGGCCGCCAAAGCAATCCCAAGCAGCGCGCAACAATTTCCGCAACGTAGCCACGTCCGTCCCAAGCTGTTGGTCCGGATCGTCCACACACGCTTCGTCGTCCCAGACATTGAGATCGAACAGCAAGCCACGGTGCGCGATGACGTAATCGTGATTCGACAGCGTGTGGTTTACCGGCCCGCTGACGTTCCAGCAGTTTAACCAAAACGCATCGAGATAATAACCGAGCCGATGGGGATTGGCTTTGCCGGTCTTGAGGTAATGCTCGATCAGCCACAGATAGGCATCGCACTTGGCGCTCCCGGTCGAAGGCAGGGACGTGTCCGGAATGTTCCCCGTACCCGTGAACAGCGGCCCGCCATCCTCGCGCAGTAACCGGACCTTCACGGCCAACCGGGGCTCGGCTTCAGTGAGCCGCCGATATAACGAGCCTTTCGTTTTGTCGTACCGCAGGCAGAGGAGATCGTCGCAACCGGCAATGGACGACGCCAGGTTCGACGTCGCCGGTAAGCGTTCATCCCACACTACTGCCCCGCGATAAAATGATCGGAACCGCTCCAATAACTCGGCCAAGCTTGGCACTCGAACCACGGTCCTGCCGGCCAACCATCCGTGGGGTGCGGTCATTTGTTCCCACCAGAAATCATCCGGCTGTTGGACATAGCGGATGAACAGCCGTGGTGCCGAGCGATTCACCAGTCCCTGCAACGCTACCACCAAATGAGTTTCGTCCCAAAACCGCCGGCGTTGCGCCGGATCTTTCAAGTCCAGCGCAAACAGCGGAGTCAGGTCGTAATAAACGATCGCTTCCGGGGTGTCCGGCTCGGGAGCCACCAGCGTTGTGTCCGCCGCCAGTCCGCCCAAGCCCGCCAATAATAACCAGCCACCAATGAGAATTGATTTCATGAGACGACGCATTGGACTGCGGGCAGTGGATGTTGCATTCAGGAAAGATGGCATTTTTAGCCGGCGACAACTGTGCGGAATTGAGGGAAAACCGGATGTCTTTAGGAACCCCCTGCGGACAGATGCACCAGCGCCTGGGAATGCGTCCGACTTGGCTGCACTCGGCGTCCATTTTCGTCTCCAAACGGCCTGGTTTGAACCGCGCGGTGTCCACCGTGCCGCGCTCTGCATTGATCGTCAGGACCTCGACATTGTCCAGGCCGGAGATCTCGAACACCAATCGATAGTCGGTGGCTGGAAACGAAAGGAGGCCCAACTAAGTGGGCCCCCCTTAAACGATGGGTTGAACTAAACCCGCTACTTGCCAATGCTCGACCGGCCGGCACAACTGTTAATGGCCCCGGCTTGCTTGCCCGAGATCGTCCCCGCGCTCTTCAGGGAATTGCTGAGCGCCGCCACGCATTTGACAAACTGCCCGTGGTTGTTGGCAGCCGCGGCGCACTGAGCGATCAAATCATTCGCGCTGCAACCGTCAGCGGAAATAACGTTCGGCACGCCTGTATCACACCCGTCGATCACCACCGTCGGGTTCAGGTCGGAGTTCGGACAGTTATCGGTGTTATCCGGTACGCCATCGCCATCGGCATCTGGTAACGGAACGCACGGCGACGATGCCGTCAGCCACGGATCGAAGTCCACGGTAGCCGGAACCGAATCACCGGTTCCCGGTCCGGCGCCGCTCGGGCCGCTGGCGCTGCCCCACCAATTGTATTCGACGTTGATGGTCTCGGTCCCGGCGTATGTAACCCCACGGTTGTTGCCGACGATGTTGTTGTCATGCGCTTCATTGCTCGAAATCGAACCGGGATACTGTGAAGCGCTGAAGAAAATGCCTTCACCATCGTGAATAAACCCGTTTCCTTCGAACAAGTTGCAAGTAATCATATTTCCTTGCGCGCCTCGTGTGGGGATCTCCGGATGACCAAATCCCGTCAATTCAAGTCCCCCCCGTCCGTTGTTGCGAAACATGTTTTCGGTAATCAACGAATTCTGGATGCCGCCTTGGAGCCCGGGATAAGCGTTGTCCTCGAATTGATTGTTGCGAATCTCGCCGTATTCAAAAGCGCGAGTACCGAGGTTGGCTCCGGTTTGGTTTCCGGCAATAAGGTTGCCCTGAATCAACGGAGCGCGGTTGGCGCTTGCACCCACGTTGTGATTGCCATCAACGAAAAAGCCGGTCCCGGTAATGCCGTTGATGATCCAGTTGTCGAGCAATTGGAAGCCGGCGAAGTTGTCCTGGTCCAGATGCACCAAGCCACCGGCGCCGGTTTGGGCTGAACCATCCACAACGTTCTGACCGATGGTAACATCAATCCCGTTATCGTTGAGAAATAGTCCGTTCCCGGTAAACTCAGCGACATGGTTGTTCAGAATTGCCAAACCATCAATCGGGCCACTTGAAGATTCGATGCCTCTGGCGCCGCCTGAGAAGGCAAAGCCGTCGATGACGCTCCCAGCCGATCCCGCTTGGAGAGTTAGCAGCGTCCCACCTGCCGCTGTCACAATGGATTCGGTCGCGGGATTCGGCGCGCCGGAAACGAGTCCCCGGGCATCGACGCCTGCCTGGGCGCCTTGCAGCGTCAGGCTCTTGTTGAGCGTGAGGTTTTCGGTATAGGTGCCCGGCGCGACCACAATAGTGTCGCCACTGCTCGCGGCATTGATGGCGGCCTGGATGGTCCCGTGATCCGCCGGCACGTTGATGGTTGCGGCGCCGGCATTCGCGCCGAGCGCCATCAAGGTAGCGCCCAAAGCGCTGATCACCGGGAGGTTGAATAGTCTGGTTATGAATTTCATGTTATTCTTTCGATTCGTCATGGTTTTGGTTGTTTTGGGACGAGCTTTCCCCCCGTCCTCCGATTTGTATCCCTTTTTCCCGATCGAGGGGGCAGCATCTGGCGGCCCCAATAGGCAGTCAAGCTAAATTTAATCAGTAGCTACCGATATTCATAAAGCATGGGCAGGCAGGAGGTGTGGCAATGGACGCGGAACCTGAGACTGTCAGGTTGGGGCCTGCAATCCTCTTCGATTTCAGGATAGTTCGGACAGTCTGACGATCGGAATCCGACGATTCCGCAGATTGAAACCTGGGTGACGCGGGCGAGGCAGTGCGAGACGTCACGGGCCTATCTCAGGCGGCAGCAAGCCGCGCTGGAGAGTGGTGGTCGTCATTGTCAATGCCACCATACAGTGCAATTGCCCGGGCTATTCAGCCAATACCTTGCTTGGCCTTCGCCTTCTTCCCGACATTATTCTCCTTCGTGTCCGCGACTGTCACGAGCACGGTCGCGGTGGTTTTGTTCCCCGTGATGTCTGTGCAACAGACGGTCAACGTATAACATGCAATGGAGGAATGGCCCAAAGCAGGTCATACGTTAGAATCTCACCGCCCGACCTTCCAACCAAAGAAAGTTCGTGCTTGTTCGTGCGAACACCGCGCGCAACGCTCAAAGTCTATGACAACCACTGCATGGATAATTCTTGGCTTTTCGTTCACGGTCGGCATTTGCGTCTCATCCACGGCGGCGCCCACGGCGGAAATCACCAACGGCCTGCTTCGCGTCACGCTGGCGCTCCCGGATTCGAACACCGGATGCTACCGCGGCACCCGGTTCGATTGGTCGGGGGTGGTCGCGGGGCTTGAGTACGCCGGACACCAGTATTACCCACCCTGGTTCCAACGAACCGATCCGCGCGTCCACGACTTTGTCTATGATGGCACCAATATCGTTGCCAGTCCTTGCACGGCCATCACCGGTCCGGCGGAGGAATTTACGACCGACGGCAAGGGGCTGGGGTTCGCGCAGGCCAAGGCTGGCGGAACGTTTATCAAGATTGGCGTGGGCGTGCTGCGCAAGCCCGATGACCAGAACTACGATCCTTTCCAGCTCTATCCGATCCTGGACGGCGGCAAATGGACGGTCACCCGGCGGCCAGATTCCATTGAGTTTAAACACGAGTTGGCGGATTCATTGACCGGCTACGCTTATGAATACCGCAAATCTGTGTCGGTCGCTCCCGACCGACCGCAGATGGTGCTCGCCCACACCTTGCGCAACACCGGCCAGCGGGTCATCCAGACCAGCGTTTATAATCACAACTTCCTGTATCTCGACCGGCTGTCGCCCAGTCCCGATTTCTCGCTCACGGTTCCCTTCCGAATCCGCACCTCGTCACCGACCGGAAGCACCCTCGCGGAGGTCCACGAGAACCACCTAACCTTTTCCAAGACGCTGACCGGTGAAGACCGCGTGGTACTTGAACCTCGAAGGTTTTGGCGCGGATGCCAAGGACTATGACCTCCGGATCGAAAACCGGCGCGTGGGGGTGGGGGTCCGGATCACGGCAAATCGACCGCTGTCCCGGCTGGCCTTGTGGGCGATCCGGGCGCCGCTCTCGATTGAACCTTTCATCGACATGAGCCTCAAGCCCGGCGAGGAATTCACCTGGCGCATCCGATACGAGTATTACACGATTCCCCAAGGCGAACATTGAACCTTCATTCGGAATTTGGCATTCGCATTTCGGAATGACTCGGCATCGCAGAACGGTTTAATCTGCGAACACAGTTATGGTTTCGATTCCGATTGCTTGGTGTTCTGTTTCGTTCCCTCCTGGATCTGATAATAGGGAATGCCTCCGTCCCAGACCATTTCGCGGTAGATGAATCGTTCCTGCTCGACGTTGAAAATCAAGTCGGTGCCGCAGATCCGCCCCCACCAAACCCGGATGCACAAAAGCTTCTCATTGATCCACGACATGTCGCGGCAGGAATGGATGTTCAGAAAGCGAATCTTCACCAGAAGATAAGTGTTCAGGTGGAACGATCAGGAGTGGCCGCCGGAAAACCAGGGTCATGCTCCCTCCAAGCGCACGGCACTGGTTGGCCCCATCGGCTTTTCGGGTTCGGACATTTGGGCCACACCGTTGGCATTCTCAGCAACCCCAACGCCAACGGCGTCAGGAAAAACCCTGAAGTCTCGGCAGGGATTTGCCGCATCGCGCCATGCACGGCGCCACCAGCCTGGCCGAGGGTCGCCTTGAAGAACTCAGTCAGGGCGGACCCGCAAGCCCACATCTTCGAGCTTGGCTCCATACTTGCTGAACAAGACGCCCCGTTTAAACGCATTGATGTTAAAATGACTATGAAACTTAATTTTCGAAACCGGCTGGTGCTTACCCTGACGCTGGTCACCGTGTTGTTGATGTCCACCCTGGTGGTGATCTCCTACCGCATCGCGTCCACCTCGATCCTCGATAACCAGGATCGCGCCATGGCCGCCGCGGTGCAGCGCACGTTGACGGAACTCGAACAGTGGATTGCCGACCGCGAGCGGGACGCGGTCATGTTCAGCGAAAACGGCCGGTTCAAAGCGGCGTGTGCGGGCAACGACCGGGAGGAGGCGCGGGCGCTTCTGGTCCGCTATCATCAGCTCAACGCGGTGTATGAAAATGTGTTTCTGGCGGACACCAATGGCACCATTTTCCTCGACTCCATCGACGGCAAATCGGTCGGCATTGCCGTCGCCCAACTGCCCGGTTACGCCATCAACATTCATAAGGCGCAAGCCGGTCAGGTCTGGGTGGGTGACGCCCAACCGTCTCCGGCCACCGGGCGGCCCGTCGCCCTGATCACCGCGCCAATTCTGGATGCCAACCAGCGCTTGATCGGCATCATGGGAACGCCCATCGAATTGGCGAATTTCTCCGAGGTCTTTCTGAGCGGACTGAGTCTGGGACGGTCGGGGTATATTGCCTTGACCGACCACCGGGGGATCACCCTCGGACACCAAAACAAGGAGTTCATCCTCAAGGTCAACATCGCCGACTACGATTTTGGCAAAACGATTTTGGCCCAGAAGCATGGGCATCTGGACTACGTGTTTCAGGGCGAGGAGAAAGTGGCCCATTTCGCCACGTTCGACCGCCAGGGCTGGGTCATCATGGCCATCGCCCCCAAAGCGGAATTTGTTGAGGGGTTGACCCGGATGAAGTCCGCCTCGGCCCTCATGATCGTGATCGCGGTTGGGTTGCTGGCGGTTTTTATTTGGTGGGGCACCAACTCGGTGTTCACGGGCATCAAAAGCGCCGCCGCCCAATTGTCCAGCGGCACTGACCAAACCGCCACCGCCGCGGACCAGGTGTCCGCCGCCAGCCAGACCTTGGCCGAAGGCGCCAGCGAACAAGCCGCCGCCCTCCAGGAAACGAGCGCGTCGTTGGAAGAAATGGCCAGCATGGCCCAGCGCAACAATGAGCATGCGCAAACGGTCAACCACCTGGCGCGCCAAGCCCGCCTCGCCGCCGAAACCGGCACCACCGACATGCAGGCCATGACCGGGGCCATGCGCGACATCCAATCCTCCAGCGACGCCGTCAGCAAGATCCTCAAAACGATCGAGGAGATCGCCTTCCAGACCAACCTGTTGGCCTTGAACGCGGCCGTGGAAGCGGCGCGCGCCGGCGAAGCGGGCCTGGGCTTTGCCGTCGTGGCGGACGAAGTGCGCAACCTCGCGCAGCGCAGCGCCGATTCGGCCAAAGAAACCGCCGCTAAAATTGAAACGGCGTTGGCCAGCATTGCGCAAGGCGTTACGCTCAGCAGCAAAGTTGCGGAGAGCCTGGGCGAAATACAGGACAAAGCGCGGCAAGTGGACGAACTGGCCGCCCAAGTGGCCGTAGCTTCGCAGGAACAAGCCCAGGGCATCGAACAGGTAAACCACGCGTTCGGCCAATTGGATCAAGTTACGCAAGCCAATGCCGCCAGCGCCGAAGAAAGCGCCAGCGCCGCCGAGGAACTGAACGCGTATGCCCAGTCCATGCATGAAGCGGTCAATGGCTTGGTGGGCTTGGTGGGCGCGGAAGGGGCTCCGAAGCAAGCGCCGGCGCACGGCCACCGGATTGCCTCCGCAGCGAAACGCGAACACAGCACACCGCTGGTTCCCTCACGCAAAACTCCCGGCAACGGCCATGGCCGCCGCCGCGCCAACGGGAACGGTAGCCTTCAAGCGGCAGATAAGACTCAACCCCCGCCCTGGCCGGCATCTTCGTTCCGGTTATCGAGCCGTCCTGGGAACAGCAGTTCAAAGATTTTTGAGCGGTCGCTGAATGGTGAGCCACATGGGTGCTTGCAAGTGCTTGGTGAGGCGCCAACCACGGGCCCGGGACGGGCGCACCCCCCTCTTTTCCGGCTTTGAGTGGAGAAGCGGGGCAGCAGTTCGCCTCCACTCGCTGGAACCGTTCATGAATCAATTTTGAGATCATTGAGGAACTCAGCGTCATCGGAAAATCTGCGCAACGCAACTGATCCGGCCCTGGGATCCTTCAAAGGCTGAAGTTGCTGCAACTCACCCGCTGGTGTATCCAGGACGAGTTCCGCAAAAAGCAGTACCAGAAAGGCGACCAACGTTTGCTGAAGGAGGAACCGCTGGGAACCACTCTCATGGAGACACGCCCGGATACATCATCGTTCGATCTGGAGAAGAAATGGGATGAGGAATGGAGCCGCAACGTGATGGAGGCGGCCCTGGAACGGGTGAAGGAAATAGTCAGTTCGCGGTACAATACCAAATCGTTCTATCTCCACGTGTGCAAGCAGATGACGGCACGCTTGGTGGCCGAGCGGCTCGAGGTCAAACTGACCGAAAGTCTTTTACGCCAAATACACCGTCTCCCGCCTGTCCTGCAGAGGGAAATTCGGCATCTGGAGGACAAGGTTTTGTAGCAGGTCGGAAACGTTGACTTTCAGGTTTCGACCTTCGGGTTTCGGTTTTCCTCTTCGCTCTCTTCTTCACCATGTTTCGCGCCACGCTCTCGGCCACCGCTCACTTCACCACCAGCGGGAGGCTCTGGCTGTGGCTGTTGAACTCGGGCGCGTACATGCACTGGATGCTGGCCATGCCGGTCTGGTACTGGCCGCGGAGCTGGACGCGGGTGGAGTATTCGAAGACGTAGGTGCCCTTGGGCAGGTAATCGATGAAGAAGTGGCTGGCGGTGTCGCGGGTGGTCTCGTAGTAGGCCAGGCCGTCCTGGTATTTGTAGTGCGAGAGGACATTGACGGGCTCGGTGCCGCTGCCGCGCTGGTCCTTGAGGTGCACGTATTCCATGTCGCGGTCCACGCGCAGCTCGATGCGCACGACCAATTCGTCGCCGACCGATAACGGGCCGTTGACCGGCTCCAGCACCGGGCCGCGAGCGGTGTTGACCTTGGTGTAGAGCGATCTTCTTGCAGCTTGAGCGGTGTGCCCTCGTAAGGCGTGACCTTGGTCATGTCCTCGAGGTATTGCCAATTGACGCTGCCCCAGGCAACGCCCTGGTCCACCTTCTTCACGGTGATCTCGCCCAGCTTGGGCTTGATTTCGGTCTGGGCGTAAGCGGTACTTCGTAGAAGCCGGTGCCGGGTTCGACGGGGGCGTCGTTGCGGATCGCCTTCTCACCCCGGCCCTCTCCCCGGACGGGGGCGGGGAGCTCGCCCGTTCCGGCGGCAGTGGGAGTCACGTTGACGCCGCCCAGCGTCACTTGCACCAGCTCGTCGCTGGCCAGGATGTCTTTGCCGCGCAGCAGCAGGGCATAGACGGCGTCGGCGGTGGCTTTGGTGGTCTTCCAATCCTGCGTCTGCTTCTGCTTCAGCAGCCAGACACGGCATTCCTCGACCGCTTGTTTGTCGCCCATGACTTCGTCGAAGGCCTCGATCATCAGCGCCTGCGTTTCGATGGGCGCGCGATACCACCACCAGCTCAATTCGGTGTCGCGCCAGAACATGCCCATTTCCTCGTTGGTCACGCTACGCTCTTTGATGCTGCGCATGATGTCGGCGGGCGTGGAGTCGTTGGCGACGGTGAACGGGTTGAAGGCGTTAAAGCGTTTCAAGGCCAGCGCCAGATGGCCCTGCGTCTGGCGGCTGTTGGTCTTTAACCAAAATTTGCGCGCTTGTTTGAGGAAGAATTCGAATGGCTTCCTGATGGTTCTTGGCGATGGCCCGGTCCTTGAGGAAGAAGCTCCGGCCATACAGATACAGCGCGTCCGTCGGGCTGGGCACGTAATCTTCGGGATTCGGCGAGCGCAAAATCCGCTGATAATGCTCGTCCATCCAATTGTCGAGCCGGGCCAAGGCGCGCACGGCGGGCGATACGTCGATGTCCACGGACAGGTGCCGCAATCGCCCGAAGCCCGTGACGATGTAGAGCGTGATGTAATCGTTGCCGCGTCCGCCGGGGAACCACGGCCAGGAACCATCACCAAGTTGTTGCTCGGACAGTTTGCGCAGCGCCTTTTCAAGTCTCGTAGTTCAGCCGGTTGTCATCAAAAAGGATCCCCACGTTCTTGCGGGCCTGGCTTTCGTTGACGGCCTGCCGAAGCCACGGCGTTTCTTCCAGCATCACGGACTTGAGGTCCTGGTTCTTCTCCAGCGGCGATTCGAGGGCGGGTGTGTTTTTCCATTGATCAAAAATTCGCCGAATCTTCGGATCGCTATTGGCGATGTTGCGGGCGAGCGCATTCGCATAAAACCGGTTGAACGTTTGTTCGGTGCATTCGTGCGGAAACTCCATCAGGTAAGGCAACGCCATTACGGCGTACCACGCGGGATTGGAGACCATCTGCACCAGCAGGCTTTCGTTGCGCAAGGTCTTGGATTGACCGGATTCGAGGAGCCGGGTGAACTTGAATTGCTTCGTGGCTGGCCCGCGGATGGGCAACGTCATGGACTCGGTCACGAGAATCTGTCGGGATAGCACCGGCAAATAGCCTTCCTCGCCATCCGAGATGCGGCCGGTCGAACCCACAGCTTTGTATGTCAGAAATCCGCAGCCGTCCGGCACCTTGATGCGCCAGGCGTAACTGCGGGATTCTTTGGACGGAATGTCGAAGGATTTTTCGTTATCGGTGTTGGCCAGGTCCTGGTCGGCGGGCTGATCGTTGCGGGCGTAATTGAAGGTCAGCCGGACTTTGCCTTCCTGGCGGGCGGGTGATTGGTTGGAAACTTTGACGGTGAACTCAATCTCATCGCCCTCGCGGAGGAAGCGGGGCGGATTCGGTTGCACCATCAAGTCCTTGGACGTGACGGCGTGGTCCTCGAGGAAACCCGAACGCAACTGCCGGTCATGCGCGAACCCCATGAAACGCCAGGTGGTCAGCGCCTCGGGCATGGTGAAGGTCATGCGCACCACGCCGTTGCTGTCCGCGAGTAGTTGCGGATAGAAGAACGCCGTTTCGTTCAGGTTCTTCCGCGCGGTGACCTGGCTAAGGTCCGGGCTTTGGGCGGGCGCCTCACCAGCCGCAGCGCCGCCCTCACCCAATCCTAGTCCAGCGGCCTTAAAGGCGAAATTTCTCGTCGCCGTCTCGACTCCATCCGCGAAGTCCATTTTGGCCTCCGCAGGTGGCGGGGTGGCGGTAGCCGGCACGGCCGCTTCAGCGAGGCCAACGGCGTTCATGTCATAGACCGCCATACCTCGAAATCTTCTCGTCCCATAATTGCTCCAAAAACTACCGACGATGTCCTGGGGAAAATGGCGATAAATCAATTCCACGCTCATGTAACCAAGGTCCCAATTGCCTTGGAGATGTCGCAGCGTCTGCTGTTGATTGACGAACCGGGTGTTAGCCGTGGTGTAGTCGTGCCCGAAAACATTCAACTGATGCGGCCAGTTAAACGCCATGAATTGGTCCAAGGACTCGTCGTAAAGGGTGGCCACCATTTCGGCGACCACCTTCACGTTCGGAGTTCCGCCTTCAGGCGGCAAGGCGTCTGTGGGTTCAGTAGTCGCCTCTTTTCCATTGTCGGCTCCTGGTTTGGCCGGTCCCTCAGATCCGCGCTTGCCGCCATCGCCGGCCGGCGCGCGCGCGCCCACGGCTTTCTTGCCGACCAGCCGCGTGATGACCGCGGTCCACGTTTCTTTTTGATCCGGTTGGAGCTTCGAAACGAAGTGCTCCCATTTGAGGTCAAGTTCCTTGTTGCTCCACGGCACGTCGATATGGCGCGAATCGAGGAACGCGCGATTGTCGCGCACCTGGGTCACGTGCAACGTGAAACCTCCGCGCATGGCTTCGCTGACCGCGTGCTTGATCTGCTGTTGGGTGCGGCCCGACTGGGTCCAGTAGCGCTCGATGATTTGGTTGTCGTGCTCGAACTCGACGAAGGCCCGGCCCGCGGGATAACCAGTGCCCCACAAGGCGGTGAATTCCTCGCCCGGTTCCAAGCGCCACCGGGGCGCGGCCAGGAGGTGCGGAATTTTGAGGTTCAATTTGGCGGCATCGGGCCGCAACACTTGCAGCGGTAGCGGGGCGGTGACTTTCTTCCCAAAACGATCCTGGGTTTCGAGCACGACGCGATACGCCGCAGCCTCCAATTGAAATTGAAGCGCCGCCCTGCCCTCAGCGTCGGTAGTGAAACGCTTCTCGACGGCCACCGTGTCGAGTTCCCAATGGTTGGGATTGGACATGTCGGCATCCGGCTGGCCATCGCTGTCTTCATCCAGGGGCCAATAATTTCGGCTCAACGGCGGCCGATGGACCCGTTCCGGTGCCTGGAGATGATACACTTTCAACGACCCCTCGGCCGACTGCGGTTCGCCATCGAGGGTGGTCGTGCGAATCTTCACTTCAACCGGCTGGTTTTCGGTTTGCCAGTCATCGACCGACAACGCGGCTTTCAACGCCACGAAACCCACGTTCACGGTGCGCTGGTCGGAACGGGTTTCGCCGGCGGAATCGGTTACATCCGCATGAACGCTGAACGTAAACGTCGCTTCGCTCTTGGGATCCACCTTGGGATCAGGCTTGGCCACAAACTCGATGGAGAACGTGCCGTCGGCGGCCGTCGTGGTGGAACCATGGGCGATTTCCTGGCTGCCCTGCGCTTGCGGCCGCCGCCAACTCCACCAACCCCACCATGCCGGCCAGCGCACTTCGCGCACGACGCGGTATTTTACTTCCGCCCCATCGACCGCCGCGCCGGTGTAGGCTTCGGCTTTCGCGGGGATGAGCACTTTGGTGTTGAGCTTGGCGGCGGTTTTGGGCGCGTCGAGGGTCACGCGAAATTTCGGACGCTTGTATTCCTCCACGTTGAACCACGCGTTGCCGCGTTCGCCGCTGGTCACACGAATTTGCATCCGGCCCATCAGGCGATCCCGGGGCGCGGTGAAACTGCCGCTGAAGGAACCGTAGTCGTTGGCCTGGTGTTCGGCCTTGGCGATTTCCTTGCCGTTCGTATCACTGAACACCACCGTGATCCGGCGTCCGGCCAGCACTTCATAATTGTCCTTCGCTTGATCCACGCGCAGCACGATACCTTGGTAATGGATCGTTTGCCCGGGGCGATACAGCGCACGATCGGTGAAGAAGACGGTTTGGTCACGCGCTTTGGGTTCCTGCTGGGGGTAGGCGGCGAACTCGTTCTGTGTCGCAACCTCCTGCCCGTGATGCCGCGCCCGGATAAGATAACCGCGCCGCTCGCTCGGTTCGAAACCAAAGAATCCGTTGGCATCGGTTTCGGTCTTCGGCACGGCGATGCGATTCCCATTCCGGTCCAAGAACCACGCACCAATCTCCGCTCCCTTGAGCGGTTCGCCCGAGTCTGCCCCGAGCACAAACCCCTCGATCCGGCCATCGCGGGTGCGGACCACCAACGCCAAATCGCTCACCCAAATGTCCGTATAGCTGACCTGGTTATTCGGCTCCCCGAATTCCGGATCGTGACTGGCAATGATGAAATAGAATCCAGGTTTGAGCGTGAGCGGCGCCGGAATTCGCTCCGTCCGCTCCTTGTAGTCCGTGGTCGCCGGCAACTTGGCCGACCAGGTGAGCACTGGTGTTTTGGTGAGCAGGGCTTTGCGTTCGGTCGTGTTCAGCGATTCCGGCCGACTATGGCTCCGGTCAAGAAATGTGTCCCAGTCGTACGGCACCGCGCGGAAGTAGATCTGCGTGAGATTGCGGTAGCGAATGTCGATCGAAGGACAGATGTCTTCGTTGGTCGAAGCCTTCCCGGACGGGTTCGGTCCCTGGCGGATTGTTTCGCCGCCTTTTCACCGCCAGTCGTGCTCCCGCAGTTCCAGACGCGCTCGGTGCTGGTGCGGAGCGAAGGGGCTTCGATTTCCGCGACGAGGTTGTGGCACATCTTGCCACCGACACTGTCGCGATGGGCGTTCTCGCCGCGCTGCGCCAGTTTGCGGGCTTCGACCAGGTTGCCGTCATCCTTGACCGACCGCGCCCACTGATAGAGCGCCAGAGAAGAAACCTCATTGTCCAGCCATTGGGCCACGAACGCCTGCAGCGCCGCCCGGTAGCGGGTGTCCTTGGACTCGCCGAACGCCACGTTGTGACCATAAACCAACCGCTCGAGGTCCGCCGCCAGGAACGCCGTCGGGTTCGTGTCCTTTCGGTGAACACGCAGCAAGTCCTGGTACCGGCGAATGGCCTTGAGAGCGGGCGCATTCGTCTGCGTGGTTTCCGGTTTCCAATCGAGGAAAGCGGTCGTGTTGCCGAAGATCGGACTGTCGGCCGAGATCTCGAAGGCATTCTCCGGTTTGGCAGCGGCTTGCTCGCCGGACGTGTAAAAGTCCAGCGCTTCGTGCGCGATGAAATCGTACAGGGTGGGCCGATAATCATCGGGCACCGTACCCTTGACCAGCACGTCGCTGAAGTCGGCGACCGGTATCCGCTGAAGCTGGTTGGACGCGCTGAGGGCCTGATCAAATACCTTGTCAATCTCGGCGAACAATCGCGGCAGATCCCAGGTGGTAAAACCCTTGCCCGGCGGTTCAGCGGTGGCAGTGCGGCGCATGAACCGCCATTTGTTCTGTTGAAAATATTGCCAATACCAATCGGCTTCGAGAGCGCGGAGCAACGGCACAATTTCCGGGGGCGCCTGCGCAATCTCCACTTCCATGCGCGTGATTTTCTCCTCCGGCTTGTTGCCCTGGATGTTGCCCTCGAGGGCGATCTTGCGGGCGACAGCCTTCGTGGCTTCCCCCCAAGCTTTGGCCTGAATGGCACCCGGAATGATTTCGTTCAAGTTCGTGATGGCGGTGCGCGGCAGCCCCTTGCTGACGGCTTCATCGACCTTTTTCCAAAGGTCGCCGCGCGAAGCGGCATGAGAAAATGACGCGGCCATTGCGAAGGCCAGAACAACACCAGTTACGACTCTTTTCATAGTGCGCATCATAATAGACTCCACTGTTGGACGAAGACTATTCCGGTATGCTCCGCAAACCACCCCCAAAGTTAGCCCATCCGCATCCTGCCGGTCCCGAAGGTTGAGGAAACGCTCAATCCTTTACCGAACACCAAGTGCGCAGCAGCGGGTTGGCACTCCTTGGAAATAGCCGGCACGCCTGGCCTGCAATTTGGAATGGTTTGTAGCAATCTGCTATGGGAGCAGGGATTTTGTGCTATCCTAACCGGAAAACAGATGGCAAATTGGCCAACATTCGCATGAAATTTAGCGCAATATTACTGAGTTTTTCGCTCTTGCTGACGGTGGCGAAAGCCGACCTGAGCAGCTTGGACACCAACGCCCCGATCCAGAAATACACCAGCGTCACGACGCTGGTACCCGGGCCCTATGATGCGCCCATCGCCAAGGTGGTTGCCACGCTGTTGGAACGTCAGCATTACTTGCGAATGAAGCTCGATGATGATGTTTCATCCCGGTTTTTCGACCGTTACCTCGATTCGCTTGACAATCTGCACTTGTACTTCCTGCAGTCGGATATCCAGGAATTTGAAGGGTATCGTTTCCATTTGGACGAACTGACCAAGAACGGCGACACCACGCCGGCGCGGGTCATTTTCACCCGATTCCGCAAGCGGTTGGACCAACAGTACCATTATATGACCGGCTTATTGGCCAAGGAGAAGTTCGATTTCACGGGCAATGACACCTACGTGGCGAACCGCAAGGAGTTGCCCCGGCCCAAAGACCTGGCCGAAGCCCACAAACTCTGGCGGGAACGATTACGTTATGAATATCTCCAGGAGATCCTCAACAAAGAAACCCATGCGAGCATCGTGCGCATCATTACCCGCCGGTACAATCGCATTTTGCGGTTGATCAACGATTACGATGCCGATGACGTGCTGCAACTTTATCTCACCGCGCTGGCACGCGTGTATGATCCGCATTCGGATTACATGGGCAAAGCGGAATTCGAAAATTTTAAAATCGGCATGCAACTGTCGCTCTACGGCATTGGCGCTTTGCTACGGTCCGAAGACGGGATTTGCCGCATTCAAAGCCTGACCCCGGAAGGCCCGGCAGAAAAGAGCAATAAGCTGCACCCGGACGACAAGATCATTGCCGTGGCCCAGAGCAATCAACCGCCGGTGGAAGTAGTGGACATGCCGCTGCGCAAGGTTGTCGATTTGATTCGCGGCCCCAAAGCAACCGAAGTCCGGCTGACCATCATTCCCGCGCACGCCTCGGATCCCTCGGTGCGCAAGGTGATCAACATTATTCGCGATGAAATCAAACTGGAAGATCAGGCCGCCAAAGCCAAGATATATGAAATCCCGGTGAAAGATGGTGAAAGTGTCCGGCTTGGGGTGATTGACCTGCCCTCGTTTTATTCGGGATACGAGATGGACCGAAGCCAAGTCCCACAACAGCAAAAGAGCACGACGACCGATGTCGCCCGGCTGATCAAAAAGCTGGTCAGTGAAAACGTGGCGGGAATTGTTCTGGACCTCCGGCGCAACGGCGGTGGTTCGCTCGAAGAAGCCATCAACCTTACTGGCCTGTTCATCGACAAAGGCCCGGTCGTGCAGGTCCGCGACGCCACCGGCAAGCCATTAATCGATGAAGACCGCAACGAGCAATATCCCGGTGAGTACTACAAGGGACCGCTGGTGGTTTTGACCAGCCGATTCAGCGCCTCCGCTTCAGAGATTCTGGCCGGCGCACTGCAAGATTATGACCGGGCACTGATCGTGGGAGATTCATCCACTCACGGCAAAGGCACTGTGCAATCGTTGATTAACCTGGGGCCGATCTTTCGGGCTTCCGGGTTGATGCCAACGAACAATCCCGGTGCCCTGAAAATCACGATTCGCAAGTTCTACCGAGCCAGCGGCGCTTCCACCCAAAAGAAAGGCGTGATTCCGGACATCGTGTTGCCCTCGATTTACAATGACGCCAAGGTGGGCGAAGCCGCGCTGGACAATTGCTTGGAATGGGACGAGATCGCGAGCGCGAAATTCGAAAAAATGAAACGGATCAGTCCGTTCCTGGCCGAACTCAAACGCCGGTCGAACAGCCGGGTAGCCACCAACGAGGACTTCGCCTATCTCGAAACCGAGATCGCCCGCGCCAACAAAAGACGGGACGAGAAGAGCGTTTCGATGAACGAACAGCAACGCCTCAAGGAAACCCGCGAGGCCGAAGCGCGCGCCAAAGCCCGCAAGAAGGAACTGGCAGCCCGCCCCGAGTCGCCGGACAAGGTTTACGACATCACCCTCAAAGTTGTGGACACTCCAGGTTTGCCCGAACCTGAGGGCAAAACGAACACCGTGAAGACTGCCAGTGTGGAACCGTCCACGACCAACCAGACGGAAACCGTTGCCAGCAATATGGCAACCACCCCCGCCAAACAACCCAACACTAACAACGCCTCCGCTTCCACCAACGAACAGCAGATTGCCCAAAAGGACACTGACGGCTCGAAGTCCCCCACGGAAGATGCCGAGGACGATGAGGCCGCAGAACCGGCTCCGAAGATGGACATTACGTTGGCGGAAACTCGGCGCATCTTGCTGGATCTGGTCCGGTTGTCCAATAATGGCAATATCCTGGCGGTCACCGTGCCTAAAGACAAAAAGATGCCTTAAGGACCAACCGGCTCAGCGCAAGTGCATCGCGGGGTTGCCGCAAGGCCGCAATCTGTGGGAGTATTTCAACGGCCAGTAAATGCTTGCATCGCTTCCCGAAACGCTCTAAACCTCGACCGACCTAGTTGAATCCGCAGCCGCAGCGTGCGTGAGCTATTGATGGGGCTGTGGTACGAAGATTTTGCAGATACATGTATCCAAAGCTGAAGTGTTTAGGAAGTGGGTCGCAGGGGGTGTTTTTGCAGATGGCGATAAAACACAACCTGACTTGCCCGAAAGTTCGGGATGAGTGAGTGAGCACCATCAGGTTGCCTGATGCCGAACGGATTGTTCGCTGGCGTCAGGTTGTTCCGAATCCTAAACGTGACAAACAACCGTAATTGAGCGCCGAGGACGTATGCGGACGCTTTTGATACTGGCCCAGCACCCAGCCTTGGCTGAGGCCATTCGTGCAGCCCTAAACCCGGAAATGTACCGGCTGATTCATCGTCTAAACGTTGAAGAAGCCGAGCCGCTGCTCAATCCCGGTTTGGTGGATGTCTGCCTGTTCGACGCCGATTTCGCTTTCTCCCAAGGTTTATGGGCGCTGGAAAAAGTCCGGAAAAGTGTTCCCAAATGTCCGGTCCTGATTTACACGGAATCCAAGGCCTGGGAATGGGAAGAAGATGCCTACTTGCAAGGCGTCACCTTCGTTCTCAGCAAACCCGTGCGCGCCCGCCTGCTCAATGGACTGCTGGAACGGCTGCTGGCGCGTCCTTCCGCTCCGCCCACCCCGTCCCCCATGCCTCGACCACGCCAACAAGAACTCCTTCCCTCGCTGGACATCAAATCCTCTGAGAGCCTGCAAGCTTCCTGTCGCGCCCTGAAAGTCTTGCGCGATTTCTCGGCCATCCTGACACATTCGTTGCGTGCCGAGGCGATGCTCAAGCAGTTTCTGCTGCTGCTGCGCGAAATCATCGGGGTCAACCGGGCCGCCATATTCCTACGCAAACCCTCCAACCTGTTCGGAAACGTGGCGCCCATCGACGAGAATCGGCGGTTGCGCTCCGCCTGTGCCATTGGGCTTTCGGTGGGGTTGTTGGAACACTTCCAACTCTCCTTTGAATCCGGCATCGGCGGTTTCTTGTATCGCCAAGGCCGCATTCTCCGCCGCTTGGGCCCTGATGCCTTAGATGCGGAAATGGCGAAGGAGTTTGAACTGCTCGGCGCCCAGGTGGCTATTCCCATGCTGGATCGGGAAACTCTGGTGGGCGTGGCGGTCTTCGATGGCCGCCTGACCGGCGAACCCCTGGCCAATAGCGAGCTGGAGCTGATCTTTCATCTATTGGAAGAACTCGGGCTGGCGGTGAAAAACATCTGGCTGCACGACCAGTTGGCCAGCAACAACGAGATGATGGCTGATATCCTGCGGCAATTGAGCAGCGCCTGTGTCGTGGTGGACCGCGATCTGAACGTCGTGCATGCCAACAAAGCCGCCCGACATTTCTTTGCCCGTCCGGGACGCCGCAGCGCCGACTTGGAATTCAGCGATCTGCCGCAAATCCTGGGTAGCAAGATTTATCAGGTACTCAAGACCGGCACCGGCATCGCGCCGTTCAAGTTCCAACCGGCCGATCGGCCGAATGCGATCTACCACATCACCATCGTACCCTTTCAGCCGGAAAACTCCGTCCTGCCAAATTCCGCGCTGCTGGTGGCCGAAGATCGCACCCAATCCGAACAGTTGCAGCACTTGGAGGTAGAAACCGCTAACTTGCGCCTCATCAAGAGCATGGCAGACCGAATGGCCCACGAAATCGGTAACGCGTTGGTTCCGCTCTCGACTCATCAACAACTCTTGCCCGAAAAATACAAAGATGCGGAATTTCGGCAATCGCTGGAATCCGCCCTTGCCGACGGCATCAAACGCGTGACCCGCCTAATCAACCAAATGCGATTTCTCTCGCACGACGTGGTCGATAGCAAAGAAGCCATTCCCCTGGATCAACTGGTCACCGAGGCCTTTGCAGAAGCCCAACAACATCAGCAGACGAAACCCGGGAAGCTGAAGTTCAGCAACAACAATCAACTGGTTTTTCTGACCGGCGACCGTGCAGCGCTGCGACACGCCCTGGCCGAAGTAATGCTGAATGCCATCCAAGCCAATCCAGAGGATCCCAAGATCGAAGTTCGCGCCCAAGTCGAATCCAATGGGGCCCACGCCAATAAAGTGGCGATTGAAGTCCAGGACAACGGCGAGGGCTTTACCGATGAAGCCGCCCATAAGGTGCCGGAGCCGTTTTTCACTACTCGCAACATAGGTCTGGGACTGGGACTAACGGTAAGTCGCAAAATCATCGAAACCCATAGTGGCGAACTGACCGTGGTGCGATCGAAAACCGGTCAGCACGGCGTGGTCCGGATTTCGTTACCGTCCGATTCCACCCGGATCGCCAAATCGTAAGTCCAGATTGCGAGCTGGGTGAATCAGCCGCCTTTG
>CAWBHS010000076.1:0-218728 GCA_963788655.1 uncultured Verrucomicrobiae bacterium | reverse complement strand
GCCAACCCGGTGGCCGACGGTTCCCAATTCACCGTGGAAGTGGCGTGGTACACCTGGCAGCAAACCAAAGATATTGGCCTCCTCCGCGAAATCATTGACCGGCTCGTCCAGACCATGAAGGCCGTGCCCGCAATCCCCAGACTGGCCTCGTCCACATCAAACCCGGCGGTTGGGACCGATGTCCTTACGGATTCACTGATACCGTCCGCAAGCAAGGCGACATCTTGTTTTGTTCACTGCTCTATGTGCAGGCGTGCCGGCAATTGGCCGACCTGCTGGAAGCAATCCAACGTCCCACGGAGGCCGCCCAATGGCGGAGCGAGGGTCGCCGGCTCGAAGCGGCGATTCGCGAAACCTTCTGGGACGGCCAGATTGGATTGTTCCGTGCGGCCACGATTCAATGCCGGCAACCGGATGTCTGGGGTTCGGCTTTTGCGGTTTACCTTGCGGTCGCCACCCCGGAACAAGCCCGGACCATTGCGAAATATTTTAAGGAACACTACGGCGAAATCGTCCAACGCGGGCAAATTCGCCATTTGCCGGGAGGCGTTTATTGGGAAGCCGCTGGTCCCAAGGATGCCTACCAAAACGGCGGCTACTGGGCCACGGCGACCGGCTGGTTTGTCAATACGCTGGACTTGGTCGATCCCAAACTGGCGGATCAAACCGTGATCGACATGGTCAATGATTTTCGAGAACGCGGCATCAGTGAATGGATTTTTGGGTCGCACTTGGCGGTCATGAACTACCTGGCCAGCGCGACCATGCCCTTGGCGGGTGTGCGCCGAATGCTGGCTCGGCGGGGCACTCCATTTCCGACACTGAAAGTTTCCGCTGAAGAACCGAACGGCCCGGACAATCTGGCTTATGTCGGCAACGGCGCCAAACCGGCCACCGCTTCGTCGGAATATCCCGATCCCAAACACAAAGCCATCGGAGTGAACGATGGTCGCTACGGCAACACCAGTTGCTGGATCGCGAACCGCTCGCCGGCCTCGTTTCAAATCGAATTGGCCGCACCGGCCACCATCGGATGCTTCAAGTTCGGCCGCGACCGCACCGGGCAATACCACGACCGGGCAGTGGAACACTTGCAAATCGAAGTCTCCCTCGACGGTCGGCAGTGGCAAGACGTGTTCGACAATCCTCACCTTTCGTCGGTCAAGAATTATGCCCCAAGCTCGACCGTGGACATTGAGGTTCCCGCCGTCAGAGCGATGTTTGTCAAAGTGACGGTGGCACCGAAGACTCCGAATATGCCGGCTGCCGGCGTGGATGAGTTTGAAATTTATGCGCCGGACCCAGGACTGCCCAAAACGCTGCCGGCCATCAAAATGGAACCGTCCTGGTAGGCTGGGCAGGAGACACGTTTGGACCATGGTGGAACCAGAACCAACTTCATGCTTGTCAGGGCTGGAGCCCTTACGCAAAGTGTATACAGTATTATGATACGCGAACGTGGCCACACGTTTTACGTATCCCCGGCGAAGGGGAAAAGCAGTGTAATCATTCGGCCCTTTAGAGACGGTTGACCAAAATCCATAAAGGCCTGCGGCCAAAAAGGGATACTTCGCCGCAGAATACATAAGCATGCATAACATAGAAAATTACTTTATGACAGCAGACAAGCGGTCTTGTGTCCAGGTTGCGACGAGATTGTTCGCCCGCACTTGCTGGCTACCATTGATCGCGTTTCTTCCCGGGGTGACGTTGTGTCCCGCGGGCGAGCTCAGCCCGCTACCCGCCCCGGCGGCGCACACGGTTGATTTCGCCAAGGACATTCAACCCATTTTCGCGGCGAACTGCTACAAATGTCACGGGCCGGACAAGCAGCGCAGTGGCTTTCGCTTGGATCGCAAGGACATTGCCTTGAAAGGAGGCGACAATTACCACCCGGCGATCAAGCCAGGCCACAGTGCGGAGAGTCCGCTCATTCAATTGGTCGCGGGACTCGTGGAGGACATGCGCATGCCGCCGAGAGGGCAGCCCTTGAGCGCGGAAAGTATTGGACTGCTCCGGGCTTGGATTGACCAGGGTGCGCCCTGGCCGGAGGCGGAAGCCGCCGGGTTGCCCGAGAAACGCCATTGGGCGTTCCAACCGGTAACGCGGGGTCCTGTGCCTTATTCGGTTTATCCGGGACGCGACGAGATTGATCGATTCATAGGAGCGACTTTGGCCGGGAAGCAACTGGCGCCGTCTCCCGAAGCAGACCGGCGTACCTTGATCCGGCGGCTTTACTTTGATCTGCTGGGATTGCCGCCGACGCCGGAGCAAGTCGAGGCGTTTCAAACGGATGCCAGCCCCGATGCTTATGAGCAGCTTGTCGAGCGGTTGCTGAGCTCACCTCATTACGGTGAGCGCTGGGCCCGGCATTGGCTGGATATCGTGCGCTTCGCCGAAACCACCGGCTTCGAAATGAACCTGCCACGGCCCAATGCCTGGCCGTATCGCGACTACGTCATCCGCGCTTTCAACGACGACAAACCCTACGATCGTTTCGTCCTGGAACAACTGGCCGGCGACGCTGTGGGTGAAGACGCCGCCACCGGATTCCTCGTGGCCGGCCCGGATGATAAAGTCAAAAGTCCGGATCCGGTTCTGACCGCCAACCAACGCGCGAACGAACTGCACGACATCATCAGCACTACCAGCAGCACCTTTCTCGGGCTGACGGTCGGCTGCGCCCGCTGTCACAATCACAAATTCGATCCCATCCCGCAGCGCGAATACTATACGATGAAGGCGATTTTCGAAGGCGTCCGACATGGTGATCGCCCAATGCAGACGACCGATGCCGCCGCCCAGGACAAGGAACTGGCCGAGTGCCGCCGGCAATTGGCGGTGATCGACGCGAAGCTGGCTGAATTTGAACCGCTGGCCATGCCGGCGGCGAAGGAACCCAGGCGCGCACCGGTGGATCCGCGAAGGAACATTGATCGATTTGCGGCGACTTCGGCGAAGCGGTTGCGCTTTACCATCAGCAAGACCACCGGCGCCGAACCGTGTCTCGACGAACTGGAGGTGTACACAACTGAATCGTCCCCGCGCAATATTGCGCTCGCCTCTGCCGGCACCCAGGCACGGGCTTCCAGCGTGTTTCCGAATTCAGATCTCCACCGCCTTGACCACCTCAATGACGGACGCTACGGCAACAGCCGAAGTTGGATTTCCAATGAGCGCGGTCAGGGTTGGGTTGAACTCGAGTTTCCAAAGCTGGTGTCCATTGACCGGGTCGTCTGGGGCCGCGACCGGGAACAGAAATACCGTGATCGTCTGGCCATTGAATATCGCATTGAAGTTGCCAAGGGCTCCAACGACTGGCGGTTGGTTGCTTCTTCGGCCGATCGGCAGCCTTACGTTGCGGACCGCAAACCGGATTCATCGGTCGGCGTTGCTGGCTTGGCTCCGGAAGCCGCCGGGCAGGCGAACAAGCTGCTGGAGGCGCGAGCCAAGCAGGAGACCCGCATTGCGGAATTGAGCCGGACTCCGATGGTTTATGCGGGCGTGTTCGACGCGCAACCGGTGCCGACGCACCGCCTGTATCGCGGCGATCCAATGGCGGAGCGCGAAGAGGTAGAACCCGGTGCGCTGGGCTTGGTTCCGGTGAAATACGAAGTCGGCAAGCCGGAAGCGAAAAATGGTTCGCTCACCGAAGACCAGCGTCGCCGGTTGGCGCTGGCGCGGTGGATCATTGATCCGGCCAATCCCCTCACGGCGCGGGTTATGGTGAACCGGATTTGGCAATACCACTTTGGCCAGGGATTGGTGAGCACCCCGAGCGACTTCGGCGCCAATGGCGCTGCGCCCACACATCCCGAACTGCTCGATTGGCTGGCTGCCGAATTCATGGCGCGCGGCTGGAGCATCAAGGCCATGCACCGGTTGATCGTCAATTCGGCAACGTATCGGCAGGCCAGCGCCTCCCGGCCGGAATGCCTGGCGGTGGACGCCGGCTCCCGACTGCTCTGGCGGTTTCCTCCGCGCCGCCTCGATGCCGAGCCGATTCGTGATCTGATTTTGGCCGTCAGCGGGAAGCTCGATCTCCGCCTGGACGGGCCGGGTTTTAGCGTATTCGAGCCCAATGACAATTACGTTCGAGTTTATGTTCCGAAGCAGGAATTTGGTCCCGCCGAATGGCGACGAATGGTTTATGCCACGGTCATCCGGCAGCGTCCAGATGGTGTGTTCGGTGCGTTTGATTGTCCGGACGGCGGCCAGATCGCCCCCAAGCGCACGCGCTCGACTACCCCGTTGCAGGCCTTGAACCTCATGAATAGTCGTTTCATCACTCAACAAGCGGGATTCCTGGCGGAACGACTTCGAAAGGAAGCCGGGCCGGATCCTTCCGGCGAGGTGCAACGGGCCTTCAGTCTGGCGTTCAACCGTCATCCCGATGTGGAAGAACTCTCGGCCGCAACCAAGTTGATCAGCGCACATGGATTACCGGCGTTTTGCCGGGCCCTCTTTAATGCCAATGAATTGGTCTATTTATTTTGAAAGCACTCGACCACATCCCCAATCCCTAATCACGCTTCACGCTTCACTTTTCACCCTCCATCACTCATGCACTCCAAACGCCATTCCCCTCCCTCCCTCTCCCACGCTGGCCGTTGGCTCCTGAACCGCCGGGATTTTCTCCGCTTTGGCGGCACCGGCTTGAGCGGCATTGCGCTCACGGCCTTGTTGGCGAAACAGAAACTCCTGGCGGCCGACTCCTCGCCCATTCGCCCTCAGTGGTCGCCGGAACGGCCCTATGCCGCGCGCCCGCCGCATTTCACCCCCAAGGCCCGGCAAGTAATCGTGATCTTTTGCTCGGGTGCGTGCAGTCATCTGGAGACTTGGGATTACAAACCGGAGTTGTTCAAACGCGACGGCCAACCGATGCCGGGCGCGGAAAAGCTGATCACTTTCCAGGGTGAGAACGGCAACTTGACCAAGCCGCTGTGGGAATTCAAGCCCCGCGGTCAGACGGGGAAAATGATCTCCGAGATGCTGCCCAACCTGGCCGAACTGGCGGACGACATGTGCTTCATCCACTCGATGACCGCCAAGAGCAACACCCACGGGCCGGCGGAGAACCAGATGAGCACTGGCTTCATTTTCGATGGGTTTCCCAGCATGGGATCCTGGGTGAGCTACGCGCTCGGAACCGAAAACGAAAACCTACCTGCTTTTGTCGCCATCCCGGATCCGCGCGGCATTCCGCAAGTCGGACCGAACCATTGGAGCAGCGCGTTCCTCCCCGCGGTTTTTCAAGGCACGGCGTTCAGTGCCGACAAGCCGATTCCCAACCTGGCGAGGCCCGAAGGGATTTCTCCCGCGACTGAAACGGCCACGCGCGATTTTCTGAAACTGCTCAATGACCATCACTTGGCGCGGCATCCGGGTGACACCGAGCTGAGTGCCCGCATTGCGAGTTACGAACTGGCGGCCCGGATGCAACTCAGCGCGCCGGAGGTGGCAGATATTTCGCGTGAGAGCCAGGCGACGCAGGAGCTTTACGGGATCAACGACGCCAATCTGCTCAAGGCCGGGTTCGCGCGAAACTGTCTCTTTGCTCGGCGGTTGCTCGAGCATGGGGTCCGCTTCGTGCAACTCTTCAATGGCGCCTATGCCATGGGCGAAGGAGTGGGCAACTGGGATGGGCACAAGACGCTCAAGAAACAATACTCGGTGCATGCCCCCATCCTCGACCAGCCTTGCGCTGCGTTGCTCAAGGATCTGAAGACCCGCGGCCTGCTCGATCAGACCCTGGTGGTCTGGGTGACCGAATTTGGCCGCATGCCTACTTTCCAGAAAGGTGCCAGTGGCCGTGACCACAATCCGAAGGGATTTACCGTCTGGCTGGCCGGAGCGGGTGTGAAGCGCGGCTTCAGTTACGGAGCTACCGATGAATTTGGCTACCAAGCCGTCGAAAACGTCACCACGATCTACGATTTGCACGCCACCATTCTTCACCTGCTGGGTTTGAACCACGAACGGCTGACGTACTATCACGATGGCATCGAACGCCGCCTGACCGATGTTCACGGAATGGTGATTCGGGACGTGCTGGCTTGATCGGCGGAATCCTGACGTCTTATTCCGATTGTTCCTGGAGAAGGATCAACCAACCGCGTCCGGGCGGCACCGCGATTGCCGCATCGGATTTGAATTCGCGTTCCTCCTGGAAACCTGGGATAGCCGGAGCGCGCAGGCTGGCGCGACTCGGATCCAATCCCAATGCCGACCAATCATAACGCAGATGAACCGCTGTTGTCTCCTTCGCCCAACTGGCGAGGGCAATCAACATTTTTCCCGGTTTAACGTAAGCGGTAGCCAGCACATCGTGTTGCTTCGGCAAGTGTGTGTGACGGCGTTTCGGCCGCCGCGGTAGTCTTCGCGCCAGATTATGACAGCGAAGACGACCACCAAATCGGATCCCACATTTGCCGCCGCGATTGAGCGGGTTCAACCAGCCCTGACCGCTTGGCGCCAGAGGCGTAAACATCGGGAACCAATCCCGGAACCACTCTGGCGAGCGATGGTGAGGTTGGCGCGACGTTATGGACTGAGCCGGGTCGCCCAGGTTCTGAGGGTCAATTACACCGCCCTCAAGCACCGGCTGGTGGCCACTGCGGCTGCGCAAGCTCCTCGTTCTGACGCGATCGCTGCGGAGTTTGTCGAGGTGCCGATGACGGCCTGCCCTAACTCGCAGTGGGTCATGGAACTGGAGGATCGCCAGGGTGCGAAACTGACCCTGCGGCTGGCGCAAACTGACAGCGCCGCCGCTCTGGCCTTGGCCCAAGGGCTCTGGAGGCAGCGTGCATGATTCAGCTCACGCCGCAGATGCGCTTGTTGCTGGCGGTGGAGCCGGTAGATTTTCGCAAAGGCATTGACGGGCTGGTGCAGGTTTGCCGGCAGAGGCTTAACCTGGACCCGATGGCCGGCGCGCTCTTCGTGTTCTCCAACCGTCGTCGTCGCGCCCTGAAGATCCTCGTGTATGACGGCCAAGGTTTTTGGCTCTGCCAGAAACGGCTTTCGCAGGGACGCTTCGCCTGGTGGCCCAGCGGGGGCCAGCAGCCCACCTTGGGTTTGGAGGTGCATCAACTCCAGTTACTGATCTGGAACGGCCACCCCAACCACGCCCAAGCCGCTCCGAGGTGGCGGCCGATTGCCCCGGCAGCTTAAGTGAGCGCCCCGGGCTGGAGCGAAAAAAACATCACCCTTGGGCTTGCGTTCCATGTTTGATCGCCTAAACTGGCGCTCGTGCAGAACGAGTTTGTTTACCGGGGCCGCAAGGTTAGCGCCCAGGAAATTGAATTTATCCGGCAGTTGATCGCCGCTCATCCCGGTTTAAGTCGGCGGCGGCTCTCGGCCGAGCTCTGTGCGGCCTGGAACTGGAGGCAGCCCAACGGCCGTCCGCGCGACATGGTCGCCCGGAGCCTGATGCTGGGGTTGCACCGAGCGGGTCACATTCGACTGCCGGCGCAGCGGTTTTGCCCACCCAACAATGCCACGCAGCACCGAGCCCCCACGCGCCCAGCGGAGCGGGTGAGCGCACCGTTGGCGTGTTCTTTGGCGCAGTTGGGGGCGTTGGAGATCCGCCAGGTGCGACGCACGGCGGCCGAAAAACTCTTCGGCAGCCTCCTGGAGGCCCACCATTACTTAGGTTATACCCGGCCGGTCGGCGAGCATCTGAAATACCTGATTTACGCCCAGGGACAACCCGTGGCTGCTTTGGCCTGGTCTTCGGCTCCCCGTCATCTGGGAGCGCGCGACCGCTTCATCGGTTGGTCGGCCCCGCAACGCCGAGCCCAGATTCACCTGTTGGCCTACAATACCCGCTTTCTCATCCTGCCCTGGGTGAAGGTGCCCTGCTTGGCCAGCCATGTATTGGCCCGGCTGGCGGGGCGGATTGCCGCCGACTGGCAAGCGCTCTATGAGCATCCGGTTTACTTGCTGGAGACGTTTATCGACCCGGAACGCTTCGCCGGCACCTGCTATCGGGCCGCCCACTGGCTCTATCTGGGGTTGACCACCGGGCGGGGCAAAGACGATCAGACCAAGCGGCCCAATCGCTCGCTCAAGCAGTTGTGGGCTTATCCGCTGCGGCCGGACTTTCGCCGCCAACTTTGCGGAGCGGGCTGTGGCTAAGAACCGTGCTCCGGAGATCATCACGCTGAGCCCCACGCAACTGGAAGAGTTGCTGGCCAAGTTGGCGGGGCTGTTGCCGGCGGAGATGTACCAGTTGGTCGCGAAGTCCTTGCGCACCCTCCACTGGGTCATGGGAGTCATCGAGGCCAAGCAGACCAGCCTGAGCCGGCTCCAGCGACTGATCTTCGGTGCGGAAACCGAAAAGACCCAGCAACTCTTTCCGCCGCCGCCTGCCAGTTCCCAACCCCCCGCAACGGCAGCCGCACCTCGGCCCAAGCGCCACGGCCACGGCCGCACGGCCGCGGCAGGCTACCCCGGAGCTAAACGGGTGCGGGTGCCCCCTCCGCAACTCCGCCCGGGCGATGCTTGTCCCGGCTGCAAAAAAGGCAAACTCTCCGCGCTCAAACAGCTCGGACAACTGGTGCGCATTACCGCCCAACCGTTGTTTGCCGCGACCCGGTTCGAACTGGAGAAGCTACGCTGCAGCCTCTGCGGCCAGCTCTTCACCGCCCCGGCCCCCAAGGAAGCGGGGCTGAGCAAATATGATCCGCAGGTCGGCTCCATGCTGGGGTATTTGCGCTTTGGCACGGGCGTGCCCCACTACCGGTTGGACCGAATGCAGGCCGACCTGGGCGTGCGTCTGCCGGCCTCGACGCAATGGGAACTCATGGCCCAAGCCGGCCAAGCGCTCGAACCGGTGCATGAGGCTTTGATCACGCTGGCCGCTCAAGGCAAGGTGATCCACAACGACGACACCACCCTGCGGGTGCAAAGCCTGACCCGGGATGCTGACCCGGCCGCTGAGAGGCCAGAGCGCACCGGGATCTTCACCACCGGCCTCATCTCCCAGGTCGCGGACCACACGATCGCGCTGTTTGTGACCGGACATCGTCACGCCGGCGAAAACCTGGACCAGTTGCTCGCTCGCCGCGCCGCCCACTCCTCACCCCCCATCCAGATGTGCGACGCGCTCTCGCGCAACCCCTCCAAGGAGTTCCAGAGCCTCCTCGCCCACTGTTTGAGCCATGGCCGACGGCAGTTTGTCGACCTCGCCCAAAACTTCCCGCAGGAATGCCAGCACGTGTTGGAACGTCTGGGCGAGGTTTACCAACACGAGGCGCAGGCCAAGAAAGCCGGGCTCTCGCCCGAGGCCCGGCTTCGGTTCCACCAGGAGCACAGTCAGAAAATCATGGACGAACTCCATCAGTGGATGCGCCAACGGTTGGAGCAGAAATTGGTGGAACCTAACTCCGGACTGGGTCAGGCGTTCGGCTACATGCTCAGACACTGGGAGCCTTTGACCCTATTCCTGCGCCAAGCCGGGGCGCCCCTGGATAACAATATCTGCGAACGCGCGCTCAAAATGGCCATTCTCCACCGGAAAAACTCGATGGGCTACAAGACTCAGAACGGCGCCCGATTGGGCGATAGGTTCATGAGCTTGATCCACACCTGCCGACTATGCGCCGCCAATCCACTGGATTATCTCAACGCCCTCCAACGCCACGCCAAAGAAGCGCTGGAGCATCCGACCCGGTGGCTCCCCTGGAATTACGAGCAGGCGCTGTCTCCCCCCGATACCGGCTGAGGCAGCCTGCGTGAGATCGCGATAGGGCCGCCCGGCGGCCGGATGCCGCGCTGAGGGCTCGCCGGGAGGTTTTTACGGCCCCCGCATGCTTGCCGAAGCAACACGTTGCATCTGTATTTGGTTCTGCCGGCGAGACGCCGGCAGCACGTTGCTGGGTACTTCGGGGTGCATGCTCAACCTGGCACAAAGCCAAGGCCTTTTACCATGGTAAACAATGGCGGGACTGGCGAACGATAGCTACCTTGAGCGCATGAAGACGCTGATCGTTGGGTGCGGCTATGTCGGACTGTCCCTCGGAACCGAGTTGGCGCGTCGGGGCCATGAGGTCTATGGCTTGCGGCGCACTGCCGAAGGCGCGGCCACGATGCGAGCAGCCGGACTGCACCCGCAAATTGGCGACATCACCCGGTCCACCGATTTGGACAAACTGCCGAACCCGTTTGACTGGGTCGTCAACACGGTGTCCTCGTCCCGTGGAGGAGTGGAGGACTACCGCGCCGTTTATTTGGGCGGCATGGGCGTGCTCGTCGCGTGGCTATGCCGCGCGATGCCGCAGAAGTTTGTGTACACCAGTAGCACCAGTGTGTATGGGCAGGAGGATGGAACGATGGTGACTGAGAACAGTCCCACCGAGCCGCAATCCGCCACCAGTCAGGTGTTGCTGGAAACCGAGCGCGTCGCTTTGGAAGCAGCCCGCGAGGAACATTTTCCGTCCGTCATTTTGCGCGTGGCGGGTATTTACGGAGCGGGACGCGGCCACTTGTTCAAACAGTATTTGAACAACGAGGCCACCTTAACGGATGGGGGGCAGCGTCTCAGCAATATGATTCATCGCGATGACCTGGTTGGCTGCCTCATTGCCGCTCTGGAGCGTGGCCGGATCGGCGAAGTCTATAATGCCGTGGATGACGAGCCCGTAACTCACCGCGATTTCTTCCAATGGCTCTCCAATAAATTGGGACGTCCGATGCCGCAATTGACCACCGCACCGGCAACGTCCCAACGCAAACGCGCGCTCACGAACAAACGGATTTCCAACCAAAAGCTGAAAACCGAATTGGGTTACCAGTTCAAGTATCCGACCTTCCGCGAAGGCTATGCGGCGGAAATCAAACGGCTCCGATGCGAGGGACAACTTTGTTGATGGCCGAGTTGGGGGGAGCGGGTTTTGTGAATGACCTTTGAAGATCGCGAAGCGTTTGGTGCGTGGAGCTTGCTCCCGCTTGCGTTTGAAGCAGGCTGTCCACAAAAGAATGAATCGCACGAAGATCTTTGGCTCTCGTTTTCCTCACGAAAGCGCCGGCAAGCCGGGCGCACTCCAAACGCTGACGCGAATGCGCACACCGATTTAAGACTGGCCCCAATCACGGATGTTCCGAGGGGAAACAAGGAGAAGAGTGAGCGGGTATTCTCGTAACCCGAGGTTCGTACCATGCGGATCTGGTGGCGTCCTATTGCCGGGAAACCAGAGCCTCATGTCAAAGGCCACGGTGTCACCAGTTTGGAAAAAAGCGGCCTGGCTGAAAACCAAGCCGCGGATTAGAAGTGATGGTCAAGCTCCGGCGTTCTGGTGCGGAACCATACAAACCACGTTATGCGCCTACCGCCAATGCCGCACATGATGACCGCGACCGTGGCCCAATCCGATGCCGAATCCCACATGAATCAACGGGGCGCGAACCACCGGGCGAACTGGCACGCAAACGGGCCTCGGTGCCACAATCACAGGCCGCGGCGCCACGAAGACGCGGGCCGGCGCCACATAGACCGGTTGCGCCACATAGACCGGAGCGGCCTGCACCACCACAGGCGCGGGCGGCACATAAACCGGCGCCGGATTTACATAGATGGGCACACCGAATGACACGGCAGACGCCACGCGGCCATGAGGCGCGGTAACAACGGCGGCCGAAATGCCGCCAACAGAAACGCCCACGGATACGGCGACGCCCGCCAGCGTAGTGGTCGCACCAGTGGCGGCCAGAGTCAGAACTGCGATTGCTGCAATTGTTTTTTTCATAACAAGCCTTTCGTTTGAGACTCTGGCAATTCGACCCGAGGGAGTTGTGTTTTATTCACGGCTGCGTTATCAATCTGCCACGAGTCTGCGATTGCAAATGAGACGTAACAACGACAATCCAAACCAACGCGGCCCCGCGCGCCGCCGCCTGCCGCGTTCCTTCAAGGAACTGACGCCGAGCCATCACTTCAAGCCGCGCAAATTTTTTTACGAACTCGTCTGGAAAGCCCTGCTCACCCGCCGCATCGGCAAACACAAGCGCCCGATGTTCCCCGCGCTCAAGCACGGGCACGTGGCGCTGACGTGGATTGGCCACGCGTCGTTTCTGATTCAATTCGATGATCTGAACGTGCTGGTGGATCCAAACTTTGCCAACTGGCTCTTCTTGCTCAAGCGCATCAAACGCACGGGGCTGCGGTTGCGTGATTTGCCACCCATCGAACGTCGTGTTGTTGACGCACGCGCACTTTGACCACTTCCACAAACCCACGTTGCGCAAACTGCCGGCGCCTAAAATTGGCGTGATGCCCTGGGGCGTGGGCGATCTGGCCAAGAATCTGGGCTTCACGCGCATCATTGAATTGCAGACTTGGGAAAGCTTCGCGCACGGCGAATGGAAGGTTACGCTCACCCCCGGCAAGCACTGGGGCGCGCGCACATTGCGTGATCAGCACCGCGGCTATGGCGGCTTTGTGTTGGAATACCAGGGCCGCCGGATTTACCACGCGGGAGACAGCGCCTATTTTGACGGCTTCGCCGAGATTGGCCAACGTTGCGCGCCGGAAATCGCGTTGCTCCCCATTGGCGCTTATCACCCCGAAACCTTTCGCCGCATGCACATGGGACCGGATGAAGCCATGCGCGCGTTCCGCGATCTCGCCGCGCAGTGGTTTGTGCCGATGCACTTCGGCCATTTCCGGCTGGCCTTTGAAGATATGGACGAACCGCCACGCTGGCTGACGAATATTGCGGATCGCGAAGGGCTCAGTCATCACCTCCGCATTCTGGACGAAGGGGTGCCGGTGGTTTTTTGAAGAGCGGTGCCAGGACAGCTTCGTGAAGCAATCCCGCAGGAAACGGTCGCCGGCTTATCACCTCGCGAATGGCTATGTCCAACGGGCCGGAGCGCGGATGCCCTCATCCGCGCGATCGGCCTGCGTCGAACTCGCGAATGAAGCCATCCGCACTCCAAGTAGTTCTCGCCGAAAAAGCGATTTAGCTGCCCCGCGGGAACAGCCCGCGCACGATTGGCTGGTCTTCGATCACGTGACCCTCCGCTGGAGCGAGCGGTTGGTATTTCCGCATACCTCCTGGCGCTGGCGACGCGGAGAGCAATGGGCGCTGGTGGGACCCAACGGCTCCGGTAAATCGTTGCTGGCACTCGCGCTGATCGAACAGGTGCCGGTGGTGCGCGGAGAAATTCGATACTGCTTGGACGATGGGGAGGCAGGGGAACCGATCAGCGAGTCGTCCGTTGAAAGGATTGCGTTGGTTTCGCCGCACGCGCAACGCGAGTTAATGATCCAGGAAAGCTCCTTTTACCAATCTCGGTGGCACAGCGGCATTGACGAAGGCCAGCGAACCGTGGCGCAGTTTTTGGCGCAAGCGAGTGTCGAGCGGATCAATCCTTTTGAAGTTCGGCAACGGCCGGCGAACGCGCGCCGTTTCCAGACGCAGCGCCGTCTATTCTTGCGCGAGCTGGACATTGCGCACTTGTGGCGCCGGAAGATCATCCATTTGTCAAATGGCGAACTGCGCAAGGTGCTGCTGGTGGAGGCGCTGTTGCGATTTCCGCGTTTATTGATTTTAGACGATCCGTACGCCGGATTGGATCGCGCCTCTCGCGATGAATTGCGGAAGGTGATTCGGCGGCTCATGCAACAAGGCCTGCCCGTGTTGATTATCACCAACCGGATCGACGAACTGCCACCGGCAACGACGCATCTGTTAGTGGCGGACCGCTATCGGATCATCGCGCAAGGTCCTCGGGGCACAGTCCACACTCATCCGGTGCTACTTCGTGCCGCGGCACCAATCAAGGCAAGTCCGTCGGCAGCGCGACCATCGCCACGCTTGACTGGCCGGAAGACTGTCACTCGTTCGGCGCCGGTCGTGGAATTGAACCACGTGACCATCGAAGCCGGGCGCAAGCGGATTCTGGACGATGTAACATGGCGGATGCGGCGCGGCGAACACTGGGCATTGCTTGGTGCGAACGGCGCCGGTAAAACCACGTTGCTCAACCTGCTCCAGGGTGACCATCCGCAGGCCTACGCCCAGGACATCCGGCTGTTCGGCGGCAAATCGGATTCGACCCAAACCGTCTGGCAATGGCGGCAGCAAATGGGCTGGGTTTCTCCCGAACTGCACCTGCACTATCCCGTCGAGTGGCAAAACCTCGAAGTGGTGTGCTCCGGTTTCTTCAATACGTTGGGGCTCTTTCAACGTTGTTCTCGCCACCAGCAAGCCATCGCCCGGCATTGGCTGGATGAACTGGGAGTGGCGAATTTGGCCGATGAAAGTTTTGGCGAGCTATCCGCGGGACAGCAACGGCTGGTGTTGCTGGCGCGGGCGGTGGTCAAGCAGCCGCGCTTGCTCATCCTCGATGAACTCTGCCAAGGATTGGACCGGGGGCATCGCCAGGCCGTTTTATCCGCCGTCGATCATCTCGTGCAACGGGCCGGGGCCAGCCTCATTTTTGTGACGCATCACCCCGATGAAATGCCGCAGTGCATCACTCACGTGCTTGAACTCAAAGCCGGCCGGATCGTCACGACAGGCGGCGAGGTAGTGCTTTCCCAAGTCGTTGGTTCCCGTCCATTCTGACCCCAAGGCTACACCGCCGACCGGGGTGATATGCTGAATCTGGCAACTGCGGGTCCACCGCAATTACTCCCCCCTTTGCCCGGCGGCGAGATCGAAAACGCTGAACCCCTCGCCTTATCTTTTCTATTCACCGCGGAATTATTGGCAACAAAAGGTGCGACGCCTGTTGGGCATCGTGAAAGATAGTTTGCTCAGCCTTCGCCAGTTCGGCATCGCCGCCGAAGTCGTGTCCGGTGTTCGGATTGCGGTCAAACCTCGGGAAGTTGCTGCTCGAGATTTCCACCCGAATGCGGTGCCCGGCGGGGAACAGGTTGCTCGTCACCCAGAGATCGATTTCGTAGCGATACGTTTTCCCCGGCTTGATGAGCGTTGGTTGGGTGAAGGACTCGCGGTAGCGCGCGCGAATGATGCCGTCGCACAAGTTGAACGCCCGACCATCCGGATGCACGTCCACCAGCTTGGCCGTGAAATCCGTATCCGACGCACTCGAGGCGGCGTATAGAATGGCTTTAACCGGGCCGGTTACTTCCAGCGCCTGTCCCAACGGCGCCGACGTGTAAACCAACACATCGGGCCGATCCTCGGTGGTGCTTTGGTCAAATGGTCCTGCCGGCGGGCCGATGAGGTTGTTGCCGCCTTTGGTGGGAACGGGATTTGCCGGATCATATTCGAACCGGTCCGGCGTTTCGGTTTCCGGCATCGCGACACTGAGGCGGCCATCGCCCGTGCGCCGGTTGGCTTGGCCGCCGCTGTGCAAATACCAACGCGTGTACCGCGTGCGGGCCAGGGGCCACTCGTGCTCGTTGCGCCACAAATTCTCGCCCATCACAAAGAGGCGGATGGCCGGCCAATTCTCCACGCCGGTTTCTTTCTCCTTAAGCCAGTATTCAAACCACTGGAACTGGAGCTGTCCCAGGTCAAGCCGGGCATCCGGGCCAAAATCCATTTCCCCGAGCTTCCTGCCTCCCGCCCCATGGCCCCACGGGCCTACCACCACCAAGACGTTGCGGCGGGCCAGACGATTCGTCGAGCGGTGCCGCACCCGCTCGACGTCATCAAGGACGGGCTTGGAAAAAATGTCATACCAGCCTCCGATGTTGAGCACGGGAACGGTGATTTGCGAAAAACGGTCGTCGATACTGCGCGCCCGCCAATAATCATCGTAAGTAGGATGCGCCACCCAGTCGCGCAGGAAGAAGACTCGGCGGTCCCCCTGTTCGTCCCACGAACGCAAAGGCAGGTATTTGAAAGCATCGTTTAATTTGGTCCGGTCAATGTTGAGTCCGCCCACCCCGGCGCCCCAGCCGAAGGCGAGCGAAAGTTGAAAGGCGCCGCCCGGATATAGGATTTCCCGATACACATCGCTGAAGGGCACTACTGGCGCCATGCACGTGAGGAACCGGCTGCCACCCGACGCGGCCGCCCATTGAGTCCAACCCACGTAAGAGCCGCCCGCGGTGCCAATCCGGCCGTTGCACCATGGCTGATGCCCAACCCATTCCTGAGTGTCGAAACCATCCGCGACATCGTAACGAAACGGATCCCAGGTGCCTTGCGAATCGCCGCGCCCGCGGCAGTCCTGGATGACCATCGCATAGCCCGCCGGACAATAACGTCGCGCTTCGCCGAACCGCGCGTCGCCTTTGCCGTAGGGAGTGCGCATCAAGATGACGGGAAAGGGTCCGCCTTCCTTGGGGAGGAAAATGTTCGCCGCGAGTTGGGTGCCGTCCCGCATCGGCGCCATGAGGTTTTTCTGGAAAGTGAAAGGAACCTCCGACGGCGCCGGTTGGGCCAGGAGCCAGGAACAGGAAGCCAGGAGAACCAGGGGTATGCTGCGGTAATGACGTGGTTTCATGGGGGTAGTTATCCGCGCCGGCTGCGTCTTGACACAAGCACAAAGCAGCAGCTCGACTCCAGGGACACTTCCAGCCATGGACGATGGCACGTTGGCGAGGGCTTGGCGGGGGGCATGCGCGAACAACTGGCTATCCGACCCGGGGCAACTGGCTGCGGCATTCCGCAGCTTGCGCACGCCGGGGATCACGGTGGAAACCACCGGCAAACTGCCCGCCATACGCGGGGATGGCACACTGAAACTCATGCTGCTCTGAATGGCTTGGGCCTTGGCCTTTGGACCTTGGACATTCTTTGGTCTTTGCGTCATTGGGCATTGGTCATTCGTCCCGAAGGGGCTTCCGGTAACCAGCAGCGCGCATCCTGTCCCTCGTTCCGTACTTTACGAATCCGCCCGAAACCTGTCTCCTATCCGGCGTTTAAAGAACACATCCGGCGCATGACATGGGATACGTTTCAAATGGTAGTGGTCAGCCTGCTGGTGGTGGCGGTGTTTGTCGCCTTCATCCGTGAATGGTTTCCGCCTGACCTGGTGGCCATGGGCGCCCTGGCCGTATTGATTGTTACGGGGATTCTGAAGACCGACGAGGTCCTGAAAATCTTTAGCAACAACGCCCCGATCACCATTGGCTGCATGTTCATTCTCAGTGCCGCGCTGGAACGTACCGGCGCACTGGATGTCATGGGGCGGCTGTTCACGCATATTGCCGGCCAGAGCGAATTCCGGGTGTTGGCCGTGTTAATTGCCCTCGTCCTGCCACTCTCCGCCTGCGTGAACAATACTCCGGTGGTGGTGGTCTTTCTGCCGATTGTGATCAGTCTCTCTCGGAGCACCAACCTTAAGGCTTCACGCCTGCTCATCCCGCTTTCCTTTGCGGCCATATTGGGCGGCACGATGACGCTCATCGGCACGTCCACGAACCTGCTGGTGGACGGCGTCGCGCGGCAGCACGGGCTGGCGCCGTTCGGCATCTTCGAGATCACCAAAATGGGCTTGTGCTACTCCGTAATCGGCGTGGTCTATCTGCTGGCCTTCGGCCACAAACTGTTGCCCGAACGCGAAACTCTTTCCACCCTCCTCGCCCCCAACGATCGCCGCCAATTCCTGACGCAAGCCATGATCAGCGGGGCCTCCCCGCTGGTGGGCAAACGCTTGACCGAAACCCCGCTCGCCCGAAATAAGGCCACCCGCATCATTGAAGTGCGCCGACAGGGTGAGCCGCTGTCCCAACCGCTCGACCAACTGGTCTTCGCCGCCGGCGACCAGTTACTGCTGAAAACGCACACCGCCGGCGTCGCCGAAATCAAGGAAACCGCCGGCATCGAATTGACCGGTCCCGACGCCGAGCTTGGGCTAAAGAACGTCCAAACCAGTTCGGCGATTCTCATGGAAGGAATCATCGGTCCGCAATCGTTGTTCGTGGGACACACGTTGCGCGAAATGAACTTTCGGCAGCGCTACGGCGTAATCATCCTGGCCGTCCACCGCCAGGGGGTAAACTTGCAGGAAAACTTCGAGGGCATCCGGCTCGAATTCGGCGATACCCTGCTGGTGGAAGGCCCGCCGGAAAGCATCAATCGCCTCTCGGAAGAACGGGATTTTCTGAGCCTGACTGAGCCCCGCCAAAAAGCCTTTCGCCGCGGTAAAGCCCCCATTGCCATCGGCGCCATTCTGGCGGTCATGATGCTGGCGGCGTTCAATGTGCTGCCGATTGTATCGCTGGCGATCATCGCCGCCGTGACCGTTGTTCTGTCGCGCTGCGTCGATCCTGCGGAAGCCTATCGGGCCGTCGAGTGGAAAATTGTCTTCCTCATCTTCGGCATGCTGGGACTGGGCAAGGCCATGGAGAATTCCGGCACGGCGCTGGCGCTGGCGCAACACCTGACGTCGCTGTTCAAACCGCTCGGCCCGGTGGCGGTGTTGTCGGTAACCTACTTGTTGGCGTCGGTGCTGACCGAGTTCGTCACCAACAATGCCGTGGCGATTCTGCTGACCCCCATTGCCATCCGCGTCGCCCTCGAGATGGGGGTCGATCCGCGTCCCTTTGTGGTGGCCATCATGTTCGGCGCCAGCGCCAGTTTTGCGACGCCCATTGGCTATCAGACCAACACCTACGTTTATGGTGCGGGCGGCTACAAATTCACCGACTTCCCCCGGATCGGGCTCCCGCTCAATGTGATCCTCTGGGCCGCCGCCACGCTTTTAATTCCCTTGCTGTGGCCACTGAGATAGGCTGGTCCACAATGAAACTATTTTGCTTGTTGCTGGGAGTTGGGTCTAACCGCGGCGAACTGGTGGCAGGAAGTCCACGAAGTCCAGAGCGTAGTTCAATTCCCCGAAAATTGTCGCGCGTTGAACTTCTGAACCATTGTCGCAGCGGACGTGAGTCCGCCGCGCGGACTCCTTTCGAATTCAGATCGAGCGGACTCACGTCCGCTGCGACAATGGTTCGTGGGGAGGGTGAACAACTCTTCACCCCAGGCGAGCCCCCGCTTCAGTCGAGGCGGTGAATCTTGACGTTCCGAAAATAGATCGGCGCGCCGGCATGCTTGCCTTGGAGCCCAATGCGGCCATGCGTGGGCAGTTCGGCCCATGGCTTGCTCAGCCATTCCGGTATCGGGGTGCCGTCAGGATTGGTTTTGGCGCTGGTGAAGCGGCTCAAATCAATCTGGTTAACCAGTTGCCCGTTGAGCACCACATAAATGTGTTTGCCCTGGCAGGCCACGGTCATGCGGTTCCATTCGCCCGGTTGCTTCACCAGACTCTTGGTCGGCGCCTTGTGCCCGAAGAACGCCGCGCAGTGCCATGTGGCCGGTGACTTGGCCCATTTCTCGGCGTGATCATCGGCAATCTGAATCTCCACCGAGTTGGGAATCCAGTTGTTCATGTCGCTGCAATAGACAATCACGCCGCTGTTGGATTCCTTGGCGGTCTTGAATTCCAGGTCGAGCATGAAGTTCCGGTGGTCCTTGTCCGACCAAATCGCCTGGTCCTCCGATGCCGTCATCACGCCGTTCTCGACTGTCCAGACGCCCTTGGGAAACTTGGCATCCGAGAGATCCGGCTTGAACAGATTCGGCCAGTTTTGGGAATCGGGATGTCCGTGAGGCGGCAGCGCCAAATCGTGGTTGGCCGCGCCGAGTGCAAGCGCTCCGGCGAGGAACAGCATGGATGAAATGATATTTTTCATAGTATGCGTTAAATGGTGTTAGCTTCGCGGCTCGACGCCAAGCAAATTCCGCACGAAAAAGTCTTCCAACCGCCGCCAGCCGTAGCGCGATCCCGCCACTCCGTGACCGGCGCCCGGCACGACGAGCAGGTCGAAATCCTTGTCCGCTTTGATCAAGGCATTGACGACTTGCATCGTGCTCGCCGGATCGACGTTCTTGTCCAATTCGCCGACCATGAGCAGCAATTTGCCGCGGAGCTTGGGCGCCAGCGTCACGTTGGACTGCTCGGCGTACCAGGGGCCGAGCGGCCAACCCATCCACTGTTCGTTCCACCAGATTTTATCCATCCGATTGTCGTGACAACCGCTGTCCGCCACCCCGGCCCGATAGAAATCGCCGTGCGTCAATAAACCTCCGAGCGCGCTTTGCCCGCCCGCCGAAGTGCCGTAAATGCCGACGCGCGTCAGGTCCATCCACGGATACTTGGCAGCGGCCGCTTTGATCCATGGAATGCGGTCCGGAAATCCGGCATCGCCCAGGTTCCTCCAGCACATGTCATGGAATTTCTTCGAGCGATCCGAGGTGCCCATGCCGTCCATTTGCACGACGATGAAACCCAATTCGGCCAGTTCCTGCATGCGGGTGAACGGGCTGAACCGTTTCGGCACAAACGAGCCTTGTGGCCCCGCATAAATGTTTTCAATGATCGGGTATTTCTTCTGGGGATCGAAATTTGTCGGGCGGATGATCACGCCGTAAATATCCGTTTCGCCGTCCCGGCCTTTGGCCACGAAACGTTCCGGGGCGCGCCAACCGGTCTTCCGCAAGGCCCTCCAGTCGGCCTGCTCCAATTCGCAAACGAGCTTGCCGTCCTCGGTGCGCCGCAGTTCGTTGACCGGCGGCATATCCACCCGGGAGTAGGTGTCGATGAAGAACCGGCGGTCGGGCGAGTATCGAATCGAATGGGTGCCGTCGCCGGCGGTGAGAATCGTCAGATCGGACCCGTCGAAATTTACCCGGCCATAGTGGACGTAGTAAGGATCCTGTCCCGGCCGGATGCCGCCGGCACGAAACCAGATTTGGCGTTGCTCGCGGTCCACCCGCTCGACGCCGCGGACCACCCATTCACCTTGGGTAATCTGATTCTTCACCTGGCCGGTCTTCGCGTCATAAAGGTACAGATGATTCCAGCCATCGCGTTCGGACATCCAGATGATTTCCCCGGTGTCCTCGAGATATTCGACGAACAACTTGCCGGAGTAATCGATGAACGTTTTGCTTTGCTCATCCACGATGGGACAGGCCGCGCCGGTCGTCGCATTGACCGCCACAATGCGCAGCACCTGGTGCCCGCGCTGATTGTAAAGGAACGTGAACCGGCTCGAATCGGGCTCCCAGCGCACGTCACTGATGCTCCACGGATTGGGGAACAACTCGTCGCTCACCGGGACGTGCTGCTGCGCAACCACGTCGAACAATTGGGGCTTGGCCATCGGGATACGGTCGCCGGGCTTGGGATAATCAATGGATTGAAGCTTGGGCTGCACCTGGTCTTTGGGCGACGACTCGATAAGATAGACCTTATGCTCTTCGCCTTTCTGGGTGCGGATGGCCACGAGCTTCTTCGAATCCGGCGACCAATAAATGCGGCCGGAATAAGCATCCTCCTCGTTGCCATCGCGGCTGAGCGCCATTTCTTTTCCGTTGGTCAGGTCGCGAACCATGACGTTGTGGTCCTGGAAGATACGCGCGCCAATGGCCGTCCGGCGAAGTGTCGCGCGGAGTTACGCCACGGTTGGGACGCCCCCGCCGCGCGCCGCCGCGGGCCGGCGAACGCTGTGTGGTCCGCGGAGGAATTTCAGCGGTGCCCGGATCCTCTTCCGCTTCAAAAGTGGCGATCGGTTTTCCCTGGCTGTCCACGACCAGCCAGACATGGCCGGCGAAGGTGTGCTGTTCGCGTTCCTGGCCGGCGCGCAATTTGCCGTAACTGCGCCGTTCGCCTTCAGTATCCAACCAAAACAATTCCACGTCGCCGGAAGTGTGATTCACGAAGGTCAGCGCCGTTTCCGGTCCGGTTCGCCGGCTGGCGCGAGGGGCGTCCTGCATTCGAAACGCCGGCAAGGGTTGGTCGTTCGGAGTCGGTCGTGACTGTAACTCGTAGGTCTTCAGGTCGCAGCGCCAACCTTGGCCGCCCGTGCGAAACGTGATGGCGTTGTCCGCCAGCATCCATTCCAATTTGTCGAGCGGCAAGCGATCCGCGCGCGCATCAGCAACCCCGGCCGCGGTCAGCGCCTGCGCCAAGCGGGCGTGATCGAAGGCCGCCTTTCGCGTGCCCTTTTCGGCATCGACCAAAACGAACTCACTGGTGTCGGCTCCGGTCTTGACTTGATACCAGAACTGCGTGTCGCCTTCGAGCCAATGCGGTTGGACCCGGTCGCGATAGACTTTGCCCTGGGTCAGTTCGCGCAAATGGCCGGCGCGTTCGTAATCCGCGCGCGTCCCCTGGGCGGGCAGCCAACCAGCACCCAGCCAACTGGCCGCCACCATCAACAACACTTGACTGACGAGGGGGCATCCGGCAGCCAGGCGGGGTCTGGATTCCGTTGAAACGAGCAAGCAATTAGAACTCATAGTTAGTGTCCGTTCGGTGTTCGCGGCGAGCTTACCGGCTTGCCGGCAGATTGTCATGCCGATTGCAAACGCGAGCTTTGCGACAATCCGGCATTGACATTGCAGGGGTGGCGCCCGGTCCGGTGGATTGGGGAGCACGCCCGTCCCGGGGTTGCCGGACGCGCCTCGCGTCCGGCGCAATGGTGCGGCGGCCACCTCGCCGCCGCGCCACTCGGGCCACGCTTCGGCGTTTTCCCCAAGGCGCGGAAAACAGCGCCTGAGGCGGGCGCGCGCTCCGGACCACTTCGTGTTCCGAAACTTGTCCCGCCATCCAACGGCCGCGCAGGGTCTCGACCACCAAGTGAAAGCGATCGGGCATTGGCCCGAGCCCCTGCACCTGCCAACCAATTTTGCCCCAGGTCAGAGCTTCGCCCAGTCTAACCAGAATGCCCCGGCGGTCCTCCTCATCGCGGCCATGCGTCAAATTGCGCCGCGGCGATGCTGCCACGTTCACGATTTTCTATTTATTGCCAGGTTCGGAATCGTGCTTATCGGCCATAGCCGCAACCCTGGTGGTATCCAGTTCCAAGACAAGTTTTCCCCTATTGTTCGGCATCAGTTGGATACTCCCGTCGCCAAGTTTACGACAGGAGCCTGCCCGCGAGCCGAGCTTCAACTGATAGTCCACCCCCGAGTGACGGTATGCTACGCGCTTGGCACTGACCTCGTTCACGAGTGATTTAAGGTCATCACCACCGACAATGATCCAAGCCCAGTTCAAGCGTTTGCCCTGCGCGTCCTTGCCGATGAACGTGACTTTCTCTTCGGCGCATACGATGGAAAGGGTTCCACCGCCCTTGATCGGCTGAACCACACTCAGCTCGGTTGAGTTCAGTTCCTTCATTACCGGCACGCCTTCCGGTTGCATGGGCGAGCTCGTGCCGTCAGTCGAAATGACTACTGGCAACAGACCGGCCGATTTCCGGCCTGAATGTGACCAATAAGCCCAATCAACCAGGGGCAACGTTTCATAGACCAGGGAGGTGTGCGTGAGCGGTGACTCATGGGTGGGCGAAACTATTTTTTCATCGAAGCAATGGATGTCGCGGATGAAGAAGGAGTCTCTTTCCCACAGAATGTTCAGGCGATAGAACCGGCTGTCATACCACACTGTCTTGCTGCCTTGCTCCTTCCAATCATCCAGGGCGACGACGCACGTTGCCGGGGTTACCGGAAAGTTCTTACGAAACCATTTGCCGGTCTGTTCCAGCGTCTCGACCCGGATCTGCCTCTCCTGGGCCAACGTGGCAAGAAGCTTCACCTGATAGGTCAAACCATCCTTCATCGCGTCCCATCCAAATGAATTCTCCTGCCCGGCCTGGGTGTAGGCAAAAGCCAGGGCCGGCTGGTGCATCAGACTATTCATGAACCAATCAACCCACTTGGGCATACCGCCACCGCCCTTCTGGTAAACGGGTTCCAACGAGATCAGACCCCGGGTGGTGCCATGTTGATAGATGGGGTCGCTGCCCAACATGCGGAAGACGGGAATATCGATCTGACCTTTGCGGGTTTGCGCGGGCATGTAGGCGTTCACCCGGCTGGGATAATAAGCCTGATTCCAATAGCCACCCCATAGAGTGTAAAAGTCCGTGCCGATTTGATCCTTGCAATTGCACGACGCCACGACCCCGTATTTTTTAGCCAGGTATTCCAAAGTGACTTCGTCGATAAACCAGGAGCCGACCGTTCGCGGGTAGCAACCAAAGATGGCCTTGAAATCTGCCATGTAAACATCCACCAGCCGGCGACGCTCCTCCGGTGTGTAACCCGGCGAAAATCCAACCTGCGCCTCGGGATCCCACTCATGGCGGCCCCGCCACTTCAAGCCCGCTTTTTCGGCCAGTGGCTGCGGAATTTCCCACCAGGCGGCGATCTCATCCTTTGTCCCCAATCGTTCCTTTAGCAGCTTTGGGTAGCGCGGATTGATCAACGCATCGTATTGCAAGGCCCAGGTCGCCGGCAGATTGGCGTTCTTGAGCAATTCGATTTGTCGGCGCGTGCAATCAAATAAAATCTCCTCGGAATCCCGCAGTCGAAAATCCGAGTTCCGGATAAAATTGTAGATGTTAACGATGCGTGGCTGACCGGTTTGCTGGGCCGCTGCAACCCCCGCGAAACCAACGGCGGCGAAACAAAACAAGGTGCCAGCCCAACAAACGCACGAAAACACGGAAGTCGGTATCTTGAAAACATGGAGTGACCTTCGATACGGCTCCGGTGCCAAGGATGAGCCTCGGCGTTGTTGAAGTTGTTTGAGCAAATTCCGGTAAATCTCTTTCGGTATCATAGGTGGAACCTAAAACTACATTCGGCATTGGTGGAAACCAAGTCCATTCGGTCAAGCTTGGCGGGCGGGTTTTGATCCGTCGTAAGAGAAACTTCGAACCGTTCCTCAACCTCACGCAGCAAGTCGCCGTTCCCAAGATTGGACCCTCCGAATTCAAACGCCGTAAAGATTTCGTATGGCGCGAGAGTGTGCGAGAAGAAACCTCGACCCAACCTTTTGCTTGGCAATCGCAATGGGATGTGCTTAAACTTGCCATAATGAAGGCTGTTCTGTGGTTTCTCATGTTGTCCATGCTGGTGGGAGGGGGCAGGCTCGCGCTCGCCGAACTCACACCGGAGCAAGTCGCCCAATTGCCGCCGCCCGCAAGTCGAACCGTTCACTTTGCCAAAGACGTGCAGCCCATTTTCGAGGCCAGTTGCATCCGGTGCCATGGCCGCGGTCGGACCAAAAGCGGCTTCAGCCTGGAGACGCGCGATTCGCTGCTCAAAGGCGGTGATTCCGGTCCGGCGGTCGTGGTCGGCAAAAGCGCCGACAGTTATTTGATCGAACTGGTTTCCGGCCTGAATCCGGACACCGTGATGCCGATGAAAGGCTCCCGGCTTACCCCCGTCCAAGTCGGCCTGTTGCGCGCGTGGATTGATCAGGGTCTGGTTTGGGATGCGGGAGTGACTTTTGCCAAACGCCCTCCTCGAAACCTCCAACCTCGCCAACCGGAACTGCCCCCCGCCGTCGCGGGCCGAACGCATCCGATTGACCGGTTGCTCGCAGCCTACCTGGCGGCGCAGCACGTGGACGCGATGCAAACCGTCGGCGACCGAGTTTTTGCCCGCCGGGTTTATCTCGATGTGATCGGCCTGTTGCCTTCCCCGGACGAACTTAAAGCCTTCCTCGATGATGCGCGCGCGGACAAACGCGAACGGCTGGTGGACCGCTTGCTGGCGGACAAGCGCCGTTATGCCGACCATTGGCTGACGTTTTGGAACGATGCCCTGCGCAACGACTACCGGGGCACAGGTTACATCGATGGCGGCCGGAAGCAGATTACTTCGTGGCTCTACACCGCGCTGGCCAACAACCTGCCGTACGATCAGTTGGTCGCCCAGTTGGTCAATCCCACGCCGGCTTCGGAAGGTTTTGTCAAAGGCATTGTCTGGCGCGGGGTGGTCAATGCCAGTCAGGCACCGGAGATGCAGACCGCGCAAAACATTTCGCAACTGTTCATGGGCGTGAATCTCAAGTGCGCTTCCTGCCACGACAGCTTCATCAACGACTGGACTTTGGCGGACGCCTACGGCATGGCGGCGGTGTACGCGGACGGCCCGCTGCCCATGTTCCGTTGCGACAAACCCACGGGGCACCAGGCGCTGGCCAAATTTCTTTATCCGGAGCTCGGCACCATCCCCACCGACGCACCCAAAGCCGAAAAGGAGAGGCGCCTGGCGGAAATCCTGACGTCGCGGCAGAACGGACGCTTGAGCCGCACCATCGTCAATCGGCTCTGGCAAAAGTTCCTCGGCGTCGGCTTGGTGGAACCGCTGGACGACATGGAACAACCCGCCTGGCATCCCGACCTTTTGGATTGGCTGGCCGAAGATCTCGTGGCGCACGGCTACGATCTGAAGCGCACCATGCAACTGATTCTCACCTCGCACGCCTACCAAATGCCGGCCGTAAACCACGACGATCAAAAGCGCCCTGACTACGTGTTCACCGGGCCGGCAGTGCGCCGGATGACGGCGGAGGAATTTCGCGACGCACTGGGGCAGTTGACGGGGGTCTGGTACGCCAAAGCTGCTTTCAAAATGGATGACACCCATTTGCCACCGCGAAAAGGTGACCAGGCATCGGCCGCTAATCCCGGCCAAGTTCGCACCAGCCTGGTGCCGGCCGATCCGCTTACCACCGCGCTGGGCCGTCCGCCGCGCGAGCAAATGATGACCTGCCGGCAAGCCACCGCTACCACGCTCCAGGCGCTGGAATTAACCAACGGCAAAACGCTGACTCGCATTCTCGAAGAAGGCGCCCGCAAGTTACTCGCCAAGCCCCCGGATTCCACCGAGGATCTGGTGCGGCAGCTCTACCTGTCGGGTCTCGGCCGACTACCTGGGGACGCCGAATTGGACGACGCCCGCGAGTTGATCGGCGAACCGGCCCGGCCCGAACCTGTCGAGGATTTCCTGTGGGCGATGGCGATGTTGCCCGAGTTCCAATTGATCTACTAACCGCTCATGAAACACTCTCATCAATTTACCCGCCGCGACTTCCTGAAAACCGCCAGCACGGCCACGCTTTCGGCGTTGGCCGCCGGCTACCCACGCGCGCTGTTGGGTGCCGAGGTCGAGGCGACAAAAATCAAACCGCGCGCGGACACCCTGATTGTCTTGTGGATGGGCGGCGGCATGGCGAGCACGGAAACATTCGATCCCAAACGTTACACGCCGTTTGCCAAAGGGATCAAACCGTCCGAAGTGCTGAGCACCTTCCCGGCCATCGACACCGCCGTGGACCACATCAAATTGTCCCAGGGACTGGAAAAGATCGGCGCAGTAATGGATCGCGGCACTTTGATCCGCTCCTACACCGCGGGCGACCTAGGGTTCATTCTGCACTCGCGCCATCAGTATCAATGGCACACTGGTTATGCCCCGCCGCAAACCGTGGCCGCGCCGCACCTCGGGGCAGTCATTGCGCGCACGCTGGGGCCGAACAATCCGGCGGTGCCGGCGTTCATCAATGTTGGCCAGCGTTTCGACGTGGGCGAGGGCGAGGAACTCAAGGCCTTCACCACGGCTGGTTTTCTGGGCAGCGAATTTGGACCGTTCAATATCCCGTTTCCGGATCGCGCGGCGGACACGGTGCGGCCGCCAGGGGGGATGACGCCGGGACGGTTCGAGCGGCGGAACTCGTTTTTCAAAAAGCTGCTGGCCGCCAGCCCGATTGGATCGCACGGCAGCGATTACCAGAAGGAATCCTTGTTGCGTTCGCTCGACAACGCGCATCGATTGCTCAGCTCGCCGGCGGCGAAAGCGTTTGATTTATCCTTGGAACCGCTGGAAAGCGTCCGCCGGTACGTGCCAGGGTATCAGGCGGGCCAGCGATTCGATGCCACCCAGGACCGGTTCGGCGCGCAGTACGAAGAGCAAATGGTGGGGCGTTTCGGCTTGGGCTGTTTGCTGGCGCGGCGCTTGGCGGAAGTCGGTGCCCGCTACATCGAAGTGACAACGGAATACATTCCCTTCCTCAATTGGGACACGCACGAGAACGGCCACCGGCGCGCGACGGCGATGAAGAAGCAGATCGACGCGCCGATCGCCCAACTGGTGTTGGACCTGGAAGCACGCGGCTTGCTGGACCGCACGCTCATTGTCCTGGCCAGCGAATTCAGTCGCGACGCGCTGGTGGAAGGCAAACCGAACAAGAAGGTGAAAGATCAGGTGCCGGTGCCGGATACCATCGAGGATCCCAAGAATTACGGAATGCACCGGCATTTCACGGACGCCGGCTCCGTGCTGTTGTTTGGCGGCGGTCTCAAGCGGGGTCATCTCCACGGGGTCACGGCGGACGAGCGTCCGTGCAAAACGCTGGCCGACCGCGTGGTGATCGAGGACTTGCACGCAACGTTATACCAGGCCCTGGGCATCTCGCCCAAACTCGCCTACGAGGTGGAGAAACGCCCCTTCTTCGTGACGAAAGACGGCTTGGGCAAACCGATCATGAGTCTGTTCGCGTAGGCGCCTCCCGCAAACCCAACCTCCCATTACGCGCCGCACTCCTTGCTCGTTGAGCATTGGTTCTGAAGCGCTTTCTGGGATTTGGTGGTTGTGGATTGGTCATTCCATGCGCTGTGCCTTCCGTTAAATGGGCGGCCTGTTCCCCCTCACCCTAACCCTCTCCCCAAGGAGAGGGAACAGCCGAGGGGGCGATTTTTTGATGCGATGCTCAATTGGCAGGAGCCTCGTGTCGTGTTTTCTGGGGCTTCGCTGTCCGACGAACGCAACGAATGGTGCTCCCTCCCCACGAACCGCGTAGCAGCGGACGTGAGTCCGCTCTATCTGAATTCGAAAAAAAGTCAGAGCGGACTTACGTCCGCTATTACAATGGTTCACAGGTTTAACGCGCGAAAATTTCCGGGGAATTTTCTCCCCGAGGGAGAGGGCTGGGGTTAGGGGGAAAGGCACGTCCATCAGGCTCGTGCGCTCCGCTCGTCCGATTCGGACACCGGAGCTTCTTCCGGCATTTGGCGAATCAGGCTGATGAGCGTGGTGCCGGCTCCAGGCTCCGGCGAGTCGCTGGTGAACACGGTGACTTTCCCGGGACCGCTAATGGCGAACAAAGGCAACACTTCGCCATAGCGGGCACGAAAATCAGCATACGAGTATTTGTCGGTGATCTGGGTCTTCTTCACCACGGCGCCGCCGGCGATCCATTCGGCAATGACATCGTGCGTAAATTTTTCGGCAAACAAGGGCCGGCCCCGCATCCGATGCGACAGATCCCGCCGTTGGCTGGCGGTGTCCTTGAATTGGAGTTGATAGACGTTCTGCCGGCCAAACTGGCTGATGAATTCGCCGCACGCCAGCGTGTTGACTTCGAAATTGGAGGTCACGGCCAGCAATCGCCCAATGCCGAACAGTTCCAATTCCTCGCTGACAAAGCGGCTCAAGATATTGGCGTGCAAGGCCGGCAAATTGGCCATGCGGGCGCGGGCCACGATTTCCGGACTCGTGTCCACCAGCAGCACTTCAATCCCGGCCTCACGCAGGCATTTGGCCACTTCGATTACCCACGGCCGGGCGCCAACGAACAGGATACCTTGCGGATTGGCCGCCGCCAGCTTCAAACGTCGCGCCAGCGGCCCCGCCAGCAAACCGTAGAAGGCCACCGTGCCAATGATCACCACAAACGTCAGCGGCACCAGTTTGGCCGCGTCGGCCACCAGGGCGGCGGGCAACGAGTAGCGTTCTGCGGCCTCGATCAGTTCAATTGCAAACACCGAGGTCACCGCCGCCGCCACGATGCCGCGTGGCGCCAGAAAGCAGAGATACAGTCGCTGTTTCCACCCCAAGCCCGAGCCATACGTGCTAAGCCACACACTGGCGGGCCGCACTACGAATATCAACGCCAGCAAAAACCAGAGACTGCGCAGGCCGAGGCGCGTGACTTCACCGAGTTCAATCCGTGCCGCCAGGATGATGAACAAACACGAGATCAGCAGCACGCGCAGGGTTTCTTTGAACTCGACGATGTGTTCGAGCGATACGTTGTTCTGGTTGGCCAGGGCAATCCCCAGGATCGTCACGGTAAACAAACCCATTTCCGATTGCACCTCGTTCGAAACGGTGTACGCCGCCAGACTCACGGCCAGCAACGTGGGGCTGTGAAGGAAGTCCGGAATGAGGTGCCGTTTGAAAATGACTTCCAAACCTTTGGCCACCAGGAATCCACCCAGACCCCCCACCAGAATGAGTTTGAGCAACGACCACCCCAGTCCGGTGAAGGCGTGCGTTCGGCTTTGCGCCATGACGGCTTGAAACACCAGCACCGCGAGCACGGCGCCGAGGGGATCCACGACAATGCCTTCCCACTTGGCCACCGCGCCCACGCTGCGTATGGGTTTGATCTGGCGCAACAACGGCCCGATAACCGTCGGCCCGGTGACGACCAGAATGGCGCCCAACAACGCGGCGATGGACCACGTCATGTCCACCAGGAAACGAGCCGCCACCATGGTCAAGCCCCAGGCAATGGCCACGCCCACCGTACACAATCGCAGGACAGCCCGGCGCGTCTCGCGGATTTCCCGGAAGCTGAGGCTGAGTCCACCTTCCAAGAGGATGGTGGCCACGGCGAGTGAAACCAAAGGAAACAACAAATCCTGCCCGATCAATTTGTCAGGATGGAACACGCGGCCCGCCAGGAAGCCGAAGGTCAGGAGCAACAGAATGGACGGCAGCTTGGCCCGCCATGCCAACCATTGGGCGGCCATGCCGAGCACGAGCACTAAACTGATTGCTGCCGGAACGTTGTCCATGAGCCGGTGAGGACTTTGGAGAGGACACCGCGGCAGGTCAAGCCGGGGGTCCGGCGTGCAGAAGTCGAAGCCCGAAATCCAAACTCCGGCCTTCGGCCTTCGGATTTTAACTTCCGGTTTCGTTTTACCCGCGCCGCAACCTCTGCTAAACATCCGCCCGTGAACGATTCCGCAATGGATGCTCCGAGCGACGCCGAATTGGTCCAACAGGCCAAGGCCGGTGACTTGGAGGCGTTTGAAGCCCTGACGACGCGATACGAGCGCAAGGTCTATTCGCTGGCCATGCGGATTTTGCGTCAGGAACAGGATGCGGAGGATGTCACCCAGCAAACGTTCATCAGCCTCCTGGAGCACCTCCACGGCTTTCGCGGGGAAGCGAGTTTTTCCACCTGGCTGCTGCGGATTGCCACGCATGCCGCGCTGAAGATCCTGCGCAAACGCCGCGGGCTGCCGACGGTGTCGTTGGAGGCAGCCACCGAACCCCAGGAGAATTTCGACACGATCCCTCATCCTGAATACATCGCGGACTGGCGGCAATCGCCGGAGGAATTGGTCCATCAGAACGAAATTCAACGGCTGCTCGAGGAGGCCTTTGAGCAACTGGACGAAAAGCATCGGCTGGTATTTTTATTGCGCGACCTCGAGGGGCTTTCGGTGAAGGAAACCGCCGAAGCCCTGGGGCTCAGCGAAGCCAATGTGAAAGTGCGCCTGCTGCGGGCCCGGCTCCAATTGCGCGAGCACTTGACGCGCGTGCTGGGCGATGAACACACCCGCCTCGAACACCACCATCATGGGGAATGACCCATGGCCACGAACCAAGGACCAGAGCATGGCAGTAACCGATTGAAGTTGTATGACACAAGAACTATTGGATCTGCGCTTGGACGCTGAACGTCCGGTCACGAAACGCCCCTCCCGTTCGCTGGCCAAGGACCTGGAGAGTTTTCACGAATTCGGGAAGGCCACGCGCCGGTTGGTGACGCCGGCGTATTCCTTTGCCGGCGAATCGGTCCGGGTGGAGACGTATGTCAACGAATTCTGGACCGCCAGGCAGCGGCAGGCCAGCAGCCTGCACGAAGTGTCCTACCGCGCTTGTTTCAAGCCGCAGTTGCCGCGCTTTTTCATCGCGCGCCTTACCCAACCCGGCGACCGGGTCTATGATCCGTTTATGGGCCGCGGAACCACGCCGATCGAGGCCGCGTTGCTGGGACGAGTGCCGTTGGGTTGTGACATCAATCCGTTAAGCCAGGTGTTTGTGCGGGGGCGGCTGCATCCCCCAACGCTCGACGAGGTGGCGGGGCGGCTCAAGCAAATCGATTTCACCACCACCGCCGATCTGTGGGAAGACCTGCTGGTGTTTTATCACCGTGAGACGCTCACCCAGATCACGGCGCTCAAGAACTACCTGCTGCAACGCCGGCAGGCGGGAACACTGGATGCGCTGGACGAATGGATTTGCCTGGTGGCGATCAACCGGCTGACCGGTCATTCGAACGGATTCTTTTCAGTCTATACCATGCCGCCCAACCAGGCGGTTTCCATCAAGTCGCAACGCAAGATCAATGAACGCCGCCAACAAACGCCGCCGCCGCGCGATGTGCCGAAGTTGATTCTGAAAAAGTCCAAACAGTTGTTGGGCGATTGCACGCCCGCCGCGCGGCGCAACGTGCAGAGCGTAGCGAATGAAGCGCAATTACTGACCGCGCCGGCGCACCGAACGCCGCAGATTCCGTCCGCGTCGGTCGATCTGGTGGTCACATCACCGCCGTTTCTGAACGTGGTGCAGTACGCCACGGACAACTGGTTGCGTTCCTGGTTCATTGGCATCGACGCGGAAAGCGTGCAACTGACCGTGCCGCGCAAGCTGGAAGATTGGCAGGCGGAAATGACCAAAGTCTTCCGCGAGTTGCACCGGGTCTTGAAGCCCGGCGGACACGTCGCCTTCGAGGTCGGTGAAGTCCATGGCGGCGAAACCAAGCTCGAGGAAGCGGTCGTCCCGTGCGGCCTCGCCGCCGGACTGGAAGCGCGGCTGATCGTGATCAACGATCAGGAGTTTACCAAGACGGCGAATTGTTGGGGCGTCGATAACATGGCCAAAGGCACGAACACCAACCGGATCACGGTGTTTCGCAAATCGTAGGGGAGCGCGCCCGCCTCGGGCGCTGTCAACGGCGCCTCGCCGTTGACTCGGACGCGGACGGCGGCCACGAATTGGGGAGCCCCGCTCCATTCGTGGTCGGCGCGCCCGTGCTCCCCCGCCGGAATCGACTTTATGAAAACCATTGGATGTCTGGCGTTGGTCGGCGTGATCAGCAGCCTGGGATGGGCGGCCGAATCGGTACCAAGCTCCGCGGTATCGAACCGTCCGGTCCCCGAAGATTCAGCCGCCTTGGAGGCGACGTTGCGCGGCTTGAAGCGGCCACTCCGGGCGGTGCCGTTCAAGACGGTGCTCCGGGCGACCACCGGCTTTCGTTTGCTCGATTTGGACACCAACAATCCCGCGCACGTCCAATTGATCCGGCGATTGCAACAAGCCGCCGCCCTCGCCGGTTCGCGGGCAAGCGCGGAAGGTATTGCCACGGCGCGCGCGAACGAGGCGGGTAATCGCATCGAGAAATTTGTCCGGACCGCGTTGGCCGATGTGAACGTCAGTGCCCGAGTGCCGGTGAACTCCGAAGGGCGGGCGCAAGCGGTGGGCTATCCGGATATTGAGATCACCGAACCGGTGCCGTGTTACCTCGAATTGAAAACGTACAGCGCCACCACCGCGAACACGACCCAACGGTCCTTCTATTATTCACCTTCGGCCGTTCCCAAGGTGACGCACGACGCGCTGCACCTGTTGCTGGCCTACGAATTGACGAAGGAACAACGCGACGGACGTCCGGTGTTTTTGCCGGTGCAGTGGAAACTGATCACGTTGCAGGACCTGGAAGTGGACCTGAAGTTTGAGTTCAATCAAAGTAACCGCAGACTGTATGGCGAACCGGCGGCATTGATCGGAGCCGGCACGACCACCAAGTAGTCCAGTGGGGTCGATTCCCGCGGCAGCCAACGCGGGGAAACAATCTCGGGAACGCAATCCCCACCGGGGTGCCCGCCAAGGAACCAAACAATCCCCCGCCGGTGGCACGGCACAAAATTGTTAGGAAGGCGTTTGTGTGATCTCACGGAAGTCATGAGTACATTTACGGATGCATCAATTTTTAAAAGCGCTTTCGACCGTTCAACGGCTCAAGTGGTTGATCGGAATTTTGGCGGTCGGTTGGACGGTACTGGTCGCCGTGCTCACCTGGTTGAACTGGCAAGGACTGGTACGCCAGGGGCAGGAACTGGCGCGGGAACAAGCCCGTTTCAACTGCCAAAGAAACCTGGATTATCGCCGCTGGGCGGGCCGGCATGGCGGCGATTATGTGCCTGTTACTCCCGAACACTCCGCCCAATCCCCATTTGGCGCATCTACCGGAGCGCGACATCACGACGCCGTCCGGGCGAGTGCTCACGCTGATGGATCCGCACGACGCGATTAACGGGATGCCTCAGCGGCCCCGCTCGCCCTTCGCCGTACACGAGCACCTCGCGAGCTTGAAGGCATCCCTTACGGAAAATGCTGCCGACCCATGGGAAACAAATGCTCTTCACGCCCTGGGGGCCGGAGCGACCGAGGTGAGTTCCGTCGAATTTCGGGAGCGCCATCCGGTGCTGCGTTTGATGCGGCCCATGGTCGGCGAAGCAAGCTGCCGGCAATGCCACGTCACGCGCAACCAACCGGCAGGAACGCTGTGGGGCGGAATCAGTGTGGCGGTGCCACTCGAGCCGTACTATGCCGCGGCCCGGTCCCATCTGCCTCCGTTGCTCTTCGGGCATGGGGCCTTGTGGGTGCTGGGCCTGGTTGGTTTGCTTGGCGGCGGTCGGCACTTGCACCAACGCATCCAGCAGCAGGAGCGCACCGCGGCCAGCCTGCGAGCCAGCGAGAAGCGGGCTCGACAGCTCTTCGAGCGGGCACCTGTCGCCTACCAATCGCTCGACGCGGAGGGTCGCCTCCGGGAAGTGAATGCCGCCTGGCTGGACATGCTGGGCTGCACGCGCGCCGAAGTGCTGGGCCGGTGGTTTGGGGATTTACTGGTCCCGGAACAAGTCGAATTGTTCCGCGAACGCTTTGCCCAGTTCAAAATGGCCGGCGCCGTTCATGGGGTCGAGTTCGACCTGCAACGCCAGGACGGCACCGTGGTCAAAATTGTGGCAGATGGCCGGATTGGGTATGACGATCAGGGACGGTTCCAGTGCACGCATTGCGTGCTGCACAACGTAACCGACGCCCGGCGTAATGAACAACGGTTCCGCGAGTTGGCCGAGTCGTTACCACAAACGATTTTCGAGATGGACCTCACGGGGCGGCTGACCTTCGTCAACCAGCAAGGATTTGAAACCTTCCGCTGCACGCCGGCAGACCTCGCGCACGGCTTGAGCGCGTTCGATATGTTGAATCCCGAGGAGCACGAACGCACCCGCAACAACATCGCCCGGGTGGCTGCCGGCGAAGTGTTCCCCGCCGAGGAATACTCAGGCCGCCGACAGGATGGGACCGGTCTGCCGGTACTCATTCATGTGCGGGCCATTCACCAGGACGGCGCGGTGGTGGGGATTCGAGGCATCGTGGTGGACATCACCGAGCGCAAGCAGGCGGAGGACGAATTGCGCCGTGCCAATTCGCTGCTGGCCTCCACGCTTGAATCCACCGCCGACGGCATTCTGGTGGTGGATATGGACGGCCAAGTGGTCCGCTACAACCGGCGGTTCCTCGAGTTGTGGCAGTTGCCTGATGATGCTCTGCGGCCTGAGTCTGGCACCACCCCCATCGAGCAGATTTTGAAACAGCTCAAGGATCCCTTCGCCTTTCTGACGAAGATGCAGGAATTACAGGCACAACCCGAAGCGGAAAGCTCGTCGGTGCTCGAATTCAAGGATGGCCGGGTGTTGGAACGTTATTCCCGGCCCCAATGGCTCGACGAGCGCGTGGTCGGCCGGGTGTGGAGCTTTCGAGACATCACCGAACGCTTCCAAGCCGAACAGGCCCGGCGCCAGAGCGAAGAACTGTTGCGGGCCATTTTCGAAGCAACGCCCGACTGTATCTTCATCAAGAACATCGAAGGTCGGTACACGCACCTGAATCCGCCCGTCGAACAGTTGTTCAACCGGCCGGCAGCCAGCCTGGTGGGCGCGAACGATGCCGAGTTATGGCCGGCGGATGTCGCCGAACACCTCCGTGCCGTGGATGCGGAAATATGGCAGGGGCGCGTGGTTCGGGACGAACACACGGTGTTGGTCAACGGGCAGGCATGCACGTTTCAAACCGTGAAGGTGCCCCTGCGCGATGCCCAGGGTGAAATCACCGGCTTGTGCGGCATCGCCCGCGACATCACCGCCCTCAAGGCCGTTCAGACCTCCCTGCAAAATCGCGAGGCGGAACTGCGCGCAACCCTTGATCATGCCCCGCTCATAATCTGCCTGCTCGACGACCAGGCCCGCATCGTGCGGGTCAACCAGGCGGCGGCCCGCTTTGCCGGACGCAGCGAGGCGGAGTTGTGCGGGAACAGCCACCGGCGATTTGTTCGGCTGCGTTCATGCGCACGATGATATCCGTGGCTGCGGTTTTGGCCCCGGTTGTCCGCAGTGTCCCGTTGCGGAAGGCCGCCCGGCAGACGCTCCAGACCGGCGAACCGGTTCAGCGGTTGGCCATGCATCCCGAAGTGGCCGGCGAGGAAGAGCGTTGCCGGCCCACGCTGCTGGTATCCACGGCGCGGATCGACGTGGAAGGACGCCCGCATCTGTTGGTCTGCCTCGAGGATGTCAGCAGTCTGAAACTGCGGAAGACCACGTGCGCCGACAGGCGGCATTGCTGGACCAGACCCAGGATGCGGTGTTGGCTTTGGATTTGGCGCAGCGCCTGCGCTATGCCAATCGCAGCGCGGAGCGGCTGCACGGCCGGTCGGCCGCGCAATTGGCCGGCACGCCGATTCAAGAACTGCTGTTTCGTGACGAACCCGCCCGCGCCCACGAAGCCTTCGAGCGCACCCTGCAACAGGACCGGTGGTCCGGCGAAATTCGCCAGGCCGCCGGCGCGCGTCCCGCCCAAGTCCTGGAAAGCCGCTGGACGTTGGTCCGCGATGCCGACGGCCAGCCGGAATCCATCTTGATTGTCAACACGGACCTCACCGAGAAGAAGCGTCTGGAAGCCCAGTTGCTGCGCGCGCAACGCATGGAGAGCATTGGCACCCTGGCCAGTGGCGTGGCGCACGACCTCAACAATATTCTCCTGCCGATCATGATTGCCGTGGACTTGCTGCGCGAGCGGCTGAAGGGCCCCGACGACGAAACGTTGCTGGGCATGCTCTCCAGCAGCGCCCGGCGCGGCGCCGGCATCATCAGGCAATTGCTCACCTTTGGCCGGGGCATCGATGGCGAGCGGCGCGAACTGCAGCCGCGCACCCTGCTCAAAGAGATGGCCAAGGTGATTCGCGAAACCTTCCCCAAGAACCTCACGCTGCAGCCGCACTTCCCGGAGGACTTGTGGACGATTCGCGCCGATCCCACCCAGGTGCAGCAGGTGCTGTTGAACCTGTGCCTCAACGCGCGCGAGGCCATGCCCCACGGGGGCACGCTCACGTTGGCCGCGGAGAACCTGATGTTGGACGAGGCTTACACGCGCTTGAACCCGGAAGCCCAACCCGGCCCGTATGTGGTCATGCAAGTCGGCGACACCGGCACGGGTATCCCGCCGGAACTTCAGGAGCAGGTGTTTGATCCGTTCTTCACGACCAAGAAACCCGGCCAGGGCACCGGGCTGGGGCTCTCGACCGTGATGGGGATTGTCAAGAACCACGGCGGTTTCGTGCAGGTGCAAAGTCGCCTGGGTTACGGCACCCAACTCCGCGTCTATTGGCGCGCGGTCGCCGGCCAGCACCTGAGCGACACGGAAGTCCAGCGGCGAACCCTCCCGCCCTGCCACGGGGAAACGATCCTGCTGGTGGACGACGAAGAAGCCGTCCGCGAAGTCGCGCGGCGCACGCTTGAAACCTTTGGCTACCAAGTCCTGGCCGCCACGGACGGCGCCGACGGCTTAATGACTTACATGCAGGAGGAGAACGCGATTCAAGCGGTGGTCACCGATATGGTCATGCCCATCATGGACGGTGGAACGATGATTCGCGCATTACGGCGGCAGGCGCCCAGGCTGCCTGTCGTGGCCATGAGCGGCCTGCCCACCCAACAAGATGAAGCCTTGCTGCCGCCGGCCAACGCCCATGCCTTTCTATTGAAACCTTTCACTGCCGGCCAACTGCTGGAGGCCTTGCACTCGGTCTTAGGCGGTCCGGCGGCCCCGAACACGATCACCCATGAGGTCACTTGATCCCGCGCTCGGCTGGAACGATCCCCCCGATTGCCGAGCCATGGCCAACGCTGAAGTTACCCCTCCCTGCCGCGTCCTGCTGGTGGACGACCATCAAGTGATGCGCGATGGTCTCCGATTGTTGCTGCAACGCGAGCCCGGCTTGACCGTCGTCGGTGAAGCGGGCGATGGCCGCACCGCGCTGGAACAAGTGACACGGCTTCTGCCGGATGTTGTCGTGCTGGACGTGGGATTGCCGGATATGAACGGACTTGATTTGGCCCGGCAGGCACTCCAGCAAGCGCCCGCCCTTCGGCTGGTTGTATTATCCGCCGAGGTGGATCCGCACTTGTTGGACCGGGCCCTGGCCGCGGGCGCCAGCGCCTACGTGCCCAAAGCCGATTCCGCTGATGAATTGCTGGAAGCCCTGCGCACGGTCGCGGTGGGCGGAACCTATCTGTCTCCCGAACTGGCCGCCTTGCTGGTTCCCCGTTACAAGCGGCTGCTGGTCGCCGAGACGGCTCGCCCCGAAACCCAACTCTCCGACCGCGAACGCGAGGTGGTCCGCTTCATTGCCGCAGGCCGCAACACCAAGGAAATCGCCGGCGAGCTGAACCTGAGCGTCAAGACCATTGAAACTCACCGGTTGCGCCTCATGGCCAAGCTGAGGTTGCATAGCGTGGCCGAACTGACCAAGTACGCGCTACGCGAAGGGCTCACCAGCTTGTAGCGAATCGCGACGTTCGTTTCCCGCGGAACCGGAAGTCACCCCCTCCCGTCAGGCGTTCAGGAATTTCGTCTTCCGCCCTTCAGGTTTTCCCTGGGTCCACGGACGCGCGACGGTGCCGATGAACCTTAGTAAGCGGCGGGTATGGATGCCGGTTGCGAGAAGCCGTGGTCCAGCGGAACACCAGATCGGATCTGCCCGGCGCGACGTGCGGCCGCCGGGCAAATGACCGAACTGGTGATGGGACTCCCACTGACGGGCGCTGGCCGGCGCGATTGAGTTGTTCGGATAAACACAATGATGGCAATGGGACATTTGACAAGCCCCCTCAAGTCCAAGCTGGCTGCGGCGGTGCCGGCCATGTGGCGAGGGAGCCGCGGGCATGCCCAGGCGCTCCTGGCCTATCTGAGCGCGCCGCGCTGCCACGCCGCCAACCAGCAACTCGCCGCCCGCTTGCGCGCGTTCAACCACGGCTTCACCGCGGATTCCGCCCAAGCGGATGGGCAATTTGTCGAACTGGCCCGCGCTCTGCGCCATCTTTACACCAGCGCCCAGACGTTAACCGAATTGGCCAACCAACGCGTGGGCGCCTGTACGCGACGCGCTGACGGACAGCCGCCTCAGCGGCGCCGAGGGGATGACTCCGCAGTTCTTGCGCGACGTGCAAAGCGCGTTGGCAGAGGCCTCGGAAGAACTCAACACGCTGCACACGATGGCCGCCGAACTGCACCGCTTGCACAGTCCGCTGGCGAGCATCCAGCGGATCGGGGTGTTTTTTCGCGCCTTCGGTTTGGGCTTCGCGATCGAAAGCGCGCGGACGGCCGCGGGCCAGCTCAGCTTCGGTTCCTTCGTTGAGGAGTTGCGAGGGGTGGGCGACCAGATTGCCCACGTTTCCCAGGAACTCGGCACCCACGTTACCGCCACCGAGCACGCCCAGGAACGCGAATGGCGCGCCTTGTCGGAAAACCACGCCCGGCTGTGCCGGTTGGTTCAGCAGGTGGAAACCACTGCCAGCGTAACTGCCGCCGAAGCCCAGGCGTTGTTGGATGCCGCGGTGGCGGCGCTCGAACAAGCCGAAGGCCGCACCCGCCAAATCAGCCGGCAAGCCAACGAAGCCGTTTATTACCTCCAGTTCGGTGACATCGTGCGGCAAAAAACCGAACACATCGCCGCCGCGTTGAACGACGCCGCGGACTTGCTCGCCACCGCGGCCGCCCAGCGCGACACGGGCCGGCAGGCCCGAGCGGTGGATGAACTGCTGCGCATCCAGATCAGCCAATTGGAAGCGATCCGCACCGAAGTTGGCACGGCGCAACGTCAACTCGGCGAATCCTTTCACCGCTTCGCCCAGGAAACCCTGCAATTGAAGGAAACCCTTCAGCCCTGGCAACCATCGCTGGCCGGTCGCGCGGCCGGCCCCGATCCGTTGGAGTCGTTTCGGACCGACCTGCGCCAACTCGAAACCCTGCACGATCAAGGCCAGGAATTGCGGCGCCAGGCGCGGCACATCGCTCACACGGCCGTCGAAGCCGCCACGCAATTGGGCGCCCATGTGGACGAAGTCAAGGCCATCAATGCCGACATTCATCTGCGGGCGTTGAATGCCATCGTGAAGACCGCGACGCTGGACAGTCAGGGCGCGACCTTGTCCGTCCTGTCCATGCAACTCGACGGCCTCTACCGCCAATCCAACGAAGTCGTGAATGAGGTCGTTGCCATCCTCGAGTCGATCCTCCGGCAAGCCGGCGCCGTCAGTCAGCAAGCTGATGTTGCCGAATCGGCCTCGGGCGCGCGGTTGCAGGCGGGGATGCCGCGGATCGATTCCGCGTATCAGGCCTGTCGCGAAACGTCCGCGTCCGCCGGCGCGCTGGTGGACGAACAACAAACCGCGCTGGGACGGAGCCAGGCGTTGCTGGCTTTCCTCGGGCAACACGGCGCGGCGATTGAAGGCCAAATCCAGGAATTGACTGCGTTCCGCCAAATGCTGGCTCCGCGGATGCGCGTAAATCCAGTTGGCTCCGATCAGTCAGCCGCGACGCCCACCCACCGTTACACGATGCAGAGCGAGCGCGAGATTCACGAACGCGCTCGACAAGCCACCGTAAACGCCGCCATCCCCATGCCGGACCTTCCGTCCGCGGAACCGCCGGCATGCGTTGCCGCTGTCCCACCGCCCAACCCTGCCGCTGCCGTTGCCGGGCCTGTCCCCGTTGATGAGGCCCCCTCGCCCGCTGCGACCGCGCGCCTGAAAGCCCCGGACGATGCTTGGGGCGACAACGTGGAACTCTTTTGACTCCGCAATGAAACTCGAAATCCTCGATTCCCCGGACACCGAAGCCATCCGCCTGGTGGGCACCCTGGACATTTACCGGGCCGAAGCCGCGCGGGAGGCCTTGCTGGACCGGCTTGCCCATGGGCGTCCGCTGGTGCTGGATTTGGCGGGCCTTGATGCCTGCGACGCCGCCGGCCTGCAATTGCTGCTCGCCACGCGCCAGAGCGCCCTTCGCACCGGCAAACCGTTCGCCATTCGCGCGACGGCGCCCGCCGTCGAGGAATGCGCCCGCCAACTCGGCGTGGCTCCGGCAGCCTGGCTGTCGCCCATCGTTTGATACCGTGACCAAAACCATTCTCACTGCCGACGACTCTGCGAGCATGCGCGAGATGATCAGCTTCACCCTGCGCAACGCCGGCTACGGCGTCGTGGAAGCGGCCGACGGCCGCGAAGCGCTGACCCAAATCGCCGCCAGCAATCCGCAGATGCTGATCACCGACTTGAACATGCCCAACATGGACGGGCTCGAGCTCATCCGGCAAGTCCGGGCGTTGCCGCCATTCAAATACCTGCCCATTCTCATGCTGACCACCGAATCCCAGGACGCCAAGAAGCAGGAAGGCCGCGCTGCGGGCGCCAGTGGTTGGATCGTGAAACCCTTCCGCAGCGAACAACTGGTGCTGGTCGTGAAAAAGCTTTTGCCGTGAACCCGCGTCAACCCACCCAAACGTTTCTGGACGAAGCGGACGAGCTGTTGACCCGCATCGAGGAAATCGCGCTCGAATTCGATCCCGCGCAGGAATCCGGCGAAGCGATCAACCAGCTCTTCCGCGCCTTTCACACCATCAAAGGCAGCGGCGCCATGTTCGGCTTCGACGCCGTGGCCGCGTTTACCCATCACGTGGAAACGGTCATGGATCAGGTCCGCAACGGCGCCCTGTCCCTTTCCGAGGAGTTGATCAATCTCTTGCTCCGCGCCAAAGACCACCTCAAGGCTTTGCTCGACGCGACGCCGGCCGGCCGGGAACGGCCCACGGCCAACGGGGAGACTATCGTCACGGCGTTGAAAGCACTCTTGCCGGCGACCACCACGGCGGCCACGGAAATCCCTTACTCCCCGGCAGAGCCGGCCGCGGCAATGGCCGCCGAAGCGACGGCGAACGATGGCCCGTTGCCGACGTATCGAACTGGGTTCCGCCCGTCCCGGCTTCCTGGCTTCCGGCACCGATCCCCTCGCCCTGCTCAACGAGCTGCGCGCGCTGGGCGAATGCCGGGTCGCCGCGAACCTGGAAGCCATTCCCACGCTGGCCGCGCTTCACCCGATTGTTGTTACCTGGCATGGGCAATCACCCTGGCCGGCGGCCGGGCCCGACGCCATTAAGACGTGTTCGTGTTCGTCGAGGACGGCAGTGAGTTGACCATTGCCTTGGCCGCTGCCGAAGCGCCGAGCGTGGCCGTGGAATTGGAAAACCAAGCAGGTTCGCCCACGGAACCGCCGGCCGCACCGCCCCCCGGACACGCTGACCCGAGTTCGGCGGAACCTGCCGGCGTGAGTTGCCGACTTCCACCCACCGCTCCAAGCCCTCTGCCGCAACAACGGGGCGGCGGTTCCTCGGGCACGCGGGCGGGCGCCGCGGCCAAAGCATCCACCGTGCGGGTCCCCTCCGAGCGCCTGGATCGGCTCGTGCGGTTGGTGGGCGAACTGGTCATGAACCAATCCCGGCTCACGCAAGTGGCGGCCCGGGCCAGCGTGCCGAACCTGGCCGCGCCGGTCGAGGAACTGGAACGCCTCGTGGCCGAGTTGCGCGACAACGTGCTCGGCATCCGGATGATGCCCATTGGCACCACCTTCAGCCGGTTCAAACGCCTCGTCCACGACCTCTCCCAGGAATTGGGCAAGGAAATTGATCTGGTGACCGAAGGCGCGGAAACCGAGTTGGACAAGACGGTGCTCGATCAACTGGGCGATCCGCTGGCGCATCTGATCCGCAACAGCCTGGACCACGGCATCGAACTGCCCGCCGAACGCCTGCGTCGCGGCAAACCGCGCTGCGGCACCATCGCGCTCAGCGCGACACACGTCGGGTCCAACGTTGTCATCACCATTCGCGACGATGGACGGGGCATCGATCCGCGCGGTGCGCGCCAAGCGGTCGGCAACGGCTCATTGCGCCCGACGACGCTGACCGAACGTGAGCTTTACGACCTGATCTTCCGGCCCGGCTTCTCGACGGCCCAACAAGTGACCAGCGTCTCCGGCCGCGGGGTCGGAATGGACGTGGTGAAGCGCCAGTTCGACGCCTTGCGCGGCCAGGTCAGGATTGCGAGCGAAATTGGCCGCGGCACGACGTTGACGCTGACGCTGCCACTCACCCTGGCGATCATCGAGGGTCTGCTGGTGGAAATCGGCCACGACCAATTCATTGTGCCCATGTCCGACGTGGCGGAGAACGTCGAACTGCCCCGCGCCGAACGCAGCCGTCATAACGGCCGCAACGCCATTCCGGTGCGCGGGGAACTGGTCGTACCTCCGTTTGCGCGACACGTTTGCGGTGGGCGGCGCCGAGCCCGACCTCGAGAAGATCGTCATCGCCCGTCAGGGCGAGGGCCGCGTCGGCTTGGTGGTCGATCGCGTATTGGGCAGCCACCAAACGGTCATTCAATCGCTCGGCCGTTTCTATCGGGACCTCGGGCTGTTCTCCGGCTCGACCATCATGGGCGATGGTCGCGTGGCCCTCATTCTCGATGTTGCCGGCCTGCTCCGCCACGCGGAGAAAACTATCCGGACGGTTTTTCCAGCCACCTGCTTTAACTGAACAACAAAATCAACAACACCAACACTACCTCTGACATGAAACTCACCATCAAAGCCAAAATGATCCTCGGCTTCACCGTCGTGCTGGCCATGCTGGCTGTCTCGGCAATCCTCGGCATTAAAAAGCTGGGAACCCTGAACGATCAACTCAACAACATCGTCGATTCCAACGCCGCCAAAGTGCAGTTGGCCGACGAACTCGAGCAAAACCTCCTGCGGGTGCATCGGGCGGAGAAGAACATGATTCTGGTGGACACCACCGAAGCCATGGACACCTACGCGGCGCAAATTGACAAATACCTGAACGCGTTGGACGAGAGCCGGCAAAAGCTGGAACGGCTGACCGACGCCGAGGGGCAGGCCAAGCTCAAGGACTTCGCCGACCAATGGCGGCAGTTCACCGACACCAACGAGAAGGTGCCGCGGTGCGCGCGGCTCAACTCGAACGTGCGGGCCCGCACCCTCTCGAAGACTGAAGGCCGCCAGGCCATGGACGCCGCAGTGGCCGCGCTCTCTGAAATCGAAGCCGAGTTCCTCAAGCGGGCCAAGGATCCCCCCGACGCCGCGTTGGCTGCCGTGAGCGCCGCGCGCGCCGGCCAGGACTTGTTGGCCATTCATCGGGCGGAAAAGAACATGATCCTGGAAACCGACAAAACGGTGATGGAGAAGCAGACCAAGGTGATCGAAGATCGCAAGGCCCAATTGACCGCGCACCTGGTCGAGCTGGACAAAGCCGCCACGCCGAACGAACAAACCCAGCTGGTCCAATTCCGCAAGCTGTGGTCCAACTTCCTCGACGTGCAAGCCAAGGTTTGCCAGGCCACGCTCGAAAATGGCAACTCGGAAGCCGTCAAACTTTCGCTCAATCAGGGCCGCCAACTCGCGGATGCCTGCGAAACAGCGCTCAACGCCATTGTCGATAAAAACAACCAGGAGATGGATGTGGCCAAGGTCAACTCCGACCAGTTGTACAGCTCGGCGCGCAACCTCCTCCTCGGCGTGCTCGTGGCCGCGGTGCTGGTGGGCATTCTCACCGCATTCTGGTTGTTGAGCTACATCATCAAGTCGCTGCATCAAGCCTCGCAGTTGGCCAAGGCCGTGGCCGAGGGCGACCTGACCCGCACGGCGGAGTTGAAGAACCAGGACGAAATCGGGCAAACGCTCGCCGCGCTCAACGGCATGGTGGAGAACCTGCGCAAGGTCGTGCGGGATGTGTCCACCGCCTCGGACAACGTCGCCTCCGGTTCCGAGGAAATGAGCGCCACGGCCCAGCAGCTTTCGCAGGGCGCCACGGAACAAAGCGCCGCCGCCGAAGAGAGCACCAGTTCGATGGAGCAAATGACTTCGAGCATCCAACAAAACGCCGACAACGCCAAGCAGACCGACAAGATTGCCGGCAAAGCCGCCGAAGACGCCCAAGCCAGTGGTGACGCGGTCATCAAGACGGTGGCATCGATGAAGGAAATCGCCGAGAAGATCAACATCATCGAGGAGATTGCCCGGAAGACGGATTTGCTCGCGCTCAACGCCGCCGTCGAAGCCGCGCGCGCTGGCGAACACGGCAAAGGCTTTGCCGTGGTGGCCAGCGAAGTGCGCAAACTGGCCGAACGCAGCGCCACGGCCGCCGCCGAAATCAGCCAGTTGTCCAAGAACGGCGTCTCGACCGCCGAAGGCGCCGGCGACATGTTGACCAAGCTGGTGCCGGACATCCGCAAGACTGCCGAATTGGTGCGCGAGATCAATGCGGCCAGCGGCGAACAAAGCAGCGGGGTGGGCCAGATCAACAAGGCACTCCAGGAGTTGGATCAGGTCATCCAACAAAACGCGTCGGCGTCCGAGGAAATGGCCTCCACCTCCGAGGAATTGGCGACGCAAGCGCAGCAATTGCAGGCGACCATGAGCTTCTTCAAGGTGGCCGAAGGTTCCTACATCACCAAACACCTGGCCGCGGCCAAACCGGCGGCCATGGCGCACGCGCCCAGGAGCAACGGCCAGGGCAACGGCAAAGCGCCGACCGTCAAGCCGCAAGCGCCCGGACAGGGTTCCACCCCGGCCAAGGTCGCGGGCAATGGTCACGGCGACCGGAACCAAGGAATCAACCTCGAATTGGCCGAAAGCCCGGCCCACCCGGATGCCAAGGACGAGTTGTTCGAGCGCTATTGAAGTCCCGCCCGCGCCGCCCCGGCCCGCGGTTGAGGCGGCCCTCTCCAACCACAATTCAATTTGAATCACATGAGCGTTTCCACCATTTCTCAAACCGCCCAATACATCACCTTCAAGCTGGGCGATGAACTGTTTGCCATCAACGTCAGCCAGGTGCGTGAAGTCCTGGACCTGACCCAGATCACCAAGGTGCCCACGGCGCCGGAATACATGCGCGGCGTCGTGAACGTGCGCGGCAACGCCATCCCCGTGGTGGACCTCCGGTCGAAGTTCGGTCTGCCTGCCGCGGCGGACACCGTGAGCACCCGCATCGTAGTCATGGAACTCGAGCTGGACGGCGAAACCACCGTCATCGGCGGACTCGCGGACAGCGTCCACGACGTAATCGAACTGGAGCCCGCCAAATCAACGAGCCCCCGCGCATTGCCATGCGCTGGCGGACCGAGCTCATCCAGGGCATGGGCAAACAAGGGGACCAGTTCATCATCATCCTCGACATCAACCGCGTGTTCACCTCGGCGGACCTGGCGCTGCAGGAGGCGGCCGCCACCACCGAAACGACGCCGGTGGCCGCCTGAGTCGGCGTGCCCACCCGCAACCCAGTACCATCCGATGGCAAGAATTTTGGTCGTGGACGATTCGGAATCGACGCTCGCCCTGCTCGCGCAAATTCTGCGCGAGGAAGGCCACACGGTCTTTACCGCGGCTTCCGGGACGCGGGCGTTGGAAATCCTGCAACAAGAACCGGTGGAACTCGTCATCACGGACATCTACATGCCGGACCCGGACGGAATCGAAGTCATGCGGCGGGCGCGGGAGATGGGCCGCACCGTGCCGTTCATCGCGATCAGTGCGCGCCCTTCGCCCCAGAACCGGTTCATTCCGGCCCGGGCGCTGGGCGCGCGTCTGGCCCTGCAAAAACCGTTTCCGCGCGAACGGCTGGTTCAGGCGGTCGAGGCGGTGCTGGACTTGAACTGGGGTTCGCAGATGGAACAGCGCTCCCTCCCGCCGTCGGGAGATTGAAATCGGCCTGATGAATCACCTCCCCCAGACCATCGCGACGGCGCCCCCCTCGCTCACGGCGGACAGCTTTGCGCGGTTCAGTCAACTGGTCACCCGCGAGCTGGGCATTCGGATGCCGCCCGCCAAGCTGCCCATGCTGCAAAGCCGGTTGCAACGTCGGTTGCGCCAGTTGCAAATCGAGTCGATTGAGGCGTATGAAGACCTCTTGTTCCACGCCCCGCACGGCACCGAGGAACTGACCCACTTCTTTGACCTGGTCACCACCAACAAGACTGATTTCTTCCGCGAGCCGGAGCATTTCGCGTATCTCTCGGATACCGCCTTGCCGGCCTTGGCGCGGGAACTGGGACCGCCGGCCCACTGGCATTTCAAGTTGTGGTGCGCCGGTTGTTCCTCGGGGCAGGAGGCCGGTACCCTGGCCATGGTGCTGAGCGAATACGCCCAGGGGCAACCCGGATTTGACTTCGGGCTGCTGGCGACGGATATCTCCACGCGCATGCTCGACGCCGGCCGCGCCGCCATCTATCCGGAAGCATCAATCGAACCGGTGCCGCTGGCTCTCCGGCAGAGATACTTGCTCAGAAGCCGGGACCCGCGTCAGGCCCTCGTGCGTCTGGTTCCCGCCTTGCGCGCCAAAATACGCTTCAGCCGGCTGAACTTCATGGACCGCGACTACGGTCTGCGCACGGAGTTCGACATGATCTTCTTCCGCAATGTGATGATTTACTTCGACAAGGCCACGCAACAAGCCGTGGTCAATCGGATGTGCCGCCATCTGCGCCTCGGCGGTTATCTCTTCATCAGCCACTCGGAAAGTCTCGCTGGCTTGGACGTGCCGCTGCGGGTTGTGGGTAGTTCGGTCTTCCGTAAAACCCGATGATCCCCTCCCACGCTCACCAAACCATCCGCGTGTTGGTGGTCGATGATTCTGCCGCTGTGCGCCAAACCCTCAAGCAGGTGTTGGAAACCGATCCCGACATCGAGGTCATGGCGTCGGCTTCGGATCCGTTCGTTGCCGCCGAACGCATCAAGCGCGCCGTGCCAGACGTCATCACGCTGGACATCGAAATGCCGCGCATGGACGGGTTGACGTTCCTGGACAAGATCATGAGCCAGCACCCGATCCCGGTGGTGATCTGTTCGAGCCTCACCGAAGCCGGCTCGCGGACCGCCCTGGCCGCGCTCGAAAAGGGCGCGGTGGATGTGATCACCAAACCGCGGATGGACACCCCGCGGTTTCTCCAGGAATCGGCCATCCGGATCTGCGACGTTGTCAAATCCGCCGCTCGCGCCCGCTTGGGAACCCGCCGCCGCGTGCCCCCGCCCGCCGCCACGGTGGCCCCCAAACTCACCGCGGACGCGATGCTCCCCAAACCGCCCTCGAAGGCGATGATCCAAACCACGGAGAAAGTCGTGGCCGTGGGCGCGTCCACCGGCGGCACCGAGGCCTTGCGCACGCTGCTCGAGGCGCTGCCACCCAACGGGCCGGGCCTGGTCATCGTCCAGCACATGCCGGAGAAATTCACGGCCCAGTTTGCGCAGCGCCTCAACGGGCTGTGCGCCATAACGGTCAAGGAAGCGGCCGACGGCGATTCGGTCATTCCGGGCCAGGCGCTGATTGCGCCGGGCAATCGGCACCTCTTGCTGAAACGCAGCGGTTCCCGCTATCATGTCGAAGTCCGGGACGGCCCCTTGGTCAGCCGGCACCGCCCGGCGGTGGACGTGCTCTTCCGCTCGACCGCCCGCTACGCCGGCGCCAACGCGGTCGGCGTCATCATGACCGGCATGGGTGACGACGGGGCCAAGGGCCTGCGCGAAATGCACGACGCCGGCGCGAGGACCATTGCCCAGGATGAAGCGTCCTGCGTGGTGTTCGGCATGCCGAACGAAGCCATTAAACTCGGGGGCGTCAATCAAATCCTGCCGCTCGAACGTATCGCCGCCGAAGTGGGGCGGCGGGGCAGGTGAGGAACTGGAGATGCCGGATGCGCGATCCCGGATGCCGGATGCGTGACAACCGTGCGGGGGTGTTCGACGCAGGCCCTTTCGAATTCCCGCCAGGTTTTGAAATGCGTGCGGTCCTCCGCCGCTCTCGCATGACGTGTACGTTTCGTTGTCAACAGTTGCGTTCGCTGGCTTTGCCACGTCAGCTTGCACACATGGCGCCGGCAAGCCGGACGCACTCCCAACGCGGGCGCGACTGACGACCTACCGTTCTTTTCGGGCACCTTTAAAACTCTCCTGGGCGCCGACAGTCAGTTGGCAGAGCTTCGGCCGTTCCCCGCCAACAACGCCGCCAGATCTCCCAATCGCTGATGCCGCAACTGGTCCTCCTCCGCGAACCGCGGGGCCGTGCGTTGATAAAACATCGCGCGCGGACTGGAAAACTCGGTGATCAGCCGGTCATCCGTGTTGAGCGCAATGGGTTGTTGCCCGTGCCCCAGATAATCCCGCACCCCCGGCGGCCCCATCAGAAAGAACTGCTCCGGAAAATCCTTCGGGGCGAATCCCAGCCGGGCCAGGTCGGCTCGGATCGCCGGCGATTGCAAACATTGGGCCGCTGCCGCCATGTCGATTTCCAGCCTCCCGCGCCCCGGCGCCAGGAAGATCACGTCACCGGCCGCCCCACTGGTCCAGACGGTGATGCCGGGAAAGACCGTGCGCAGCGTGTGAATGAGCACCCGCAAGCTGGCTGGATCAATCGCATAGGCCGGCAGCCATTGGGCAAACAGCCCGCCCGGATTCAAGTGAGCCTTCACCGTTTCATACCATTCGCGGGAGAACAACGCGGATTGGCCACTGATCCAGGGATTCGAGGGTTGGGCGATGATTACGTCAAATAGCGCCGCCGTGGTGAGCAAGGCGTTGCGGGCGTCGCGGCGCAACAGCCGCAACCGCGGATCATTCAGGACGTCCCGATTGGCTTCGGTGAACAAACCAGCCGCTTGAATCACCGCCGGCGAAAACTCCGCGCACAGGAGTTGGTCCAGCGGATGCGACAATGCTGAGCCGGCCGTCACCCCACTGCCCAGCCCCACCATGAATACCGAACGCGCTTGCGGCCGCACCAACAGCGGCAACTGGGCCAGCATCACCTGCGTTTTCATATCGTGCGCCAGGCTGGTGCTCGCGTCGGTTTTCCCATCCACGGAGAGAAAGCGAATGCCTTCCGGGTTTTGCATCACGGTAACCGTGGCCGCCGGGCCCGAGCGATGGAACAATACCTGATATTGCCGCATCGCCTGGCCCCACAGCGTCCACGGGTCGGGGTCACTTCCCTGCGGATTGGCCGGCGCCGCTTGCTCCGCGCGTTCCACCACTTGCAGGTAACGGTCAGCGTACGCATAGACGCCACTGCTCAGGATTTGCGGATTCCACGGGTGCAATCGCAGAATCAGCACGACCACGACGGCGATGGCTGCCGCCGCCTGCCCCAGCCGTTTGCCAACGTTGCCTTCTGCGCGCAACAGGTTCAATCCCGATCCGGCCAGCAGATTGATCAGTACCGCCAGGAGAATGGTGCCCTGCAGGCCGACGGCGGGAATCAGCACCAATCCCGCGCCGACCGTGCCGGCCACCGCGCCGAAGGTATTGACAGCGTAAGCCCGGCCCAACCGCCGCCCCAGCACATCCACGCCGTCCGCCAGCAACTCGGCCACCGCCGGCAGCATGGCGCCCATGGCCAGGGTGGGCAACAGCAGGAGCAGCCCCGCGAGGACCGAACGAACCAATTGCAGTTCGCTCCAGTCGTTGATCCACCGCTGGGCGGAAAGAAGGAGAAAAGGCAGCTTCTCGAAGAGCGGCAGGGTGAGCAAACCAGTGAACGCCACCGTGAATTGCAGGACGGTTATCAGTGCGACCGGTTCCGCCCGGCGTCGCAGTTGGCCATAGATCAAACTGCCGGACGCGATGCCCAACAAATACATGGCCACGATCGTGGTGAAGGCGTAGGTGGTTGTGCCGAGCATCAACGACAGCGTGCGGGTCCAGGCCACCTGGTAAATCATGGCTGCCGCGCCCGACAGGCCGAACACCAGCAGCGCCCCGGTTTGCAGCAGTGTGAGCTTCGGATGCAATCCCGACGGACGAGGTGGCAACGCCGTGGACCGGCGGAACGGCTCGACTCCATCGCCGCGCGCCTGCCGGTGCCATCGCCAGAAGAGCGCGGCCACCAGGAAGTTCGTGCCCGCACCGAGAGCGTTCGTCCAGCGCGTGCCCAGCCAAGGCAGCAGGAAATACCCGCTGACGGCCACGCCCACCAGGGCTCCCAGGGTATTGACTCCATACAACTTGGAAATGGTCGGTGCGATGGCTGGTTGGGTCCGGATGGCGTAGCGGGCCAGGACCGGCAGCGTGCCGCCCATGAGCATGGTCGGCAGGAGCAGCAGACAGAACGACAGTCCGATGCGAACCACGTTGAAGGTCATTGGGCCCGGGTCGAAGCGCAAACAAAGCGGGAGCAACAATCCTTTCGCTCCGGCCAGCAGGCCGGGGATGAGCAACGCATACCCGCCGATGCCAGCTTCCAGGCCCACATACCAACGGGCGAGTGTTTCCTCGTTGGTGCCATCGGCATGGCGTCCCAGCCAATAGGCACCGAGAGCCAGCCCGGCCATGAAACTCGCCAGAATGGTGGTGACCGCGCAGGAAGAAGCGCCCAAAACCAGTGTGAACTGACGGACCCACAACACTTCGTACATCAACCCCGCCGCGCCCGACAGGCCGAAGATGACAAACAGCAGACGGCGAGGGGCCGGTGCTTCCTGGTGCGTTGTCTTGGCGCCGGCGTTCGCCCGCTTCAACACGCCGCGGTCCATTGCTCGCAATTCTTATCCAGTTTCAATTCCATTTCCGTATGCGCAGCCGCCCTCGCGAACCGCTTGTATCCAGGATACGAACCAGATTTTGTGCCTCTTTTGCCGCGCCGGGCGAAAAGATGGATTATAGGAGATTCGAGTTCACCAGACCACCGGTCGGCGAAGGTCGCGCCCGCGTTTGGAATGCGCGGAACTTGCTCCCGCTGTTGCTCGGAGCCCGCCTGAACAATACCAGCGCAACGGGCGCGCAACCCGACCTCGCCTTCGTCCGAAAGCGTCGGCAAGCCAGGCGCACTCCCCATGTTTGACGCGCCGGCCGCGGAGCCCTTTTCGAAGGGAGCATTGGACATTGGCCGCGCTGGCACGACCCATTCGCAAACCACCGACCTCTGGAAGAACGCAGGGCGGCGCCGCCGCGCCGCCCTGCCGAAACCGAAGCGAAATCGATCCGGTGCCTACACCTTCCAGATCATGTCCGCCACCGTCTTGCCGGCCGGGATGAACGGCAGCACGTGTTCGGTGTACGGCACGATGACGTCCAGCACGATACGGCTCCTTCGCGTCGAGCATTCGCTGCATGGCGGCTCGCAGGTCGCTGCCGGAACATCACCCGCTCGCACTTCACGTTGAAGCTGTTGCACGACTGCGACGTAATCCGGATAGATCAGCTTCCGTTTGTCCGGGTCGCCGAGGTAGGTGTGGCCGCGGTTGCCCGCGTAAAAGCGGTCTTCCCATTGCATCACCATGCCGAGGTGCTGGTTGTTCAGAATCATCGCCTTGGCGGCAATCTTCTCGATGTGGGCGGTGGCCAGTTCCTGGACGTTCATCAGGAACGAACCGTCGCCGTCAATGTCAACCACCTGCTTGTCGCGGACGCGCCACTTTGGCGCCGAGCGCGGCCGGATAGCCGAAGCCCATCGACCCCAGACCGGCGCTGGTGACGAACTGGCGCGGGTGTTTGAACTTGTAGCACTGCGCCGCTCCACATCTGGTGCTGGCCCACGCCGGTCGTGATGATGGCTTCGCCCTTGGTCAATTCGTACAGCATCTCGATGGCCATCTGCGGCAGGATGACTTCGTTTTCGCGGCCCCTGAGATGATCCTGCATGTGCTGCGACTGCGACCACTTCCTCGGTGACCCGATAGCCGAAGGGCGCCTTCTCCTTCCACTCGGCAATCTGCTCGATGCCAGCCGTTGAACTTCTTCTCGAATCGGACGTTCGCGGATCATCTCGGTTCAAGCGCGCGAGCGCATACTTGATGTCGCTGATGATCGGGCAGTTGCGACCTTGCGTGTTCTTGTTGATCTCCGAAGGGTCAATGTCAATGTGAACGATCGTGCCCGTGCTCGCAGAACTCCTCGACCTTGCCGGTCACGCGGTCGTCGAAACGCACCCCGAACGCCAGCAGCAAATCCGCGCCGTGTTTGACCTTCACCCATCGGATCGGACGGTCTTTTGCCGCGGTTCGTATTCGCCGTTCACCGCCCAGTTGGCAAACGCCGCGCCATGCATGCCGAGCCAGCGCAGCGACAAGTCGTGCGTCTCGGGAAACGCGCCACAGCCCATGAGCGTGGTGGTCACGGGAATCTGGGTGGCTTCGACGAACTCGCGCAATTCCTTGCTGGCGTTGCCGCTGATGATGCCGCCGCCGCAGTAGAGCACGGGCCGCTCGGATTTCTCGATCAGGCCGATGATTCGTTCAGCGCCAGCGTCGCTCGGCTTTGGGACGCGGGGAATAGCCGCGCAACTCGACTTCCTTGGGCCACACCGGCTGGGTGCGGGATTGCTGGACGTTCTTCGGCAAGTCAATCAGCACCGGTCCGGGCCGCCCGGTCTGGGCAATGTAAAACGCCTCCTTCACGATGCGCGGGATGTCGTTGATGTCGGTGACCAGATAGCTGTGCTTCACCACCGGCAGGGTCATGCCGAAGATGTCCGTTTCCTGGAACGCGCCCTTGCCGATCATGTGCTGCGGCACCTGGCCGGTGATGGCCACCATGGGCACCGAATCCATGTAAGCGTCCGCGATGGCGGTGACCAGGTTCGTCGCGCCCGGGGCCGCTGGTGGCCATGCACACCCCCGCCTTGCCGGTGACCCGCGCGTAGCCTTCGGCCGCGAACGCGCCCCCTTGCTCGTGGCGCGGCAGGACGGTGCGAATCTTCTTGGACCGCGTCAGCGCCTGGTGGATTTCCATGCTCGCGCCGCCGGGATAGGCGAAGATGGTGTCCACGCCCTCGCGCTCGAGCGCTTCGACGAGGATGTCGCTGCCCGACATGGTCCGGCCCACCTCGGCGCGGGAACGGCGGGCAGTTTTGGTTTTCTTTTCGGCAATGCTTTTGCTCATGTTCTTTCTATGGTTGGGGCTGAAGGCCGCAGGCAAAATAAAAAAACCCACGACCGTTTTGGCAGCCGTGGGTTCTTGTTGAAATTGCAATTCAATTTCGACAAGCACCAACGGCGCCGTCGGCTACGACGACTACCAGACCCAGTCACCAGTCGAATATTTCTTAACATCGGCGGGAAATTTATGCAGCCGCCGCCCGCAGGTCAAGCGAAGATTTTGAGTTTGTCAAAGGGCGAATTGCGACGAACGCAGGGAGTTGGGGAAATCCGAAATCCGATTCCTGCAACATCTCCAGCTTGCGTTGGCAGTAACCATTCAGTTGGGGAGCGCGCCCGCCCCGGGCGCCGCGGTTGGCGCCTCGCCAACCACTTTCGAACAGCCCCGGGGCCGCTCTTCGGATGAAAACCACGCATGATCTTAGTGCGACCGTTGGTCCTGTTGAGTTTGAAAGTGTTGCTGTAAGGTCAGCCCGGAAACCGTTCGAACTGTAAACAGTTTTTCGACCTCGGCTTTCGGCCTACGGCTTTTGGCTCCTCCCACTCCGCTGGTTCACTGCTCATTGATCCTTCGGTGGGATTTGAGCATTGTCCATTGGCCATTCTCCCTCCCCTGCTTGCCACAGCCACTCCGCCCTCCATGTAACTTGGCAATCCTCCTGCTGAGTCGGGCAGGGATGAGCAATGTGACAACCGAAGCGCCGGCCAAAACCAATCTGGCCGGCAAATATCTGACCTTTGTCCTGGGCCACGAATCCTATGGAATCGACGTGCTCAAGATTCGCGAGATCATTCGCCAGAGCGACATCACGGTGGTGCCGCAAATGCCCGAATACATCCGCGGCGTGATCAATTTGCGCGGCAAAATCATCCCGGTGATTGACCTGCGGCTGAAGTTTGGTTTGCCCCAGGCGGCCACCACCGAACGCACGTGCATTGTCGTGGTGCAGGTGCAAAGCGCCTCCACGAACCGCATTCTCATGGGCCTGGTCGTTGACGACGTGGAAGAAGTCCTCAACATTGGCGCCGCCGACATTGAGGACACCCCGGATTTTGGCACCCAATTGGATACGGCCTATCTCCTGGGCATGGCCAAGATCAAGGCCCGCGTGGTGGCCCTGCTGGACATCGACCAAGCGGTGGGCGTCGCCAACATCGCCGCAGCAAGTATGTTGACGGCTGCCTAAGCTGAAAACCCGAAATCCGAAGGCCGAAATCCGAAAGCATTTCCAAGCCGCAATGTCACCAGTTCCAAACGGTGCCCACGGATCCCGTTGGCCAGCCAGCCCAGTGAAGAAACAGCGACAGCAACCGACGCGCCTTTCCATTTCGGTCCTTCGGATTTCATTCGGATGTCGGCTTTCGGCCTTCGGATTTCTCCTCCCTTCCCCATAATGAACATCCCCACAAAACCTGCCCTTCCCCCTTCCTCATGAAAATCGCCCTGTTCAGCAAAATGTCTGTCAAATTCATCGGTCCCAGCTTGTTGCTGGCGGCCATCGCCCTGGCGTCCGGCTTGTTGGGGCTCAAGGGCCTGCGGCAAACGCAGCAAGGCCTGGAAACGGTCTATAACGATCGGGTGGTGCCCTTGGAGCAACTCAAGAGTATTTCCGACGCCTACGCGGTGCTGATCATCGATGCGATCAACAAGGCCAACGCCGGCGTGTTCACCGCCCAACAGGCGCTGGGCAGCATGCGCGAGGCGGGTCAGCAAATCCAAACCAACTGGAACGCCTACATGGCCACCGTATTGACTCCCGAGGAAAGCCGGTTGGCCGAGGAATTGAAAACGTTGTTTGTCTCCGCGGATAAAGCGGTGGCTGAGTTGGACAAGTTCCTGTCCACCCACACTGGCAGCCTCAAGGACCAACTTGCCCAATTCGACGGCCCGCTCTACACGGACATCGATCCGGTCACGGCCAAGATCGGGCAGTTGGTCGATTTGCAATTGCGGGTGGCCGGCAAAGAGTACGACGCGGCGGCGGCGCGTTACCAGCGTTTGCGCCTTTGGTGCCTGCTACTGCTGGGCTTCGGCGGTCTCTGCGGACTGGGCGCCGCCCTCTGGACGACCCGTTCCACGACGCGACTGATGACGGCGATCAAGGAGAGCATCCAGAAACTGGCGGCTTCGTCGGACCAGACGGTATCCGCCGCCTCGCAGGTATCGGCCGCGAGCCAGAAACTGGCCGAAGGCGCCAGCGAGCAAGCGGCCTCGCTGGAGGAGACCAGCGCTTCGCTCGAGGAAATGGCTACCATGACCCAACGCAATTCCGAGCATTCCACGCAGGGCAAAGACCTCAGCCAGCAATCCCGCCAGGCCGCCGATGCTGGATTGGAACGGCTGCAGGAAATGCGCCACACCCTGGAAGGCATCAAAGCGGCCGTGGCCGAAATGACGACCGTGGTCGGCGAAATGCACGGGTCCAGTCAGGAAGTCAGCAAGATTCTCAAGACGATTGACGAGATCGCGTTTCAAACCAATTTGCTGGCATTGAACGCCGCCGTCGAGGCCGCCCGCGCCGGCGAAGCGGGCATGGGCTTCGCGGTTGTCGCCGATGAAGTGCGCAGCCTGGCCCAACGCAGCGCCGCCGCCGCCAAAGACACTGCCGAAAAAATCCAGGTGTCGTTGGCGCGCAGCACCCAAAGTGTGGGCGTCAGTGAAAAGGTGGTCAAGAGCCTGGCCGAAGTGGAAGGCACCGCCCAAAAGGTGGAAAGCGGTTTCCAGGACATCGTGAGCCGCATTACTTCGTTGGACACGATGATCAGCCAGGTGGCCATGGCGTCGAAGGAACAAACCCAGGGCATCGCGCACATCCAAACTGCCGTCAGCCAATTGGACCAGGTGAGTCAGAGCAACGCCGCGGTGGCCGAGGAAAGTTCGAGCGCCGCGCAGGAATTGGCGGCGCAGGCAGCCACGGTCAACCAGGTTTCCGTCGAATTGACCCAAACGGTGGAAGGCAAGCAAGCCACGGCTCATGAAGCCCGCCATGCCCCGACGATCAGCCGCCCCGCTACCGCCATGACCGCTCCGAAACCGTTGAAGCCAATGTATGTCAAGCGCTCCGCCAACGGCCACGGCCACGGCCGCCGAACGCAACCCAAGGTCGCCGGGGTCGTCACCGGCGGCGACATTCCCATGGACGGTGATTTCAAAGACTTTTAGACGCACTCCAACATCCGGTGATGGTACCTTTTTCCGCGTATGGGCAACGACGTTTCCCGCCGCAGAGCATCGGTACCGCGCCCATCTTTCCTGTTTAGCGAAATATGAAGTTTAACTTTCGTACCAAACTGATTTTCACCCTCACCCCGCTGATGCTCCTCATCATGATGGGAATCGTGTTCAACGCGTATCGCATTGCCTCGCGCTCAATCCTCCATGAGCAGGACCAACATCTCGCCGCCACCGTGCAACAGGCGTTGCGCGAGTTGGAGCAATGGGTGGCAGATCGAGAAAGCCAAGCGGAGTTCTTGAGTGGCGATCCCGGGTTCGAGACGGCTTGCGCCGGGCGGCAATTGGATGACGCCAAAGCGCGGTTGGCGACGTTTCACCAGCTTCATCCCGTGTATGAAAACGTCTTCCTCGCCGACACCAACGGCACCATCTTCCTGGATTCAATTGCGGGAAAATCCGTAGGCATTGAAGTCGGCAAGCTCCCCGCCTACGCCATCAACGTGCAGAAGGCGCTGGCGGGAGAGGCTTGGGTGGGTGACGCCCAGCAATCGCCGGCCACCGGTCGTCCCGTGGTGCTGATCACCGCGCCCATTACCGATGAACAGCACCGGGTGGTGGGCATGGTCGGCACCCCCGTCGAATTGAACGCCTTTTCCACGGCGTTTCTCCGCGATATTACCATCGGGAAATCCGGCTATGTGGCGATCACCGACCGCTCCGGTTTGACGCTCGCGCACAAGGACCTGGACTTCATTCTCAAGGTCAACATTTCCAAGTACCGACTTTGGCAAAACGATCCTGGCCCAACGCAATGGGCGCAGTGAATACGTGTTCAAAGGCGAAGCCAAAGTGGCCCAGTTCGCGACGTATGATCGCAAGCACTGGCTCGTCATGGCCATCGCGCCCCGCGCGGAGTTCCTGGCGGGACTGGCGCCGATGAAACACGCCTCGATCTGGATGATCCTGGCCGCGCTGGGGGTCATCACCGGCACGGTCTGGTGGGGGACGCGCTCGGTGTTCCTCAACATTCAAGGCCTCGCCGGCCGATTGGCCGAGGGCGCGGAGCAAAGCGCCGAGGCGTCCGGCCAGGTGTCCATCGCCAGCCAGAAACTGGCCGAGGGCGCCAGCGAACAGGCGGCGTCGCTGCAGGAAACCAGCGCCTCGCTCGAGGAAATGACGACGATGACCCAGCGGAATGCCGAACACGCCGCCCAAAGCCAGCGCCTCAGTCACGAGTCCCGCGCGGCGGCTGATCGTGGTCGCGAACGATTGCAGGAAATGCAGGGTACGGTGGAAGGCATCAAAACCGCCGTGGCCGAAATGGACCGGGTGGTGCGGGAGATGCACGGCTCCAGCCAGGAGGTGGCCAAGATTCTCAAGACCATTGACGAGATCGCGTTTCAGACGAATCTGCTGGCCTTGAACGCCGCGGTGGAGGCGGCCCGGGCGGGCGAGGCCGGCATGGGCTTCGCCGTGGTGGCCGACGAAGTGCGCAACCTCGCCCAGCGCAGCGCCGCCGCCGCCAAAGACACGGCTTCCAAAATCCAGGTTTCCCTCCAGCGCAGTGACCAGAGCGTGAACGAGAGCGAGAAAGTCGTCCAGCGGCTGGCGGAAATTGATGCCACCGCCCAAAAGGTCCGGGCCGGCTTTAATGACATTGTACAAGCGATCAATTCCCTGGACACGATGATGGGGCAGATCACGTTGGCGTCGAAAGAACAAAGCCAGGGCATCACCCACATTCAAACTGCTGTCAGCCAATTGGACCAGGTGAGTCAAAACAACGCCGCAGTCGCCGAAGAAAGCGCGAGCGCCGCGCAGGAACTGGTCGGCCAGGCCGAGGCGGTCAAACAGGTGGTGCTCGAATTGCGACAGATGGTGGACGGGCATCGCGGGCCGGCCACCGGTTCTCCCCCAAGCGCCCCCAACGTGGCGGCAACCGGCGCGGAGTCCTCCAATCTGATCGGCCCCATGATTGTGAAACCTTACGGCGCCGGCAACGGGCGCCGCATCCTGCCTCAGTCTGAAACTCGTGGAGTGGTCAACGGGGTGGAACTACAGATGGAAGGGGATTTCAAGCATTCCTAGAATCGAGCCCCGCCTGCACCGTGCTGAAGTCAAAGCTCCAACCGCGAACCGTGGATCACAGCCGCTTTTCGCTCGCAGTTATTGCACGTAAGCACTCGCCCTCGAAAGTCGAGGCTTCATTAACGCGCCCTTGCTGATGAAGACCGGCTGCTGCGCATGACGCTGCCCAGCATGGAGGCACCCCATCAACAAATTCATGCCACGGCGGACGAGGCGCTGCGCCGGGCCGATTGTGGCGATACCGATGGGGCGCTCGAATTAATCGCCTCCCGCCGCAACCGCGAGTTGGCAGCGTTGATCCGGCGGTTCGAGGAATCGCGGCGCATATTGACGGAAGGGCATCGGGAGTTGGCCATTGTTTTGTCCCGCGGTAATGGTTCACTGGCTTTCAGTGCTGACTTGGCGGAGGCGGTGGAGCCGATTCCGGAAGAGAACATTGAAGCATTGCCGGTGGGGTTGGCCCAGGCGAGTACCCGGAATGGCGTGGCGGGTCGGGCAGCGATTAAAGAACCAGCAAACCCTTCTGATTCTCGACGAGGACTTTCTTTTCAACGTGGCCGCCTGAGCGCGCGCTACGGAAACCGCCCAACGGCTTCGGCTCTCCGGAGTGCCTCTAATCGCCTGGAGAAACCTCCTGCTGCGGAGTTGCTTTGGCAGTCCTTTTGCTCAGCGTGGTTTTGATATATGCGTGGTATGAATGCGGAAGCTGGCTGGAGCGATGAGCCGTCGCTTGTCTTGATGGCATGAAACTGGGCACGAAAATCATCTTTGCCGCGGTGGGGGCGGTGCTCCTGGCAGTCATCATCACCCAAGTCGTCCACCGCAGTGTCCTGCGGCGTCGCGAGATTGAGCTCACCCACCAAACCATGCGTTTGGTCATCACCGAAGCCGAGCAAATGCGCCAGCATGCGTCGGAGCTTTTTGCCCGCGGCGCTTATGACCGGCCGAAGTTGCTGGCCGAATTCCAACAGGGCGGCGAACTCCAAGCCTCCACGCTCTACAGCACCATCCCCATTGTGGCCACCTGGACCGCCATCCAACGGGCCGCCGAAAAAGAAGGTTTCGATTTTCGCATTCCCAAGCACCAACCGCGCAATCCCCGCAACACTCCCACGCCGGCCGAAGCGGAAATCCTGAAGTACCTGGCGGACGGATCGCATGAGGAATATTTCCAGGTGGACACCAAGAACAAAGAGTTGGTGTATGCGCGGCCCATCGTGCTGACCGCCGATTGTCTGGCCTGCCATGGCGACCCGAAAAGCAGTCCCACGGGCGACGGCAAGGATCTCGTGGGCGGCCCCATGGAAGGTTGGAAAACCGGCGAAACTCACGGCGCGTTTGTGTTGAAAGCCAAATTCAACGCGGTGGACGCCGTCGTGTGGGCCGGGATGTTCAAGGCCATCTTTTGGGTGTTGCCCGGCGTCATGTTGATTGCCGGAGGGTTCTTCCTGCTGAACCGCCGCATGATCCTGGGGCCGCTCTCCCAAGCCATCGACGAAATTCAAAGCACCAGCGATCAAACCACGGTCGCCGCGCGCGAGATTGCCTCCGCCAGTCAGTCTTTGGCCGAAGGCGCCGGCGCCCAGGCGGCGTCCCTCGAGGAAAGCAGCGCTTCGCTTGAGGAAATGGCCACCATGACCCAGCGCAACGCCGAGCACGCCGCCCAAAGCAAGGACCTCAGCCAACTTTCCCGTCAGGCTGCCGATGCCGGACTGGAGCGGCTCGAGGAAATGCGCCACACCCTCGACGGCATCAAAATGGCCGTCGCCGAAATGACCACCGTCGTGCGCGAAATGCACGGGTCCAGCCAGGAAGTCAGCAAGATTCTCAAGACCATTGACGAGATCGCCTTCCAGACCAATTTGCTCGCGTTGAACGCGGCGGTCGAAGCCGCGCGGGCGGGCGAGGCCGGCATGGGCTTTGCCGTTGTCGCCGACGAAGTCCGCAACCTGGCCCAACGCAGCGCTGCCGCGGCCAAGGATACCGCGGACAAAATCCAGGTTTCCCTTCAGCGTAGCGATCAGGGGGTGGCGTTCAGCGAGAAGGTCGTGCAAAGCCTGGGCGACGTGGAAGCCACCGCGCACAAGGTGGAAAGCGGTTTCCAGGATATTGTAACCCGCATCAATTCACTGGACACCATGCTGGGGCAGATTGCGTTGGCTTCCAAGGAACAAAGCCAGGGCATCGCGCACATCCAAACGGCAGTGAGCCAACTGGACCATGTCAGTCAAAGCAACGCCGCCATCTCCGAAGAAACCTCGAGCGCCGCCCATGAATTGGTCAGCCAGGCCGAAATGGTCCGGCAGGTGTCGTTCTCCTTGAGGCAGATGGTGCAAGGGGAGCACGCGGCGGCGACTGAGGTCCTCCCGCCGGCACCTCCTGCCGTGGCGGAGCCGCTGATTTTGCCGCCCCAACCAATGGTCAACCTCGCCCGCGGGAAACCTGCCACCAACGGGAACGGCCAGGGGAACGGCCGGGGCCCGGCATCGCGCGGAAAATTGGCCGTCATTGGTGCCGCTGCTGGACAAGGCCTTCCACTGGAAAACGATTTTAAGGATTTCTGAGCGTGATGGCGCGCGGTCGGCGCAATGATCGTGGCCGTCCCACGCTCCCACCCGTCGCGACGGGGTGCAATCGTTCAGCGCTTTCCCGCGACGGAGACAACCCTGACCATGCTTTAACCATGAAAATCAGCACCAAAATTAGTCTGTTGGGAAGCGGCCTGGCCTTAATCAGTGCCGCCACTTTGACGGTGGTCACCTGGTATCAAAAGCACACCACCGAACCCCAACTGCGCGCGCTCGTGCAGCAGGAAAGTGTGGCAACCGTCAAGCAGACCGCGCAGACGCTTTACCAACTTTGCTCCGCGACAGATGAACGGAACCAAAACCGCATTGTCCACAGTGCGGCCGTGGCTCGCGAATTGTTTGACGCCAAGGGGTTCCTCACCTTGGCGACCGAAACCGCCACCTGGCAGGCTGTCAACCAGTTCACCAAACAAAGCACTTCCGTCAAGTTGCCCCGATTCCAGTTGGGCAATCAATGGTTCGGGCAGAACCTGACCACCAACCAATCCTCGCTGCTGGTCGATGACGTCCAACGCCTGACGCGCGATCACTGCACCGTCTTTCAGCGGATGAACGCCGGCGGCGACATGCTGCGCGTGGCGACGACCGTGCTCGAAACCGACGGCCGGCGCGCCATCGGCACTTACATCCCGGCCAAGAATCCGGACGGCAACCCCAACCCGGTGGTGAGCGCCGTATTGCGCGGGGAAACGTATCGCGGACGTGCCTTCGTCGTGAACGAATGGCACGAGACCGTCTATGAACCGGTCTGGGACGCGGCACACCGCAACGTCATGGGCATGCTGTACGTCGGCGTCAAGCAGAGCGATCTCACCCGCACGGTGCGCCGCACCATGCTCAAGCTGGTGGTCGGCAAGACGGGGTATGTTTTTGTGCTCGGCGGCCACGGCGAGCAGCGCGGCCATTACCTGATTTCGAAGGACGGGAAGCGCGATGGCGAAGACATCTGGCAGGCCAAAGACGCCGATGGCCGCTACGTCATCCAATCCATCGTGGAGCAAGCGGTGCGGCGGACGGACGGTTCGGTGCTGTTGGAATCGTATCCGTGGAAAAATCCCGGGGAAGACACCGGGCGCCGCAAGCTGGCCGCCGTGACGTATTACGCGCCGTGGGACTGGGTGGTTGGCGTGAGCGCCTATGAGGACGAAACATCCGCGGTGGTGGACAAGGTCTCCGCGGCCATGGCGCACATGATGTGGTGGATTTTGGCGGGCGCCATCGGCGTAGCCCTCGTGGTGTTGCTGGTCAGTTATCGGGTGTCATTATCCCTGGCAGGTCCGATCCAAGCCATTGTCAAACGACTGGGGAATTCCTCCGATCAGGTCGCCGGCTCAGCCGGCCAGCTTTCGGCGGCCAGTCAAAAACTGGCGGAAGCGGCCAGTGAACAGGCGGCGTCTCTCGAAGAAACCAGTGCCTCCCTCGAGGAAATGGCGACCAGGACGCAACGCAACTCCGAACATACTACCCAGGGCCAGGACCTCAGTCAGCAATCGCACCTGGCCGCCGCCACCGGCCTGGAGCGCTTGCGCGAACTGGGCCAAACCGTCGAGGGCATCAAGGGGGCCGTGGCGGAGATGGCTACGGTCGTGCAAGAAATGCACGGCTCCAGCCAGGAAGTCGGGAAGATCTTGAAGACCATCGACGAGATTGCTTTTCAAACTAATTTGCTCGCCTTGAATGCCGCGGTGGAAGCGGCGCGCGCGGGCGAGGCCGGCATGGGCTTTGCCGTCGTGGCTGATGAAGTGCGCCACCTGGCCCAGCGCTGCGCCGCCGCGGCCCAGGACACCGCCCAAAAAATTCAGACCTCTCTGCAACGCAGCCGCCGGAGTGTCGGCGTGAGCGAGAAAGTGGCCCAAAGCCTGACCGCCGTTGAAGCCACGGCGCACAAAGTGGAGAGCGGGTTCCAGGACATCGTCAGCCGGATCAATACGCTCGAGAAGGTGATGGCCCAAATTGCGCTGGCCTCGAAGGAACAAAACCAGGGCACCACGCACATTCAAACGGCGGTGAGCCAGTTGGACCAAGTCAGCCAAAGCAACGCTGCCATCGCCGAGGAAAGCTCCAGTGCCGCCCAGGAATTGGTGGCCCAGGCAGACGCGGTGCATCAGGTCGCGGCGGAACTGACCCAGATGGTGCAGGGCGAGCGCCCCTCAACTTCCGGCTTGGCGACAACGGCTCAGACCAAATCTGCCGCAACCGGGCACCGTCCCTTGAAAACCAAGCCCTCCCTGCCGGCCAAACGGTCGGCCGGCAGTAACGGACGCAGCAACCGTTCACCGATTGTCGTTCCGGGCGTATTCAAGGGAGGCGACATCCCGATGGACGCGGATTTCAAGGATTTTTAAGTCGGTTTAATCCAATTGGTGGTAGCGCGGCGCTGCCGCGCCGCCCTGATTTTTCGGCGTCTTTGGCCCGTTGGGTCGGCGTGGAAGCGCGTTCGATATCCCAAGCCGGATCTATGCATTTATGCATTTGGGTTTGGGGAGCGCGCCCGCCTCGGGCGCTGCCAACCGGCGCCTCGCCGGTTGGCCCCGCAACTGAGCAGTCACTGAATAGTGAATCCCTGGGATCCTCGAACGTGGTTGGCGAGGCGCCAACCCCCGCGCCCGGGGCGGGCGCGCTCCCCGAAGCCCGGCAGCGGCAGCAGATTAGCAATCTGCGCTGCGTCGATGCCCAGCCCATTGCGCTGTCTCATCAATAACACTCCTCCGGGCGGATTTGGCCGGCAGTTTGCTCCGCATTTGGCCTCAGTGGTGTCGTGGTTCCGGCGCAACTTGATCCGTTCAAGCGCGCTATCGGCTTCGAATGACATATCCCGAAGCGCCCACGCAATAGATGTACGAATAGCGAGCGCCGTTGCATGAGCGCAAAAATCACTTTGAATCCGGTGACCCGTATCGAGGGCCGCCTGGCCGTCAACGTCGAGATTGCTGCCGATCCCGTGAGCCGGGGGGTTGTCTCCGGCGAAATATACCGCGGCTTCGAGCAAATGATCGCAGGTGCCGCCCTTCGGAGACCGCGCACGTTCAACGCCGTGTTCAACGGCAGTGACCGCACGAGGAACGGGAATTCTCAAAATGCTTAAGCTGTGAATCTATCCTTTCAAACCAACCTGCGCCGCACCGCGATCGGTCTGTTCCTGCTGACCCTGGCCAACGCGGCTTCCCTTTATTGGGGGGCGCAAGCCATTCAATGGGTGGTCATCGGATTGAACCTGGCGTTGGCCGGCTACATTTTTTGGCGGCTCGCCCCGGGGCTCGGCCGGCCTCTGAAATCGCTGGCGGATCGGCTTTCTGAAGCGTCGCTGCACATTTCGCAGACTTGTGGCCAGATGGCCACCTCCGGCATGGCCCTGGCCCAACGCACCAGCGAACAGGCGTCGTCACTCGAGGAAACCAGTTCGTCGATCGAGGAACTTTCGAGCATGTCCGCGCGCACCGCCGAACACGCCCAGGCGGTGAAGGAACTCGGCCAGCAAGCCCGGCAGACCGCGACCACCGGCGACGCCAGCATGGCGGCGTTGGCCGAGGCGGTGGGAGTCATCAAAACCCGTGGCCAGGAATTGCGCGCCGCGATGGAAGGGATTTGCCACGCCGGCGATGAAGTGGCCAAGATCGTCAAGACCATCGACGAGATTGCGTTTCAAACCAACATCCTCGCGCTCAACGCCGCCGTGGAAGCCGCGCGCGCGGGCGAAGCCGGACTAGGTTTTGCGGTCGTGGCGGATGAAGTGCGCAACCTGGCGCAACGCAGCGCTGACGCCGCCCGGGAAACTTCCGATAAAATCGAAGCCTCGGTCCAACAAAGCCGGCAGGGAACGCAGGTGAGCGAGTCCATCGCGCAAAGTTTGGCAACCGTCGATGCCCAGGGCCGCAGCGTGCAAGCCAACCTGCAGGTCATTGTGAGCAAGGTGCAGCAATTGGACGAACTGGCCGCCCAAATGGCCGCCGCCGCGCAGGAACAAAGCACCGGCGTGCGGCAAATCAATGTGGCCGTCACCGAGATTGACAAGACCACCCAGGCCAATGCCGCGGGCGCCGAAGAAAGCGCCGTGGCGGCCGATGAACTTAATGTGCAAGCGTCGGCCCTGGAAACCGCCGTCGGCGAACTGGCCCAGTTGATCGGTGACGTGGCCACCAACCCTGGCGGCACGGTTGCGGAGCCCGGCGCCGCCAATTTCGAGAGGTCGGCCGCTGGAATCTTCCACCGGCCGGGTCGGCCGCCCGCAGTTCTGCCGCCGTCCACTGTGGCGGCGCCATCGCCGGCAACTTCGACGACCAACGATTACCTGCCCATGCCTCCACCGCCGACGGAAGCGCCTGGCCAAGTCAGCCAAGACGAAGCTGATTTTATTCGCTGGGATTCCGAGCGCATGAGCACCGGGGTGGCGTCGGTGGATGCGCAACACCAGGAATTGATCCGCATGCTCAATCGCCTGCACTCGGCCTGCGCGTTGGGCAAGGGCAAGGAAGAATTGGGGGGCATGGTGGATTTCCTGGCGGAATACGCGCAGACGCATTTCAAACACGAAGAGGGCATCATGGAAGAACACCAGTGCCCAGCCCGCGCCAAAAACAAAATGGCCCATCAGAACTTCCTCCAGGAATTCACCCGTATGCTGACCGCGTATAAACAGCAAAGCCAAAGCACACACCTGTTGCTCGAATTGAAACGCATGGTGTCCGACTGGTTGGTGAATCACATTTGCGGGGTGGACACCGAGTTGAAGGATTGTCCCGGCCGGTGTGCCCAGGCCCGGCAGCCTTCAGCGAAAGCGGCTTGAACCTTGAAGCAATCACAGTAGTCCACCCTTATGGCCAACCACGCGCAGAAACGTCAACCTCGTCGGGCCAAGCGGCAAGCGGATGCGGCGCCGAACGGGGGACGGCCCGCCGGAGGGCCGCGGGGCGATCACGGGGATTGGCCGGCCAGCAAGGTCTGGTGGCAGTTTGCGCTGGAAGGCGCCAAGGACGGGGTTTGGACCTGGGACGTGCCCACGAACCGCGCGTCCTATTCGCGGCAGGGTTTGGCCCTGCTGGGCTACGACGAGCAGGAAATTGGCGACACGCTTGAGGAATGGGACCAGCGGGTTCATCCGGACGATAAAGCGCGCAGTTACGATCTGCTCGAACGTCATCTCCGCGGCGAAACGGAGGTTTATGAAAACGAACATCGCATTCGCTGCAAGGACGGGAACTACCGCTGGTTTCTCGCGCGGGGCAAAGTGGTGGAACGGACCACTGAGGGCCAGCCGCGCCAAATCATTGGCACCTTTTCTGACATCAACGCGCGCAAGCAGGCTGAAGAGCGATTGCGAACGCTATACTTTGCCATCGAACATTCCAACAGCACGGTACTGATCACCGACACGCAGGGTCGGATTGAATACGTGAACCCGCATTTCACCGCCGCCACTGGCTATACGCCCGCAGAAGTCATGGGGCAAAACCCACGCGTGCTCAAGTCCGGCGAAATGCCAACCGAAGGGTATCGGCAACTCTGGGAGACCATTCAGTCGGGCAATCAATGGCGGGGGGAATTCCACAACAAACGCAAGGATGGCACGCTGTATTGGGAGTCGGCCTCGATTGCGCCGATTCGGAATGACGAGGGGCAGATCACCCACTTTGTCGCCATCAAGGAAGACATTACTGAGCGCAAGCGAATGGAGTTTACGTTGCGCTGCCGCAACCACGAATTGGAAGCCGCGCGGGCCGAACTGGGCCAGTTGAACCAGCAACTCGAAGCGCGCGTTCAGGAACGCACGCGGGAGGTCGAACGTCTGCTGATGGACAAGCAACTGTTGATTGACCAGCTCGGGCATGACTTGAAGACCCCCTTGTCCCCGCTGTTGTCGCTGTTGCCGTTGCTCCTGGCGCACGAGTCGGACGCCCACCGGAAGCAAATGTTGAACCTGGCTCTGGACGGTGCCCGCAGCATTCACGTGACCTTGCGGCGAATGCTCGAGTTATGTCGGGTGACGGCGCCCGACCGGACGCTTAACCTGACCACCCGGCCGTTGCGCCATCTGGTGGACATGGCGCTGGCGGCAAATCACCCCGAAGAATCACTGATGGGCCGCATCATAACCAACGAAGTGTCGGAAAGCCTGGTCGCGCAAGTGGACGAATCCCTGCTGCTGCAGGCGTTCGAGCATGTGCTGGACAATGCGGTGAAATTTACCGCGCCGGACGGCCACATTGCCGTGCGGGCCGAGTTGCAGGGCCGCCAGGTCGTGGTGACGGTGGCCGACAATGGCCAGGGCATGGAGGCGCCGCATTTGCTGCGCGCCTTCGATCCGTTTTACAAAGCCGATGCGTCGCGCCACGACCGCAGCGCGCCCGGCCTGGGATTGGCCATCACGCGCGCCATCGTGGAACGGCACGGCGGCCGAATCTGGGCGGAAAGCGGCGGGGCTCAAAAAGGCACGTTGATCAATTTTGCGCTGCCGGCGGCGAACACCGGCGACACCAAGAAAATCCATGAGGAAACACGTTCTAATTGTTGATGACGATCCGACCATTTTGGAAACCGTCTCGCTGTTGCTGAGTTACTACGGGTTCGAAGTGATCAAGGCGCCCAGTGGCACGGTCTGTTTGGACACGTTGCGCCAGGGGTTCCAGGGGGTCATCTTGATGGACATTATGATGCCGGGCTTGAACGGCTGGGAAACCATTCGCGCCCTGGCCGAGGAACAATTGCTGGGACAGAATCTGATCTGCATGCTCACGGCCAAAGCCGAACCCGGCGCCGAGGGGGAGGACGTGCAGGAGCACGTGTTCGATTACCTGCCCAAGCCATTTGATGGGAACAATCTGCTGGAATTCGTCCAGCATGCCTCAAGTTACCTGGCGGCATGAGCTTGAGCGGAGCCAACGGAGCGCGAGCGCCGCGATGCCTGATTGTGATCGGGGCTTCGACGGGCGGTACGCGCGTTGTGCCGCATCTGCTGGAGGGTCTGCCCCTGGCATCGGCCAGCGTGCTCATCATTCAGCACATGCCCAAATTCATTAACGCTTCCGTAACCCGTAGCCTGAGTCAACACACGGCCGCGGAGGTGCGTTTGGCCGGAGACCGCGATGAACTGGCGCCCGGACAAGTATTACTGGCGCCCAGCGAGGTCCACTGCACGCTGGTGCAGAACTGCTCGGTGCGCCTGCACGCCGGTCCGCAGGTTAATTATGTTTGTCCCGCCATCGACGTGACGATGCAATCGCTGCGGCCACCGGCGCCCGGGCAAAAGTTGATCGGCGTGTTACTGACCGGCATGGGCAAGGACGGCGCGGCCGGCCTGGCCCATATCAAGCAGTTGGGCGGATTGACGATTGCCCAGAACAAGGCGACCTGCGCGGTGTACGGCATGCCCGCCGCCGCGGTGAAACTGGGGTGCGTGGATTATGAATTGCCGCCGGAACAAATCGCCACGCTGCTGGCCCGCGAAGTCCGATGAAGCGCAATAATATTTGCAACCCCAGAATTCCAGAGCCTGAAGGCTTGGTCATGTTTTTGCTGTGCAACCGAACCTGGCGGCGGAAGCCGTTGGGAAATCCGAAATCCGAACGAATTTCAAAACGCACATGCAGAGGCAGAGCAATCCGAATAGCGCCCCCGGGAGCCGTTTCGCTCCGGCTGCCCGTTGGTGGAGTCTGGCCCTTCGGCCTTTGGATTTCTTCTTCCCTTCCCTTTTATGAGTCAAACAACAACTGAATTCGCAATGATTGACGAACTGGAGCAATTGCTCACCGAAGCCATGCCCCAGACGTTTGATACCATGTTGGCGATGCCCATCGTATCCCAGCCGCCCGTGGCCTTCGCCGCCGATGAACGGTTGGTGGCGGCCTCGGTCGGCTTCATCGGGGAGGTCACCGGCGTGGTTTACATTTACGTGACGGAAAAGCTCGCGCTCCAGATCACCAGCCGGATGCTCGACATGCCGGAGCCGGAAATCGAAGGCCATGAAATGGTCAACGACACGATGGGCGAAATGGCCAACATGATCGTCGGCCAGATCAAATCCCGGCTGTGCGACCGCGGCCGCAAATGCGTGCTGACCATTCCCTCCATTCTCCGCGGCCAGAATTTTTGCGTGGAACCGGTCACCAGCACTCAAAACCGAAAAGTTGGCTTCCGCGCCCAGGAGCATTCGATCATGGTCGAAATCCTGGTCAAACCCTCGGAGTAACCGTCCGTCCCCGAAGTCTTATGCCCAAGAAATTGTTAACCATTGATGACAGCAAGACGATCCGCATGATCGTCGCGCGCGCGTTCAAATTGTTCGACCTGCAAATCCTGGAAGCCGCCAATGGCCAGGAGGGCCTCGACGTGGCCGCCCGGGAGAAACCGGACCTCATCATCCTGGACATCACCATGCCGATTATGGACGGCTACGAGACGCTGACCAAACTCAAGGAATCGGCCGACTTGAAGAACATTCCGGTGATCATGCTGACTGCCGAGGCGGGCAAGGAAAACGTGTTGCGCATTGCCAAGCTGGGCGTGCGCGATTACCTGGTGAAACCCTTCAAGGAAGACCTGGTGATCGAACGCGTCAGCCGCGTCATCTCACTCCCGCCCAAGGCCGTTGATCCCAGCCGCAAGAAGCAATACACCGAGGCGCTCAAAATTCTCGTGGTGGACGACAAACCGGCCATCGTGGACCAGATCAAGTCCGCCCTCGGCGCGACCTCCTGGAAAATCGAAGGTCAGGCCCAACCCAAAGCCGCCACGGATTTCTTCAACACGCGTTTGCCGGACGCGGTGTTGATCAGCCTCTCGCTGCCCGACGGCGCGGCGTTCGCTTTGTTTGATGCCTTGCGGCCTGGGGCGCAGGCGCGCCAGGTGCCCATCCTGGGCATCAGCGTGAAGACGGCGCTGCCGGAACAGGAGCGGGCCTTGCATTTGGGCTTCGCGGGCATAATCACCAAACCCATCGATCCGCAGGACGTTCACGCCAAGGTGGTCAAGGCGCTCAACCTGGACACCTCGGGCAAATACTTTGCCGCGCGCGACGGCGCCCTGGCCATTACGCTGCCCACCGAATTCAACGCGAACGTGGCCGAGGAAGTTGAGAAACAACTGCAGCCGAAAATCAACGCCAGCGTGGATGCCGGCAGCGACAAGGTTGTGGTGGACCTCAGCCAATTGCGCACGGCGGACGCGGTCCTCATCAAGTTGTGCAGCCGGATTGTGAAGCTTTGCGGCGATCTCGGCTTGCGCTACGCCTTGGTCGGCTCGGAAGGCGTTACCGCGGAGTGTGTGAATTTCGCCGAAACGCAAAGCTGGCGTTTTGCCGGAAATTGGCAGGACGCGCTGGCATCATTCGCCCGAAAAGAAGCGGCATGATTTGGGGCGTTGCGGGTGAAGGATGACGCGGTGGAATCGTTGCGGGGCGTGCTCACCTTCTGCATTCCGGTACTGCGGAGCCAATTGGGAATGGGTTTGTGATGCACCCTCACGGACGCGGCTCGGTTTGAAGCCGCGACTGTGAGGAAGCATTTGAACGGTCAGCTAGCACTAAACCACCCACCTGAATGCCAGAAGGCCCGGCCACGGTCTGATGGGCCTTCACCCGCGTGTTTCCCCGTCGGCCCTTGGCGCAGTCGAACGCATACGCGTTCCCAAGGCGCGGATTACGAAAAGGCGCTTTTTCGACCCTGGCTCAACGCCACCTCGCTGGCATATCGCTCGATGGCCGGGGCCATTTGCTCCAATCCCAACACCTGTTGGGCGGCACCGCGTTCAATGGCCGCACGCGGCATTCCAAAAACCAAGGAGGTCTTTTCATCCTGGGCAATGGTAGGCGCGCCCGCCCGGCGCAGACTCAACATGCCGTCCGCGCCATCCGTACCCATGCCGGTCAACAACACGGCCAGGCAGTGCGGGCCAGCCCCGGTGCGGACTGCGGATTCGAACAGCACGTCCACCGCCGGACGCTGGTAATGCACCTTCGGCGCTTCACTAAGCTCCACAAAATATTGGGTCGCCCGCCATTTCAGCACGAGATGAAAACCGCCCGGTGCCACGAGCACCTGCCCGGGCTGCACCGCATCGCCGGCCCGGGCTTCGCGAACGGTTAGGGCGCAGAGTTCGTGAAGGCGATTGGCAAACGCCGCCGAGAAATAGGCCGGAATGTGTTGGACCACACAAATGCCCGGCAGGTCCGGGCCCAACCGGCTTAGCACGTCCTTCAAGGCTTCGGTCCCCCCCGTGGAGGCGCCCATCAGGATAACCTGGCGGGCCGCGTAGGCCCGGCCCGTGACCATTCCCGGCGACGGCGGACGCGGGGAAACGACCGTCGTTGGGACGGGCGCAGGAGCAGGGGACCAAGCGCGGAAACGGGTCGGGGCAGCCAGGCGAATGCGCTCGGCCAAAAAGGAACCGTCCAAATAAGCTGAATTCGCGCCGCTGGGTTTGCCGAGGACATCGACGGCTCCGTACTGCAAGGCTTCCAGCGCCTTGGCCGAACCTGCTTGCGTGTGTGAACTAAAGATGATCACCGGCATCGGCCGGTGGTTCATGATCAGTTTGAGAAAGGTCAACCCATCCATCTTGGGCATGTCGATGTCCAACGTCAGCACGTCAGGATTCAGCGCCAGGATCTTTTCCCGGGCTTCGTAAGGATCGGCCGCGGTGCCGACGATTTCGATGTCGCGGTAAGGGGCGAGACTGGTGGTCAGGATTCTTCGGACCAGGGCCGAGTCATCGACGATCAAGGTGCGGATGGACTGCGAATTCATGATTACCCTTTGATGTCCAGCAGTGCCTGGACCACTTGTTGTTTTTCCCAGGACCGCACCAGATAGAGCGGCCATTGTTCCGGCGTGATCTTCAGAATGTCGAACACCTCGGCCCGGCCGTGTATTGCAAACGACTGGTAACCGGAGGTCCGTCCCAGGCACTGCGCCACCAGGTTGCCCAGGTAAACCACCGACGCCAACCGGGTGTAGTCGCCGGCTTCGCCCGGCGCGTGATGATGGCGAACGGCCGTAACCAAGGAAGGCGGCAGGTGCCACCGCTCCAACAAACGGGCGCCGATTTCGGCATGGTCCCACCCCACCAGCAGCTTTTCGGCTTCGCGCATCGAATGATGGTTGGTTTCGGTTTCTTCAAAAATTTGGGCGGTTTTAGCGGCCAGAAATTCCGAGAGCACGATCTTCCCCACGTCATGGAGCAAGCCGGCGGTAAAGGCCACGGTATCATCCTCATTGCGATCCTGGGCAATCAATTGCGCCGCCACGGCGGCCGTCACTGAGTGCTGCCACAATTCGCCCGGTTCCAGCCCGTAGCCGCGTTGCGGCGGCGTCAGCGCGCGCGAGCCACTGATGGCCGCCACCAATTGGTACACTGGGCGAAAGCCCAGCCGCGTCAAGTGCCTCCTGCAAGTCTTCGGCGGGGCGGGCGCCGCCGAGCAAAGCGCTGTTGCAGAGGCGGATCACATTGACCGTCAGGCCCGGGTCGAAGGTCAACAGTTGCGCCACCCGGCTGCTGTCAATGTCCGGTTGATTCAGCAAGGTGAGCAGTTCCGGCAAAATCCGCGGCGCCGGGGGCAAGTGTTCGACTTGGTCAATCAAGGCATCTAGTTCTTCCATAGCAATACCTCGCGCGGTTGGCCGGAGATTTTCAAACGGACATTGCCGGTCGCCAAATCCAGGTGCATCGAGCGGCTGACCAAGCCCCCGACGTGTTCGGCGCGGATGACCAGCCCGTGCTGTTGGAGCAATTGTGTCAGGGCTTGGTAATTCCGCTTGCCAATGCTGAAGTAACCGGTTTGGTCCAGCACTTGCGCGCCGCCGGCCACGCAGATTTGGACGCGATGTTTTTCCGCCCGCAGACCGTAAGCGGCGCGGAACAAGGCCGCCACGCCTGAGTCAATAAACATGGCCGGCTGAGCCGCGGCCTTGGTGGCGTCGAGTCCGGAATCCGGCAACATGACGTGGACCAGACCGCCCACGCAGCTTACCGGATCGTAGATGGTCACCCCGAGGCACGAGCCCAGCGAATAGGTGGTCAGCACGACATTCGGATTATTCGACACCGCCAAGATCCGCGATCCCCACGACGACCTGTTGGGCAAATCCGGTGAGCGACGGCGACGGCATTCAAAAACTAGGTTTTCCGATAAATGCTGGGCCGCAGACACCGGAATGGCACGTTCAAGCCATTCAAGCTTTCGGCATGGCCAATCAGCAGGAAACCCTGCGAAGCAATCATTTGGCCAAGTTGGTTGACGAGTTGTTCCTGGGTGGGCCGGTCGAAGTAGATCATTACGTTTCGGCAAAAGACCACCGCGAACGAATCACGAAAGCCGTAATCCCCCAACAAATTAAGTTGCTGAAAACGGATGCGCTGGCGCAGGTACGGTTTGACTCGGTATTGGCCGGCGTAATTACCCACTCCTCGTTGAAAATACTTGCGCGCCCAACCGGCCGGCAGTCCCCGCAGCCGCTCTTCCGGGTAAATGCCGGGAATGGCTTTGTCCAGCGCCTTGGTCGAAACATCCGTGGCCAGCACCTGCCAGTCCCAGCCTGCCGCCAATGGATAGGCTTCCTCCAAAAAGAAACTGATCGTGTAGGGTTCTTCGCCGGTGGCGCAGGCGGCGCTCCAAACTTGGAAGGGGCGGGGAGTGGACCCTAGCAGCGCCGGCAACGCCTGATGGACCAGCACGTCGAAATGGTCCGGCTCGCGCATGAAATGGGTGAAATTAGTGCTGAGCGCGTTGATGACATGCGTAATCTCATCTTCCCGCTCGGGTCCACGCAGCCGTTCTCGGCAGTAGTCGGACAGATTGCTCAAGCCCAATTGCCGCAAGCGCTTACCCAAACGGGTGCTGATGAGTTGACGTTTGCTGTCATCCAAACGGATCCGACAACGCTCATAAACCAAAGCGCTGATCAAGCGGTAAGCTTCTGCATCCTGCACGGCCAAAGGCATACACCAGGTTCATCGTCGCCTCGCTTCCGGACTTTAACCGATAAAGATATCCGCACGGTGCTTCTGATTTCTGTCTGCCAAAGTTTCGATGAACTGGACTTCCTGCTGAATTGTTCAAGCTCCGCTGGCATCCGCGCCGGGGGGCATTCGTGCGGATGAAGCCATCCGCGATCCGGTGCGGTGGGCAATACCGCCCACCCGTTCGGTATCGCCGGATCAAGCTTCGGATTCGGCTGCGTTCGGCTGGGCGTCCGCGGTGGCGTCCGCGGTACGGTATTCTTTCAATTTATTCCGCAGCGTACGGATGCTGATGCCCAATTGTCGGGCGGCATGAGTGCGGTTGCCCCCGTATTTCTGGACGATGGCAAGGATGTGTCGCTTTTCCACTTCGCCCAGATCATCCGGCACTTCCACAACCGGTGCTGGCGCGACCGGGGTTGCGGCGGTGCTGGCGCGGCCGACCAGCGAGTCGAGGTGAACCGGTTCGAGAACATTGCCGGCCACGCAGGCCATGACGGCCCGTTCGATGACATTCTTGAGTTCGCGCACGTTGCCGGGCCAGGAATGCCGCTGGAGGGCGGCCAGGCATTCGGGCGAAATCGCGAGCGCGGACGATCCATGTTTGCGGATGAAGCGCTGGCGAAAATGTTCGGCGAGCAGTGGAATGTCCGACTTGCGCTCGCGCAACGGGGGAATGGCCACCGGCACGATGTTCAGCCGCAAGTAAAGGTCTTCGCGAAATTGCTTGCGTTGGACGAAATCTTCCAAAGGCCGGCTGGTCGTGGCCAGCACCCGTACGTCCACTGGCCGCAACCGGCTGCCGCCGAGCCGTTGCACGGTGCGGTCCTGGAGCACGCGCAGCAGTCCGCCCTGGATGTCCGGCATCAACTCGCTGATCTCGTCGAGCAAAACGGTGCCGTGCTCGGCCAATTCGAAACGTCCGGGACGCGACCCGCCACCCGGCGTGCCGGCGCCCTTTTCCTGGCCGAACATTTCCACGGCGAGTTGCGCCTCCGGCAATCCCGCGCAATCCACCTTGAGCAGCGGCGCAGGCGCGCGCGGGCTCTGCTGGTAGATCGCCCGGGCGACCCGTTCCTTGCCGGTACCGCTTTCGCCCGTGATCAACACCGTGGCATCGGTCCGGGCCACCTGGCGGATGGTCTGCCGCAACACCTGCATGGCGGAACTCTCCCCGAGCAATTCCCAGCCGCCGTCGGCCTCGGACTCGCGGCTCAACAGGCGGCTCAACTGGACCAGGCGCAAGTGCTCTTCGACTTTTTGAAGCACCACTTCCACCTGCGTTCCGGAGAACGGTTTGAGCAAATAAGCCAGCGCGCCCTGGCGCAGACATTCGACGGCGGACTCCACGGAACCGAATTCGGAAATGACCACCAATGGAGGCGGAGCGGGTGTGGTTTGCGGCAGCCCGAGCAGGTCGGCTGCGGAGCCGTCGGGGAGCGTCGCTTCGCTGATCACCAAGTCCACTTCAGCCTGGGCCAGGCTTGCTCGCGCGGCGGCGACGGTGGCGACCACGCGGACTTCCTCGCCGCGTTCGCGCAACGGTTCGAGAAGTTGCTGGGCCACGACCTCTTCGTTTTCGAGAATGAGAATTTTGCCGATGCTCATGGGATCATTCCAAAGTTGAAACCTGGCTGTGCCGCCGATAGAGGTCCGCCACAAAGTGCGGCCGCTGGCGGGCTGGTGGCGGCAGGCGGGTGGCCGACAACAGGCCTCGGCGCAGGAGGATTTGTTCGTTCTCGCGATCCAGCATCAGGATTTTCATGATCAGATCCTGGATCAGCCGGATGAGCGAAGCCGCTTCCGAGGATTGCCGGCGCTCCGCCACCGGCGCCCGTTGCCATTCGACGCGGTGAGCTTTGACTTTCTGCACCGAGGCGTCGAGGAGAGGCAGCAATCGTTTGCGGCGCTGGTAAAACTCGCCCGCGGGGAAATCGCCGGTCGCGCGCAACAACTGGTTTTCACGTTCCACGAGGAGCAGCAGTTCCTCACACAGCGCCAGGTGTCCGCGCAGGTCCGCGGCGATGGTCACTGGATCCCTCATGGAGTCGCCGGGGCGGGCGAAAACGCATTGGCCTGGTAATTGGTTTGACTCGACCGCTCGGCCTGCACCTGCCAGCTCAGAAAGTTGTTCCGCCATTTCGCCATATCCATGACGGTTTTTAAGCCTGGGGCGGCCTCGGGTGCCAGTTCTTTTTCACGGGCCAGGATGCGCCGATACGTTTCCGCCGCCTTCTCCGGCTGTTCCAGGCGTTCGTAAACCAGGCCGACCTGGTATAACACGGGCAGTTGCCAGGCGGGCGAAGGATTCAATTCGGCCAGGGTCGCATAGATCTGCAAGGCGGAGAGGTAATCGCCTTCGAGATACAGACGGTTGCCAATCTCGTTGCCGGCGCGCAGTTGCCAATACACCCAGTTGGTCGGATTGGCGGTGCGGGTGGCCTGCTGCGACTTGAGCAGCAACATCACCTGGCGCAACGCCTCGTCATTCTGCCGGTTCTGCTTGAGCGTTTTGGCCAATAGGAACCGAACCTCGGCGGCTTCGGGCGCCTGGGGATTGCGATCGAGAAATTCGCGGGCCTGGGCAATGGTTTCGTTGTGCCGATCCGACATGGCCAGGCTGCGAATGAGTTTGTATTGAATGATGGGCCGGTTGAGGTGCGCGGCGTCTTGTTTGAGCAGGCGATTCAGGTACTCGACCGCCTCGTCGAACTTGCCTTCCAGATAATAGGTGTCCGAGATTTCTGCCTGGGCGTGCAGCACCAGGCGTTTGTAATAAGCAAGACTCCCGTTTTTCAGGGTCAGGGCGCTGGTCATGACCGAGTAGAATTTCGCCAGCGCCATCGTGGACGCGCCGATCTGCCGGTATAACAGTCCCTGGCGCAGCATGATTTCCGGGGCGGCAGGATCTTGCGGCCAGTGCTGGAGGTATTGGGCAAATACCTGGAGTGCTTTGACGGGTTGATTGGCCTCCTGGTTGGCCAGGGCCATTTCCACCATGGCGGTGCGTTGATAATCTTCCGGGGCGCCGCTTTCCAGAATCGACGCGTAGTGCCGGATGGCAAATGAATAATTCTTTTGCGCCCGTTGCTGTCGCGCCAGATTGAGCAACAGGACATAAGTGGGCGGTGTGTTCGTTGAGGCGTTCGGGTGCGTGGTCGTGAGCAGGTTGGAACTGGCGATGAGATGATAATTCTCAACCAACGACGGATTGATTTCTTCGGAATTTGGCGGTGGCAACAGCATCTGGTCGTTCGCCGCAACGTTCGTTTTCGCCTCGGGCAACCACCCATGCGTCAGATTCTCGAGGGTCGGCGCGGGCGCAGGTTTGGGCGGTGGCGCCGGGCGGCGGTTCCCGTACGCGGCCCCAAGGCCCAGTCCGAGAACCGCCAGCAGCAGGGCCGTACGGAAGCATTGGGCAGGTCCGGGCGTATGGGCGGAGGGCAGCATGGCGGGCTTCAGTTCGCGTCCGGCGTCGTGAAGGTGGCTTTGGATTCAGGCGGCGCAAACGGCACCGGCGGTATGAAACTGAAGGGGACGGCAATAACCGATGAGGGGCGCCTACCCTCGCGGTCTTTCTGGAAAAAATGCAGCATCATTTGGGGCGTGAGGCTCCCAGTTTCGGGCCCACCGTTTGCCGCGGACTGGTCCAGATTGGTTAGACTGTTGAGAAAGGCCATTTCTTCGGTCAGCGACGGAGAACGGACGGTATTGGTGATCGCCTCCATTGCCACCTGATTGGTGGAAATCGTCACGACTGCCGGGGTGTTGGTGTTGGTCAACGCCGTGGCCGTCGTGGTCGCCGTTTCCGCTTTTTCGCCGGTGTCGTTGCCGACGGCGGGCGCTTTAACCGGCACGGTGGCTACGCGCGGTTTCGCCGGTCGAAATCGCAAGGGGCCCGGTCCGGTGACCGGCAGATAGGCCGCCAGGCAGATGGCCTGGAAACCCAGGATTGCCACGGCAGTTCCGTAGAGGTATGCGCGTATTGACTTCAAAATAGCTTCAATTGCCGGCCGGGCGCGATGCCGTCAGCCGCCACTAGGTAAATCGGCGCAAAACCGGCGCCGTTCAGGTTAACAGGTACACCAGCAACGTCTGGCGAATGGGATTGACCCGGTTGTGGTTGCGGAGTTTGTCCAGCAACGGCTCGCTGAGGGTTTGGCCGGACGGAATCAGCAGCAAGCCGTTTGCGGTGTAGATCCCGTTGGCCGTCACCATGCCCGGACTCAGCTCGGCCATGAGCACTTCGCGCTCGCGAGATGAGCTGGGGGCACGCCGGACGACGCGCAGCAGCGCCCGCACGGCTTCGGGATCGTACCAGTTGCCGCTGCCATTCTGGATGCGTTCGCGCGCTTCGACTTCGGGGCGATGACTCTCGACGTAGTCGCACACCACCGCCAACAGTCGCGCCAGCCAGGGGATTTCCTCGCCGGTCAATTGGTCGGGAAAACCGGTGCCGTCGAACCGCTCGTGGTGGGCGCGGATGATGATGCCGACGTTCGACAAATGGTGCATGAAACAGACCAGTTCCTGTCCCAGCACCGGGTGCTGTTGAATCTGTTGGAGTTCCGACCGGTTGAGGCTCTCGGGGGTGCGCTGCCAGAGCTTGATCAGCCGCCGCGGCACGCTCATCAAACCGATGTCGTGCAGCCAGGCGCCGAATTCGAACACCTCGCGTTCATCGGGCGACATCCGCAGGTCGTCCGCCATCAAACGGCACAATTCGTGTACTCGCCGGGCTTGCGTGCCCAGGCCGGGATGGAACGTTTCCATCGTCTTCAAACAAAGCTCGACGGACCGTTGCAAGTTCTGTTCGAGCACCTGGTTGAGTTCGGCGAGTTTATGGTTTTGGGCGGCTTCCCGGGCCACCTGCTGCTCGAGCGAGGCATTCAACCGGCCCAACTCCTCGTTCATGCCCAGCGTGGTCCGTTGCAACTCGTGGTTGCGCCGGATCAACTGGTAACGCTGCATGCCGTTCTTGATGGTGACCAGCAATTCCTCGCGCAACCAGGGCTTGACAATAAACCGATAAATCTCCCCCTGGTTGATCGCTTCGATGATGGTGTCGAGGTTCACCACCCCGGTCATGAGGATGCGGGTGGCGTCCGGCTGGATCTCCCGGGCCTGGATGAAGAATTCCAAGCCGCTGAGCGCGGGCATGCGCTGGTCGGTCAGGAACAGGGCAAAGGGCGTGTCACGCACCCGCTGGAGAGCGCGGAGCGGATCGGTCTCGGCCACGACTTCGTAGCCTTCCCGGATCAGGGTTTCCCGCAAGGCCAGGGTGATGACTTCTTCGTCATCCAGCACCAGGATGCGGGCGCAACCATTGCTTGGTTCAGCAGGTCTATCCTGCGTTGGTGGGGCATTCATCGTCCAGCGCAGCAAGTGGCACGCGCGGCGAGGCCCGTTGGACTGGTCAGGAATATGATTGCCATGCGGGTTCCCGTCCTTGGGCATACGCCCGGTGAACTTGCTGCAAGTTGCGGCTGGTTTGGTCCAGCCCATGTTGTTCTAGTTCCATCGCCCGGCGCTTGTCCGCCAGCGCCGCGGCGTTTTCGCGTTCGAGTAAAATCAGATGTTCGCCGACGGCCTGCAACCGTGGGGTAGGCGGCCGCATTCTGGCCGGATCGGCCGCGGCTTCGCCCGCCAGCATAATCTCCTCCTGAAGCCGCTGCTTTTCCGCCTGCGCGGCGGTTACTTTAACCCAGTCGGAGGCGTGAATGGCCTCGCGCTCCGATTCGGTGAAGACACGCCACTGGTCGTAGAGTTGCAGTAATCGATCTTCCGTGTTCATTGGCGCGTTTGGATTCAGGTTCAGGCGGCGGCGGAAAGGCGAAAGGTGGTTTCGGCCTCGGAATCCATGGCCTGCTTTTGGAGCATCTCGGCCCAGGCGTCCCGCAACTGGCCGAGCCGGTCCAGCACATCCATCAGGCCGGGTTCAGTCTTCTGCTGATTACACTCGTGCAAGCGGCGGTCCATGTAATCGTAGAGGCTGCGCATGGTGCGGGCAAGTTGACCGCCGGCATCCATGTTCAGCGTCTCGTTCAGCTCGTGAATGATGGCCTGGGCGCGCTGGATGTTATTGTTGATGGTCTGGTTGAATTCCAGCGGATCCTCGTGATGGAAGCCTGCCCGGGCCTGTTCCAGGAACCGGATCGCACCCTCGTAGAGCATGAGGATCAGTTGGCCGGGCGTTGCCGTCTGCGTCGCTACGGCCCGGTAGGAGTGGCAGGGGTTGATTTGCGGCATGGTTGGCAGGGCGGACATCAGGCACCTTCCCAAAAGCGGGCGATCAACCGGGAAATTCCATTCACGATCTCCGTCGGCGGGTAGGCGACTTGCTGGTACAGCTCCCGGCCCCGCGCCACGGCCTCCGCGCGAACGTCAGGCACGGCGTCCATCGCGCGGGACAATTCTTGCGAGGCTCCGGTGTCCGAGGCCGCAATCTTCGGTTCCGCCTCCGGGGCGGTCCGCGTCGTCGGACGCACCTTGGCGCTGGCGGCGTTTACATCCGACTGGGAAACACTATTGATTTGCATACTCTGAATGCCTTTCTGGCAGTCCGTTCATTTACATTAGTATTTGGGGCAACCATTCCATTAATGATCATCGGTGCAATTTCACAATGGTTCACTGGGACATCGTTCGGGCAGGGTGGCAAACAAGGCGCTCAAACTGTATTGGCTGAACCGCCGCGGGGAACTCAGGATGCTCGCCGGGTCGGCCAAGGGCCGCCACCAACTCTCGCCGTGCTGCTGGGAATACTTCTGCGCGGCCCGCACCACCCGCTCATCCGAGGCATCGAACACTTCGTCGGCCGCCCAGAAAATCTGTTGGTTACGGCATTCCACGAGTTCGAGCTTCCACCCCATGACCATGGGTTTGTAGGCGTGAAAGGCGTGCAAATGGGTAAACAAGACGGCATCGCAGGCCAGTTGCGCCTGCATCTGGCCCAACAGGTTGTCGGGCAACGGTTCTTCGGTGCGCCAGGCTGCGCGTCCGGTCCAGGCGCGCAGTTGCTGCGGACTTACCATCACCAACTCGAATTTCTTGGCTTTGCCGAATTCCGCATTCAACACCGGCTGCAAATACTCTCGTTCGCGCGCGGCCTGCCAATCGCCCTGATTGACGCTGATCGGCAGCACGGCCACCCGGCGCAACTGGTCGGGGATCACCGGATAAATACAATGGATGTTGTCGGGATGATAGGAGGGGCCCAGCGCTTGATCGATTTGCGAAGGGCTAAGGCAGCCGCTGAGCAGCGAGGCCGTGAGCAACCCGCTCAGTGCCGCAAAAATCCGAATTCCGAGATTCGAAATCCGTCGCCTCGAAAACCAAAAGCGTCGGACCCTGCCGGGCTTTCGCCGCGATCCATCGGGCGGAGCGAGCTGGCTCGAACGGATGCTGTTTTGGAGTTCTTGCATTTGAGTTTTGTCCGGGTGGCGGATTTCGGGTGCGGCTCTAATTGCCAAACTGATTGGTGAGGTACTGCAATTGTTGGTTGATCTGGGCCTGGGCTTTTTCCATGGACACAAAGCTGTTGATCATCTGTTTCCGATTCGCCAGGACTATCCGTTCCATGTCGCTGATCTGCGTATCAATGTCCGAGATTTGCTTGGTGAGGGTGGACTGGCGGGTCACCAGTTCACCGTCGTCGCCCACCAGACTCTCGAGATACGCGCTGAGCGTGGTGCCCAAACCGTTGGCGCTGTCCGCAAACAACGACCGGACTCCACCGAGGTTGTTGGCCAGCGCATTGTCCAGGGCGGTTGCGTCGCTGAGCGTCAAGGTGTCGTCCGTGCCGTTGGAAACGATCCCCAAGTCCGCCAGTTGGTCCAGCGTGCCGGACAAACCGGACATGACTGCATTGACTTTGCCCCGGAGCTTCGAGCTCAATTCAAACGTATCACTCTGTCCTGCGAGCAAACCCGCAGTGACTTTCCCGTCCGCATCCGTGCTGCTGGCGGTGTAATTGTCGATCAACGACTGCGCCTTGTTGTATTGGCTGATGAAATCGGTAATAGCCTTCTTGATCGTGGTGGTGTCGCTGGTGACTTCAATGGTACTGGTCCCCTCTGCCAACGCCATGATGTTCAACCCGGCAATGCCGGAACTGTCCGCCGTAATCGTGTTCGACCGGCTGCTCAATTCGCTGCCATTATTGACCGTGTACAGCAGGTTGTTGCCGCGTGCCAGCGTACCACTGGACAATCCCGTGGCGGCCAGGAAATTCCCGGTCACGTCCGTCAACCCAATCCCGAGGTCGCCCGTCACTTTGTTGGTCAACACCAACCGGTCTTCGGTGGCGTCGTAGTTCGCGGTCACGCCCGCGCTGGAATTGTTGATCCGCCCCAACACATCAGTCAGCGTATCCGTCGCCGCGTCGAAGCGGATGCTCACCCCATTGACCATGAACTCACCCGCGCCGCTGCCGCCATCGGAAATGGCTGTGGCCAGGTGGGCATTGGCCAGGGTGGCCGATTGGGCGACGGTTCCCAAGGAGTAGGTGCTGGCGACGGTGTCAGTGCCGTTGTTCGTCAGTTTGGCGACGGTGAGGAAATTGCTCGTGTCCGTGGCGCTGCCCAAAACGATGGTACCGGAACCGGACAGGGTGATTTTGTCGGTGGAACTGTCGTAACTGGCGGTGACTTCGCCCCCAGTGGCGTCGCTGATTTTGTCGAACACCTCCTGGAGGGTGTCGTCGGTTTCAATATCCACTTGCGCGCCGTTGACGGTGAACGTTCCCGCCGTGATCGCGGTCGCAAAGGCAGCCTCGCTCAGCACCAGGCTCGACACATCATTGGTCGCACTCAATGGCTGCCCCACATTCGACGTCCCTAGTTGCCGACTCGAGGAAGCCAACTGAGTGATGTTCAACGTGTAGGAGCCCAAGGCCGTGGCCCCTTCCGCAGTAGCGGTGGCGATGGTCGAATCGCCCACCCGCGTCGAGCGGCCGTCAAACAAGCTGACGTCTTTCAACGCATCGGCGCGTTCTTTCAGAGTGGTCAATTGGGTGGCGATGCTGCCGTAGGCGGAATTCCGCTGACCGAGCACAGATTGCTCGCTCTGCAGGCGCCTTTCGGGCGCCCGTTCCACTTCGGCCAACTGGTCCACCAGCGAGTTCCAGTCGAATCCCGAAGCCAGGCCGGATAGTCCTAACTCCATAATAATCTGCTATTTGCGTTCATACCGTTCTACATTTTGGCCGCCCTGGGGCGGCGCTTGCCTAAAATCAGAACCGGACGGTACTTACGCACCGTCCGGTTTGTGCAACAGGTTTTGTGCCGAACCGTGTTTATGACAAAAGTCGCAAGGCCGTTGACGGCACCGTGTTGGCCTGGGCGAGCATGGCCGTGCCGGCTTGTACCAGGATGTTGTAGCGCGCGAATTGGGTGCTTTCTTCGGCCACGTCCACGTCTTTGATACGGCTGTTAGCCGAGGTGAGATTGTCACGCAGCACCGACAATTGTTCGTTCGTGTAGGTCAACCGGGAGATGTTCGCCCCGATGGTGGCGCGGTCACTGGCCAATTCGGCGATCGCCGATTTGACGCTCTCCAGCGCCGCGGCCGCCGCGGTGGTAGTCGAAATCGTGACGCCGCTGGTGATGGCGTCCGCCACATCTCCCGTGCTGAAATCGATGTTATCCATGGCGAAGGAGGAGCCATCCGAATCAATCGTAACCGAGAGCGCGGAGCTGCTGAACAGACTGACCCCGTTGAAGTCCTTGTTCGACGTGTTGCTGATATAGTCTTTCAACGTCGAGAACTCGGTGTTGTAGAGGTCACGATCGTCATCGGTCTTCGTCACGTCTTGGGCCAGGATGGCCAATTCGCTCATCCGATCCAGGGCTTTACCGACTTTTTGCAGGAAGCCGTCCTGCGTCTGACTGAACGAGATCGCGTTGCCGACATTGGTGCCCGCGGCATTGATGCGGTTGATTTGGGCATCGAACCGCATGGAGACGGCCATCCCGGCCGCATCGTCTTCAGGTGAGGTGATCTTCGACCCGGAGGACAGCCGCGACAGCGATTTAGCCAGCATGCTGGAGGAGTCCATCAGCAAACGCGCCGCGCTCTGTGCGGAAATATTTGTGTTGATAACCATACTTCGTCTTTCCGTGAGCCACCTTTTGGAGGTGGTTTTTTCTTTTTGTTAAGCGACGTCCGTGACGCCTGGTGAACGGTTGTTTGGCGGGGGCTCACCGTTGCCCCGGTTGGCGTTTCAAGGTGGCCAACCACCTGTCTTCTCAACACTCAGGACATCGGCAGGCGCGGCAGGGCGTTCACTGGCTTTAGCATTTTTTCCATTTTTTTATTCGGGCTTGGCTGAAAGTGATAGGAAATGAATTTTTGAAACACGAACAATGGGCGGTCCTGCAGTTTTGGGGTAACACTTATCCATCCGGTCGCTTTGCCGGAGAATTCCACCGTGCCGAGGACATGTTCGCCGGTGAAGGGCGGTAAGTTCTCCACGGGGGCCGCAGCGATCGGTGTGTGGAACATGGCGAAGGCTTTGATCATGGCGCGGGTCAGCAGATCAAGCATGGCCAGCAGGCTCACCGGGGCCATCCCGGTGCGCATCAAGGACTCCGCGGCGGTGGTGATGCCGTAGTCCTGCTCGGACTCGGCGCGGGGATTGGCGGAGCAGAGGAGCCGCGCGGTAATGGCAAGCAATCCGGGCGACTTCCTCGATGCTGGCGTCCTATCGGGCGACGAGCCGGGGGAGTTGGACCACGCCTTCGGAAGGCGGTTCCAAGCCGTACCGCTTGCCGAGGTCGTCGGCTTTGGATGGAACTTTCCGGACAGGCGTGTCAGGATGGTGAAGCTTAGGCTAGGCCGCGGCTTTAATCGTAAGCGGGATGGCTTTACCGGCCTTTTCCAGCAATTGCTCTTCTTTAAACGGTTTGGCGAGATAATCGCTGATGCCGAGTTGGGCGACACTGACAACGTTGGCCTGTCCGGACTCGGCCGTAAGCATGATGACGGGGGTGGTCTTGAGATCAGCGTCCTGCCGGAGTTTGCCGAGCATGGTGATGCCGTCCATCACCGGCATGGTGATGTCCAGGATGATGAGGTCGGGTTTTTCGCGGGCGGCGGCGGCGAGGCCTTCCTCCCCATTGGCGGCTTCGCAAAACGCGCAATCATGAGCGCGGAACGCCCTTTTGATAATCATGCGAATGGTCTTGCTGTCATCGACCGTCAGTATCTTTTTGCTCATAGGTTTGCGGGGAGGTTGATGCGAGGCTACGCGGAATGTTTCATGAGGAGTTCGACCACGATGTGGTCGGTGCCGCAACGGAAACTCAGCGAGCGGCGCTCCGACGAACAGGCCGGCTCGATTTCGAAGTTGTGGCCGCGCACGATGGACGGAATGGTCAGCACGCAGGGGGCGCCGAGATCGCACAAACGGGACTTCACGGAACCTACGATCATATTGCTCAGTTCACCGACAACGTCGTTGACCATCTCGTCGCCCTCCAGCTCGGCCTCGGCCAAGCCCAACATGCGGTTGGCCAGGATGCGGGCGAAGGGGGCGGCCGCCTGGATATAGACGACGCCCTTGACGTCGCCGATAAATCCGACGGAGCCGGCTACGAGCGGTTCGCCCGAAGCGCTCCAGTCGTGTGGCGGCTCCGGCTCGGCCTCCAAAGCAAGCATGGTGTTGAAGACTTCGCGGACACCGCGGCTCAGCAGGTCGCACACGTCGTCGATGAGGTTCGGAGTGATGGCGTTCATACCTTTCAAACCGCGTTGTAACGGCGACTCACCTGGAGGAAGCGCGACGCCGCGATCGGGCAAAGGTTGTTAAGCATTTTTGGCGTCAGGCCCAGGCGTTCGGCGACTGCGGGAGAGAAAGCGAGGTCGAACTTCCGGCCGTCGAGGCCGGCTTCGATGCGTTTGGCGACCTGGTTGGCCAGATACGTGAGGTCACAAATGACATCCAGCCCCTGCTCCGGGTTGTGGTGGTAAGTGATGCCCAGCACGACCCGGGGCGGCAATTTCCAATGCTGGGCGATGAGGCCGCCGAGCTCGCCGTGATGCACGTCGAGCAGCAGCGACTCGGCTTCCAACTGGCCCAGATGATCGACTTCGTGGGCCCGCTGGATGAAGCCGAGGATTTCGGGACTAAGGAAGCGGCCCATGACCAGCTTGCCCACATCATGGAGGAGGGCGGCGGTGAAGGTTTCCGGTGGCACTTCCACCTGACAGAAACTCGGCGCGGTTTCCGCCGCCGCGGCCGCCGCCACGGAATGCCGCCACAAGGCGCCTTCGCCGAGACCGTAGGTGGGCACACGGGTTTGCAGGAAGGGCCGGGCGCTGGCCGCGACGATGAGGGCCAGCACTTGCGCGGTGCCCATCCGGGACACGGCTTCCCGCACATCGCCCACCGGCACCGCACTGGCGCTGGCCGCCGAATTGGCCGCCAGCAACAGTTTGACGGTGAGGGCCTGATCGAACGCGATCAATTCCGCCACGTCATCCAAATGACACTCCGGGCTGCCGACCAGTTCAGCCAGACGCACTGCGCTGGCCGGGAGCGGGGCCAGCTCATTGGCTTGGACGATAAGGCGGGCGAGGTCGATCATAAGCATGGCGTTTCACGTTTGCTTCAACCGATAGCACGTCGTCTTGTCGAACGTAACGCGCTCGAATTCGTCATCCACGTTGAAGGTGGTTTCCGTGCCTCCCAGAAGAAGAAATCCACCCGGGCGCAGCAAGCGTCGCGTTTTGGCGAGAATGGCCTTCTTGCTTTCGAGATCGAAATAGATCAGGACATTGCGAAGAAGCACCAGATCCAGCGGCGGCAGCCAGGGCCACTCTTTGGCCAGGTTCATCTCGCGGAAGTCCACTCGCCGCCGAAAATCCTCTCGAATTTCCCAGTCGGATCCCTGGCGGACGAAGTATTTCACCAACAGCGTGGCGGGCAGGCCGCGGTTGACTTCGAGCTGGTTGAAGCGGCCGGACCGGGCGCGGGCCAGAACTTCGCCACAAAGGTCCGTGGCGATGAACTTGAAGTCCCACGCGAGCAGTTCGGGGAAGTGTTCCGCGATCAGCATCAGGATGCTGTAAGGCTCCTGACCGGTCGAGGCGGCGCCACACCAAAAGTGCAACTGCCGTTGTTGCGCGCCCCGGGCCATCAACTCCGGCAACACCGATTTCCGCAGGGTCTCGAAGGGATGGAGGTCGCGGAAGAACGACGTCTCGTTGGTCGTCATGGCGTCCACCACCTTCCGATGGAGGCCGTTCATCGGCTCGGAGCGGAGCTTGCTGATGAGGGCGTCCACCGAACCAAAATCCTCTTTGTGCGCCAGGGTGTGCAACCGGGACTCGACGAGGTACTCCTTGCCCGGTTCCAGGACGATGGCCGCCTGGTCGCGGACGAAACCGCGGATGTAGTCGAAGTCGGCGGGGCTCATGACGTTCGGGCCAGTTTAGGCGGCAAAGGGAGCGTGGCCGACAACGGGATTTGCCCCCGGGTTTTGCCGGTGCAGACGCGACGGTTAATCTCAAATCCCAGTTCGCCCAGGGGCAAAACTTTGTCGGCCAAACCGGCTTGGCTCACCGCCCCGGGCATGCCCCAAACAACGCTGCTGGCTTCGTCCTGGACCAACACCTGGCCGCCCGCCTCGTGGATGCATTCGCAGCCTCGCAGACCATCCTGTCCCATGCCGGTGAGCACAACCGCGAGGGCGCGGGGGCCGAACACTCGCGCCACGGAGCGGAACAGCACATCGACTGCCGGACGGCAGGAGTTCTCGGGCGGCCCCTCGAAGGTGCGCAGTCGAGTGCCATCCGTGCTGCCTTCGACCTCCATGTGAAAACCACCCGGAGCCACCCAGATTTCTCCGGGACGCAGCCGGGCGCCCGCCTCGCCCTCGCGCGCGGGCACACCCGACACGGCCGCGAGGCGTTCGGCCAGGAGCCGGGTGAACAACGGCGGCATGTGTTGCACGATCACAATGGGTACCGGAAAGTTGCGGGACAATTCCGGAAGCAGCGCCGAGAGCGCGTTCGGACCGCCGGTCGAAACGCCGACGGCCAGGATCTCAGCGCGAGCGAGGATCGCGGTCCGGAACTCAATGGTCCGTTGGACCTGAGCGCTCGGACGGGAGGCGTCATTGGCCGTCCGAACCGGCATGGGGCGGCACAGGCTCTTGATCTTGGGAATCAATTCCTCGCGGACGCGCTGCATGGCGGCACCCACGCTGCCCACATTGGCCGGCTTGGTCACGTAGTCGCTGGCCCCACCGGAAAGTGCGTCCAGCGTGGCGCTCGCGCCACGTTCGGTGAGCGTGCTGAACATGATCACCGGCAGGCGCGGATGCGTTTTCCGGATGGCGGCCAGCGTCTGAAGCCCGTCCAACACCGGCATTTCGATGTCGAGAGTAATAAGGTCAGGATTGACCTGCTCGATCTTCGCGAGCGCGATCTGGCCATTGGCCGCCGTGCCAACGACCTCGAGGTCCGGATCCTCGGCGAGGCAATCGGACACCAGCCGCCGAATGACAACGGCGTCGTCGGCGATGAGTACGCGAATTTTGGGCATAGCGGTTCAATTCAGGCCCAGCAAGGCGAGTTTTTCGAGCAGCAGTTCTTTGGTGAACGGCTTCATGAGGTATTCGTTGGCCCCGGCGGCCAGAGCTTGTTCGAGCTGGCTCATGGAGGTTTCGGTGGTAACCATCATAATGCGGACGTTGCCGAGGAGGACATTGGCGCGAACGGCACAAACCAGTTCGTATCCATTCATCACCGGCATGTTCCAGTCCACGAGCAACAAGTCCACCGCCTCACCCTGGTTCAGGCGGGCGAGGGCTTCCCGGCCGTCGCCCGCCTCCGTGACCTGGAAACCGATTTCTTTGAGAGATCTTCCCAGGATCATTCGCATGGCTTTGGAATCATCAACTACGAGTGCGCGCATCTGCTTTCCTATGATTTGAAACTGATTCAGCCGTTGACTGGAGGGAGGGCCAAGCCGCGCGGCTTCGGGGAGCGGGGTTTAGCCCCGGGTTGGGGGCCTGAGACGCCACTTGGCGGGCGCCGACGAGCGCATTTCTGCGCGCGCCGACGCAGCGCCTGAAGGCCCGGGAAGCCTCAGATCGCAGGGTGGCATTGTTCCCGTGTGGCTGAGTCACGATGCAACCGAGGATCTGGAGGATTGCTTCGATTGGTTGGCCAGTCGCTGGAGTTCGGCGGCCATCTTGGCGAGTTCGGCCGAGGCCTGTTGCGTGTCATTGGCGCCGACGGTTGTGCTCTTGGCGGCTTGGGCCACGCCGGTGATGTTTTGCGCGATCTCGGAGCTGCCTTTGGCGGCTTCGGCCACATTGCGGCTGATATCGTTGGTCGTGGCGGTTTGTTCTTCCACGGCGCTGGCAATGGTGTTCTGGTAGTCGTTGATCTTGTTAATCACCGTGCTGATTTCGGCAATGGCCGTGACGGCGCTCTTGGTGTCAGACTGGATGGCCTCGATTTTCTGGCTGATGTCTTCGGTGGCCTTGGCGGTTTCCTTGGCCAGTTCCTTGACTTCGTTGGCCACGACGGCGAAGCCCTTGCCCGCCTCGCCGGCGCGCGCGGCCTCGATGGTGGCATTGAGCGCGAGCAGATTGGTCTGTTGGGCAATCGAAGTAATCACCTTGATGACCTTGCCGATTTCAGCGCTGCTTTCGCCCAGCTTGGTCACCGTCGCGTTCGTCGTCTCAGCCGCTTTGACGGCGGTGGCGGCGACCTTGGCGGCGTCCTGGGCGTTCTTGGCGATCTCCTTGATGCTCGCACTCATCTCTTCCGTGCCGGTGGCCACGGTTTGAACGTTCTTGCTGACCTGCTCGGCCGCGGCCGAGACAACGCCCGCCTGGGTGGCGGTTTCTTCCGCGTTGCTCACCATTTGCTGGCTGTTGGCGGACAGTTCTTCGGAGGCGGCCCCGAGGGCCTGGGCGTTTTGAGTGACGCCGGCAAAGGTGACTTTGAGGCTTTCTTCCTGCTGCACCGCCGCGGTGACGTCCGTGGCATACTTCACCACTTTGAAGGGCCGGCCGTTGAGGTCGAAGATCGGGTTGTAGGAGGCCTGAATCCAGACTTCCTTGCCGCCTTTGCCGATGCGTTTGAAACGATCGGCCTGGAACTTGCCGTCATTGAGGTCGCGCCAGAAATTTCGGTATTCCGCGCTGGCGCGGTACGATGGCTCGATAAAGAGGCTGTGGTGCTTGCCCTTGATCTCGTCCAGCGTATAGCCCAGCGTCTTCAGGAAATTGTCGTTGGCGGTGATGATCGTGCCGTCGAGGTTGAACTCGATCACGGCCTGGGCCTTGCCGATGGCGGCGAGTTGCCCCTGGTAGTCGGCGTTCTGCAACTTGTTGGCGGTCACGTCGGTGGCGTATTTGACGACTTTGAAGGGCCGGCCGTTGAGGTCGAAGATCGGGTTGTAGGAGGCCTGAATCCAGACTTCCTTGCCCCCCTTGCCGATGCGCTTGTATTCCGCCGCCTGGAACTTGCCGTCGTTGAGGTCGCGCCAGAACTGCTGATACTCGGCGCTGGCGCGGTAGGCGGGCTCCACAAACAGGCTGTGGTGCTGGCCCTTGATCTCTTCCAGCCGATAGCCGAGCGTTTTCAGGAAGTTGTCGTTGGCGGTGATGATCGTGCCGTCGAGGTTGAACTCGATCACGGCCTGGGCCTTGCCGATAGCGGCGATTTGCCCCTGGTAATCGGCGTTCTGCAACTTGGTGGCGGTCACGTCGGTGGCGTATTTGACGACTTTGAACGGCTGGCCGTCGGCGTCGAAGATCGGGTTGTAGGAGGCCTGAATCCAGACTTCCTTGCCCCCTTTGCCGATGCGCTTGTATTCCGCCGCCTGGAACTTGCCGTCGTTGAGGTCGCGCCAAAATTGTTTGTAATCGGCGCTGGCGCGGTGGGCGGGCTCCACAAACATACTGTGATGCTCGCCTTTGATTTCGTCGAGCGAATAGCCGAGCGTCTTCAGGAAGTTGTCGTTGGCGGTGATGACCGTGCCGTCGAGGTTGAACTCGATCACGGCCTGGGCCTTGTTGATGGCGGCGAGTTGGCCGCGCAGTTCCATCAGTTCGTGCTCGGCCTCATTGGGCACGGTGCCGGGCCCGGTTTTAGCAGTGGGGCGGACGGCGGTGCCACCGTTTTTCTTGGGGGCAATCAGTGTAGTTTGCATAGGAGTGTGTATTTGTTTTGTGGGATTGTTTTGTGCGATAAGCGAGTTCGCTGGTTTATTTGGAGTGGGAACTTAATCGCCAGGGGGTGACCGTTCCGGGGCTGGCCAGCCCCGCCCTCCCCATTACCTGGCCGATTCAATGGGGCAGAGTTTTTAGCGCCTTCAATCTTGATGTTGTCCATAGCTTCCGGCTGGGTCGATGGGGGATCTCAAGCAGGACGGTCAAGTCCCGGGCGACGGCGCGCGCTTGAATCCACCCGGCAGGTTGACCGTGGGCTCGATGTCGAGAATGAGCAGCAAACGCTCTTTGAGCTTATAGACGCCTCGGATGAGTTCGCGGGCCACGCCGGTGAGCGTCTCCGGCAGCCGCTCGTAGGTATCGTCCTGGATTTCCACGACATCACCGATTTCGTCCACCAGCAGGCTTACCGCCCCGTCCTCCGTGCGGACAACGACGTTCATGGGGAGCTGGCCCTCCGCGCGCAGCGGCATCTCGAGCCGGCGGCGCAAGTCGATCGCGGTGATGATCTGCCCGCGCAGGTTGATGAGACCCTGGACCATGGTGGGCGCGATCGGCACGCGGGTCATCTCCTGGTAACGGATGACCTCCTGGACCTTGAGGACTTCGACGCCGAAGAACAGGCCGTTGAGGAAGAACGTTGCGAATTGTTTGTTGTCAGTCATAGGGGTGTGGAGTTGAGGGGGTCACGCCGCGAGTTGGACGAGATCCTTGCCGCCATAAAATGCCGGATCGGCGGCGCGGATGACCGCCTGCACGTCGAGCAGGTCGGTCACTTTGTCCTGGATGACGACCGAGCCGAAGAGGCCGTTGCCGCAGGCATGACGCTTGACAGTGATGGTTTCCTGCACAATATCGCTGATGCGCCCGACCACGAGCCCGACGCTGCGGCCTTCTTCGGCGTAAACCACCACCTGCATGGGCTGTTGGGGGTCGTCGCTGGCCGTAACGTTCACGGCCGGGACATGTTTTGAGACACGGATGAGCGGCAGAATCTGCCCGCGATACTGCACCACTTCCTGGGCGCCGGAATGCTCGACGGATGACGGCGGAAACTCTTCCAGCCGGGCGACCATCGAGAGCGGAATGGCCATCCGACTGCCTTGGCCGGCGTCAAACAGCAACAGGGTCTGCCTCGGATCGGTCGTTTTGCGGGTCTGCGCGGTGTTTTCCAACAACGTCCGGTCCCGTACCTCCGTAACCACGCTGGCTCCTTGGGCCAAACCCAGCACGTCGAGAATCAAGGCGACGCGGCCATCGCCCATGATGGTGGCCCCGGCGAAGCAAGCGACTCCTTTGAGCTGTTTGCCCAGGGGCTTGACGACGATTTCCTCGGTGTCATTGATTTCGTCCACCACCAGGCCGAACGGATGGCCGTCGGCCTGCAGCACGACGATGTTGACCGCGTCTGCGTGTGAAGAGGGGCCGGCCTCCTGCCCGCCAGTTGACGTGACATCCTTGTCGCCTGAGAGCCCAACGGGGCGCGACTCGGCGGCCGTCTCGCCGAGCGGACTTGCCGTGCTTGTTGCGTCGAGTTTCAACTCCTTGTTGAGATAAACCAACGGAAGCAGTTGGCCCCTCAGGCGGTACACCGGCGCACTGTGAATCGACTCGATCTGTTGCCGCGCCTGCTCCCCTTCGAGCCGCACCAGCTCCAACAAGCTGACTTGCGGGATGGCGAAGCGGTCGCCACCGCTGGTCACGATCAGCGCCGGGATGATCGCCAGGGTCAGCGGGATCTTGATTTTGAGCGTGGTGCCTTCGTCCGGCTGGCTCTGCAGGTCCACGGTGCCGCCGATCTTCTCGATGTTGGTCTTCACTACGTCCATGCCGACCCCGCGACCGGACACATTGGTGATCTTTTCGGCAGTGGACAAGCTCGGCAGGAACACGAGGTGCAGCGACTCGTGATCGCTCATGCGGGCGGCCTGTTCGGCGGTGACCAATCCGCGCTGAAGGGCCTTCTGCTTGACCCGCTCGTAATCGATGCCGCAGCCGTCATCACTAATCTCGATGATCACCTGGCCGCCTTCGTGGTAGGCGCGCATTTTCAAGCAGCCTTCCGCCGGCTTGCCGTGCGCGGCGCGGGCCTCCGGCCGTTCGATGCCATGATCAATCGAGTTGCGGACGATGTGCGTGAGGGGATCCTTGATGGCTTCGATGATGGTCTTGTCCAGCTCGGTTTCCTGGCCTTCCATCTCGATGCGCACTTCTTTCCCGCAGGCGGCCGCCAAGTCGCGCACGACGCGCGGCAATTTGCCCCACACGTTGCCGATGGGCTGCATACGCGTCTTCATGACGCTCCCTTGCAGCTCGGTCGTGATGAGGTTCAGCCGCTGGGAGGTGGCGAGAAAGGCGCTGTCCGCGCACTGGCTGGTGTATTGGAGAACTTGATTGCGGGCCAGCACGAGTTCCCCGACCAGGTTCATGAGCTTGTCAAGCAACCCAACATCCACGCGTATGTTGCTGTCCGATACGGCCGAGTTGCGTGCCTCGGGCGCTTCGCTGGCGACGGATGCCGGCTCCGGCGCGGGAGGGATGGGCGCGGGAACGGCAGCATTGACCGTAGGCGGCGTGCTCTCGGAAGTCGGAACGGGAGCGTCTGACACGGCCGTCAGGGGCGATACTTCCACGCTGGCGGCGACCGGCTGGGCGGGTTCGCTGCCTGCGGACACGGGCTCAGCGGGGCTTGCAGCCGCCGGATCCGCCGGGACCGCTTCCAATGGTGGCAAACTGTTCCCTTCGTTTAACCGCGTGAGCCGTTTGATCAAGTCAGAGAAGGCATTTTCGCCCGGCTGGCCGGTTGCCTCAATCTGGCCGAGCATGTAACGTACGGCGTCCACCATGGCCAGCAGGGCGCTGGTTATCTCCGGGTTGATGGTCAACACGCCGTCGCGCAGCTTGCTCAGAAGGTTTTCCCCGACGTGGGCAACGGCTTCCAACTTGCCAAAGCCGAGGAACCCGCTCGTGCCTTTGAGCGTGTGAATCGTGCGGAAGATATTGCCCAGCGTCTCCTTGGAGTGCGGATCCTTTTCCAACATGACCAAATCCCGGTCCAGCCGGTCGAGGTTTTCGTAATTCTCAATGAGGAACTCTTTCGTGATGTCATCCATAATTCGGCGCTTTCCTTCTTCAATTAGCGGACCACCCCAAGCCCCACCGGCATCCGGATGCCCACGCCGATTCCCAGCGCGATATTGTGGTCTGGTATGATTGGCTTCATGTTATTCTTCGTTTGGTTTTGGCTTACCGCGGGGTTTTGGAGAGGGTTGCTGCGCTTCAGTTTGCACGGCGGGAGCGGCCGGGATGGCGCGATCCAGCCGACGGGACCGCCCGGGGGCGCAACGTGTTCAGCGCCTTCGCAATTGACTTCATGGACCAGCAACTCATGCGGCTGTGGGTAGCAAGAGCGTGGCCATCTCTTCATGGGAAAACCCTATTTCGGCTGCGGTTTTCCTTATCGGAAGTTGCCAGATTCCTGAACGGGACCGCCGGATGCGGCCGCCGTCTCGGAGCGTGCGCGGACCGTAGGCGTGACTATTCAGTAGGACAGGCGTCCCGCCTGTCCCGAACAAGTGCAAACCAACAACTTGTATCACGGCGCCGCGAGTTTTTTCATGTCACCAAACGGTGAGGATGTTTTGGGCTATTCGAGACAGGCGAGACGCCTGTCCTACCGCGCCGAATCGCGTCATCGCTGCTCCAGCTACTGAATGGATACGGCTTAGCCCGGTGAAGTGCCAGGAAGTGGCGCGGGGGGATTTTCCGTGGCGGGAGGAGTGCCTGGAGGCCGCCGGTTCCGAGCGCAGTCAAGCCCTCGCGGATGAGGTGTTTGGTTAACTCCGCGACACTATGCACTTTCAACTTTTCCATGATCCGGTGCCGGTGGACTTCCACGGTTTTGACACTGACATTCAGCGCGACTCAGGGCGTCCGGATAAAAACCAAAACTCGGACGGCGCCAGGGCACCGCCCGAGGATTTAGCTCACTTCTGTTGAGAAGAAGGGCCAGGGACTAAGACAACAAACGCAAGGCCGCGCTGGGCACCGCGTTGGCTTGCGCCAACATGGCGGTTCCCGCCTGCACCAGAATGTTGTAGCGCGCAAACTGCGTGCTCTCGTCAGCGACATCAACGTCCTTGATCCGGCTGTTGGCCGCCGCCAGATTGTCCCGCAGGACGGACAACTGTTCGCTGGTGTAAGTCAACCGCGAAATGTTGGACCCGACCGTGGATCGGTTCGTGGCCAACTCGGAAATCGCGTCTTTCACATTCGTCAATGCCGTCGCGGCCGCGGCCGTGGTCGAAATGTTAATCCCGCTGCCAATTGCGGTGGAAATGTCGCCGGTGCTCAGATCGACGCTCGACATGGAGAACGCGGTAGCGTCCGAATCAATGGTCACCGACAGGGCGGTGGCACTGAACAGGCTGACTCCGTTGAAGTCCTTGCCCGACGTACTGCTGATGTAGTCTTTCAACGTCGAGAACTCGGTGTTGTAGAGGTCACGATCGTCATCGGTCTTCGTCACGTCTTGGGCCAGGATGGCCAATTCGCTCATCCGATCCAGGGCTTTGCCGACTTTTTGCAGGAAGCCATCCTGCGTCTGACTGAATGAGATCGCGTTGCCGACATTGGCGTTGGCTGCGTTGGTGCGGTTGATCTGAGCATCAAACCGCAACGAGACCGCCAAACCGGCCGCGTCGTCTTCCGGGGACACTATTTTTGAACCGGAGGATAAACGGGCCAGCGACTTGGACAGCATCGTCGAGGATTCTGCCAGCAGCCGGGCGCTGCTAATTGAGGATACGTTTGTATTAATAACCATATATGTTGACTCTTTCCGTGAGCCACCTTTACAGGTGTGCCCTTGCGAGCGTCATCCTTTCCGCGTGATGGACCTTTGTGTTTCGGGCGTCCATCGGTTGACCCTTTGGCCCTTGCAGGTGGCCAATCACCTTGTTTACCGACACTGACATCATCGGCACTTCCCCGGAGTCACTCAGTCATCTTCCTCATTTTTTTGACAATTGATACTCAGCCACTTGCAGGGCGAGAGAAGTGTCCAAGATTGAGTCATTCCGGAAGACTCTTTGCTCCGGCGCGAGACACTTGATGAGTTTTGACCGGCTTTATCTGGAAGGAACTTGCGTTAGGAAACTGCGCGGCTTAGCACATGCAGCGACAGTTCCGTCGAATCGCGGCAGGAGCGCGGCGTTTACGCCGCTTCATCGGACTATCCCGCAAGCCGCTGGTTGACCTTTGGTGCTTGAAGCGGCCTAAAGGCCACGCGCCTATCGGTGAAAGTGTCGCTGTAGTGTTAGCAGCAAACATAATTGATGACAGGAAGCACGCGCCCGCCTCGGGTGCCGTCAACGACGCCTCGCTGCTGACCTGAAGGGGCGTGGCCGGACTCGTAACAATTTGCGAAGCACCCGGTAGAGGTAATCCAGAGGTTTCTGACCGTTCCAAGATGGCGCAACCGAGCCGCCTGGATTCAACGGGATCGATAAGCTTTATCGTGGAAGCTTGGAACTGCTCGCCAGTCCCATTCAGTCTTCCGGCAGCGGCTGGCCTTTGGTTTCCGGAGCCCAGATCAGGGCGATGATGCCCAGCACGAAAATGAAGGACAGAATCGTGGCGGCCTTGCGGAAGGGTTCGGCGACATTGCTTTCCAGCAACATCCGGTTCGCAATCATCAACATCGGCGGGAAACCAGCCGCCAAGTAGCGCACGGTATTGTAGCAGAATCCCACACCGGTGCCGCGCAATCGAGTGGGGAACAATTCCGGAAAGTAGATCGAGTAACCACCGAACACGGAAAGCTGCGCAAACCCCATCATGGGCAGCATCCAATACGCGTCCGTCCCGGTGCGCAGACTGTTGAAGACAAAAATCGTGGTAAACAGGCACAGAATGAACGCGCCCAGAAAGGCAATGCGTCGCCCGATGAACGTGGCGACAATCGTAAATGTCATCATGCCGAGAAATGCGCCAACATCCTGCAACGCCGTGCCATAACCTTTCACGGTATCGATGACCTGCTGCGATTCGCCGTGCAGCGCGGTGGAAATGAGTTCCGGCGAAAAGAATCCAATGCCCCACAAGCCCGCCATGCCGGCCAGTCCCAGACACACCCCCACCAGCGTATTGCGCCGCCACCGGGGGTGCTTGAACAAATCGGGAATCGAGCCAATGTGTTTGGATTTGTCCGTCGTTTCCTTGGCGCGCTGCTTGGCTTGCTTCCATACTTCCGGTTCCCGCAAGACCATCACAATGGGCACCACGAGCAAGGCGGGAAGGATGCCGACGAAAAACAGGATCCGCCAACCGGACATCCCAAAGAGGAAATCCGCTTTGCTCGGTTGAATCTGGGTGCTTAGCAGTGAGCCAACAATATTTCCGCAGGCGGAAAGCGCCTGCAAGGATCCCAGGGCCAGCGAACGGAACCGCCCGGGCACACTCTCCGCCACCAGCGTCGTGGCCGCCCCAAACATGCCGCCCACCCCGAGGCCGACCAAAAACCGGTAGAACAGGAACTCATAACCGGTGCGCGACAATCCGGACAACCCCGTGAACCCAGAGTACACCAACAAGGCGAACACCATGGTCTTCACCCGGCCCCAACGGTCGCTCATGATGCCAAAAATGATGCCGCCGGTGGCCCAACCGATCATCATCGAGGCCGTCGCCCAACCGCCCCATTCTCTGACCAACGCAGCCGCCACTTCGCTGCCCAGGACTTCCGTGAGCGCCGGTTCCCGAGCCAGGGCGAAGATTCGTTGATCCATGCAGTCGAACAGCCAGCCGCACGAGGCGATGATGACCACCAGCCAGTGATAGGGGGTGACTCCTTCAAAGATACTTTGCTTTGGCCCGCCGCTGCTAGTTGCTGGAGTTTGCATGATTTCGATTTCGCATATTGACAATCCATCCCTGAATCGAATCCAGGGGACGCAGCCGCATCTTCCGAAAGAAATAAAGGCAGTGTCAAGGGGCGTTTCGATTTTCATCCCGGGCACTGAAATGCCACCGCACCCGCACCAAGCATCGTAGGACAACCGTCTCGCCTGTCCCAAATGACCAATGCTTATCTCCTCTGTGCAGAACACCCGTCAACCGGCGAGCAGCCCTGCCCATTCGGAACAGCCGAGACGGTTGTCCTACGCTTGTTAGCGCGTGTTCCCGCACTACCCTGGCCCCTGGCCCCGCGTCGCCAATTCCTGCCGCAGACGGGCCAGGGCCCGCACCCAGAGCATGCGCACGGCCCCGGGATTGCGGCCCATACGCTGAGCCACTTCTTCATGGGACAAGCCCTCGAGGTGACGCAAAATGATGACTTCCCGATAGTCCTCGGGCAACCGGTCGAGGACGGCGGCCAGCAAGGTCTGCTGTTCGTGCCGGTCGAGCGCCTGGCTGGGCGAAGTGCCGGTGCCGGCCAGCATATCACCGAACCGTTGCGACGTTTGGGTCAATTGCTGGTCCAGCGGCACCTCGCGGTCCAGATCGCGCTTGGCCGTGCCGTGGTAACGGCGGATTTCATGCGCCAGCACGTGCGCTAATATCCGGCGCAGCCACGCGGCCAATTCGGCCTCAGTGTTCCCGCGGAACTGCGGGAAGGCCCGCACCGCTTCCAGCATCGTTTGCTGCACAATATCGGACGGATCAAATTTCGCGCGGAACCGGCTTTCGACCTGCACGCGCGCCAGCAGTCGCAGCCACGGCTCGAAGTGTTCGAGCAGACGATTCCCCGCCTCCGTCCGCCCCTGACGGTAGGCGTTCAACAATTGGCTTAGGCTGGGTTTTGCGGCTTCCATCGGATTCCGCTGACTCAAGTGGAAGCGAGTGCCGCGGCGGATCGGCCAATCCGGCGAAAGCGTCGCCCGAGGTTGCGCCCGATCCAGGCAACCGCCAGTGCCAGGCCGACGAAGTAACTCCCGAACAGCAGCGCGAAGTACCAACCACCTGCCGCGTAGTATTCACCCGGCGGCTTGCTCCTCCAATCGAGCAGCAACCAGACAACGGCCAGCAACAGGGTCAAGGCCCCCGCGACCGCCAGCAATAACGCCAATTGCCGCCAGTTGCGATTTCCCACCGCGACCCAACCAGCGCCGAGAAACAGCAGCAGCGGCAGCCCCAGTAGCGGACGTAGCGTCACATTCAACGCCAACTGCTGCCAACTGGCCGTTATCGAAAGCAGGAACAGGCCCGTCAGTGTCGCCCGCCAAAATTGTTGCGGCGGTTCCTGCCTTCCACGACCATTTTCGCCAAATCCACCAGACCAGCATCGTTGGCAGCGCCAGAATCACGGCCAGGACACCGCCCTCCAACAACGCGCCCCGGCCAAAAGTCCGCAACCGTTGCCCGGGAATCGTTCCTGTTTCCCCGAGCAAGTCCCACGGTAATGCCCGTACCAATCGAGGATCGCGCGCAACAGGCAACGGCACCGGTCGCCCGCCCGCCGGTGGCCGGTATTCGCCGGAGGCCAAGGTCGGCAGCACTTGACGGCAAACGACACCGCTGGGATCGGCGGCAACCACGAGCGGCAACTCATCTCGCTGTGCGCTGGCCAGGAGAACCGGCGCGCCCGATTGCGAGCTGGCGAACTCGCTACGCCAGAGCGCGCTGTTCGTGGCACCGGATAAGCCGACCATGTCTCGCCCTCGTTGCACCACGACCGTCGCGGCTTCGCCACCCAAGGAATAGATGCCATGCACCTGGTCCGCTGGCTGGCGCCACAACACCTGCCGCAAACCGCCCCGGACTGCCTGCAACTGCCCGTCATTCGTCAAATACAACAGTTCCTCTCGTCCGTCCCCCAGCAGGTCGCCTTGCCACAGGCGGCCGGGCCATTGCCTGAGGTTCACCCGCAGGCGTTCGACGACTTGCCCGCGCGCGTCCAGCAAAACGATTTCCGACCGGTCGAATTGTCCAGTCAGCAGGCACACGTCGCGTTCGTGCCCGCCGCGAAAGTTGATCAACAGGGGCAAGACGCGGCGGTCGTCGGAACGCTCTGACCACGTCCACTTCCATTTCGGCTGCCCCGTACGTCCGTCGAGCACCAGCATCGTGCAATCCATCAGCTCCCCATTGGGTCCGGCTTGTTCCAACGGCGCGTGATCCACAACGACAATTTCCGAAAGGCCATCGCCGTCCAAGTCGCCCACCAACGGTTCGGGCCGGAGACGCAGGAGGCGATCGACAGGAACATTCCGCTCACGGGACAACGGTTGCCGCCATAAGACTTGGCCATTGACGCCGCTGAAAGCGCACGCGTCCCACGAATTTGTGGCGGTGAGCGCGCCCGCCATGATGTCGTCCACGCCGTCGCCGTCCAGATCGGCAATCGCCGGAGTAACGCGCCCGTCGTTGTCGCCCGCGAGGAACGGTTCGCTCAACGGTTGCTTCCAGTTCACCGAACCATCCCGCCCCGACAGCACCACCAGCCAAAGCCGATTGGATTGCGGCGGCCTGGAATCTGATTCGGCTGGCGGACGGTCAAGCCCAATGCCCAGGCTGAGCACGATTTCCGCGGGCCCCTGGTGATCGAGATTGACGCACGTGGCCAGGTGCAGTTCACCGACGCGTTGCGTTTTCAACGACGGCCGTCCAACAGCACGCGCCCTGTCTTGCCGGAGACTGCGGCGACGGGTTCGAAGGAAAACATGTCACTGCTGACGCCACGCTGAACGGTCAGGGCGTCGAGAACGCCATCGCCATCGAGATCGCCCTCGGGCAATTGCAATGGTATGAAATGCCCGGCCTGATTTGAGGAACGCCAAAGCGGTCGGCCGGTGGCGCCGGAAAACGCCTGGACGGGATGGCCGAACAGCACCTCTTGAACCCCGTCGCCATCGAGATCGGGAACGGCGGTTTGATTGCCGAAGGAAGCACTCAGCCGGGCCCAGGCCATCGGTGGGGCGCCGCGCAGCAGGACTTGCCGGCGCGCCCGAACCGGATGTCGGATTGCTCGGGCACGCAATAGCCCAAGTCCGGCAGACCATCGCCGTCGCCATCGGCGATGAGCGGCGCGAAACTGCCGGCCACTTGGTTCCGCAAGCGGCCCGTGCCGCCCGCCAACACATAGATTCCTTCGGCCTTCTTGGGCCAGCTTATCGCGGAAACCACGACCAGGGGAAAACCGTCCGGGCCTTCGGTCCACAGCGCCAATTGTCCTGGCCGGTCGTTCCACATTTTCAACGGTGTCCGCCACCACCACACCGAGTGGCCGTCGCGCCCCGAAACCGCGTCCACGTACAGCCAGGTCTGGTGGTGGCGCCAGGACTCCGTGACCGTCGAGGCCGCCAGGATTTCATCGACGCCATCGCCATCGAGGTCCGGTCCGACGATGAAGCGGTTGACCGGCGCCAGCAATCGGGTGGAACGTTCGAGCACCCGCCGAAAACGCCGCGAGCCGTCCTGCCCATTCAACACGTCCAGACCGGCCCAGGGCGTGGGCGGGTGTGATTCCACCAATGGGTGGCTGGCGTATAAAGCCGGCACCAGGATTTCGGGGTTGCCGTCATGATCCAAGTCGGCCACCACCGGCCAATCAAGCTGTTCCGGTTCTTCGGTAGTCGGCTCGAACGGGGCGGTGAGCAGTTGTTGCCACAGTTGCCGGCGGGCAGCCAGGGAAAAGGCCGCCAGCAAGGTCCGGCGCTGGCCCAGTTCGGCCAGGAGCAGCACGTCATCTTGTCCGTCACCATCGAGATCAGCAATTCGCGGAGTTTGCAGCGTCACGTGGGGCAACTCGGTTTCCCATAGGGATTCCCCGGTTCGGAGCGACAACACCAGCAACCGCAAGCTGGCCACCACCACCAAGACTGGTTCTCCGTTGACCATGGCGAGTTGCGGCGCAAACGCGCTCACCTGGCTGGTCCATTGCGGCGCCTGGAACCACCGGCTGTTCAGGGTGCGTTGCCACACATTGGAACCGGTCTTGCCCGACACGGCTTCCACCCAATACCAGCCGCGATTCGCAAACATCGCAATCACATCCGGCGTCCCGTCGTCGTCCATGTCCGCGACCGCCGGAGCGCAAGCTTCTCTGAAAGGCCCCGGCTGGAAAATCTGATCGGGAGGCAGGTTTGTTGCTTCCGCCGGCCATTGTCCAATGTGCCACCACAAGACGTCGCCGGTCTGGCCGGAAACCGCGAGCAGCGTCGGATTAGCTTCGCTGGCCCAGACCAGATCCCCGACCCCGTCGCCGTTCAAATCTGGAAGGGGCCGAGCGAGTTTGGGTCCTCGCTTGTGCCGGTTAAAGAATTGCAACCAGCCTTGGCGTTGGGCTTCGCTCTGCCACCACTGGCGATTGTCTTCCGGCTTCAACCCGACGCGCCACAACTCCTTTCCGGTGGCACCGTCGATGCGCCGCATCTCCCACAAGCGGGCGCTGACAAAATCCGCCCCGTCGGCGAAGTCCACCACCTCGACGGTATCGCGCGTGGCAATGGAAAACGGCTCGAACAACTCCCGTTTGGGCAAGTGCCACGTCGAATTGCTGCTGCGCGCCACGATCGACCTGGACTTGCAGCGTCTCGCTCAACCGGCCTTCGCCGGACAACCGCACCCGGTAGGCGCCACCGGGCAAGGCCACCGGCTGTTTGGTCGGCAGCGAGAAGACCGGCAGAACGCCGGCGTTCTGGTTGGGTTCGAGCACTTCCGCCTGGAGCAGTGCTTCGCCAGTGACCAACTTGAGTTCACCGAGCTGGGTTTGCCGATAGAGTTTCCACCCCAGGATACCCGCCGCCAAAACCGCCACGGACGCCGCCGCGGACACCGCCGCCACCGTGCTACTGCGTCGGTGCTTCCGCGCCCAACGCACGGCCTGTTCCGGCAGACTCGGCCGCCGGGCATTGATGGCCCGGCCTTCGAGGAACGCCCGCAAGTCATCCGCCAACGCCTGGGCCGACGCGTAACGCTGCGCCGGTTCCTTGGCCACGCACTTGAGGATGATGGTTTCCAGATCGCGCGGCACGTTGGGCACCAAGCGCCGCGGGGCCACCGGCTCTTCTTGCAGAATCAATCGAATCAGCTCGTGCGAAGTAGCGGCATCGAAGATCGGACGGCGGGTGGCCAGTTCGTACAACGTGGCGCCCAGACTATAAAGATCCGTCCGGTGATCGATCGGGCGATTGGCGGCATTGGCCTGCTCCGGACTCATGTAACGCGGCGTCCCCAACAGCGCGCCCGTCAAACTGAGGGCGACATCTTCCGTCCGCCGCGCCAGACCGAAATCGGTGAGCCAGATGCGTCCGTCGGCATCGAGGATCAGATTGGACGGTTTGATGTCGCGGTGAATCACTCCGCGGGCGTGGGCGTGGCTCAAGGCCTCGGCGGCTTGCAATGCCCAGCGCGCGACGGCTACAGGTTCAAGTGCCTCCTGGCTGGCCTGGGCTGCTTGCACTATGGCGGCCAGGTCGCGGCCTTCGATGAACTGCATCGCGTAGTAGCGCACGCCCGCTTCGCAGCCGACCGCGAAAATCGGAACGATGTTCGTGTGGTGCAATTGGGCAATGGTCTCCGCCTCACGCTGAAAGCGTTGCATCGCCACCTCGTCAGCGACCGCGCCCAGTCGCAACACTTTGAGCGCAACGCGACGTTTGAGGGAAATCTGCTCCGCTTCGTACACGACGCCCATCCCGCCCCGGCCGACTTCACGAACGATGCGGAAATCCCCCAGTTGCGCCGGCGGTTGGCCGGGTGTCGGTTCGGCGCCATGAATGAACTCGATTCCCGTCAGCGCCTCTTCCAAATGCGGCGCCAACTCGGGATGGTCGGCGACCTGACGGGCGCGGTCGGGTCGTATTCCGGCCTGCAAGTCTGCCAGGTATTGGTCCAAAAGCCCGGCCAGTTCCGAAACGCTCTCCCACGGAGTTTTGATCGGAACCGTGTCTCCCGCTCCGGCGGGCTGCTTCGGTTGGCGGTCCTGATGATCGTTCTTCATACACGTTGCCTGTGCTGGCGGCCGCAACGGTTGCTCCCATAGTCGCTGGTCGCGCCACGCCTGCCAAGTACCTCAGGGCCGAAAATCTGAAAAATGTCACGGCTCAGCAGCAAAAAGTTTTGCGGGCAAGCAGGGCGTCTAACGCGACCGACTGGGATTTTTCGAACCTCCGCCAGGTCGTGGAGTGCGTGCGGTCCTCCGCCGCCATCGAAGGGAGAGCGCTCTCCGAGGTCAACCGCCGCGTCCACCTGGCTTGTCCCCACCCGGTCGGCGAACGCGCCGGCAAGCCGGGCGCACTCCAGACGTTTCGCGAGGTTTGGGCGCCTGCCGAACGTCCGCGCCAGCCGGCTTACTGGCGCTCGTATTCGCCTTTGCTGACCCGCTTTAACACGGTGAACCCGGCCTTCTTGGCGTCCGAAATGGAAACCGGTTTCAGGATCTTGGGAGTGCTGAATCCCGTAATGACTTTGCGGACCGGCGCCTTGCACAGCGGGCATTTTGTCAATTCGGGGGCGCTGATCGGCCGGCGGAGCGTAAAATTGCCGCCGCAGATTTTGCACTCCCCTTCACAACGCTCATACTCATAAAGCGGCATAGGACAAAATTTAAGCAGTGGGCCCGAAAGTCAACGCCTCAATTTCCCAGCAATTTCCCAATGGGCGCCAAGCTTTTGCGGTTTGACCGGCTCGGGCGCGCCATTACTTCAATCCTCCGGCATTGGTGGTGGTGGTTGGACGTTCGACGGTGAACGTCAGATCGTATTGCTCGGTTTCGCCAGGTTTTGCGGGCTTCTCCTTTCCACCATTGTCCACACCATCCAAGCCAAGGCTGTAAACGATATAACCTTGCCCGAGTTGGCGATAGCGCAGCGGTTGGTCACCGTAGGCGTCCATCGGCAAGTCGGGAAGGAACTCGGGAACCAACTACTCAAGTGAATCCGGTAATCTGCCACCGTGCGCCAATCGGTAGCGTTCAATGGCCAGGGCGGTGCGTGCAGTTTGGAGGCGCGAAATGATTTCCGCGTCATGCTTCATCGCTCGCTCCAGATTACGGCATTACGGATTGCGCCAGCAGACATAGGCGACGGCGAGAGCGTCTCTGCTCCAGGGATTGCACTTGTTTATCTGGGTGCGGTATGGCGCACCCGCGGAGGCCAGACACATCTCCATCCATTCCAGATATTGCAGGTAACCCGCATCGGAATAGATCGGCGGATCCAGTCCTAACACCTCGCGCAAAACCGCCAGTGGAGTGGATTGGCCGGGAGCCCCAAAGTGCGAACTCATTGGTGAGTTGCGTCCGAGCTCGAAACCCCATATGCTCTGGCAGAGCTCGGCGATCATCACGGTTCCGATCTCGTTGGTGATGGCGGCGGCGAGCGGCTGGTTCAGGAGTGTGCAAGTCCGGATCAGCAAAGTCGGTTTGATTAAGACACCGTTCCAGCGCGTTGACGATAGACTCTGGCAAGCGCGTTGTACCATGTAATTCAACAGCGAATAGGGCTTCACCGTAAGGCTGACCCGCAGGCATTGGGCGAGGTTGTGGGTGGCTTCGGTGGCGTCGCCTTGTTCCGCCTGATACACCGCAATGGCGGCCAGGGTCTGCTCCAATCGGCGGAGTTGGACAAGGTTCATCGACTGGTTTAGGGGGAACCCATTGGCGAAACCCGCGGCAAATCGAGCATTGGCCGGCCACTCGTTGGGCAGCGCCTTCAAGGCGTCTTGATTGTCTTGCGCCAATTGGGCCAGCGCCTTGGTCATCTCGGCGTTCATGCGGTTCGTCCCCCGCGGCAGCTCGCCGGAAAGGAACGGGATGTGGCCGTTAGTGGGCGCCACCAACAGTGACAAGGCATCCTGCAACAACAGGGCCGCATCCTCGGCGTCCGAAGGATCCGGAAAGCGCTGGGCCAAGTCGGCGGCGGTGGTAGGCATTCCCGAGGCTTTAAGGGCGGCCAGCTTCTGCTCGAGGCGTGCTCGAACGCGACTGTTTGCTTGCTGCACCTTGATGACCATCACCGCGACCACAAGTCCAACGGACAGCATCCCCAGAACGATGCCGAGAATCCATCGCCGACGTCTTCTGTCCGGCGGAACATCCGATTGGCACGGATTGATTGCCACGCCATTGTTTTACGCCTGCTTCAGCTTATAGCCAACGGAAAGTCGGCAGACAGCGACCTCTGCAATACCGTTCTCGTATTGCATCGCTGACCGGTCGCCGCCAAAGACGGCTGCGCTTCGCCATATTGCTGCAATTCTGCTTGCCGGACTGCTTCACCCGTGACCCGTGGAATCAACTTGCGGTGCTTCTGGTCATCCTGCAATGCTCTCGTTCGTTGTGATTCCTGAGGCAAATGAAAGATCTAGCGACCCGCTGATCGTGACGAATGAGAGCGTGGATGTTCAGACCGAACATCGCTTGATCTGCGGCGACGCCCGCGACCTCCCATTTATTGCGAACGAGAGTTTTCACTTGGTTGTCACTTCACCACCTTATGGGACGCTGAAAACCAACAAACTGAATTCTGATTCCCCCATCCTGTCGGCCAAAGCCGTTTTGACAGACGCAACACAAAAGAGACTTCCTTTTGTTCAGCGAGTCGCTTGGACTCGTTCCGCTCCCAGTCGTCATTCAATTCCGCTTCCGTTCGCCATGCGGTGCTTCCCGCCCGTGCGGCTCATCATTACTTGCCTTTTGGCTTTCTGCATGGCCTCGGAATTGGCGCGTGCCAGCGAACCCTGTCGCATCCAAGTCGTCGAGCAGGGCAGTGGGTGGCCGGTGCCGCTCGTTGAATTGCGTACCACGCACCAAGTGCGGTTGGTCACGGACAACGCGGGGATCATTGCTTTTGACCTGCCCGAGCTGATGGGGCGCGAAACCTGGTTCGATGTCATCGGCCATGGCTACGAACGGCCCAAAGACGGTTTTGGCTATCGGGGCGTGCGATTGACGCCCGAGCCGGGCAAGACCTTGAAAGTGGAAGTGAAACGCACCATCATCGCCAAGCGCCTCGGGCGGATCACCGGCGCCGGTTTGTTCGCGGAAAGCCAGCAACTGGGCGAGCAACTGGATTGGCAGGAATCCGGGGTGCTCGGCTGCGACAGCGTGCAAAACGCGGTGTATCAGGGAAAAATGTTTTGGTTGTGGGGCGACACCACGCTGGCCCGGTATCCCTTGGGCATCTTTGACAGCACCAGCGCCACCACACCAGTGCGTCCGTTGACCTCATTCGAACCGCCGCTGCAATTGCCGTTTAACTATTTTCGCGATGAACAAGGACGGCCGCGAGGCGTGGCCAAAATGCCGGGCAACGGTCCGACCTGGCTCACCGGCTATGTGACCTTGCCCGACAAAAATGGTGTTCCGCATTTGGTTGCGTCGTATTCGAAGATTAAACCACCCCTCGAGGCCTACGAATGGAGCTTGTGCGTCTGGAATGATCAGACCGAACGATTCGACAAGCTCCGAACCGTGTGGACCAAGTCCAGTCAGGCGCCGAAGCCGCCGCCCTTCCCCGAAGGTCATCCAGCGTTTTGGAAGGATGCTGGCGGCAAGGATTGGGTGTGCTTCGGCAATCCGCTGCCCAAGTTACGTTGCCCGGCCACCTTCGAGGCGTGGCAGGATTCCAGTACATGGGAAGTGCTGAAACCGCAGACCACTTTCGCAGCGGCCAACGGTGGCCGAGCCGTCAAACCGCACACCGGCTCGATTGCCTGGAATCCGTGGCGGCGGCGTTGGGTGACGGTGTTCATGGAAGCCTTCGGCAAACCCTCGGCCTTCGGCGAATTGTGGTATGCCGAAGCCGACGCCCCGATGGGTCCTTGGGGGACCGCGGTCAAAGTGTTGAGCCACGAGAACTATACGTTCTACAATCCCCGTCTGCACCCTGAGTTCACTCCGGCCGATTCCCCCATTCTTCTCTTCGAAGGCACCTACACGATGCAGTTCGCCAATCATCCGCCGCCCACCCCTCGCTACGATTACAACCAGATCCTCTATCGTCTCGACCTTGACGACCCGGCGCTCCAATCTGCGCAATCCCAGTGAATAACCCTTCCACGATAATGGCTTTTCTCGTCCCTCCTTGGGAGCGCCGCAGGAGCCGACATGCGGAGGCTCGCGCGCCACGCTGACCGGGAACCTAGCGCTCTCTACGCTGGCTTCTGCTTCGTCGCTCCAGGCCGCGGAGCCAGTTTGACTTTGGGGTAGCGCGGCCGGCCTTTCGCGCTGGACGGTTGGTTCAGTTCGGAACGTTGGGCCAGCTCCATGAATTCCCATTGACTGCGGCGCCGCTGGGCACCTTTGGGCAACGGCGGCGTTTGGTAGGTGCCATCGGCTTGCAGGAAACGGGCCTTCACGTTGTCGCCCAATGATACTGTCAAAATCTCGTTGGCCAACCGCTCCCGCAGATTGCCATCTTCAATCGGAAAGACGACTTCCACCCGGCGGAAAAAGTTGCGGGGCATCCAGTCCGCGCTGCCAACGAAAACCTCGGGCTGGCAGGCATTGTCAAAGTAGAAAATACGGCTGTGTTCGAGAAAACGGTCCAAAATACTGCGAACCGTAATGGTTTCGCTGACACCGGGAATTCCGGGGCGCAGGCAACATATCCCTCGCACGATCAAGTCGATTTTGACGCCGGCTTGCGAAGCTTCGTAGAGCGCCTGGATAATTTTTTCGTCCACCAGGGAATTCATCTTGGCGATGATTCGGGCCGGCAGACCGTTGCGGGCATTCTGCGTTTCGCGCTCGATCAAAGCCAGCATCCGGTCGTGCAGGTCGAAGGGGGCCGTCAGGAACTTGCGCAGGCCCCGGAACTGGCAGATGCCGGTGAGCAGGTTGAACAGATTGGTGGCGTCTTCCCCAAAGTCTGGCCGGCAGGTGAGCAAGCCCAGGTCGGTGTATAATTTGGCGGTGTGGGGATTGTAATTGCCGGTGCCGAGATGGACGTAGCGGCGAATGCCGTCTTCATCCCGCCGCACGATGAGACAGATTTTGCAGTGAATTTTGTAACTGACCAACCCATAGACGACGTGGACGCCGGCTTCTTCCAACGCGCGGGCCCATTGGATGTTGTTGGCTTCATCGAAGCGCGCGCGCAATTCGACCACCACCGTTACTTGTTTGCCGTTCTTGACGGCGTTCATGAGCGCGTCCACCAGGCGCGTGTCGCCGCCGGTGCGGTAAAGGGTTTGTTTGATGGCCAACACCTGGGGATCGGCGGCCGCCTGTTCCAACAGCTCAACGACGGTGTGGAAACTCTCGTACGGGTGGTGCAACAAAAAGTCCCGCTCCCGAATGGCGGCGAACAAGTTCGAGCGTCCGCGCAGTTGAGTGCTGACCAGGGCGATGAAGGGCGGATCGCGCAGTTCGGGCGAATGGTCCCCTTCGCACAAGGTCATCAGCCGGACCGGATTCAGCGGGCCATCGACCAGGTACACATCGTCCATGGTCAACCGGAAGGTGCTCATCAGGGCGTGGCGGATTTCGGTCGGGCAATCCGGCTCGATTTCCAACCGGACCGCGTCGCCGCGCCGCCGGTTGTGGAGTTCATTTTCCACCGCTTTGAGCAGGTTGGCCAGTTCCTCTTCTTCGATGTACAGCTCACTGTTGCGGGTGATCCGGAACTGCCAATAGCCGAGAATCTTGGTGCCGGGAAACAGGTCCGCCAGATAATGTCCAATGACCTTGCGCAGGAAGATGTAGTCCCGCGGGCCTTGGTGGCGGGGCAACGGTACCAGTCGCTGGAGGATGCGCGGCACCTGCACCACGGCCATGTGCCGCATGGGCTGGCCGGAGAAAGCCACCTCCAGTTGCACGATCAGATTCAAGGATTTGTTCAGGAGCTGTGGGAACGGGTGCGCAGGATCGATGGACAATGGCGTTAGCACCGGCCGGACCTCGGCGTGATAGTATTCGTCGAGCCAGGCGCGGTCTTCGGCGCTCAAATCACTAAAGTCCAGGAAGCGGATCCCTTCGACGGCAAGGGCGGGGCAGAGGTTCTCCCGCCAGCATCGATATTGGTCGTCCACCATGCGATGCACTCGTTGGACAATCGCTTGAAACGTTTGGGTCGGCGTCAGGCCATCGACGCTGCGCTCGGTCACCTCGCTCTCGATCTGTTGTTTGATGCCCGCCACGCGCACCTCAAAAAACTCATCGAGGTTCGAACTGACGATGCAAAAGAACTTGACCCGTTCAAGCAACGGGGTGGCTGGATTCAACACTTCGTCCAACACCCGCTGGTTGAATTCCAGCCAGCTCAATTCGCGATTGATTAAATGAGCTGGTTTAAATGACTGCATGATTTGCCTTTGCCCAGGGGATAATCGAAAACCGGACGGGCAGCAAGCTTGGAAATGGTCCGGCCTCCGATGTTTGCCATCTGCCCTATGCCATTGATCGCACCAACCTTTCGGCCAACGGCCATCGACACGAGGAACCGCCTTGGCAATGCGGGACCCCAGGACGGCGGTCGAACTATACTTTCGAGAGGAGTACCAAGTGGCGCGGAGGCAACAGCCATTCCAACGTCGCGCATTGGCCGTAGCGCAAGGCATCCGTGCTCAGTTTGACCAAACCAGCCTTCTTCATGTCCAGACGCAGATGGGTGGTGCCGGTCGTCAACTTGGAGATCAACTCACTGAGATAGGGTTCATGACCGACCAGCAAAACGCTGCCCAGACTGGGAGAGGGCCGAATGATTTCGGCGATCAAACCCTTGGGATCGCCGGCGGGAGCCAACTGTTCGGTGAGAGAGAGTTTGCTGGTGCATTTGAGGGCTTTGGCCGCAATGTCCGCCGTTTGGCGCGCCCGTACGTAAGGGCTGCTTAGAACTCGGTCAAAGCGCAAATCCAGGGTCTGGAGGCCCATGGCGATGAGTCGCATCTTCTCCTCTCCGTCCGGGGTTAACGCACGTTCGGCGTCCCGGTGGGCCAGGCGCCCAGTGCGCGGCACAGCTTTGGCATGCCTGAGAAAGTAGAGTTCCATAAGCGGTACGATTGGCTCAATCGTCCGCTTTGCCCAATGGGTGTCAAGCATGCCTTTTGTGTTGGAGCAGTTTTGACTTGGGTTGGTCGGCCAGTCGTGATGTAGTTTGGCGCTACGATGCTACCCGTTCGCAAGGCCGTGATCGATGTCGGCACCAACTCCGTTAAACTTCTCGTGGCGGACGTTCGGAGCGTGACCGTTGAGCCGGTGATTGAAAAAAGCTGGCAGACCCGCTTGGGACAAGGTTTCTATGCCACGCGGCGATTGGACCCCAAGGCCATCGAGCAAACGGCCCTGGCAGTGGCGGAATTCACGAAGCTGGCGCGACAATTGGAAGCGCAGTCCGTGCAAGTCATCGGCACCAGCGCCGCGCGGGAGGCGGAGAACCAAGCGGAACTCCAGGCGTCCATTCAGCAAGCCTGTGGATTGCCGCTCGAGGTGATCTCCGGCGACCAGGAAGCCGAATGGGTCTATCGCGGTGTCAACACGGACCCGCTATTGGGGGGCAAGCCATTGCTGATTTTGGACGTCGGGGGCGGCAGCAGCGAATTCATTCTGGGTGCCGGGGAACACCTTTCCTTCAGTCAGAGCTTCAACTTGGGCACGGTGCGGTTGATGGAACTTCTGCGTCCTCCCGACCCACCTAGCTTGCGGGACCTGACGAATTGCCGAAGCTGGCTCACGGATTTTTTCAATCAGCAGCTTGCGCCGACCTTGGAAGGATTACTGCGCGAGCCTATCCACGCGAACATCCGGCTCATTGGCACGGGCGGCACCACCACCATTCTGGCCCGGATGACGCAGCAGGCGAACACCTTCAATCGGCAACATCTGGAGGGCACCCGCCTGAGCAAGAGCCAGGTGCTGGATCATTTGGTGATGCTTTGGAGTCTGCCGTTGGCCGAACGCAAGCAGATCGTCGGCGTGCCTCCCAGTCGGGCTGATATTCTTCCACTGGGCGTGGCGATTTATGAAGCGGTGATGGAGCATCTTCATTTTCCTGAAATCTACGTCAGCACCCGCGGCCTTCGGTTTGGAGCGTTGTTGAATTCCCCGGCTTGAACAGAAGGCCGGCCAGGACTCCGCGGGCTACGGAGCTGGGAATCGTAGTTTTACGGAGCTGGCGGCGGGTAATCCCTCCAATTGTAACGGACTGGCCGGCAAGGGATATTGCTCCATGAAACAAAGCATCTTGGAACTCCTGGAAGAGAGGCCGCTGCGAGTCCTGACTCCGGAAGAGCCTGCTGGGCCGGCGAAGCCTGAAGTCGGTTTGCGTCCACAAAGGGAAGCCGCGGAAGCGGGCACGCACACCAGTGTCCGGCCGTTGCTCATCTCCTTTTTGCTGGTGCTGTTGACCTATTGGGTGCTGGTCGAGTTTCTCCAATAATTCTTTCTCCACAGGTTACCATCTCTCTCGGTTTGACCGGAAATTAGCGCGAAATCGCTGGTTCCCGGTCAAACTATTTTTCGCTGGCTTGCCTGTCTGCACCTGCATCCCTGCGCCCTTGTGGCAATGTTCTTTGAATTGAAACCTCTGCCCAGCCGCGTCGTGCAGTTGGACTGGAGCAATCTCAACGCGCTGGGAGTGAGTATGCGAGGTCGGCCCCGGGAGTATCTGTTGTGTCACGCGGTGCTGACGTGCTCCAAGTGGGAGTGGGCCACCGGCGGCCCGGAGTCATTGTTGAGGCTGTGATACTGACTGCAGGAAAGCCTGCATTGCCTGCTCACCAGTAATTGGCGACCGCAAAAGAAGCCCGTTGGCTGGATCCGCGCGGAAAAAAGCAAAGTGGGCGGAAATGCCCCGTCTTGATGGAAATGATAGGACTCAGGCCGTCGCGGGCGCGGGAGAACCCAAACCCGGCAGGGTTGGAGGCGCCGGCTTGACGACTTCGGGCAACGGAGTACCGGCTGGCGCGCCGGTCAGCGGGCCGGCTGGCGTCGCCTTTTCCGACGGTGGAGTGAACTTGCCGGTGCGAACGATTTCTTCGACTTGCTGGCCTTCCAACGTCTCGTATTCGAGGAGGCTCTTGGCGATCAATTCCAACTTGTCCCGGTTCTCCGAAATGATGCGCCGCGCGATTTCGAACTGTCCGTTGATGATCCGTTTGACTTCCTGGTCAATCTCCTGGGCGGTTTGCTCGCTATAATCTTTGCTCCGCATCATTTCGCGGCCCAGGAAAACGTATTCGCTGTTGTCGCCGTATTGCACCATGCCCACTTTGTCGCTCATGCCCCATTGGGTTACCATGGCCCGGGCCATCTGGGTGGCCTGTTGAATGTCGCCGGCAGCGCCGCTCGAGATGTCTTCCGACACGATTTCCTCGGCAATCCGGCCGGCCATCGTCACGGCGATCATATCCAGCAACTCTTTGCGTTTGCGGTTGAGCACGTCGTCCTTGGGCAAATACATGGTGGCACCCAGCGCCTGGCCCCGCGGAATGATGGTCACTTTGTGCAGGGGATGAGTGTGCTCCAGCATGACGTTGACCAGCGCATGACCGGCCTCGTGCCAAGCCGTGCATTTCTTTTCTTCGTCCGTCATGGCCATGCTGCGGCGTTCCCGGCCCCAGCGGACTTTGTCGCGCGCTTCCTCGAGTTCCGCCATGCCCACAGCTTTCTTGCCCATGCGGGCGGCCAGCAGCGCCGCTTCATTGAGCAGGTTCGCCAGTTCCGCGCCGGAATAGCCCGGGGTGCCGCGCGCGATGACGGCCAAGTCAACGCCCATGTCCAGTTTCACGTTCTTGGCATGGACCTTGAGAATGGCCTCGCGTCCGCGCACGTCCGGCAGGTTGACGGTGATTTGCCGATCAAATCGGCCCGGTCGTAACAGCGCGGGATCCAGCACGTCGGGCCGGTTCGTTGCGGCAATGATGATGATGCCTTCCGTGGTGTCAAAACCGTCCATTTCCACGAGCAAGGCATTGAGGGTTTGCTCGCGTTCGTCATTGCCGCCGCCCAAACCGTGTCCGCGGCTACGGCCCACGGCGTCAATTTCGTCAATAAACACCAGGCAAGGGGTGTTTTTGCGCGCCTGCTCGAACATGTCGCGCACCCGGCTGGCGCCCACCCCGACAAACATTTCCACGAAATCCGAACCGCTGATGCTGAAAAAAGCCGCGTCCGCTTCGCCGGCAATGGCCTTGGCCAACAGCGTTTTGCCGGTGCCGGGCGGTCCAACCATGAGGACGCCTTTGGGAATACGACCGCCGAGTTTCTGAAACTTCTTCGGATCCTTCAAGAAATCGACCAGTTCCTGGACTTCTTCTTTGGCTTCTTCAACTCCGGCCACGTCTTTGAAGGTGGTCTTGTTCTTTTCTTTGGCCAGCATGCGCGCTTTGCTCTTGCCGAAGCTCAAGGCGCCTTTGCCCGCCATTTTGAGTTGGCGGATAAAGAAGAACCAAATAAACAAGCCAATGAGCAGGATTGGTCCCAAACTATAAACCAAACCCATCAGAACGGCGTTGGCTTGTTTGGTGGCGAAGACCCCACTGTTCAGAACCTTGTCCTCCAGGGTGTCGGTCAGCCTTACTTTGGCGTTGAAAGGCACTTCCACCGGCTTGCCTTTGTCCATCTTAACCTCGCCATTGGGTTCAGTTTCGTAAAAGTTGCCGTGAATTTCCTGGAGATAAGGTGATTGGGGATCGTACACGATCACGCCGTTGGCGATGTGGTTCGAATCCACCAACCGCATGAAATCAACCTGGGAGATGGATCTCCCTTGCGACGAGGTGCTGCTTTTGAAAAACATCAATAGCGGGATCGCCAGCAGCAGGGCAATCCACAGCATATACGAACGCGGCGGCACTCGGAACTCGCCGTTCTTTCGTTGATTTCCGTCGTCTTTGCGTTTTCTATCGTCAGCCATCTTAAATTAATGTGCGCGCCAACCTAGCATGGGCTTCTAGGAGCCGCAACCAGCAGGACGGAAACACATCCTGTCCATTTCAACCGGCTCCAATGGGCTTTGTCCAGCCAGAAAAGGATACTGGATCAAAACGCCGGAGCCGAATGCCCCTTGCTTCGCACATTGCGGCGGCCATGGCTCGTCTGGTTCCTTATCGGCCAAAAGGGGAATAACTCGACCGTTGGCTCCCTCAATACAGCCGGTGGCGGAACAGCCATCCGGCCAAAGTCAGGTTGACCACCCCGATGATGGCCATGGGCCAGAATTGATCGATCAATAGATGGAACGGTGTGCCTTCCAGGAACACCCCCCGCAGGATTACTAGAAAATAGCGCAGCGGATCGAGGTACGTGATCTGTTGCACCCAATGCGGCATGTTGGCGATGGGGGTGGCGAAACCGGACAGAATGATGGACGGCACCAGGAACAGGAACGCGCCCAGCAATCCTTGTTGCTGCGTGACGGCCAGGGAAGAAATCATCAAGCCCATTCCGACGGTCGAAAGCACAAAGCAGAACAGCCCTACGTAAAGCGTCAACAGACTGCCGCGCAACGGCACTTGGAACCAAAAGGTCGCGATCAGGATGATGAGCGTGGCCTCGAAAAAGCCGATCATGAATCCGGGCAACGCCTTGCCGATGAGAATTTCCCCCGGGCGGAACGGGGTGACCAGCAACTGGTCGAAGGTGCCTTGCTCGCGTTCGCGGGCCACCGAAAGGGCCGTCACCAGCGTGGTCACCACCAGGGTTAGCAATCCCACGATGCCCGGCACGATAAACCAGCGGCTGAGCAGGTTGGGATTGAACCACGCCCGCGTTTCCAAATGCGCCGAGCGCCGTCCCCCTGCCGGTTCGCTGCTGCCAGTCCACGTTGAACGCGGCGACGATGGTGTTGACGTAATTCAACAGAATCGCCGCGGTGTTCGAGTTGCGTCCGTCCACGATCACCTGCACCGGACCCGACCGGCCGCGAGCAGCTCACGGCTGAACTGCGGTCCGATGTGCAGCACCATCAGCACGTTCCGCCCGTCAACCTCAGGCGCGATCTGCGTCCTCGTGAGTCAACACCGCCACCTGATGGAAATTGGGCGAACCGGCGAAGCGCGCCACCAGGTCGCGCGAAGGCTTGCCCCAGGTCTTCGTTATAGAACCGCGAACGGAATGCGGTTCAGATCGAACGTTGCGGCGTAGCCAAAGACCAGCAATTGCAGGATGGGCGGAATCAAGACCACCGTCCGGCTCCGCTTGTCCTTCAGCAGGGCCAGAAACTCCTTGATCATGAGCGCTCGAATTCGCCGGAACATCCGCGCTCCTATTCCAAACGTTTGCGCAATTTGCGCCGGCTGACGCCCAGAAAGAACGCCGCCATCAATAGCAGCGCCAGCGCGTTGGGCAGGATCACCGACCACACGTTGCCGGCCAGGAAGACCGTTTGCAGCATCGCCACGAAATAGCGCGCCGCCAGGACGTGAGTGATGCCCTGGACGACCGGCGGCATGCTGCCAATGTCGAAAATGAAACCCGACAGGATGAACGCCGGCAGGAACGTCGTGATGATCGCCACCTGCCCGGCCACGAACTGGTTCTTTGTCACCGTCGAAATCAGCAGTCCCATGCCCAGCGCCGCCAGCAGGAACAGCGCGGCGCTGCCGAACAAGCACCCAAAGCGAGCCGCGCAACGGCACGCCGAACAGCCAGACGCCCATGGCTACGGACAACGCCATGCCGCCCAGGCCCAGACAGGAAATACGGCACCAGCTTTGCCGAGCAGCACTTCGCGCATCGTCACCGGCGTCACCATCAGCGCCTCCATCGTGCCGCGTTCCCATTCGCGCGCCATCACCAGCGCCGTCAGCAGCGCGCCGATCAAGGTCATGATGATGGCGATCAAGCCCGGGCACCAGAAAGTTGCGGCTGCGCAGTTCGCTGTTGAACCAGACCCGCGGCTCGAGTTGGACCGGCGGGGAGAGCGCCTCGCCATTCGGCTTGCATCTGACGTTGCAGCCATTTTTGCCAGACGCCCTGCACGTAACCGAGAATGAGCCGGCCGGTGTTGGCGTCCACGCCGTTGACGATCACCTGGATGGGCGCGCCGTCCGGCTGGCGCAGTTGCCGGGCAAAATCGGCGCGCAAATGCACGATGGCTTACACGGCCGCTGCATCAAAGCCGCTTCGGCCTCGCGCAAGTTGCGCATGAACACCGGGGCAAAATAACGCGACTGCTGAAAGCCGCTGGTGAAGCTCGCCGTATCGGCGCTGGGCTGTTCCACGACCAGCGCAATGGGCACGTGCTCCGCATCCAGCGAAACGCCGTAACCGAAAATCAGCAGCAACACCACCGGCAGCAGGAAGGCAATGGCGATGCTGCTGGGGTCACGCAGGATTTGGTAAAACTCCTTTCGGATCAAGCCGCGCAGCCGCATGCGGCCGCCCCCCGCGCGGGGGCAGGGCCAGGATGGTGCGGGTTGGAATCGGCGTGGCTCATGCGGCTTCCGTTTGCTCGTCTTGATGTTCGATCAGCGCAATGAACGCATCCTCCATGGTCGGGTCCGGTTTAGCTTCGGAACGTTGCGCGGCTTTGATGGCTTCGGGCGTGCCGAGGGCGAGAATTTCCCCGTCGGCCATGATGGCCAGCCGGTCGCAATACTCGGCTTCTTCCATGAAATGAGTGGTGACCATGACCGTGACCTTCCGGGCCGCCAGCGCGTTGATGCGGCTCCAAAATTCGCGGCGCGCCAGCGGATCAACCCCGGAAGTGGGTTCGTCCAAGAAAAGGATTTCCGGCTCGTGCATCAGGGCGCACGCCATCGCCAGCCGTTGTTTGTGGCCCAGCGGCAGATCGCTGCTGGTCGCGTCGGTCAGCGGCGCCAATTCGAACTGTTCGAGGGCCCAGTCCATTCGCTCGCGCTGGCGCCGGCCCGCCAGCCCGTAGGCGCTGCTGAAGAAGCGGAGGTTTTCGCACACGCTCAGGTTGCCGTAGAGTGAGAATTTCTGGGACATGTAACCAATCCGGGCCCGCGCCGCAGCCGCCGCGTGCCGCAAATCCAGGCCCGCCACGCGCAGACGGCCTTCGGTGGCGGGCAGCAATCCGCAGAGCATGCGGAACGTGGTGGACTTGCCGGCACCGTTGGCTCCCAGCAGACCGAAAACTTCGCCGCGCTCCACTTGGAAGGTTAATCCCTTGACCGCATAGAAATCTCCAAAGCGCCGTTTCACCCCGTCCACTTCGATGACCGCGCCGTGTTCGCGGTCGGGTGAATTGCCTTCCGCGTGATCTGGGTGCGCGGGCCGCTTGGAGTCGGCTTTGGTTTCTCGTTTTCGCAGCAAGGCCACAAAGCTGTCTTCCAGACGCGGCGCTACTGGTTGGATGGAAACGTTAGGAACGTCGGGCAGCAGGGTTTCGCGTTCCGGCACCACGGTGCTGTCCATCACCAACCGCACTCGTTCGCCTTGAATGAGGGCATCGACCACGGCGGGCGCGTGGGAGAGTTGATGCTGGAGCGCGCGTTTGTGTACCGCGGCGGTGGACACCATGTAAGTGCGGCCCCGCGAACGCTCGCGAAATTCCTGCGGCGGACCGTGGCCAAGCACTTCGCCGTCATGCATCAGGATCACCTCATCGCAGCGCTCGGCTTCGTCCAAGTAAGCAGTGCTGAGCAGGACGGTCATCCCTTCCTGCTGCACGAGCCGATAGACGATCTGCCAAAGTTCGCGCCGGGAAACGGGATCAACGCCCACGGTGGGTTCGTCCAACAAGAGCAATTCCGGCGGACGCACGAGCGTGCAGGCCAGCCCCAGTTTCTGTTTCATGCCGCCGGAAAGGCGTCCGGCCAGCCGCCCAGTAAACCGGGCCAAACCGGTCATGCGCATCAATTCCTCGTAGCGCGGCGCGCGCTCCCGGTGGGGCAAGCCCTGCAAGTCGGCATACAAATCGAGGTTCTCCTGGACGGACAGATCTTCGTAGAGCCCGAACCGTTGCGGCATGTAACCGACGCGCGCTTGCACCGCGAGGGATTCGCGGGTTGCGTCAAAGCCCAGCGCCACGATCTGGCCTTCGTCCGGCGTCAACAACCCCACGGCCATCCGCATCGAGGTGGTCTTGCCCGCGCCGTCCGGTCCGATCAAGCCGGTTACCCGACCGCGTTGCACACTGAAATGAACCTGGCGCAGCGCCTGAATGGTGCGGCCACCGGCGACGAACTTCTTGCTGATACCGCGCAGCTCCAACACTGGGTCGGAGGCGATGGTCGGAGGCCCGAGTTTGACGGAATCATCCATGCAGTCGCAACGTCAAGGCGTATTGGTGGTGGACGGTTTTGCCTCCGCATTGGCGGTGGATGGCGCCGTCAGCGGAATGGTGACGACCGCGGGCATGCCCAGTCGCAATTCGTCCTGTGGATTGCGCACGAACACACGAACTTGAAACACGAGCTTGGTGCGCACTTCCGTAGTTTCGACGGTCTTGGGAGTGAATTCTGCCGTCGGAGAAATGAATCCCACCCACCCGTCGTACGTTTTTCCCGGAAACGTGTCGGTGGTCACCTCAGCTTTTATACCGAGTTGGAGTTTGCCCAGTTCGGTTTCTGGCACGTAAGCCCGCACCCAGAGCGGATCGTCCAGCGCCATGGCGAACACGGATTTTTGCGGCGACGCCATATCGCCGGGTTCGAGGATGCGGTTCTGGATGACGCCGTTGGTGGGCGCACAAGAGACGGGCGTCGGCCAGTTGACGTTGCGCCAGCGCCAACTCCGCCTCATAAGCCTGCAAGGTGGCTTTGGCGGCGGCAATGTCCTCCTTGCGCGGACCGATTACCATCAGGTCGTACGCTTGCTTGGCCGCATTCACTCGGGAGTCCGCGACGCTCAGGGCGGCCGTGGTGTCATCTAGTTGTTGCGGGGCCAACACGCCCTGGGCCTGCAAATTGGTGGCGCGTTGGAAGGTAAGTTGCGCGTTGCGGGCTTCGGCTTGAGCCACTTCCAGATCGGCTTTGGCTTTGCGAATATCCTCGGGCCGGTTGCCGGCGTCGAAACGGGCGACCACCTGGCGCTGTGCGGCTACTTGCGCCCCGCGACTGGCGACCGCCGCCGCCAGCCGATTCGTATCCAGCAAGCCGAGCAATTGACCGGATTTTACCCGGTCACCTTCCTGAACGAGCAGCGCGACGATCCGTTCGCTGCCATTGAACGCCAGTTGCACCTGGCGGATATCGACGTTGCCGTACAAAACCAGTTCGTGCTCATCCGTTGTCGGTTGGCGGGAATTCCAAAACCATAAGCCAGCGGCAATCGCCCCGAGAATGAACACGCCAACTACTATGCGAAGTCGCTTCATATTTTGAGTCTTATGCTGCACATTCTAAGTGTCAATGCCGATTGGCATCATGCGACGCATCATGTGGCCGGCGGCAAGCGCCGGACAAGGAAAACCAGGAAAGCAACGGGGCACCATCTGGTTGGGCGCCTCTGCCAGTCGCGCGAGCGTTTTGGAGTGCGGCAGTCCTCTGCCGCTTTCAATGGGTGGCGATGCGTTCGACAGCGGCAGAGGACTGCCGCACTCCAAAACCTGGCGGCCACTCGGATGGTTCCTGGGAGGTTTGCGGTTCGGCGTGCAACCTTCCAGCGGTTTGGTTGCCGCTCACTCTGCCCGCTGCGGTTCGCCTTCCAACAACGTCAGCGCCACTTCAGCCCGGAGGTTGGGCAGCCAGCGCACGCGGCCGCGCGCGTTGAAATAGGCGGTTTCGAGTTCGCGGATATTCATTTCGTGGCAAAAGTCCTGGAAATCGAGGATCGTGAAAAAATGAATATTGGGGGTGCGGTACCAGGGCGAGGGCAATGCCTTCGTCATCGGTGAACGGCCGCCCGCCATCATCTGCCACCGGGCGCGCACGTAACCGAAATTGCTGTAGGAAACAACGAGCCGCCGCGACACGCGCATGGCTTCATTGACCAGTTTCTCGGAGGCCTTCAATTCCTGGAATGTGCCGAGCAGCAGGACGTAGTCGAATGCGCCGTTGCCGTATTGGTCCAGGCCGTTCATGACGTCGCCCTGATGCACGGCCAGGCCGCGTTCGATGCACCGGGCCACCTGTTTGGAATCCAGTTCCACGCCTTCGCCATAGACGCGTTTCGTCTTGATGAGCCGCTCCAGCAATTCACCGTCGCCCGTCCCCAGGTCCAGCACCCGCGATTTGGGCGGGATCCATTCCAGCACGGTATCGTAGAGCGGTTGGTACGGCATGGGGGCTTATGGCGAGTGGCGGACTACCTGCGTGGTTTTCTTCAACGGCGTGCGTTGGCGGTGATACTCGCGGTTGAGAAAGTGGTGTACCACCTGTGAAAAATCAGGGTTGTGGATCAGGAAGGAATCGTGTCCGTACGGTGTCTCCATGTTCAGGTAGGTGACCACCGCACTGGAGCGCTTCAGCGCCCGGACCAGTTGCTGCGATTGATCGGGCGGATACAGCCAGTCCGACGCAAACGAGATGACCAGGAACCGCGCTTTGACACCGCCCAGCACGTCGTGCGGGGGGCGGCCTTCCATGAGCTCGAACCGGTCGAGCGCCTTGGTAATGAACAAATACGAGTTGGGATCAAAGCGTTTGACAAAACTCTCACCCTGATACTGCAAGTAACTTTCGATGGCGAAAAATTCGGGGAACAAATCCTCCGGGTGCGTCTCACGTTGGAGGTTCCGACCGAACTTCGTCTTCATGGCGAACTCACTGAGATACGTCACGTGCCCCACCATGCGCGCCACCGCCAAGCCGTGTTCGGGACGGTGTCCCGCCTCGTAGTGACCGCCCTTCCAGTTCGTGTCCGTGATGATCGCCTGGCGTCCGATTTCGTTGAACGCGATCTGCATCGCCGTGTGCGCCATGCAGGTGGCAATGGGCACGCAGGTGTGGACGCGATTGGGATAGTCCACCGCCCAGACCAAGGCCTGCATGCCGCCCATCGAACCACCCGTCACGGCAAACAACTTGGAAATGCCCAGGTGATCGATCAAACGGGATTGCACCGCCACCATGTCGCGAATGTTGACCGGCGGGAAACTCATGGCGTAGGGCTGGCCAGTGGCCGGATTGATCGACGACGGCCCGGTGGTGCCGCTGCACCCGCCCAGCACATTGGAACTGATCACGAAGAAGCGGTCCGTGTCGATGGCTTTGCCCGGACCCACGTGGTAATCCCACCAACCCGGGCGGCCGGTGGCCGGACTCAGGCCAGCCACGTGAGCATCGCCGGAAAGCGCGTGGCATACGAGGATCGCGTTGTCTTTGTCCGGCGACAGTGTGCCGAGGGTCTGGTACGCCACTTCCACCGACTCGAACACGTAGCCCGACTGGGTGCGGAAGCCGGGCAGAGTGACCGTTTGCGTTTGCGTCGTACCCAGGTCCGAATGGTAGTCTTTGACTTTCTGGTCCTGGAGGTCGCCCTGGGCCAGACCTGTGGAGGCGTCGGTCATTTGCTCAGATCTTGTCCAGCGCCTGCTTGAGGTCCGCCTCGAGATCGGCGTAGTCCTCGATGCCAACCGAGAGCCGCACGAAATCATCCGTCACGGCCGACTGCAGTTTTTCGTCGGGCGACAGTTGCGAGTGGGTCGTCGAGGCCGGGTGAATGGCCAGGCTCTTGGCGTCGCCGATGTTCGCCAAGTGCGAGAACAATTGGAGGCTGTCGATGAACTTCTTGCCCGCTTCCAGTCCGCCTTGGACGCCAAAACCCATCAGTGCGCCAAACCAGCCGTTCTTCAGATATTTCTTGGCCAGCGCGTGCGTCGGATGATCGGGCAAACCGGGATAGTTCACCCACGTCACTTTGGGATGAGTCTTCAGAAATTGGGCGACCTTCAACGCGTTCTCACTGTGTCGCGGCATGCGCAGATGAAGCGTCTCCAATCCTTGCAGGAACAGGAACGCGTTGAACGGCGACAGGCAGCCACCGGTGTCGCGCAGCCATTGCACGCGTGCCTTGATGATGTAAGCGATGTTGACGCCGCCGAAGGGTTCGAAGTTGCCGAACACGTCCCAATAATTCAGCCCGTGATAGCTGGGATCGGGCGTGGTCAGCATTGGGTGCCGTCCCTGGTTCCAGGCGAATTTGCCGCCATCGACGATGACCCCGCCAATGGACGTTCCGTGGCCTCCAATGAATTTGGTGGCCGAGTGCGCGATGATGTCGGCGCCATGGAGCAGTGGCTGGCAGAGGTAGGGGGTGGAAGTGTTGTCGATAACCAGCGGGATGCCTTCGGCGTGACCGATCTTGGCGACTTCATCGAAATCGAATACGTCCAGTTTGGGATTGCCCAGCGTCTCGCCAAAGAACGCCCGGGTCTTGGACGTGATGGCCTGCTTGAAATTTGCCGGCTGGCTGGCATCCACGAATTTTACCGAGATGCCCAGCTTGGGCAGCGAGTAATGAAACAGGTTGTAGGTGCCGCCATACAACGATGCGGTGGAGACAATTTCATCGCCCGTTTCGCACAAGTTGAGAATGGCCGTCGTGACGGCCGCTGAACCGCTGGCCATGGCCAGTCCCGCCACGCCGCCTTCGAGCGCGGCCACGCGCTTTTCCAGCACGTCGTTGGTGGGGTTCATGATCCGGGTGTAAATATTGCCAAACTCCTGGAGGCCGAACAGGCGCGCGGCGTGATCGGCGGAATCGAAGACGTAGGAGGTCGTCTGGTAGATGGGGACGGCCCGGGCCTTGGTCGTTGGATCGGCGGTTTGGCCGGCGTGCAATAGAATCGTGTCAGGTTTCATGTGTTCTTAGTTCAATAGCGGTAGCTCGTTCAGGAGTGTTGGCGGAGCCCGGTCAAACCGGAACGAGCGGTTGCAAGCCAAAAGATATAGGAAAGCGCAGAGTAAGCACAATGAAAGATTGCGCCGCAGTTAGCGTCACGGGTCTGGGACGGTGCGGCAAGCGGGAGGGCGCTCCGGCCGCGACGCTGGTTCGAAGACAGTCCGTGAGGCGGACCGTGGGAGCAGTCCACGTTTTCAGCCGTTCCAGTACCCTGAGCGGAGTTTTAACCCATTCCCGGACTCAATGTTTGGAAATGCACGAAATAGTGTGACTGGGCTTGACCAGCGGGCAGGCAGGCTGTATCAAGGATCACGTTCGTTTATGAAGTGCATCAGCTAGGTAGCAAGGACCGCTCTGGCCTGATTGTGAATTGCCGGCGGCGGTTCGGTGAAGTTGAATGATTCTTATGAACTTGACCAGCCTGTGCCGCCTGGGTTTATTCGGCGTCCTGACGTGGGCCGCAACGTTGTCTGCCGCCGATTATTCTTCCAGCGGGGTACCCGACGACGAAGCCATGGCCGCCGCCAAGGCCGCCGGTAAGACCCCGGATCAAGCCGCTCGCGAATTCTATCCCCAACTCATCGTCAATTACTTCCGGGGCATGGATGTGATCAGCGCGCCCGCGGGCAGCACCTCGACGAACCTGCTTGAAACCTGGCCGGACCCATTGCTCGACCTGCATCCGCAGCGCGGCGCCCGCGTGCTGATGGATCCGGTGGCAACTCCCAGCGAGGTGCTGGGCCGGAATACCTGGATGATTTGGTGCGGGGGCAATGAGGCCTTTTGGGATTGGCTGGCGGATCACAGTCTGGGTTTCATGGACCTGCTCAAACTGTTGGACAGCCGGAAACGCGGCCAGCGCTGGCACAATGCCGGGATGGTCAACGAACCGGAAATGCGCGAGACCGTTAAGCCCGCCGATGGCGAGTTTGGCCTCTGGCTGGATCAACCGGTCGGTGAGACTGAACGTGAATACCGGCGGAAAGTGCTAAAGGAGGTCTTTTCGGGTGACCCCGCCACAGCGCAATACCAAAACGATCCTTACGGCGAAACCGGCGCCTATTCGAATGTTCCTCCATGGCGCATCTACGGTTTGTCCAGCGGGGTCATCGGACTCCGGCTGTTTCCCAATCCGAACTTCGATGCCCGCGCCCAGCAGCAATGGGATGCGCGCAAATATTATCGGGACTCAAGCTATTACAGCGATCCCAAGCTGGTCCGGCCGTTTCGCGTGGGGATGAGTTGCGCCTTTTGCCATGCCAGCGCGCATCCGCTCAATCCGCCGCAAGACCCAGCCAATCCGCGCTGGGAAAACTTATCCGGCTCGATTGGCAGCCAATACCTCCGTATCCGCGCGATCTTCGGCAACCTGCTGCCGACCAATAATTTTGTCTATCACGTGCTCGACAGCCAGCCACCGGGAACCATCGACACCTCCCTCATCGCCAGCGACAATATCAACAATCCGAACACGATGAACGCCATCTTTGGCGTGCCGCAACGTATCTTGCGCTCGTTTCAAAATCCGCGCGAACAACTGGCCGGCGACAGTACGAACCTGCCTTCATTGTGGTGGGATCCAACAAATGATCCGCCGGCGATGTACACAAACCTGATTCCGGAACTGAAAGATTCCAACAAGAATCCGCGCTGGGTGCCGCGGGTGCTTTTGGATGGCGCGGATTCGATTGGCGTTTGGGGAGCATTGGCGCGGGTGTATCTGAACATCGGCACTTACTCGGAGCAATGGATTCGGCTGCACGAACCGCTGATTGGTTTCCTGCCGCCCAAAGCTGCGACCAACGCCGAGCAACGCGTCCGGACCCAGTTGCCCTTCACCATCAAGGATTGCCGGGAACACTCGCTTTATTGGCGGGCTACGCAACTGCGCGTTGGCGCTTTGCGCGATTACTTTCTGAAGATCACGCCCAGCATGCCGTTGCTCGATGCGCGGGGACCGGACGACGTTGAGAAACGAATTCACATCGATAAACTGGCGCGCGGACGGCGGGTGTTTGCCCGGAACTGCATCGTTTGCCATTCGAGCGTTCAACCCGAAACGAATCCCCGCCTTCTGGTGCAAAAAGAGGCTGACTTGGAGGCCTACCTGCAGACCAACGCGGCGCTGATTGCCGACCGCAAGAAGAGCATCGTTGAGTGCGAGCAACGGGGCGAATTGTGGGATCACGATCCCGGCCAATGGCTGCGGCGCGACGATTACGCTGCTTGGGCAACGCAAATCGTCGAGCTGCCTGAGTTCTGGCGCTTAAACTTTCTCTCCACGGACTTTCGCGTGCCGGTGAACTACGTCGGCACCAATCCGAAACGCGCGATGGCCAACAACGGGACGAGCGGCCATCTATGGGAAGACTTTTCCTCGGCAAGTTACAAGGGCATGGCCTCAATTGGTTCCATCCCGTTCTTCAATCCTTACAAAGGCCCGAACGGAGAAGACGACTTCTTCACGCCCCGGCACCGCACTTTGAACGGCGGTCCACCCGGCGGCGGCGGACCCGGTTTCTACCGGCCGGCGTCGTTGATGTCGATTTGGGCGACGGCGCCCTTTCTGCACAATAACAGTCTGGGTTTGTTCAACAACGATCCGTCGGTGAAAGGACGATTGGCTGCGTTCGACGATGCCGTTCACAAACTGCTCTGGCTGGATCAGCGCGCGCAGAACACGAATTACGCATCGGCCGAACAATTGGCGCGCGATCACGGCCTGATTTGGCGAACGCCTTGCGAAACCTACATCATCATTCCCGCCAAACACGTGCCGGCTTTCGCGCGCCGGCTTCCCTGGCCGTCGGCGCTCGACAAACTGGCCGATGTCCTCGAAAGCTGGGGAAAATGGAAGGCCGTGCCCAGCATTGTCCTGCTGGTAGCGGCGCTCGTGCTGTTGTTGGTCAGCCGCGGGGCCAATCGCGCGGGCCGGCTTGAGCGGTTGGCGGGCTACGCGTCACTGGCTCTGGCGTTGGTGCTCGGACTGTTCATCTATTTCCTCGCGGGCGGTCTGGGTGACTTGCGGCTGGGCCCCATTCCGGCCGGCACGCCGGTGGACTTGCTGGCCAACATCAATCCCGATGCCGGCACCAGACATCTGAAGCGGACGCTCAAAACGACCCTGAATGCCCTGGCAGAAATCGAGACCCGGCATTTGCAGGACCAGGATAAATTGGAGGTGCTTCGGACGGAGATCGCTCCCGCGCTCCTGCGCGTCAGCAAGTGTCCTGATTTTGTCATGGACAAGGGACACTATTTTCCCTGGTTCCGGGACTTGAGCGACGACGACAAGGAAGCGCTCATCGAATTAATGAAAACGTTCTAAAACGAGTTCGTGCCCGCGGGGCAGAGCTGGTTGGCGAGGCGCCAACCACTGCGCCCGAGGCGGGCGCGCTCCCCAGGTAACGAATCAATTATGGCTACCATCGCCAAGACCACCTCTCCCGAGGACAGCCCGTATGATATCATCATCGTGGGATCGGGCGCCGGCGGAGCTCCGCTGGCAGCGCGATTGGCCGAGAACGGATGGCATGTGTTGGTGCTTGAAGCGGGGCCGGGCCAATTCAAGGAAGAGGAGATTACCCAGGTCCCCGTCTTGCACGGACCGGCCTCGGAGAATCCGGAGATAAGCTGGCAATTCTTCGTCAAACACTACGACCAGCCGAAATCGCCGGACCCGAAATGGGACCAGCAAGAGCAGGGGATTTTTTACCCGCGCGCCACGGGCATCGGCGGCTGCACGGTCCACAACGCCATGATCACCATCGCCGGGCCCGATTCGGATTGGGACGAACTGGCGTGGTTCCTCGGGGATGGTTCGTGGCGGGCGGACACGATGCGGACTTACTTCGAAAAGATCGAGCACTGCGAATTCCTCCCGTTGCCCGAACCGCGCCCCACCACGCCCTGGAAGAAAGCTCTCGAACACGTGCGTTGGCTCTTCGGCCGGGAAGTCGATCCCACGCGCGGGCGTCACGGCTTTGGCGGATGGCTGCACACGAGCACCGTGGACCTGAGCATTGGATTGGGAGACAAGCAGCTTCTCGGGATGTTGTTTGGCGCGGTCGCTGCCGCGGTTTTGACCGGACTGGAAGCTCCACCCAAACGTTTGATCAAACGAATTCTGGCCGGCGAAGGTTTTGAGGAACTGGACCCAAACCACGCGCGCCGGCAGGCACAACGTCCCGCAGGCGTCGCTTTGATTCCAACGGCTATTTGCGGCCCAAAGACAGATGACACGGCGAGGCGCGGTCACCGTTCGAGTCCGCGTGAGCGGTTGCAAGCGGTGCAGCGCACCTACCCGGAACGGCTGACGATCGTTTCTGATTGTTTGGTCACGAAAGTCTTGCTCGACGCTGATGGCCAAGGCGGATGGCGGGCGACGGGTGTCGAATACCGCCTTGGGGACAAGCTCTACCGAGCGGTGCCCAATCCTTCGACGCAGGACGGAACCGCCGGTCGCGTTCACGCCCGTCGCGAGGTGGTCCTGTCCGGCGGCGCGTTCAACACACCGCAATTGCTGATGCTCTCCGGCATCGGGCCGAAGCAACACCTCGAAGACCTCGGCATCCAATGTCTGGTGCCTTCGCCGGGCGTGGGACGGAACCTCCAGGATCGCTACGAAGTCACGGTTGTCAGCAAAATGCCGGAGAACTTCGAGTTATTGCATGGCGCCACGCTCGCGATGCCCACCGCGAACGGTCAGCCCGACGAACCAATGACCCGGTGGCGTCAGGACGGCAGTGGACTGTACGCCAGCAACGGCGCCGTCCTGGCGATCCTCAAGCGTTCGCGCCCGGATGTGCCCCAGCCCAACCTCTTCATCTTCGGCATTCCGTTGAAGTTCTACGGCTACTTCCGCGGCTACTCCCGGGTGCCGGAACGTGATCTGTTCACCTGGGCCATTTTGAAATCACACACCGCCAATCGCGACGGCCAAGTGACGACTCAAAACGGACCGATCCCCGCGATCGCCCGGAAATCAACTTTCACTATTTTCAGGAAGTGTCGCGCCCGGATTGCACCGACGACGACCCGGATTTGGAGGCCCTGATCGAGGGGGTGAAATTCGTCCGCAAGATCGCCCATTGCGCCGGCTTGAAAAACGAAGACCATCCCGGCGCCAGTTGCCAATCCGACGCCGAGGTTAAAGCATGGATCAAGCGTGAAGCCTGGGGGCATCACGCTTGCGGCACTTGCCGGATGGGCCGGGCGGGCGATCCGTCCGCGGTATTGGACAGCCAGTTCCGGGTGCTGGACCAACCGGACGAAAATGGTCGCCGCAAACCGGTGGCGGGCTTGCGCGTGGTGGATGCTTCGATCTTCTGGCGCATTCCCGGTTACTTCATCGTGACGGACATTTACATGGCCAGCGAAAAAGCGGCGGACACGATCCAGGCGGCCTGGCGGCAGTAAAAATCAATTCACTTCGATTATGGAACCTTTCCAAATTTACCCGTCGGAACTCCGCCGCGCGGAGAGCGCCGCCATTCACGAGCGGCGGACCACTTGTGGGCTGCCGGTCGGAGATGCCGCCGATGGTCAGTTACCGAAAGACACCCTGGGACTGGGACTATCCGGCGGAGGCATTCGCAGCGCGACGTTCAACCTGGGGATGTTGCAGGCGCTGGCGAAGCATCACTTGCTTCGGCGTGTTGACGTGCTCTCGACCATCTCCGGCGGCGGCTACATCGGCTGCTTCCTGGGACGATTCTTCGACCGGCTCCGCGGCTCGCCGGTTCCGCCGGCGGACTTGGTGGAAGGCGCATTAGTGGACCCGCAGTCGCCGGAAATCACCTGGTTGCGGCGGCACGGGAACTACATCGCCCCCAACGGCAAGAGCGACCTGCACACCAACCTGGGGATCTTCTTCCGGAATTTTTTGACGTTGCACTTGGTGGTGGGCTTGATCGCGTTCGTGGCGTTTGGGGTGGCCAACACGCTTCGTTACGATCTGTTGGAAAAAGTCTCCGCGGTGTTTCCGTACATTGGCGGACTCGATTGGGCAGACATGCCCTTGGGGCACTTGGTGGAAGCCGGCGGCTTGGGAGCGTTTTGGAGCCCGTGGTTCATGCTGTTCGAATTGGTGTTGCTGGTGTTCATTATTCCGCGCGGCATCGGCTATTGGCTCGTTTCGCCGCGCTGGCCCGAGCGCTACAACTGCGCCATCCTGGGCGCCACTTTTTTCGTGCTCACCGTTCTGCTCTCGCTGACGGTGCGCAACGGGTGGAACACTACCACCGCGCTGGCGGCAGTTCCGTTGTTGGCATCGTTCCTCTTTGTCGAGCACGCCTGGTGGCAAGTGCGGCTGCAGAATGCGGCCGTCGGCACCGGCGGCGACTCGATCGAACGCTTGCGCGCGCGGGCAATTCTAACGTTGGACCTGGGATTGTGGCTGGCCCTGGGCCTTAGCTTGTTGGGATTTGCGTTCGTGGACACGGCGGCTCACGCCGTGTACGAAGCCTACCTGCGCCACAACCAATCTTACCTCGCCGCGCTGGCCCAGGTGGGTGCGGTCCTGGTGGGTTTGTTACCCGTGTTGCAGTTCACCGCCAGGATGGTTTCGCAATGGCAGTCCAAAAACAAAAATCCCAGCTCGTTGACGCGCTGGCTTTCCCTGCCGGCCGTGAACGCGTTGGTGGCGGTGATGTTGATTGCCCCACCCACCGTCGTGGTGTGCCTGCTGAGTCATGCCACCTTTGGCGGAGGCGACACGCCGCGTCGCGGAGAGATGCTCGTGCTCGGCGGTTTGTTTCTTTCGATCCTGTTCGCCTTTCCCGTGTCGCTGCCGTTCATCAATCGTTCGTCGCTTAACCAAACGTACGCGGCGCGCCTGGCGGGGGCTTACCTCGGCGCGTCGAACCCGTTGCGCCAGGCCAGTCGCAACCGCATGGGACGCGACATCGACCAGGTCATGCCCGGAGACGACACCGATTCGCTGACCGCCTACCAACCGTTCAAGGCGGGCGGGCCGTTGCACCTTTTGGGAACTTGCGTAAACGAGACCGTGGACCAATTGACCTTGCGCGAATCGCGCGACCGTTTGGGAAACATCCTCGCCGTCAGTCCGCTCGGCCTGAGCATCGGACGGTATTGGCACGGGCTGTGGGACGCGCCGCAATTCGCGGTCGGCCAAGTGCCCGGCACTGCCCATCCGTTGCTGGACATCCGCGGCAATCCGCCGCCGGTCCGCCCGTCGTGGTGCGGTACGCAAGAGCGGCTCGAAAGCATGCCGCTGCGGCGGTGGATGGCCATCTCGGGGGCGGCTTTCGGTTCCGGCATGGGCCAGCACACCAGCCTGGCGCTCTCCTTTTTGTTTACTATGAGCGGCTTGCGCACCGGTTACTGGTGGGATACCGGACTGAGCGCCGCCGATCGCGGAATGCGGCCGCACGTCTCGTTCTCGCGGCGGCTGCTGTGGCTCCTGCCGCACATTTTTCCCACGCAAAGTTGCCTGCTCGACGAAGCCTTGGCGCGCTTTCCCGGGCCGTGGTCGCGCTTGTGGTATTTGTCCGATGGCGGGCATTTCGAAAACCTGGGCGCCTACGAACTGGTGCGACGCCGCGTCCCGTACATGATCGTCATCGATGCGGGCGCGGACAGTGATTACGACTTCGACGACTTCGCCAACTTCCAGCGCAAAGTGCGGATCGATTTCCAGGCGCAACTGGACCTGTTCACCGACCAGGAATGGAACGACGCCGTGGACCGCCTGGCCACCACCCGCCCCGGTGCAAGCAAGGATGCCAAACAGCAATGGCGCGAGTATTTCCGTCCGGTGCGCGACCAATTGGCCGTGCCGGGACCGCACGGCGGGACGTTTGATGAGATGACGCCCACCCGCGACGCCGACGGTCGGATCACTGAGCCGGCCAAGAAATGCGCCGCGTTGTTCCGCATCAACTACCCGGATACAGACACGAGCTCGGTGCTGCTCTACGTGAAGGCAACCTTGCTGGGCGATGAACCGCCGAACGTCCGCAACTACATGCTGGAGAATCCTGACTTCCCCCATCAGAGCACGGCGGACCAGTTCTTCGACGAGGCCCAATGGGAAAGTTACCGCCAGCTCGGTGAACACCTCGGCTCCAAAATCTTCCTGGCTAACCCGCCTCCTGACGGCACGTCCGGGAATCCATTCTGGCTGACGCTGTTGGCGGAGACAGACTGAGGATTGCGAGGCAGATATCGCGCGATGGGAACAACCGCCAATTGCTTTGCGCGATGGTAGTTCGAGTCCCAGCGGGACGACCGCTAATAGCCCACCATTTGAACGGAGGGTAGCTTCCGCCCAAAACGCAACGAATCCCGGAGGGACGAAAGAAATTCTTTGCCACGGTTACCACTGCCGCGGGCATCTCTAACGTCCCTCCGGGACTCATCGAAATTTCCAATTCGCCAACCCAGCATTGAAATGCTGGGCTATTCTCATTGGTCCCTGACGGGACTGCCCGCGCCGAGCCGCTGCCCGCTCTGCCCTCCCGGCCCGCGTCGCCCAAACCGCCGCCACACTGGCCGCCTTGGCCACAGTCGAGAAACAGGTTACAGTAATCAGCCGCGTTCACGGTCCGGAACGAAGGAGCAAACGCGACGATGTTATTGAAGAATCGACATACACATACCTATGAACAATCCAACCAATCAACCAGCGGCACGGAAGACTGATCATGCAATTGAGCCGATCTTCCTGCGGCGCTGGTCCCCCAGGGCGATGAGCGGCGAACCGTTGAGCGAGGAGGAATTGCTGACCTTGTTCGAGGCGGCCCGCTGGGCGCCTTCGACCTACAACGAACAGGAGTGGCGCTTTCTTTACGCGCGGCGCGACACGCCGCAATGGCCGCTGTTTTTCGGTCTGCTCATGGAAGCCAACCAGGTCTGGTGCCAGCGTGCCGCGGTGCTGGTAGTCGTGCTGGCGCGCAAAGTGTTCACGCGCAATGGCAAACCGAATCCGGTCCATTTGTACGATGCTGGCTCGGCCTGGGAGAATCTGGCCTTGCAAGCGACATCCATGGGTCTTGTGGCCCACGGAATGGCTGGATTCGATTTCGAGAAGGCCCGAACGGACCTGCACGTGCCGGACCATTTTGCCGTGGCCGCCATGTTCGCCCTCGGCCGACCGGGCAATCCCGCCGAGCTGCCGCCGGAATTGCAGGAGCGCGAAACGCCCACCGGTCGTCGCCCGGTGCGGGAAAGCCTATGCGAAGGGCCGTACGATCCAAAGAATCAATGGTGATTAATGTGAATGGCTTGCTATCCACGTAATCCGCGATCCGTGGTCAATTCAAATACCGGCTTCAAAGTTCACGGCTCACGGCTTACTGCTTCTTCTCAAGAGCGCACAAATTCTCGAAGGCATCGCGAAGGTATGGGAATTGAAATTCGAAGTCAGCCGCCAGCAACTTTCCGGGCACGACGCGCCGGCTTTTGATGATCAGTTCAGTTTCGGTGCGCAGCAGGAAGGCGCCGATCTCCAGCATCCACTCTGGGGCCGGCAAGCCGAACGGCACTCCACACACCTCACGCAGAATGCGCATCATTTCCACGTTTGGCAGCGGATTAGGCGACGCGAGATTCACTGGCCCGCTGAACTCCTCCCCCCGAATGAGAAATTCGACCGCGCGGCAGAAATCTGTTTGGTGAATCCACGAAACGAACTGCCGGCCGCTGCCCATCATTCCGCCCAGCCCGAACCGCACGAGTCGTTGCAGCATGGGAAAGACGCTGTTCAATCCGAGCCCCAGCACCATGGCCGAACGCAACTGGACCTTCCGGGTGCCCGGCGTGACGGCTTCGTGGAATACCCGTTCCCACGCGGTCGCTACTTCAACGGAAAACGCGTCCTTCGCCTCAGGTGTTGATCCGATTTCGCCCGCCTCATCCCAGGCCGGACCGAGGGTGTGCCGATAAATGGTGGCGGTGCTGGAGTTGAGCCACACGCGTGGTGGACACTCGCAACGGGCAATCGCTTCGCCGAGCACCCGCGTCGAATGGACGCGCGAATCCATCATGAGTTGGCGGTTGCGCGCGTGATAGCGGCAGTTCACGGAACGCCCGGCGAGATTGATGAGCACGTCAGCGCCTTTAAGTTTCTGCGCCCATTCGCCCAACGTCCGACCATCCCAGTAGCAATCGCGGCTCCGATTATTGCCCGGCCCGTTGCCCGCCGAGCGGGTCAGCACCAGCACTTCAAATCCGCGTTGGAGAAAGTAGGTCCGCAAAACGTGGCCGAGAAAACCACTGCCCCCGGCGATGATCATGCGTTCACGTTTCATAGTCTTGCTCGGCTCCGGCCCAAGTTGACCTCTGGGCATGTTTTGACATTCCGTAATCCTGTAGCCACCGACGCAAGGAGGTGGACGTTTTGGCCACTTGACTCTGGCGAATCCGCGTTCTGAGGTTGGCGGCTACCCGTTTTAAACACACTCTGAGGTTGGTAATTCAAGCCGGCGGCGTCGAGCCGTTCCGCCAACCGGGCGAGGTGAATCGTAGGCACCGCGGGAAAAAGATGATGTTCGGCGTGGAGAAACATGCTGTAAGTCAGAGCCGTCCACCATCGGCCGCGTTGGGTCCGCCCGATGGCCGCGTCGGAATCGCAGTCGTGATGAACCGTCCATACCGCAAAGAACGCCGCGAAACATTCGCCCACCAGCATGGCTCCCGCGTGCCAACGCCAGGCCGGCCATTTGAAAACCCCGAAAACCAGTCCAAGCCATGCGGCCATCACCGCCAATTCAGCGAGGATCCACCGGCGCTTGACGCGGCCCGCCAACTGCCAGGCAAACCAGTGCAGCCGCCCAATGAACAGCGGTCCTTCCAGCAAGGCCCGCCACCAGGCTTTCCGCGCCGTCGCGCCTTCCACGTCAGCCTCCGCAAGACAGTGGCGGTGATGGTGCAAATGTGTCACTTGCACCGCATGCATGCTGGCGAGCATCAGCCCGCTCAGGATGAACAAAATCGTGTCCTGGATTCGGTGCGAAAGTCCGAGCGAATAGTGTTGGGCATTGTGGGACTGCCGCAGACCAGTCAAAAAGAAGTAAAACGAGGCCATCGCTCCCAGCCGCCACCACCCGACTTGGTAAAGCCACAATGACAATCCAAGCCACGGCAGGCGCAACGTGAGTTCCCACATCTTTTCGGCGGTGGAGAGCGGCACGAGATCTCGCCAGGCAACCTGAGTGAGGTAGTTCGCTTGCGTTTTCATAAGCTGGTTTGGCGCGCATCAAGCGTGGACATGAATCGCCGTCACGGCATTTCGAGAAATGTCCGTGTTCGGTGGCGATTGCTGGGTTGAACAGAGACGATGGAATTTCCAGACTCCAGCGCGTTCCAAGTGTGTGGAATACCGCGCATGAGCAGTGCGGAGTCAAACTCAACGCTACCGGGAGCGAACCGAGGCTTGTCCGAAAAGAAGCTGGATTGGACATGCGTCACCGCGAGGGATTGCATTTCCCAACGCTCGGTGCGCAGTTCAACTCCTTCAAAATGGCGGCCGCCTTCACACGGCGACCAGCCGCAGTTTCCCTCCTTCAGAAAGGCCGAAGCTTGTTCGAGCGACGCGAAAACGGAACCCGTCGGCCATTCATTCGCAAGGTGGGCTTCGATCCGGACAACCGTTTCCCCATCGCGGCTGCGCAGCGCGACTTGAAACTGTTGTTCCGTCTCGGCGCATTGGAACCGCGCAAAGTGATGCGCTCCGGGAAACAGTCGTCCGCCGGCCAGCAGGTTGACGACTGAATTCGTGTCCCGGCGCGGGATGAAGACGCCACTTTGGATGACACCGGCCTCCGTCCACTCCACCGCGATGCGATGGGCAGCGTTTTCGGAGGAAGTCCCGACAAAGTCGGGCAGGAACCAAGGTCGCAGGTGTTGGAGTTTGATCAGACATATTCCGCCGAGGCCCCAACCATTGATGAGTTTGGGCCGGAAGGGCGCGGGTAGCACCGCTTGCAAGGCCTCCGGTCGCACCCGGAAATTGACCAGAATCCGTCGCGTCATCACCGCACGGACGTATTTGATAGGTGACTTCATGTCAGTCCTCCCTTCAAGGCTGCCCAGCCATAGATGATGGGAAGCAGCCCAAACACGATATTGGTGGCGTGGTAACCGAGGCGGCGCCACCGATTGGTCAAATACGGCCGGAGGTCGAACACGAAGGTCGCCACCACCAATCGCAGCATCCAGAACAAGCAGAAGAAAGCGCACAACGCCCGTGCCAGTGGCGTTCCCGACGCCATCGCGTCCGCGAAGAAGAAGGTCATGCTACCAAACGCAATCAGGCAAAAACCGATGAAGGTGTAATAGACCCACACCAGTCGGCGGATGAACGGCGGCAGCTTTGCCAGATGCGCGCGCAGACCGACGACGCCGGGCATCAGTGCGCCGGCCCCAATCAAGCCCACGTGCATAATTCCGGCGAGTTGGAGTAAGGTGACGAGTTTCATGCTAATTCCTTTCTTTGTTTAAGCGCCCAAGGCACGCAGAAATGGCACGATGACATGGTGGACAAATTTCGGGTGAAACAGCAAAGCCGCCGGCCCCACCGTAACCGCCATGGTGAACAACCAACCAGCGAGCCCATTTCCCAGTCCAAGTTTCCGGGCAATGCCAGTTCGTTCAAACCGTACGCCCAGGCCCTGGATCGCAAAGTAGAGCGTGGGTAATCCATAGCCCGCATGCGCAGGAACGGAGATGACGAGGTCGTGAATCAAGCCTGAGGTTAAGAAGACCACCATCGCCGCCATACGGACGCCGACACGACGCGCCAGCGGACGAAACACGTAACGATTCGCCAGTTGATGAAAGGCAGTGTTCCAACGCGTTCCCCAAAATTCCGACAACGACGTCGCGGCCACGGGCGTTTGCATAATCGGCGTGGCGTTCACACCGACACGCCTCCACGCCCAGGCCAACAGGGCGAACAGCCCAAAATGCAACATCAGCGCCAACCCGAACATCCCCAGCCATCCGGCCAACATCGGCTTCGCGTCGATGAGTTGCGGAACAATTCCCCAGACGAGAGCCGCGCCTCCAATCAAGTTGGCCAGTCCCCAGGCCCAGGCGTTGCTCGCCACCACGAACGCCTTGCTTTCGTCGAAAAACGTCTGCGCATTCATCCCCGGCCAGACAAATATGTAGCCCAGGATACGTTTGCCGCTTGGGTTCAGGCCAGCGCGGAAAGCTTCCCAGCAGGTCGCCCATTTGCATCCGGCGAACAGGGCGAAGGCCAACGCCCACATAACCAGCCATGCCGGAAGGTGCCGGGTGCATAACCACGCCAAGATCGGCAACAGCACGGCGGGAATCCAAGTGACCACGCCGGCTGACCTTTGCTTCACGGGCCGGCGAGCGCACTGTCCGCCCAAGCAATAGCGATGGCGGGCAATCCAATCATAGCCAAGGCGAGCAAGCCCGCGAAAGCCCGGCACCAGGAGCAGGACGCCCAGCGGCCACAGCCACCAGACCGAACGGCAAAGAATTCCCAGCGCGTCGGCATTGTGGAACACGCCACCCCGTTGGGTGAGCACGTGCATGCGAGTGGCGAACGCAATTTCGTTCACGCCCAGCCGCGCCGCCGCTCCAGGCGATTGCAATGGCAGCCAGTGGAATCCGCGCGTTTCAAACAACCGTCGAACGCGTCGCATGATTCGCACGCAGAGCACGCAGTCCGCGTCGTAGAAGATCCAGCCGCGCGCCTCGTTAAATTCGGCATTTATGGTATTTTCTGTAAGCACTGAAATTATCACTCAAAAAAAATCTAGCTGCGGTCTAATCCAAGCCCAAAAGTTGACGCACTTTGCTGCCGAGTTTGATGAATCGGGTCAGGGCGGACGTGGGCCATTGGCGAACCTGGGCATACCACGAGCCGGTGACCTCAAAGAAATCGACCAGTTCCTTGAGTTTGTTTTCGGTGTATTGGTCGGTCGCCTTGTCCGTTTCCGCCTCCGCCACGCACTCGTGCAAGAGGGCCAGCGTCGGGTCAATCTCGCGTTTCTTCCGCTCGTCCAAAACCACCCGGAACATTTCCCAGACATCCTTCTTGCTCTCGAAATGGTCGCGCTTGTCGCCCATCACGTGGACGCGCTTCACGATACCCCAGCCCTGCAATTCCTTGAGGCTGGCGCTCACGTTCGAGCGGGCCACGTCCAGCGTCTCGACCAGGTCATCCGCGTTGAGCGGCGTGGGCGAAATGAACAGCAGCGCGTGAATCTGGGCCACGGTGCGGTTGATGCCCCACTGGGTTCCCATCTCGCCCCAGTGGAGGATGAACTTCTGCTGAACTTTACTGAGCTTCGGCATTGTTTCGTTTATTTCTGTTTAGACAGAAAATACTGCACGAATGGTTTGTTGGCAAATAAATACTTCATCGAGGCAATAACTGCTCCAGACACTGCCGGTCTTGGGCGGTCGGCTCAATGACGACTCGATAGCGCGGGTCCGTTACCCAGTCTTTGAAATGCGGGTCGTTTTTGAAATAGCGCCAGTGGTCTTCCACTTGCGTTGGCAACGAGTCATCAATGTAAATAGTCTCATCCTTTGCGGAAAGGGAACCGCCCCGTGGGCCGGTGCGATTGAGGTGAAGGACGAACCGCCGGGCGCCCTGTTGCACGGTGACGACTTGCATCGCCGCGGTGGTTTCATGGGTGGCGCTAAGAACGGCGTCGGGCGTCTGACCGTTCAAGCCAGCTTGAAGCACGTGCAGAAATTCCACGTTGCGGGAAGGCGTTTGGGGCCGGAGTTCCACCCGCCACCCCAGCAACCCAATGGTGCTCCGTACGGCGTAGGGGCTCTCGGCCTGTTGATAGCCTTCGTCGCTCAAACCGTATTGCACGCCGCCCACCTCGAAATCATGGCCTTTGCCGCCGATCTTCTTGCGTTCGCAATCATTGGCAGTCGGGTACAGCGTGCGGACGTGGAGCCATCCGCCGCCCGGCTTCCCTGGCGAACCGGATTCCACCGTGAATCCATCACCCCCCATCCACACCTGCCCACCGGGATTGGGATGCGGCACTTTCCCCTGACCGCTCCAGAAATACTGGGGACCGATCTCTTCCGGTGTCAGCGCCGTTTCCGTGCCGTTGGCTTTGGGTTCGCGCAAAGTGTGCAGCATCCAGCAAGGCTTCTTCGCCGGATCGGCCAGCACCAGCCGGTCATAGATCACAAACACGTCCGGTTTGAGATAGATGAACTGCCGCGTGATTTCCTGGACGCCCCATTCCGGCGGATAACTGAAGCGGGCGTCGCCGCAGGCGTAATCATAAAGCGGATGGGTGCGGTAGGCGGTGATCCGTCCCTCCATGAAATCGTTCTGGGCGTTGGTGAAGCCCCATTGGGCCCACCAATCCGGAGCCTGCGGAACCGATTGTCCGCCGCGCCGAACCACGTTGCCCGTCGTGCGGCCCCGCCAATCGCGATGCACGTATTCGCCGTCGCCGATGGTGATGGAATTGTGCGCGATGGTCTGGCGCCCGTAGTTGCCGATGGCGGGAATGCCTGAGTCGCTCCCTTCACCGTAGAACTTGAGCACCGTCGTGTTCTGACCATGCACCGGCCCGGAATCAATGGCGAGCGGTCCGCGCTTGCGAATCGTGAAGCTGAGATTGTCCGCATTGTTTCGACCCCACGTGCCATCGATCTCCCCGAAACGCCCGCAGCGAAACGTGGCGAAAGTCGCGTCCTCACCCCAGTCCGAGCGCATGGTCACGTGGCCGGATGTGGGAAAAAGGCGCGTGGTTGGGAGTGTCGTGGGATCGAGCTGCTTTTGATCCGGGTCCCACCAAAGGAACCGGCCCAACGCTTCGCGGTCACGGTTCCAGGCGGGTTCCTGGGCGTGGAACGTTTCCATCCAGGCCAGCCCCAGGCCGTCATGTTCGCGGGTGAACGTTAGAAAGAGCAAGTGATTCGCGCCGCTGTGCGCCGGCGTCACCGCACTGGGATCGTCGGCGGTGCGCGTCACGCCGATTTTCTCGACTGTGAGCGGAGTCAGTCCCGGCACAAAGTGATACCAGTAAAAGGCACTTTGGTATTTGGTGAAGTCAGCGCGGCTCAGGTAATCCTCGCCCGTGGCGTGCGACCAACCGATCGCGGCTACGAACGGCTCCCAGTAAGCGTGCTCGCCATTGTAACCGTGGCTCATGTCCGAACCGCCGCGTCCGGCGGCCCAACGGTTCAACTTGTCGGTCCATTGGATCAGTGTCTGGTCAAAATCGTGTTTCATTCGCGTCAGCAAAGCCGGGTCATTCGGCCCCTGGCCACCTTCGTAGAACACACTTACGAGGTGGAGTGTCGGTCGCCAATACAAAGCGCCATCCTTGCTCACTGCTTTGACCACCAGGCCGGACAGCTCGGTGCGTTCTGCTGCCGTCAAGTCATCCCAGATCAGGTCGATCATGGCCGGCCAACTGAACGTCCATGCAGGCCGCTTGAAATCCGGGGAATTTTTGATGGCGTCGAGGTATTTCCGATCGCCGGTGAATTTCCAGAGCAGCGCGCGTTTCAAGCCGATGCAGTCGGTTGGCCGGTCGCGGTCAGCCTGTCGCTTCAGTGCTTCAAATTCCGCCGCCAACCGCGGATCAGACCGGCGTCTTTGCAGCGTCTCCAAGTCCTCCCGAGTGACCAGGAACCGGGGATGCTCATTCCGCGCCAGCCGGGAATCGGGCGGGATAGAAAACTTTGGCTGGACCCCCTCCAGGGTGACCGGTTTGAATTGGTCTGGACGGGTGGCCAGAAGCCCTTCCACCGCGCCCACTTCAGGCACGAGGCCAGCGAACAAGAGCAGCACTTGGAGCATGTTAAGAAGGCGGTTCGTTGTTTGCATAGAATTTCCTGTTGTTGATCAAGCTACTTGATGTCCACTGCATTGATTGTGCCGCCGTAATTCCCTCAAGTTGTTGAATGGACGTTCAAATTCCGGCGGCGTCAAATCCACGATCTTCTGCTACACCCGCTCGGCCTCTTCGCCATGCCAATTCTCGGTCAGTGCCCAGCCCATGTCGTTCGGGGCTTTAATAGATTTCCAAACAACCTACCGTTGCGTCCTTTTCGAACTGAACAATGTTCGCGTAATGATTTCTCAGCAAACTCTCAATGAACGCGGTCGCTTGATTGCCGCATCGCAGCCAAATCACCTTCGGCGGATGCCCCAGCAAGGTGCTCCGTTCGTAATAGTCCACGTCCTTCGTCACCAGAGTGAAACCACGAAGTCGAGCGTACTCCCAAATCTCGTGGTCCTCGGCTTCTTCCATGCCGAGTAATTTCACCTGACTGGATCCCGGAAACAGGTCATCCAGTTTCTTGCCGAGCTTGAAGCTGAGGTTCTGATCGAACAGCAACTTCATGAGCTCACGGTAACCAGCCGCCGCTCACGGTCGGCCGCGTATTCCAGGCAGGCGCGTATGTCTTTTTCCGTCAGTTCTGGAAAGTCGTCGATGATTTCCTGGTGCGACATTCCAGTGGCCAACCAGCCCAGTACATCGGAGACGGTAATCCGCATTCCCCGTATGCAGGGACGTCCGCCCCGCTTTCCGGGTTCTATCGTGATGAGGTTTTGGTAGCTCATGCTTTGACATTAGCGGTTTCTGCCCGGTTCGTCGCTCTCCTTTTTGCTGCCGAACTTCGAACAGAAGCGCAAGCAGGCGAATCCTGCTACAGCGGGTAAATGCATTACCGTTGAGGGCCTTCGGCAACTTTCGTAGTGTTCTTGGGGTTTGTGACCCAATCAGGTGATAGCCGCGCCCAGCATTCTTCCGGATTTGAAGCGATTCAGGGCAACTGCGGCTTCAGCGGCAACCGGCTGGCTTTGTCCACGGGATAAACGGCCTGATGATCTTCCAAAGCAGTCACGAGTTCCCGCATCATGCGACGCAGTTCCTGGGGCTGCGATGTCGTAAGGTTATGCTGTTCGAAAGGGTCGTTGGCCAGGTTGAAAAGCTGGTAGTGCGAACCCGCGGAGGCTTTCGATGGAAAGTAGTGATAAATGACCTTCCAAGGACCATCCCGAAACACCGTGAAGTAGTCGCTGCGGTGGGGGGAGTGTGGGTAGTGCATCAGGAACGTCTCACGGCGATTGGGATCGCGCTGCCCCGTGAGCAGGGTATCAAGGCGCCGGCCATCCACCCGGTGATCCGCAGGTGAGGTGAGGTCGAGCAAGCCCAGGATCGTGGGGAACAGATCACAAACGGAAGCCATTTGGTTCTGGATGACGCCGGCAGTGATGGGGAGGCGCCGTTGGTAAGGATTGTCCGCGCGCGCCTTGGCCCAGGCCGCGATGAACGGCACCCGCATGCCACCTTCGTAATGCGCCCCTTTCTTGCCGCGCAGCGGCGCGGCGCAGGCCACTTCGTGGGGATCACCCAGCGGCGCGTCGGAACCATTATCCCCCAGGAAAAAAATGAGCGTATTCTCCGCGATGCCCAGTGCCTCCAGATGGTCGAGGACGTCGCCCAGCGATTTGTCCATGCCTTCGATCAACGTGGCGAACGCCTGGGCCGGGGCTGGCTTGCCGGAATTCTTATAATGGGCGGCAAACCGCGGATCGGAATTGAACGGTGCGTGGACCGCGTAGTGCGCCAAATAAAGGAAGAACGGTTGGCTGGCCTTCACCGCCTCGCCAATCCGCGTGTTGGCTTCGCGGGTGAGCGCTTCCGTCAGGAACGTGTGGGTGCCATGGTATTTCTCCAAGTGCGGGACAGCGTGAGACGCTTGCTTTTTGACGTTGCCGCCCAGGTTGCCGTAATTCCGTTCGCCGTAATAGCTCGCGGGGGCACCGATGGCGGCGCCACCAACATTGAGGTCGAAGCCGAGATTCCGGGGCTCGGCGCCAGCGGACGCCCGTGGTCCAAAGTGGCCTTTGCCAATGTGAATGGTGCGATAGCCGTTGGCCTGGAGGAGACGGGCCAGGGTGACATCGCCGCGCTGCAAACCCTTCCAGTTCCATTGCGGCGGACCGTAGGGGCCGGCGTTGTCCCGGTCGGGATTGATCCAGTTGGTGGTGCGGTGCCGGGCCGCGTTCTGCCCGGTCATGATCGATATGCGCGTCGGGGAACACACGCTCATCGCACAAAAGTTATTGAACCGGATGCCCCGGACCGCCAGTCGCTCCATGTTCGGCGTGCGATAAAAATCATTAAGGGGATAAGGCTTCGGCGCGCCGGCTTCATCGGTGAGAAACGGCACGGACGTGTCCATCACCCCCATGTCATCCACGAGGAAGACGATGATGTTGGGGCGCTCGGCGGCGGTGAGCAGGAAGCCCGAGCTGGCCAGAAGTGTTCCGCACAGCGCGGCAAGCCGCAGCGTGTGTGCCTGGAGTAAGCGAAGAATCATTGAGACGAAATTGCGGTGACTTAAGAACATGGTTGTTTCAGTGATACCAATTACAATCGAGGACCGTGCTTCCGGCAAGGATTAACGAGCCAACGATTTCCCCCCCAAAAACCACCCAGGCGCTCCCGAAAAAACCTCAGATTGAAGGCCATAATCCGAACGACTCTGGACCCGGGGCGTTTCGCCTGGGCGGGATTCGTAACCAAACCGTATTCGGACGTGCGGAACATATTGAAGGAAAGGATTCCGACAAACAGTTTACAATGACTGCTCCAGCGAGGCATGATGGGCCTCCTGGCGGAGAAACTGACATGCCGCCGGAAAGCAAACGTACCGAACAGGATCAAACTTATGGGCGACAAATCACCGAAAGCCAACCAGAAAAAGTCATCGCAGAAGCAGGCCAAGGCCACCAGCGCGAACGAGAAGAAAAGGCAGGACTTGGCCGCCAAACGAGTTCCCAGCAAAGGGCGCTAATCGTCAACATTCGTTGCCGCTTCAGCGTTTCGAATAATCCGTTCCAAGAACCTTCCCGACCGAAGGGGTAACTCGCTTCCTTCAAGCGGATTTGCGAGGAACGGCCATTGAAGCTGGCGGCATGCTCGTTGGCGAAGCCCGGCGGCATGGCCGATGCATACACGACACCCGACGACACCGGTTCATTCCCGACCGGACCGTCGTCGTCGGCGTCCATTCGGGGTTGTTCAATACTTAGCGCCTGTTTGAAAAATGGTAGCAGCCGACGTAAGGAGGCTCATTCATTTCGGGCGTGGTACGGTTTTCCGAAGAACAATGAGCTTCCTCACGTCGGCTGCTACAAACCGGTTGGAGTTTTAAAACAGGCTCTTAGCCGGCTGCATTGAGTCGTGCCGCCAATGGCAGGTCACTCTTCATCCGCCGCCTTTGCTCCGTGAGGTTCCAGGTATCGCGTTTCCAGAGATTCTTCACGGACCGTTGGCCAGCTCCACCCGGAGGGGTTGTTGGCGGTACCGCCACCAGCGTTGGATTCGAACAGATGCGGAGCCTCACTGACCTGAAGATCAATCCACTCCGCCAATGTCAAAGGCGTGAGGCCATCTTTGCCCATGCGGACCGTCTGGCCATCGCCTTCGAATGCCTGGAGCACCCCGGTCACCAGGCGGAAAGTGTTTCGCGCTCGCGCCGTGATGTCGGGCAATGCGGACGCCCGCAGCCCGCGCTTGGTCGCTTCAGTCACCACGGCCTGGTCGATCTGGATGGAAGCCAGGCGAACATTCAGGGAGTCTCGTTCCCTCGAAACCTCTTCAAGTTGTTTTCCCGGGTCGGGCTTCACGGCTTTGAGCCGGGTCTCCAGAACCTTCCTGTATTCCCCGGCCTTTAGTTGCTGTTCTTCCTCCAGCTTGCGCTGTTCCTCCACGATCCTCCGGACTTCCTCGGGATCAATGCCGTTGAAGCGCTGCTTCAATTCATCCACCTGGCGGGTGAGCCCTTTTGCTCCCGGATTTCGCATTGTCGGATATATGAACGCCGCCGAATAGTGCGAGCGGCGAGGCACAACATTACGACAATATGAAAAACTTAGTCTTGGCAATTTCCGGCCTGAGCATCTTGGTGGGCGTTTTCTGTTACCTCAACCGGTCACGAGCGTTGACGGATATTCCGGATGCACCCGTGGCGGCAGCCGTTAACGCCCCGGCTCCAGTCAGGGAAGATCCCTTGGAATCTGAACCCATCATGGCGGCCGAGCCACCGTCCGCCCCACGCCCATCCCTGCCAGCCCCAATGCCGGTCGAGCAGGAGAGCGAACCGAGCCCGGCTTCGACCGACGCCCGGGTGGATGAGGCCTTGGTCAACCAAGCCATCGAGATTCTGGTTTCGCCGCAAATCGGCTACGGCCAGAAGCAAGGGGCCTGGAAACAATTGCGGGATCAAGGCCGACTCGACCCGGCCATCCACGAACTCGAACAGCGGATGGCCGCCGATCCCCAAGCCGCCGTCTATCCTGCCGCCCTGGGCCAGGCGTATTTCCAAAAGTGCGCCACCCTCCAGGACATGCGGGAACAGGCCATCCTCGCGATGCAAGCCGACAAGGTCCTGGACCTGGCGTTGAACCTGGATCCCGCCAACTGGGAAGCGAGGTTTACCAAAGCCGTCGCCTTGTCCTATTGGCCCGAAAGCATGAACAAAGGCCCGGAGGTCATCGAACATTTTCGGACGTTGATCGAGCAACAGGAAGTCCAGCCACCGCAACCGCACTTTGCCGACAGCTACGTCTTGCTGGGCGACCAGTATCTGAAGGCCGGTTACGCCGACTACGCGCACCTGGTGTGGGAACGGGGGGCGGGCCTATTCCCCAGCGACGACGGCTTGCAGCAAAAACTGGCTGTGGCATCGGACACCAACGGACGTTAACAGGCGGCAAATCCGAAGCTCGAAATCCGAAATCCGAAAGAAATCCGAATGGCCCAAATCCAAAATCCGAAAAGCGCTTCACGTCGTGCGGCGGCCCATCGGGCGCAGGTAGTGGACATGCCTGCGGTGCCGAGCCGCCAGACGCGGAGAGGGCCGGCGGGCGGTTTGGGAGAGCCGCTTTGGTTTCGGCCTTTCGGACTTCGGGCTTATTCCGGATTTCCGGCGGGCGATTCCGCTGAAATCGCAGCCCCCACAAAAACCTTCCCCCCGAAAGAATTCTGACTATGTTCCGGTCCATGACGGGCAACTCCAATACCGCGGGGCCAATCCAACCTGAGTTGGGTCGCGAGGAAGCCCTGTTCGCGGCGGCCCTGGCGTTGCCCCCCGACCAACGGGCCAATTACCTCGCGCAAGCCTGCGGCCACGATGGCCCGCTGCGCCAACGGGTGGCGGCCTTGCTCCAGGCTTTTGCCGGAGCCGGAGAATTCCTCGAGCCGCCCCTGCCGGCGGCTTCCCCCAGTCCCGCTCAAGAAACCCTGGTCGTGTCCGTGCCGGTGACCGAAAAACCCGGCGACATCATTGGCCGCTACAAGATCCGGGAGAAACTCGGGGAAGGCGGCTGCGGGACGGTGTATATGGCCGAGCAGAACCGAACCGGTGCGCCGGCGGGTGGCCCTGAAGATCATCAAGCTGGGCATGGACACCAAAGTGTCATTGCCCGCTTCGAAGCCGAGCGCCAGGCGCTGGCCATGATGGACCACCCGAACATCGCCAAGGTGCTGGATGCCGGCGCCACGGTGACCGGCCGGCCCTATTTCGTCATGGAATTGGTGCGCGGCATTCGCATCACCGAGTATTGCGACCAAAACAATCTCGAGCACCCAGGAACGCCTGGAATTGTTCATGCAGGTCTGCCATGCCATTCAACATGCGCATCAAAAAGGCGTGATCCATCGGGACATCAAACCCTCCAACATTCTGGTGACCCTGCACGACGGCGTGCCCGTGCCGAAGGTGATCGACTTCGGGATTGCCAAATCCATGGAAGGCCGCCTGACCGAACTCACGGTTTACACCGAACTGCACCAGTTCATTGGCACGCCCGCTTACATGAGTCCCGAGCAGGCGGAGATGAGCGGACTGGACGTGGACACGCGCAGTGACATCTACAGTTTGGGCGTAATGCTCTACGAGTTGCTCACGAGCCGCACGCCGTTTGATCCGCAGGAACTGCATGCAGTCCGGCCTCGACCAGATGCGCCGCACCATCCGCGAACAGGAACCCGTGCGTCCCTCGACCCGCTTGAGCACGATGTTGGCCGCCGATCTGACTTCGGTCGCCAAGCGGCACAGCGCCGAAGCCCCCAAACTCGTCCATTTCGTCCGCGGGGACTTGGATTGGATCGTGATGAAGTCGCTGGAAAAGGATCGCACGCGCCGTTATGAAACCGCCAACGCCCTGGCCCGGGATGTGCAACGGTTCTTGCAGAACGACGCGGTCGAAGCCCGTCCACCCAGCAATCTCTACCGGTTCCACAAACTGGTGCGCCGGAACAAGACGGTGTTCATCGCGGCGGGCGCGGTGGTCGCCGCGCTGGTGCTCGGACTGGTGGTTTCGCTGCATCTCTGGCTGCAAGCCGAGAAGGGTTGGGCCCTGGAAAAGGAGATGCGCACCATTTCGGACGTGGCCGACAAGCTCGCGGCTGCCGGTTACTTCCTGAGCCGGGGCGAGTTTGCGCAAGCCGAAGAATTGATGGATCACGTGCCCCCGGTGGTCCGTCAAGCAGCGGCCGTTTTCAATATGATTGGCGATCTCCACGCCTATCGCGGCGAGTGGCCGCCGGCGCTTACGAACTACACGCGCGCCATCCAGGCGGACCCCACCAATCACTATGCTTATCACCTGCTGTCGCCCGTGCTGGTGGCGATGGGAAACTTGGGCGCCTATCAGCAACATCGGGAGAAGATGCTGCGCTGCTTTGGCGGCACGTCCGATCCGACCACTGCCGAGCGGATTGGGCGGGATTGTCTGCTCCTGGCTCCGGCGGCGAGCCAGTTGCCAATCCTTGCTAAAATGGCGGAGACCGCCGTCAAGGATCCCACCCCCAACGGCTGGATGAAATTCGTCAAGGGCTTTGCCGAATATCGCCAGGGCCATTTCGCCAGCGCCGTCAACTGGTTGCAAGCGGCCGCCGGTCAGTCCGGCGATCCCGCACTAACGCTGCAGGTGGATGCCGTGCTGGCAATGACTCAATATCAACTCAACCAACCGGAGGCAGCTCGCACGACCTTGGCTCAAGCGACCGCCTTCGAAGCCAAGGCCACCGACCGCTTCGGTGCCAACTGGAACGACCGGCGCAGCGCTGAAATGCTCCTGAACGAAGCCCGGACACTCCTGGGGACCGACCCCAACCCCGGAGCGAAGTGAGTGACGTCACCCAAATCCTGCAAGCCATCGAGCAAGGCGATGCCCGGGCCGCCGATGAACTCTTGCCGCTGGTGTACGAGGAATTGCGCAAGCTGGCGGCCAGCAAGATGGCGCATGAGTCGCCCGGGCAAACCCTCCAGCCGACCGCCCTGGTGCACGAGGCGTGGCTGCGCGTCGCGAAGAATCCGTGCCAGCAATGGGACAGCCGCGCCCACTTCTTTGGGGCGGCGGCCGAAGCCATGCGCCGGATTCTCATCGAGCATGCCCGCCGCAAACAAGCCCGGCGTCACGGCGCCGGCCAACCGCGGCTGGACGTTCAGGAACTCGAAATTGCCGCGCCCGCGTCCGATGATCAACTGCTCGCCATTGATGAAGCCTTGAGCCAGTTTGCCGCCGAATATCCGGAAAAAGCGCAACTGGTCAAACTGCGTTTCTTCGTGGGCTTATCAGTTGAAGAGGCCGCCCAGGTGCTCAAAATTTCCGAAGCGACAGCCAAGCGGTGGTGGGCGTATGCCCGCGCCTGGTTGCTGTGCGAAATCCAAACCCAGGCTTCCGATCCGCCAGGCAAACCAGAGGCGATTTGAATTACTGGACGGTGCCACGGTGCGGGCAACCTGGGCTGCGAAGGCGATTTCAACGATCTCCGGCGGCCGGCAAGCTGAGCCTGTCGCCCCAGAAGTTGGTCCACGCTCACTCAGCCCGAAGTTTGCGGGCAAGCCGCGGGCAAACCCGGCGGCCAGGAAAAAGCTCGGCAAGTCCGGTTTGTGGAAACCCGCAACGCGGAGGTTTTCGGCGTTCTTCCCTGTGGCGCCGATTCTGGTGCGGCTCGGAGTTGTCCCACAAAACCACTCGACAAATCCAGGGCCGTGGTTACGGTCGTGGTCCTGAATTATGACCGATCCGCGTTACACCAAACTGGCCAAGTTGCTCGTCAATTATTCCACCGAGATCAAGAAGGGCGACCCCGCCCTGCTCGACATGATTGACGTGCCGGACGAGTTCGCCATCGAACTGATGCGCGCGGTGCGCGCCGCGTCGGCGGCACGCCGCTGGTCGAAGTCCGGCACACCCGCGTCACCCGGGAACTGCTGCGCGGCACCAACGAACGCCACGCCGCGCTGGTCCGCGACCTGGAACTGTTGCGCATGAAGAAGGTGCAGGCCTACATCGCCATCCGCGGCAGCGCCAACACCAACGAGAATTCCGATGTGCCCAGCGACCGGATGTCGCTGTACTCGCGCATCATGCGGCCGGTGCTGAACTATCGCGTCAACAAAACCCGCTGGTGCGTGCTGCGCTGGCCCACGCCCAGCATGGCCCAGGCGCGCCGGCATGAGCACCGAGGCGTTCGAGAATCTCTATTTCGACGTCTGCACGATGGATTATCCGCGAAGATGGCCAGGGCGATGGTGCCGCTGGAACGACGGATGAAGAAGGCCGACCGCGTCCACCTCAAAGCGCCCGGCACCGATCTCACCTTCAGCATCAAGGGCATTGGCGCGCAAGATGTGCCAGGGCGACCGCAACATTCCCGACGGCGAGGTGTTCTCGCTGCCCGGTGAAAAATTCCGTGAACGGCGTGATCCAGTTCAACACGCCGACGCATTTATGCCGGGACGAAGTTTGAAAACGTCCGGCTGGAATTCAAAGACGGCAAAGTCGTCAAAGCCACGGGCAACAACACGAAACGGCTGAATGAGATTCTGGACACGGACGCCGGGCGCGCGTTACGTCGGCGAATTCTCGCTCGGGTTCAATCCCTACATCCTGAATCCGATGTGCGACATCCTGTTCGACGAGAAGATCGCCGGCTCGCTGCACTTCACGCCCGGCCAGGCCTACGAGGACTGCGACAACGGCAATCGCTCCGCGGTGCACTGGGACATGGTGCTGATCCAGCGCCAGGAATGGGGCGGCGGCGAAGTCTGGTTCGACGGCGAACTGATCCGCAAGAACGGCATGTTCCTGCCGAAAGATTTGCAGCCGTTGAATCCGGAGCACCTCAAGTAAGCGGGATTTGAGGAAATCCGCAGTTCGAAATCCGAGAGCGAAGAAAGGCCAAAACGGCCAGAAATGGGCGCAGCCTGCTTGTCGGCGCAGTTAGCACTACAGCGACAGTTCCGGCAAATCGCGGCAGGAGCGCGGCGTTTACGCCGCTTCACCGTCCTATCCCACAAGCCGCTGGTTGGCCTTGGGTGCTTGAAGCGGCCTCAAGGCCGCGCGCCTATCTGTGAAAGTGTCGCTGTAGTGTTAGTCACGGCGTTGGGCCGGCGAATGATGGTGGACAAGGCAGGGCTGGCCACGGGCGGCGGGGGTGCCGCGCTGTGCCAGGATCACACCTTGCCGATGTACTGGCGATCTTCCCAGACCGCCTTGAGCGATGTCAGGTTGCGGCGGTCAAAAATATGGCGGGCCGCCGCCAGCAATTTGCCCCGTTTGAGATTGTGCCAGGCGTCGCTGGCGTTGACGGCCACCAATTGGAGGACGCTCGGATCGCGGTAGCAGTCGATCATGCAACGCGTGCAACCGTCGCGAATCAACTTGGACTGATCGAACTCGTAGATGTTGCACATCGGCGTCTCCCAGAAGTGGCAGCGGTACAAATCCAGGTTCCAATCGAGGTAGAAATATTTGTGGCCGCCCAGGCAACCGAAATGCTCGGGTTCCTGGCGCAGATGCCGCTGCATTTCGGAGAGTGATTCCGACGGATTGACCACCGGAAAACCGCTGCGGCGTTTCATCGCTTTGATTTTCTCGAACACCTGGATCAGTTCCTCCGGACGATAGTTGACGAGGTCGGAGTCGCTGAAACTGAGGTAGCTCGAACCCAGGGTGGTTAATGGGTAACTGAACGTGCAGTTGGTAAAACCCAGTTCGCGAAGGAACGACGGGAGCTTGTCGTAATCATCGATCAGCCGGCTGGCAGTGATGCTGGCGGTGGTCTGCACCCCGAGTTCGGTGAACACCTCGTTGGCCCGCTTGATTTTGCGGCAGACCTCCGGCAAGCCGCGGTTCGTTTCATGCCGGGCAACGTCGTGGGCATCGATGGACATGATGACATTGGTCAAGCCGTTGCGAGCGTGTTCCCGCATGTTGGCTTCCGTCCAGAGCGAGCCGTTGGTGCAGATCATCGGGCGCATACCCTGCTCGGCGGCGTAGCGGACCATGGCCGGCAACTCGCGGTGCGCCAACGGTTCGCCGCCGACGAACAGCAGGTACCCAATGTGATTGCGCACGCAAATATCGATCACGTCCCGCGCTTCCGGCAGCGTAACGCTGCGGCGCTTTTTGGGATCAAACTTGTCCACCGCGAAGCCGCAGAAATCGCACTTGGCGTTGCAGATATTGGTAATAGCAAATTGGAGATAACCCGGACCGCCATGCTCCAGCACTTCTCCAAGCAGCTTGAACCAACCCGTGCGCGGTGGGCGCACGGGCGGTAGTGTTTCCGGCGGGGGCGCGGCGGTGGTTGCGGGCGCGATGGGGCGCGCATCTGAAATGGCGGTATTCATCATGTAGCAGATTCCAGCATACTGCCGGGCTCGTCCGGCAGGTGGCAATCCTTTCTTTCTGCTTCAGGCAATCCGGCGTCCGCGTGGGGGTGATCACGAAGGCCGCCGGTCAGCCGTTCGTAATCTTCCGCAGTGACCGATCGGGGCACCGCCTGACAGACCTTCTGCCAACCGGGGAGGTTCCACAAATTCGGGAAGCCCTGGCACATTCGCGGTTTGACCGAATGCACGGCGCACGCCTGGTCTTCGAGAAAGATGCACTCCCCGGTCAGTTTCTCCGCCAGGGCGAGCCCGCGCCGGTCCAGGGCGAGCCGGGTGTAGCGTTGAATGAACTCGTCTTCACCCAGCTCGAGGAAGTTGGCCAGGCGGGTGATTTCGGCGTCGGTCACCCGAGTTTGCCCGGGCCAGCGGCAACAGGCGGTGCAACGTTGACATTCGTAGAAAATGGGCACAGGAGAACTTTAGACCAACGTTGGGAAGTTACTTTTCCAGCGGCTCCCCGGCCCGTTTCCAGGCGGCAATCCCGCCATCCAAATGGACGAGCGATTCGAATCGCCGTTTTTGAAACTGCGGCAGCGAATGGGTGCTGCGTCGGCCGGACGCGCAATAAACCAGGTATTTTTCGGATTTGTCCAATGCGTCGAGCTGCTTGCCAAAATCGGGTGAAAGGCAATCCAGGTTGACCGCTCCGGGCACGTGTCCGCCGCCGAATTCCTTCGGCGTGCGAAGATCGAGCACCACGAGGGATTTCGCCGCCACCAGTTTGGCGGCGGCGGCGGCATCGGCGTGGGTGATCGTCGTCTTTTCAACGGCGACGTTGGTGGCGGATTTCGTAGTCACTACCGTGCCAGCCGCCGCCAATCCGGTGCCCGCCCAGAGGATTGCAGCGGTTCCAGCGATAGCCAGTGTTATCAGTTTCATAAGCGAACATGTAAATGGGGAAGGGAGATTTGGCAACCCCGCATTGTGCGTCAAGGCGGGTAGAACCACGGTGCGGTCAGGCGGCGCTTTGCTCTGCGGCTGTTTCCTGGGACGACTGCAACATCCAAGTCAGGCGGGAGGCGTCTTCCCGCATGTGGAGGTTGTGGAACAGGCAATAGCCCCCTTCGAAGCGGCCAAGCAGCTTGATCAGGCGCTGCAATTCCTCTTCGGTGTGGTGGTGGCGATAGCCTTTGATGCCGTGCAGCCGGAAGTAACATTTGCCGCTCGTCAAGCAGTCCGTCGCAAACGGATCCACGGCATGCACCAGGCCCAGTTCGCCAGAAAGCTCGGCCACGTCCTCGTCCGGCCACGTCCCCGGCGGTTCCCAGGCGTAATTGAATTCCCCGGCTTGAGTCTCTTGGCGCACCCGTTCAAAAAACCGGCGCAGGCGGTCTTGGTTCTCGGCGTCGGGCGCGAAGGTGTCCGGGCAATGAAACAAAATGGTGCGCGCCCGGAGCGCGGTGGCAATTTCGTGCGTCCGCTGCCAAGCTTGCCAGACGACGGGAGTCGATTGGAAATGGCCGGCGCCCTCCAATTCTTTGGGGTTCATCCGCGTCTGCATGCGTCGGTACGTGGGGCTGGTGCGTTCGTGCGTGATCAACTGCCAGGCGCGCACGGTGAATTCAAAATCGTCCGGCGCTTCCCGCCGCCACTTTTCACCGGTAAACACGCGCGGGGGATCGAAAAAAGTCTGCTCCACCTCAATTACGGGATACTTCTTGAAATAGTTCTCTCGACGACCCGCGAATCCGCAACATCCAATCTTCACTGCTACCATAGTTATATTAACCCCATTTTCGCTTGCAGATTCGCACCATCTGAAACTGGCTGAACCGCGCCCAATGTTCGACCTCGGGCGATCCCAGGCAATTGCCGGGTAGCACCCGCATTTCGAGTCCCGGTTCCGTGCTCCGCCAGACGGCCGGACTTGAAATCGTCCTGGCACAATACGGTTTCCGCTGCTGAAGTCGCAACGCCAGTCCGGGCGAACAAGACCTTCGTTTGAGTTACCTGCTTCATAAGGTACAAACCCTGGTTATAATGAGCCATACCAGCAAAGAATTCCAAGCCGGATTTTCTGTTTTGGCAATCTTGGTCATCATTAGAATTCATCGATGGCAATGCCCGGTGGATCATGGGAAGGGCCGACAAGGCCTGCCAATCCGCGCAAGCAAGCGCATTTTCCAATGGAATGTTCCGGCTGTTCAAGACGGGCCGCAGTGGCTAGCGTCGGGATCTGTGAGCGAGAACATGCTAACCATTGACGGCTCGCTGGGCGAAGGCGGCGGACAGGTATTGCGAACGTCCCTCGGCTTGTCACTGGTGACTGGTCGGGCGTTTCGCATCAGCAACATTCGCGCTCACCGCAACCATCCCGGTCTGCGGGCCCAGCATTTAACGGCCGTCCAGGCGGCGGCCGCGGTGGGCCAGGCCCAGGTGGAAGGGGCCAGTTTGGGATCGCAGCAACTTGAATTTCGTCCGGCGGCCGTGGTGGCTGGGGAACATGCATTTGCCGTAAGCACCGCCGGGAGCGCCGCCCTCGTATTGCAAACCGTTCTGCCGGCGCTGATCACCGCCGCCCAGCCCTCCGCCTTGGTGTTGACCGGCGGCACCCATAATCCATTGGCACCGCCCTTCGAGTTTTTGGCGCGGACGTTTTTGCCATTGCTCCGGCGAATGGGACCGCAAGTCCGGGCCAAACTGGACCGGCACGGTTTTTACCCCGCCGGGGGTGGCAAAATGCGGGTGACCATTGAACCGGTTCCCCAATTGGCGCGGCTGGATTTGCCGGAACGCGGCGATCTCCTGAAGCTTCGCGCCACGGCGGTACTGGCCAACTTGCCTGCGCACGTCGCCGAACGGGAATTGAAGATTCTAAAACGCGAACTGGACCTTGACGGCGATTGTCTGCGTATCGAAAAGGTCAAATCCTCCGGACCGGGCAACGCCGTGTTCGTGGAAGTGGAATGCCAGCATCTGACCGAAGTGTTCACCGGCTTCGGGGAATTGGGCGTGAAGGCGGAAATCGTCGCCAGCCGGCTGGCTAAAGAGGTTCGGCGCTATTTGGACACCGGCGCCCCGGTGGATGAATATCTGGCCGACCAATTGTTGCTGCCGATGGCCCTGGCCAGGGGCGGTTCATTTGTCACCGGGCCATTGTCGTCGCATACCGCGACCAACCTCGAAGTCATCAAGCTGTTCCTGGCGGTGGACATAAAAACCGAGGCGGTTACGAATGACACGACGCGTCTGGAAGTGCGCCCGATTTCCTCGTAGTGGACACGCGATGACTCCAAACCACGACAGTTTTCGCATTTGGAATGCCACCCCAGTTGCGTTCTAATGCGGCCCATGAAAGCGACTGCGTCTGATCACCGAACTGACCGACCGGCTCCCACCATCCTGGCGGCCGGTTTGACGCCCGCGTGGCAACAAATCGTGATGTTGGACGAATTGCAGGTGGGCGAAGTCAACCGCGCCCGCGAAGTCCGCTGGTGCGCTTCGGGCAAAGTGCTGAACGTGGGGCTGGCCTTGCACTTTCTCGGCGCCAGCGCCAAAACACTTTCCCTGGTGGGCGGCAAGAGCGGCGCGGCCATCAAAGAAGAATTCGAGCATCTGGCCCTGAACGCAAGCCTCCTTGATTCGCCCACACCCACCCGGGTCTGCACCACCATTCTGGATGCCACCGCGCACACGACCACCGAACTGGTTGAGAATTCGGCGCCGGCCACGCGCGAAGAACTCGATTTGTTCCTGTCCGCTTTCGCGCGCGAAGCAACCGGGACGAAGATCGTCGTGCTGAGTGGTTCGCTTCCGGCCGGAACCCCGGCAACGTTCTACCGCGATTTGATCCAGGAGTGCCCGGCCCAGGTGATTCTGGATGTCCGGGGTGAAGAGTTGCTGGCGGCGCTTCCAACCAAGCCGTTCCTGGTAAAGCCGAACCGCGAAGAACTGCGGCGCACGCTTGGCATCGCCTCGAATGAGGACACAGCCGTGCTGGAAGCCATGCGCGAACTGAACCGGCGGGGCGCGGAATGGGTGGTCATCACTCAGGGTAAGCAGGCGGTGCTGGCGACCCATGGGACGGAAACCTACCGTTCGATGCCGCCGCCGGTAAAATTGGTGGTGAATCCCATCGGCTGCGGTGATTGCATGGCGGCGGGCATCGCCTGGGCGCTGCAACGTGAAGCGGCACCGCTGGACGCCATTCGTTGGGGCATGGCGGCCGCCGCGGACAACCTGAGTCAGTTGCTCCCCGCGCGTCTGGAGCAGGACCGCCTCGAAGCGATTCTGCCCCGCATTATGACGGAACGGATTGGTTAGAGCCTGTTTTAAAACTCCATCCGATCTGTAGCAGCCGACGTGAGGAGGCTCAATCTATTTCGGAAAACCGTGCTGCATTCGACAAGCATGAGCCTCCTTACGTCGGCCGCTACCATTTTTCAAACAGGCTCTTAGCGGCGTTAGCGCCAATCGTATTTCCAACCGCGCCCGTCCACACTGAAGGTTTTGCCCGCGAGTTCGACCTGCACCGGTTGGTCGTTGAAGTTCTCGACCACCCAACTGCCGTCTTTGAACAAGTAAGGCGCCACGCGGTTGGGTGCGCGAAACGTAGTCTTGAAGGGCTGCAACATGGACGCCCGGAGTTCATCGAGTTTGGCCTGGGAAAGCTGCAACAACGATTGGGGATCCCCGTTGACCTTCAGCACGTGAACATTGGGTGCGTTCAGCGGTATTCGACCCGCCAACGCCGCCACCAATCCATCGGTTAGCAGCACGGGTTTGCCCGACTGAATGAACGCGGACAGCTTGTCCTGCCAGCCTGGAGTTTTCACGATGTGGATCGAGAAGAAGGCCGCCGGTGCGGACGCGGGAAATTCATGACAGGGCACCAGGGGAAGGCCCAACATGCCGACGAAATCAAAGACGCGGGCTTCTTTCCCTGGATGGCTGTTCGGCGGTTTGCAGGCCGCAATGCCGACGATTTCGCGCCGCTTGACTTGCTCAGCGATCTGAAAGAGTTCGGGAATTTGTTGGCGCAATGCCGCGACGTTTTTTGGTCCGGTTTGAGTCTGCAGACTGCCGTAGCAAAACAACAGCGATTCGCGCGCGCCGCCCAGAATGGTTTGCCGGGCTTGCTCGACGTAGGTCTGTTCCGTGGTGCCGTACAGGATCGAACCATCCGCCGCCGCATTTGGTGCCTCCCAATCCGCCAAGCCAACGCATGATGAAATAGGCCTCGTATTGCACCGTACCGCCCCAGCGCGGATCGTTGTAATCGCGCGTTTCGGTGCCCACCCAAATCTTGTCGAAGTCGGCAGTTTCGCGCACGACTTCGTAACCGCGTTCGTGAAAGCGGTCATACCATTGCGGGTATTTGATGATCAACTTCACGCGCGGATTGACGCGTTGGGCGGCGGCCAGCAAGTAATCGCGGGACAGGCGCACCATCAGTTCGCAGCGGTAGTCCTCCCAGGTGTCGCCGACCACCGAATAGATGTGGTCGCCAATGGTAACCTTCCTGGCCCGACGGGCGGCGTCACACGCGGGGCACGTGCAGTCGGTAAACCAGAAGTCGTCGATCATGATCTCGTCGAACAAGCCGGCGGCGTATTCGAAGATCGCCTTGAGTTTGAGTTGGGTCGCTGGGTCGGTGTAGCAGGAGATGGTGTTTTTCCAACCCGTCGAGGATTTGCCGACCCGCGTGGTGGTGATGCAGCCGGAGGTGTCGATGCCCGCCTTTTGAAAACGTTCCTTGGCCCGCAACAACGTCTCCTTGTCCGCCTGGTAACCATCCCGAAACTCTTCGAGATACACGTGTGTGACGGCGGTCTTTTGGCACCAGTCGATGGCCTTGGCGATACCCGCTTCGTTCGCCAGCAGGTCCCGCACATTTTGGGCGGTGAACAGCGTGGAATACCGGTGCGTCGGCTGGTAGCGTTGCGCGAGCACCCACAAATCAGACTTTGCACGCGACGGCGAGGAATCGTTTTGAGCCCGACTGGGGAACGCGCTCCATCCCAAGGCGACGGCCAGCAGGCAAAGGGACAATGATGATTTCATGGCGTTGTGTTACCGCCGTTGCGGCGTCGTGACAATCTTCATCATGCCGGCGGCGTATGCGCAAAACGCTGATCGGAATTTGAACGGTAAATCTGTGGTTATCCCGCAACTGCTGAAAACCTAAAAATGTACCGCCTGACTCGCGCGGGCTGAATCCACTGTGAACGGCGCAACGGCTTCAATATTTTCATTCGCAAATAAGGAGCACCTGCGTAATCTTCCCCGCATGAACATCGAGCAAGTTGAATCCGCCATCCGCGAAATGCCACCGGAAGAACGCCGCCGGCTGCTGCTCTGGCTGGATGAACATCGCTACGAGTTGTTTACCGAAAGCGGGGAGATAATGGAGGCGCAGAAGGACGAATTGTTGCGCCGCCGCCAGGAATATTTCGAGCACCCGGAACGCTTCATCCGGGTCACGAACGAAGAGGAATTGGACCATTTCTTTGAGGACATCCGTCGTGAGGTACAGGCTCGACTTTCACCCGCTCGTACCAATTGATCTCGCTGAAGCCTCCGCTTGGTACGAACGCCAAGAGCCGGGCGTTGGTTTACAGCTTGAGTTGGAAGCAAACGGCTTGTTCCGGCATCTGAGTGATGATGCATCCTTTTACTCCGTGCGATTCCTCGACATTCGACGCGTCAATTTGCCGAAGTTTCCTTACGGAATATTTTATTACATCAGCGGGCAAACCGTCGTGGTGTTGGGCGTAATCCACGGGGCGCGCGATACGGAAAAGGAACTGGCACGACGACGCAAAGCATACGACTGAGATTCCTTACATTTTCCCTGGAAGACTCTTGGCAGGCCAGTTGCGGATGTTAATCGGATAATCGCGCGCAACGTTTTCGCCTTATAGATATCCGTGGAGTTCACGGTTGGGGCAATGAATACAGCATGGATAACCGAGCATGTGCGACGTTCGAGTTTGCCCGGATTGCGTCTTCGGTATTGACCAGTCGTCCAGCGGACAATGGCCAAGTCGCAAAGAATGCCCAGTAGTCAAGCCTTGGACGGCTCGCAGTCTGCCAATAGGTGCCTGATCATTGGATGTTGCTCATTCTCTTGCCATTGAGCATGGGTCATTGGCCATTAATCGCGGCTCCCGTTCCAAACTTCCGGCAGGATGCCGGCAGCCCGTTGCGTTACTTCGCGGTCCGTTGCTTGATGACTTCGAGGACCTGGCGGTTGGCGTTTTCCAAGCCGGCCTCGGCCTTTAACTCGTGGAGCAACCCGGCCTGGGTGTAATGCTCGATCAACGGCGCGGTCTGTGTGTGATAGACCTTCAGCCGGGCCGACACGGTTTCTGGTTTGTCGTCGTCGCGCTGATACAATTCACCGCCGCACTTGTCGCAGATGCCTTCCTGTTTGGGCTTCATGGTCTTCAAATTGTAGGGCGTCTGGCACTGGCGGCAAATCAGCCGGGAACTCAGCCGGGAAATGATCAGGTCGTCGGATGCCTGGATGTAAAACACCGCCAGAATGCTCCGGTTCAACTTGGTCAGAATCTTCTCCAAATCCGCTGCCTGAGCCAAGTTGCGGGGAAAACCGTCGAGAATGAATCCCTTGGCCACGTCGGGCCGGGACAACCGGTCTTCCATCATCCGGGCGGTCACTTCATCCGGCACCAACTGACCTTGGTCCATGTATGACTTGGCCAGTTTGCCCAGCTCAGTGTTGTTCTTCAGATTCTCGCGGAACAAGTCGCCGGTGGCGATGTGTGGGATCTCCAGTGCTTTGACCAGCACGGAGGCTTGCGTGCCTTTGCCGGAGCCGGGGGCGCCGAGCAGCAGCAAATCGAGAGGACGTTGCGCCGGCGCAGTGCCGGCGGCGGTTTGAGCGTTGGTTGCGTTTTGTGTATCAGCCATGATTCGAACACGGTTAAGGTTGTCGGCCCGTTCTCGGCAGGCGCTGTCCGCCGTTGGACTTGCGGGCCGCGTACGGGCCACCGGCCCTTCGGCCGGGCCTGCTCGAAAACTCGTTTACTCATTAGAAGTTGCCCCGTCAATGCGGCAAAACTTGCGTTGGCTAACGTTGACCGTTTTTTGCGAGTTGCCCCCGCGGCCCTCGTCACTTGGCGCGTGCGTCGCCCGGTCATTTGTGGCTGGATGGCCGCATGCAGAAGAACGCCTCAACGCAGTTCGAAGGTCTCCTGGACCGGTACTTTGAAACGTTGCTGACCGAGGAACCTACGATGGCCACGTTCGCCGGACTCAAGTCGGGCGAGGGCCAACTCGGCCAAGCCACGTTGGCTTATGTCAAGCAACGTGAATCCCAGCGCCAGGCGGCGTTGCGCGCGTTGGACGGACTGAACCCGCGCGAATTGACTCGCGAACAACAATTGGATCGCCTCGCGTGGCGAAGTCTGCTGTTGCAGGAATGCGAAGACTTTGCCCGCAGTCGCTACACGCTCGAACCCGATGCGCCGGAGCAACTGTTCAACATCCTCCTGCATGAACTTCAACGAGCCGACGACGAGCCCAAGCGAGCCGCGCGCAATCTTCGGTCGCTGCTACGCGAGGCGCCGCGTTTTCTGGGCGACGCCGCCCGGCTCATCAACCAGCCGGAAGCCGTCTGGCGGAAAGTGATGCAACAAACCGTAGCCGGTGCGGGAACCTTGCTCGCAGCGGTGGGTGTGCTGCTGAAGCGGATCCAAGCGCAACCCAGCGATGCTTCCGCGCTGAAATCGACCCGAACGGCGCTGGAACGTTACCGTGACCGCGTCAGCCAACGTCGCGTGGCGCCGGCCAAATCCTTCGCCGTGGGCGCTGCGATTTTGCAGCGAAGGGTCCGCGATGAATTGGGACTGGATTACACACTCGGCCAGGTCGAAGCATTGGCGTTGGCGGAAGCGCAGCGGGTGGGCGCGCTCTTACAGCGGGCTTGTGCTGCGCAAGGCCGCCGCGGCACCCCCGAAGAGGTGATAGCTGAAGCGCGTTCGCAATGGCGTCCAGGTAAACCGTTGTTGGAACTGTATCAGGAACAAACCAGGCACATCGCCGCGGCGTTTCGAAAGGCCCGCGCGGTGACCTTTCCCCGTGGCGACCAACTGGACGTGCGGCCCGTGCCGGATTTCCTGCGCGCGCTCATTCCGACGGCGGCTTACAGTTCGCCGGGGGCCTTCGAAAAGAAGCAGCGCGGCATTTTTTGGGTGAACGATTTGAGCCTCATCAAAACGTCAGCCGCCGACAAACTGGCCGAGCAACAACAACACTTCGGGCTGCCGCTCACCTGCGCGCACGAGGCTTACCCGGGGCACCATTTGCAATTCGTCACCGCCAACCGGCATCCGCGCCGCTGGCGGCGGTTATTTGCGCATGCGGTGTTTTACGAAGGCTGGACGCTTTGGTGCGAGCAGATGACGGTGGACCTCAAGGTGGAACGTTCCCCGGCGTTGCGCTTGCAGCAACTCCACGATGCCCTGTGGCGGTGTCATCGCATTCTCGTGGATCTGCGTCTCCAGACCGGACGCTACAGTCACGCCCAGGCGGTGCAGCATTTGCAGCGAGCGCTGGGTTTCACCCAGGCTCGCGCCGAAGCGGACGTGAACTGGTACACCGCCAAGCCCGGCGTGCCCATGAGCTATTGGTTGGGGCGACTTGAAAATGCCCGCCTGCACGAGCGATTGGTGGTTGGACGCGGCTGGAGCTTGCAGCGGTTCAATGACTGGCTGCTCAGTTTTGGAACCTTGCCGCAAAGCTGGCTCGAAAAATATGGGCTGGATTGAATCGTGCCATTCACCATTCGGCGGCTGCGGTGTCCGCAATGATTGCCAATTCAAGTCGTTCGCCGGCGACCGCCCGGGCTTGCCGCTCGAGGCAGGAATCCCACCATTGGTAGAACGTGAAGTCCGTTTTCACCGGACCAAATGCCCGCCGCCATCCGTGTTCGAAGACGTAGCGGAGGCACTGTTCAATCAAGGCCCGATGCAGTTTGCGGAAGTGGCGAATCGTTTTGTAGTCCGGTTGGGTGTGGGCGCAAATATAGCGAATGGTGCGGTCGTGGACCGCGGCCCATTCAATGTCTTCCGAGGCATACCGCCGTTTGGTGTAGGCAAAAGCCAGCAGAGTCAGCAGCATTTGCGGCCGAAATTCACCCATCTTAAGCCGTTCCATTTCCCCGGTCGTCAGGTGCAGTGCCGAAACGGATTCCAGGCAGAGCTCGAGCAGTTCCCGCTCGCTCAGGAATCGCGTCAAGTCCGGCATCGGAACGGCCCGTCCATTGGCTTGATCCATTTTTGTTGTCGTCATATTACTGGTTCAGGCCCGGATTGGCCTGAGGTTCGGTTACTTACTTTTCAATTTATCCAAGCCAAACCTGCCAGTCGCCGGAAACGGCTGGTTGTCGATTGGGTTACGATTGGGTGACAGAGTTGCCTTGATTACAAAACGGACGGGTTCTAGCCTTAATGGCGGCGAGATAGCAACGATGCAACTGACCTGGCGTAACTTGATTTTGCTGGTGGTTCTTCTGGAGACGGTCGCTATGACCAGCATGGCCGCACGCTCCAAAATGACCCCGCCTTGGTTGGCTCAAGCCCAGGTGGGCACTCCAACTTCTGATGCGGCCTTCGTGCCGATGAACACCAATACCGAACCCGCCTCCCCAATGGAGCAACCCACGGTGGCTCCGGTGGGCAACGAAGCGTTACGGCTGACGTTGCCGGTGGTGGCGATTTTGGTTTTTTGTGTGCTTGGCTGGTATGCCCGCCGATGCCAACGTCGGCCCTTTGCTGAAGACGACGAGAAAATGACCAAGGATCAATGACCAATGACCAGAGAAGGCCCAAGCTCCAAGGCCCGCTGAATGGAGGGCGAACTTGGGCCTTCGTTGGGGGGGCATTGCCATGACTTTCCAGCGCATGGACAGTTAACCGTCCATTGAGTCTTCCCGGTAACACGAACGCGCTTTGGAAATTCGGGACAGGCGAGACGCACTGTCCTACCGGCCATCCCGTATCCGGCATCTGGCATCCCGCCTCCCCTAACGAATCCCCATCAACGTCAGCGTGACCAACGTGCCCAGGTAAAGGCCATACAGCGTCAACAAGACCATGCCTTCCTTCCGCGTGACCCGTCGATCGGTAATCAGCATCCACAAAAAGACTGCCATCATGAGAAGCAGCGCGGGAAAGTTAAACACCTGCGTCAGGCGGTTCAGGCCGACCTCGTGCATGGCGGCGGCGGTGCCAATGACGATCGACAGATTCGCGATATTGGCGCCCAAGATGTTGCCGACCGCCAGGTCGGAAACGGATTTGCGGCTGGAAGTGACCGCGGTGACCAATTCAGGCAACGATGTGCCCATGGCCACGACGGTTAATCCGAGAATGATCGAGGGAATGCCGAGGAAAGCCGCCAGGCTCACGGCCGAATCCACCAGCAACCGGCTGCCAAACACCACGATGCCTGCCCCGGCGGCGAATTGCACCGCCGTACCGGCCGGCGACAGAAACCACGGAAATCGAACCACCACGTCCTGCTCGATGGCTCGCGCTTCGGCCAAGTCGCGGGGCTTGCGATCCCGGGCATGTTGCATGAAGTCATACGCAAAGTAACCCAATCCTCCCGCCAGCAACATCGTGCCTTGCAGCCGGGACAACTGGAGGTTGAGCGTCATCAAAAATAGCAACCCTCCCAAGCCAAACATGGCCACCAAGGACGGGCGCAGCACCCGGAGATGCACGTCCACGTGCTTGAGCGTGGCGGTGATGCCGAGGATCAATCCGATGTTGCAGATGCAGGAACCGACCGCGTTGCCCACCGCCAGGCCGGACTCGCCTTTGGCCCCGGCCATCACCGACACCACCAACTCCGGCGTGGTGGTGGCCAGACTCACCAGCGTGGAGCCGATGACCACCCGGGGCATCCGGGTGAACTCGGCGATGCGCACCGCGGACGAAACAAAGAGGTCGCCTCCCTTGATGATCAGGAGAAGCCCCATGATGAGCAGCGTTACTTCGAGCAACATATCGTAACCAGTGGTCCGGCCGCGCCCGCGGCGTCGCGCCCCATTCTGGCTAGAAGATGCCGACGCCGCAAATCCCCTTTTATCATCTTTCCCGCCTGGTCCACCAATCCGACTGCAGCAGCCCCCAGTCGTAAGGGTTCCGTTGGCGCAACTGAAAGCCGGCCTGATCCAACCACGGATCCGGCGGCGTCAATTGCCGGGCCGCCAGGCCGGTGGTTAAGCGGAAGAAGCCGTATAGGCCTCCGACCACCGCCCGGGCGCGCAGCCGTTTCCAACCCTGTTCGGGCACGCAGAAATCCGCCACCAGCCAATGGGCGCCCGGTTGGGTGGCGCGCGCCAGGCGGACCACAATCTCGGCCACCTGCTGTGCGGGGAAGCAATCGAGGAAGAAATGCGTCACCACCAGATCGAACGTGGCCGTCGGCGCCGGCCACTGTCGAATGTCTGCCTGAATGAACTCGACGTGCGCGATTGGCAATTCCTGTCGGCGCAGCCGCTCCTGGGCCAGCGCCAGCATTTTCCGGCTGCCATCCACGCAAGTAATGCGGGCCTCCGGCAGTCGGCGGCGGCAGGCGGCCAGAAAACGGCCATTGCCTTCGCCGGCCACCAGCACTTGCCGGCAGGATGGGATCTGGTTCAGGAATGCCGTGCGACAACGCTGGAGTTGCTGACCGGCGAAGACCTGCTCCATCCACCGGTAATGCGGGGCCAGTCGATCAAAACTCATGCGGAGCAAAGGCGCAGGCCGGGACGTTGCCGGTGCCACCACAGCGCGGCCAGCACCGCCCCGGTGGCGTACGCCAGCACGTCGTGCCAGTCACCGGTGGCCCGCGAATAAATGTGCGGTCCCAGGAGTTCGCAGATCACGGACCACAGCCCGAGGTGTCCCAGGATTTCCGCCGGGGTCGGCGGCAGGTCGTGGAGGCGCAGTCCGAGCTTTCGGTGCAGCCAAAGCAAGGGCGGTAGCGCGCAGGGAATGAGCAGCAGATCGTTGAAATACGAGTGCAAAAACGGTGTCGCCAACAGCGGCTTCAGCCCCCAGCGGTTGAGCGCGTAGCCCGCGCAACTGGCCAGAAACAATCCGTCCCGCCAATAAGCAAACCGCTTCATTACAACGCCAGCAGCACCAACCCGAAGGCCACCGCCAGGAGTAGTTTAATCATCAATATCATCATCGTGTATTGTTGCCAAAGTTAACCCGGCGATTCAACCATCGCCGCGCCTCAACGGTGAACCACTGATCGTCGCCCGTCATTCAAACGCCCGGCGCCTTCATTCGCTCTAGCCACCCCGAATCCAGCATCTGGCATCGGGCATCGGCATCCGGCATCCGGCATCCGGCATCCGCATCCGCATCCAGCATCCGGCATCCGGCATCCGGCATCCGCATCCGCATCCAGCATCCAGCATCCAGCATCCAGCATCCAGGCATCCAGCATCCAGCATCCAGCATCCAGCATCCAGCATCCGCATCCAGCATCCAGCATCCAGCATCCAGCATCCAGCATCCAGCATCCAGCATCCAGCATCCAGCATCCGCATGGATCCAGCATCCAGCATCCAGCATCCAGCATCCAGCATCCGGCATCCAGCATCCGGCATCCGGCATCCGGCATCCGGCATCCGGCATCCAGCATCCAGCATCCGGCATCCGGCATCCAGCATCCAGCATCCAGCATCCCTCCCTCACAGCTCCTCTTGTTCACTCAGCGACACCTGGGCGCGCAACAAATCGTGCAGCGTGACCAGTCCCAGGATGTTTCCATCCGCCCGGTCCAGCAGGGCGGCCATCGCGACCGGTGACTCCATCAAAATGAACTGGAGATCGCGAATGGTGTGATGGGGCAGGCAGACGGCCGGCTTGGCCAGTTGCGGCGGGCGTTTCTCCTGGAGGGCTTCCTGCGCCTCGGTCCGGGTCAGGATGCCGCGGAACGATTTTTCAATGATCACGGGAAACCGTTTGTAAGGGTGGGCGCTCAGCATGTTTTGCACTTCGCCCTCGGCCAAATCCTGGATCAGCACCGGTTTGAAATTGGCAATGGCCGACACCGGGAGTTGTTGCCAGGAGTGCAGGTCGCGCGGCGGACGCACATGCTCGACTTCGTGACCGTCTTGTTCGAGGAGCGCCTCGTAGAAGTTCTTCCCCGTCATTCGGTGGCTGATGGCTTGACTGATTAGAGCGCCGAACATCAACGCCGGAACCAGACTCCAATTGTGCGTCATCTCGAAGACAATCAGGATGCCGGTCATCGGCGCCCGGACCACCGCGCCGAGGCAGGTGCTCATGCCCACGACCGCCAACATGACCATGTCGTCCTGGGGGATGTGCCATTGCATCCCGGCGATGCCGGCCACCACCACGCCCACCATGCCGCCGAAGAACAGCGTCGGCGAAAAAATGCCACCGCACCCGGCAAAGCCGTAACAGCAGAACGTGGCCACAAATTTCGCCACGAGCAAAAGGGCGGCATATTTCCAAACCACATTGCCTTGCAGCGCACTGGAGAGATCCCCGTAACCCAAACCAAACACGCCCAGATGATCGGTGCTCAGGAAAACACTGACGCCCAGCGCCCACGTGATCAGCCCGCCGACCGCGGGCAGCAGCCACAAGGGCACCTTTTTTTGGCGTTTCATCCGGCCCAGCAGGCCCACGGAAAACTTCTGAAAATACACGCCCACCAAACTTGCCAATACCGCGACCAGCGGGGTCAGAATAAATCCCACCAGCGTGGGATTGGCGGTGTCAACCAGGGTGAACGCGGGCTGCTTGCCAATGACGCCGTGGACGACGAATGCGCCCAAAATGGACGCCAGCAGCACACTGCCCAGGAAACGGCTGTTCAAATCACCGATGATTTCCTCCAACACGAACGTAATCGCCGCCAGGGGCGTGTTGAACGCCGCCGCCAAACCCGCGGCGGCCCCGGCGGCGGCGGCGGCACGACGATGTTGTTTTGGCTCGCCCGCCAATCCGGCCAGGTTCGAGCTGACCGCGCCGGCCATTTGCACGCTGGGTCCTTCCCGTCCGAGGCTGATTCCGCCGCCAATGCTGACCACCCCGGCGATAAATTTGACCCAGGCCACGCGCCACGACACCGTCCCGAACTCCTTCCAGAACGCCAGCTTGAGCTGCGGAATGCCGCTCCCGGCTGCTTCCCGGCAAAACGAGTTCAGCAGGTAGCCCACCAGCAGCGACGACGCCATGATGACCGCGAAACTGCCCACGACGAACGTGGTCTTCGAGTGCCGCGAAAGCTCTTGCAAACCAGCTCCATACACGGCGTTGGTACACAGGAGAAAGGCCACCGTCGAGATCCCGGCCCCCAGTCCATAGATGCACGTCAACAGAACCGAGCGGGTCTGCTTTGGCAGTTTCTGGAGATAACGAACCAGTGACGGTAGGGTCACGCACCGTATTCTTGGGCAAGTCGCCCGCGGTTCAAAGAAGTTTTTGCGGGCCCATCGGTAGGACCGTGCGTCCCGCCGGTCCCGAAATGCCAAAGACCGTTCATCTTCCAAGCCGTGACTATTCAGTAGCTGGAGCAGCGATGAGGCGATTCGGCGTGGTAGGACAGGCGTCTCGCCTGTCTCGAATAGCCAAAGGCATCCTCACCTTTTAGTGACCTGGAGAGCCTCCCAGCGTCGCGGTACAAGTCGATGGTTTGCAGTCGTTCAAGACAGGCGGGACGCCTGTCCTACTGGATAGTCACAGCTTAGCCCGATGCGTCCAGGGACCAAAGGAACGGTGTTTGGTGGTTCGGGACAGCCGGGACGGCTGTCCTACGGGATGCATGCGGTCGTTCCGTTGACTGTCGCTGGGGCCTGGGGAAATTCCTGGGACATTGACCCCGGACGCCGCGAACTGACTTCCGGGGCACGATTTCAACCCCGGCGGAACCATCTTTTGCGCTTCCGGTGCGCCGCTGGCGCCGGTTGCCGGTCATCAAAGAATATGCTTGCATTCAACCTATTCCTATGTTTACCTTCACTCATTCTAGGCAATCACCAGCCACGGCAAACCGGCCGCTTCGTGGGTAACGGACGCTGGTTCGATGGGGGGCTAAGGCGGCGATGCGTGGAAAATATCTATCTATCGACGGACAACATAGACACTCAGAAACAACAATTCCAATTATGAGAAGAAAACTACTCTCTTTCGCGGTAGGATTGGCCTTGTTGCCGGTCGGCCTGTGGGCTCAGACGGCAACTAACTGGACGGCCTACAACGAGCACGTAAGTGGCGCCGGTACAGCGGCGAATGTCACGACATACTCTCCAACTGGTCTCGGCACGGTGGGCGGACCTCTGACCGATTTCCTCACTGGCGGGGCGGTCCCCAACAATGTTGGAGTTGATATTACCGTAGCCGGCCAGGTCAGTGGCACGACCGGTACCTCTTAAGCACCGAACGCGGGCACACCCGCTGATTTGATCTTTGGCGGGAAAGTGGAATGGACGGGAAGTGCACTCTATTTCGGCACCGATCCTTACACGGCGTCGGTCACGTTTACGTTCACCAACCTCAATCCAGGTTCCACGTATTCCTTCCGTGGTGTTGCGGTTCGGGGTAACAATTATCCCCGCTGGACCCTGGCCACCATCCAAGGCGTCAACAGCGCTGTGCCGGCCCACATTACCGGCACGGGTTCACCCGGCATCGTCACCAATGGTTGGGCGCCTTATGGCAACCAGATGGCTCCCAACCTGCAGGCGGCCTGGAACAGCGGGAACAACACGTCCGGTGATGTGATTGGATGGGACCAGATCGTGCCCAATGGCACCTCCTTCTCGGTGATCTGCTCAAATTACCACACGCTTTTGGCCAGTGGCGCCTTGGTGCCGAATCATGATGGTAGTGGTGGAACCGAAACCATTGCGGACACCTATTGCTATGCCTTCTCGGCCATTGAACTGTCTGATGTATTGTACGGTCCGCCGGAGGAGATCGTGATCACCCAGCAACCGCAGAACACCAACACCGTGCAAAATGCGGGCTTCAGCCTGAGTGTCGGGGTTACCGGCACCGCGCCGCAATTCCAATGGTACAAAGGCACTCCGGGCTCGGGAACGCTGATCTCCGGCGCCACCAGCCCTACTTACTACGTGGCCGACGCGGCGCTGGCCGACGCCGGCACTTACTACGTGGTCGTCCACAACTCGGTGAACACTGTGACCAGCACCGCCGCCACGGTGAACGTCAGTCCGGATAACATTACGCCGTTCGTGCTGTCCGCCGTGCGCCAGCCGAACATCACCAACATCATTGTAACCTGGTCCGAAGACATGGCCGACAATGCGTTGGACAAGTACAATTATCTGATTTGCACCGACGATCAGTTCGTTGATTGTTTGAGCCAGGAAGGAACAGATCCCACCGATCCCAACCGCCTCGTGTTCACCAACGGCATCGCGCAAGTGGTGCTGGGCACCAGCATGCCGCTGGATGTGAATCAATCCTACATCGTTGCCGCCTACAACATGAGCGACCTGGCCGGTAACACGGTTTTTGACCCGTCCATTGTGCCGGTGACCATTCCCAAGATCTTCACGTTCCAGCAAGGCGTGGATAGCTACGCCGGAACGGCGGATACCGAGTTGGAAGAGGATAATCCCAACACCAACCATGGCACCGATGACACAGTCACAACGGATGATTCTGGTCCGCATTCCCAGGGTCTGATCCGGTTTAACAACATCTTCGGCTTGGGGGCCACCCAGGTTCCCTACGGTTCGATCATCAATGGGGCGACCCTGCGGTTTTACATTGTTAACCCGGGTAACAACATTGCGGTGCATAACATGCTGGTGGATTGGAACAACACGGCCACTTGGAACGTGATGGTCGGCGGAGTTTCCACTGACGGCACCGAGGCGGAAGCGGCAATCGTAACCACCTTTGACCCGCACCCGACTGGGAGTTTCGTGAATGTGGACGTCACCAGTTCGGTTCAGGAATGGGCCAATGGGCTGCCCAACTTCGGGTGGGTGTTGATCAATACGGCGACTGGTTCGGACGGTGGCTTCGATTGGCCGACCTCTGAAAACGCGACCGTCGCTCAAACCGGCCCATGCTGACCATCGACTGGGCGACCGGTAGCACCGACATCCCGGTGGAGATCACGGCGGTCCCGCCCACCAACCACATTTATGTGGACGAAGGAAAGTCATTTGAAATTGTGTTCGGCGTCTATGGCTATGACCCACACTTGCTGTGGTTCAAGGACAGTGTGGCGCTGCCCGGCGAAACCGCGGCGACCTTCAGCCGCACGGCAGCAGTGCTGGGCGACTCCGGTAATTATTACCTGCAGGTTACCAATTCCGTGCCCAGCTCGACCAACAGTCCGGTCATCCAGGTTACGGTCGTTCCGGATACCAAGCCGCCGTACTTGATGTCGGCGCTGGCGTACGGCCGCACCACCCTGACGAACTTGACGCTCACCTTTGACGAGCCGCTCAGCCCGACGGGCGCCTCCACCCCGGGGAATTACACCATCACGCCGCTCGTTTCCATTGGTGGCGCCACCCTGGTCAATTCCACCTCGGTGGTCTTGACCATCAATGCCACCTTCGGCCAACGCTACACGGTCACCGTGGGCAACAACATCCACGATGTGGCGGGCAATGCCTCGGCCCCACCGAACAACTCGCTCGAAATGACCACCGCCTTGCTCCTGGCCGATTGGGCGGACACGTGGAAGTACGATGCGTCGGACACCGACCTGATTTCCCCGGTGCCGCCGTTCTCGGATCGGACTTATGACGATTCCCTGTGGCTTTCGGGCGCCGGGCTGCTCGGCTTGGAAGATAATTATACCGGTCCGGATGTCTTACCGGCTGCGATCAACACTCCGGTTACGGCCAACCATTTTACGTCTTACTACCGCAAGACGGACGTGAACTGGCCGTATGCGCCGGGGGCCGTGGATTCGCACGTGGAACTCGCCATTATTCATTTCGTCGATGATGGCGTCGTGTTCCATGTGAATGGGGCCGAGGCCTTCCGCTTCAAAATGCCGGCCGAGCCAGCGGTTATTGCGCACTCTACCTTCGCCGATGAGACCGGGTTCACGGGTGAAGCCGTGCTGGCCACGAACATTGTGAATCTCAGCCTGCTCCAGCAAGGCAACAACACCATCGCCGCGGACCTGCACGCGATCAACGACACCAGCTCGGACTGCTTGTTTGGCGCGCGCATCCTGGCCGTGCTGCCGCCGGTGGAGCCGGTGGCCATCACCAGCGTGCCCCCCACGAATCACATCGTGGTCACCCAGGGGTATGCGTTCAGCATCTCGTTTGGCGTTTCCGGGTTTGAGCCTCAATACCAATGGTTCCATGACACCGTGGGCATTGCGGGGGCCAATGCGGACACCTACAGCGTGGCGAACGCTGCGGTGGCTGACGGGGGTGAATACTACCTGCAAGTCACCAACAGCCTTGGCAGCTCGACCAATAGCCCGGTGATCACTGTCGAAGTGATCGCCGATAACACCGCCCCCACGATCCTCTCTGCCGTGCGCCAACTGGATCTAACCAACGTGGTGGTGACGTTCTCCGAAAGCATGGGGGCGCAGCAAGCGTCCAACGCGGTGAACTACGTCCTCAACCCGGCTAATGCGGTCGTCGCGGTGACGCTTTCCGCCAACGACACGGTGGCCACCGTCCAGACGGCCAATCCGATCGCGGACAGCTCCGTTCAGACTACCATGTTGACGATCAACAACGTCGCTGATCCGGCGGGCAACGCGCTGAGTCCGAACAGCATCACCATCCTCACTCCGACGGGCTTCCAGCAAGGAGTCAATGGCTACGCGGGCACGGTGGATACCTACGTCAGCGCCACGGATCCGGATACCGCCTTCGGTGCCAATGCGGTGGTGCTGGTGGACGGCGAAAGCCCGATCAGCCATGGTTTGCTGCGCTTTGACAATATATTTGGCGGCAACCCCGGGCAAATCGAAGCGGGCGCGACCATCAACTCCGCCACCTTGCGGTTACGCAACGAGAACAATGGCGACGACGTCTCCATTTATGACATGGCCAGGGCGTGGACGCCGAATGACACGTGGAATACGCTGGGGGCTGACGGTATCACCAACGATATTGTGGAACCGGCCATCGCCACCATCTCTCCCACCGCCGCCACGGTCGGCATGTTTATTGATATTGACGTGACCGTGGCCGTCCAGTCCTGGGCCAACGGGGGAGTGAACTACGGCTGGGGCATGATCAACCTCGGGACGGATGGATTCCAGTTCGATTCTTCGGAAGGCGCCACTGTCAGCTACCGTCCGCAGTTGATTGTCGATTGGACGGGGGGACGACGCCCATCCCCATCACCATCCAGCAGCAGCCGGTGGCTTCGCAAACCGTTGAAGAAGGCGATCCGGTCACTATCTCGGTCGTGGTCTTCGGCACCGATCCGCAATACCAATGGCAGAAGGGCGGCGTGGATATCTCGGGAGCGACTGGGAGCTCCTATACCATCGCCAATGCCGTGCCGGGTGATGCCGGAGTTTACCGATGCATTATTCACAACACCCAGAACTCGGTTACCACTGAGAACTCGGTTCTGAACGTGAATGCGGACGTTCGGCCGCCGCAGTTACTGGCGGCGGTTGCCCGCGCCAGCATCGCCTCTCCGGCGCTGAGCAGCGTGGTGCTCTCCTTCGACGAAACGCTGGCGGCCTCGGGCGCCCAAGCCCCTGGCAATTACACCATCAATCAGGCGGGCGGCGGCACCGTGACCGTGAATACCGCCGTCCTCAACGGGACCAACGTAACGTTGAACCTGGTAACCCCGCTGACCTGGGGCGTGACCTACACAGTGGTGATCAGCTCGGCCGTTACGGATACCGCACAGACTCCGAACTCCGTCAGTCCGAACACCGCGACGATCCTCGAACAGATCGTGGCGTTGGATTACACCGCAGACTGGAAGTATGATGAAACCAAGACGGACACCGACAACTATGATGCCGTCGCCTGGTACGCCACCAGTGGTTTCGACGACACGAGTTGGGCCACGGGACCGGGCATCCTGGCCGAGGAAACCAGCGCCGGCGTTATCGCCATTGCCCCGGCACCGTTCAACACCACGTTGACGGAGACGACCCACACCATCTACTTCCGGACGACGTTCGATTGGACCTTGGGCGCGCTGCCGGCCAACGGCCAGTTCACTGTCAATCATTTCATTGATGACGGCGTCCGCTGCTTCCTAAACGGGAGTGAAGCCTTCCGGTACAAGATGCCGACCGGAGACATCACGTTCACGAACGAAGCGAGTGCCGGTGGCGAAGCGATCGTGGACACGACCAATCTGGTCGCCAGCTCGGTGCTGGCCAACAACACGATCGCGTGCGACCTGCACACCTCGGGAACGGCCAGCTCCGACGCGGTCTTCGGCCTCGAAATTGTGGCTGAGTATCCGGTGGGCGTGACGGCGCCTGAGTTGACCATCGATGGCTCGGTGGCCGGTCAGATCACCATCTCCTGGAATCCGGATGATGGTGTCCTCTATGAAGCTGATAGTCCGATCGGTCCGTGGACCGTCGTGAGTGGTGCCACCAATCCGATGACGCTCACGACGACGCAACCCATGAAGTTCTACAGTCTGCGACAATAAGCGAGTCTCCGCTTAAGCCAATCACACGAGGCCGGACGCAAGTCCGGCCTCTTTTTTGTACCCGACCGATGGGGTTTCGAATCACTCAAAAAGCGATGGCCCATCTTCCCTCCGTTCGGGGCAGCCAGCATCGTCTGTCCCGCTTGTCACGCAGGGTTTCAATCTGCTGTATCGCCGAATTGTATTCGGCTGGGCGTTCGCAGCCCTCCGGGGGGGGCGCGGATTGGAGTAGCGCAGTGCCGATGGCAAAGAAGCGACGCAAGCTTGTGGCCCGGAGCGCGGACATTCTTGTCCGCTTCCCGGGTGCCACCGCCCTCCGAGGCGGACAAGAATGTCCGCGCTCCAGTTCGAGAGTTGCCACCAATGTTGTGACACTCTATGGCGGATATAACTGGTTGAGTTTGAAGCACGGCCGGACCCACAAGTTCGCGGCTCAGTTCGGACCGCGCGCTCTCCAGACCATCATTGAAACCATCGTGGTGGATATTCCGGCCGTCCGGGCCCGGCCGGACTTACTGTTGCAAAGGTCGTGCTCAATCAGCAAGGCACGGGTCTGGACGATATTCGGTTGCGCAATGATTCATCGGAGCCGAAGCAATTTGCCTGGGGCTTTGCGTTCGAAGCGCCTTAGCGGCTGTTTGAAAAATGGTAGCAGCCGACGTAAGGAGGCTCATTCATGTCGGACGCGTCGCGGTTTTTCGAGGAATAATGAGCCTCCTCACGTCGGCTGCTACAGGCCGGCTAGAGTTTTAAAACAGGCTCTGAGCCGCCCTGAGCATTCTCATGCCGTTGCCCAAAGCACTGGATACGATGGATCTAAACTGGGACTCGGCGGGAGATGCCCCTTGGTTCGGGCAAACAAATCTCAGTCACGACGGCAAAAGCGCGCTGCAATCCGGACCGATTGGCGACGGGCAACAGTCCATCGTCCAAACGACCGTGCAGGGGCCGGGCACGCTTTTATCGAGTGCTGGAACGGTGAACTGCGAAACAATAGACAGTTCACACTCCGCTTAAACCGTTGACCGGCTGTAGCCGCCGACGTGAGGAGGCGGAGCATGGGCGGTTGCGTCAAGTCCGCCTCAATACGTCGATGGCTACCACGGGTATGAACAAGTATGAGCCAAGCTCCTGTCTAGGCCGAAGCCAGCCGTTGCGCCGTCTTGTTCTGCCTGACGGCCAAGCAGCCAAGCCATGCGCCTGTTTTTTTGATTGCATTCAAGCAACAAAAATGCTGTTCTAATCACCGCCAGAACGTTCCCGGCTTTGAGGCAGTTTACCGTCAAGGCCATGGTTTTTTAGGTGAGCGTATGAAGAGCCAGCGAGGGGAGCGCCTGAAGCTTGGTGTGATTGTGAGGAGCCTATGCGATGTGGAGTTTGGAAAACGGGTTATTGGATACTGACATCAACGTGGATCGGCTTTGCCGCCCTTGTCACGCTGGCTAACGCCCAGGTCGGTCCCTTGCCCCTGGTCGGACTTGCCGGGAAATCAACGCTCGCCGCGCAGGAATCGCCCGATCAGACCGGTCCGTCCCTCATTTCCGCCATCACCGATCCCGACTTCCCGCCGTTCTACATTGTGGTCCGCTTTTCCGAGAACGTTTCCTTCGCCACCGCCTACCTCACCAGCTTGTCAGAGCCGGCCAGCCGGTTCTGGCGGTTGAAACAAAAACAGTATTGAACCATGCCATGTACACTCCAAACCCTATCTCTCGAATTGATGACGGGGAGCGCGCCCGCCTCGGGCGCCGCCAACCGGCGCCCTCGCCGGTTGACCCAGCAACTGAGCAGCCACTGAATCGCAAGCCACTCGGGATAGGCACGGTGGTTGGCGAGGCGCCAACCACGGCGCCCGGGGCGGGCGCGCGCCCCATCCCCACCCGCATCCCGCGGACGGCAGACACGGCCGCCTTCACGCGGATTGAACTGGTGGCCATCATCGCCGCGCTGGCGCTGCTGGCTACGGTAACCTTGCCGGTTTTGGCCAGTAGTCGGGGATACGCCGACCGGGTGGATTGCGTGAACAACCTGCGCCAACTCGGCGAGGCGTATCATCTGTGGGGCAATGATCACGGGGACGCGATGCCCATTCGGACGCCGTTTTGCGAAGGGGGCCTCTGGTTTTACCCGACGTTCTGTACCGACGTGCCGCGCCCGAGTTGGAGCATCTACATCAACAATGCCTGGTTCCACTACGCCTGGATGTCCAACGAGATCACCACGCCCCGCATCCTGGCCTGCCCCGCCGATGAACAAACCAAAGTCGCGCGGGACTTTTCCGGTTCCCTGGATGGAGGCTTCCTGAATCCGGGGTATCGCAACCAAGCGGTCAGCTATTTGATTGCCCTGGATGTGTTTTCGGGATCAACCCGGTCGTTCATTGGCGCCGATCGCAACATGTTTGTCAACGGGTACAACGTTGGTTGCTCGAGTGGAGTCACGACGGCTGCGGGCATTAACTACCATAACTCTCCAAACTTTTTCAAATGGCTCACCGGCTTGCACAATCAATCGGGCAATCTGTTGCTGTACGACGGCCAAGTGCTGCAAACCACCAGCCTCACTCTAAAACGTTATGCGGACGAGACGCTGGAACAGCAAGGCGATAACGGCGTTTATCACGTCTTGTTGCCCCGGCTTTAACCTCAACCCCTTTCACGCGCATGAAATCTTTAACGTGCTGTTCTCTGCTACCACGACAGAACAATTCCGAAACCTCGTTGGCCGGAGCGCGGACATTCGTGTCCGCTTCGGAGGGCTGGGCGCCGGAAGCGGACACGAATGTCCGCGCTCCGGTTCGTATGCCGCTGCCGCCGTTACGACGCTTTGTTGCCGTCGCCCTATTGGCGCTGCTCGCGGCAATGTTGCCAACGGCAAATCCGTGTGCCGCCGAACCGGTGCAACCGCTCTCCGTCACTCCCGGCCTGAATCGTGCGGCCGGCGGTTCGTTCCTGCCGACAATGAGCGCGGATGGACGCTCGGTGGCATTTCTCAGTTACGCGCCAACATTAGTCACCAACGACGATCAAGCACCGTAGTCTGGATCTGTTCGTGCATCGCTTGGAAACCCACGAGACGGTGCTAGCCAGCGTGAACACTTCCGGAACCGGCGGCGGCAACGCCAACGTCGGCAGCATGGCCATTTCCTCGAACGGGCAATTCGTGGTCTTCGCGACGGCCGCCAGCAACCTGGTGCCGGACGACACGAACGACACCAGCGACATTTTCCTGCGCGACCTGGAGGCCAGCACGACCACCTTGGTCAGTGCCGATCTAGCGGGAGGCAGTCCGCGAATCCACGCCAAGAATCAACCGCCCGCTTTCCGATCATCCGCTCATCTCGGCGGACGGGCGTTGGGTGGTGTTTGAAAGCCTGGCCACCAATCTGGTGACCGAGTTGGATACCAATCAAGAAATGGACGTGTTCCTGCGCGACACGCAGTCCGGTCTCACGCGACTGGTGAGCGTGAACGCCACCACCAGTACGGGCAATGGCCAGTCCTCCGAAGCCGCCCTGACGCCGGACGGGCGTTACGTGGCCTTCCTGAGCACGGCCACGGATTTGGTACCTGGTGTGACGAATCGTTTGGGCGAGATTTACCTGCGGGACGTGCAGGCCGGTCAGACCTCTTTGCGTGAGTCACCAATGTGGGAAGCTTGTTTGAGACCAACACCACTTACCGCTGCTATGCCCCGAAGGTCAGCGCCAATGGACGGTATGTGGCGTTCTTTGCGGTTGCCGAGGCGACCTCCAATATCCTGGTGGTTTGCCACGACGTGTTGGCTGGCCAAAGCCAGGTGGTCGGCACCAACCGCACCGACATCGAGTCCACCCTGGAATTGAGTGATGATGGCCAGTTCGTATTGTACGGCGAGGAAACGATCTCAATGATTTGGGATCGGGAATCCGGCACCAACACGGCGCTGAATCTGCCCGGCGGCCCTCCCAGCCAGGACCCCGGTTTTTGGGCCAGTCATGCGGTGATGACGCCCGATGGTCATCATGCGGCTTTTCTGAGCGAGGGCATTGTGCTGGACAACGGCGAGACGAACGGAATTTGGCAGGTCGTTCAGCGCAACCTAACGAACGGCACCGCGAGCCTGGTGAGCGCCAACGCGAATGGGCAACCGGGCATCTTGCACCTGGATTATGCGCCGCCAGCCATCAGCCCGGATGGCCGTTTCGTGGTGTTCGAGTCCCTGGACGGTTCGTTGGTGTCCGGCGACCTCAATCGCTCGAGCGATATCTTTGTGCGCGATGTGGAAGCCGGGACCACCCGCTTGATTACGGAAGTCATTCCCGGTCGCGAATCAACGCTGGGCGCCGCGCTGTGCGCGACCGAGATCAAAGCCCTCAGCGCCGACGGATCCAAAATCGCCTTCACCAGTTGGGACAATACGCTGGCTCCGGGCGATACCAACGGTTGGCAGGACGCCTTTGTGCGCGACCTCAATTCAGGTCTGACCTTACCCCTGAGCGTGGAGGCCGACGGCAGCTTCAGCCCGCTGCGTATATTTGCGCGGGAGGTGGCGTTGAGCGGTGACGGCAACGAGGCTGCATTCTTGTGGGAGAAGCCGGAGAATTTCATCACTTACGCCGTGGCAACCACTCCCGGCAACGTGTATTGGCGGAGTCTAACCAACGGCGCACCCGTTCCGGTCAACGTGAATTCTGCTGGCGAACTGGTGGGAAATTGTTTTTCGCCTCGAATGAGCCCGGATGGACGCGCAGTGGCGTTCAGTTGTGACGCTGACGTGAGTGAACTGGTGCCCGGAGTCGGCGGGGGAGGCTACCGGTACAATGTCTTCCTTCACGACCTGTTGACGGGAACCAACGACTTGATCAGTGTCAATCTTGCCGGCTCGGGATTATACACTCCGGGCACCACCAATTCGACCTTTAGCCCGGATGGACGTTGGGTGTTGTTCTCCGCCTCGGAAGCCAACCTGACCACGAACAATGTCAACCACGTGCCCAGCTTGTTCGGCCGCGATCTGCTCAATCGGACCACCGTGCTGCTCAGCGTCGGTCCCAATGGCGAGCCGAATTGGGGCTGCGCTGAGGGCGGCACGTTCAGCGCTAACTCGCGCCGTGTGGCGTTCGTGAGCACGAATTTCAGCGTGACGGTCCGCGATTTGGAGGCGCAAACCACACTCGTTGCGAGCACGAATGGGAGCGCTCCGAACCTGAACCGTGATGGCACTCTGGTGGCGTTCGAAGCCCCCGCCAATGGCACTGGACCGACCAACATTTTCGTCCGAAACCTGGCGCAGGACACCACGGAGCTGGTGAGCCGCAGTCATACGGGTAACGGTGGTAACGGCGATTCCACCACGCCCTTGATCAGTGGCGACGGACGTTACGTGGTCTTCACCAGCCGGGCCAGTGACCTGGTGGCGAATGACACCAACCACGTCAGCGACATTTTCGTGCATGACCGCTGGCTGGGGACCACGCTGCTCGTGAGCCTGAACCAAACTGGCACCGGCTCGGGCAACGGCCCGTCCACCAAGCCAGTCATGGCCGCCAATGGGCGCACGGTGGTTTTCCAAAGCTTCGCCAGCGACCTGGTGCCCAATGATTACAACGGGATGCGGGATGTCTTTGTCCTGCAACTGGGCGGCGCCGACACCGATGGCGACGGCCTGGATGATGATTGGGAACTGGCCTACTTCGAAACGCTGGATCGGGATGGCTCCGGCGATTTCGATCACGATGGCGCCACGGATGGCGACGAGTTTCGCGCGGGCACCGATCCGCGGAATGATGGCTCCGTCTTGCGCGTAATGACCATCACTTCGCCAGGCAGCGGCAGCACGACGGTGCTATGGAGCGCTGTCCCGGGTCGCAGTTACCGGGTGCAGTTCAAAGATGAGGTGACCGAGGCGCAATGGACCGATTGGGGCGAAGTCGTCACCGCCTCAAGTTCCACCGGAGCTGCTGTTGATTTGGCGGCGCCCGCAACCGGCCATCGATTCTATCGGGTGTTGCTGGTGCCATGAAGACAGTTTGTCTCAATTTGTTGCATCGCGGACATACAGTCCGCTCGGCGGGTATGGGCCGCACCAGCGGACAGGAATGTCCGCGCTCCGCTTGAAGTCTCAGCTTGAACGCGAAGTGGAATAAGCTCCAAAACATCGCGGCGGCAAATTGACGCCAACGCCCTTGACCGTGCGCGCACTTTGGCCCAATACTTCATTATGAAAATTGGCTTCGCACGGCCCCTCTTCCGTTGAGGGGAGAGGGAGGAGCGCCAGGCGATTGGCCGATTATTGAAGTGAATCCAGCGGACCCCTCGGTAACGAAAGTCCGGGATGAGTCAGCAGATGGCCGTAAACGGGTCAGTCGCGGCTATTGTGGAATTAATACTCACCCCAAGGCGCAAGCTCAATCGTTGGTGTTGACGAGGGGAGAGCGATTGCCGATCCTACCGCGCAACAAATCACATCTGCGAGTTATGTCAAAGCAACACCATGCGTACGTCCTTCTGGCCCTCCTCTTGGCTTCCACCGCAGCGGTGTGGAGTGCCGAGCCGGGCGAACTGGTTTTCCAGGATGAGTTCAATGGCAAGTTGGCTGAGGGTTGGTCGTGGGAGCGCGAGGACCGGACCGCCTGGCGGGTCGGACCACCGGGATTGGAGGTGCGCGTGCAGCCCGGCAATATGTGGGGCTCCGCCAACAACGCGAAAAATGTTTTGGTGCGCCCCATCCCGGCGCCCGCGGACACGCCGGTGGAGATTTCCGTCACCTTCAGCAACGCGCCCACCGCTCAGTGGGAGCAGGCCGATTTGGCCTGGTTCTACGATGACAGCAACATGGTCAAGCTGGGAAAGGAACTGGTGAGCGGCCGGTTGTCCATTGTCATGGGTCGCGAGGAAAATGATCGCGCCCGCACCGTGGCCATCGTTCCGCTGGACGACCACACCGTGGAGTTACGCCTGCAAGCGGTGAACAACCAGATACGGGGCCAGTTCCGCACGCGCCCCTGGAGCGAGTGGCGCGACGTGGGTGAATGCGATCTGCCGGTTAAGGGCGAGCCCAAGGCCAGCCTGCAGTTCTACAATGGCCCGCCCGACAAGGAGCATTGGATCCACGTGAACCGGTTTGCGGTCCGCCGGCTCAAATCGAAAGCCACCAATTGGCCACGGGTGCGGGTCAGTGAGAACACCTATCGAATCACTGGCGGTGGTTTGGGCGAAGGTGATCGGGCCGTCCTCAGCTTGGACGATGGAAAGCTGTTTACGCTGGTCAGTGATCCGGAAGGCCTGGTGGGCGATGCCCAAGTCAATTGTGAGCAGCGCATTTTCCGGCACGAGGACGGCAGTTGTGGCTGGACCTGGGACCGACGCGCTTCAGCCAGCAAGGAGCCGATTCTCTTGGGCATCGGCGCGGGCAATTTCAACCCGCACAATCGAACCGACTCGTGGTTTCCCATGATCCGCTTGGACAAGGAGTCCAAGGAAAAATCATTTGCGATGGAACTGGACGCGGTGACCCGGCTGGATAACGACGCCGGCAATCATGACTTGTCGATCCACGTATGGCTGACTGCCGCTGAAACGGGCTGGCCGCTGACCCACCGGATCAGCATCCTCTTTGACTGGTATGGCAAACAGGCCACCGGACAGTCCGTCAACGATGGCTACCGTGACTACGAGTATGTCGAGACCCGGCCGGACCGCCAGCAACGGGTAGCCCAATTCCAATATCGAATTCGGGGGTTTCGGGGCGCGCCGCCCAAGGTTAGCCTGCAAGCTTTTGTAGCTGACGCCGCGCGGCGCGGCCTGCCGGCTGATGCCCGCATCGTCGGGGTTTGGTTTGGTAACGAGGTTTGGGATGGTTCGCATGGCGGCACGCTGGTCACCCGGTTGGACTTGGTGGTGGATGGCAAACGGTATTCCAGCCTGCATTAGCATGCTGCCGGCGTCCCGTTGACAGAAATGGATACCGCGACGCGCCAGCGTCCTGGAGTGCGGCGTGAAGCACCGCTTTCGAACCCAGACCACCGCCCCAAAACAGTCGAGTACGATCGCAAGCAACCAAACGCGTGCCTCCGTCAAAAGCGGCGGCGCACCGCGCGTACTCCAAACGCTGGCGCGCGACTTCTGGCGCGTCGTTCACAAGCATCACGTCATCGTTTCGGCGGCGCCGCCGTTCCAAACTGCCGGCAAGATGCCGGCAACACGCTTGATCAACGAAACACGACTTCGTAGTAGAGGGCCTGGTCTTTCGCGCCGTCGATTGTGAAGTGTCCATTGGTTACGGGAAGGGTCTTGCCGCTGCGGCGGCCGGAATGGTCCAGGACGTTCACCGCCGCCACCGGCCGGTCGGTTAGGGTAACGGTGGCCTTCACAGGTTCGAGCAGAATTGGCGCCTTGCCGTTGTCCAGGGTCTTGCCGTCCACGGCGAAATACTTGAAGCCGCTGTTGCAATTGCGGGCTACGGCAGAAAGGAGAGCGGTTTTCGCCGTGGTGAGCGGGGCGCCCGGTTGCGTCGCCGTAAGGAACACACTGGCGTACGGGCACTGCACTTCGATGGTCACATCACCGAGATGTTGCGGTTTGTTCTTGGCGAAGCCCACGACCGCTTTGGTACCGGGGGTGTTCACGGTGAAGAATCCTTGGCCAGCGGTGTCCCACGCAAGCTGCTTGGTAGCGCTGACGATGGTGCTGTCCTGGCGATATTTCGTCAGGTCCGGGAACGTACTGGGTTGCGGCTGGTCCGTGAACTCCACCACCACCCGGCCCGCCGTGAGCGCCTCGGCGGGCACGCTGCCACTGAACGTTTTGATGTCGCCTTGTTGCCGCACGCGGTCGGAGAAGTTGAATTGGCCGGTGGCGAGATCGTTCCGGCTCACGCGGCGCGTCGAGATGACTTCCGCCTCCTGCACGTCGCCCCGGTAAATCATTCGCGCCAGCACCGGATACTGGCCCAGTTGCGTGGGCACATCCGCTTCCCAGACGCCCCACGGCGGCCAGCCCACGCGGTCGTTGAAGGTGTGGGGATTGATCTGCGACTGGAATTCGAAACTGGCGTCCCAACCCTGCAATCCCAGGCCATAGGCTGCGATGAGCGCCGGACCTTCCGCACTGTAGAGCGACGGATAGACATGAATCCACTCGCTCAATCCAAAGGGCCGGTCGGCCACTTGCTGGAGGCCGGTCCCGAAGTAGCCGCTGCCGGGCCGGGTGAGCATCGTGTCAAACAAACCGCCGCCGAAATAGTTATGCCGGTCGATGAAACCCACCAGCGCGTCAGACTGGAGATTGAGGTAATGCGGCAACATCGACGGGGCCTGCCAGGGCGAACCGCACAGGGCGCCCTGGTAACCGGCGTCGCGGATGGCTTTCACGAACCGGGCGTAGAACTTGTTTTGTAACTCGTGAAAGTGTTGGGCGGTATCGAGCAGACGCCGGCGCGCGCCGCCCGTTTGCTTGGGCAGATTGTCTTCACCGAAGAACCACGGATTGGCCTGCGGAACAATGTTCCTGGCCGCGAATGATTCGCCAGACTTGAGCGCGTCGCCCCAGGCCTGCTTTAAGGCGGCTTCGGAACCGTACTTGGCCTTGAGCCACTCGCTGAATCGCTCCACAAAATGTTTCCGGTAAGTGGGGCAAGCGTTGAACACCTTTTCGTTGGTATAAAAAAAGATGTCGTCCTCGTTCTGCAATTCGATATAGGCGAGTGCGGGGTCTTCAGCGTAGGTCAGGCCCGTGTGCGGATTCTTGTGCTTCAAAAGCCGCACCACCATGTCGATCATCAAATCCTGCACGTCCTCGGCGAGATTGATGAAGGCGTAGGTCTTCCCTTGCAGATGCTTCTCGATCTCGTCGTATGCCAGCAACCGGTCCCGCTGGCCTGGTGTGACCTGGAAGCCGAACGTGTGCGACCAGGCGTAATAGATGCCGTGCTGCTTGAGTTGGGCACTGAAGTAGTCGAGACGGTCCAAACCCTCGGGCGTCATGCGCGTGGAATCGTTTTTGTCCGCGATGCCGCTGTGATCGGTGGGATAGGAGAATTTGTGCAGGCGAACGGCGTTGATGCCGTATTTGGCGTAGCGGGCGGCGGTGAACTCGGCTTCTTTCCGGGCCGGCGCGCAACCGCGGCCGTAGGAGAGGTTGACACCCCAAAACTTCACTGGCGTGCCGTCGGCGAATTGGAACCGGTCGCCGGCGTGACGCACACTGCCGTGTTTGCCCGCGGGTTTCTCCAACCAATCTTCCATGCCGATGACGCTGGGCCCGAGATCATCCGTGGGCGCGAAGGGAAACCAGTCCGGTCCGGCCAGCGTCTTGGTGAGCTGGTCAAGGTCTTCTTGCCGGGCCAGGAACGCCACTTCATCCGGCAACGTCACGGTGAGCGTGACAGCGCGCGAGCCGGCTTTGAAAACGTCCTGCGCGAGAATCACCCGCAGGTCTTGGTCAAAAGCCATGCCGCACGGCGGATCGAAGCCGATCGCGATGTCACCCGCCTTGGCCAGATGCAACGTGGCTTTCGTCGCCGCCGGTCGCGAGGTGATGCCAACGGGAAGCTTCAGCGTGCTGGCCTTGCCGTCGGTGTGGGTCAGCACCCATTCGCCTGTGGAAAAAGCGCGTTCCACGCTGAGGCTCGCGATGACCATCGTCACCGGTACATCTTTTGCGGCCGTGAGATCGTAACGGAACGTCACTTCGCGCGGCCCGCTTTTCCAGGACTGGAACCGGATGTTGATGACTTCACCGTCGGCCTTGCGGACGACAAACGGCACGGAGACATCCAGCTTATCGCCGCTCGCCTTCTGCTTGGCGCTCAGCCCCACCCATTGCCAATTCGGCCCCCAACCGGCAAGTGTGAGATGAAAGACCGCCGCGTCAGCTTTAAGAAACTTGAACTCCAGCGTATTATCCGGCGAAACCAAAGCCGACCACGGCGCGGCGGCCAGGGTGGTGGTCATGGTGACAATGGCCGTTACGCAGTTCCACACGATACGTGCTTTCACAGATTTAATTGGCATGGGCATTGGACTCACCATGGTTAAGCCGGAATTCAACGTCAATCATGGATTCCTTGGCCTAAAGGATATTCCAGAACCGATTCCATCCGTCGCCACGGGCGGGGCGGGGTGCCAGGGAAATATCCGCGTAAAGAACCGTTTCCGCAGTTTCCCCGTACGGTCCCTGTAACACCACCTCGCCGTGAGGATCAATTAACAGGGAACAGCCGATGCACTTGCGGCCTTCCCACGGTCCCGAAGTCACCGGACCTACGTTGCTCACTCCGGCAATCCAGAGACGGAAGTCACGCGCCACGGGGCAATAGTTGTCACGCCAAAGCTGCCCATACGGATCGCGGGTGTTGTCGTGATCCGCCGGCACGGCCCAGGCGGACGGGGAGAGAATAATCTCCGCGCCCATCAGGCCCAACGTGCGGCTGACCACCTGGCCGCGGGCAAACGCGTCGGCGCAAATCATCACGCCGATGGTTCCGAATGGAGTGTGAGCAACTCCCAACCGGTCGCCTTGCGCATAGAACTCGTGGCCAATCTCCAATTCGTTCAGCTTACGCTGATGAAGGCACACGTGTCCGGCCGGATCAATCAGGACGGCAGCATTGAACACTTCCTGGTCGGCGCGCTCGGTGAGCCCAGCGCAGACATACACGTGATTTGCTCTGGCGGCAGCGCACAACGCCCGGCAGGCGTTGCCATCGGGAATACTGCCCGCACCGGTTTTGGCGGAAGGATGCGTCCACCCCAAGTCCAGCGTCTCCGGTAACAACACCACCTGGGCGCCGTGATGGGCCGCTTCGGCGATGCGCTCTGAGGCGTGTTCCAGGTTGGCCGCCGGCGCGCCGCCTTTGACGCGCATTTGCACCATGGCCAGTTTAAAAGCCCGAGTTGTCATGCTTGAGGTCGATGATATTAGCGGCGATGCGCGTCCGTGGCAATCGGGATGGCGCCGCATTTGCCTGGATATTTTGCCCGATAAAACTCCGACAGCCTGTAGCCGCTGACGTGAGGAGGCGGAGCACGGGAAGAGGCAGCAGGTCCGCCTCCTCACGTCGGCGGCTACAGCGCGATTGTGAAATGTTCAGGTTAGAGTTGTGCCGCTCCACGCGCTGGCATTTTCCTTCGGCTTCGCTCGCTGGATTGCCGGATTCACGAAAGAAGAGGACGTGCTGGTTGAACTACGATGTCATCATTATTGGCGGGGGCGCCGCCGGCCTTTTCTGTGCCCGGGTGGCTGCCCGACGCGGCCGGCGCGTGCTCGTGCTTGAACACCAGGCGCGGCTCGGAAACAAGATTCTCATCTCCGGTGGTGGCCGCTGCAATTTCACCAACCTCGGCGCCACCGCGGCCAATTACGTCACCAGCGGCAGTCCCCATTTCCTGAAGTCCGCCCTCGCTCGTTGCTCGCCGCACGATTTCTCGCGCTGGTCGAACAACACCGCATCGCATGGCACGAGCGGAAACACGGGCAACTCTTCTGCAACCATAGCTCCAAACAGATTCTGCAACTGCTCGAAGACGAATGCGCGGACGCGGGCGTGGAAGTGCGGTTGAACTGCCGCGTCTTGAGGGGAGCCAACGGAGGTTCATGGGCGGTGGAACGGATTACCGACGCGCCTGCCAGCCAGTATCAACTTTCCACCACCGCGGGCACTTTTGCCGCCCGCTCGCTCGTTATTGCCACGGGCGGGCTGTCCTATCCCCAACTCGGAGCGACACCGTTCGGCTATGAAATCGCCGAGCAGTTTGGGGTGGCCCTCGTTCCAGTGCGGCCCGGCCTGGTGCCGCTGACGTGGTGCCCGCCGACCAGCAACCGTTCGCCGAACTCAGCGGCATCGCGTTTGATTGCGTGGCCAGCCTGCGGCCGGACGCGCCATCGTTTCGTGAAGCGGTGCTCTTGACGCACCGCGGTCTCAGCGGCCCGGCGATTCTCCAGATCTCCAGCTACTGGCGGGCGGGGGAAACGATGCGACTCAACCTGTTGCCCGACCATTCGCGGCGGCCGATCTGCTCGCCGCGCACCGGACCGGAGGACGCGACGTGAAAGCGGCGCTCCGTCAAGTCCTGCCGGAGCGCTTTGTCCAGGCTTGGTGCGCCCGACATGCGCCGGCCAAACCCATCGCGCAGCTTTCCCGCGCCGAAGTCGAAGCGCTGTCGCGAAACCTGCACGCCTGGCAAATCACCCCCGCCGGCAACGAGGGTTATCGCAAGGCCGAAGTCACCATCGGCGGCGTGGACACTCGCGAATTGTCGTCGAAGACCTTCGAATGCCGGCAGGTGCCTGGTCTGCACTTTATCGGCGAAGTCGTGGATGTGACCGGTTGGCTCGGCGGCTACAACTTCCAGTGGGCCTGGGCCAGCGGCCACGCCGCGGGCCTGGCGGTTTAACGAAGGTATTTCACGAGCCGCAACCCCTTCGAGATGCCGGGCTCACGGTGGGGATACCGCCGGGTTATTGTCGATCACGCACAATGCTGGCAATCTCTTGCGGTTTCGGCACGGCGTGTACCACGATTTCCAAATTGTCCTGTCCGGAACTGGAGATCGCCACATCGCCCACGCCCCATAGACGTTGCAGGATGTTCTGTTCGACTTGCAGATTTCGCACGTCGCAATGCCGCACCTCCGTCGTGTGGCGGGCAATGATCCCTCGGCGGAGCCGGGTGCGCTCGCTGGTCACCGTCAACGTCGTCGTCAACACGCCAATCCACCAGCCGGCGAACAACAGCGCCGCCGAGCCGGCGAGGATGGCGCTGACCGTCACGACCATGGACCGGTCAACCATCTGTCCATTGCCAAGCACGAGTCCTTTGCCTTCCAGCAAGGACACTTCCAGGCCGGCCAATCCGGCCACGAAGAAGAGGCACAGCAACACGTAGCGCAGGGGATGACTGCGGAACATGGCGGGATGCACTCGCCGGATGACCTCTTCGTCGCTCGCCGGCTGGTCAACCCGCGCGTGCGGCGTCTTCGCGGACTGCGGCGTTTCCCGTGCCGGCATTGCCGACGGAATGTCCGCGCGAAACGGCTTCCGGCAATCCTGGTTGGGACAAACGATCATATCGCCCATCACGCCCTCGGTTACGTCCACCAAAGTGCCGCAATACGGGCAACGATATGTCAATGAGTCGGTTTCCATGGGTTAAAAAACATTCTGCAACTTCGCTACTTCACCACGGTGGCACGTTATGTCGAAACCAGTGTGGGGGCAAGTGGAAACGTGGGTGAAAGGCGACCGAGAATGCCGTTGCGCCTTTCCAGCGGGAGGAACCGCTGGGAAACCGGGCCTTCGATATTGTCGCCGACCACGACGCGTTCGACCGGGATTGCTGAACTGGAGGTTCTGGTAGCAAAAAACCGGTGGTGCTCGATCCGCCGGCTTGCGGCTCGTATCGCGATTTGTTATGAAACACCTTTATGAATCGCATTCGCATCGTATTGCTGGTGGGACTCTTGGTCTCCGTCTGGACGGTCCGTGGAGCGGCTCCGGCCCATGAATCGGACTTCATTTCGCTGTTCAACGGTCGCGACCTCACCAACTGGGACGGCAAGCCGGGATGGTGGTTTGTCGAGGACGGCGCCATCACCGCGCAGAGCACCCCCGAGAAACCATGCGAGAAACATAATTATCTCATCTGGCGCGGCGGGCAACCGGCGGATTTTGATCTGCGCCTGGAATGGAAACTCGTCGGCGGTAATTCGGGCATCCAGTTCCGCAGCCGTGAAGTGCCGGATTGGGACACGCGCGGTTACCAGGCCGACATGGACGCCGCGGATGACTGGACCGGCGCCCTGTTCGAGCACGCCCGCGGCGGCATCGCGATGCGCGGACAAAAAGTGGTCATTGACCCGGACGGCACGCGGCACGAATCCTTGTTGGGTGATCCGGCGAAGCTGCGGACACATATTCACCACGAACAATGGAACACCTACCGTATCCTCGCCCGCGGCCCGGATATTCAACTCTTCATCAACGACGTCCTGATGGCCCATGCCATCGACCGCCAGGAAGGTCAGGCCGCCCGGCGCGGCATCATCGCGTTTCAAATGCATCCGGGTCCGCCAATGAAAGTCCAATTCCGCAACATTCGGCTGAAGGTGTTGCCGGCCCCGGTGGAATCGTCCAACCCGACGAACTCCGACAAGTCCAACTCCGGGAATTCCGGTGAAAAGCAAACAAGTGTTACGCCCCAATGGATCTGGCCCACCCGCAGCGCCGGCCAAAATGAAACCGTCTATTTCCACAAAACCTTCACTGTGCCGACCGGTCTGAAAAGCGCCCGGCTTTACGGTTCGTGCGACGACGAATTCGTTGCCTTCCTCGACGGGCAAAAGGTGTTGTCAGGTGATTTGTGGATGACACCAGCGGCGGCGGATGTGATCGAGTCACTGGCGGCAGGCACCGGCCAAACCCACTTGCTGGCCGTGCAGGCAAAGAATCGCGAACCGGGCGCCGCGGCGTTGCTGATGCGGTTGGACCTCGAGGGCGCGACCGGCGCTCGCCATTCGGTGGTGACCGACGGGACCTGGCGTTGGTCGAAACAGCCGGGTGACGACTGGAAACAAGCCGGCTTCGATGACCGCACTTGGAAAACACCGCTCGTGCTGGGTAAGCTGGGCGATCAGCCGTGGACGAGTTTGACCACCAAGAAACTCCTGTCCGCGGGCAAGGAAAAGCCTCCCACCGCTACCCCGGTCGAACACATCAAAGTTGCCGACGGCTTTCGCATTGAACTCCTGTATTCACCACCCAAGTCGCAAGGTTCCTGGGTCAGTATATGCGTGGATGACCTGGGGCGGCTCATCGTTTGCGACCAATACGAAGGCGGCCTGTATCGCGTCACGCCGCCGCCGCTCGGGGGCGCGCCGGACCAGACGAAAGTTGAAAAGATCGACGTGGACCTGAGCAGCGCTCAGGGATTGTTGTGGGCGTTTGACAGCCTCTACGCCCTGGTGAGCAAGAACGGAAAGTACGATAGCGGGCTCTATCGCGTGCGGGACACTGATGGTGACGATCGCCTGGACAAGGTCGAGCAACTGCGCGCCCTGGGCGGCGGCGGCGATCATGGTTGGCACGGATTGCTGAAGGGGCCGGATGGGAAGTCCATTTACGTCGTGGCCGGCGACGCCACGGAATTGACCAAGCTGTCTGCGTCGCGCGTGCCGCTGGTTTGGGGGGAAGACCATCTGTTGCCCCGCGTCGCCGACGCGCGCGGTTTTATGGTGAACGTGCTCGCCCCAGGCGGGTGCTTTTATCGGGTGGATCCCGAGGGCAAGAAATGGGAACTCATTTCGGTCGGCTATCGCAATCCGTACGACGCGGCCTTCAATCGGAACGGCGACCTGTTCACCTACGACGCGGACATGGAATGGGACATGAACACGCCCTGGTATCGGCCAACGCGCGTCTGTCTGGTCAGCAGCGGCAGTGAATACGGCTGGCGCAACGGCTCGGGCAAATGGCCGCCCTATTATCCGGACAGTCTCCCGCCCGTGGTGGAGATTGGTCCTGGCTCGCCGGTGGGCATGTGCTTCGGTTACGGGGCGAAGTTCCCAGCGAAATATCAAAACGCACTCTTTCTGCCGGATTGGAGTTACGGCCGGCTTTACACATTGCCTCTCACGCCCGAAGGCGCAGCCTATCGCGGCGAAGCGGAGTTATTGCTCACCGGCACACCGTTGCCCACCACCGACATCCTCGTAAACCCGCGCGATGGCGCGCTGTATTTTGTCACCGGCGGTTGGCGCATCCAAACTGGTCTCTATCGCCTTACTTATACTGGCAAGGAATCCACCGCTCCGGCCTCGGTGACGGTTGATCCACAAGCCGCCGAAGCCCGGGCGTTGCGCAGGAAGCTGGAAGCCTTCCACGGACGGCATGATCCGCTCGCGGTGGACACGGCCTGGCCGTATCTAAAGCACCCCGATCGCTTCGTCCGCTTCGCAGCCCGCGTGGCCATCGAATCGCAGAACCCGCAATCGTGGCGCAGTCGGGCGTTGACCGAGACCGATCCGCAGACTGCCCTGAGCGCGTTGCTCGCCCTGGTGCGGGTGACCGGCCGGGATGCGCAACCCCAACCGCCCGCCGACGCGCCGCCGCCCGATCCAAAGTCACGCGACGACTTGCTAACCGCGCTGGCGCACTTCGACTGGGACACGTTGACCGCCGACCAACGCCTCCAACTGCTCCGCATTTATGGATTGACCTTCATTCGCCTCGCTCCGCCCGACGACGCCATCCGGCAGCGACTTATCGCCGAGTTTGCCCCTCATTTTCCGGCTGAGCAGATAGAAGCCAATGCGATGCTTTGCGAATTGCTCGTGTATCTCCAGGATCCCGATGTGGCGGGCAAGGCGCTCGCTCTGGTGGACCGCGCCCCCACCCAGGAAGAGCAGATCGAATACATCAAGTCCCTGCGGATGCTGCGGGCCGGTTGGACGCCGGAGTTGCGCCGACGTTATTTCGAATGGTTCAACAAAGCCACGAGTTATCGTGGCGGAGCGAGCTTTGCCGGCTTCATCAAGCTCATCAAGAACGACGCCCTGGCCACGTGCAGCGAGGCTGAGAAGCGCGAGTTGAAACCAATTCTCGAAGCCGTGCCGGTCGTGAAATCTCCACTTCAAGCCATGCAGGCCGCGTTGGTGGGACATTCCTTTGTCAAAGAATGGACGGTCAAAGACCTGGCACCGGTGGTCGAACGCGGGCTGCGCGACCGCGATTTCGCCCGTGGGCGTAAGCTCTTCGGCGCGGTGGGCTGTTTTGCCTGCCATCGTTTTGCCAACGAAGGCGGGGCAGTGGGACCGGACCTGACCGGGGCGGGCGGACGGTACAGTCCGCACGACCTGATCGAAGCCATCATCGAACCGAGCAAAACCATCAGCGACCTCTACGCGCCCATGGTAATCACCACGGTGGACGACGAGAGTGTAACCGGCCATATCGTCTATCTGGGCGGCGACAACATTCGCGTCAACACCGACTTGTTTGATCCCGCGCAGGATGTGACCATCGACCGCAAGCTCATTGATTCCATCAAACCCGCAACCGTCTCGCCCATGCCCACGGGCCTGCTGGACGTGCTCGAACAGGACGAAATCCTCGACCTGATGGCCTACGTTCTTTCCGGAGGCGACCGAACCAATGGAATGTTCAAACCGGCCCGCACAGCGAAGCAAACGGCGGGCGCTTCGGCGAATGCGCACAACTGAGCCGCCTCCTCTTCGAAGCGCACATTCGCCAAATCGTAGCAGCCGACGTGAGTCGGCTCAAACATGCTCGTGCCAGGCCGCCACAGCATGTCGCGACATTTCATTCACTCTCCCTCAGTTCGGACGACGCGGCAGAAATCATAGCGCGGACTCACCTCCACTGCTACGAGCCCGGAAGTGTAGATGGTGAATTTGCGGCTTGAGCGGCTGAAGCGAGACTGCCGCAGCCCAGCAGGAAGGTCAGGAAGAAGCGTCCTCAGTTGGGCAATCAGTTGGTGACAGCGGAATTCGTTGACGCGTGGTTCACGGACGTGAGCGAACGCAACGTGAAGGCGGATCGCAAGTTCGATTTCCGTGAGACCTCATGGTTGGTTGGAATTCGAAGGCGATGGCAGGTAACGGTCCAACACCATTTTGGTCTGGTCGAATTGATGCCGGGCTTTGGTCAGATATTCGCGGACTTCGTCAACATATCCGTCCACGGACGCGGACCACACCCGATTCAAATAGCGCTCGCCCGCCGCGAATTCATTCATCACCGCTGCGTAAGCCTGAAGACCATGGAGATGTGAAATGGTCTGGCGGGCCTCCGCAAAGGTGTTCAAGTCGTCGCGAAAAAGCTGGTCGATGCGCTGATGAACTTCGCGGTCAGGCGCACTGGCCTGTTCGTGTTCCAGCAGAGCGGCATTGGCGACGATGCGCCTCAGGCTTTCCTGCAATTGCCGCGAATTGGATTGTAGCGCGCCGGCATGCTGTGCCCTCTGCCGATTGGCCAGCCGCGCCAGCACCACGCCGACCAACCCGGGCAGCAAAGCGGGGACGTATTTGGCCCACGCAATCTCGTTGGCCGGCGTTTGCACCGCCACGAGCGAAGCCGCCAGGAACCCAACGCTAATGAGCAGATAGGCCAACGTTTTCATCCAGCACCTCCTCCGGCCATCATGACGCTCCACATCGCATTGCCCACGCCCACGAGCGCCTCGCCCACAATCAAACCGGCGGCCACCGGAATGCCGACGTCCTGGCTGAACTCAGCGCCTTTCCACCGGTCGGACGCCCACCGCATCACCGTGCCGATGGTGTAGGTCAACACAATGTCAAACGGCAGATAGAATCCCAATCCCACCAGCACGCCCAAGCCGCCAATGCCGCTCACACTGAGCAGCGCGCCCAGTCCTGCCCCAGCGAGATATTTTTGCGTAGGCACGTCGCCGCCGAGGATGCCCTGGATCACGCTGGCCAGCGCCTGGCCTTGCGGCGCCGGATATTTTTCGCCGCCCAACGGTGAATCTCGATCCAACCAAAAGATGATCCACATCACCAGAATGGGACCCAGCCAGGTGCCGAGGAATTGGGCAATTTGCTGTTTCTTGGGCGAGGCGCCCACGAGGTAGCCGGTTTTCAGATCCAGCATCAAGTCGGTGGCCTGCGCCATGGCCACACACGCCGCCGCGCCCACCATGACTGCGGCGATCACTGTTTGACGGTTCCCCATGCCGCTGCCCGCGAAAATCAGAATGGTAATGGCGATCAAAGTCATGCCGGAAAGCGGCGACCAATTCGTGCGCCCGATGCACTCGGATAGAATCACCCCAGCCATCCAGATCCAGAGCGTGCCGAGCAGGGCCATCAGCGCGCCCCGCCACAAGGTCATCTCCGGCACCGACCATTCGGAAATCACCAACAGCCCCACAAACGCGCCTGCCACGGCCAGATACAGAATTCGGATGGGCATTTCGTCCCGCGAAACCGCGGACGCCGTTTTGGAGGCCTGGTGCATGCTGCGCACCGCGCTGAGCATTAACGGCAAGGCCAGCGCCACTCCCGTCAACGCTCCGCCCACCAACATCCCGATACCCACGGGCCGGAACAACGACCGCTGCAAGTAGTCCGCCGTGGCGATGCCCGTCTCGGCCAACTGAGCGGGAGCGGGCAGTAAACCCTGCCAATTGAGAATCGGCGCCAGAATCCAATAACACGCGTAGCCGCCCACGATGAAAAAAACGCCGCCGCGACCGGACAGGAAACCAACCCCGACCGTCATCAGCGACAAGTACCAAATTCCATTCATGTAATCCGGCATTCCGATCCAGGCGCCCAACGGGACTTCTTCCCAGTGCATGGTCAAACTGAGGCCGTGGACGATGCCGCTGAGCAACGCGCCGCCGACCAACAGCCAGGCTTTGCGAATACCGGCGCCGGGCGATTTGAGGATGGCCGCCACGGCAATGCCGCCCGGAAACGCCAGCCGTTCGAAGTCGATCATTTGCTTGCGCAACGGGATGATGAACGCGATCCCCAACACCCCGCCGGTGATGCAGCCCACGATGGTCAAAGGCACGTTGAAATCGGTGTAGTGCAAAATGAACAGCGCCGGCAGCGAGAACACCATGCCGGCCGAGGCGGCGTTGACCGAACTGGCCAGGCTTTGGTTGATGTTGTTCTCCACAATGCTGCTGCGCCCCATCAGGCCACGTAGGATGCCGAAGCCCAGGATGGCGGCCAGCTCCGAGCCTTCGATGGAGAAGCCCAGCTTGAGGCTCGCGTAACCAATGCTCAAGGCGATCAACGCGCCGAGCCCATACCCTACCAACACCGCGGGCCAGGTCAGCTCGGGATACGGGCCGCGCCGAATGAGGCGGGGTTTTTGCATCGGTAAAACGGTTCTATCGGAGCATTGGTTGGATTGATGCCGGGTGGATCGACAAGTCCCGGCTGAGGATTATTCGGGTTCGGCGCTGCCCTCCAGCACCAGGTTTTTGGTCGAGGGAAACCGCTGGTACCATAACGCCAGAACGTCCCGCAAGTGCTTGGCGTAACGAAAGTGAGCCCCCAGACCTGTCCGCAACTCCGCCTCGTAGATGAATTTGTCCGCGGTGGTCACGTGTTCGAACGGATATTCCGTTCCGAGCAGGGACCAGTAGATGTACCGACGGTTCTTCCTGCCGCAGCAAGCGGAGAGCCTGCGCGGAGGCCGTTCGCCCGAGCTCACCTTGTTGCAGCAGGTGGGCTCGATGGTCCCGCTCCGCCGCCGGCACTTGGTCCAGGGCAAAGTAAAATCCACTCGGCACTTGCGGGCAGTACTTCGTTCCCGTCCGATGGCGATTCAAATCCCGGATTTCCGCAAAGCCGAGGGCCGACCAACCGAAGCGGACGGCGATCCGATGGAGACTGCTGCCCACCGGACTGTAACGATTGGGGTGGTAGCTCAGGTCGGCGGTAATTTCCGGTTCGGAAACTCCTTCCGGAACCATGACGGAAAGAAACGGCTTCGCCGACTCGGCAGAGTCCGTGGGCGGTTCGTCCCCCAAGCAATCACGCGACTTGGCCAGTTGAACGAGTTTTTCGAATTCCGCTTGGTGATCCTGCTGATTGGATTCGGTCGCTTGGGCATACTTGAGCATGCGCGGCGCCGCCAGTTGCAGTTCATTGCGGATCAGTTCGCCGAGCTGTTGAGGCTCCGGCAATCGGTGCGAAAGGAGGTGTTGGCAAAGGATTACCCAAGCCCGGGCCGACATGATCAACATCACATTGGTCGCCGCGCTGACGGGCAGAAGGTATCGGGCCCGGTCAAACGCGTAATTTCGCCGCAGGCGCGCCACTTTCTTCTGCGCCGCCGGCGAGCCGTCGGTAAGCAAGGCTTGAGGAATGCCCATTAGCGCCGGATCCCTTTGGGCCAAATCTTCCCAGGTTTTTAGCGAGGCCTGATACGCTTGAAACGCCGCATGCATGAGCTCGCGCCATTGGGAAATTTCCGGAGCTGGAATCCCCAGCCGCTCCGGCGGCACCAGGGCATCAACCGAAAATCCCACGTATCGCGTCGATGACTCCTGTCCCGCCGCGGTCGGGCAAAGTGTCCAAAGGTAATAGGCCAGCCACAAGGAAACGCCGTCGATGAAGATGGCGACGGGAACCATATCGGCGATTGACTGATGGCCGTAATCGACCATCCGAAAAATCGAATCGACCGATTTGTCCAGATGGTTCGGATCGATCTTCGACAAGATGGCCGCAAGGCCCTCGTCATTCCGGGAATAACGAGCGCCGCTGGCAGCCAACAGTTCGGGTGTCAGCGCGGGCCGTCCCGCCTTGCCGGAGGCTTCGGTCGGGCAGATCGCGACTTGCGTGACTTTCATGGGCGGCATTATGGGGAGGCGGTCCGGGGATGCAAATCTTCAGTGCGCCGCGAATGGGGGCAATAACAACGGGTTATGATTTGGTGGCCAAGCTACCCGCCAACTCCTTGGTGGCGTCGCTGCGCGAACGCGAAGTATTCCAAGCGGTGAGGAAGACAGCGTCTCCCAATCCACGACACCGCGCCGGCCTCACCCGCTACGCCATCGCCGCGGGTATCATCGAAAGCAGCGTCCAGTTGACCATTGTTTGGTAGCAAGCCTTCCCGCTTTGACAGGTGTTTCGCCATTGGGGTAAACACCCCATAGCCCCACCGCACTTTCCTGTCCTATATTGGTGGGCGATGAACAAACAGTCAGTCCAGGTGGGGTCGTCGTGGCCGGCCGGTCGGAGGACAAAATGGCTTCGCACCCAAATGGTCCTTGCCGGAATGCCAACCATCCGCGACGATGCAGCCCACCGCAGGGTCAATGACCAATGCCTATGAGCAAAAAAGTATTGTTAACCAGTGTGTGCCGTCCCATGGGGCCGAAATACGGCGATGCCCCGTCCGTCGGCTACGAACTGCTTTACCGGCAGGTAACGCGCGCCCAGGGCATTTTCAGTCCGCGCACGGTGAACGTCAATTTTCCCTCGATTACATCGCGGAGAATCTGGACGCGCCGACGGTGGTGCTGCAATACCCGTCGCGGCGCGAACTGATCCGCGAACTCCGGAAAGGCTACGATTACGTGGGCATCTCCTTCATCATGGCGGTGATGCACAAGATGAAGGAAACGGTCGCGTTGATTCGGAAATACGCCCCCGAAAGCAAGATCGTCCTGGGCGGCTACGGCACCGTCTTGAAGGACGACGTGCTCCAACCGTATGCGGACTTTATCTGCCGCGAGGAAGGCGTGGCGTATTTTCGGCGATTGCTGGGCGAGCCGGAAATTTCCATGCCCTACAAGCACCCGCTGATCGTGAGCTGGCTGAAAGTCTTCGGTTGGAAAGTGTCGGGCACGGGCAAGATCTTCGCCGGCCTGGGCTGCCCGAATGGCTGCGATTTTTGCTGCACCTCCCATTTTTCTCGCGCAAACACATCAAACTGCTGCCGACCGGCCGAGACATTTACGACGTCGTGGAGCGTTATTTGGACCTGGATCCGAGCCTGGTCTTTCCATTCTGGACGAAGATTTTCTGCTGAACAAAAAGCGCGCGATGGAATTTCGCGATTGCGTGATGAAGAGCGGGAAAGACCCTTTCGATCTTCGCCTTTCTCCAGCATCAAAGCCATCAGCCAATTCTCGGTGGAGGAAATCCTGGAGATGGGCATTGATGGTTTCTGGATCGGCTACGAGGGAACGCGCTCGAATTACGCCAAACAACAAGGCCGGCCGGTTGAGGAGATCCTCACCGAGTTTCGCGAGCACGGCATCACCGTATTGGCGTCGATGATCGTCGGGTTTGATTATCAAACCCCGGAGGTGGTGGCGCAGGAATTGGACGGATTGCTCAAGCTCAAACCCGCCTTGTCGCAGTTCCTGATTTACGGCCCGGTGCCGGGCACGCCGTTTTACGAGCGGGTCATCAGGGAGAACCTGTTGCACGATGTCTATACGCAACGAGTACGACCTGTTTTACCGCCGGGCGGACGGCTTCACGACCTTGATCAAGCATCCGACGCTTTCGCCGGAAGCAATTGAGGATCTCCAGCGCAAGTGTTTCGAAGAAGATTTCCAACGGCTCGGCCCGAGCATTTTCCGGGTGCTGGAGACCCGGTTGCTCGGCTACCAGAAACTAAAAGACTCGCCCAATCCAATTCTGCGGGCCAAGGCCGCGTTGCACGCAAAAGATTTGCGGGAGGCCTACCCCGTGTTCCGGGCGGGGAAATGGCTCGGCCCCAACGGCGCGGTGCGGCGCTGGATTGGCGATTTGGAGCGGCGCATTCACGCGGAATTGAGCGGCCCTACGTTCGCTGTGCGCTGCCAGTCGGTGCTGGCGGTGGGCGCCGCGTTGTGGACCGCGTTGACGCTGAAACTGGAACTTTTCCAGCATCCCAAGTTGTTGCGGTCCACCTTCCGGCTGCCGGACCAACGGTGGAAAGGCCTTGATCTCTGGGAGGAATTCCAGCGCAAAGTTTCGGCCCCGAACCTGACCATCCAGGTCGAACTGCAGCACGCCCGGAGACGCGTGTGGATGCGCTTGGAAGGAGCCCTTTCCGCGGCCGATGCGGAAGGTTTGGGACAACGGCTTCGGGATTCCCTCGCCCGCAGCAAGAGCCGTCTGGTTCTGGATCTCAAACGCCTGCACTGGGACCAGGTGGAGGACTTGGAGCCGCTGCGAGTCAAGCTGGCAGCCTATCGCTCGCGGATCCGCCTGATCCTGCCCAGCCTGTCGGCCGCGCATCCCGAGCTGATTCTCCTGGCCAGCATGTTTCAGCTCTACAAGGGCTGAACTATTGGCGCGTCGGCAGCAGGTTGGACACCCGGATCAGGGTGGCTGGCTCACGGTTGAAGCGTTCGCTTCCGCAACCTCGACGACCTCGCGCTGGATGCGCTCGGCGAAGCGATCCGCCGCGCCCCCGCTCAGGCGTTCATCACGCACTATGAATCGGTTATCAAGACAACCTCCCGTCGGCGCGCCGCCAGGACTGCTCCAAAGCCGTCGAGGAAGATGCCCAAGGCAACGAAAGCCAAGCCAGCAGCCAGACAGCGATAGACACGTAAGACGCACCACCGATCGCTTGAACCACTGTCGTTGCTCGAACGCCAAAGTGATGGCCACGCGCCAGGGAACCGTGTGCTCCATCAGGGCGGGCGATTACCGCGGCTTGGGGGCGGGACGTCCGGGACGAACGGCTGCTCGCCGCTAAGAATCCGCATGTTCCGTTCGCGCTGGGCAATCACGCGCTCGATGGACTCCACTTGTCGCTTCCACATCTCGCGCTCCTGCGCACTGAGGCCGGGACGGTTGGCCGCTTCAAGGTACTGTTGCCGCTGAGCCTTCAACTGGGCCAGGTCGCGCTCCACGCCCTGGCGCATCCGACTCAGATCCACCCCCTGCAACGGTGCGCGCAGTTCCGCCTCCTGCTGGTCCCGACGAGCTTTTGCTACTTTTTGGCGCAGGTCGTCGCGGTAGGCGTACAGTTCCGGCGGCAGCCTCTTGCGGTCCCCTTCGAAGCTCAATCCCCCCTGCGCCATGTCCAGACGGCCCGCCCGGAACTGCGCGTCCGCGATGCCAATGATGGACCAAGCCTTGGGCACGTAGAGCGATTGCCGGCCATCCATCGTGGCCGGCCACGCATTTTCCAATTGTTGGATGGCCATGAAGTGCCTTTGTGCCGAATCAAAGTCGCCCGTTTCCAAGGCGCTCCGCGCCAAACCGAGATGCGCGTTGGCAAACATTGCGGCCAGGGTGGGGGCCTCGGGAATACGGGTCGTGTCCGTCGCCGGATGCGGCAGCATCGCCTCCGGCAGCGGCGGATAAATCGCCAGTTCCGCAACCCGCGGTTGGGCCGCCAGCATCTGTTCGAAAGCGACAATGGCCGCCCGGTGATTGCCCGCCGCGCGCAAGGCTTCACCTTGGTCCGACGCCACAATCATGAACAATCCAATTTCAGCGGGCTTCAATGCTGCTGGCGCCGGCGGCAGGAAGCTGGTCCCCATCAACCGGGCGCGGGCTTCTTCCAAGGCCAGCGCGCCGCGCCGGCACTGACCGGCGAGCGTGGGATCGGAGCGCCCGTCGGCCACCACGCTGCGATAGGCCAAGATCCGGGCATCAATCGGATCGGCGGCCTGGGCTTTGGTCAAGGCGCTGTCGGCATCGCGCCAGGCGGTATGGTAACAGGCATTCCAAGCTGCCTGTAGGGACTCGTTCGCGCTGGTGTGGCGGATGGGTTGGCCCAGGGTGGCAAACAGCAGATGGTTCTCCTTGTCACCCATCTGATCATATATCCGCGCCATCCGTGCCAACCCTGCCTTAAGGTCCGGCTGATATGTCAGCAGTTTTTGGCAGAGCGCCAGGGCCTTTGCCCCGGTTGCCGCGTCAATCTGCTGCAGCAAGTCCGGAATCACCTTCTGTTCGGTTTCGGTGGCCACCGCGTCCGCGGCGGCCGCCATGGCGCGCAGTCGTTTGGCCTGGGCTTCGGCGGCCCTGGCTTCCGCCAATTCCGCAGCGGTGGGCGGGTAATGAGTTCGCACCTCATAGATGCCGTCCGATCGCCGCTCTTCCCGAGTCGTCGTATGTCCCGCCCGCAGCGCCGCCGCCCGCGTTTCCAAAGCGGCGGCATGTTCGCGCAACAACGTCGCCTTCAGCCGTTGCAGCGGAATGCTGCGTTGTTCAAAGGCCAGGCCGCTGTTCACCAATTTTTCCGCCTCCTGTTTCCGGCCCACGGTGTTAAAAATCCAGGCGCGCGTGGCCATGGCGTTAACGTGCCGCGGATCCAGTTGCAACGCCTTGGCGGTAAGGCTCAGGGCGGTGTCGAGTTCGCGCGTGCGGTCCACCTTGCTTTGCGGCCGGACTGGCGCGGGTTCGCCGCGCACGCCGTTCCACAGCGTGGGCACTTGGTGATGGCGCAACAGGAATCGTGCGTGCCGTTCATACGCGTCCGGCGCTTTGGGCTCGCGCTGCACCGCCAGGTCCAGCAGGCGGATACGATCCTGGTACTGTTCGTCGTAGCGATCCCGCCGCGCCTGGGAATAGCGATGGGTCTGAAAAGCCGCCTCAACCAGTTTCGGCCAGACGGCATTGGCGGCGATCGCTTTCACAAATTGATCCACCGCATCGGCGGGCGCGGGTTCGCCCAAGAGTTTTTGCACCTGGGCCTCGAGCCCTTTCGCCCCCGCCGCGTTTAACGACTCAGCCACGGCCAGATCCGCACGGGCACGCCGTGCATCGCCCAGGATGGCGGCCGCTTCGGCCCGACCGGCGTAGCCTTCCGCCCAGCGCGGCCGCTGGCTGAGCACGCGCGTGAATTCCTCGCGCGCGCCGAGAGCATTGTTGAGACGCAGCAGCACGGTTGCCCATTGGGCGCGCAGGTCCGGGTCGTCGGGCGCGACCTGGCGGAGGTTCGTTAAATCGCGCGCGGCCGCCTTCCAGTCACCCGCGGCGATCGCCCGTTGGATGCGCGGTTGGATCACTGCCGTGGACGCCATGCCCGCCGGCCGATGACGCTGGGCATACATTTTCGCCACTCTGGAAAACAAGTTCGTGACCGGCCCGTTGGCTTTCATCCGCTGGTTGGTGTTGACGTCCCAGTACGTGCCGTGCGTCACGGACTCCCAGTATTGATTGGCCATCTGGTTGTAAACAATCTCGGCATAGTGGACATCCACGTCGCCGCCATAAATGAACCGTCCCTTGGACGGCTCACCGTTCATGGTGTGGGTCGCGCCCATCCAAAGTTGTGCCTCACGGTCGCGCGGATTGAGTTGTAGCGCCCGGCGATAATCGGCCAGGGCCTTGGGAAAATTCTGCGACAACGTGTACGCCACGCCGCGCGTTCGGAAATAAAGCGAGTTCTGCTCATCCGCGGCGATGGACCGGTCCAGCGCCTTCACGGCTCCTCCGTATGCGCCGGCGTCAAGCAAATCAATGCCTGCGACATACTCTGTAACGCCCACGGCAGTGGCTGCGTGGGGGCGCGCGGCGAAGCCAAACAACACCAAGGCACCGACCACGGTCAGAACCCGGCTTGGCGACGCCCCAAGAGCAAAGTCACGACACAACTTAATTATATTCATTAGCAGGAATGGTCTGCAATTTCTTGCAGTTGGCAAGTTGGTTTTGGGGAAAATGTTGCCCGGGATTCCTCCCAGGAAGAAGGCACGCGCTTGGGATCAGCCACGAGCCCTGGCCAGGATTCCTACCGTAAAGGGTTCGGACACTCCAGACACTTCGCGACTTTCGGAGGCTACTGGCAATTTGCGGCCGGTAAACGCCTGCGGGCGGGAATCCGGCAGCCCATTGCCGCCGCATTATGGCAAGCGTGGCACTTCGGCTCGCTCATTGGGCGGAGACGTTTCATCGGCGAAACGGACCGCCACGGGATACTCCTGGCCATCGGTAAACGCCCGCATCAGCCAATTACGGACAAACTCCACGGTTTGTTTGCGGGCATTTTCGCGCACGAGGGAAAGGTTGTCGCGCGCGTGCAATATCACCAGCGAACTAATGGACTGCTTCAGGTGATCCAGCGCCTGATCCGTCTTCAGAACGCCCTTCTTCACTTCATAGGAAATTTGCGAAGCATCCACAGCCGGCTTGTTGAACCGAATCCGCGGCGCGAACACCTGGACCTGATTGTCGCGCAGCACAAACCGCCAGTGCTCGTTCAGATCAAGGTAATACGTGTATTCCACCGGCGCCCGGGCTTCGACCACCACGTCCGGCAACGGGATGTATCCGAACGCGGTGACGGGCACTTCCTGGCGGGTGAAGACCTCCATTTGATCCAGCGTGGCGATCTGGAGGTGCAGGTTGTTGGTGATCCGGGTGGCGTAGCTGTAAAAGGAGTTACTCACTGAACCACGGTTGAACGCGGCGGCCACCGTAGCCAGGACATTGCTGGTTGCTTTGATGACGTTTGCCGGAGCGTCCACACAGGATTTGAAACTCCACACCGCTCCCCCCACCAGAATGAGCGTGAGGCTCACCCAGAGGATGGTCCGGGCCCAGTGCGCGCTGGTCGGCACGGGTGGCGGAGTTGGATTTTCAAATTCTGCCATGTCCAAGGTCTAATCGCTTTTCCACCGCGTGGCCACGATAAAACGAGCAATGCCCGGCGAACGATCCGCTTGCCAAAGTCGGGAAGCGAGCGTTGGCTGAGCCCATCGTTTATGGACGAAACCGTAACCATACAATGTCCGTTCTGCGGCCAGGAGTTTGAACTGATGATCGACGCCACCATCTCATCCCAGCGGTTCGTAGCGGACTGCGAGATCTGTTGCCGCCCGCTCCAAGTGACCGCCGAGTGCGAAGGGGGCGACCTTGTCAGTCTGAACGTTGATCCGGGATAACCCCAAGTGCTGAGCGATGCGGACATTCGGGACTCGCCATTTTCCGCAAAATCGTGGTGTCCTTTCCCGCCCAAGCCCAGTAGGTTCGGCCCGTTATGATGATGTCTGAAATCGTGCTCTGGGTTTACATCGCGCTGTTGCTGGCCGGCGGTTTGATGGGTTATTTCAAGGCCAACAGCAAAGTATCGCTGATCACCTCCACCGTCTTCGCCGGGGTGCTTTTGCTCTGTGCCACCGGGGTGATCGTCTGGCCGTACTTGCCGGACATCATTTTGATCCTGCTCGTCGTGGTGTTTGGCATCCGTCTCGCGAAAACCAAAAAATTCATGCCCAGCGGGCTGATGCTGGGGCTGTCCATTTTGGCGCTGATCTTACGCCACGTGTAGGCGTTGATCCGGATTCACAATGGACCCGGCCTTGGCTGCCGTTGCCGCCAACGTTCCAAGCACCGCGGATTGAGCGAGACTCCGTCGAGCCCTGGCCTCCTCGCATCGCTTCAACTCTTCATTCGAACCAAATGTCCACGGCAATTTCCCGGTCGGGCGGAACGCCAATCCCTTCCGCATAAGCCCAACCCGACGGTTGCGTCAACGTGGCGGTCGAAATCGCGGAGGAACATTGGCGTCCGTCCGCCAATACCAATTCGAGTCGGAATCGACGCACGCTGAAACAATCAGCGTTGGGATTTCGCAATGCGAACCGGTTGCGCCAATCCAAAGATCGAATGGCTTGTGCGTTGAGCGGGACACTTACCTCTTTGGAAAACACACCGCGCGCTTCATCGCCGCTGGCGGGAGCCAGGGAACCCAACTCGACACCATTCAACACGGCGAATGAACCAAATCGACTTCCGGTGCCGGACAGGCCCTTGCCTTCGTAACACAATCGTCCCGCTCGGGCGTGGCGGAGCGCGTCGAGGGTCAATCCGGCAATGGCATGCGGCCCGGGCGCACGGCGAACCGGTTCCACGTCCGCCGACAAATCCCAGTGCAACCGGAGTTGGCGCGACTCCACCCGCAGGTCGGCCCAGCAACCCCAGTCGCCGGTCGAATTGTCTCGCGGGCCGACATCGGCCACCAGTTTCAAAGCGACTTGTTGCCCGGCCCAACGCGTCAAGTCGGCCTCGAGCGGCTGCCATTCGTGCCGGGTAACCATTGCCCGCGCAACCACAGTGTTCGTTCCGGTTGGCTCCTCCACGACCACGCGGTACAGAATTCCGTCGCCGGGATCGCTGCCATCGCCTTTGCCGACCCAGGCGCGAAATGCGGCGGGCGAGTCCGTGGGAAGTTGGATCGGTGCGTAGCGGGCAAAGGCATACCCCACCCCGCCGCGATAGGGTGGGTGCATGAACAGTCCGTAGCGAGCGACGTTGCCGGAGCTGGTGCGCCGGGGTTCAACGATGGCCGCCGTCGAGCCCAACTCCGCGCGTTCTTCGCCCCCACGCAGGCACACCCCGCGGCTGGCCGGCGCCGACAACGTCGCCAACGGAAGGATTTCACGGACGGCCCGCAACGCTCGCTCCAATTGCATGGACGCTTCGCCTGTGCGGACCCGCACCGTGAGCACCTCAGCGGATTCGTGCTGCGGCACGCCCAAATCAAATCGGGCCACGGTTGGCTGCCCGGGCGCCAGACGCAACGTCTGTTCCTCACCATGAGCCGCCACCGTAAACTCGGTTTCCTTCGGCAGATTGCTGGTCAGGCGAATCACCAAGTCCTTTCCGTCCAGTGAAATATCCGTCCGGGCCAACGGAACGACCGTGAAGTCAATCCAGGCGCCTTCCCGTTCGATCCAAATCCGCTGGCCGGGATTTACGGCTTGGGGAATGACGATTTCATGTGCCGCTTTGCCGTGAACCACCACCCGTTCGCCGGCATACACTTCGTCGCGAGGGCAGGAGAGCACCGGCGACTCAACCGCGGCCAGTAGCGGATTGACCAGCACCCGATACCCGAGCACCAAAAACCAAAGCGGCTGTTTCATGATTCGGTCCATTACACCATGAAGACGCACCTCCTGTCCACCGGTACCGGCGGGGGACTATGGCTAATCGCTGCATAACGGAGTGCGCTCTGTCACCGCACTCCATAGGGCTCGAATTCATCCCGACCCCGTTCCAGCATCCGGCATCTGGTATCCAGCATCCGGCATCCTCAGTCCACTCACTTACCTCTCACGCGAACTCCTCTTTCAACATCCCATACCACACGGTGTTCACCCACTCGCCATTTACGAAGCGGTCTTTGCGGAACTCACCTTCGCGGCGCATGCCGGCCTTCTCGAGCAAGCGACACGCCGCGGTGTGCCGGCCGTCGCAATAAGCCGTCACCCGGTGCAGGCCAATTCCCCGGAAGCAAAAAATCAACATGGCCTGCAACGCCTCGCTGGCGAAGCCTTTGCGCTGATACTCCTGGTTGACGAAGAAGTTGAGCGAGCCCAGGAGATGGTGTTGATCGGAAAGCCGCAGTGACACGTAGCCAATCAGCTTGGGGCCTTCCGGCAATTCGAGGCCAAGATAGAACGGTTGGTTTGGCGTGGTCAGCTTGACATGGGTATCGCTCTCCAGCCAGTGAATGATTTGTTCCTCGTCCAGCGGCTGGCCTTCGAGATACCGATACATCTCTTCGGGGGACAGGCATTCCAGCAGATCCCGCCAATCCAGCGTGGTGAGCCGGCGGAGCACCAACCGTTGCGTCTTGAACGGCACCGGCAATTTGCCGCCCACTTCGCTACCGTCCGCGGGCACGATCACCGTCTCGCTGCAATTGGGACATTCCTGGGCAATGCCCGCGTAATCGTCCGGGAAGGAAGTTGTCTCGCCGCAATGGGGACATTTAAAATCAATGAAACTCAGTTCCGTCATAATCGATCAACGCTCACATTAACTGTCGTTGACCCAACACACCTGAAAACACGACGGAAAGCAAGCTTCCTCCCGTAGCGGTGACGGTGCAAAACCGGACAGGGCGGAACGTTTGTTCCGAGATGAAGACTTCCTTGATGCTTCGATTTGGACAGGCTTGGTCCAGGTTCACCCCGCCCGCTTACCCAAAAAATCAAGGGCGGACATTGCTGTCCGCCCACCCAATTTCCCTCAATTGCGTCTGTCAGGGTTTCAGATTCGTGCGGAAACCTTAGTTTATTTCTCTCAAAGCGCAACCGGAAGAATCAAAAAATTCCGGCAGTGGCCGCCCAACAAACCGGGACGAGCGCTGCGCATGGCTCGCTTTCCACGATTCCCGCGCATTTGTAATGGTCAGCTCCGAGCGCGGACCGCATACTCCGCCCGTGGTCGCCAATAGCACACATTGACCACAACACGAAACCAACTCGAAAACGTAGTGAACGAAGGCAATCGAATGAAACTGAGCGGCAATCTCCTTTTGGCCACCGCTATTTGCGCGGTTACGGCGACCCAAGCTTTGGCGGAACCCCTGGCGACCTTGACGGTCCGCAGCTATGGCGACCTGCAACAGACCATCACCCGCGTCGCCGAAGCGGTGAACCCCAAGCTCTCCATCAACTTGGTGCAGCAAATGAACGCCGGTCTGGGAGTCACCAATGACGCGGTATTTGACGGCAGCCGTCCCTGGCAGGTGGCCGTGTGGTATGAAGGCGCCGCCTCCCAACCGTTCGTCGCGGTCAAAGTGCCCACCACCGATATTGCGCGGTTCAAGGAAGCCTTGGCGCCCCAGGGCCTGCTGGCCAAGCAAGGGCAGGATTGGAAGCAAATGGCCGATGGTGTTGGCCTGATTACACTCCGGCCACCCGGAACTTTACCCGACTCGGCGCAAGCCTCCTTGGACCAATGGACGAGTGCCGCCATCCCCGCCGCGCGCCATTCCGCACTGCTGACCGTGAGCCTGAATGAGTCGTTGCGGCAACAAGGACTGATGGTGTTGTCCATCGTCAAAATGTCCGCCACCCAGGCCATGGCGACGAACAATGCCTTTGCCGCCGGCGGCAATCCGCAGGCCATGCGCGCCATCATGGGCGCCTACTTTGATGTCTTTGAAACCTTCTTCAAAGGCTTTCAGCAGTTGCAGCTTGGAGTTGATTTGGGACCGGACGTTCTCCTGGTGGAGAAGGTGATCACCGCGCGGCCGGACACCGAACTGGCCCAATGGCTGAGCAAACCCGCCGGCAGCATTCCCGCCCAGGATTTGGGCCTGATCGATCCACAGGCCATGATCTCGGTGGCCGGACACGTGGGCAAGAATCCCAGCCTGACGGCGTTGATGAACAAGTTCGTGCAGTTGAGCTTTCAGATGCAGAACATCGATACCAACGGTCCCGCGGCAAAAGAAATGACAGCGCTCTTCGAGCGCATGTTCCCCATGAACTTGACGGCCTCGGTTGATTGGCGGGACCACCTGGATATTGCCGCCATCTATGGGTTCCCCAATTCCTCGGCGGCGGCGGTCTATGCGCAATTTAAGAAGTTTTTCCAGCAGGGCATGCAAGGCATGGTCGGGACCAACAAGCTGTATTCCGCCGCCAGTCTGAAGGAGAATGCCGCGGTCATCGCCAACGTGCCGATTGATCGATTATCGATAACCATCAATACCAACAGTCCGTTGCTCAGCATGCCGGGCCAGCAAGAGCAATTCCAGAGCATGTGGCCGGCGGGGAAAATTGAATTTGATTACGCCGTCAAGAATGACCGGTTGCTGTTGGCCAGTCCGGAGCGAATGAAGCAATTGTTGACCACCGAACCAAAGGCAGCCAACCAATCATGGGCCGCCACCATCAAGCCAACGACGGTCGCCGCCGGCTACGTGAACCTTATCAACCTGATCCAACGGTCGGTTACGGCCAATCCCATGTTGCCGGCGACGATCAAGGAAAAGTTGTCGCACCTCGAGGCCCAGGGCACCAGCGTCGCATTTCAAGTGAACCTGGACAACCAACTCCAAGCCAGCGCACAAATCCCGTTCAAGCTTCTGCGGCAGTTTGGTCGCCTGAACGAAACGCCCTAAGCACCGAGTCGCCACCCCTTCAAGCACACGCTGGAACAGGATCCGGTGGCGAGGAACATCAAGAGCAATTCCACTACGAACGTGTGGTTGAATTGCCCACTCGGGCGGGGCTGGCCCTCCGTGATTCCAAGCCCCCGTCCCGAGTGGCTGCTTTGACGATCATGCGGATGCCCCCATCGACGCGCGATTGCGGATCAACCTCACCATGCGATGAAAAGCCTGGAGGTTTACGAACGTTGGCTGGGCCAGCTCCACGCTCAGCAGCGCGGCGGCAACCGCGGGCACCTGGTCGAAACGCTTTTCTGAAAATTCCCAGCCGCCCCATGGCTGACTTCCTCGCTAAACTGGAAGCGCGGGGCCGTGTCTATTCAATACCTGTAGCCGCGAACGGAGGCCCGTGCTGAGTTAGCCGATGGACAGATGCGGCGGCGTGTTCTTACGTTTGGGCCGAACGTCGGAGGCCCCGTAAAGGGATTTCCCTCGGTTAGCCTCCGCACAGTCTCCTCTTTCAATTCACTTGCGTCTCGGCCATTACATGCTTCAATGGTTACTATTATTGCTTTGTTGGCAACATCGTTTGAACCTGAATATTGGCGGCCTTGCCCGCGACGGGACTTTTTATGAGTAATGCGACCAATGGTTTCCCCTTTCCGGGGATTGCCACCACCACCGACGGCGCCGGCGGGGTGGCCTGGGTGGAAACCCACATCACGCAAGGCGCCTGCGCCTACCCCATCACCTCGTCCACCACCATGGGCACCGGTTACCAGACGGAAGTCGCCAACGGGAAGAAGAATCTCTGGGGCGACACGTTGGCGTTTGTCCAACCGGAGTCCGAGCATTCCTCCGCGTCCACCTGCGAGGGTTTTGCGCTGGCGGGCGGGCGGGTAACGAATTTCACCTCCGGCCAGGGACTGGTGCTCATGAAAGAGGTGTTATACACGATTTCCGGCAAACGGCTCCCGGTGGTGTTTCACATTGGGGCGCGGGCCTTGACCAGCCATTCGCTGAACGTTCACGCCGGGCACGACGACGTAATGAGCGTGGCCGATTGCGGGTGGGGCATTTTCTTCGGCCGCAATGCCCAGGAAGCCACGGACCTGGCGTTGATTGCCCGTCGCGCGGCGGAAGATTCGCTAACACCCTTTCTCAATGTGCAGGACGGTTTCCTGACAACGCACACGATTGAAAATGTGCGTTTGCCGGAAACCCAGTTGATGATGGAATACATTGGCGATCCCAACGAAAAGCTGCGGTGCTTCTTCGATCCGCGGAATCCTTTGATGTCCGGAGTCGTACAAAACCAGGACGCGTACATGAAGGGCAAAATCGCGCAACGCGACGTCTATGACAAAGTGCCGGCCGCGGTCCAAGCGGCAATGGACGAGTTTTACCGAATGACGGGCCGCCGATACCAGATGGTTGATGCCTATCGGATGGAAGACGCCGAGTACGCCTTGGTGGGCATGGGCGGCATGATGGAAACCGCCCTGCCGGCGGTGGATTACTTGCGGGAGGAATTGGGCATCAAGGCCGGCGTTGTGCATGTCACCTGTTTCGCCCCGTTTCCGGCGACCCAGTTAGTTGATGTGCTGAAGAACGTCAAAGCCTTAACCGTGGTCGAACGGATGGACAATCCGCTGGCCCAAGCCAATCCGCTGGCGCAGGGCATCAAGGCCGCCTTCGCCGACGCGGTGGCAGGACTGGGGTTTGGCTCGTACGCGGAGTCGAACTATCCAGTCATCGAGCGCGTTCCCCGGATTTACGGTTGCTCGGCGGGGCTTGGTTCGCGGGATGTTCGGGGCGGGCATTTCATCGATATCGTTCACAACATGCTTGCGGCGCAGCCCAAGCAATTTTCCGTCGTGGGGGTGAAGCATTCGCTGGCGCTGCCGGAAAGTGAAGACCTCGACTTACGTCCGGCCGGCGCCTTTTCGATGCGCGGCCATTCGGTGGGTGGCTTCGGTTCAGTGACGACCAACAAGCTGATTGCGTCGTTCGTTGGCGAGTTGTTCAACCTGCACGTGCAGGGCTATCCCAAATACGGCTCGGAAAAGAAAGGGTTGCCGACCACGTATTACCTGAGCGTAGCCGAGGACCACATTCGCACCCATTGCGAGTTGCATCACGTCGAGTTTATTCCGCTGAACGATGTCAACGCCTTCAACCTGGGCAATCCGCTGTCCGGCATTGTGGACGAAGGCTCGGTGTTCATCCAAAGCGATCAACTGGATCCGCAGGCCGTCTGGCAAGGCATTCCCGCTTACGCCCGGAAACTGATCCGGCGCAAACGCCTCAAGCTGTACTACCTGGACACCGTAAAGATCGCGCGCGAAATCGCGTCCGAGCCCGATCTCCAACAGCGCATGCAGGGCGTCGTGCTCGTGGGGATCTTTATCAAAGTCACTCCCTTTGCCGCGCGTTCCGGCATGAGCGAAGACCAGGTGCTGGCCGCGGTGGAAAAATACATCCGCAAATACTTCGGCAAACGTGGCGACCAGGTCGTGCAGGAGAACCTCATGTGCGTCAAACAAGGGCTGAAGAACGTTCAAGAGATTCCGTGGGAGTTGATCGCGGAAAGCGCTTCCGAATCCAAGACCAGCTCTCCTGAAGTCGCATTGGCGCGGGAAGTGTCCGCCGGCGCCCAATAATTCGAACTCCATTCACTGCTGACTTATGATTGAAACTTTACCACCGCCAACCGAGCAACGGGTAAACCGACCGGCCATTACCGATGAATTCCTGGACGTTCAGGATTTCAACGACCGCATCGTGGGCGCTTACAACCGCGGCACCGCCGAAGGGGAACTGCCCGCCGATACCGGCACGCTGCGCTCATTCATTCCCGCCGGCACCGCCGTGCTGCGCGACTTCTCCTACATTGCGCCCGAGATTCCGTTGTTGCGCAGCGAACAGTGCGTCGGCTGCATGGAATGCGTCACCGAATGCCCGGATACGGCCATCCTCGGCAAGGTCGTTCCGCAATCAAAACTGGACGCCGAGCTGGCGCGCATCGAAGACCCGGTCGAGCGCGAACACTTTGCCCAACAATTCGCCAAGACCACCAAGTATTGGTCGGTCTATGAAAAGAAAGGCAAGGAACCCGGCTACTTCGGCATCTTCATCGATCCCACCAAGTGCAAAGGCTGCGCCGAATGCGTGGATGCCTGCGGCGACCACGGCGCGTTGCGCATGCTCAAAAAGGACGACGCGGAATTGCAACGCTACCAGCGCACCTTTAACTTTTACCGCTCGATACCCGAGACGCCGCCGGAATTCATCAATGAACGGCTGTTGAGCGACATGATGCTGGCCGAACGTTCGATGCTTTACGTGGGCGGCGCCGGCTCGTGTATGGGTTGCGGCGAGGGCACCGCGTTGCGCATGATGCTGGCTGCGACCGGTTTCGTTTATGGGAAGGAAAACATTGGCATCGTCAATTCCACGGGCTGCTCGACGGTGTATGCTTCGACCTATCCGTACAATCCTTACCTGGTGCCGTGGACCAATTCGCTGTTTGAAAACGCGCCCGCGGATGCGATGGGCGTGCGCGCCCGCTGGAATCAAATGGGCTGGAACAAGAAACGGCTGTGGGTGATCGGCGGCGACGGCGCGATGCTCGACATCGGCTTTCAATCGTTGAGCCGCATGCTGGCATCGGGCATGGACATCAAAGTGTTGGTGCTCGACACACAGGTCTATTCGAACACCGGCGGGCAGGCTTCGACCGCCACGTTCCCCGGCCAAAACACCAAGTTTTCCCTGCACGGCAGCGCGATTGCGGGCAAGAGCGAACGGCGCAAGGAACTCGCGCAGATTTGCATGATGCACCCGCACACGTTTGTGGCGCAAACCAGTTGCGCGACTCCGAATCACTTTTACAAGAGCATCATCGCCGCGAACGAATTCGAGGGGCCGGCGGTGGTGAACGTGTACACCACCTGCCAACCCGAACACGGCGTGGGCGACAACATGGCGATGGCCCAGTCCAAACTTGCGGTGGAAACCCGCACCTTCCCCGTGCTGGTTTACGATCCGCGCAAAGGTTCCAAAATCAGCGAACGCCTCAGCCTCCAGGGCAATCCCGCGACGCAAGACGATTGGTATGTCGAACCCAAGACGGGCGACGTGTACGACTTCATCCGTTTCGCCCGGAGCGAAGGCCGCTTTGCCAAACAATTCGACAAAGAAGGCAATCCCAGTGACGTCCTGTTGGCCGCCAACGCGGACCGTCTGGAAAACTGGCACACGCTGCAGGAATTGGCCGGGCTGCGCTGAACGGGCTCCGGCGAGCGTTGCGAACAGGACCTTCGCAAGCACACGCCCCAAGTGCCAGTCTCTATTGATCGCTCCGAGACAGCACCTCCCCACGCCGTGGCCGCGTTGCGATTTACACCTGCATCCCATCCGATTGGGCCCGCAGCATAGAGACTGCTTCGTTCCGACGGCGCTGGCGCAAATCTTTTCAAACAATCCGCTCGGCCTTTTGCGCCTCGGATTCCCGTAGCGCTTTGCCATCGTGATTTTCGCCCACCTACGCCGCAATTGCTTCAGCAGCGGCTCCTTCAATTGCCGTGGTCCGGTTACGCGGCCCGTACCTAGAATAATATCCTTGACATTATTTGAGTGGCGCCTGCTTCTCAATCTGGGAACTCTATGAGCACACCTCTGGCCAAACGCTCGCGGTCCCACTCCCTCCGACAGGCTGATTCGACCGGTTCACCGCGATCCAGCACAAGGTTAACTTCTCCCCTTACGATCACACTCCCCAGAGCGCCTTACGATTGCGGAAATGAAAAAGGCCGGGTTTCCCCGGTCCTTGTTCAACTTTAATTTGATTGTTTTGATTAAGTGACGAGTTTGCGGCGAATGGTCGCGAGGCCCGCCAAACCCACCGCCAAAAGCAAACAGGTGCGAACCCCCGTCAGGAACCGCAGAACCAGTTCCAACCTGAACAACGATGGCGGATTTGCCTATCGCGGCACCAGACGAATCATAAGCCTCCAATACAAAGCTGTAGTCCGCATTCGCATTAGGATCGAAAGCAAGAGTATTGGGGACGCTCCAAAATCGCCGAATAAGAGGTTTACAGAGTTTTGCCCACCGGTGTTCGGAGTAGCGTGATTGTCACCGGGTAGATTGGGATCAAATGAAAGCAGAGACGATGCGTCGGTGCCATAGAACAGTTTGTAAGTATAGGAACCTCCGGTCGAGTCAAAGTAGAAACCAACATTCCACGTCGCCCCCAAGTAGCTGCTCGGAGTGTGCGGCGTCGTTGGCGTCGCGGGATTTCCGTAGTTTTCTCCGGTAGGTGCAAAAAACGTTCCCGCCCCGTCGTTCCCTAGCGCTGGATTAGAGTAGCGTTGATGCGCGATTAGGCCCAGAGTGATGCTATTGCCACTGTCCGCGATGGTAGTGATTGCCGAAGGGTCAGTGGGAATGCCCGAGCCACCGTAATCGGCACCCGCTAAATTGCCGAATGTATCGTACTTGCGGCGTGACGGGAATGGCAAAAGTAACGGAGCCTGCAAGCATGCTTCCGACAGTCAGCCCGATAATTCGTTTGAGAATGGATAGCGTAAGTTTCTTCATGATCCTTCGAATGTTGTTATTGCATTGTTTGTCCCACCGCCGCTTGGCTATGGGTTCAGTTAATTAAAATCAATTAGCAGCACGGCTTGCTCCAACCACCCTTACAGATTGAATGCTGTGCCAAAAGGCCTTGCAGTCAAAAGGCTTGCGCGAGCAAAAGAATTTTGCCGTTCTGAACCGTTTTCCAGATTTCCCTAAAAGACTGTAAAGACAAGCGACGTTTCTCTTGAAACACTTTCAAGACTCCGTGCAAACGCGGGAACGAATCAGCAATGTTTTCAATCGTTTTGCCACTGTGAATGTCTTCCCTAAGAATGTGTAAAATCAACCGACGCTCCACCATCGCTGCGGCCCAAAGGGATTTTGTTTCTGGCGCTCCGCACGGATGAACTTTGATTGTCGAGAGTGAAGCAATGAGTTAAAACGCGGTTTTTAAGCTGTCTTGCCTTGATATTTCTTCCGAAAGCAATCAAGGGATTACCAAAGGGTCAGTCCCGACTGCTCGTAATTTATCGCTATTTTCAGGCTGTTTCCCAAGGTGTGCTGACAACCCATTTGAGGGTACGATCAAAACTGATTGAGCCCATACCCCAGCCCCTTATCGGTGAGGCTGGAGGCTTGCAACATGCCTGGCCGACGGGTATTTACAGGTCGAGGGCGAAACGATTAAGGTGTTGCCCGGCACACGAACTTGGCCGGTCCAACCGCGGAAGGCGAAATGCTGCCGTCCGCCGGGTAGGGGAACCAGGCGGCGTAATGGTGCGGCGATGTTCGGCGAACACATGGCTAACACGAATCAAAACCTTATGCAGAAGCGCAGGCTGTTTCAGTCCGAAATCCGAAATCTGAATCCAAAAAATCTGAAGGCCGAAAAAGACTTGGATTGCCGCTGGTTGGAGTTTTTGTCGCACGCATGGATTCAATGTATCGGGCTTCAATATCCGGGCTGCTATCGGATTCCGGATTCCGTGGATCCTCCGTTGCGGAGTCGTAATGGCGGTGCTGGCGTGCTGGATTCAAACCGGCTGCAAGCCGAAAACGACGTCGATTGGTGACGACCGGAAGACCATTCAAGCGACTGGCTCCGACGTGATGGTGAACCTCCTACTGTCGCGGTCCCAAACCTATCACCAAGTGAACCCGAAATGGCAGTTGGAAGTAACCGGGGGCGGCACGAGTAACGGCATCGCGGCGCTGCTCCTGGGCACTGCGGACATTGCCAACGTCAGCCGTGACCTGACCGCCTCCGAAGTCGAATGGGCACAGAAAGCCACGGGCAAAAAACCTCGACGGTTTATCGTGGATTGCGACGCAGTGGAGGTCTTCGTGCATCCGGATAATCCCCTCAACGAAATCACCGTGGAGCAACTCGCCCAAATTTACGCCCAGGACGGCACGCTGACCAACTGGTCGCAATTGGGGATTACCGTCCCCGAATGCGAGACCAATGTAATTAGCCGCGTCGGCCGCGAACCCGACTCCAGCACGGCCGAGTTTTTGCGCGAATTCGTGTTTCCGAGCCAGCAGTTCAAAGCTGATGCGGTCGAGTTGCCCAGTTCGGAGGACGTGGTCGAACTGGTGGCGCATTCCCCCTGTGCGATCGGCTATGGCGGCCTGGGCTATGCCACCAAGGTGGTCAAGGTGCTCAAGGTCGCTGCCAGCAAAAACGCGCCGGCGGTTAGACCTTCAGTGGCGAATATCGTGGCCGAGAAATATCCCATCGCCCGCTTGCTCAGTTGTTACACGCTGGGAGAACCACGGCGCCGACACAAAGCAATTCCTGGAGTGGTGTCAGGCCAAAATCCGTTCTACCAACGGCAGCCCAACGAACGCCGCACCAGCCCGACCTTCGCGCGAGAATTGACCGTCTTTTCGGTCGCTTACTGTGCAGTCGACTGGATGGAATGCACTTTGGATTAACCGATGGTTTTGTTTCCCCTCACCCTGGCCCTCTCCCCCAGGGAAAGGGAGAATCGATGACCGGTCTTCTGAAAACACGATGTCCCTTGGTTTCCGTAGCGGCACCTCCATCTGTTCCCTCTCCTTGGGGAGAAGGTTAGGGTGAGGGAGAACGAGCCGATTGAATGTCACCATGCGTCGTCCATCCCAAGCGCTCATCAGTAGGCCCAGGCAAATACTGATGAGACGGCTGGATGGATTACCCTTTTCCGTAGCGCAGATTTTCAATCTGCTGAATCGCCGAATGGCATTCAGCCAGCCGTCCGCAGCTACGGAGCCGACCAGGATTGGCGTGGCGGCCAGCAGATTGGAAATCTGCGGTAGCGGACTGAAGCCATTTTATAGCCCTGGCCGACGATTCCTCAGTATCCGTGTGGTTGAGCTCACACGTAGCCGAATCTCCGTGTCTCAACATCCGTCTTCTGGTAGCCTACCGGAATGAAGCTGCCCGACGACATCGCCCCGGTCGCCACCGATATTTATCAGATTCAAACCAAGGCGCCCGGTCCAATGGGGAAATTACCATTGACCGAAGAGATGCTGCGCACCCGGCCCAGCGGGGACATCTTTGGGCTCACGCAGGATGCCGGGATGGGATGGACGCCGGGCGAGTTGGGCCGCAAAGAATTTCTCATCCTCAGCACGCAAGGCGGTCTGCGAACGCCCGAAGGCAAGCCCATCGCGCTCGGCTATCACACGGGCCATTGGGAAATCGAGGCGCTGGTGCGCGCCGCCGCGGTCGAGTTCCGACGAATGAAGACCATTCCGTTTGCCGCGTTTTGCTCCGATCCTTGCGATGGCCGCACGCAAGGAACTCCCGGCATGTTCGACAGTCTCCCTTACCGCAACGATGCCGCCATTCTGTTGCGCCGCCTGATTCGTTCGCTGCCCACTCGCGCTGGCGTCCTGGGCATCGCCACGTGCGACAAAGGATTGCCCGCCATGATGATGGCCCTGGCCGGCACCAGGGAACTGCCCTGCGTGCTCGTGCCTGGCGGCGTGACCCTGCCGCCGGAACACGGGGAAGACGCCGGCAAAATCCAGACGCTGGGCGTCCGGTTTGCGCATGGGCTGATCACGGTCGAGGAGGCCGCGGAATTGGGCTGTCGTGCCTGCGCCACTCCCGGCGGCGGGTGCCAGTTTCTCGGCACGGCCGCCACGTCGCAAGTCGTGGGGGAAGCCTTGGGATTGTCCTTGCCCCATTCGGCGCTGGCGCCTTCGGGGCAACCGGTCTGGACCGATATGGCGGTGCGTTCTGCCCAGGCTTTGTGCCAACTCGATACCGCAGGCATCGCACTCAAAGACATTCTGACTGCCGCCAGTGTGCGCAATGCCATGGTTGTCCACGCCGCCTTTGGTGGTTCTACTAATTTGCTGCTGCACATTCCCGCCATCGCCCACGCGGCGGGATTGCCCCGGCCCACGGTCGAGGATTGGATTACCGTGAACCGTCAGGTGCCCCGCTTGGTGGACGTGCTGCCGAACGGGCCGACTGACCATCCGACGGTGCGCGTGTTCCTGGCCGGCGGCGTGCCCGAAGTAATGTTGCACCTGCGCCGGTTGGGACTGCTGGACACGCGCGTTCTGACGGTAACCGGCCAACCGCTCGAAGCGACATTGAACGCCTGGGAAACCAGCGAACGCCGACAGCGTTTCCGCGAGTTGTTGCGGCAACTGGATGGCGTGGATCCCGACGATGTCATTCTGCCCCCGGAACGGGCCCGCGCGCGGGGATTGACCAGCACGGTGACTTTCCCCCGTGGCAACCTGGCGCCCGAAGGTTCCGTCATCAAGAGCACGGCCATCGATCCGTCCGTCGTGGATGCGAATGGCGTGTTCCGGCGGGAAGGTCCGGCGAAGGTGTTCGTTCGTGAACAGGACGCCATTGCCGCCGTGAAACAAGGGCGCGTCCAAGCCGGCGACGTTTTGGTGCTGGCCGGCTGTGGCCCGTTGGGCACCGGCATGGAGGAAACGTTTCAACTCACCTCGGCGCTCAAACATCTGCCTTTCGGCAAGCACGTGACGCTGATTACCGACGCGCGATTTTCCGGCGTGTCCACCGGCGCCTGCATCGGCCACGTTGGCCCCGAGGCACTGGCCGGCGGGCCCCTGGGCAAACTGCGCGATGGCGATTGGATTCGCGTGGTGATCGACCGCAATAAATTGGAAGGCACCGTGGATTTTGTGGGCGAAGGCCAACAGCGGTTTCCTCCAGAAGAAGGTGCTCAGATTTTGGCACGCCGACCCGCACGCGATGATCTTGCTCCAGCAGCGAACCTGCCCGCTGACACGCGGCTCTGGGCCGCCCTGCAACAAACCAGCGGCGGCACCTGGGGCGGCTGTGTGTTTGACTTGGAAGCTATCCTTGACCACTTACACCGACCGTAACAAAAGTGCCGGTCGTTGCCGACGCACCCCTTGCGTTTCCGCGTCTGCCACAGGATACTGCTGCCGTGCATACGAAGGTGAAACAACTGGCCGACCAATTGATTGCCTCCTACACCCAAGTGGGAGGCATCAACCATTTGGATGGCAAGAACCTGCCGTCCAAAACCGCCATGGCCGCCGTCACCATGGACTTGTTGCGACTCTTATTCCCAGGATTCTTTGACGACGCGACGCTTCCCGCCTCGGAAATCAAATCCCATACCGAAAAACTCCTAGAGTCAGTGGCCGGGCGGTTGGAGAAGGAAATTGGCAAGGCGCTGGAATATGCGGTGACCGAAGCGGCAACGAAGAAGAAATTGCGATCAGTCACACGCGATTTGACGTTCGAGTTCCTGGGCTCCCTACCCCTTGTGCGCGAACTG
>CAWBHS010000075.1:0-127759 GCA_963788655.1 uncultured Verrucomicrobiae bacterium | reverse complement strand
TTGGGCTACGAGGTTTTGTCCGGGCTGGCGATTGCGCCGGGCGAACCGGCGGCGGAGCGTTCGGATTACAAGCAGGTTTTTCTTTTCGACCGGCTGCAAACCAAGCTGGAGGATTTGAATCCCAAGATTCCGCTGGAGGGTTTGCAGGAAGCGTTGCGCAAACTCCGTTTGATCAATCATCCCACGCTCATCGAAAACAACCGCGCGTTTCATCGGCTGCTGGTGGAAGGCGTGGACGTGGAGTTTCGCAACGCGGACGGCCAAATCGTTCACGACAAGGTCTGGCTGATTGATTTTGCGAATCCCGAAGCCAACGAATTTCTCGCCGTCAACCAGTTCACGGTGGAGGAAGGCCATTTCAACCGGCGCGCGGATGTGGTGGTGTTCATCAACGGCATCCCGCTGGCGGTGCTGGAACTCAAAAACATTGCGGATGAACAGGCCACCATCCGCAAGGCGTTCGACCAGTTCCAGACTTACAAGGCGCAAATCCCGTCGCTGTTCCACTCGAACGCGCTGCTGGTGATTTCCGACGGCCACGAAGCGCGGCTCGGCACGGTCACGTCGGATTGGGAGCGGTTCATGACGTGGCGCACCATCACGGGCAAGGAGCTTGTGCCGCCGGGTTCGTTGCAACTGGAAACGCTGCTCAAAGGCGTGTTCGACAAGCACCGCTTGTTGGACTTGATCCGCAACTTCATCGTGTTTGAGGATGACGGCGAAAAGGTCGTGAAGAAGCTGGCGGGCTATCATCAATTCCACGCCGTCAACAAGGCGGTGGAATCGACCTTGCGGGCGGCGGGCGTTCCTCCTGAACTTGGTAGCAGCCGACGTGAGGAGGCTCATTCTAGTTCTTCACCGGCGGAAAGTCAGAGCCTCGTCACCTCGGCTGCTACGATCAGAAGGTGTTGGCGACCGGCGGGCGGGTGTCATCTGGCACACGCAAGGCAGCGGCAAAAGTCTTTCGATGGTTTTCTACGCCGGAAAAATCGTGCAGCACCCGGCGATGGAGAATCCCACCATCGTCGTGCTCACCGACCGCAACGATCTGGACGACCAGCTTTTCGACACGTTCTCGTTTTGCAAAGAGTTGCTGCGGCAAACTCCGGTGTCAGGCGGAGAGCCGGGAACATTTGCGCGAGTTGCTCAACGTCGCCAGCGGCGGCGTGGTGTTCACCACGATTCAGAAATTCTTTCCCGATGAAAAAGGCGGCAAGCATCCGCTGCTGTCCGACCGGCGCAACATCGTCGTCATCGCCGACGAAGCGCACCGCAGCCAATACGATTTCATTGACGGCTTCGCCAAGCATATGCGCGATGCGCTGCCCAAGGCGTCGTTCATCGGCTTCACCGGCACGCCGATTGAAAGCGGCGACAAGAACACGCAGGCCGTGTTCGGCGATTACATTGATGTTTACGACATCCTGCAATCGAAGGAAGACAAGGCCACCGTGCCGATTTATTACGAGGCGCGGCTGGCGAAGATTGATTTGAAGCCGGAGGAACGCCCGAAGATTGACCCGAACTTTGACGGAGGTGACGGAAGATGCGGAGGAATCCACCAAGGAAAGTCTGCGCCGGAAATGGGCGCAACTGGAGGCGATGGTCGGGACGGACAAACGCATCGCGCTCGTGGCCGAGGATTTGGTGAAGCATTGGGAAGCGCGTTACGCCGCGATGGAAGGCAAGGCGATGGTGGTCTGCATGAGCCGCCGCATCTGCGTGGAGCTTTACAAGGCGATCCAGAAACTGCGCCCGGACTGGCATCACGACGACGATGACAAAGGCATGATGAAGATCGTCATGTCCGGCTCGGCTTCGGACAAACTGGAATGGCAGCAGCACATTCGCAGCAAAGCCCGGCGCGAAGAACTGGCGAAGGCGTTCAAGAATCCGAAGAAGCCGTTCCGCATCGTCATCGTGCGCGACATGTGGCTGACCGGCTTTGATGCGCCGAGCCTGCACACGATGTATGTGGACAAGCCGATGCGCGGTCACGGGCTGATGCAGGCCATCGCGCGGGTGAACCGCGTTTTCAAAGACAAGCCGGGCGGGTTGGTGGTGGATTATCTCGGACTGGCGGAGGAATTGAAACAGGCGCTGGCCGATTACACGAACAGCAAAGGCAAAGGCGACATCACGCTGGATCAGGAAGAAGCCGTGGCCGTGATGCTGGAGAAATACGAGCAGGTCTGCGCCATCCTGCATGGGTTTGATTACGGCGCAGCCGCCGAGGCCACGGCGGCGAAGCGGTTGCCGCTCATCGCGCAAGCTGCCGAGCATGTGTTGCAACAAAAGGACGGCAAGCCGCGTTATCTGCTGGCGGTCACGGAACTGTCCAAAGCGTTTGCGCTGGCCGTGCCGAATGACGAGGCGCTGGAGATTCGCGATGAAGTCGGATTCTTTCAGGAAGTCCGCGCGGTGCTGGCCAAGAGCATCAGCGAAGGCGGCGGGAAATCGCCGGAAGAATTGGAGCTGGCCGTCCGGCAAATCGTTTCCCGCGCCATTTCATCCGACAAGGTCATAGACATCTTCGACGCCGCCGGATTGAAGAAGCCGGACATTTCCATTTTGTCCGACGAGTTTCTGGCGGAAGTTCAAGCATCTGCCCCAGCGCAACCTCGCCGTGGAGTTGCTGCAAAAGCTGCTGAACAACGAACTGAAAATCCGCTCGAAGAAATATCTCGTCCAATCCCGCTCCTTCGCCGAAATGCTGGAAGCCACCATCCGCAAATACCAAAACCGCACCATCGAAGCCGCGCAGGTCATCGCGGAATTGATCGAACTGGCCAAGCAAATGCGCGAAGGCCAGAAGCGCGGCGAGAAGCTTGGCCTGACCGATGATGAAGTCGCGTTTTACGATGCGTTGGAAGTGAACGACAGCGCGGTGAAAGTCCTCGGCGAGCCGACTTTGAAGAACATCGCGCGGGAATTGGTTTCCCACGTCCGCAAGAGCGTGACGATTGACTGGACGCTCCGCGAATCCGCCCAAGCGCAAATCCGCGTCATCGTCCGCCGCATCCTCCGCAAATACGGCTATCCGCCGGACAAGCAGGAAAAGGCGACGCAAACGGTTTTGGAGCAGGCAAAGTTGCTCTGTGCGGAATGGGCGGAGTAAATCCGGGCAAAGTTCATCTTCAAGTAACCTACCCCGACCTCGAGGTTCCCAGTGGCAGTTTACTGCATGGATACGGCTTGGTGGTTCTTGCCGTAGCGTTCGCGGCAGGTTCCAATTCGGGCTGGGTCCACTTCCCTGTTGCTGCTGGGCGGAATCAGCGGCTAACCTGCCGCCCATGAATTTCACTGCGCTCGACGTTGCCATCTTTGTGGTGTTCTACGCCGTCGTCCTGTCGTTCAGCTTCCTCAAAAGCCGGGGCGAGAAGGACAGCGCTGACTATTTCCTGGGCGGACGCAAGCTCCCGTGGTGGCTGATCGGGGTGTCCATTGTGGCGGCCAACCTGTCCACCGAACAGTTCGTGGGCATGGCGGGGCAGGCGGCCGGCAACGTGGGACTCGCCGTCAGTGCGTGGCAATTGACCGGCGCGGTGGGCATCGTGATTGTGGCCTTCTATTTTTTGCCCCGCTTCCTCCGCGCCGGCATTTACACGATGCCGGAGTATCTCGAATACCGCTACAATGCCGCCGCGCGAACCATCATGTCGTCCCTCACGGTCATCATCTACGTCTCCGTAACAACGGCGGCCGTGCTCTATTCAGGCGGCACCGCGCTGGAAACCATCTTCGGACTCAAACTGGCCACCGGCGTCCTGATCATTGCGGCCATCGCGGTTTTGTATGTGGTTTGGGGCGGATTGCTTGCGGCGGTGTGGGCGGATTTGTTCCAAGGTACGGCTTTGCTGCTGGGCGGGTTGCTGACTCTCTTTCTGGGCATCAAGGCCTGCGGCGGTCCCGCGTCCTTCCTGCACCATAACGCGGACCGACTGCACATGATTCTGCCGGCGAACCACGCTGAACTTCCCTGGACGGTGCTCATTGGCGGGATGTGGATTCCCATCTTTTATTACTGCGGCTTGAACCAATTCATTACCCAACGGACGCTGGCGGCCAAGTCGCTCAAGCAGGGCCAACTGGGAGTCATCTTTGCGGGGGCGCTCTGGTTGTTGGTGCCGTTTGCCATCGTGATGCCTGGTCTGGTGGCGCACCAACTCTATCCCGATCAACTCAGCCGCCCCGACCAGGCCTATCCCGTGCTGGTGCGCGAATTGATTCCCAACGGCGCGCGCGGTTTCATTTTCGCGGCTCTGGCCGGAGCGGTCATCAGCAGTCTCGCTTCGATGCTCAACTCGGCTTCGACGATCTTTACGATGGACCTATACAAACGTCACTTGGCGCCGACCGCGACGGAACGCCGATTGGTGCTGGTGGGCCGAATTGCCACGGTCGTGTTTTTGGTGATCGCCTGCGGGGTTTCGCTGTCGGACCTGCTCAAAGGCGGCGTGTTCAAATTCATTCAGGAATTCCAGGGTTACATCTCGCCCGGCATTGTAGCGGCCTTTGTATTCGGTTTCGTCGTCAAGAAAGCACCGCCCGCCGCGGGAGTCGCGGCGTTGTTGTTGAGCGCCCCGATCTACGGACTGCTGCAATGGCAATGGGGCGAGGTGGCTTATCTGCACCGGATGGTCATTACCTTGGTGCTGCTGGTGGGGGTGATGGCCGCCATCACGCTGGCCAAACCTCTGCCCGAAGCGAGGGTATTACCTGTACGGGCAGATATTGACATGACAACCTCGCCCACCGTCCTCCGATACGGCATTTTGGTCATTCTGGCGGTAGTGGCCTTCTTTATCGTGTTCCGTTAACCGGGAAGCAGTTTGTCACCCGGACATAATTCGTCGGTGCGCGTTCAAATCTCCCAGCGTGCCCGGGTCGATTTGCCTCCAGTCTGTCGCTGCTGGGTTCGCGGCGAAACTTATCCGCGGCAATGTTGTTTTTCAGACCGCCATAGCTGCCGGGGTAAGTCGGCGCTGACAGGAATGGTTGACCCTTCTTTCGGACCTCGGATTTCGGCCTTCGGATGGGACCGCGTCTCTTTCCGAGGTGTCTCTTTCCGAGGTGGACACGCCGCGCGGTCGCCGGCTAAACTGCCCGCGCTGATGTTCGAAGTCGATCAAACTGGCCGTACGTGATTTAAGAAAAGGATAGCCGTCATGAAGACCCTGCTCGCCGTCACCTCCACCTTCCTCGTCGCCGCCAGCCTGGGCCACGCGCAATTGCCCCTCGGCAATCCGTTGGCGGGCCTCGAGACGCTCAAGAACTTTGAAGCCCGGCGGGCTTCGTCCTCCGATCCCAATTGGCAGAACGGTAACGGGGACGCGCGTCCGATCGCACCGGGCGGGACACTGACGTTGGCCGAGTTGGAGGGGCCGGGCCGGATCACCCATATCTGGTTTACCATCGCGCACGACGCCCGGTTCTATTCGCGGCTGCTGACCCTGCGGATGTATTGGGACGGCGAAGAGCACCCGAGCGTGGAATGTCCCATCGGCGATTTCTTCGGCATTGGACATGGCGTGGACAAATCATTCATCTCGATTCCGATCCGCGTCTCCTCGGAAGGGCGAGCGCGGAATTGCTACTGGCCGATGCCGTTCCGCAAGTCAGCGCGCATCACGGTGACCAACGAAAGCGACAAACCCTGTCACGCCTTTTACTATTACCTCGACTGGCAGAAACATGAATCGTTGCCGCCGGAGACCGCCTATTTCCACGCCATGTATCGCCAGGAATTTCCGTGTGTGATGGGCCGCAATTATTTGCTCGCGGACATCAAAGGCCGCGGCCACTACGTGGGCACCATTCAAAGTGTGTATCACATTTCGCCCGGCTGGTACGGTGAAGGCGATGATTTCTTCTTCATTGATGGCGCGAAGCAACCGCAATTACGCGGCACCGGCACTGAGGATTACTTCTGCGACGCCTGGGGCTTCCGCGAGCAAGATGGACCGTTTTACGGCACGCCGCTGTGGGAGGGCTTCAACACCGGCGACCGCGGCACGGCGTATCGTTTTCACATCACCGACCCGGTGCCGTTCAAGAAATCCCTGCGTGTCGAGATCGAACACAAAGGCTCGCAAACCTTTCCCGATGGCAAAGTCGATGGCTTCATCGAACGCGATGACCTGATGTCCTCCGTGGCACTGTGGTATCAGACCGAACCCCATCAGCCCTGGCCGGCGCTACCGCCGGGACCGGAGCGATTACCGTTCCACGAGCAGAACCTGGTGGTCGGCTGGCAGGCAGTGCCGACGGCCAAACATTCCATTGCGCCCTGCGAGGTGCAGCAAATCGGTGGCGTCACGGATGGAAAACAACTGTGGTTCCGGCCGACGGATGACCAAGGCTGGTTGGAAGTCACCTTCGACCTCGCTCAGGACCGGAGCGTGGAATTGTACGGCAAGCTGGTCCATTCCTGGGACTACGGCATTTATCGGGTCAAACTCGATGGCCGGGAACTCGCGGTGATGGATTTGTACAATCCGGCAGTGACGCCAACGTCGCATCGCTGGGGCGCCCGGAAATTGACGGCAGGCCAGCACGTCCTGCGGTTTGAATGCATGGGCAAGGCTGAAAAGTCCAAAGGCTATTTGTTGGGCTTCGACGCCATGACGGCGCAAGAGCCCGCGTATGTGCGCCCGGCGGGATTCGATTTGCGCAAAGCGCAGAAGTGACGGCACTGGGGAGTTCTGACCCGGCGCCTGATTTGCGGGCGCCCTCCCCACGAAACCCGGGCGTAGTGGCGCCTCGCAGCGCCGCAAACATCCTTGCTCCTGGGTGGCCGCTGCCGAGGCGTCCCTACGGTTCAGCGATTTAATGTGCAATAGGTCCGTCCTATCGCGGTGCGACTTCCAGCGTCGCTTGCCTCAGACAGAAGGTGTAGAGGCCGCCGTCCAATCCAGAATACAACAACCATAAGGTCCGGCCGTCGGGGCTCATCCATTTGGTCGGGAACTTGTGGTGGTACGTTCGGTTCTTGCCGGACCAGTGGTCATCGTAATCGACAGTCGTCCACGGTCCCCACGGTTCCGGCGCGTCAAACACTCCCAGCGCCGGCGTATGAGTGGCCTTGCTCCCGGCCGGCCGGTGTGAGGTTGTCAGGAGGTAACGTTTCAAACCGGCGTTGTAAGTGATGGCGATCCGTTGGGTGCCGTAAGCGTCGATGAAGATCGGTCTTCGTTGGTTCAGGTCGGGCGACCACGTTGGTTGACCATCGGCGTCCAGACCGGTGAAGAATTCATACTGATGGCGGTCAGGCACCTTCGGTTTTGGTACGCGCGCCAGCACGATGTCGGGTGAATAGCCGTAGGCACTGTCGTTCGCTTGTGACGCCACATAAACGTAACCGTCGCGGGCGCCAGCGTAATCCGGGCCGAATTGAACGAATTCCGGACACCCGAACGTGTCCGTAAAGTGCCAGTCGGCCCACGTCCAATTCGTGCCGCTGTTGACCGACCAAGCGAGACGAGCATTGGTGAAGTCGTCGGATTCAGCAGGCCGGTAATTGCGCACCCAAAGGTACAGAATCCCGTCCACCATCAGCAATCCACTGGCCTTGATGGCCGATGAGCCACCGCCTTCCACCGTGTCCGCGTCCGAGGTGAAATCCCGGCCGTGGACGTTGGGCGGGTTGCCGGAGATGCGGGCAAAGCCCATCGACAATCGCGGTGGCTGTTCGTCGAAGCCCGGGCCGTCGCCCCACGCGGTGATTTGCTGATCGTCGCGAACCCAGGTAATGGGCCAGTTGTCTCCGGCGCGCGCGCCAAGCTTCACCGTTTCCTGGTCCCACCGCAATTGACGGATGACGAGGCTCGGCGGATAAGGCGCGTTCCGGACCACGGTGGGCGCGGCCTCGACCAACGCCCGCTCCTCGGCATCGAGTTGCCCCCAGAGACGTTGGGTGCGGAGATCGAACGAACGGCGTGGCTTTTCCCCGGGGGCATTGCGCTGCGAGCCGTTGTGAAAGCACCATCCGGCGGCACCGCCCGCGATCGCACCTTTCAGGTCCGTGAGAAAATCTGCCGCCGTCGGCTGCCAGTTGCCGTAGCCCCGGCGAAACGGCTCCTGGTAATGCACGGGCGCCACATGTCCGAGCGCACGCATCTTCTGCAAAGCGGCGCGGGTTTCTGGTTGGGTTTGCGCCGGCGAGGAACGCGTCCGGGGGCGATGCGGACTGAGGAAATCCAGACCAATGGTGACCAGCGCCTCGCGGATATCGTTTGCGCTGAGATCGTGTCCGCCGAAGGACGCGGTCACCAACCGCCCGGCATCCAATTCGCGGACGCGATCTCGCAGGCGCTTGAGTTCGTCGGGGCCAACGAACCGCCGGTCACCCACATCGCGCTCGTTGGCCAGGTCGAGATACCAGTTTCGATACGGTTTCAGGGCCGTGCAAAGGGTTTCGACCGCACGCCGGTGCGCGGCGAAATTCGGCAATTGGCCGCCACTTGGTTCGCCCGTGTCGCGCCGGTGGCGACTCAGCGTGACGTCCACGACCATTCCCCGGCGATCACACTCAGCCAGCAGCCATCGCAATTTCCCGAAGAACGGTTCACGCGCTCGCCCGCCGGCATCGACCGCCGAGACGACGAAGTCGTAGCCATCCCAAGTGGCCCACACCCGCAGCCAATTGAAGCCGTGCCGTTGAAAGTCATCAAGATCCTGCCGCATGAAGGCTTTGGAAGCGCCCAACGCGGCGTAGTAACTGAAACCAAGAAGAAACGTCGGTCGGCCGTTGAGGGTAAAATGACTGCCCTCAATTCCCAGCACGGTGTGTCCGCGTTTGGTGGCCTCGGCCTCGGAGGCGAAACCGGCAAGAGCAACTTGAAAGGGTAACAGAAAGCAGACCGCCCATCGGTGGAATGGAAATTGTAGGTTCATACGCATGCAGTTCACCGGATAATGGCTACGGCGTCAACCGCTGGGCGAGGAAAGGTTCTCGGCGTCGGGGTAACGCGCACGAGTAAGACCGAGGAACTCCAACGCGATAGTTTGGACATTCCAGTTCAGGTGAGCCTAACGTCTTTCCTCCGCTGATTACTCAACGGGATTCACAGCGTATATAAAATCATCCATATCGTAATAGTAACGAAATAGATTACAAGATGCATGGCTACAAAATGAAATAACAAATGAACGAATCAGCCTGTAATTATTGGGGTATCTCAATTTAAGCGGGGGTAAAGTGCATCGAGAATCAACAGGGGGCCGGGGATGGCGCACGTAACGCGCGAATCGCCGACTTGCGATGATAGCCCAGCAACTCCTGGGCTTGATCCAGCAGCTTGCGTTTATGCTCGGCGCCCGCGCTTTGGTAACGTCGGCGCAACTTCGTTAAAGCTTCTTCCCGTGTCGTCTGACTCATCGTTTTATCCATTCCGGCCACGGTAACAGTGACTTCTGGCGCAACGTATCATTTCTCCCGAACTCACCCCCCCTCCCGGGTAACAATACTTTTGGCGCAATTCAATGACCAGGCCTGGACTGCCACATCCTCGTCCAACTCGCCTTGGCGGAACCAGGTTGTGTGCCTGTCAGAACCTCACCTCAGGGGCAAATACACCACGATGCCAGAGATTTCTTCGGGCCTGCACGCCTTGGCCAGCAATTCCAGGTCGTCAATGGATCGTCGGATCGTAATATTTCGTTGGTGAGCGTAAAAGACGCCCGAGAATGTCTCGGCCCGGTTTTGTCGCACGACCGCTTCCCGCAACAAATCATCGTCCTGCGAGACGAGCACGCGATCCAATGCCGTCGCCCGCTCCAGCAATGGACCATCATCCAATGTGGCGCAACCATCCTCCTGTGCGGTCAACACATCCACCCCGCGACGGCGCAAGCCGGTCGTCACCGACCGTCGGACGTGAACATCCATGTAAAACCGGAGGCTCACACCCGCTTGTCTCGGCTCCGCAGCTCTTGACGAGAAGGAAATGGCGGGGACTGTTCACGCAACGCTTCCGCCTGTTGGTACCGTTGTTCCATTTCCGCGTCCAGTTCAGCCTCATGGTCATGGTAATACGCGAAGGCCGCGTACACTTGCGCCAGGGTCAAATGGGAGTGCTCGCGCTGGACTTGCTCCGCGCTTTGGCCGTGGGTCACATGGTCGGCAATCACTTCCAACACCTTGATGTGGGTGTCATCAATCCAAGCCACGCCGTTTTCGTCCAACCGGATGTGCGTTGTCGGAGCTGCGGTCAACATATTGAAAGTCTAACCAAATTGACCAGGAACTCAACCGGTGAATTCCACCACCAGTTCCCACGCGGCCGCCCGTCGTTCGGCCCCGGTCCGTGCCTGCTAATCCCGTATCTGCTGGCATCTGAGCGCTTCGTGGGAGTCAAACCTCCGAAGCACCCAGTGGCTGCGATCGCGAGGGCTCGCTTCAGATTGGCAGTCGTTTTTCATCCCGCAAATATTCAGCTTTTCGTTGATGAAGTTCAAAGTGAATGAACCATACACCCGTGTCCAAGGACATTGAACCGGACACGCTCTGCTCGCCAGCGTGAAATAGGGCTGGTAATTACGTCGATTAGCGATAGGATGCTTCTATGAAGCCTCTCCTCTCTGGCGGCGAAACGAAGCTCTTCAGCCGCCGCGACGTTATCCGTGCGCTCGGTGCCACCGCCGCGCTGGCTGCATTGCCCTCGTGGCGCGTGTTCGGTGCGGAAAAGGATTCCCTGCCGATGCAGTTCTACAAATCCCTGACCGAAGAGCAGCGCGGCAAGATCTGTTTGCCGGTGGATCACCCGAGGCGCCAGTACGTCAGCAACTGGTGGTATATCTGTCCCGAACAGCGAATCAACACCTTCTACACCCGGGAGCAGCAGGATCTCGTGCGGCAGATATTCGAGTCATTGCATCATCCGGCGCATCGCGAGAAGATGACTTGGCAGGTGCAGAAGGATCTCATGGGCGACCTCAAGAACACCCCCTCGGTCGCCTTCTTTGGCACGCCGCGGGACAAGGATTTCGAGTTCATCTACACCGGGCACCATGTGACGCGCCGCTGCAATGCCCACACGGACAAGGGGCTCGGCTTCGGCGGCGCGCCGATCTTCTATGGCAACTTCGCCAAGGCATTCCGCGAGACGAAGGATCACGAGGGCAATCCCTTCTGGTATCAGGGGCTGATCTTCAACGAATTCTACAGCGCATTGGACGGCAAACAGCAGGAGAAAATCCTCGTGGGTCGGCAGCCGAGGGATGAAAGCCCGGCGAAAGTCATCCAGAAGCAGAAGACGGATCTGCCCGGACTGTGTGGAGCAGACCTCAGCAAGGACCAGCAGGCGAAGCTGCTGGAAACCATGCGCCGTATGCTGGCGTGCTTCCGGGCCGACGACGTGGCGGCCACCCTCAAGACCATCGAGGACAAAGCGCTGGTCGATCGGCTGTTTGTTTCCTGTTACGGCGGATCCTTCGACATCGGCAATGACCGGGTCTGGGACACGTGGCAGATCGAAGGACCTGAGATGGTCTGGTATTTCCGGGGAATGCCGCACATCCACGGCTATTTTCACCTGCCCGCGTAAGCGGTTCGTAAAGGGGGCCCGTTCAACCGGCGGCACGTGCTCTTCGGGCAACTGTTCAGCGGACGTTACAAGTTGCTGATCGTGGTTGCTCCACTCTGACGTTGCGTGCCATGCCTGAGTTCCTGCCTGCCGCCATGATATATGTCAATATCAAGGATGTCCCCTTTCCTTTCGCCCCCTTTTTGGCACAACGTATCATTTCTCCCGAATTCACACCCTTCCAGGATAACAAAACTTTTGGCGCAATTCGCCGGGCAATTTGGACTGGACAAGCCCTTCTGAATTCAGTAATAAAGGAAACTTTAGAAAAAGCCAAATCCCATGGGGGCCTCATAGGTGGCTTTTCGCTGTCGAAGTAAAGCTTTATGTTAAATCGAAACAACCCTGCTAAAGCCATGAATATCCGCCTGTCCCTTGTCTTCGCTGTCCTCACGCACTTCGGGATGCCTTCTCACCTTGCGGCCGAGATTGTCATCCTCGCGAAAACTGGACATGTCGCCCCGGACGGAGAGAGAACTTATTCCACGTTCACTGTCCCTGCGATTAATAACCAAGGCCGGGTGCTCTTCGTCGCGCACCTCTCCGGTTCGAGCGGTGGGAACGAACTCATTGCCTTGGCGAAAGTCGGGAGCCCGATTCAAAAAGTAGGGCGAAAGGGCGACCCATTGCCCGGCGGAGCACAGGGGACATTTCAAGAACTCATCAGCACCAGCATTCCTTACCCGGCTGTCGCGCCGAACAGCAGCTTGGTCGTGTTTTATGCGGATCTGAATGGTACGCCCAACGGTTCGGCCGATGACAAAGGTCTTTTTGGTTGGACTGCACCAGGTAGCGGGGAACTCGCAAGAAAAGGTTCGTCAGCGTTTGGCGGTGGCACTTTCCAGCCAGATTATACCGAAAGCCCTTCGGTTAACAGTTCAAGTCAAGTTGGGATGGCGGTCCTTCTCTATGGGAATTCCGGTCAAGCGGCGATCTACCGCATCGACCTTTTAAGCACCAACCCGCTCGTCGAAATCGTCCGCGACGGCGAGAGCGCGCCCGGTGGCTCTGGTGGGACATTCAATGTTTCCAGCTTTGCCACACCAGCAATGAACGACAGCGGACTCGTCGTTTTCAACGCTCCCATCTCTGGCAGTGGAACGTCTCTTGATGAGGGTATCTTCACCAGCGACGGCCCCTTCAAGACCTCCATCGCCCGCAGGGGCGATACTGTTGCGGGCATCACGAACCTACACAACTTCAGCAACCCCTGCCTCAACAACTTGGGTCACGTTTCTTTCTACGCTTCCTGGACCGATGGCGGCGGCCGGTTCGGAATCTTGCGTCGGCAGTCGGGTCTGATCTCCGTCATCGCGCGCTCCGGTGATCTGCTTCCGGACGGTGATGAGCTTGGATCCATTGGGACGAGCAGCGCAATGAACGACTCCGGTCAAGTTGTGTTTGCGGCAGACACCACCAAAGCAACTGGGGCCGGCGGAGCAAAGCACGCGCTGTTTCTCGGTGATGAGGCGACCATCACCAAGATTACGCGGAAGGACGATCCCGTGCCTGCGGGCGATGCTGTGTTTCGGTCACTAGGACACGGGACGGCGACCGTTGCCATCAATGCCTCCGGCCAGGTGGCTTGTCGAATTGGGATCAACGTGAGCGGGACCAATGAAACTGCCCTGTTCCTCTTCACCCCGGGGCACGGATTGACCGAGATCGTCCGCACCAGTGATGCGTTGGACGGCAGCACCATAACCAACTTGGACTTCGCCGGCACACCCATAAACGGGAATTACTTGCCGGATAGCAACAGTGGCCTCAATGACGCCGGCGAGGTGGCATTCCGCTACGAACTCGTCAACGGGAATCAGGGGATAGCGGTGTGGAGAACACCTCTGCCGGTGATCGGTTCGGCAGAACTCGTTGGAATACAGTTCATAGTAAGCGGCTCAGGCGGCCCAACGAACGCGACCTACTCACTTGTCACTTCCACCAATTTGGCCTCGCCATTGTCGGAGTGGGCGCCTCTCCAAACCAACTTCTTCAATTCAACCGGTGAGTTCAGTTGCACCAATGAGATAATGCCAGGAATCCATCAACAATTCTTCCGTTTGTTTGTGCCATGAAAAGGGCCGGGAGATTTACTGCAGGTAGAACCGTCACTTCTTCACAGGCCAAGAACAAAAGATAAGTCATCCTCGCAGCAAGTTCGATTGACTAGCATGTTGGAATACATCCAACACATTTCGACCCGGTTTAACCGGAATGTAAACGGGTCTTGATATTGACATATCATAGTCGAGCCTTCTTCACTGCCGATAGAGCAGGGAAACACATTATCCGGTGTGCCCAGCAATTATTTTCATACACTGTGATGTAAGGGCATCACCGCACGAGTCAAATGTAGGGGGCGAACTCCTTCAAAGGCGCATTGAAATCCGTAAACGTAAACGGGTCATAAACGGGTCATTTGATTTACGTTGGTTAAACGGGTCAGTTCTTGATATTGACATCTGGTGGTCCAGCCCTTCTTTGCCGCCGATTGAGCAGGTGATTCACAGAACTCGGTGCGCCCAATAACTGTTGTCATATAGAGTGATGCCAGGAGCATCGCCACACGAATCAATTGTAGAAGGCGAACTCCTCCAAAGGGGCGTTGAAATACGGAACAGATTGCCTTGCAACATGTTGCCGAATAGAAAGATCCTGATCCGCGTATCCTTCCGGCGTCCCATTTGAGTTTGCGCCGCAGGCGCAGGGCGATTTGCGCCAGGTGACATTCGGAGCCGCTGCGGTGGCCGGTTTCGACATCGCAGATTGGATCTTTCCGGGACCGCACGCACTCGAAGAAATTGCCTATATGATCGTAGCTCACTTGAAGTCGCTCGGCATTGGGCGGCAGTGGGGTGGTGAGCATTTCTTCGTTGCTGGCCTCGATCGCACCGCGCCGAACCCAGATCCAGCCCTCGGTGCCCTCGAACCGGCTGCCATTGCGCGGGTAATCCAGGAATTTACAACGCTGACCTGAAACTTAGGCGCAGGACCGCACACCTCCATTCTGACTCGCGCCGTTCGGAGGCCGTTGGTTGACAGAGGTAGGTGAAATGCGGACACTACCGCCATGAGAACGACGATTGAACTGCCGGATGAAGTATTCCAGCAAGCTCAACAACAGGCCCACCAGTGCGGGCTGGACGTGAACCAGTTCATCTCAACAGCCGTGACGAAACTGATTCAGGCCAGCCTGCCGTCATCTTCGACAACGAGTGGCCGACGGGTGGAATTTCCTCTCATCAAGGGGAAGCCTGGTGACAGGACCATTACCCAGGAGACGGTTGAGCGTGCCGAGGAGGAGATGCTGAAGGAAGAAGCGGAATACTATGGCAAGTTTATGCGACGTTAATTTCCTCCTGGCGTTGTGCTATGAGCGGCACGAGCATCATCCGATCGCAAAAGCAAATCTGAACGCGGCAACGTCCGCCGGAGAGCGGGTGGTTTGCCGTGTCACCCAGTTGGGATTGCTACGTTTATTATCGAATCCTGCGGTGATGACTGAAAGTGTGTGCATGACAGATGAGGCGTGGCAGGTTTACGATACGATGATGGCAGACCATCGATTCAGCTATCGTGACGAGCCAGGGGGCCTGCAAGCTAAGTTGCGAGCATTTACAAAGGATTTCCCGTTTTCACCGAAGCTTTGGCAAGACGCCTATCTGGCGGCATTTGCTGTAAGTGCGAGTCTTGATTTCCTCACGTTCGACCAAGGTTTCAAGAAATTTGCCGGTCTGCGGGCCGAGATCCTCGCGGTGTAAGCGGGCCATAAATGGATTCTAACTATGGCGGCCCTCAAATGTACGAATAATCGTAAGGCTTGCGCATCTCGCGGGCGATCCAGGCGTTGGCGTCCTGGGCGCCGTCGCCGGTAAACCGTTCGCGTTCGGCGTCCCATTGGAGCTTGCGTCCCAGTCGCAGGGCGATTTGTGCCAGGTGACATTCGGAGGCGCTGCGGTGACCGGTTTCGACATCGCAGATCGGGTCTTTCCGGGACCGCACGCACTCGAAGAAATTGCCCATGTGATCGTGGCTCACGTAAAGTCGCTCGGCATTGGTCGGCAGCGGGGTGGTGAGCATTTCCTCGTTGCTGGCTTCGATCGCACCGCGCCGGACCCAGATCCAGCCGTCGGTGCCCTCGAACCGGATGCCATTGCGCTGGCCGTCCCGGTTCACCACGCCGCCAAAAATATTGTCGTCCTTGGTGGTTTTGATGAAGTGCTTGACGCCATTGGAGTAGGTGAATTGGATTTCATATTCGCTGAACGCGGTGTACCCGCCCGGAATGGGCTGGATCAGCACTTTGCCTTCGACCTCGGAAGGCCCCTGCATGCCGGTGGCCCAGAACGCGATGTCGTTATGATGCGCGCCCCAATCGGTGATGGTGCCGCCCGAATATTCCAGCCAGTAACGGAACGTGGTATGGCAGCGTTCCTTGACGTAATCCACCTTGGGGGCCTGGCCCTGCCAGTAATCCCAATCCAAACCCGCCGGCACCGGTGAGGAAGCAAACGGCCCGCCGCGCAATCCGGCCGGCAGCCAGACGATGATTTGCTGGAGCTTGCCGATGCGCTGGTTGCGCACCAGTTCGCAGGCGAGCCGGAAATTGCGGTCGCTGCGCTGTTGGGTGCCGGTCTGGAGGACCACCTTGTTTGCGCGCACCGCTTTGACCAGGCGCTTGCCTTCGTCAATGGTGAGGGTCAGCGGCTTTTCCGAGTAAATGTCTTTCTTCGCCTTCGCGGCGGCGAGGTTTACGAGCGTGTGCCAATGATCGGGGGTGCCATTGACAATGATGTGAATGTCGTCGCGCTCCATGATCTTCCGGAAGTCGTGGAACACGTCCGGGGTTTTGCCGTCTTTGGCAAACGCCTTGGCCGCCGCAGCCGCATGGCGTTGGTCCACGTCACAAACGGCGAGCATGTCGCCAAAGCGCATCGAATTCCGGCCATCACCCGTGCCGCGCCCGCCGCAGCCGATGAGCGCAATGCCTGGCCGGTCGTTGGGACCCGGCGGCTTGGGCGCAGTCGCTGCCATCGCCTCCTCTTGTTCGAGAAACCAGAGGGGCAGGCCGGTGGCCGCCGCAGTGAGGGCGCAGGATTTCACAAAGGAACGACGCGAGATTTGAAATGATTTGTTTGCCATGCGGACATTCAGCCCCCTCCACCTGCCATCGTCAAGAGCGGGCCAACGGAAAACTGCCGCGCGCAAAGGTCGGCGCGCTGCCATGAGAAGTGTCCAGCGCGCCGAGGCCTGGGCGGTGCCAAACCGAGATGCACCATGTGCCCTCGGTTCTTGGGCACTCGCGGTAGATCAGTGCGATTGCAGGATGTTATTGCCGTGCGTAAGGTGGGTGCCAGTTTATGCAAACCGACGACACTCCGGCACGAATTGAAATCCCCCCAGCACTGGTTGAAGCTCTGCGCATCGCCAAACGAATCGCGGTGCTCACCGGTGCGGGGATTTCGGCTGAGAGCGGTGTGCCGACGTTTCGCGATGCGCAATCCGGACTGTGGGCGGACTTCAAGCCCGAAGAACTGGCCACACCCGAAGCCTTCCGGGCCAACCCCAAGCGCGTCTGGGAATGGTATGCCTGGCGCCGTGAGCAAGTCGCTCGGGTGTTGCCCAATCCCGGCCATCGCGCGCTGACCGAGATGGAGAAGCGGATGGACGAGTTCACGCTGGTGACGCAAAACGTGGACGGGCTGCATCAGCGCGCCGGCAGTTCCCGCGTGTTCGAACTCCATGGAAACATTCTGCGCACGAAATGTTTTGAAGAGAACCGCGTCGTCGAAGAATGGCTGGAAACTGGCGAGGTGCCGCCGCGATGTCCGCGGTGCGGTGGGCATCTCCGGCCGGACGTGGTGTGGTTTGGCGAGTTGCTGCCGTTGACGGCGTTTGAAGAAGCCGAACGCGCCAGCCGGGAATGCGACGTGTTCTTTTCGATTGGCACCTCTGCCTTGGTGTACCCGGCAGCGGCATTGCCGTATCAAGCCTTGCGCGGAGGCGCCGCGGTGGTGGAGGTCAATCCGGACGAGACCCCGCTCTCGGGGGAAGCCAATTTTTCGCTGCGCGGACGAGCAGGCGAAGTGCTGCCGGAGCTGGTGAAGGCGGTTTGGAGCGAAACATATAGACGCCAATCGTTTTGAACTTTGGGCGCGCGCATGTCCAATGCGCTGCGGCAAGCGCGCCTCGCCGTTCGACGGCGCTAACGTTGGCGCCTCGCCACACGCCAGCTGTTCGAACAGCCGGTTGGCGAGGCGCCAGCGGCGGGCGTGCGCCCGCGGCGGGCGCGCTCCCCGATTCACTTGGCTGCTGATTCTGCGCGTTGTTCATCCCATTGAATGACTTCCTGAATCACCTGGCGAACATCCAATGGATCGATGGGAAACTTCGGCGAAACCGCGGAATCGGCGCCCCACGGTCCGAAGGCCGTGCCGTGCCATTGATTCAGTTGTTGAACCATGATGACCGCGATCCAGTTGGCGACATCCGGTGGGCACACTGGTGCAAACGCGGCTGAGGCTTCGCAATTGTTCAACCAGATTCTAGTGGCGACCGGCCGATCCGTGTGTGCCACCAGGAGCCCGTACAGCTTCATAAACGTTTCGGTGTCATGACGCCGCAACTCGGGCGTGAAACTGTCCGGCACCAGCCGGTACGCTTGTTTGGCCAGGGTGTCGGTTATCGGAAATGTCTTGCCACCGTAGGCAACGGGAGTCTGATTTTGAGCCAGAAATAACCGCAGCAGCAGCCAGGGAGGGCGGGGTTGGTTTTGGAACCCCAGCAACGCTGCCGACCAGGCATTCCACGGCTGGCCACCAAATCCAGGGATGTTGGTCGTGTGCCAATTCGAACAATACTTCTCCGGCCACCGGATTCTTGCTTTGTTGCAGACATTTGGCCAGACGCTTGACCTCCGTCCAAGGCTTTGCCTTCAGCAGGATGTCCCGCAGACGCCAAATATCATTTGTAGTCAGCAAGCCGGGAGCCTGGAGCAATTTCAGCGTAATGGCGGAATCTCCTCCTGACGTTGAGTCGGCCAACCAATCCAGAGCGGGACTAACAAATTCCGGCCAGCCGCAGGACAGGCCCAGCGAGATGCCCTCCGTGCGCACGCCAAGAGTTTGCGCCCAGATGGCCGCGGTCCGCCGCAGCCGCGCTTGGACCTCTGCCGGCAAGGAACTGCTACCGCCGCTGGGCGCACGCAAGTGTAGCACCCGCATTACGTCGCGCACCCCGCTGCCGCGGACGAGGTCAATGACCTGGATGGCTTCCTCCGGATTTCGGAAGCGTAGCGTATTGAGCTTGGCGGGATCTTGTTTCCATTGCAGCGCGGCCACGACCTTTTCCCGATATTCCGGAAACGTCCGCGATGGCCGGTCACCGTAATCAACCCGGAGGTTATGGAAGGTTTTTTCGCGGGGCTCCTCGTGTTGAATGGCGGCGATTTCTTCCAGCGGCACATCATCCACTCGAAAGTCGTAATCCCAGCGAGCCACTTTACCGCTCGAACGCAGGCGCTGCACCGGATGGCGTTCGCCGGCAGTATCGATGGCAATGAGGGGGAAGGGAAAACCGGCAATGCTGTTCGACGACACCAAATGAAATTGGGCCGAGCCAAACTTGTATTCCGTTGAATTGGTACCGGGAATCAGTTGCCAACCGTTGGTCCACGCGCTGGGCTGGCCAGTTTGAAATGGGCCATTGAAACGCCGCCGAACCGGGCCGGGCTCGGCCAAGTAAAAAAACAGCCGTAGATCCACCCGTCGGACTGGCACTTGCCGCCGCCAGAGAAAGAGCGTGCGTTGAATCGATCCGGGAAACATGACTTCCGCCACCACCCGCTGCCGACCGTCCGGCAATCGAAAGCGTCGGGCGCGCTCAAACCGATGGTACGTCTGGCCCGCCGCATAAATGATTTCAGAGGTTGATGCGAGGACTTCCGCGTTGGTGTCGCCGACATCGAAGATGAAATCCCGGCGCATTTGGCCGGGAGCCCAGGCCGGATCACGATCCAGGCCGTAAAATTCCTCGGCGATTATTCGGCCGGTGCCGTCGCGGATTTCGTCACTGCAATCCGGACGCACACCCACCAGGCGCAGGTCAAAGGGATCGCCTGAAACGGTGGGTTTGGCCAGGTAGGCGCTCACCCCCTGCCAAACGGCAAAACCCACCAGGACAAGCACCGCGGCCGGCACGAGCAATTCGGGCCGCAACTTCGTCCACGCATTACGGGACAATGGCATGGCTCCACTATGCAACGGGTGGTAGTGGGCGTGCAATGGAAAGTGGCCTGCCGGTTTGCGCGGTATCGGCGATACGATGTTACGGCCGAGCGCCGCTGACCTCTCGATGGTCAGGATGGCGGTCTTCCGAGACGCCGTTACGGTTCCGGGTGCAAGGGGTGAATTGTCTCGGATTTCCCCCCCCCTCGAGCATTAAGAGTTGGCAATGTGGCCCGTCATCGTGAAAATTGAACGGTCGATGCGACATCATAGGATCAAGCGAAAGGCACTGGCCGCATGAACCACGAGGGCGGCATCTCGGCGCACAATGAAGCGGTGTTCGTGTTGCTCTTCGTGGTGGCCACCGCCGTGGCCATCACCGTGCGGCGTTGGCGAATTCCTTACACCGTGGCGTTGGTGATTGCCGGCTTGGGACTCGGTTTGGTGCATGCCTTTGAAGCGCCGCACCTCACCAAAGAACTCCTGTTCTCAGTGTTCCTGCCGGGACTGGTATTTGAAGCGGCATTTCATCTCGAATTCAAACAGTTCTGGCGCAATCGGGGCGCCATCTTTTCGCTGGCTGTCCCCGGGGTGATCACCGCCACGGTGCTCATCACCCTGATTCTGACGCCCATCGCGCAAAGCCTGCACTTTGCCCAGAACTTCGATTGGAGTTACGCCCTGGTGTTTGGGGCGTTGATCTCCGCCACTGACCCCATCGCGGTCGTGGCCATCTTCAAAACGCTGGGCGCGCCCAAACGGTTGGCCACGCTGATGGACGGGGAAAGCCTCCTGAACGACGGCACCGCCATTGTGTTCTTCACGCTCAGTTTATCGCTGGTGACCGGCAGCCAGTTCAGCGCTGGCGGACTGGCGCTGGACTTTGTGAAAATCGTGGGTTTCGGTCTGCTGATTGGCGCGGCGACGGGCTTTGTGGTTTCGAAGGTCATTCAGCGCGTCGATGATCCGATGATCGAAATCACGCTCACCACCATTGCGGCCTACGGATCGTTTGTCGCCGCCGAACAGTTTCATTATTCGGGCGTCATTGCCACCGTGACCGCCGGCATGCTCTGCGGGAATTACGGCGCCCGCACCGGGATGACACCGACGACCCGGGTGGCGGTGGAAACGTTCTGGGAATACGTGGCCTTTGCGCTGAACTCGATTGTGTTCTTGCTCATTGGGCTGGAGGTGAACCTGGAAACGTTGACGGCGTCCTGGAAGGCGATCCTGGTGGCGTATTTTGTGGTGACCTTCGGGCGAGCGGTGGTGGTTTACCTGGCGTCGGGCGTGTTGCGAGCCACGCGCGAACGCATTCCCTGGCAGTGGAGCGCCGTGCTGACATGGGGCGGCCTGCGGGGCGGCCTGCCCATGGTCTTGGTACTGAGTCTGCCGCTGGCGTTCCCGCACCGGGAATTGCTGGTGACCATGACGTTTGGGGTGGTCATCCTGTCGCTGCTTATCCACGGCCTGACCATGCCGTGGTTGCTAAGCTGGCTGGGTGTGGTCAGCCGGCGGGAACACCAGGAAGAATACGAGTTGACCCGTGGCCGACTTCAGGCGCAACAGGCCGCGCGGATCGAGCTTGAGGAAATGTCGCGCACGCACTTTGCCCATCCCGAGCTGATCGAATCGCTGCGCGCGGAATATGACCACCAGATTCAAGGGGCCAAATCGAAGCTGCACGAGCTGCAGATCCGACAACAGGATATTCAGCAGGAAGAAGCCGTATGGGCGCGACGACGACTGTTGCTGGTGGAGAAGGATTACATCATCGACGCGCTACGGCAGGGCATCCTCAACCAAAAGGTTTACGAAGAATTGCTCGCCGACATTGACGGACGCTTGCTCGGGCTCGAATCCGGGGCGTCACCGGAGACCAACGCCGGAACAGGGTCGAAATCAGAAACATCCCGCGAAGCATGAGAATCCCGCCGGCGTTTGGCGGGCGGTTTTAGCTGGCGGGTGGCTCTGCCCTGTTGTCCTACCATGATTGGATTGCGGCTCCGCGGCGCGGGATCACGAATTCCGTCGGCTTTCACCGCCAAGGGTTTGGACGGGTCCATTTCACCGCCAAGGCACGAAGCGCGCAAAGGACGGATGAGCTTCTTTGCGCGCTTCGTGCCTTTGCGGTTCATCAAGTCATCCGCCGGCGTCACGGTGTTCGACGTTGATATTGGCGTCCCATGGGTTGCGGCTCCGCCACGCTGATCATTGCCGTTGAACTGCTCCGTTTAGGTGGAACCGTTCAGGCGCTTCCTCACGGACGCGGGAAGGGGGGTGGGACAAGGGGTGAGAATGACAAGTCGCGCTCAGCTTAAACAGCGTCAGTCTAAAACTCGGACGCATTGGCGTCATGCCCACGCAATGTCTCTCCTTACCGCGTCACCTTGCACGCCAGATCTTTGCTGAACTCTGGGATCGGGAGTTTCAATGTTCCGCCGGTCGCCATATTCTTGCCTTCCTGCAACACCTGCCCGGTGTAGGTGTCCCACCATTGGATTCGATACGCGCCGTCTTTCAAGCCGGTCAGCGATATGGAATCATTGCGGATGGATTCAACGGGTCTCTTCTCAACCACCAGATTCCACCAAGTGGCCTGCGGATTGTTAACCCACAGATATGCGCCTTCGTCGCCAAGCCAGGCCAGCGCGCGGGCCTGGTGAGCCGTTGGCAGCACGACACTCTTGAGTTGCGCGGAAGTAAACGGAATATCGGCCAGGAACTTCGCCAGTGGCTGGTACTGCGGATAATGGTTCAATTGATCCAGGGTCTCCCACCACCAGAACATCGCGGTGCCCGAGATGCCCGAGAAGGCCGATGCCCAGAGTGCGTTGTGGAAATGTACGCCGTCGCGGTCCTGTTTCATGTACGGGCTCAGCCCCCACCGATCATCGGCCAGTCCAAACTCGCCCAGCAACGCCGGTTTGTTCGGCGCCTGCCGACGCAATAGAGCCGCCCGGTCGAGCACCGCGGCGACTGCGTCTTTCCACGACGGCGGGGCATTCGGCCGCAGGTAATGGTGCAGGTCCGCGATGTCGAGTTGCGGGTAAACCCAGCGCTGCGGTGCCGGCCCCCAATGACTGACGGTGCGCAAGTGATGCCACGGATCGACGTGCGCCAGATAATCTCCCAGCTCGCGGTAAAACCGTTCCGTGGGCGCGCCGGGATCCATTTCATTGAAATATTCCCAAGCGAAAACGTGCGTTGAATATCCCCAGCGGGCCACGGCGTACCGAAGCAATTTACGCGCATCATCGGTGGCTCGTTGGTAAGCGGCGCTGGCCGGATCGCGCAAGTCGTGCAGGTAATGGTCGCGCGTGAGCAAACACAGTTGCAGGTAGATGCCGTGTTGTTCCGCCCTTTCCACCAACCGGTCGAGCATGGCGCTGTCGATCTGATTATAGACACCGCGCGGCGCGAGCCGGGGGTTGGCTTCGTCCAATAGCTCCGGGCCGCCGCCAGCTTCTCGCAACGAAAGATCGCGCAGCCATATACTCCCTTTGCCCTCGGTGCGGAACGTTACATTACCCAGCCACCATTGCTCGGCCCCGGTCAGGAACGGGCGCTGGAAACGCGTCCACTGGTCTTGTTTTTCACTGCGGATGGCTTTGATGTTTTCACTGCCTGACAAGTCGATCTGCAATTCCGTCCCCGCATCGGTCAGCGCCCGGCCGGACAGCGTATATTTCGTGTCGGCACGCAGGGCGATGGGACGGGTCGGTGACAATGTCGCTTTGGCTGGATTGGCGCCGCCGAGCTGCACACAGAGTTCATTCGCGTGATAACCATCCCGCCCGGGCATCGGCGCGAAGGGCGGATTCCAACTCCAGGACCGGCCCCAAGCGCTTTTGCGCGCTTCGATGCCGAGCGCCCAATCCTCCGCGCCCACCCAGACACGGGCAAAGTTCGCACCGTTGTCACCCATTTTACGGAACACTTCTCCCGCTCTCGTCGTGTTCAAGTATTGTCCCGCACCGATGAACGCCACGTTTTGCCCAATCGGGAAGAATGGCGTGCCATCGCCGAACGCGAAGAAACGCGGATCCCTTGGCGACACCCGAACGCAGCCTTTATCCGGCCCTGGCCTCCCACGAAAATTCACCGTTTGGGATTGCCACGAACCACTGCCATCCTTGAGGACTGCGACGGCGGTGTAGGCCCCTTCCGTCTCCGGCGTGAACCGGACTCGCCAACCGGGTTGGCCGACCGGATAGATCCAGTCGTTGCGCCGCCGGCCGCCCTCAGGTTGGCGCCACTCACACGCTTGATGGAAGAAGGCAGGAACGATCACCTTGCCGCCATCGGGCTCGGAGACTTCGAGATTCACTTCGACTTCGTCCGAATCGTAAGGATTCGCATAAGCTTGATCCCAGCCGATGACAAATTCGAAGCGTTCGTGGAGTCCGACCTGATTCGTGCCAGCCAAAGCCAGGGTCAATCGCCGTTCTTCAGTCGCGGCGGAAGCAGTTCGTCCGTGGGCCAGGAAGCCAAACAACGAAACCGCGAGGGCGAGCAAAGCAAAGTGCCGGCGTGTGGAGATCATATAAGTGCGTCATACAATCGCCAGACCAGCGGCAATTCAAGCAGGTTTTTACACGTGATGAAGGCGGCGAGTTGGTGACTTTGACCGACGGCAACAGGTGGGAATCTTCAGTTCGGCCAAGGCGAAGGCAACTTCACCCCCGGCCGGCGTACCCGTTCGGGCTACACCGCCGTGCAGGTGAGCACTTCGTCGATGGTGGTGGCGCCGTGCCGGACTTTCAACCAACCGTCCTCCCGCAGAAGCCGCAGTCCGCCTTGCCGGGCCGTGGCGACGATTTCCGGCGTCGGCGAGCGGTGCATGATCTTTTCAGCGACCTCATCGGTGACGGCCATCAATTCGTACAGGCCGGTGCGACCACGGTAGCCGGTATTCCGGCAATGGGGACAGCCGGTGCCCTGGTAAACCAGTTCGTCCGGGGCCAACTGCAAATCCGGCGGCAACTTCTCCCGGTTCGGCTGGGCGGGCTGCTTGCACTTCGGACAGATTCGGCGCACCAAACGTTGAGCCATGGCGCCAATCAGCGTGCTGCACACCAGATAAGGTTCCACGCCCATGTCGATCAAGCGCATGGGCGCCGTGGCCGCGTCATTCGTGTGCAACGTGGAGAAAACCAAGTGGCCGGTCAACGCCGCTTGCGTCGCCGCGCGGGCGGTTTCCAGGTCGCGAATTTCCCCGATCATCACCACGTCCGGATCGTGACGCAGAATGGCCCGCAATCCCCGCTCGAAGCTCATGCCCACCCGGCTATCGACCGGAATCTGGTTCACGCCCTGTAAATTGTATTCCACCGGATCTTCCACCGTGAGCACTTTGATCGTGGGACCGACAATCGCATTGAGCGCGGCGTAGAGCGTGGTGGTTTTGCCGCTGCCAGTCGGGCCGGTGACGAGGATGATGCCGTGCGGCCGCTGAATCAGTTGGTCAAACATCCCAAACGTATGGTCGTCCATGCCCAGTTCCTGGAGGGTGAACAGGACGCTGCTTTTGTCGAGCAACCGCATGACCACGCCTTCGCCGAAGAGCATGGGAATGACACTGACGCGCACGTCAATCTGCCGGCCGCCCACCTGGAATTTGATCCGGCCATCCTGCGGCACGCGCCGCTCGGAGATGTTCATGTTCGCCAAAATTTTGATGCGGCTGATGATCGCCGCCTGGAAGCGGTGCATTTGCGGGGGAATGGACGCTTCCTGCAACACGCCGTCAATGCGGTAGCGGATGGACAGTTGATGTTCGTACGGCTCGATGTGAATGTCGCTGGCCCGCTCGTTCAATGCTTCGACGGTGATTTCATTGACCAGTTTGATGACGCTGGCTTCCTGCGCCATTTCCAGCAGGTCTTCGCTGGTTTCGCCGGCGGCCTTGGCGAGATCGAGGTCGTCCCCCCCACCATTTCATCGAGCGTATCGCCACCCACGCCGTAATGGGACTTGATGATCTTTTCAATCTCCTCCCGCGGGGCCAGAACGGGCTGGATGTTCAGCCCTGTCAGCAACCGCAGATCGTCAAACGCGTACAGGTCGAAGGCGTCGCTGGTGGCGACTTTGAGGGTGCCGTTTTGGCGGGCCACCGGCACGAGGCGTTTGCGATAGACGACCTTGGGCGGCAGCATGCGAAGGACTTGCGGATCGATGATGGTATCGGCCAGTTCGATCATGGGCAGGTGCAACTGCTCGGACATCACTTCCAGCAACTGCCGCTCGGTCAGGAAACCCAACTGGACAATGGCCCGGTCCAGCCGCAAGCCTTCGGCTTTCTGCAGCGCGACGGCTTCGTCCATCTGTTCCGGAGCCAGCAGCCCCTTTTTGATAAGTATTTGGGTAATGCTCATATCCGCATGTACTTCTAATCGCGGTCGCGTTCTGCGCAGCCGGATTCGTGCCGGCAAGCTACCGTCCGTATGCTGAACACCTGGTTACCCGCTTCTTTTCAACCACTGATTACACTGGGGTGTTGGCCCAAAATAATCAAACCGTAAATCTTTGACTCGGAAGCCCCGCGGGGCATTCGAGGAAATTCGACTCCCGCAAGGAGGTAACAAAGCGAGGTGCGACGTTGGGGCTGGGGTATCACGAAGGTGTGGTTCGGGAATGCACCCCAGGATCGCAGTTGGCTTCGGCGCAAAACGGAACCAGCGAGCGCGTTGGGTGATCCCGCCAGGAATTGAACCTGGAGCTCAAAGGGTCCGAAAACTTGTGCGGAAAGGGTCGGTCGGAGCCGCTGGTTCGGTATCGGACAGGCAACCATCGAGAACCGACAAAGCCTTCGCGGCGACCGTGAAATGCTTGAGGCCAGGGCATGTTGAACTCGATCAAGCATAAAAGGTCAGCCCAACCTGGCGGGCGCCCGGAGGTGAACCCAAAGAACTTGACTCGCTTTCAACCACTCTTGAGCATGGGCAAATGAACACCGCCGGCACCCAGTCTTTCAAAGTGTGGGCTGAAAACGAAACCGCCTACGGACCCGTCGATGTAACGACGCTCGTCCAATGGATTCAAGACGAGCGCGTTTTGCCCGACACCTTTGTGCAGCCCGAGTCCAACCGGCGGTGGTGCCGCGCCGGCGACGTCGAAGGGTTGCACGAACATTTCCCCTCCGCAAAGGCAGGCGCAATAGGCAAGGCGGGCGAGGACGAAGATTCGGTTGCCGCGACGTTGCGCGCGTTGCCGGTCTTCGCCGGTTTGACGGACAATGCTTTGGAACAACTGGCGCGGTTGGGTGAGTTTTGTGAAGTGGCACCGGGCGACTTGGTGGTTCGGAATGGCGACCCGTGCGACGCGGTTTACTTCGTCCTCGCGGGCGAGCTGCGCGTCCGCCTGACCGTCGGCATTGTGGACAAGCAGGACAAGACGCTATGCAAACTTGACGCCGGGGAGTTCTTTGGCGAGCTGGGGATGTTTCTGCAAAGCAAACGAACGGCGGACGTGCTCGCCGACACGCAGAGCCGGCTGTTCCGGATGACCACGAACGCTTTTCACTTGATCGTCAAACAGCTCCCCGAGCTGGCCGCTCCCGTCATGTTCAATATCAGTGTGACCATGGCCCATCGGATTGCCCAAGACAACCAAAGGTTCTATCGGGAAGTCACGTCGCAGTTTCTTTGGGCCTGAGCGAAGCCGCGGCTTCGTTGGCGGCGACCAACATTTGCTCGTTCCCAAGCGACGCGTCCCGTCGAGGTTCTCATGGTTCTTTGCGAGCTTCCTGGCGGGGCGGGTTGCGGAGCAATCAACTTGAAAAGCCGGACTCGGGCCACGGCCCAGTGTCGGCGCACCGTTTGACCTCGGAATTGAATACACCGAAGCGATCACCGACTGACCACCCGACACGCCATTGAAGACCAGCCGCTGCAACCGTCCGGAGCCGCTGTTCTGAGTTTCGTGGTATGCTGTCTGTCCTGCGGCCTCGGTTACGGCCCAGTGGCATCCCCCGGTTCTTTGGGATGTTTCCATGACAGTGGTTGGCTAAGGCGCACCAACGCAGGCAGGAACGGGTGGAAACGGGGAAAACGGAGGTTGGGGAGCGACCCATCAGAGCATCGGCACGGTGCGCCGGATTTCCTCCAGCAACGCTCGCGTGCCGTGCCGCCCGCACCAGCCCTCGATGTAAGGCCAATCGAGCTTGTCCTGCTGCACGCCCATCACCGCGCGCACGTCGTCACGGTCCTTTGATCGCGCCCAGCGCAGCTTCCAGATGATCACGTCCTCGGGTGTGGGCAGCCAGAGCCGCCGGGCAAAGAAGGCCACTTCCACCCGCCTCTCGAAGCGCATCTGGTCATGGGGATTATCGGAGAGCAGGAACAACTCGAGCTTGAACGGGCTGCCCTTGTGCTCAATGAGCTGCCGGTATGTTCCCGTGTTCGTCTCGAAAGACAATTGCGGGTTTGCTACGAAGTCGCTGCCCCGATGAAATCGCCACCGACACCGCCAGCATGTAGGCGATGCCGCCCTCCGTCAGCGCGTCCGCCGCGCGCACCATCAGACTCGCCTCTGGCGTCACGGGTGCTCCTCCAGCCAGCGCTGCAATTCCAGCCGGCTATTCAAAATGCGTCGCCATTCTGCTTCGTCGGCTTCGGGAAACTGGTTCCGAATGCCTGCCAGCGTAATGGAGCAGGCGTAATGGAAGAGTTCCTCCCCGGCGAGCAGCTTGGCCTCCGGCGACATCGCGCGCGCCTCGATCAACTCCTCCCGGTATAACTCGTCAATCAACCGCTGTGTGGCCGGCGGCGGCGCATACGGCGCCGGTTGCTCCCGCAGTGAATCCGGATGGCCATCAGTTGCCATGGAATGTATTTCAACACGGCCAAGCCCGGTTGGCAAGCGTGCCCTGACGCCCCCGCGTCCCTCCCTCACCAGTTCGGTCACCGGGTTGCCCGGTTTCGACGTGGCGGATGCCCCGCCCGAGTTCCGTTACAAAGCAGGGACGACCCACGCCGGCCCGTCCATCCGCCGTTTACGCCTTTCGCTTTGATTTTTGGGCGGCCGACGCGAAAGGGGACTTCACTATGAGAAATCCGCAATAGCCCCGGGGCAAGCCGCTAACCCTTATGGCAAGGAACGCTTTAGGGCTTCAGCAATCCGAATGAACGATTGTCCCGCCGGTGAGTCGGGTGCGGAAACTACCACCGGCACGCCCTGATCGCCGCCCACGCGAATCTCGGTAAAGATCGGCACCTCGCCCAAAAACGGCACGTGCTGCCGTTCCGCTTCGGCCTGGCCGCCGCCATGCCCGAAGATCTCCACCCGCTCCCCACCCGGCGCGGTAAAATAGCTCATGTTTTCCACTAATCCCGCAATGGGCACGTTGACTTTGGTGAACATGGCGATGCCTTTGCGCACGACGCCCAACGAAGCTTCCTGTGGCGTCGTGACGATTACCCCACCATCCAACGGCACCGTTTGGCACAAGGTCAACTGCGCATCGCCGGTGCCCGGCGGCAAATCCACCAGCAAATAATCCAACTCCCCCCATTCCACGGAATGGATGAATTGCTGAATGGTCTTCACGATCATCGGCCCGCGCCAGATCACCGGCGTGTCGGCATCGACCAGGAACCCGATGCTCATCAACTTCACGTCATAATTCACCGGGGGCACCAGCTTCTCGTCGTGCCCCAGCGTTGGCCGTTGTTTGACTCCCATCATCAACGGAATGCTTGGTCCGTAAATATCACAATCCAGCAAACCCACGCGGGCACCCAGCCGCTGCAAGGCGCACGCGAGATTGACCGCCACCGTGGATTTGCCCACACCGCCTTTGCCGCTCGCCACCGCCACGAGCCGTTTGATCCCGGGCACTTGGCTCTGATTGGCCCATGGGCTGGACGCCGCAGTTGCGGCGCCGGTGTCTGGAGGCATTTGGACGCTCACCTGTGCCTGTTGAACTTCGGGCAGGGCTTTTAAGGCGGCTTCGCAATCCTCCTGGATCTGCCGGGCGGCATCGGGATTGGGTGAAGTCAATTGGACCATGACGCGAACAACGTCTTGATCGACCTGAATGTCTTTGACGAAGCCAAACGAAACAATGTCCCGCGAATAGCCGGGATACTTTACCGACTTCAGCGTCTCTAAAATGGTTTCCTGGTTCAACATTAGATACGTTAGCCAACCAACATCACTGTCTTTTCCTTAAAGGCAAATTGAGTGGAAAGCAAGCCGGAGACAAATCAATTTAGCGTCTGCCCTGCCTTGGTTAATCAGAGAGTTATCTTCGTTGGGAAGCCCAATCGCAAAGTGGATGGCTACTGCCGGTGTGCCGCGTCGGTTATCAGGAGGGAGCCAGCTTCGATACGACGGTTCCCTGGAGAAACTCCGCCCACATCGGAGACATGCCCCGCAATTTGGCGACGATCGCCGGCAGCTTTTCGAGCACATAGTTCACTTCGTTGTCGGTATTGTCCTGGCCCAACGACAGGATGACGTTGCCCTGCGCCAACGCCGGATCCAGCCCCAGCGCCAGGAGGACCGGCGCAGCTTTGAAGGTCTGCGTCACGCAAGCCGCGCCGCTGGCCATGGCGATACCCTGAAGGTCGGCGGCCAGTGCCACTCCTTCGCCTTCCACAAACTCGAAACTGAGGTTCAGATTGGTGCTGAGGCGTTCAGGTCCCGGCGCCGGTCCGTTCAATCGGCAGCAAGGAATGCGGGCTTGTAAGCCAGTCCACAGCGCCTGTTGCAACCGGGCGGTGTGGGCCATCCGGCTCGGCAATTCGCGCGCGGCCAGTTCCGCTGCCACTCCCCCACCGACGATGGCCGGGACATTTTCCGTCCCGGCGCGGCGTCCGTATTCCTGCATTCCCCCGAGCAGCCGGCTCGCCAGACGAGTGCGGCGATGTTTGCTACAGCACGCCGACTCCTTTCGGCCCACTAAAACGATGCGGAGCCATGGCCAACAAACCCGCGCCCATGGCCTGCACATCGATGGGCAACCAACCGGCGCTGGCCGTCGCATCCACCAACAAAGGAATCCCTTTCGCGGCGGTCAATGCGGCGATCTCCGGGACGGGTTGGATCGTGCCAATGTCGTGGTTCGCGTGGTGTGTGCATACCAGAATGGTCTGCTCCGTCAGGGCGGCGGCCACGTCCGCGGGATTGATCCGGCCCACCGCATCGACCGGGACGCGCGTGGTGGTGAATCCTTGGGTTTCGAGGAACTCCAACGACCGGAGCACTGCCGGATGTTCGATGGCGCTGGCTACGAGGTGCCGGCCATGGCGCTGACTGGCGTAGGCGACGCCTTGGACTGCCAGGTTGAGAGCCTCGGTGCCGCCCGAAGTGAAAATGATGTCCTCCGGCGCTTCGGCATGAATCAACGCCGCCACCTGTGCGCGCGCTCCCGCCAGGGCGTCGCGGGCGGCCAATCCCCAGTGGTGCAGCGAAGACGGATTGCCGCACTGCTCGACAAAGTACGGACGCATGGCCGCGAACACTTCCGGCCTCACCGGCGTCGAGCCCAACTGGTCCAGGTAAATGCGAGGCGGGGGCATGGTCAGATCAATTCCGTCGAATCGAGCGCGCACCGTGGGGGACGGATTGGTTGCGATTGCACCTGCGTCATGCAGCGACAGTAGCGGTTAGCTTGCCCGGTGACAACCTGGTTCGTGGCCAGCCAGCGGCGCGGAATAGTTCCGCCGCTCGAGCAGGGTGTAGGACAGGCGGGACGCCGACCTACCGAATCATCACGGACCATTCAAACGCGCATAAAGAAACATGCGTTCGTAAATCCCACTCGCGCCGAAAACATCGATGTTGTTTAGCACGCGAATGGTGACCTGATTGCGCCCGCCGGGCTTTATCAACGGCGTGACGTCCAGCTCGAGGGCGTGTGGACGCGACCAGGGCGTTTTGTACGGCCGATGGCCGGCATATTGGCCGTTCACCCACACCCAGGCTTCATTCACCACCGCCGGCGCACACAGCCATAAAGATTTGCCCGCAGCATTGGCGGGAACATCCGCGTCCAACCGATACCAGAAGATGCCGCGATAGGCATGGCCTTCGGCGTCGCTGAAACCTTGATCCTCCCATCCGCGGGTGGTGCGCAGCCGTTGCCAAGCAGAATCATCGCAATCGGCGGCCTGCCAGCACTCGAAGCGGCCGTTGTCGAAGCGATCTGGAGCAACGCGAGCCATTTCGGGCAATACAGCCACCAGTTGGCCATCCGGGCCATCGGTTTTCGCCGCCAGCTTGCGCAGGCGTTTGGCCTCCCAATCCGGTCCATAAACCGCGTAAGGTTCGTAACCGAAGAAGAGGGAAATGCGATTTAATTCCGCCATCCGTTTCGTCAGCCCTTCCGCCAGTTCGGCTGCCCGGGTGAACTGGCAGTCGCGTTTGGCCGCTTCCATCGACACGTAATCGCGCAGGTAATCGAACAGCTTCCGTTCCACGGACACGTGCAACGTCTCCGTCTCGGATTGCGCTTGTTGCTCGGCTTGCTGAATGGAGTTGGCAAGTTGCTGCATCAGCGCCGGCGTGTAAATGCTGTTGAGAACCACGTCTTCATGACCGTGGGAAGTCGTGTTGGCAAAGGCGGACTCCAGGGCGTCGTAGTAAGCGTTCATCGGTTCCGTGGCGCGTCCAAACCACCGCGTGTAGAAATCTTCCAACAACCCATCCACGTCGGTTTTCGTGTCCCATTCAAGCGCGGCTCGCACCAGGCGCGTGGGCAGGCCGGAAAGCATCCAATCCGACTCATCCTGATCATGAAAACCAAGCACGCCCCATTCTTTTTGCAGCGGTATGTTCCGACGCAAGCGGCTGACCATCGGCGTAAGGGTGAATTTGCTGACCAGCATCGTGTAGTTGTATTGGTAGAGCCACACCTTGTCGCAGAGCCGGCACCACTGGCGAATCATTTGGCCCTGACGCCGCATCTGCCAGCAGTTCGGGTTGTCGTAGGCATGGAGCGTGCAGGCGCAGATGTTGGCGAACATCACCACCAGGTTGTGCCGGCGATTGAACCCCGGCAGCTCCGGCGGGATGTCGCGGTTCGCATAGCCGTTGGTCACGATCCGGTGCCGGGGAAACTCCTCATTGACCGCGTCCAGGATGGCGTTGACAAAGTAAAACCACTCATTGCTGATCGAGGCTTCGACGGACGGATCGCGGTCGTTGGCGCCGTAGCCGTCAAAACCATTCGCCAGTTTTTGGCAGCGCTCGCAATAGCAGCGCGGCATACCGTCGTCGGGGGCGAAGGCGGAAAACTTCTTGCCGGCCCTGGCCTCGGCTTTCACACGTTCCACGAAATAGGCGATCATCTCGGGACTGGTCATGCAGACCATGTGGGGATCGCGCGAGCCGTCGCGCCGCAGCGCAAACCAGTCCGAGTGCGCCTTGAACACCTCCGGCCCCGGAAGGAAATTGCGAATCGACGAATCACCCGGCACGCCAATCCATTGCTGCATGCGAGGGTTCAGTTTCTGATGGATTTTCCATTCCGTGTCCTCGGCCTCCATGGTACCGCGATGATGCTGCCAGTAATTGCGCATGACAAAATCCGGGCGCTGACGCACCTCAATTTCGGGCACCGCCAGAGTGCGCGCCTGGGGCACGAGTTCGCCAAATTTACCGGGCATGAACCACCGCACGCCCAAGCGGTGCAACAGTTCCCCCACGGCGTAGCGCGTGCCGTAATACGGACCCGCATCGTTGCCGGCCAGCACCAACCGGTCACCACGGGCGATAAGGACAAATCCTTCTTCGCGAAAGCCCGGCGTCAGTCCCGAGGGGATCTGCAAACCCGGCATTGCCGCCGTGAACCGATTCGTTCCAATCAGGATCAGCGGCCCGGTAGGCGATTGGTCATCGGTGACAATGGCCAATTCGGCGCCGCTGATCTGACGAACGTAACGCTGCAATTCCAACGCGGCGTCGCGGGCATTGGCGCAAGGCATCACCGCGGTGACAATGGTCGCGGCGGGATGACCGTCTTGAACCAGGACGAAGTCTTTTGCGCACGACGTGAGCGCCACTGAACTGACCACGACGCCAACTGCCAGAAGACAACGGCGGTTTAACGATGGGGCGGGGATCCGGACTTTAATTACTCGCTCGAAGGTTTTGGTGATTTCAGTGACGAAGCTCATGCGATGGACGATACGGCAATGGATGAAGTAACTCCACGCTATTCTGAGTGCTTACTGACCATTTTGGACTTGGGCACGAAATCGCTTCGAGATTGTGGATTGTTTAAACCCTTGAAAAGCTTCAGGCTGTGCATTCAATGAATGGCATCCCTCCCTTCAACCCGCACGGATTGCTCCCGCCGGGTATTTTTGACTGCTCGTTTGCACAGTTGCAGGGCCGGTTCGGCAAATTTCAAGAAAGTGACCGCCGGCCACGTCTTGCCCAACGGCTGGCCGAATTCGTGGCGGCGGTTCAAAAAAGCAGGCTCTTTGATTCCCTGCTGATTGATGGCAGCTTCGTCACAGCCAAGCCCGCACCTAATGACATCGACTTGGTCGCAGTTTTGCGTCCGGGACATGACTTTGAACGAGATCTACCGATGTCCGAATACACTCTTGTTTCCCGCGCCCTGCTGCGTCGTCGATTTGGCTTTGACGTGCTGCTTGCGGAACAGGACAGTCTGTTGTATCAAACGTACGTCGAATTCTTCAGCCGGGTGCGCGAAGCTCCCAACTTGAGGAAAGGCTTGGTTCGATTGCGCTTATGAAAAATACCGAGGCCATCCTGGCTCAAACCGTGGAACAATTGGAAAAGATGAACGAGGCGCTGGGAGCACTTCGCCGGGAACTCCTGCCCGATCAAGCCCGCAAATTTGCTATTCTCGCGGAAGGTCCCTTGGAGGAAATCCGTCGGCTCCAGCAAGAGATCGAGCAACTAACCGCCGAAGTGACCGGTAGCGAAGTGGTAACGCAGTAACTCACATCTTTTCCAGTAGGTTAACCGCGAAACACGCCAAGAACGCGAAAGCCCTTCATGCGGGATATGGTAGGGCGAGATTCCATCGAGCCCAAACATCTCCTCGTCGTTGCCAATTATCCGAAACCGAAACCGCGGGAAGTCTTCGGCATTTCGAATATCAAGGATCTCCCATTGCTCGCCCTTGGGTTGGTGAAAGCAACGCGGGGAAGTCAGGGCTCGAGGGTGTCTTGCGTGCCGACAGCAGGTTGGAGCAAGCACATTGAACTTTGGGGGAGGATTGGGTAGCCTTCGGGTGTGCCGGTCGAAATTTCAATCATCGTGCCCGTGTTCAATGAAGCGGACAACGTGCTGCCCCTGGCGCGCGAAGTTGCTGCCGCCATGCAGCGCCAGCCGCGGAATTGGGAACTGGTTTTCGTGGACGACGCGAGCACGGATGCCACCTGGAAGCGGATTCAGGACGCCCGCCATGCGAATGCCTCGGTGGGTGGCCTTCGCCATGCGCGCAATGCCGGCCAAAGCGCGGCGTTGTGGACCGGAATTCAAGCGACGAGTGGTCCCATCGTCGCTACGTTGGACGGGGATCGCCAGAATGATCCCGCCGATTTGCCCGGACTGTTCGAGCGACTGGCCGAAGCGGATTTCATCAGCGGCAAGCGCGTGCGCCGGCAGGACAGTTGGGTACGGCGGGTGTCCTCACGGATTGCCCGGCGGGCGCGCACGGCCGTATTGAAAGCGGATTTTGCCGACACGGGCTGTGCGGTTCGCGTCTTCAAACGCTCGGCGCTCAACGGCGTCTTTCCCTTCAACGGCTGGCACCGCTTCCTGCCGATCCTGGTTCATGGGAATGGGGTGATGACGCTTGAGGTGCCGGTGAACCATCGTCCGCGCGTGGCGGGCGTTTCGAAATACGGCGTCTGGAACCGATTGGGACGCGGGCTTTATGATTTGGTGGGAGTCGGCTGGTACCAAAAGCGCCGCCTGGCCAACGTGCCTTTCACGGGTTTGCCGTTGGAACAATCGGAGGCGCCTCAAGTCGAAAAGCCCGGCCCGTAGTCACAATGCCCGTTCGAGGATCTCCCGCAATTCCTCAGCGGCCAACGGTAACGGATTCCCCTTCATACTGCTGGCGACAGCGGCCTTCTCGCATAAGCCCGGGATGTCATTGGCTGAAATACCGTAAGTTCGCAAGCGGGGTATTTGAAGCGCATCACAAATATCGTTTGCCCAGGCGATGCCATCGTCCACGGTTGCTTGAGCTTTGCCCGTCAGCAGGTGGGCCACTTCTTCATACCGGCGCAAAGCGGGGCTTTCCGGTTGCCGCTGACGCAGCGCGCGAATGTTCACATCCATGACCGTTGGCAACAGCGCCGCGCAAACCGCTCCGTGCGGTGCCGGAAAGCGGCCGCCAATTGGCGCGGCAAATCCATGCACCGCACCTAAACCCGCATTAGCCAAAGCCAAGCCACTGAACAAGCTGCCCAGCGCCATGTCCTCACGCGCTGCCGCATCGTCGCCATGTTCATAAGCACGGCGCAACGATCGGCTCACGCGACGCATTCCCTCCCGGCACAGCGAGTCCGTGAAGGGTTGCGCGCGGCAGGAAACAAAGGGCTCGATCAGTTGGGTGAGGGCGTCCAGTCCTGTGGTGGCGGTAACCGCGGGCGGAAGTTGGTACGTCAACTCCGGATCGACAATCGCCAGCCGGGCCAGCAGGAATGGACTGCGCAGACTGGCTTTGACTTGGTGGGCAGGTGAGGCAATGACGGCATTCTTGGTTACCTCGGCGCCGGCCCCGGCGGTGGTGGGAATGGCGACGAACGGAACTCCCGGCTCTTTGAGCGGCTGCCCGCGACCAATCACTTCCAAATAATCGAGCAAATCGCCCGGATTGGTCACCAACCCGGCAATTGCTTTGGCGGCATCAATCGCGCTGCCACCGCCAAAACCAACGACGAAATCACACTTGGCTTCACGGGCTTGTCGCAGTCCTTTCTGAATGAGCGTCGTGGTCGGTTCACCTGCGATCGAGTAAATCCGGAACGGAATGGTTTGTTGTTTGAGGACCTCCAACAGTGGCTGCGCCCGGGCGGGTTGACTGCCGGTCACCACCAAGGCCTGCGAACCAACTGCCTTTAGTGACGACCCGGCTTCCCAAAGACTGCCCGGGCCGAAACGGATTCGCGCCGCCGTGGCAAATTCAAAGTTCACTGGGGCAACGTTAGCTCAGCCGCATGGGCATGACCACGTAGAGAAATGGTCCGTTGATCTTGAGCACTCCCGGGCTGAGTTCGTCAATCAACTCGATAAAGACCTCGTCCTCAGTGAGCGCGTTCAATGGTTCGATCATGTAGGCAGGATTGAACGCGATGGCCATTTCCGCACCCTTGTAATTGATGGCCATGCTTTCGCGGGCTTCGCCGACTTCCGGTGAATTGGCGGTGATGGAAAGATTGTTCTTCCCGAAGCTCAATTTCACCGAGTTCTGTTTTTCGCTGGTCATGATTTCCGCGCGCTTCAATGCGTGGAGCAGTTCTTCGCGCCCGAGGGCTACGCGCTCCTTGGTTTCCGCGGGAATCACTTGGCGATAATTCGGATAGGTGCCTTCGATCAATTTGGTCACCAACTGAATGTGCGATCCCTTTTCCTGCTTCAGGTCAAAGGAGGCCTGATTTTCGGCAAATACAATTTCCACATCCCCCGTGTCGAGCAGCAACCGGTTCAGCTCATTGACCGCTTTCGCGGGGACAATGCAGTCGCCCTGACTCTGTTCGGATATGTCCACGTCCTCTTCAGCCAAAGCCAGGCGCCGCCCGTCCGTAGCCACCATGGTCAGCTTGTGTTCCTTGAGGCTGATAAAGATGCCATTGAGCACGTACCGCGATTCATCAGACGAAATGGCAAACGAAGTCTTTTTCAGCATCCCCTTCAGCTTTTCCTGCGGGAGCGTGAATTTCTTATCGTCCTTCAGCTTGGGCAGTGGCGGAAACTCTTCGGCACCGAGCCCGCGGATTTTGAAGAAGGAGGGTCCGGAGCGCAGGCTGGTAACATTCTTATCGTCCACCTCAAGTTCCAGTTCCGGACTGGCGAGTTCCCGGGCGATGCTCCAAATCTTTTTGACCGGGATGGTTGTCGCGCCGGGGCTCTTCACGGTGGCTTCGACCGAACACGACACGGTGACATCCAAATCGGTGGCCGTCAGCTCAAGTCGATTCTCTTCGGCCCGCAACAAAACGTTGGACAAAATCGGCAGCGTGGTCCGTGTGCTGACGATGTTTTGAACGGATTGCAGCCCACTCAGGATCTGCTCTTTCGAGATTACAAGGTTCATCGATTGATAGGTTGATGTCTTTCCACTCTGGAATCCAGACTCTTATTAAGGGCTGTCAATAAGGGAAACAACCCGCGCTGTCAAGGCCATGACAAGGGTTTAGGAAAAAGTCCGGTGGTGAATAACCCGCCTGACCGGAGTCAGGCTTGGGAAAAAGTCTGAGTTTTTCACAGGCGGCACAAGTTATTCAGAGGTTGCCCGGAGCCTGTTCAGTGCCTTGTGCCCGGTGGATGGTTTCCGGCAGCAGCGCCGTGACGAAGCGCACCTCATCGGCGGTGGATTCGCGTCCCAGTGAAAAGCGCACCAGTGAATTGGCCGCTTCCCGCCCGGAGCCCAATGCCAGAATCACGTGCGACGGTTCCAGGGACCCCGTGGAACAGGCCGAGCCACTGGAGGCACAAATGCCAGCCAGATCAAGATTGGCCAGCAGGGAAATGCTGTCACAATCGCGCACCGTAAAAGCAACAGTATTAGTAAGGCGATGGTCGAACGAGCCGCGGAACCCAACCCCTAACGGCGTCAATGATTGCAGCGCGCTGATAAGTTCACCAGCCAATGGAGCGAGGTGTCCTTTGGAGAATACCGGTTGACCCACAAATAGTTCTGTCGCTTTGGCGAAGCCAACAATGGCCGCCAGGTTTTCCGTGCCGGCGCGCCGTTCATCCTCATGAGCGCCACCGAAAAGGATGGGATCAATGCGCAGTGGAGAACGAATAAACAAGGCTCCGGCTCCCTTTGGACCGTGGTATTTGTGAGCGCAAGCGGACACCAGATTGGCATTGAATTGGTGGATCGAACTGAACGGCTCCTTGCCGAACCATTGCACCGCGTCGGTATGAAACAAGACCCCGTGTTCCTGGCAGATTTTGCCGAGTTCGGCGATGGGTTGAATGGTGCCAATTTCGTTATTCGCCGCCATGATCGAGACCAGAATTGTGTCCGGCCGGAGGGCACTTTCAAGGGTGGGGGCGGTGATGATACCCTCTTCGTTAACCGGCAGATAAGTGACTTCAAACCCCTCTTTGTTCCCAAGATATTCACAAGCATGAAGCACGGCATGATGTTCCACTTGGCTGGTAATTATATGCCGTCCTTTATCGCGAAAACGGCGGGCAACGCCGAAGATCGCCAGGTTGACGCTTTCGGTGCCTCCGCTGGTGAAGACCACTTCGCTGGGTTTGCAGGACCAAACCTGAGCCACCCTTTCGTGGGCATCATCAAGAATCGAACGGGCTTGGCGCCCCAAGCGGTGGATGCTGGAGGGGTTGCCAAAATTTGATCCAAAGAAAGGCAACATTTCCTCACGGACTTTCGCGTCGAGCGGCGTCGTGGCGTTATAGTCAAAATAGATGGTGCGTTCCGGCATGAACGAAACAAACCATGACTGTTCGTTCGCAACCATGCAAGTCAAGGCGGGAGACAAAAACGTGCTGCCGGCATCTTGCCGGCAGATCGAACGGAAGAAGCCACCACGAATTGCCAAGCAAGGTCGAGCGCTCCAAAGGCCAGGGACGGCAGTGGCAGTTCGGATGTTTCCGGCGCCAGCGTGCTGCCGGCATCTTGCCGGCAGTTTGGAACGGCCCGTTGCGCTGGCCAACCGGCGTTCGGTTACGGACGCGGCGTTGACAATCGTTTCTGCCGGCGGGACGCCCGCAGCACGTTGGCGCAGCGTGCTGCCGGCATCTTGCTGGCAGTTTGGCAACGCCCATTCGAGTTTACACTTCCGTTCAACGTCTAACCGTTGCCATCGATTCGTTTCTATCGACGAGACGCCGACCGCGCGTTCTCCCAATGCCGACTCAGCCGTGGCTTCAGCCTTGCGACTGCGGCGCGATCCCTTACCTTCTCCGGCATGTTCAACCCGAAAGACTTGTTGGATCTTAGCCAGTCGGAACATGCGGTTTTGTTCGCCGATTGCGAACACGTGTGGGAGGCACTCAAGCGGCTTGGAGACTATCTCAAAACTCATTTGCAGCCGGCGTTGCACAACCGTTGCGATGGCGTGGCCTACATTGGCGATCAAGTCTTCATCGGCGAAGGGACGGTGGTCGAAGACAGCGCCATGATCAAGGGTCCGGCCATTATCGGCCGTAATTGCCGCATCCGACACAACGCCTACATCCGCGAGGACGTAATCATCGGGGACGAGTGCGTGGTGGGCAACGCCTGCGAAATCAAACACAGCTTGCTGTTCAACGGCGCGGAGGTGCCGCACTTCAATTACGTGGGCGATTCCATCCTGGGCCACGAGGCGCACTTGGGCGCCGGCGTGAAGATTTCCAACCTCAAAGTGCTGTCTGGGAACGTCATGATCCAGCATGACGGAAAACCGTTGGACACCGGCCTGCGCAAATTCGGCGCGATCCTCGGTGATCATTGCGACATCGGCTGCAATGCCGTGCTGAATCCCGGTTCGATCATCGGGCGTGGAGCGATCATTTATCCCGGCACGAATTGGCGTGGGGTGCTGCCCGCCAACCACATTGCCAAGAACAAAGCCGCCGTGGAAGTGGTGGCCAAGAAGTCCGGTTCTTGATACGTTGAGGTCGTGTGTGTCATGACCGAGACAATTGAACGCCGGCCTCCTGCGCGAGTGCCCAGGCGGCTACGTGCGCGATGATCAGTATTATCGAAGCACAACCCGCGGGGATCGATCTGGTCGCCCAGGTCGAAGAAATCTTTTCGCCCAGCGGGGTGCTCTCGAAATCGCCTAATTTCGAATATCGACCGCAACAGCAACAAATGGCCGTGGCCGTGGCGCGGGCGCTCGTTCAAGGCGAACACCTCGCCGTCGAAGCCGGCACTGGCGTCGGCAAAAGCCTCGCCTACCTGATCCCATCAATTCTTTTTGCCAGTGCGCACCGCAAGAAAGCGGTGGTCTCGACGCACACCATCAATTTGCAGGAGCAACTCTTTGATAAAGATCTGCCCATGCTCCAGCAGATTCTGCCGGTGAAGTTCAGTTACACCATGCTCAAAGGCCGCGGGAACTACCTGTGTACCCACCGGCTGCACAAAGCCTTGCGCCAGGCCGACAGCCTGTTCACTTCGCCTGAAGTCGAGGAACTCCGGCGCATCGCCGCCTGGGCCAAGGAAACCGCAGACGGCAGCCTGTCCGACTTTGAAATCGAGCCCGATCCGAAGGTCTGGGCCAGCGTCTGTTCCGAACGCGGACTGTGTTCGCCCAAAGTATGCGGGTCCGGTTCAGACTTTGCCAAGGAACACGGCGTTTGTTTTTTCCAACGGGCGCGGCAACGCATCCTTTCGGCGGACGTGCTGGTGTTGAATCACACGCTGTTCTTCACCCTGCTGGCCGGTGTCGAGGAATCAATCAAGAGGCGGCCTTTTGTTTCGGAACGACTTCCTGGTCTTCGACGAAGCGCACACCTTGGAACACGTGGCCTCCCGGCACATTGGCCTGAGCGTCTCGACGTCTCAGATGCAGTTCACCCTCCAACGGCTTTACAATCCAAATACCGGGAAAGGGCTGTTGACCGCACTGCACCGCGCCCAGGAAGCGGACTTGGTGAACGAAGCCCTCCAACAAGCCGACGTGTTTTTTGCCGAAGTCGAACATGCGTGTGAGGAACTGCGCGAACAGAGCCCCGGACGCGGCGCCTTCGGCGACGAATCATCCACGCGGAACCGGCCCGGACGGCAATGGACGGAATTGCGCATCCGCCGGCCCGAACTCGTGCAGGACAACGTGACGCTGCCGTTGCAACGCGTGCGCACCGCGGTAAGCGAACTCATCAAGAGCAGCGATGACGAGCAAACCGGCCACGAGCTGATGGAGTGCAACCGACGCCTGGGCGAATTGCGCGAGGAACTGGCGTTGTTCCTGAGCCAGGAGGCCGATGACTACGTCTATTGGGTCGAACGCGGCGGACGAGGACTGCGAAATATCACGGTGTGCGCGGCGCCAATTGACGTGGCGGCGTATTTGCGGCGACGGTTGTTTGGCAGCGACACCTCGATCATCATGACCAGCGCCACGCTCGCGGTTGCTGCCGGCGATCCGCGCTGGGCCAGGAACAAAGCGCAGAATGCCGCGGCGGGATGTTGAATCCCGGACGGCGGCTCGCCGAGTGCCGGCTGCCGCGCAATCGGCGGGCATGGATTACTTCGCCCACCGCGTGGGGGCGGAAGAAGCCACGCTGTTGCAGGTGGGATCGCCGTTCGATTATGAGCGGCAAATGTCGCTGTACGTGGTGAACAAGATGCCCGACCCGCGCACCGCCGAATACCGCGACGCGCTGCGGCATTGGATCGAACATTTCGTTGGCCTGACCCACGGCAAGGCCTTCGTGTTGTTCACCAACTTTCAAGCTGATGCGGACTTGGGCGAATTGATGGCAGGCTTTTTTCGGAAGCTCGGCGTGGCGTGCTTCATCCAGGGCACCGGCACCCCGCGCTCGCTCATGCTCGAAAAATTCAAGGAGGACACGAACTCGGTGTTGTTCGGCACGGACAGCTTTTGGCAGGGCGTGGACGTGCCCGGCGAGGCGCTGTCCAATGTCATCATTACCCGCCTGCCGTTCGCTGTGCCGGATCACCCGCTGATTGAGGCCCGGATCGAAGCCATCGAGGCGCGTGGGCGGCAATTCGTTCGCCGAATTTTCGTCTGCCCGAAGCCATCCTCAAATTCCGGCAAGGCGTCGGACGTTTGATCCGCACGAAGACCGACCAGGGAATCATCGTCGTGCTGGACAATCGCGTGCTGACCAAGAGCTACGGCCAAAAGTTTCTCGCCGCCCTGCCCAAGTGCCCCGTGGAAGTGGTCTGAATAGCGAACTCAGTGGCCGGGGAGCGCGCCCGCCCCGGGCGCAGTGGTTGGCGCCCCGCCAACCACGAACGAACATCCAATTGGCTCACGATCCAGGGACGATCCCAGTCGCCATGTCCACTGGCGAGGTCGCCCGTTGGCCGCGTCAGAGTTCGAGCTGCCTCAGCTCAGCCTTTGGCCGGCTCCGTCGGCAGCACCACACTTTGGCCTTTGATGATCCACCCAACCAGCAAACCGGCCACCAACGCTTCCGCCACCGAGCCGAGGAACCAACTGAAGGCCAGGTGAAACGGAATGGGCATGTAGGAATACGTGCCAAAGCCCATCGAGAATCCAGTGCCCAAGCCGAAGAGCCCGCCGTAGATCACGCCAGTCAGCAGCGATTTCGGACGAATCAACATCGTGTAGATGCCCACGAACACCGATGCGGCCACCAAGCCCACCAGGAGCATCAGACCCATTTTCATTTCTTCCATGGGCCGCCACATTTGAGCCGTGGCTTCGTATGTTTTCATGAGGATTACGCTGTGCAGCAGGTAGTCCATCACCCGCCACGCCACGAACACAGCGACGATGGCAAGAATCGTTCGTTTAAACATAATGCTTGTCGGATTGCGTAGGTTTTCTGGATGTTCGATTGTCAACTTCTCCCTCAAATGCCCGCGCCATACTGCGCTTCTGCTGCTGCGGGGTAAAGGCCGTTCTCGAAGGAAGGGTTACTTTAAACCTGTCACTTAGCCGTGACTATTCAGTAGGACAGGCGTCCCGCCTGTCCCGAACGAGTGCAAACCAACGACTTGTATCACGGCGCCGCGAGTATTTCTATGTCACCAAACGGTGAGGATGCCATAGGCTATTCGAGACAGGCGAGACGCCTGTCCTACCACGCCGAACTGCCTCATCGCCGCATCAGCCACTGAATTGATACGGCTTAGCATCCGTAACGTTTGGGCTCGGCCAAGAACAGTGACCACGCGGTTCAGCTTTAACCCAGAAGCCTTAAGACGGACTGGGGGACGGTGTTCGCCTGCGACAACATGGCGGTGCCAGCCTGAACCAGGATGTTGTAGCGTGCGAATTCGGTGCTCTCCTGGGCCACGTCCACGTCCTTGATGCGGCTGTTGGCGGCGGTGAGATTGTCCTTGAGCGTGCCCAATTGTTCGGCAGTTAGGCTCAGGCGCGCGATGTTCGCGCCGACGGTGGCGCGGTCGGCTGCCAATTGTGTGATGGCGGACTTAATGGCCGTCAGCGCGTCTTTGGCCCCTTCGAGTGTGCTGATATCCGACGTGCCGACGGGCACGTCAGGCCCGGACGTTGTCAACATCACGCTGACCGTCTTTGGCGAACTGCCGCCGGAGTTGTCCAGTTCGGCTGGCGAAAAGCCGAGGTCGGCTAAAATGTCGTCGGGATTACCAAAGTCATCGCTATCGCTCACCAAGGCCTGGCCTGCATCCAATGTTACAGAAAACTGCCCCGTCTGTTCGTCGTAGGTCGCGCTGCCATTGCCAGCCTGCGACAACACATAATTCAGGCGAAATGCCAAATCACTTACAGTGGAGGTGTCGGCAACAGCCCAGCCAACAGTGGTGTGGCCGGTCGTGACAGCCGCGAAATGAGCGCTTGTGAAACCCGGAAACAACTCCGCCATGGTGCTGCTTCCCGAAACGGGCACAGCCGCGCCAGGCTGCGTTGCACCGGCGAGGTAGTTTCCTTCGATGCCCTGCGTCTCGACCGTGCCGCCGTCGGCATTACTGGTCACGTTCAGCGCATTGCCGCTAAACAGGCTCACCCCATTGAAGTCCTTGGCAACCACGTCGGTGACATAACCGGCCAGCGTCTGGAATTCCTGATTACATAACCCGCGATCGTTATCGGTTTTGGTGACATCCTGCGCCAGAATGGCCAATTCGCTCATCCGATCCAGCGCTGCGCCGATCTTTTGCATATAACCATCCTGTGTCTGGTTGAATGAAATCGCATTGCCAAGATTGTGCATCGAGGCTGAAGTTCGATTGATCTGTGCTTGAAAGCGCATTGAGACTGCCAGTCCCGCGGCATCGTCTTCGGGGGAGACAATCTTCGAGCCGGAAGAGAGCCGGGCCAGGGATTGGGCCAGTCGCTGGGACGCATCGCCCAGGAGGCGGGCGGCTCCCTGGGCCGTGATATTCGTATTAACAACCATAGTACATTCGATCTGTGATCCCGTCTGCGGGATTCTGTTTGCGGCGGCAATCCCTGCTTGTCATTCGCCGCAACAGACCAAAACAGCCGGTCGTCAAATGGACATCCAGTCGGGGAGAAAATCCGTTTCCTAGGTCGCTCCCGGAGCCGCCATGTTGAGGTCATCGGTAGAAATCAGAACCAGTTCAGACGTTCGGCGTAATAATAAGTATACTCCAGTAACGAAGTAAATCCGCTCAAGGGCAACCGCCTGCCGCAGGAAGCGGGTCTGAAGCTGCTGTCCCAGCTACTATGATCCGCCTGAAATCTTCTGGGTAAATAAATAAAGTGACAGGTTCAAATAAAGTGAATAAAGTGACAGGTTCAAAGTTATTGACAGCGTTTCTGGGTTTCATAAAGTGACAGGTTCAAAGTCAGAAAGAGTAATGTCCCATTGTTTTTTTGAATGACGCAATGCGTGTTACGTTTGCCATTTTATTCCTGGTTGCAATTTGCGGGTGCGCAGCAAACAAATTCACCCTCAACACGAGCCAGAGCGCATATTTTCCGGTTGTCGCTGATGTGGTTTGCACCGAGGCACACCAAAGGATCTTCATACGACAATTCTCTTTGAGTTGGGGAGCGGTGGTGCATGTCCGCTGGACGGCCAAGTTCCGCATTGTGCGGGTGCTGAAGGGAGATCCCTCAATTGACCGCTTCCAGCTTGATGATGCGGAAGCCGACTTTGGGATGAAGTCACACTGGCGGTTTGAAACCAGCCAGGTTTACCAAGTCGGGTTTCATCGTATTAACAAAAACGGCGCGGTAAAGGGATTGCAAGTGCTGATCCCGCGGGATTACTTTGATAAGTCCAAAAGGATAACGACATCGAACAAGCACCGAACATCCAAAGCCGGACCGGCAGCTCATGTCGGCGAGAGGGCGAGTCTGTAAATTCCCTATTGCTTATGAAATCCAAAATGGCAACAAGCAGTTCAAATTTCCTTGCTGCGCTGCTGGTTTTAATTGCTTTTCCTCGTCTTTTCTCAGCGGAGATGCCTCAGTCATCGGGTGACGTCAATTCATCAATATCGTCCTTCCATCGTCTGGGGCTCGAACAGTATCGGAAGAAGGCCTTCGATCAGGCGCATGACTTGTTCCTCAGAGGAGCGAAAGGTGGAGAATCAGAATGCTCACGCATGCTGGGCATGATGACTCTTAAAGGCCAAGGCATTCCGCAGGACAAAGGCAAAGCAGTTGAGTGGTTCCTGAAGGCGGGAAACACCAACGCCAATGCAGTCTATAATCTTGGCGAACTTTATTACTACGGAGACGGTGTCGAGAAAGATCAGGATCGAGCCATGGACTTGTTCCGCCGGGCGGCTAACCTTGGTTTTGCTCCAGCATATTATCGCCTGGGTCATTACTGTCTCCAGTTGAAACCGCCCTCTGCGGTTGAAGCCAGCAAATGGTTCAAGAAAGCCGCTGATGCGGGCTTGGGCGAGGGCAAATACATGCTCACGCAAGTTCTCGCTTTCGCCGCACCGAAAGCGAAGGACGAGTGGCTGAAATGGATGCGCGAAGCGGCCGCCGCCGGGGTTCCAATGGCAGAGACGGATCTTGCGGTCGCGTACATTAATGGCGACAAAGTTCCTGCTGACTTGAATCGGGGCATTGAGCTGCTGAAGAAAGCAGCCGCCAAAGATTTTCCCCCGGCTCAGTTCAATCTGGCAATGTTCTATTCCAATGGTCGCGGCGTACGTAAGGACGAAGTTGAAGCGTACAAGCTCCTTGTTCTTGCCGGCGCTGCCGGCAATGCACAGGCTGCCACCACCCGGGCAAAACTGGACCTGGAAATTCTTATTGACACAATTGTCAAAGGCATTGAACGCGCCAGACTATACCTCAAGGCAAACCCGCCATCGGAGTATTCGTCTGACCCGCAACTCTGCCACGATTTCGAGACATGGGAATGAGAGTGCATGGGCTATCAAACGCACGGTACTACCCGTGGTAACAGACTGCGTAACCGCCGATCAACAGGTACTCAACGCGGTGTGAATTCAACAACTTCAAATAATCTTGAAAGTTGGCGGGCAGTCGGGCCGTAGCCATAAGCAATTTGTCGGCTCAATTCCAAAGCGGCCAAACGTTCGGCGGGCCGTGCGACGTGAAGATCGGAGAAGGATCGAGTTCGCCAAGTTCGGCGAAAGTTGTGAGTCTCACCAAGTTACTGACAGCGTTTCCAACAAAGGTCGCAAGCTTGACTTTTGGAACAACCGAGAATCCTCCGGTATTTGCTCCTTGCTGCCTGGGTTGACGCTTTGATCACGGGAGCGATAACCTTCACGCCATGATCGATACCCAAAAACGGCTTCGCTTCGTCGCAATTCTGTTCACCTTCTACGCCCTTGCCAGCGTCTGGTTGACGGAGGCATCCACAACGGCGGCAGGGTTTGGGCTTAATCCGAGGTACCCAGGTGTTCTACCAGGATCTGCGAGCATTCAGTGCGTTCGTTCCAATTTAATTGCCAGCAACGCTGCCTTTGCGGTGTCCTGGACATTGACCTCGCACGGACTCGAAGCCCCATCGGTGCGGGATGTTCAAACTGGCCGCACGCTTGGTTTCACCGGCGAACTCTTTCAGCTCGTGCTCACTAATGGGCAACGCTATCCGGCGTCCACCCTCGTGCCCGAAACCAAGCCGAGGGTGAATGAATTGGTCCCGGTTGCGACCGCATCGCGTTTGGCGCGGCGAGTTCCCGGCTGGCAGATTGAAGTTCCCCTGCGTTCGCCCGACGGACGGTTGCGCGTGCTTTGGCGCGCCGTCCTTCGTGATGGCGCCAATTACGTTCGCCAGGAGACTCCAGGTTGCCGCGGCCAGTGAAGAAGCTTGCCCACTCAAAGAGATCGTTTGGTTGGACGAAGCCATTCCAAGTGCCCAGACGATGGGACAGGTGGACGGGGTGCCAGTTGTCGCCGGCAACTTCTTTTTCGGCGCGGAAGATCCCATGGCTTCTGTGGCCGTCAATCGCGGTCGCATTTCCTGTCGCGTTCCCTGTGACGCACCACTCCGCGCTGGCGAATCACTGACGCAGAGCTTCGTCATCGGCTTGTCGCCAGCGGGCCAGATGCGCCGCGGTTTTCTTTATTATCTGGAACGAGAGCGCGCCCATCCTTATCGCCCTTTCCTTCATTACAATTCCTGGTACGACATCGCCTGGTCGCCCTTTGCCTTGAACGAAACCAATTGCCTGGAAGCCATCCGGCTGTTTGGCGAGCGGTTCCTCAAACCTTACGGCGTGGTCATGGACGCGATGGTGTTTGATGATGGGTGGGATGATCCCCAAACGCTGTGGCAGTTTCACCGCGGGTTTCCCCAGGGCTTTACGCCGCTGGCCGAGCTTTGCCGGAAATATCACACCCGTTTGGGCGTCTGGCTTTCACCGTTTGGCGGTTACGGTGAACCCAAAAAGCAACGTCTTAAGTTCGGGCGGGAACAGGGATTTGAAGTCAACGGTACCGGCTTTTCACTCGCGGGACCCAAATACTACGCGGCGTTTAAGCAGTCGTGCTTGAACCTGATCCGCCAATACGGCGTGAACCATTTCAAATTCGATGGCATTGCCGCGGGGATGTACGCGCGCGGCGGCGCCGCTTACCTCCGCGACACGGAAGCACTGCGCCGTTTGATGCTCGAATTGCGGCAGGCCGATCCAAATCTCTACCTCAATTTTACCACCGGCTCCTGGCCGTCGCCGTTCTGGCTGCGCTACGCGGACTCGCTTTGGCGGCAGGGCGGCGACATGGGGTTGGCCGGCAAAGGACCGAAGCAACAGCAATGGCTCACGTACCGCGATCAGGAGGTGTATCGCAACATCGTCCGCCAGAGCCCGCTTTACCCGTTGAACTCGTTGATGACCCAAGGGGTCGCGTATTCGCGGCACGGATCGGCGGGCGAACCGACTTTCAATTCCTCCGGGTTCAAAGACGATGTGCGCACGTTCTTCGGCAGTGGCACCGGTTTGCAGGAACTCTATATCCAACCGGACAAACTGACGGACGACGATTGGCGCGTGCTGGCGGAGGCGGCGAAATGGTCCCGCGCGAATGCCGACGTGCTCGTCGATACTCATTGGATCGGCGGCGATCCCGCGCGATTGGAAGTTTATGGCTATGCCTCCTGGTCCCCACGCAAAGGCGTCGTGATGCTGCGCAATCCGGATGATCGCGAGCAAACGTTTCGGCTCGAACGTCGGTACGGCCTTCGAACTGCCCGCCGGCGCTCCCACGCGCTATGGGCTCAAAAGTCCGTGGGCCGAAGACGCGGACCAACCCGCGCTCGCGGTGCAGGCGGGAACGCCGCTGGAAATTGGATTGAAGCCGTTTGCGGTTTGGGTGCTGGAAGCTAGGCCGGCAGTTGCAGCAAAGGGTGAGTGAAGAGTTGAAGTGTTAGAGCGGTTAGCGCCAGTCCCCGTTGCCGGCTTTCGGCCTTGGTGGGGAACTTTGCCGGCGACTTTATCCAACGAACTTTAAGGCGCGCTCACCGCCGCCAACTCGCGCAACACTTGCCGTACGGCGCCAGCGTTGGCGAGGCGGAAGCGGGCGACGGTGTTCTCCAGACCCACCCGGATGGAATACGCGGATTGGGGCAACACGCGAAACATGTCCTCGTCCGTCCAGTCGTCGCCGATTGCCAACAGGAAATCATTGTCGCCTTCGGCCAGCCAGGCGAGCGCGCCGGCGCCTTTGTTCACGCCGGCGCTGCGCACTTCAATGACCTTGTTGCCTTCCATCACCTGCACATCAATGTTGCGGGTGTAATCGGCCAGGTCATCGAGCAATTCCTTGGCGCGCAGCGAACCCTGCTCGGGATCGGCCCGCCGGTAATGCCACACCAGCGAATATTCTTTTTCCTCGACCAACGCCCCCGGCAGGCGATCCACGTAGAGTTGCAGGATGGGGCGGAGTTGGTCCTTCCATTCCGAACTTAGAATTTTCAATTGCCGCCATTCACCGGCTTTAGGTTTGAGCCACACGCCGTGTTCGGCAATGAAATGAAGTGGCAGTCTGCCCAGCCAGCGTTCGAGATCGGCCCGCGGCCGACCGCTGATGATCACCACTTCGTTGGCCGGATCGTTGGCGAGCGACGTCAACAGTTGCAGCAGCTCCGCATCCGGCTCGGCCTTCTGCGGATCTTGAACGAACGAGATGAGGGTTCCGTCATAATCCAACAGGATCGCCCGATGTTTGGCCTGCGCGTAGGCGGCGCGCGCGGTTTGCTGGGCCGCCGCGCCAAAGTATTTGGCCAGGGCCGCCATCTGGCTTTTTTCGGTACGCTGGAGCGCGTTCATAAAATCCTCCGCCCAGCGGACGACGTTGTAGCGGCGCAAGCGGTCCTGCATGATTTGATTGCGCCGCTTCTGTTCCTCCTCCGGCATGGCCAGCGCGCGTTCGAGCGCGTCGGCAATTTCGGTTTCATGGAAGGGATTGATCAGCAGCGCTTCGCCCATTTCCTTCGAGGCGCCGGCCATCTCGCTGAGGATCAACACGCCGGTTTGATCGACGCGGGTGGCGAGAAATTCCTTGGCCACCAAGTTCATCCCGTCCCGCAGCGGCGTCACCAGCGCCACGTCGCAGTAGCGATACATCGAGACCAATTGCGCGAACGACATCGTCCGATACTGGTAGATGATGGGCGTCCAGTGGATGTTGCCATATTGGCCGTGGATGCGGCCCACCCATTCGTCCAGTTCGCGCTTCATGGTCTGGTAGGTTTCCACGCCGGTGCGGGACGGGGCGATGGCCAGGGCCAGGGTGACTTGGCCGTGCCAGGACCGATTCCGCTGGAGAAACAGTTCGTAACCCTTGAGCCGGTTGATCAGTCCTTTGGTGTAATCGAGCCGGTCGGCGGAAAAAATGAGTTTGCGCCCGGCGAACTTGTCTTTGAGTTTGATCAACCGCTCCTCGACGTCCGCCGAGCGGGCCGTTTCATCAAACTTGTCGAAGTTGACGCCCATGGGGAACGTGTCCGCTTTGACGGTGCGCTCGCGCAGGGTGATTTGTCCCAAGTGATGCTCGCGGCCCAGGGTGCGCAGCACGCAGCTCAGAAAATGACGCGTATAATCGTGCGTGTGAAAGCCCACCACGCTGGCGCCCAGCAAACCCTCGAGGAGTTCGGTCCGCCAGGCGCTGGGCAACACCCGGAACACTTCAAACGAAGGAAACGGGATGTGCAGGAAGAAGCCAATGGATTGCGTGGGAAAATGCTCGCGAATCAACTTGGGCAGCAGCATGAGCTGATAATCGTGGACCCACACCACGTCGCCGGGCTGCAGTTGATCGCGCACCGCTTCGAAAAAAGCCTGATTAACCTGGCGGTATTCCTGCCAGTTCTCCTCCTCGTAGGTGGCGTAGGTCGGGAAATAATGGAACAAGGGCCAAATGGTCTTGTTACAAAACCCCAAGTAGAAGCGGTTCATCGCGTCTTCGGTAAGGAAGACGGGATGGGCTTTGTACTCTTTGAGGGCGCGGGCCTTGACCTTCTCGTGGAATTCCTCGGCAATCGTCGAACCCGGCCAACCGATCCACAGCGAATCCACCGGCCCGGCTCCCGTCTGCTTGGCGTGCTCCAAATAGCTCCAGAGCCCCGTGGTCAGGCCGCCGGGGCTGTCTTTGAATCGTAGTTTGCCGTCCTTCACTGTAACCGTGAAGGGCAGCCGGTTGGATATGTTGACTAACCGCATGATGGTTCGGTATCGAGCTTGGGCTCGTTAGGCCAACCGATGGCTCGGAGAAGAAACTCGAACACCGTGATGCCACCAACGATACCCTTCCGCCACGGATGGCAGCAATCCTTTTTGCCCATGTAGTGCGGGCAGGCAATGCCAGCCGGAGGGTGCCGACAACAATGTGCCGCCAACATCCTACCGGCCGAGCGAACGGAGGGATCCGCGGCCATCGGGCAAGAAGGTTCGAGCGCGGCCGTGGGAATCGATTCCACCGCCGGGCCCAATCTAAACCGTCAGCGCTTAAACTCTTCAATCCTCACCCGCCTTTACACACTCTTTACAGACAGCCCTGGCACGCAGTGGTAAGGTCGGTGGCGTATGAAAACTTACATCTCGTTGCCTCTGTTGCTGGCGGTAGCCACTGCCGGTTTGGCCGCCGATCAACCTGTGTCGCCTGCGGCAGTTTCCCGGCTGCCGGTAAAGGAAGTCACGGTGTTCAAGGACGGGCATGCGTTTGTGCTCCATGAGGGTCGCTTGCCCATGAGTGCGGCCGGCGAGATCCTGATGGACAATCTGCCCCGGCCGGTCATCGGAACATTTTGGGCTTACTCCAAAGAGCCCAAAGCCAAGCTGGTGTCCGTGGTCGCCAGCCGAAAGAAATTATCCGTCGAGCGAACTGCGCTCACGTTGCGTGAGTTGGTGGAAGCCAACGAAGGCGCGGAAGCCGTCGTCACTGAAACGAATAACCTGGCTTATCCCTGCACCCTCCTCGGCTTTCCCACCCGAAGCTCCAAAGAGTTGCTGGACACCAGCCCGCCGGGAGCCGCCGAGCAGTTGCCGCAACAGGGTAACCTGGTGCTGCTGAAGACCGCCGAAGGCATCAAGGCGCTTCCGTTCGAGCAGATTCGGGAGGTCACCTTCAAGCAGCCCCCGCGCGCCAAAGCCGCGCAGGAAGAGTTTCGGGATTTCTTGACGCTGAAGTTCAATGGGGGCGGGCAGGCGCCGGGACCGACGGCGGATTTGGGATTGATGTATTTGCAGAAAGGCCTCCGGTGGATTCCCAGTTACAAGGTTGAGTTGGACGGCCAGGGCCACGCGCAACTTCGGTTGCAGGCGACGGTATTGAACGAATTGACTGACCTGGAAGACGTGACGCTCCAACTGGTCATCGGCGTGCCGACGTTCTATTTCAAAGACACCCTGGACCCGATGGCGCTCCAGGAAATGGCGGCGCAGTTATCCGCTTACTTTCAGGAGGGCGGAGGCCGGCAAAATCGCCGGAGCGCACTGGCGTCCAATTTCAGCAATGCCATCATGACTCAAACGGCGCGCATGGGCGATTTTCGCGGCGGTGGTGAAGGCGGGGGCGGGGCGGGACCGGAATTTCCCGAATCGGCCCGGAACGAGGACTTGTTTGTGTTCACTGTGCGCCACGTCACTTTGAAGCAAGGCGAGCGGATGGTGCTGCCCATTGCCGAATGCACCGTGCCTTACGAAGACGTGTTTGCGTTGGACCTGCCGTTTGCGCCGCCGCCGGAAATGGCGCGGAATCTGAACAACCAGCAGCAGGCCGAATTGGCCCGCTTATTTTCCGCGCCCAAGGTGACGCACCAAGCGCGCCTGACGAACAAGAGCAGTTACCCCTTCACCACGGCACCGGCGTTGATTCTGCGGCAGGGCCGGGTGATCGCCCAGGGCATGATGACCTACACCGCCGTGGGCGCCCGCAGCGATTTGGCACTGACGACCGCCGTCGATCTTCAAGTGAAGAAAACCGACAACGAAACCACTCGTACCCCCAATGCCTTTCAACAGAACGGCGATCAATTCATGCGCGTGGACCTGACCGGCGAGGTGCGCGTGACCAATCATCGCGCACAACCGGTGCGGCTTGAAGTCACGCGCTACGTGCTGGGCCACGTGGACAGCGCCGATCACGACGGCACGGTCCAGATGAGTAATGTGTTCGAGAGCCGCGATTATCTGCCGGTCGGCAACTAGGACAACGGTCCGTCCTGGTGGAGCTGGTTCAATTGGCCTTGGTGGTGGCATCACGTCAATGGCGTGGGCAGCATCACCTGGAAACTTGATCTCGCTGCCGGTAAGGAAGCCGAATTGGGTTATACGTGGCATTACTATTGGCGTTGAGGCACCCGCCCGCGAATGGCGGTTGGTCGAACGCCGCAAGCCTGCTACGTTTTGATGAAAGTGAATGCATTGGACCGGACATTTCACTACTCGCTTGGGACTCCGACTGACTGTAGCCGCCGAAGTAATGAGGCGCACGCCGAGGCCTCCTGGCGCTCTAACGCCTCTTCCCGGCGGCGGCTACCGAAAGAGTGAATTGCGCGGGTTAAACCGGCGTGACGCCCTTTAGCTCTGATCATGCAAGCCAAACGTGTGTTGGTCATTGAAGATGATTCCGCCATCCGGCAGGGCTTGGTGGATGCCCTTCAGTTTGCCGGTTACGAAGTCCTCCAGGCCGCCAACGGTACGGACGGATTGAAGCAGGCAGTGCGTGCCACCTACGACCTGTTGCTCCTGGACCTCATTTTGCCGGGGGCAAATGGCTTCGAAATCCTGGAAGCCATGCATAACACTCGCCCCACCTTGCCGACCATTATCCTCACCGCCCGCGGCGAAGAAGCGGATCGGGTGAAGGGACTGCGCATGGGGGCGGACGATTATGTGGTTAAACCCTTCAGCGTGCGCGAACTGCTGGCGCGGGTTGAAGCAGTATTGCGCCGTTCGCCGGAACGGCCGGAACAGGTCAGCAAGATCAAGCTGCCCCGCGGCATCGCGGACCTCGCCCGGTGCGAAGTGCGGTTTGACGATGGCCAGCGGAGCGAGCTTTCCGAACGAGAGGTCGAGTTGCTTCGTTATCTGGCTGGCAACGCCGGTCGTGCCATTTCGCGGGACGAAATCCTCCAGCGCGTCTGGCGCCTGGATCCAAAGCGGCTGGCGACGCGGACGATTGACATGCACGTAGTCCACCTGCGCGAGAAACTGCGGGACGATCCGGACCATCCCCAAGTGTTGCTGACCGTGCGCGGCAAGGGCTACATGTTTGCGGAACCGGGAATATGAAAGGCCGTCGAGATTGGAATGTGCGCCCCGTAGGACAGGCGTCCCGCCTGTCCCGAATGGCTAAAAACCACCCAATCGTTTTTGAGCCGGCCGATGGACTGTGCCCCCCGAAGCTCGCGAAGCGTTTGGAGTGCGGGGAGCTTGCTCCCGCTTTCTGCGGGCATGGGACGTGCGCAACAAGGGGAACCGCGTGCAAGGAAATTTCCCGTCTCGTGGCAACCAAAAGCGCCGGCAAGCCGGGCGCACTCCAAACGCTGGCGCGACGGACCACGCACCCCTCGACAACGGACGGCCTCGTGCATGGTCGCAACGGTTGCCATAGGGGCCTGGTAGGACCGGCGTCCCGCCTGTCCCGAACGTCCCGGAACGCTCCGTTGTCACCCAACGCTTCGACATCCTTGAACGCCACATCGGCCGCAACCATTGAACCATCCATAGTGCTCCCATGCTAAGTCACGGTTCCCATAACTCGAACGCCTCTCCTGCCTCCGAGACAGGCGGGACGCCTGTCCTACCGTTTAGGGCGCTGGATCGTTTGGCACCTATTGCAATGTATGGCCGGCATCTTCCGCATTGGCAGCAAGCGGGTTGCACTTACTTTGTAACTTTCCGTCTGGGTGATTCCATCCCACCTGCAAAACTCCGTCAGTGGGAAGCGCAAATGGCTGTTTGGCTTCGGACGCATCCTACGCCGCATTCAGAAGCCGACCGCAAGACGTTTGATGAACAGTTTACGCAGCGTTTTCATAAATGGTTGGATGCGGGCTACGGCGAATGCTGGCTACGCCAGCCCGAACTTTCGTTGCAGGTCGAAAGCGCTCTCCGCCATTTTGACGGTGAACGTTGCCAACTTGGCCACTTCGTGGTCATGCCAAATCATGTCCATTGTCTGGTGCGGCCAGGGATGGGATTTTCGCTTCCGAAGCTGCTGCATTCCTGGAAGTCATTCACTGCTCACCAGATCAACACCTTGCTCAAGCACGAGGGCAAGCTGTGGCAGGATGAGTCGTTTGACCACATTGTGCGCAACGAAACCCAACTGCACCGATTTACCCGATACATACTCGAGAACCCGCTGAAGTCAGAACTCAAGCCCGGAACATTTCGGATTGGCTGTGGTAGCGGAGGCGTTCTGGGCACCGTAGGACAGGCGTCTCGCCTGTCTCGAAACACCAAGAACGCTCCGTTGCCAACTAACGTTCTTCCTACGTCGGATGTCCCTCCTGGATCCGGGACAGGCGGGACGCCTGTCCTACCGTTATGAACCGGCCGGCGCACATTTGGATCGGTTTCGCTCTCTGTTCCGCGGTGTTGCTGGGGGTGATGGGCTGGGTGAGCTACACCACGCTGCGATTGGATCGGTTGCAATTGGCCGCCGCGCAACAAGGCGAGCTGGAAGAACGCGCCCGGTTGGCGCTTTGGCGCATGGACTCCTGGCTCGCGCCGCTGATCATCGAGGAAAGCGCCCGGCCAGCCATAGCTTACCAGGCCTTTCAAGATACGCCCCTGGCCTACACCAAGAGTTATACCCAGCTCAAACAAGGCGATGTGCTGGTGCCTTCCCCCCTATTGGGCTATGCCTCCAGCAATATCCTGCTCCATTTCCAGTTATCTCCCGGCGGAGGATTAACCTCGCCGCAAGCGCCCGTAGGCCATCAGCGTCAATTGGCGGAAGGCGGTTACGTTCCGCGGGAACAAATTGATAACGCCACGCAACGGCTCGCTGCCTTTCGCCAGGTGCTGGACGAACCGGCCGCGCGCCCGCAAGTCGCCGCAACGATTTCCTACCGGGAACTCATTCCCACTTTTTCTTCCACGGTTCCAACAGCTCCGCGGGGCGATAACGGGGACCTGCTGATCCAGCAAACCGAGCGGCAATTGACCAACGTCCAGGTGGCTGTCCAGCTAACGCAACCAACGGCGCAACAGCCAGCGCTGCTCAATGCTCCGGCGCAAATGGCTCAGCCGGCGGCACAGATGGCGCAGGCTCAGGAGTACCGCAACCAGGCCGAGTTCAACTTTCGCGCCAACACATTTCAGCAAGCCCAACAACGGCTATCGATCAACAACGGCAATTCGCAATTACCTCCCGCGCAACCTCCGGCTTCCCTGCCCGGCGTCAGCTCAAATGAAGGAGTGTTCAAGGCGCTGTGGTTGGGCGATGCGTTGGTGCTCGCTCGTCGGGTTCAGCAGGGGAAGAGCTTCGTGGTCCAAGGCTGTTGGCTCAACTGGACCAACGTGCAAACCGCGCTCTTGGAATCCATCAAAGACCTTTTTCCTGCCGCCCGGCTCCAAGCCTTGCGGGAACCCAACGGCGAACGCAACGCTCGCATGCTCGCCACCCTCCCGGTAAAGCTGCTCACCGGTCCCGTGGCCAGCGCCGCGTTGCCGGGCTGGACGCTTCTGCGATTGTCGCTTCTACTGGCCTGGGTCTGTGTGCTGGTGGCCGGATTGGCGGTGGCGTTGTTGCTTCGGGGCACCTTGTCCCTCAGCGAACGCCGCGCCTCCTTCGTCTCGGCCGTGACGCACGAATTGCGCACGCCGCTGACGACGTTCAAAATGTATTCGGAAATGCTGGCGGACGACATGGTGCCGGATGCCGCCAAACGTAAGCATTACCTGAATACGCTCTGCCTCGAAGCCAATCGCCTCAGTCACCTGGTTGAAAATGTGCTGGCTTACGCGCGCCTGGAACGGGGCAGCGCCCGCCGCCGCGTGGAACGGATCGCGCTGGGCGAATTGGTGCAGCGCGTCAAACCGCGCCTGGCGCAACGGGCCGAGCAGGCGGGGATGGACCTGGTCGAAGACGTGGGTGCTGGCGTCCGCGAAACGCTCGTCCACGTGGATGTCGCCGCCGTCGAACAAATCCTGTTCAACTTGGTGGACAACGCCTGTAAATATGCCGCCCCGTTGGCCACCGACAGAATCATTCATCTGGAGGCACTTCCGGAACAGGGCAAGTTCGCCCTGTTACGGGTGCGCGATCATGGCCAAGGCATTTCGTCGGCAGCGGCCCGGCGGTTGTTCAAGCCCTTCAGCAAATCCGCGCAACAAGCCGCGCACACCGCCCCCGGCGTGGGCCTGGGCCTGGCGCTCTGCCGACGCTTGAGCCGTAGCATGGGCGGGGATTTACGGCTGGGTGGTGACGAGTTGGGCGGGGCTTCCTTTGTGTTGGCTCTGCCGCTCAGCAAGGCGGGCGAGTTGGTGGCGGAATCGGCGTCGATTGATTGAAGCTCGTGGTTCGCTGCAGAGACGGTCCAGTCATCGACTGGCCACGAGTAACCACCGGCCGAATTGCGGACCTGGGTCGAGCCCGGAATCGGCTGCGACTGCGGGGTGACACGTCGGTTGAAGAGTTTAGCATAGTTGACTGCCATTTTGGCCTCCATTTCGTTGTGGGTAGCTGCGAACGTCAGTTCGTTCTGACTAAGCGAATCGTCTTTGGATCATCGAAGAATAAGTCAGAGCCGACTCACGTCGGCTGCTACAGTGTTTAATGCGCCGCCAACTCCCGGCGCGAATTATGTTTTGATACTGCGGACAAGTTGGTGAACGTGGGGTTGGTCTTCTCAAGAGATAACCCAAGTTCTTCGGCCCGCAGTAAATGGTTATCTGGGTATGCCGTTCGTTCCCCTAGCGCCTGTTTGTGAGGCTGATCAATCCGGCTGGAGTCATGGAATTCCCGAACATGACACGGACAGGTTGAGTTTTCGAACGAAACGAATGACCGTGAATTCGCGAAAACTCGGGGACTTCGTGTCATCTCTGGACTAAGATTGGCGTCGCTCGAATAAAACAGGCTCTCAGGCCGGAGCCCGAAGCCTGGAGGAGTAATCAAGGAAGAACAAGTTACCAAGGCATTGATCGCACCTGCGGCCGAAACCTGGCCGGAATAATGCGAGCAATTGCCGGGTGGGGCCATCCCAGCAGCCAACGAATGTCCGCCTTGCCGGCCGCGGGCCCCCCACGCGGCGGGCGGGGGGAACGCAACCAACACCTTTGGGATACACGCGACCTGCCCGGCACCGCGTTTCGTTGTTGCGTCCGGCGGGCGATTTGAGTATTGAGCAGATATGAAAACGTTCGCACCATTGATGATCTGGTGCCTGTTGGGGACCGGTCTTCAGCCTCTTCCTGCCCAAACTTCCATTACCTCGCCACAAACCCCAACGCCGCCGGTGGCGTCGGCACCCCCCACAGACGGTAACGAAGCCTTGCGGCCGTCCGCTTCCTTAGGATTGCCCGCCCCCGCGCCCGAACCGGCGGTCGTTAACGGTGACAATGTCATCGTGCGCAAGCAGCCGACCATTAAAAGCGAATTGGTCACGCATCTGAATCGCGGCGACCGGGTGCTGGTGCTGGAGGACATTGCCCGCCAATACCCGATGCCCAACGAGCCGAACCAATGGTGCCGGGTCACCTTGCCGGCCTGGATCAGTGCCCGCTACCTTGATCCGGCCACGCAAAGGATCACTGCCAGCCGATTGAACGTGCGCAGTGGCCCGGGGGTGGATTACCGCATTGTGAGTCTCCTTCAAAAAGGTGACGCAGTAAAAGCAGCCGAATCGCAAGGCGAGTGGATCCGCATTGATATGCCGTCGCCGACGCTGGGTTTCATCGCGGCGCACCTGTTGACTCGCCAGCCGCCGGCGCCCCCTCCCGCAGTAGTGACCTCTCCGCCGCGCAAGTCGCCGGCGCCCGTGACGCCCAAAGTGGTCGCTCCGGCTGTCGCCACCTCGCCAGCCCCGGTCCCGGCGCTCGTACCGACAAAATCGCCGCCCACCGCCAAGGCTGAAGGCTTGCCGGTCACCCCCGTGTTGCCGGAGGAAGCTCCAAGCTTGCCCGAAAAAGCATCGCCGCCGCCGGAGCATCATACGCCCCTAGTCGAGAAAACAGCGCCATCCCCATCTCTACCGGAGAACTCGACCGCCGAACCGCCGCCGCCGACTAATGCCGCGACAATCACCGCCGTTGCACCTGAACCCAAACCGGTGAATCTCGATACCAATCCTCCCCCAACCGCCGCCCCTCCCCCCGCACCTGCGACGCCACCAACGATTGTTGAAACACCGGCGGAACCTGTTCCGACTCCACCCGCGCCACCGCCATCGACCACTCGGCCAATACCCGAACCTGAACCGGTTGCCGCCAAGCCCCCGGAGCAAAGCGTGACTGAAATTCCCGCCCCCATGCCCCCGCCGGCGGAGGCGGCGGTGTCCGCACTTCCCAATGTGACCCCGCCTCCGACCACCTCGCTTCCCGAAATGCCCGCGGAAGAACCCACCTTGAGCCCGGAGCAGGAGCAGAAAGCCCGCGCTCTGCTGGAGAAGACTCTGGCGGAGATGTCTCCCCAATCACCGGCCAAATCTGAGCCGAAGCTATCCCGCGAAGCGGAACCTAAAGTTGACTTGAAACTCAGTCAGGACCAGCAGGAAGGGAAACCAAAACAGACGCCGCCGCAAGCTGAGCCGGTCGGACGCGCCCCCAAAACCAAAGCCGGGCCGCCAGACCAGATAGCCAGCCCCCCGCCGCCCATCGTCCCGCCCGCCGCCCCCGAAATAACATCGTTACCGGTTCCTACAGCCCCACCACCGCCAGTCCGTTTGACTCCCGACACAGAGTCACCTGAACTTCCGCCAATCCGATCAACCGTCGCCGCTCCCGCACCGGCGGCTCCACCCATTGGCGCAGCGACACTGCTTGAACTCTCGGCAGAGCCTGAGCCGATGACTGTGGAACAGGAACAAGCCGCCCGTGAACTGTTGAATCAAGTTTTGACGGCGAGTCCCGCACCCAATGTCGCCCCGCCAAAGCCGGCCGAAGCCAGCGCCCCAAAACAAACAGGAAAGCAAAACCAAGCGGAACCCGCGGCGGAAACGGGGGCTCGCCAGCAGCAGAAATCGGAAGCGCTCGCCCGGGAGGAACCAGCCATCAAGCGCGCCACCGACGCCGAAGCCCAGGCCCGGCGAGAACGCGAGAAAGCCGAAGCGGAAGCATTGATTAAATCGCGCCAAGCGGAACGCCAGCGCCGCGACGACACGGCCCCGCAAACTTCCGATTCAAAAATATCGCCGCTTACTCCGAGCAAGCACGACCGACTCGAACGACTCACCCAGGACTACGTAAACGACAAATTGACGCCCGACGAGTATTATCGGCAACGCAGCAAGATCCTCGCGGAACCGTGATCATTAGACCCCGGCCTTAACGGCGTTTCGGGAGAATACTGCCTGCTGGTTTCGCTCAAGATGACACGGGTTTCTGACTTGGAACAGGGGTACCACATCACCGCCCGGTTGTTCACAATCTTCCATCCGGTGAACGCAATCAGGATGGCGATGACCGGACAGAAGAGATTCAGGAAGGTGTACGGGGCGAAAGCGAATGACTGCACCCCGAGCGTTTTTCCCATAAACGCGCCACACGTGTTCCAGGCCACCAGCGGCGAACTCAGCGTCCCGGAATCCTCCAGCGTGCGGGACAACAACCGCGGTTCAAGTCCCTGTCGCCGGTAGGCTTCACGGTACATCCGCCCCGGTACCACAATCGACAAATACTGGTCCGGCGCGAGGATGTTCATGCCGATGCAGGTCAGCACCGTGGCCGCCACCAACGAACCGGTACTGCGCGCCAGCCGCAAAACCGCGCCCGCCAAAGTGGCCAGCATTCCGGTTCGTTCCATGATCCCGCCAAAGCTCAGCGCGCACAGGATCAACGCCACCGTCTCCAGCATGCTGGTCAGACCACCGCGCGACAACAGGTTGTCCACCGTGGCCACGTGGGTGGTGGATTCGTAGCCGTCAAATGCCGCCCGAGCGAGCTGGCCGAGGGTGGCCTGCTGGAAGCAGATTCCCATGATCGCCCCCAGTAAAACGCCGCCCAGCATCGCCGGCAAAGCGGGCAGGCGCAACGCCACCATCAGGACCACCAGCAACGGCGGCAGCAACAACAGCGGATTCAAGTTGAAATGTTCCCGCAGCGTCGCGCAGATGGTTTCCACCGATTCCGCATGCGCCGACTGATGACCGAGGTTGAGTCCGAGAATTACGTAGAGAATCAACGCGAGCACCAGAGCGGGAATTGTGGTGTAGAGCATGTAACGCACGTGCTCGAACAACTCCGCCCCAGCCACCGCCGGCGCCAGATTGGTGGTGTCCGAAAGCGGTGATATTTTATCGCCAAAATACGCGCCGGAAACAATTGCTCCCGCCACCATGGGCAGGGGCACGCCCAAACCCTGGCCCACGCCGATCAGCGCTACGCCCACCGTGCCGGACGTGGTCCAGGAACTGCCGGTCGAGAGCGAGACAATGCTGCAAATCACGCAGGTGGCGGCCAGGAAGATGGCCGGATTCAACAACTGCAACCCGTAATAAATCAGAAGCGGGACAATGCCGCTGATGATCCACGTGGCAATCAACATGCCGATCACCAGCAGAATCAGGATGGCTTGCAACCCGATGGTGATGCCCTCGATGATGCCCTGCTCCATCACCTTCCACGGATACCCGATTGCGAAGCCGACCACGCCCGCGATGGCGGTGGCTAGAATCAGGGCCAGGTGTGCGCTGGTCTCGAACTTCACGACACTCCAGTAAATCATGAAGATCAACGCAACGACCGGGATCAACGCCTGCCACAATTGGACGGGGCGCAGCGAAGTTGAACTGGGTTCGGTCTGGACTGTTTCGTCGTTAGCCATCGCGCGCGGACATCGTAACGGGAAGGCTCGACAAATGCACGCCCAGCTTGCGCGTTGGCAGCGGCACGCGAACTATCAAATGTGTCCCGCATGACTGCCGTGTGTTCGTCCATGCAGATTTGGTGTATCACCATGCCCTTGACGGCTCACAGCAACGCGCTGGAGAACTTCACGAAAAAGCCAATAAGGATAAAACACGTCCCCCTGTAAGAGCACGGCGAGAAATCTTCTTTATCAAGTGTGGGGGGCTGGTTCCCCGGCACTGCGAAAGCTGGCCCTTTAAAGCGATGACCGAAACGGAATATGATAAAACAGCACGCCAACACACCTACTCCGCGAGTGGATCGCAAATTGGTTGAACCGCTGCAACGCGCAAGCCGGGCGCTGATCTTGATGATCACCCTCCTCGGCGGCGCCACTTCGCCCGTCACCGCCACTGTTTTCACCTGGACCGGCAATGGCATGGGGGCAGGGATGGAAGCTAAGGCGTTGAACGTAGCACCGTCGATCTCAACCACGGTGGCGCACCTCGGTGATGAACCACTTCGAAACGCTCACGGAAACAGAGGCCGAAGATCGAAAACCAAGAACGACAACGCTCAAATCCCAACTGCTGATGAAATCAATGCAATATTCCTCGCGGGTGGACCTGTTTGATTCCATGAATTGCCGCGAAAGCATCACCAAACCCATCCGTTGCCGACGTTATTCCCAGCTTGCTGGGGTGATCGCCATTCTGGCGCTGGTATTTGGTTCACTACCGAGTGAGGCCAATGTCGAAGTGCAGATCGAGCCGGACCCAGGTGGATTCATCATCCAGTGGCCGACCAATGCCAGCGGCTTCACCCTCCAGATCGCGAATCAACTGCCGCCCACGAATGGGTGGCAGAACTCCGGCGACCCCGTGTCTGTCTCGGGAGACCAATTCGTGGTCACCAACGCACCGGCCGCACCTTCGATGTTCTTCCGCTTGTTCAAGACACAAGGCGAAGCGCCCATTCTCTCGGCGGTGACGGTCTCAACGAATTCGATCACCGACACGAATGCCGCCTCGCTTGCAGTTTTCCTATCACGATCCCGAAGGAAACATCGTCGCCCTGCAACTCGTCATTGCCTCCGGCACCGGAATCTCGACGCAATATCTCGCCGCGCCGTCATTATCGCTGACCGATCTTGCCGGCAACGTGTCGTTTCCGATTCTGCCGCTGGATCTGGCCTTTGGTCCCAATTCGCTCACGCTGCGATTGATTGATGACGAAGGACATATCAGCTCTCCCGCCGTCGTGGGTATTTCACTTGCGGGTGATGAAACGGGAGGAACGACGCCGCAGATTACCACGTTTGAGCCGGTCGAAACCACCATCAGCCGGCCGGGATTTGCGTCCGACGGGATCAGCTTCTTGCGTCCGGCATTCCTGCTGGAAATGAATGATTCGGAGTCCAACATTTTTCGGGTTCGCTTGCGCCTCAATGGTCCAATCGCGAATCAACTGTTGTTCGCGCGCGAGTACTCACCAGAGGCGTTGGGGCTGACCGGTGAGGGAGGCAGCACCATCATCCGCCCGTTTGAGATCACGTCGTCGAGCACCCCAGGCAGCTACTACTTGAGCTGTCAGGCTTTTGATCAGGGCAATTATGGCAGTTCGCTCAAGTATGCCACTTTCGATGTCGTGACTTTTCCCCAGCATCCCGTGCAGGTCCAGAGCCCGTCGCCTTCGAGTGGGTTGCCGGGAACAATCGTAAATGTGCCGATCACCGGTCTGGATGCGGCGGACTCGAACGCGTTTTCCTTTTACCTCGGTGACCTGGAACTGCCGGTTCTCACGAATGAATCCAATCAAGTGGTGGTGGAAATTCCGAAGGGCGCCCAATCGGACAAGTTCATTTTACGGACCACCAACCTGGTCGTGGCTGGCGGAGTCACCTTTCAAGTGCGGACCAATCTCGCGCTCGACCCGGTCTATACCAGCCTGCTGCCGGGAGACGCGGCGCAATTCGCATTGCTGAGTTTCACCGACCCTCCGCCGGCGGTGACCTGGAGTGTGGAGGGCGCGCCGGGCGGCAGCAGCGCGGATGGCACCATTTCAAGCTTTGGCCAATACGTGGCGCCGGCCAACGTGGTCAGCAACCGGTTCGTCACCGTCCGGGCCACGCTGGACGCCGACACGAATTTCACCGGCATTGCTCAAGTCGAACTCAATCCAACGCCCGAGACTCCGGGAACGAACTTCCTGTTCGCCGGCACCGGCGGACGTGTCTTGAGCCTTCAAGGCGGCGCGAGCATTTCACTCCCAATCGGTGCCCTTGCGTCCGACATACAGATCAGCATCCGGCGATTGACGCAAGACGAGTATCCGGCTCCGCCCGCCGGTCAACGGTTGCTTGGCGCCGTCGAACTCGAGCCCGATGGCCTCGTCCTCGGAACTCCGGCCACCGTGCGTATCCCGCTGAACAGTTACCAACCGCCCGGCACCATGATTCCTCTCAACCATTACGATCCGAATTCGGGCCAGTTCATGGACGAAGGCATCATGGCCACCGTGGCGGAGAACGGATTGGAAGCGGTCGCCCAAATCCCGCACTTCAGCATGCACGGGCTTCTCATCGCGGAAGCCAACGTCAACTTTCGTCCGATGGTAAGTTCGATTGATTCGGCGGTGCCGCTTGAGGAAGGGCGGGTGGTTCCAATTCGCCTGGTCGGAATGGCCTCGATCCGGCGACGGAGGTGACGGTGCGATCCTGCCGGAGGCGGACCGTTGGCGCCAGGATTTCACGTGAATTCGTGGTTGAGCAAACAGACCAATGCCGGATTCGTGCTGACGATTCCAGTCATTCGCGACCTGGACGAAGGGCAAACTCGGGACTTCGAGTTTCACATTCTCAATCCCAGCCAACAGGCGACGAACGTTGCCTTCACCGTGATCGGCTTGGACGAACTGTCCGTTCCTTCCGGTGTCACGATCACGTATTACCGACCCGCCGCCGAAGAAATGGTCGGAAGTGTACGTGGCGGGCGGCGGCAAGGTGCGAATCACCTCGGGCGCCATTGACTGGCAAGTGACGACGACGACCACCATTGACGGAGTATTGGACGCCAGCGGTAACAACGGCGCGAACGGAAGTGGCATCAACGGTGGCGCCGCCGGACGCAATGGCGGGTACGGCGAAAGTGATCGACCGGGTCCGCTGACCCTTTTGGAGTGACTTCGATCCTGAACATACCCCCGGGCAATGGCGATCGCGTCATCGCTGGAGGACGGTCTGCCTATCCTCAAGGCCAGGGCGGCCTTCGCGGCGGCAACATCAGCTCCCTGAATCGCAATACCATCGAGAGCGCTACTTTCCGATTGTCTGACCGATCCGGAGGGCCGCGACTGCGGAGCGGGCATCAGCGAGTTATTCAATACGAACACAAAGAGGATTTCGATTATGGCTTCGACGCCGACACGCTGCCCTCGGGTTGGATTGGTTTTGGCGCGCCGCGACACGCCGCCGGACAAGCACGACCGCGCGGGGGACATGGCGGTGGCGGCGGCGGCGGCAGCGGCTGGGTGCGGGATCAATTTGACACCGGCGCAGGCGGTGGTGCCGGAGGCGATGGTGGTCTCGGCGTGCGGATTATAGGACGCAGCGAAATTTATGTTCGCGGCTTGATCACAACCGACGGAGGCCGCGGTGGTCAGGGCGTGCGTGCCACCGACGGTCAACCCCAGGCCATCGGCGAGTGGCGGCCATCGGTACTCGTCCTCAGTGCGGGTGGCGGCGGCGGTGGCAGTGCCGCAGAATTGATCGCGCTTGGCGGCGGCGGCGTGTTTCATCGGACCATCGGCGGCCGGGTGAGCAGCAAAGGAGGTGAAGCGGGTGATGGCGGAGTGATTATCTATGATGCCTCTGAAGCCCGGGGTCGCCCGGTGGTGTTTCGCGGTCTTGGTCCGACTCCGCCCGGAGCGAATGGCGATCAATACGTGGATGGCCCGCCGTTCACGCCGGACGTGCTGCGCGATGCGGTGACCGCGAGTTCGCTGCTGCAACTCACCAACGACCATCCGCTCGGCACCGCGCCGCTGGAAATCGAGATTCACGGTGAACAACCGGGCCAGGTGCGCACCGCTCGCATTGTGCCGTCGAACAATCCCGAGTTCGACGTGTATCTGTTTGGCGACACCACGATTCAGCCTCCGGCCCGTCCGCCGTACAAACTGAATCTCCTGTTGTTCCCCGGCTTCAACACCATCGCCGTGCGGCCCGTGGAACGCCACGGCAACCAGGAACCCATCGCCGATCCGATCTACGACTTGCTCTTCAAACGCATCCTGTCGCTGCCCGGTCCTGACACCGACGGCGACGGAATTTCGGACGAGGACGAAATCGCGTTGGGTACCGACCCGGCTGTGCCAGACACCGATGGCGACGGCTCGCCCGATGGCGAGGAATTGCTGGCGGGTGACGATCCGACCAACGCCGACACGGACGGCGATTGCGTGCCCGATCCGATCGAGCGGCAGCTTGGCACCAGCCCGCACCTGGCGGATTCGGACGCGGATCAGGTGTGGGACGGCATCGAATGGATGCTCGGCTTCGATCCTTTGTCGCTGCCGCCGGGCGTGTCACGAACGTGCCCGATCACGAACGGTCCGCCATCCGGCATCATGTTTGCCCAAGTGCATGGCAAGACGGGCGGCTTCCGGCTGGCCATGCTGGACCTGACGCTTGGCCGTGCCGGGGCGGTTGGGTCTCCGCAAGGAGCTCTCGACTTTGCGATGACGTTCGAACCCAGCGGCGATTTGCTCTTCGCCTTGAACAGTCCCCTCGGCAACCGGCTCGCAGTGGCGTCGGAAGCGTACTGCTACGATCCGTTCCCCAACATCTCCAGCTACTCGGCAGTCAGCCACTCCGGTCGAACGGCCACCAGTTCATCACAGGGCGGGTCCTATAGTTTGCCGGCGACCAATTTCGTCGGCGGCGTCACATTTGGATCCCAGGTGGGCGCCAACTCGCACCGCATTGATCCGCTCGCCAGCGATTCGTCCGGCCACATCCCGGTCACCGACCTCGCCACACTTCAAGTGGGCGGCACAAACTATCGAGCCGGTTCAATCGCCCGTTTTCAGGCCGTCCAACCGTATCTCATCGGAACCGTGCTGAATCCCACCGACGGAACCCCCACGGGACAGTTGTTCCGACACCCATTGCCAGGAGGGCCGACAGTGCTTGTGGGAGCCCCGTTCATCCGCGACATCAAAGCCGTTGCCCGCTTCGTGGACGGCAACGGAGCGCAACACCTCTTCGGCGTGGCGGAAGGCTCGCCGGAGGACGAACTCGTGGAACTCTCCTTTGCCGGCGGTCCCAATGTGGTTCGCGTCATCGGGCCGCTCGGTTACGATGAAGTCTGGGGCCTGGCGCAGCATCAGAATGGACAACTCTACGCCAGCGCCATCACCTCGAGCGGGTTCACTCTGAGCAGCGATATCCTGCTGGTGAATCCAACCAATGCCGCGGCAACGGTGGCCGCCACGTTTCCGAAGGACATCTACAACATCACCTTCGCGCCCTGTCCGGCACCGTGTTTCGGACCGGGCCTGATGACGGCTCAATGGCCCGTCATCACGAAGCTGGCCGCTGTGGACTTCAACAAAGACGGCCACGACGATCTCGCCATGATCGCCGCTGAAAGCACCGCGAGCCAGGCGAGCACGCTGGTGTTGATGCAGAGCGACGGGCTGGGCAATTTTCATCTCCTCACCAACCACGTCATGGGCGGCCAGTTGTTCGACAACACAGCCCAGATCACAGTGGCGGATTTGAACAACGACACCTGGCCCGACCTGATCTGCAAGAACGCGTTCACAACTCCATCGGGAGTGATGGTGGCAACGAACGATGGTGCCGGGCACTACCTCGAAATCCATCGGGTGCAGACGGCCACGAACCCCAACAGCTTCGACGTGGGTGAACTGACGGGAGACGCGTTTCTCGACCTGCTGGTGGGCATTCGCGGCAGCATTCAACTCTATCAGGGCAACGGGGACGGCACCTTCACCAGCATGGGGTCGGTGGCGAATTTCGTTTTCAACGATGAAGCCAAAACCCTGCGCATCGGCGACTTCAACAACGATGGTCTGAACGACTTTGTCTTTGCGGCCTTTCTGGACCAGCACGTCGAGTTGAACAATGGAGCGGGCGGATTCACCGAACAGGGCGCGCCTCCACTGTACTACTACGGCCGGCTGGAATTAACCGACTTCGACAACGACGGCAATCTGGACCTTGTCGGCAATGGCTTTGGAAATAACGCGGTGTATCCGGGGGACGGAGCCGGCGGGTTTTCCAGCCCATTCATCTTCCGCTTCGAGTCCTCCGCCGCCGGCGGCGGGGCTGCCGATTTCGCGTTGGCTGAACTGGATGGCAACTCGTTTCCCGACCTCCTGCTCATCGCCGGCGGCGAGAAGCGAATCCATCTCTGGCTGAACCAGAATGGCACCGGCTTCACCACCGCCCGCCAGAGTCCCCTTCAGTTCGACGCGCCATTCGCGTTCACAGTCGGTGATTTCGACGGTAATGGCGCTCCAGACCTCGCGGTCAGCGAGATGGTGGGCGGCAACCCCAACGGCGATCACGTCAAAGTGCTGCTGGGCAATTGAGGTTGGTGTGATCCCACGCATGCAGGAAACCTACAACTGGAACATTGTTTCTTCGGGCAAGATGTGTGAATAAAGTGAGGCATTCAGGGTTTTGGTTGAAATCCCGCCATAGGCTCCGCGGCGTTGCTTTTTGCGAACGCATGTTCTCGAGGGCATCAGCCCGCGCCCGGTCCGCTGTCCGCAGCCGAGTGGTTTCGGCCCGCCGGACTTCGTCCAGCGCCTTGTTCAGACGCGCCCGGCGTGGACAAACGAATGATTATTCCGTAACCTCGATGGCGCATGAACACAACCATCGCCATTGACTCAAGCATTCCCGGCCATGCTGATCAATGCCAAAGAAGCGCGCCCATGAAAAACACCATCCGGCTCTGCTGCCTTCTCGGGATCCTGCTCGCCTGGCAGGGGGCGAGCGCCATGCAGACTGACAACCACGGCATCCACGCTGTCCCAAACCCCGGGAAAGTTGCCATCGATGGCAACCTCGCAGACTGGGATCTCTCCGGCCAGGTCCTGATTTGCTATGACGTCAGTTCACTCAAGGAGATCTACTCCGGTCGCGTCGCGATGATGCACGATGCCGACAATCTCTACATCTCCATCCACTGGAAAGATCCCATCCCTCTCGGCAACAGCCACGATCCGCGATTCCAAATCGACAAAGGCTGGGCCGGCGACAGTGTTCAATTGCGTATCAAGACCGACCGCATCTGCCACGTCACCGCCTGGTGTTTTGCCGGCAAGATGGAGCCGTTCATCAACATCGAATACGGCAAGAGCCTGACCGAACCGTTCGGCGGAGGCTCCGCCAATCTGTACCGCAAAGACGGCTGGATCCTCGACCGGGGCGCGGAAATGGCTTTCCGCAAAGATGACGACGGCAAGGGCTACGTGCAGGAGGTGAAACTTCCCTGGAGCCTGATCACGCTGGGTGGCCGCGCGGCCCTCGGCGAACGCTTCGCCTGCGGCGTCGAATTGCTCTGGGGCGAGGCCGACTGGCCCGTTCACCGTTATGCCGACAACCTCCAGGAAGGCCAGACCAGCCGTGAGTTCTTCTGGACTGCGCGGGACGCCTGGGGGCCGGTCTTCCTCGAAAAGTCCGGCAAGCTGAAACTTCCCACCCCGTCCTGGGAACTGGCCGCTGCCGCCGAGCCACCGGAAGGCCCGGTCAAGATCGCCTACACGTTGCCCCGGGACCAGCGTGTCACCCTGGCCATTGATGACGCGCAGGGTCGGCGCGTGCGCAATCTTCTGGCCTCCGCGGAACGTCAGGCAGGAGCCCACACCGACCGGTGGGATTGTCTCGACGACAACGGGAAACTGGTGCCCCCCGGCCGTTATACCGTCAAAGGTCTTCACCACGACGGTCTGCACCTGACCTACGAAGGCAGCTTCGCCAGTCCCGGCGACCCGCCCTGGAATACCGCGGACGGCAAAGGGGCCTTCTACGGCGACCACACGCCCCCCGAAGCCGTTGCCTTCGGTCCCGGGGATCGCGGCGCCCTCGCCTGTGCCATGGGCGAAGCGGGTCCTCACCTCATCGGCGTTGACCTCCAGGGCCGGCGGCAATGGGGACTCGCCAACCGCCGCGCCTTTGGCGGCGGACGAATCAGCCTGGCCACTGACGGCAGGATCCTGTGGATCGCCAACGTGGACGGCGGCGACAACCGCTTCTCCATCTGGCGTTGCGATCTCAAGACCGGCGCCTATGCCGCCTGGAACCGCAAGGACAAGGACGGCAAGCCGATTCTCGACCTGCCCATTCGCGAGAAAGACGGTTTCGAACAGATGCGCGCCATCGCCGTCAAGGACCACTCCCTGGCCGTGATTCTCGCCGGGGAGCGCAAGGTTCTTCTGTTGGATGCCGAGACGGGTGATACCGTCAAGGAATTGGTCAACCTGCCCGCAGGCCTCACGGCCATCGCCTTCCGCGCTGATGGCAAAATCCTGTTGGCCGCCGCCGACACGCTCTATGTCACCGACCCTGCTGCGACAGCGCCAACCGTCCTCGCCTCCGGCCTGATCGCTCCCCACTCACTCGCAGTGGATGCCGAAGGGCGCATCTACGTCAGCCAGCGCGGCACGGCTATGAACGTCGCCGTCTTCACCGCGGACGGCAAACCACTCCCGGCCATCGGCAAGGTCGGCGGCCGGCCTGCCGCCGGCTTCTTCGACGAAACCGGAATGCTCAACCCCGCGCAGATCGCCATCGACAGCCGGGGCCGCCTCTGGGTCACCGAAAGCCACCAGCAACCCAAGCGCACCAGCGTCTGGACGCCGGACGGCAAACTGGCCTTCGACCTCATCGGAACCACTGCCTACGCCGCCGGCGGCCAGCTCAATCCCTTCGACCACACCGTCGCCTTCAGCGAAGAAACCGAGTACCGGTGGGACGAAGCCCGCCAGACCTGGCGCCCGTTCTTCACGCTGACCGACGCCCTCGGCACCGGCTTCGGCTGGGTCACCCGCTTCGCCCGCGTCAACGGCCACGAATACATCCAGGTCCGCTCCACCGCCCGCGACTCCTCCATGGTCAAAATCCTGGTCCGCCGCAAGGACGGCGGCTGGCGGCACTGCGCCGAATTTGGCAATGTCGGCCTGGGCAAGACCATTGACGAAGCCAACCACCAACAGTGGAATCGGAAGTTCACCGGTCCCCTCTGGCAGGGACGTTTCGGCAAGGTTTTCTGCTGGGTGGATCGCAACGACGACGGCAGCGCCCAGTTTGACGAGATCCAGACCTGCGACGGCCATCTCGGTGGCTACTACTGGGGCCAGACCGATGGGCGAAGATCTCACCGTGGTCATCCCCGGCCAGGGCGTTCTTGTGGACCTGGAAGCCGGAGACATTCTCCGCCGGTGGCACGCCGCTCTTCGCGCTCGATAAAGTGAACAAGATCAAGCCGGAGTCTGGCATCTCCGGCGAAGGCATGCTGCTGGTCGGCCGGGACAACCGCTGCTATCTCAACCAGACCCCGCTGTGTGCGGTTGACCCCGCCGGCAAGATCCTGTGGACCTATCCCAATGAATTTGTCTCCGTCCACGGCTCGCATCGCGCCCCTGCGCCGCGCCCCGGTCTGCTCATTGGCCCCAGCAGCTTCTACGGCACCGCCTGGGTCAACCCGGAGGTCGGCGAGGTCTTCTATCTCAATGGCAACCTCGGGCAGAACTTCATCTTCACCGAAGACGGCCTCTGGGTGCAGTCCCTATGGAATGACTGCCGCGGTTGGTACGACGTCCCGGCCCAGGCCACGCCCGGCATGCCGTGCGACGCCATGACCGCCGGTGGCGAGAGCTTCGGTGGTTGGTTCTGTAAGACCGAAGATGGCAAATACCATGTCATCGGCGGCGGCACCGCCGCCATCGTTTACGAACTGACCGGGCTCGACAGTCTCCAACGCTTCTCCGTTGCGGTGGACGTGACCAAGGACGATCTCGTCGCCGCGGAATCATTGCGCGTCCGGCGCGCTGCCCGCGCGCTACGGCCCAAGGTCTGCACCATCAAGCCGGTGACCGCCGCACCTGCGCTGAACGGCGAGTTGGCGTCCTGGCAGATGGACAAGGACAGTGTCGAGATCGCCGGCGGTGGCGGCGTAGTCGGCAAAGCCAAAGCCTGCTACGACGACAAGAATCTGTACGTGGCCTGGCAGGTGAAGGACAATTCCGCCCTGCGCAATGCCGGCCAGGACGAACGCCTGATGTTCATCACCGGCGACGGCGTTGACCTGATGCTGCGCACCTCAACAGCCAAGGGCGACAAACCCGGTGGCGGGTGACTTGCGCTTGCTGGTCACCGTCAAGGGCGGCAAGCCCCTGGCCGTGCTCTACCAACCTGTAGTTCCCGGTGCTGCCAAAGAGGAAGGCGGCGATCTCAGTTCACCCTGGCGTGTCGTCCACTTCGACCGCATCAAGGTTCTCGACATCCCGCTGGCCATGAAGCCCGTCTCCGGCGGCTATGCTGTCACGGTGGCGATCCCCCTCAGCGCCCTTGGCCTCGATTCGCTCAAGGGCAAGATCCTGCGCGGCGACTTCGGCATTCTCCTCTCCGACAGTGCCGGACAGGAATGCACCTCACGCAACTACTGGAGCAACCCGGCCGCCAACAACACCAACGATGTGCCGGACGAAGCCCGGCTCACCCCGGCCCTGTGGAGCGAACTGCGCTTCGAGTAATCCCGTGAAAATCCACTCACAACGGACGACAACGACAGATCGGGAACGGATGAGCATTGGAAGGTCCAGGCAACCAACAAGAAAACCTCTTGATGGCATCTCCCGAATCGTCTCGGCAATACTCTTCTGGTGTTGCCTGGCGTGGGCAGCCGGGGCAGCGGGACAGGCTCCCTCCATCACCTCGGACGCAGCATTGGTCGCCATCCGCGATGGCTACGATCACCGGGTCGCCGACTTATTTGATGCGCAAAAGGGGAAAAGCCTAAACGATATGGGTCGATCCGGGTGGAATGCTCCTCAGCGTTACGCCTATCCCCGGATCGAATATGCCATGGCAAACCTGTGGCACGGTCAGGATATTGCTTCAGCAAATTCTGCCCTGGTTGAGTATGGCGAGTATTTTGTGAACAACCCGGGGCAAGTTTTACACCGCGACCACTTTCACTGGCATTCGGAAATGGCCCTTCGCCTGATTGAAATGTTCGGTCAACACGGGACCAAGACCCCTGGTCTGCTCAAGCCCGGAACGGAAGACAAGATACTGGAAGCGATATGGCTTTATTGTAAGCGACAGCAACGAACGATCCAGAAGGACGTTAACACCAAAGCCGAGGCCGACGCGCAGGAGTCCAATACCTGGTACATTTATGAATCGGAAAACCATCACTCGCAGAGCTTCTGCACGTTGTGGCACTATGCAAAGCTGGCCAGGGAACGGTCCGGTTTCAAAGATCGCATTTATGACGACGGACTGAATGCGGCGGCTCATTTCAAGCAGTGGAATGAGTATTTGAAACTGTATTTTACCGAGCGCGCAAAGAAGGGGCTGTTTATTGAAGCGATGTCCCAGGATTACAACGAGAAGAGCCTGAAGGGCATTTTCAACATCTATGATTTCACCCAGGACACGGAGCTGAAGCGCAGAGCCGGGCTTTATCTCGACTTGTATTTCGCCTACTGGGGCGAAGAGCAGATCAACGGCATATCCGGTGGCGGGAAATCCAGGCTTTACTCCGATATATCCCCATCAACGTCTGACCTGGGATACCTCTTTTTTGGAATTGGGGAAGAGCCCCGCTTCCGCAGCACCCTGCTTTCGGCCATGACCACCTCATATCGCCCCCCTTTGGTGGTGGTGGATATTGCCTGCGATGGGAAGGGAAGGGGACGGTATGAGGTTGTTCAACGTGCGATGGGCCTGGCCGACCGACGGTTTCTACACGCCGCCCGTCTATCACATGCGAACCGATTTTGGAGGGATCGTGCGGTATTCCTATTGCACGCCCGAGTTCATCATTGGCACCGCGATGTTTGAGGCGAGGCCGGATACGGATTGGACCCTGATCAGTTCGCAGAACCGCTCGCAGGGAGTGATCTTTGCCGGAAACACGGTGGCGGGCATCCTTCCGGAATATGAAAAGACGAAGAACAATCGGGCTTACAACTCAATGTGGTCGGTTCAAAGGATGGGGACACTCATTTCCCAAAAACTGAAATACAGCAAAGCGACGGGCCGGGTGAGGGTCTGGTTTGCGGCGGATGGCCTGACTGAGCCGACTGGAAGGAACACATTGGGTCTTTTCCGAATCAACCGGGGCCTACGCTGCCGTGTGTGTGGTGCGGGGTGGATACCATTGGGAGGAATCCAGTTCCAGGACCAGGGGGAAGTGGTTGTATTGCGACGACGAATATTCGCCGGTGATCCTGGAAGCCGACCAGAAATCAGGCTACAAATCGTTTGATGCATTTCGGGCCAAGGTGGTGGGCAACCCCTTGTCGTTTGCCGGCGAGGTCCTCCATTACACAGGAATCTACGGTGACTCGTTCACGTTCTTCGCCGATTATTCAAAGGCGCCGACCATCAACGGAGTGACGGTAAATTATGCTCCGGCGAAGGTGTACGACAGCCCGTTTATGAAATCGGAATGGAACAGCGGTGTCGTTCAAATTCAAAAAGGTACCCGATCGCTCGTTCTGAACTTCAATTCCCCTTGAACACCCTGACCGCATGAAAATTTGGTTCCCATTCGTTGTCATTGCAATTCAATGGATGATCCTGCCGCTGCCCGCCTTCGAGCGCGTGCAGTATAATCATCCAGGACTCACCGCGGACCTCGGGGTTGGGCTTTGGGCCTGGCCCCTGCCGATGGACTGGGACGGCGATGGCGATCTGGACCTCGTTGTTTCCTGTCCGGATGCGCCCTACAACGGCACCTATTTCTTCGAGAATACCGGGAGTGATCCGAAGCTGCCGCTCTTTAAGCCGGCGGTTCGGATTAACAAGGGCCTGAAGAACGTCCAGGTTTCCTACGTGGCCGGCCAGCCCCGCGTGTTGACCACGCGCGATGAGACCAAGGGTTCCGGCCTCGAATTCGTGAACTTCCTCGGGAACGAGTTCAAGGAGTCAAAGGAGTTGAAGTTTCCCTCCGTCAAAGTGGGCGAGGGGCAGATGCGGGCCAAACAATGGAAGTACGTGGACTTCGATGGCGATGGAGTTTTGGATCTCAGTTTCGGAGCCGGTTACTGGGGAGATTACGGTTGGGACAATGCCTTCAACAGCCAGGGGGAATGGCAACGCGGCCCGCTGCATGGATACGTCTATATCTTCCACAATCGCGGGTCCAATGATCACCCCGAATATGAATCGGCCAACCGTCTTCAGGCCAATGGCCAGGACGTGGACGTTTATGGCATGCCGTCGCCGAACTTCGCCGACTTCGATGGCGATGGTGATCTGGATCTCATCTGCGGCGAATTCCTCGATGGCTTCACCTACTTCAAGAACACCGGCTCCCGCAAACAGCCGGTTTATGCCGCCGGCGTCTATCTCCAGAACGCGGGCAGAAAGTGGCGATGCACGTGCAGATGATCACGCCGGTGGCCATTGATTGGGATCGGGATGGCGACGTGGATTTGGTCTGCGGCGATGAAGACGGCCGGGTTGCATTCGTGGAAAACACCGGGAAGTTGGACACCGCCGGTGTGCCCAGTGTTCGAACAACCGGTCTATTTCCAGCAGGTGGCCGATGACGTCGAAGTTCGGAGCCCTGGTCACGCCCTTCAGTGTGGATTGGGACGGCGACGGCGATGAGGATCTGATCTGCGGCAACACCTCGGGCAATATTGGATTTATCGAAAACCTGGACGGAGGCAATCCGCCGAAATGGGCCAAGCCCGTCCTGCTCCAGGCCGGCGGCGAAGTGATTCACATCCAAGCCGGCCCCAATGGATCGATCCAGGGCCCTTGCGAGGCGAAATGGGGATACACCGTGGTGAACGTGGCGGACTGGGATCAAGACGGTCTGCTCGACGTGGTCGTCAACGACATCTGGGGCAAGATCATTTGGTTTAAAAACATAGGCAGCAAGTCCAAGCCGGAACTCGCCGCCGCCCGCCCCGTCGAAGTCGAATGGTCCGGCAAACCGCCGAAGCCGGCCTGGAACTGGTGGAATCCGCAGGGCAAGGAACTGGTCACGCAATGGCGTACGACGCCGTGCGTGGTGGATTGGGACCAGGATGGTCTGAACGATTTGGTCATGCTGGATAGCGAGAGTTATCTGGCTTTCTTTCAGCGGGAGAAGCGAGAGGATCAACTGGTATTGCGGCCTGGCAAACGCATCTTCAAGGGTGGCACCTATAACCACCGGCATAACCGCGTCTCGCCCTCTGGCAAAGGAGCCACGGCGGGGCTTTTGCGGCTCAATAACGAGCAGGCGGGCGGGTCCGGTCGCCGCAAGCTTTGCCTCGTGGACTGGGATGGCGACGGCGACCTCGATCTCCTCGTGAACAGCGTGAACATCAACCTGCTGGAAAACATCGGAACGAAAGACGGCATGACCACGCTGGTGGATCGAGGCGCGCTCGGTGACCGCAAACTGGCCGGGCACACCACCTCGCCGACCACGGTGGACTGGAATCACGATGGCCTTCCTGATCTCGTGGCGGGAGCCGAGGATGGCCGGCTCTATTATCAAATCCATCCACGTCAGGCGACCAGGAAATCAAACCCATGAACCGCCACGTTGCGGAATGGGGCTGTGCCTGTGCGTGTCGAAGCACATCGCGACCGGCTGCTCGCCCTCAATCCTCTTGGTAAACCCGCGGATTTTCCATCACCCGGAAGAATTCTTTGCGGCAACGCTCCAAATCAGTTTTATCCCGGGGAATGTCCAGAACGTCACCCTCGTTGCTCTCGTTGAAATCAACTGCCTTGCCTCGCCAAACGGCTTGGCGCGTTCGCGCGCCGGTCCAGCACTTGGGATCGTAAAGCCAGACCAGGGGCGCCCCGTCCCCGAGTTGATTGGCCAGGCCGAGGTCCTTGCGAATGAATGATTTCATTTCGTTGCAGAATGGATTGTCCGGCAACTTGTTGAAATGCTGGGGCTGGAACACCGACCCTTTGATCCAGAAAGTTTTGGTGGCCCATTCCACCAGGCGCGCGCGTTTTGCGACGATGTATGCGCTCCAGCCATCCTTGCCGTTGTAACCGTAGAAACTCACGGTCAGTCCAAACACGACGAGGTTGGGGGCGATGTCTGGATCCGTCAGTAATGCATTGGCAACCGTGGTCAACGGTCCGCCTGCCACGATTACCAGTGGCTTTTCCGGCGACGCTTTTCGAGCTTCGCGAACGATCAAGCGGCTGCCATCCGTAGGGTGAGCCAGGGTGTCTTCAATGCGACCGTTTTGCGGTGCCCGAAGAATTTGATCCGATCCAATCGTGGCATCGGGAATGTGTTTCAGACCCGATTTTCGTGCGAGTTGAATGGCTTTCTTAGCGTCGTCCACGCAACGCTGCATCGGGTAGAGATAGCCTTTCTCCCAGTCCCACATGTCCCGGCTCACGATGTTGCCCACCAGGTGCGCTTTTCCCAGGCTGGCCTGGGCCCATAGATAATTGTTGTCGAAGACATCGAACCACCAGTCGTTGTCGTAAATGATCGAGTTCGATCCATCGACACCTTTGATGCTTACGGCTCCATCTTTGACAATGTATTCCGGAACGATGGCTTGCATCTCCGAAGCGATGACTCCCAGGAGAACGACGATGACGACGGGGCATAGAGCGAGATTGCTTTTCATAAATGCTGATATGTATGGCGCTGACTCTGTTCTTTTTTAAGTTTCATCATTTTTCAATTCCAAAAACGGTTTGGCACGGCAAAACCGAAACCCAACTGGGACTGAACGAGCCGGAGCCTAGCCAATAATCAAACACGCCCGCCGCGGACGCCCATTGCAAAGGCCAGCCCACTTCGTTGCATTTGAGCAGGAAACTGAAGCGCAGCCGTTCCGCTTGAGGATTGAAGAGCTCCAGTTCGGTGCGGGGAATGGCGGCTTCGTAAATGGTGAGCTGGGTGTTTTCATCGCGTTCGATTCGTACCACCGCGCCTTCGACCGGTCCGACTCCGGGAACGGCGGTTGTTTGATAGGCCGTGCGGCGGGACGTATCGGCGCCCCATTGTCGAATCAGTTTTGGGCCGGTGGTGGAGGGGTGCATGACATATTGGTAGTCGGTGTCATAAAAATGACCTTTCCAAGCCCAGGGATCATCCATCTGGCGGCCCCAACCGGGCACCCGGTCGCGAAAGCCAAACGCGAAGAACAAGGCATCCCCGCACAGGCTGATGTGCTCCAAACCTTCCGGCTCGCCCATGCGATACGGCAATTCGACGACGCCGTCGGGTCCACGCCGAATCACCGGTTGTCCAGCGCGACACGTCAGTTGCGGCTCATTCACCGCGGCGGCTACGTACACGTTGTTGTCGTCAAAAGCCGTGTATAGCCGGATCTGCACCCGGCCGCCATCGCCCCGGGCGGTTTGCACTTTGCCGGGATTCAACAGCGCGAGGGTGGGGTCCAGTCTGCCATCCTGTCGGGCGCTGTCCAAATAGATGGGCAGCACGCCGGTCCAGTCGTCAAGTTTGCCGTCCACAGAAATGTTCGGCCGGCGGTAAAACCGCGCGCTGGCCACTGACTGCCTGTAGCTCACCGAGCCGGCGTCCGTTTCAAATTCCAGTGTCAGTTCGTATCGCGATTGGGGCGGCAGTTCATTGGCTGGCCATTCGAGGGGGACTTCGGCTAATTGACCTCCCGGAATGGTGAACGGCGCGTGGCTGCGTTTGCCATCGGCGTGCCGAGTCATGGTCAACGTCCCGGCGACCGCGCGGTTCAACTGGTTTTCGACTCGCACATTGAGCGTCTGGGCTTGTTGTGGGGCGTGTATCAGGGAAAGCGCATACGCATTCAAAGGAGTCAGGCGATGGAGTTGCGCATGGGCAATGCGATCACGGAACGTGACCACATCCAGTTTGCGGGTGGTCAGCCAAACCACGCGTTCGCCGAATGGCACGGTGAAGGCGCCGTCGGTTTGGGGAATTTCACGCCCCACGAGGTCGTAGGCGCGAATGTCGCCTGGCTGCGGAATCAGCAACCTGCCCTTGGGATCAATGTTCCCCGCGTCCGGGCCGGTATGGCACCATACGACGGCGACCTTGAGATCATCCGCTTCGCGATCCGGTGGAACCGGCACGTTCCAGCGACTGCTCAGCTCGTTGGCGCGCGGAAGACGTTTCACCGCATCCGTCACCTGGCTCGGGTGGGCGAAAATGGCGCCCCACAACAGTTCATGATGCGGCCAAATGTCGGCAACGATCGGACGATCCTCCAGCCAATGAGTCATGACCGCGAAGGTGGTATTGGCCCGGGTGTTGCCGGGATGATAGCCAAATCCCCATTGAGCATTGCCCTGGAAAGCGCCGGCCAATGCGGATCGCACGAAATACTGCACCAGCTTGTAGGCATCAATCTCGTCGCCGGATGCACTGCCGGCCTCGGTCATGTAATAATAGGGCAATTGCATCCGCCGCGTGACGACAGCGCCTTGATCCAATGCCCGGCCCTGGCCGCTGTTGCGGAAGGTGGGATCATGCACGCCGGAATAGGGATGATGCGAGGTGCCATCCAGCAATCCCCGCCAGCAATCCGGGTAAGGCTCGATGTGGTCCTCGACAAACATGGAACTGTTGCCGGCAATGAGGCGAACGCCCGGATTGGATTTTCGCGCCATTTCGCACCAGGCTTTTTGGAATTGACGATACACCTCCGGCTCAGCAGCCCAGGTCCAGCCGTAGATCCACGGCTCGTTCCAAAATTCGTAAGTGCGAATCTCCGGGTAGCGGCGGACAATCGTTTCCCAAGTATTCACAAATTCCCCCACGTCCCGAGGCGGCCCGTGCATGCCGGTTCGGCGCGCCAACTCCGAGCGCATCCGCTCGCCGAAGTGATACCCGACAATGGGCATAATCCAGGTGTCGTGGCGTTTGCAGTCGGCGAAGGCGCGGTCCATTTCTTCGAGGTTCAATTCGAGCGGTCCCTCCGCGCGATCCGGGATGCTGGCGCGGATGGGATTGAGATGCGTGCGTTGCACCTTCATTCCGAGCATTTGGAGAAAACGCAGATCCTGACCGCGACGAATGTTCGAAGTGTTTGAGGCGAAAAACGAGTCGGGGCGCACGCCGGTCCGGTGTGGCGGCACAATGCCTATGCCAGTCGAGGCTTCCATCTGGATACCGTCCACGTCGCAGGCTGCAAATACCTGGAAGAAGCCTTGGACGGCGGGAAACTCGAAGCGCTCGCGAACACCTTGGGCATCGGCAGGCAGAGCGATCCGGCGCTGTTCGTTCCAGGCAATGGGCTGATGAAAAATGTCGCGAGCGCCCCAGTGGATTTCCACCTGCCGGGGCTTGCCATCCTGGCTGGCGACGCTGAGTTCGATGGTGACGGGCAGGATTCGGCCCGGAGTGGAGTCAGGCAATTCATACATCCGGTGGACTCCGGCCTGCGGATTCAATTCGAGTCGCACAGGAACGTTGTTGGTGGAAGCCGCGCCTTGTGCCGTCAGCAATGGAAGACAGAGGGCACCAACGATCAGGCTAAAGGAATGTTTCATTACCATGTATTTACTAAAGACCGGTTGCTCAATTTCTTCACGTGTGACGTCAGGGTGGTTACTCCAGCCAATCCTCTTCCAGTTGCACTTCATCCAGCCAAACCACGTTTTCCATCGATACTTTCAAATCAAACTGCACTCGGCAACGAATCGCTTGGGGCCAGGGGCCTTCCCACTTTCGGTCCGCATTATAACCTCGCAGGGAAAACTCCTGCCACTCGCGATCCAAATTGCAACTGATCCCGCGTAACGCCCGATGGGGCTCGGTCGGCTCCTGCAGTTTGACCACGATGGTCGTCGGTTGCTCCGCGCGCGCCCGCCAGCGCAAATCATAGTATCCCCCCGCACGTGCCGTAAAAGGTTGCGTCAATCGGAAATGACTCGTTCTTTCGCCGGAATTTCCCGGAGCAATCCGCAATGCCCGCCCCTTGCTGTCTTCCCGTTCGGTGACTTCTCCTGGCATGGCGGTCTTTCCACTGTTTGAGTTCACTATTTCCCAGCCTGTCATTCCCTTCTCAAAGTCGCCGTTCCGCAAGATATTCACCCGTGATTCTTCCCGCACAAACTGCCCTTCAGTTACCTTGCTCGCCGCATGGTCTCTGAATGAACGTGCTTTGATCACGGTCGATTCAGCCAGGACCAATGGCTCGGTATATAATGACGATTCGCGATTGGGTTCCGTGCCATCGGTGGTAAACCGGATCTGAGCCCCTTTCGTTGCACACCGGATCACCACTTGCCCGTTTTCGATGAACCGCGATTCACCCAGGATGGTGGGCGGCCATAGATAGCCCGCCACCTTTTCCATTGGAGCCAACACCAGCACTCCCCAAGGATGCAATGCCGGCAGCGACAGCTCATTGATCATCCCTTGCCCGGAGGCTGCTTCGGCAACCAGCGGGGAGTAGTCTCCGCTGGCCTGGGCTCGTTCATGCGCCGACCGAATATATGCTGCTGGTACCAGCAATCGCCAATGCACCTTGCGGTCACCGCCGTAGAAACTCTCCGGATCGATGTTCAACCGGAACGCCTGTGGTTCTTTCCCCCAATCCACCAGATGAATCACGACTTTGTCTTTCCGACCCGGTTTTACTCGTACGACGGCTGCCATTTCTCGTCGGTCGGCACTTATTGGTACTGGACCGGGTTTTTCCGTCCACCGCGCATCCGCAATCGTTCGTCCTCCCGCGTACGCGTTTTCATACCCATCCAGATATTCTGCCATCCCCCGGACAAATCCGAACAGATCCGCATACTGCTCCGGGCTGCCGTAATAACGGATCAGCGACGGGATGGGCAGGTAAATATCATAGGGCACCAGGATGTTGGCCCCACACGCATAGGCCATAGCCGTGGATTGGCGGGTCAGCCGTTCCCACTCGGGATTGGATTCGTGATAGTAAGGCTTGGGCATCGTGATCACCTGCATCTTGCCCAAAGCAGCCGCTTCCATGGCCGCTGCATAGATATGTTGTGGCCGCGCATCCCGATACCACAACTCGCCCAGCGCGTAGTCGAACACGCCATATTCACCCGAAAAACCATGCACGCCGTTGTTGCATGAATACGCGACGGTGTGTCCCGCATACTGGTTCAACTGTTCTCGGTTCCAACGGTGAAACTCGAGCGTACACTCGGCCTGGTACGCCTGGAACAACCTTTTGAGTTCTCCCCCTTCCCAACCATTGAAAGCATCGCCCACCGGCGCTCCTGCACGCTTTAAGTGCTCTTTGTAATCGAAGCGACCGATATCCTTTATCCCCATGCTCTCTTGCTGCGGCTGAGTCGTGTTTGGTTTCAGATACTCTCGAAATCCCTGCATGCAATGCTCGCAAAAACAGGCGCCCCACATCACGGCCATCTTGTTCATCGCGGGATCGTCCACGTGGAGCCGGTCCACTCCCAAATCGAGCAGGCGTTTTTGGACTTCCAGGCGGGCGCTCCGATAGGCCGGCTTGTTCACGCAACCCCATAATCGCTCATGCCAATACTCCGACCGCATCCAATGCGCCATCACTTCCCCGCCGTCGAGGTTCTCGATTCCGATACTCGCCGGTGAATTCAACTCTCCTGGTTTATCTCGCTTCAATAAACTCCCCACCGTGCCCTGCACGCTTACGCCCATCGCATGGGCTTGCTCCAGAAACTCCCGTGACAGACCATAGGTCCAATCCATCCGCGTTACCTGGAATTCCTTGATCGTGCGAATGGTATCCTTGCGATCGTGTGGATCCGTGGGATACACCCTCAGATTCCGCATGCAAACATCGCTATACTTCGGCGCGCCCGGGGGCAAACTTCGTGGCTGGGCCATCTCGAACACGCTCGGGATCTCATTCCCTGATGCTGCGATCACGCATCCCTGAGCCAACAATGAAATTACAATTGATTCTCGAAAGTTCATTTTGTTTCTTTCCTCATTTTCTTGCCGCCAGGAAACCCCAGTAATAGGCGGTGGGGATGATGGTTTGGTGAATAATGTATTCGTTCGACGAGGGCACGGTGTAGATGTCCCAATAACTCTCGAGGATGTCCGGGATGGCATTGGTCGCTTCGGCGAGTGGCAAGGCAAGCTTCAGTTTGCCGATCCGGTTCGGGAACAATTCGTAGAGATCCACCAGCCACCACCTGGCCGCCGGATGCCGCGAGTTGCGATCCCAATCGCCGGCATCCATCTGGCCGCCCCAGGCATTGGGCAGCCCGCGATCGGTCCGCTTTTCAGCCAGCATTTCGAAGTTGTTGCCCTGCCTGCCCTTCAAGTTCGCGGCCCGCCGAGGCAAACACCATCGTAACCTGCGCCGCGTCGAAGCCCCCGACCTTGCCAGCAGCCTTGGTGGCGGCCGACTCGTCCAGGGAGGCACCCTCCGCGGCAGTCAGCACCGTCGGTTTGCCAGTTTCCAAGCCGTCGAGAATGACCGGAGACGCCTCCAGTATGGCGGCCGCCAAAACGAAGAGGAAGGTTGCGATGGCAAGTGCGCCAGGCAGGCCGATCCTGGTCATCAACGGGAAACAAATGCAGGCATGATACCGGGACATGACCCAAGAATGCCCGAGCCGTTTGGGAGAGAAAAGCTCGAACTTCTCGCTCTTTAAGTGGCTTGGGGTGAGGTTTGGCGGGCGGGAACCTGTGCGACCCGTAAACCAGCGACTCACGGATCAAATAAGTGCCCGCGCGGATGTACGCGGAAGCTTGCTCACGGGCTTTCAATTCGGACAATCTGTTCAACGGGCGCCGCCGTCTGCACCCGCGGCTCCACACCCCGGCCGAACTGGTACGCCACCACTTTTACCGCCAGCGGGTACTGTGCTCGGGTGGGTAATTCGGCGATTCGCAGCCGTCCGTTCGTGACTATTGCCGGGCCGTATGCAACATAGAATTCCACCGGCAACCCAGCATCGCTCGTCGCCTGGAGTTGCGGCGGCGGGGCGTTGGCTTTCAGGTTCCCAATGGGCGCAAACGAAATCGTCTGCGGCTTGCCACTTTTCAGCCCGCGAAAGCCTCGTGGCAGCATTCCGATGTGCTCGGTGTAGCGATACTTCCCATCGCCCTCGCTGTAGGCCAGAAGAGTCACCCGACTGCCATCGCTGGCCGGGGCCAAAGCGTCGAATTGGAGGCGCAGCCGGTTGGTGCCAACCGCCACCGCTGGCCCGCCGACCGCTCGCACGAGAATGGGGGAGTCCGAATGGCCGACTGGTTTGCCCGCCTGTGGCCAACGCGGCCCTTTGCCGTCGCGCTGGCTCGGGACGGTTGCAGCATAAACCGGATGCACTTCAAAGGTCTGTCCGTCGCCCACCCAATCGACCTTGCTAAAAAAGAAACGCGCCCCGGCATCCACCCAATGGGGATCTTGCCATTGAATGAATTGATCCAGTTTGCCGAAGGCGGTGCTAATCGAGCTGCGCGCGTCAGCAAGCGGCTCGGTGTCGCTGCGCTTCCTCACGGTCGCGGCTCGGTTAGGAACGTCGCCCGCGTGATAGGCGAGGGTGGCCTGCGCCAGTTCGCGGTCGAAGTGCCAGGCCGTATTCGTTTTAGGTCCCGGGTATTGGTCGTACGGAGCAGGCGCCAAGCCTCCGGGTGTTTTAATGGTCAGGTCCGTCAGCCAACCCCTTCGCGGATCAATGGTCCGCAAGGCGACGGGTTGGGCTGCGTCGATGGGCCACGGATTCGGAATGCGCGCCTGGGCCGCCTTGCGAATGAACAGCGCGAGGTACGCAGCGTTGCGGTGCGACCACGCAAAGTGTCCGGCTCCCGGCTCGACCACGAGGCTGCCGAGGTTACGCTCATCCTTCGTCCGAAAGGCCGCCAGAGCATCACGGCCGCCCTCCCAGGCCTCACGTCCGGCATCATCGCGCATGGCGCCGCCGAACTCATCGAACTGACCGAGCATCATCAACACGGGAATCCCTGGGGGCGTCGGTTCTATTCCTCCCGGCACACCACCGCGATAGAGCACCAAGCCGAAACAGCGACCCGCCATCTCGATTGCGGCCGCTTTGGCTTGGGGCCCGCCGGCCGAGTGACCGACAAACAGGAGCGGCGCCACGGACAACTCCCGGTAACCGGAATGCACGGCCAAATCATCCAATACCTGTGGCAACTGCGCGGCGCCCAAACCGCATTTCAGAAATACGATGGCCAACTGTTCCGTGGCGCACGCCTGCCGGATTTGTGGATCTTCGGCAAATTGCCGTTCCATCAGCGTCATGCCGGCCATCACCACACCGCGAATCTGCCGTTCCATTGGCGGAATCCAGAGATAGGCGGTGCTCTCACCCTTCGCGGTCTTGACCGGCACGGTGTATTGAAAAACCGCCGCGGAAAGGGCCCCCCCTGAGATTAAGGATAATCCGACGGCGGCGACCAGTTGAACGATCCATCGGCCCCTGCTCGTATGGGCCAATCGATTCGAGGGTAGTTGGTTGTTTTGGCACATCACTGCTTTGCTTTCGATCGCACGATCACCAGGGCAGGATTCACTGCCCCTTGCTGTTTTTCACGGGCGGTCCATACGGCGTGGAGGGCATGAGCACCTGGTGTGGGTTGGTGCCACATGACCAGCCACGGAGCGGACGCCGATTCACCAATCAACCGGTCCCCGTCAAAGAACTGAATGGACTGCATCTCAAGTCCGTCCCGCACCGTCGCTGCGAGCTGAATGGCCACACCTGGATTTACCATCAGGTCACGCGTCGCCTTGGGATTCCAAGGCGGGAGTTGCGCTGAACCATCTACCCGCGCCTGAATTGCCACCGGGGAATTTTTCGTCTGCCACGCCCGCCAGATGAATGCCACGGCGCGATTGGGAAACCACGCGGCTTTTGAGCGGTCGCCAGCGAATTCCGCCCAAGGAGCGATCGCCGCCCAGGTGTTGGAGATGGTGCGCAAGTCCCCAAGCCAGCCGTCTTCAAGTCTCAGGTCGCGCAGATTGACCGCCGCGTCGAGGGCAGAAGCGTCGGCGGGCAGTCGCGCGGCGATGACGTTGTTGAGCCACGGCAGCATGAGCGCGGCGGCGTTACCAAAGTCGTGGGCGCAACCCCATTGGAGTCCGAGGCCCCACAAATAGCCCTGTTGCCGAGCGGGGAGAAAGTGTTTTTCGACGTCGGGCAGCATGTTGAAAGCGTCGGGGATGGCTCCCAGCGTGAAGAGCATCGGTACGGACTTGTCGGCGGGATTGAGCTTGGCAGGATCGACCACCCACGCGCAATCGATGGCGGTGGCAATGGCGCGCTCGGGCGTTTTGAGCAGGATCTGCGTCACCCATCCACCGGCGGAATGGCCAGTACCAGCCAGTGCGAGATTGGGCAACTCTCGGTGTCCGCTCTGTGCGGCGAATGCCGGCAGTGCGAGGTCGAGCGCCTGACGGAGTTTCTGGGGGCGGTTATTGAGTCGGCGGTCGATGTCGAGCGCGAGATGGCCGAAACTTATCGCGCGGCCTGCCTCGGCCCAGCGGTCGTCCGGCTTGAGCGTGTAATTGGCCGCATGAACATAAAGCCCACGCAGGACGGGCACGTCGCCGGGAATGAAGATCGCCGCGGTGACCTCGTCGAACTTGTTTGAAAGCACGAGGTCTTCGGCGGCGTGAGAGGCCGGAGTCAGAAGCACCACCGCAGCCAGCAAAAAGAGACTTCTACGAGCAGTGATCATGGTTCGGTTGGACAGGCTACTCCACCACGACCTTCGCGCCATCGAACGAGAGCCTTCGGGCGCCGATCACGACCTGACTTCCACTGGCTCTGAGTTCCGGCGGTGATTTGCGGCCCATCGTCAAGATGCGGAAATTTGCCTTTCCTGCTTTGACCTCGTTGACCGACGCAATGCCGCTGTCCGCCCTCAGGTTGAACTTGCCCAGATCGTCCTCGCTCGCCACCGCTACCAGCACGGGGGCGCCGCAGTGGCCGCTGAAATCAACCGCGATGCTGTAACCGCCCCCGCTTACCACCCCGCTGCCGTCCGGCTCGGCGCGATAATAGGTCGTTTGGCACCGCGGCAGACCGGCCAACCGAATCCGCTCACCCATCCCCCACACCAGCAGGTCGGGACCACCGGTGCTGATATTGCCTTGCGGACCACTGCCCAGCCATAAACTCACCACGACATCATCGGCGTCCTGCCAGCGGTTGCGAAACACGTACCAGCCATGGATACGGTCCACGCTCGTGTGGCCCAGAACCTCGGCGGGATTTTTCTCTGCCACGCCCATCGGCCAGTTCAGGAGAGCGAAAATGGCCCGATGGGGGTAGTTCAACGTATCGCAACGCTGCTGGTCTGCGGCCGCAGCGAAGTGGTTGTAAAGCCAAAGCAAAGCCGGTTGGGTCTCGTCCGGAATTGTCCCAAAGCCCTGGCTGAACCAGCCGCCGTGGCTGAAGCCGCCATTGCCATCGAGCATACGTTCGTTGCCGTAGCTGCTCGGCTTGCGGCAGGGATAAATGGGCTGCCCTTTCGAGTCCGGCAGCACTTCCATGATCCAGTGCAGCGTCATCCAGGCGAAGTTCGGCCGCGGCGTGATGCAGTCTTTTCCCAGCGCCACCTTGAACGCCTGCACCAACGGCACGAATCCGGGATTGGCCATCATGTGCGCCGGACCGGGTCCCTCGCTGTAAAAGCCGCCATCGCCAAACCCGGACGTGACTCCGCGAACCATGTTTCGTTCGATTGCCGCCAGGCAACGGCGCAACAAGAGGTCGTCCGTGCCCGGATCCCCCAGCAACGCCAGCACGGTTAGGCCGGCGCCCAGTTGGGAGCCCCAGTGATTGCAGGCTGGCATCTGGTGCGGAGTGAGGCAGATGGACTTGAGTGTGTTGCCCTCCGCTTTCCCCCATTCGCCCGATTGGTCGTCGCTCCAGTTCTGCAACTCCAGGGCGACTTGGCGACGGTAATCTTCGGGCCAACCGTCGTAGCAAAGATCGTAACCCAGCGCATACATGCCGAGCGTCGGACCAGCGCGGAGTTGTCCCCCGGGGGCGCGGAAGCTGTAGCGGTCGTCGCGGTCCCGCTGACCGGCGCAGGCAAGTTCGAAACACTGCCGTCCCAGTTCGGCGTATTTTCGGTCGCCGGTGATTTGATACAACATGCCGAAGCCCGCCGCATGCGACACCGTGTAAGCGCCCTCCGGTAAGCGGCCCTTCACCGAGTCATCGTAGGCTTTGGTGGCTTGGCTGAGAATGGCGGGCATTGCCTCGCCGCCGCCCAGAGTGGCCTTCAGGCGGGACACTAACTGCCGGCCTTCCGGCGTGGCGGCGCGGCGCTTGATTTTCGGCAAATCACTCTTTCGGAAAAAGAGGCGCGGGTGTTCTCCGGGTTGCAGGGCTATGTATTCCTTCACCGGAACAAACCATGGTTTGTCGGACTTTAGCTCCTTCTCCCAGATGCTCACCTCGCGTCGAGTTGCCGGAAGGATGCTCCCTTTGAAATTGCCGTGGTGAATTGAGGCCTTGCCGGCGTGCGCCACCTTGACCGTGAACTCGCCGCCACCAAGGTTGTTGATGCGCTTGCCCTCAATCGAGACGGTGTATTCCGCCGAAGCATCGCCCACGGCTCCCAGCACTTCGTACGGGATGGTGAATTCGCCGGCGAACCCATCGCGGGTGGTCGTGAGGTGAAATTTCTCGAAGGTTCGAAAGTCGTAAGGCCGGCTGTTCAGGCCCATCATTCCGAACTCGGCGCCGACGGCTTGGCCTTCGGCAACCTCAAAGCGCGCCGCGAGGCGGTTATGATACGGCTCACGCCCTCCTGACAGCAGGTGGTTGAGACTGAGGACGAGTTGGCATTGAGCGAGGTCCACCAGCGTTTGAGTATCGACATAACCGCTCACCCTGCCTTCAACGGCTTCCTTGCCGAACGTGCCGCGATACGTGCCTTGCAGTGCCGTTGTATTGGTCGGGTTCGCCTGGTCGAGCGTCGCCATCACGTCCACCGTGCCGTTGATTGGCTGGTGGTCCTCGGGAATCCACGGATCGGGATTCAGCTTCACCCGGATCATTCCGGAAAGTCTGCCACTGGACGGGTCGTAGTGCAGCGCGGAGACGTCCGAAGGATACGTCGTCTGGTTCCAATTCGGCGCGCTGCCCAGGCCATAGAGGAAATTCCCTTCGCGGCTGATCACATAGATGGGCAGCGGGCGGCGGGCCGGAGCGTTCGGCTTTCCAGAGGGCGGGAAGAAACCGTCGAGACAGACGCGCCAGGTGCCATTCGCCGGATCTCCGGGATCGGGAACCGATTCGGCAGCCGGGGCGGAGGATACATCGAATAATGGGAGACCCATTGCCACGGTAACCGTGATAAAACGAAGGAGGGTTGGATTCATAGAATCATCGTGGCTGGAGTTGCTGCAGGTGAATTGGCGCCGGGTGGTGATCCCGTTGCCGGATGAGCCAATCCGGAACTGGACCAAAGTCATAGCCACACTCGGGAAGGCACAGGCCCACGTCACCTTGAGACCGGAGAGAATTCAGGTTCCGGGCGGAGAGTGCGACCAGTTCGCGACCGCCACGTTTCAGCACGACATACGCGGCATCGGCCGGCTCGTCCGAGCCGGGAGTGCGGAAGGCAACTTCCTCGCTGGTGCCGTCCGCAAGCGTCACGCGAACCCCACCAAGAATAGACTCCATGTCGGGTGCGTCACTTGCAGGGTAAAGCACCGTAATAAACTCATGCTCGGCGCCGGTAGTCAGAAGCCGCACGCCCACGGTGCTTTCACCGTAGCCTGCATCACCGCCCCGGCCCTTTTTTTGGAAACTCCAGTCAAAGCGCTCCACCTTAAACTCACGCGGTGCGGCGCAGAAAAGGGTCATGGTGCCAAAGTCAAAACGCGGTCCGTCCTGCCGACATTCGTTGCTTTCGACGTGCAGACAATAAGCCGCGTTGAGCATCGGCCCGGTCGCCTGGTCGCGAATGACAAAATAGTCCAGCAGATCCGGGGTTTGGCCGCTTGGATGCGGATGCTTTACAAGGACAATGGTCCGCTGGTATTGCAGTTCCTGGTCCAGCAACTGATAGGGACCGCGCGAATTCCACGTGACCTCCTGCGGGATGCGCGGTTGTTGGCGCAGACGCCAACTGGTTACCAATCCCTGAGCCACGTCCACGTCGGCTGACGTTTGAAAGCCGATCAGCCGCTCGTAGCCGTCCATGTTGGCGAACGGCCAGTCGTCCGTGTAAAACGCCACGCGATTGTGCATGTGTTCCTGATCGGCGCGGGGCGAATACGAGCACATGTGGTCGATGGCGAGTCGCTGACCGTTCCCGCAATAGTGAAACGAGAGTTGGTCGCCGTGATAATGGCCGCGATTCGGTCCCGCCTTGAAGGCCAGAAAGTTTTCGTTTGGCCGGCCGCTGTGGGAGCGAAAAACCACGCCGAATCCCGGCAATTCTTCGGTTCTGAAATCCGCGACCTCTTCCCGCACCCCGGCACGCTCCGCCAGGGCGAAGACATCCGGTCCGGGCGGGTGGGTGTCACCGGTGGGGAGAATACGCCGTTGCCCATCGTTCAACGGCGGTGAGGTGTGCAACAGAAAACTCGCGGCCGCTTTCAGCCGGGGCGATTGGCGCGGATCGAAATCCAGTTGTGTGCGGCACAGCTCGGCCAAGTCCAGCCAACCTCCCAGTGCGTGGGCCAGATAGCCGGCGCATTCCTGGCCGGCGCCGCCGGGCAAGGTGACGGCATGATCCAGGTCCATGCGCAAGGCGTCCTCGGCCATTTGGCGGAAGCGCGGAAAGTCAGGATGCCCCTTCAACCCGGCGCACATCGCGATGGGCACTTTGAGCAAGTCGGTCGAGAAATTGGGGTTGATCGGAGAAAAGTGGTTCCAGTAGTAGCCGTAGCAGTCCGGATCGAGATAGACTTGGAATTGCCCCAGCAACGTGCGGTCGGCTTGTTCGCTGCCGGGGGCATATTTCTTCATGAGTCGCCGACCGAGGCCGCGAATCATGCTGCTGGGATTGATATTGTTGCCGTCCCACCAGAACAGGCCCTGGAATCCTCCCGGCGCCAGTCCCGGCCAGTCGAGCGTGTATTCATTGACCAGTTTGTCGAGCGGTTGCATGGCCACCTGCCGAATGAGCGCAGGGGTTTTCTCGATCAAACCGACCGGTCCGGCGAGCAGGTAACTGAACCGGCGTCCTTTCCACGTCGGATAGACCAGCGTGGCGCCGTCGCTGTCCTGACTCGCTTGCACGATGATCGGGTTATCGTAAGGCCAATCCCACCGGCCGGCCCGCATCGCGACTGCACCCAACATCGCGGCGTTATCGGCCGCGGCGAAGAACCAGCCGCAGTTCGTGCTTTGGGTCCACCGCGGCTGGAGGAACATCAAGGTGGCGTGGTCGTGCAACCCGGCATCCGGTTTGAGCTCGCGTTCGGTGGGCACCGCGCGGCTTCGGGACGAGAACGCCCGTCGCGGCTGCCATCCGGGCGCCAAGTCGAAGCGCCACGAATCGCCTTCAACCATCGAGTGGTTTTCCTCGAGGGTGACGAGCGGTTGGTCCGGCGCCAGCGTGATAATGAACTCGGCGTAGTAATTGGTGGCGGGTGTGAATCCGGTCGAAGCGCCGTGGCGCGCCAACGTAAGCCGGCGCGCCAGACGAGCGGTGTCGTCCGGTAAGAACGGTGTCGCCGGCGCAGCGAACTCGAAGCGCAGCTTGACTCGGCCGAACAATTTGCCCTCGCCTATCACGGTGGTGGTGAGGCCGGTCAGGGCAAGCGGAGTGTCCCATGAACTGGCACCCAGCCAGGGACCGCCGGTCGCACGCATGGCCAGGATAGGGCCGACGCTTCCCGAATTGCCCACCGTGGAACCATCGGGCAACCGCACAGCAACCAGACCGTTGTCGAGTACCAGCGAATCGCCGTCGCGAGAGACTTTCACGCGCGGCTGAAACTGCCTTGGCGTTCCTCCGGTGGTGACGGTGTATCCGTGGGAAGCCTTGCTGGCAATCGTCGTGCATACCCAGAGGTCGCCGGCTTCCACCCCGTTCAATCGACCCTGATGCACTTCGACCTGAGCCGGGATTTCTTGACCGTTCTCGGTCACTACCAGGCGCGTGGCATCAAACGGCGTTTGGAGGGCTATTTTCAGTCGAACGAGTTCATTCGAGTAATCGCCGGCGTGATTCGTGAGCGTCCAGTGGACGGTTTCCGCGTGGAGCAAACAGCAAGCGAAGCTGGTGAGTGCAAACAGAGCCGCGCGCATCAGTAAGCGATGCGGGACCGTGGCGCTCCCGGATGGTTGCGGCTCTGAGGCGCGCTCTACGGATCGCCTCCGGGAGGGCGCGGAAATACGCCTGGTCATCATTGCGAAATTGCTCATGGAGCCGTCCATTGGACCACACAGAAGAACCCATCCGCCTTGCCGCGCGGTTCGCCGACCAGCGCGTCCTTCACGGGCGCGGTCGGCTGCTTCGCCTGGCCGGTAATGAGAAAGCGATTGTCCGGCAGCGGCACGATTTCAAATGGCACGACACCCGGCAGTGCCGTGCTGAACAACAGATCAAACTCGTGGCTGTAAACACGCAGGAACGCGACGGGATTATCGTCCACAGTCGCGCGGTTCCAGGCATTGGTGCTCCACGGAAAATCCAGATTGCAACGACCGAGCGCGAGCACCTGGTGGCCGGGTAACGACGCCAGATCCACCACCCACGCGGGTCCGGCCGCGCCGGGGCCGCGGCTGGCCAATCGCACGCCGCCCAGGCCTTCGCCGGTTTGAGCGTTGACGCGATGCACCATTCCCCACCAATGCACCAGCTTCACGCCGACATTGTTTTTGATTGGCCCCTCGAAACGCTGGCCGAGTTGCGCCTGCGGGCTCCAGCCCATCACGGTATTGCCGCCATCGGCGAACAAGCCCACCAGGAGGTTGCCCGCGCCATCAAAAGTCGCTGTGGAAATGGCAGTATCGGCAACCGTACCGTTCATGCGATTGTCCGCGCCGGACAGCGGGTCGTATTCGTAGAAGGTTCTCAGTCGCTTGCCGGTCGCCGGATCCAGCTTCCAAAGGTAGGGCGACCACCACGGTTCCTTTGCGGTATAAGTTGCCGACCAGCCGCAGAGGTAAATGTTCTCATCCTGATCGAGCCGCATTCGATGCGTTCGGGGACTGCTATAATGCGGCAATGGCCAGGCGCGGAGGCGTTGGGCTGCCTCGGCGTTGACCGGTGGCGTAAACACTGGCTGCCGCCAGACACGCTTCGCAAGGTCCGGTGACAGGCGGCTTACCCAATCGCAACAATCGTAGAACGCCAGCTTGCCCAACAAGGCAGCGTTCGTGCCCGCAAGCTGGTGATCGCGGTCCGTCAACATTCGAAAGTAACCCCCATCGTGGCCCACGGCGAGGTCGCCGGATTGGAACAGTGCCAGGGACGTGGGTTGCCAGAAATATTCGGTAGGAAACATCTCCCGTGGGCGGATGGTCTTGACGCGGTGCTTGTCCCAGACCTGTTGCCAACCTTCGAGGTAGGTGCCCGCGGTCAACGACTGCAAGTCCGACGTAAACCGAAGCACGCATGGCGCACCAAGCCGGCCCAGCCCCGGCCGACCGGCGATCGGATCCTTGTCTTTCAAGCCATTCGCTTCCAGCATCCCGTCTTCCTTGATCAAACGCGCTTCCGTTGCGAGCGGATAGGTTGGCATTAACGAAGGTTTGCCTTTCAGCAGCGGTTCCAGTCCTTCGCTGGCATAGCCGCTCACATAGACACCGTTCTGATTGACCTGTACCGACGTGAAGATGGCCACGCCCTCCGCCAGTTCGGCATACTCCAGCAACCGGCTCAATGCGGCGTTGAAGTGGGCGACGAAAGCGCGCCCACACCGGGGTTCGGTGACCGATTGGCCGAAAGACTTTGCGGAAACATCATGGAGCAGGTGCGACATGGCGCTCCCGGTGTTGCCGACCAGATACACGGTTCCATCCGCCGCCACCGCGCCTCCCTGGATGTCGTCATCCTCGCTGGTACCCCAGTAGCTGGCGGTGCGCAGTTGTAACGGCGGGTTGGCGGCGGCGACGCCGAAAGCGCACAAAAACAGAAGGGCCGAAGCCGCGCGGGTGCCACATCGTCGCCACCAAGATGGTATCTTCGATTGCATCATCACACTCATTCCATCGTAAACACCGCAAAGAATCCACTATTCGGTGGGGCCTCGGATTGAATGGCATTTTGGGTCCAGAATGATTCGGGCTTCGTGCTGGTGGAACCGCCGCAGACGACCACGGTCCTTCCGTCAACCTGGCGCACATCCACCGTGTGGGTCACCGCGCCTGATTGCAGACGAACGCAGAACCGGCGGGTGTCCAAGCGGGATTCAATCCCAGCAGAAATCCGCCACCGGTATAATCCCCGGTGCCCGGCGGGGTAAATGAAACGGGCAATCCGGAAGCGGCAGTACCACCGACGAATACACTGCCATCCGCTCCGGCAGCAATCGTGCCGTTCTTCACCCGCACCGCGTTCGCCCGACCACTGGAGAGCCGCCCGGTAAATTCCTGTCCGCGCAGATATTCGCCGGTGGCCGGATCGAATTGCGCCACGAACGTCTTGTGCTCCGCCCGACTGTTGTAGAAGGCATGGTACTGGTCGCCTTTGGCTTTCTTGCCTTTGGCTTCGACCCACGCCCCGTTCACCAGTCGGGGTTCGTAACGAAAGATGTGATTGCCACCGGCGCACTCGAAAGCCGTGTAAAGCTTGCCGTCCGCACCCATCGCGCACCGGTAACCGCGTGTGTCCGCCATGTTGTTGGACGGCTTATTGAGGAAATCTGGCGCCTCGGGATTTACCGACCAATCGTAAAGATGATACTTCTCGGCGCCATCGTAACTGCGGCCCGTCAAATGAGAGATCTGCACCGGTTGTTGGCGTTGGCCGTCGAACGCCTTGGCTTGCCGCCAGCCAATCGTCACCACCGTTTGGGAGCGACCATCCAGGGCCACGTCGATCGTGTTATGGCGGCCCTTGAAGGAACCCAGCGGCTGCCCGTTCGCGTCCAGCACCAATACCCTTCCGGCCCCGGGAGTGGAGTCGTCATCCTTGCTGTAATTCAGCAGGGCGCAAGCGCCGTCGGCAGCCGCATCCAGCCGCACGCAGAGGCTTTCAGTGGACTGCTTCCATAACTCCTTCCCGGCGATGGGATCGAGCTTGATGGCGCCCTGGTTCCCACAAGCCACGTAGATGTTGTCCTGGGCATCGAGCGCCAGATCCCGCACCTCGTCCGCCACGCGCCGAGCCGACAGCAGCTTGGTTCCATCGGGCGAGAGGCGAACGACCATTCCCCTGCCGGCAGCGGCGCCACGCGCCGAAGCGGCCACGGGTCCGGTGGAGACATTGGCCGCCAGCACGATGGAGCCGTCCGATTGAATTCGTGTGCCGCACACAGAATCAGTCGCGCCGCCCAACAGTGAGCAGGTGGTGAAATTGCTTTCGCTGATGGCGGCGCCGGCTGTGATTCCGGCGACAAGGGATAGCAGGATGATTTGTGGAAGGAGTTTCATGGCAAACGGGAGGCTGCTGGCGTTTTTGGTTGCATCGTGATCTGAAGGGATTGTTGCGCCCTTTGCCCTGGAAGCACAAGTCTGGACCGCAGCGGATGGGCGTTTTGGTGATTGCAGCTTTGATGCTTTGATTGATAATCGTCGGCGCTTGCTGATGCGCGCGGCGCTGGTGGAAACCTCCGCCAAACCGAGCCGCAACCGTAAAAGATGCGAATGGAGCAAAGCGCCGCTCGTGGAACATATTCCGGACCTGAACACGAATCTGATGATGCAAACGCTCGAGCCCTTTCTCGTCCGCTTCTCGCTGGCCGTCTGGCTTACCAGCACGCCTGTCATAGCCGCGGAACCCGTCTTGATCCGCCCCGACGAGCGGACGCTGCACTAATTGAACCCCTCCACTACCGGATGGCCATAGACGGCAAGTCGCCCTTGTGGAAACCGGTTCCTTGAGAACCTCGCAATATGAAAGCATCAGTCTTGGCAGTCCTCACAATATGGTTCACCGCGTTCGCTTGTTCGTCCCAAGCGCTTGACTACTCCGCCACCTGGTTGGGTAACTCGTTTTCCGGCGCCAACGACAAGTGGGTGCAGAACTTTTTCATTCACGCCACCGTTCAACCGGACGGCACGGTCAATACCTGGAGCCACTGGGATGAAGGCGGCAAACGGTTCGGGATTTACAAGGACGGAGAGGTAATTGGCAACCGGGATGTCAAAGCCAATAGTCTGGAATTCAAAGACCAGTCAGGGCGACCTTGGCGACTGATCGTCCGATACGTGGATCCCAAGAATCAGGAGTGGGATTTCGAGCCGGTCCGCATCGAGTGCGACGGCCAGGAAGTGAAATTTCCGGGATTGTATCAACCCACTGCCCTGGCCTTGGCCAATGATGGTTCGCTGATGATCGCCGATTCGTGGACCGGTCCCCGCCAGCAGGTGTTGTTTTATGACATCAGCGACCTGAAGCAGCCCAAACTGGTCAAGGCCTTCGGGGACTACGGAGGCATTGGGTCCGGCAAGCCGGGCGAGGTCACTCCGACCAAGTTCTGGGGTATTCGTGGCATTGGCATGGACGCCCGAGGAAACCTCTACGTGGCCATGAGCGAAATGGGCACCGTCCTGCGCAAGTTTACGCCTGACGGCAAACTGCTCTGGGAACTCTATGATCATTTCTTCGTGGACCTGGCCTGTGCCGATCCGACTACGGACGGCCGCGATGTGTGGGGCATCCAGGAGCATTACCGGATGGACTGGTCGCAGCCTCCAGGCAAGGAACCCCAATGGGTCGGCTACTCGTTAGACCGCCACAAGTATCCGAACGATCCGCGTGGTCTCATGTGCGTCAAGCAGCAGGGCGAACACGGGCTGACCTCACCGCAAATCGTTTATCTGGGCGGACGGCGGTTCCTGTTTGTGGGTGGCATGTTCGCCAGCAACTTCATCAACATCTTTCGCTACGACGGTGAAATGGCGATCCCGTCTGGGCTGATTCTACAGTGGGGCAACAATCTCTACCGCACGGAGCTCAAGTGGCCGCCTAACAAGCCTAAAGGGACGTCCATTTGGCGGGATCATAACGGGGACGGCGACTACCAGGCCGACGAATTCGCGCCCAACACTGAGCGCGTCCATCCCGGACCGTTTTGGGTGGACCGGAAAGGCAACATCTGGATGGCCTACGGCTTTTTCCGCTATGACTTTCAGGGCCTCGACGCGAAAGGCAATCCGATCTATGCCGCGGACAAAATCACAGCGCTCGACAAGCCGCAGGGGGTGAACAAGGTCGCGCGCGTCATCTATCTCGACGAATCCGACACCCTCATTGTTGCCGACGAGGGCCGCGACATGCGTCACATCGGCCGCGTCTTCATCTGCAAGAATTACCTTGCCGGCAATCGCGAAACGGTGGCGTTTGAATCCGCGGCCGGCAAAGAAGCCGGTTGCGTTGCGGCGGCCGGCGAATATGTCTTCACGGGGGGCTGGAAGGAACGCGGGCGCGTCTTGGTGAATCGTCTCAGCGATGGTGCGGCAGTAGGCGTGTTCGATCCCGGCCCGACCGTGGGCGGTGTCGAGAACACCGGTTGGATTGACATCCTGACCGGCATCAGCGCATTCCGGCGCGCGAATGGCGAATACCTCGTATTTGTCGAAGAGGATTATCGGGCGAAGGTGCTGGTCTATCGTTGGAAACCATGAAATGGACCGAACAGCAATGCTGTTTCGCGCGACCGGCGGGTGGGCCCGGCAACCACCGTCAAGCTGTGTATTGCCTCAATGAAAGTGATGGGGCACCACGATGGCGTTTTCTGGCGGCTGCCAGTCCGAGATGGATGATTGCCTATGGCCAGTTGGAATCGGTTTCTCCGGTCTTCAACCTGGTCTTGCACCAGGGCGACCTGTGCTTTTGCGCGGGGCGGCATCCGGAACTCGACGGTGGTCTCATTCTGTGGCGCCTTGATCCGGCTTCGGGCCAAATTCGATCGAAAAAGGTCCTGAGCCGACCCGTGCAATGGGCTCAACCGGATGAGCGAACGTTCGCCGGCGCGCAGAACTTTCTCATCAACGATCCTTTACGCATCGTGGACGGCAAATTACAACTCCACGGTTACGACACCGATACGCTCGATACACCGACTCGGATTTACAAGACCAGTTGTCCGATTGAACCCTATGCGACGCCCACCCAATGAATGCCCTGAAGTCCCCTCTTCTTTCCTCGCGGGATCGGTCATCATAAGAGAGCTTTGCGATGCATACTGGAGAACGTGGTTTTGGTGAACTTCAGACTTCACGGCGAAAAATCGTACCAGCAAGATTGCCCTATGTCCAATCACCGATCAGGGGTGCGTTCGGCGCTGATGACTGCCCTCCGGCAGCGGGGCGCTTTCATAGTGGCAGCCTTCGTTTTCGCACTGATCACGAGCGAACTTCTGGCATCGCCCGTCATGCTCGATTGCAAACGAGCGCCGGATTACGCTTTTCTCGCCTGGGAAAAGTCTTTTTCCGTCGAATCCTCGGGGTTACACCTGCGCGCTGGCAAAGGCTCCGGTGGCGGCGGATTCAACATGAAGCTGGACGTGTCAGCTTTTATGGATTGGACGCCGGCATTGCAGTTGACGGTGAACGCCGGCAACCAGGCAGACCGGTTACGCTTGATCCTCGGCGACGCGGACGGCACAAGCCATGAATATGCCTTCATCCTCAGCCAACGGACGACCGGCGAAACCATCGAAATTACTGCTGTTGATGGCGCCTCCCTCAGTGATGAGAATGCCGGTAAAACCGAAGGCAAGCTTGCGGATTTCGATCTGGCGCACATCACGATGATCCAAGTGCAGGGCGATTGGAGTAGCAAACCCGTGGACGTGCTGTTGTCGGGAATCACGCTCGCCGCACCCGACCGTCACATCCTCGCCGAACGATCAAAAGCCGCGGAGCAACGTGCGCGCGACGCGGAAAAGGCGCGAGTCGCCACCGAGCAGAAAGCCGCCCGTCAGCGCGAGCTGCTCGCCGGCGCACCCCATCCATCCGATGGTCCGAATATTCGCCACGTCGCGACGGTCGCACCGGATATCCTGGTGTTGACGATTCAAGAGAAGGAATTTGTTCCTGTGCCTCAAGTGGATTACCAGCCGGTTGCGGGCGATGAAATCGTCCGGCGCGGCAAGGAGGATCAGAAAGTTACTGGTGGTCGAAGATGGTCGAGTTCAGGAATCACTTCTGGAAGTCGCGGTGTTGCGCCGGGAAGGCAAACGGCAGGTCAAACTGGGCGATCTCGCGGTAAACGCCAAGCGGCTCAAACCGGAGGACAAGGCAATCGGCGCCGACTTGACCACCGAGACGGTGGACCAACCGGCCGCTTACCGTATCTCCAGTGTCGACGACCCGGCATGGAAGGAACCGACCAGCCCGGCGGAGGTTTGGTGGAAACGCAAGCCGAACGCTTACCGCAGCATGGCCTTCCAGGTGGAAGTTTTCTTGAAGCTCAGTAAACCGCTCGTCGTGGGGAGGAGCTTACCGAATCGAATTTCCGGGAGTGAACTACCGTCAGGCGTTTGTCGAGTACCGTCACGATCCGATGGAAACACGCAGCCCGGCGGTGCATGTCAGCGGGATTGGCTTCCGACCGGATGATCCGTACAAGCGCGCCTTTCTCTCGACGTGGTTGGGCACCGGCGGTTCGCTTGCGTACGCGGAAGACCTGCGGTTCCAGTTGCTCGACGAGGGAACCAGCAAGGCCGTCTTCCACGGCGAGGCCAAGGTTCTCATTCACGCCGCTGACCAGGAGTCATTCAAAGCCGGCCGCAACTATGGCCAGACCGACGTGCTGGGATTGGACTTCAGCGCGTTCAATCAACCGGGTCGCTACCGTGTTTGCGTCGATGGCATTGGATGCTCCTTTCCTTTCGTCATCAGTGAGCAAGTGTGGACCGAGGCGTTCCGTCTCTCGATGAAAGGCTTGTTGCATCAGCGGAGCGGCATCGAATTAGGCGCCCCGTTCACGAATTTCCGCCGCCCGCGCAACATGCATCCGGCCGACGGAGTCAAGGTGTTCGCCTCGGCCGGCAGCGAACTCGAAGGCGGGAGCCAGGACAACCTCTTCAAAATGCTGGCAGAGCGCCGCACGGACCGCTTGGTGCCTGAGGCCTGGGGCGGTCACATGGATGCCGGGGATTGGGACCGCAACTCGCGTCATCCGGCGGCGATGTGGTGGCTGGTGGACCTATACGAATTGTTCCCGGATCGCATCGGCAAGGTGAAACTCGCATTGCCGCCCCCGGAAACCGCGAATGCCATCCCCGACATTCTCGATGAAGTGCTTTGGAATCTTGAACTGCATCGTCGCACCCAAAGCCCTGAGGGTGGCGTGAGCGGTGGCATCGAGTCCACGGCGCATCCGCGACCGGGCGAAGCCAGTTGGCAGGAATCGCTGCTCATCAGCATGTTCGCACCCGACCCACGCGCGTCGTTCATCTTCGCCGCCACCGGCGCCAAACTGTCCCGGGCCTTGCGGCAATGCAATCCATCCTTGGCGGATGCTTACGCTGTCGCGGCGCGCAAGGCATGGGACTGGGCTGCGATGCATCATCAGGAATTCCTGGTGAAGTTGAACGAAGAAGACACCAAGTCGCGCGCCCATGAGCTCCGCGACGTTCGCAACCTGGCGGCGTTTGAACTGTGGCGGCTGACGAGCGAGTCTGAATTTCACGATGAATTCCGATCCACCACGGTGCTTACCGAATCCCGGGGCGAAGTGAACCGGCAACTAAAAGCCGTTTTATCCTATGCACGACTTCCCGACGGTGAGGGTGACGCTGAATTGCGCGCGGCAGCCCGGCAGGGGATTCTCAAGCTGGCCGATGCGGCGCTGGCCTTTGCCGAGGGCAACGCCTTTGGCGTGACGACCTGTATTCCCCAACTGCCACCGATGGGTTTCGTTGGGTATCTTTCGACGCCGGAAACCACCGTCGGCCCGGTGTTGCCGCAGGCGTGGCTGCTCACGCGCGACCCGAAATACCTGGCTGGCGCCGTGCGCGCGTGCCAGTTCGCCGCCGGCGCGAATCCCGACAACCGCGCCTTCACGACCGGGCTCGGCCCCGACCCGGTGCGGTTCCCGCTGCACATTGACAGTTGGATTACCGGTCAACCGGCCCCGGCTGGCATTACCGTGTATGGCGTCAGCGATCCGGCGGAGAACTACGGTCACGACGCTTGGGCCTACACCTGGTTCCTGAATAAGATGGTGCCCGCCGCTCGGACCTGGCCGGCCCATGAAAGCTATTGGGACATCTACGTGGTACCGTCCTCAAACGAATACACCATCCACCAGACCATGATCCCGACGGCTTACTACTGGGGTTTTCTGGCCGCACGGAATCCCGTTCGGTAGGGGCCCAGTGCGTATCAGACTGGACATGGTTTGCGGGAGAAGTCAGAAACATTATATGAACGCCACCTGTCGAACAATTATTAGTTACGCAACCGTTCTGCTGACGCTCCAGTTGGCGGGCGCTACAGTCGAACAATGGGGCCTGCACGAGATCACCTTGCAAGGTCCAGGCACGGGGAATCCGTATCTGGACGTGCAGCTTTCCGCCGTGTTCACGCAAGGCGGCCAAACCGTCACTGTTCCCGGCTTCTGGGATGGCGGCGGCAGCTACCGGGTCCGCTTCAGCCCGCCGACTTCCGGCAAGTGGCGTTTTGAAACCCGGAGCAATCGCCCGGAGTTGAACGGCAAGTCCGGTTCGTTCACCGCCACGAAACCATCCGCCGTCAACCACGGGCCGGTCCACCCGTTCGACACGTTTTATCTCCGCTACGCCGACGGCACGCCGTATCACGAATTCGGCACCACCTGCTACGCTTGGGTGCACCAAACGCGTGAGCTTCAAGAGCAGACGCTCAAAACCCTCGCCGCTTCGCCCTTCAACAAAATCCGGTTCTGCGTCTTTCCCAAGAGCTATGCCTACAACCAGAACGAGCCGGAATTCTTCGCGTTCCAGAAGCGGGCGGACGGCAAGTTCGACTTCAGCCGACCGGACCCCGCCTTCTGGCATCACTTCGAGCAACGCATCCTGGACCTGCAGAAGCTCGGCATCGAGGCGGACCTCATCCTATGGCATCCCTACGACCGCTGGGGATTTAAGAAGATGAGCGACGCGGAGGATGATCGCTACCTGCGCTATTGCATCGCCCGCTTGGCGGCCTTTCGCAATGTCTGGTGGTCGCTGGCCAATGAATACGATTTCATGAGCGACCTCGACGCCCGCCATCACGGCATCAAGACCATGGAGGACTGGGATCGGTTCTTCTCCATCCTTCAGAAAGAGGATCCGTATGGACGGATGCGTGGCATTCACAACGGCTCAATCTGGTACGACCACACGAAGGATTGGGTCACCCACGCCAGCCTCCAGACCTCCGACATGAACGGCGGCGTGCGCTTCCGCGAGAAGTATCAAAAGCCCGTCATTTACGATGAATGCAAATATGAGGGCAACATTCCGCAGGGCTGGGGCAACCTCGACGCGAAGACCATGACCCAGCGTTTCTGGCTTGGCACGATGAGCGGCTGCTACGTCGGCCACGGCGAAACTTACAAGCATCCCGAAGACATCCTTTGGTGGTCCAAAGGCGGCGTGCTGCACGGCGAAAGCCCGAAGCGCATTCAATGGCTGAAGGACTTCATGGCCCAGGCTCCGCCATTCCACGAACTCCAACCGCTCGGCGATGACCAGGGCCGATTCCTGCTCGCCAAACCCGGCGCATACTACCTGGTTTATTGCGTCAACACCCGCCCGCAGTCGGTCGAATTGGCCGGGAACCGCCCCTACAAAGTGGACGTGATTGATCCGTGGGCGATGACGATCAGGCCCAGCGGCACCGCCCAACCCGGCGCGTTCGCCGTCAATCCGCCCAAAGCCGACACAGTGTTCCGTTTCATGCCGTACACCGCTGGGGAACCGCTCCGGCCCGAAGCGCGCATCGAAGCATCAACCACCGAAGGCGTGCCGCCACTGACCGTGGCATTCAAAGCGGTGAGCGATGCCGCCCAGGCCGAATGGGATTTCGGCGACGGCGTCAAAGCCACCGGCCGTGAGGCCAAACACACCTTTGCCCAACCCGGCGTCCACACCGTCACACTCAAAGTCACCGACGCGAACGGTGCCAGTGCGGTTGCCTACACCGAAGTTGTCACCGACCGCGACGCCACGCAGCCCATCGCCCGGATCGGCTTCGCCCAAGACGAACTGCCGGCTCTGAAATTTCACGGTACCGCCAAACGCGGCGCGGACGGCACGTTGCTGCTGCCGGATGGCGCGCCGTGGGGCTGGGTGCAAGCCGGAAACCAACCGCTCGAGGATCTGCGCGGCCTGCGTTCATTTACCATTTCCGGATGGCTGCGGCCGGCGAGTCTCGAAACCGGCATGGGGGGCAACCGGATCGTGTTTTGCCTGAACAAAGACCACGACGGCATGGATCTGGTCAGCCATGCCGATGGACGCTTTCGCCTGGCCGTCAACGAATGGCCGGATCGCGTGAAGAACGACAGTTCTCCCGGCAAGCTGGTGGTGGGCAAATGGACCTTCTTCGCCGTCACTTATGACGCCAGCCGTACGTCGGAGAACGTCAGTTGGTATTTAAGTCCGCCGCAGGACGCACCCGGAGCGACCGACGTAAAACTGGATCGCAAGACCACCTACAATCACGGCCCGGTCGGCACCGACCCACGCGGCCTGGCGATTGGCAACTTTAATGAAACCATGCAGGGCTACGGCCTGGACCGGCAATTTCGCGGCGAAATTCGCGGCCTGCAAATCTTTGGCAGCCGCCTGGGTGGGCGGGGCGCGTTGACGCTTGAAGCCATTCGCCAGCAGGCAGCGGCAGTTCGGCCCTAACCAGCACGACAATGTGAAAACAATGAAAACAACTCTCCGCTTCCGCCTGCCAGTTTGCGTCATGACCTTCACGATGGCGTGGGCTGTTCTGCCCATGCACGCCCTGGCCGCCGAACCCAAGCCCCGCCTCGTCGTGATGACCGACATCGGCGGCGACCCGGACGATGAACAGTCCATTGTCCGCTTCCTCCTTTACGCTTGTGATTTTGAAGTCGAGGGCCTCTGCACCGGTTTTGGCCACGGACACTACAAGGTCACACACCCGGAATTGCTCCACAAAGCGGTGGATGCCTACGGCCAAGTCCTGCCCAACCTGCTCAAGCACCGCGCGGACTACCCGTCCCACGAGCAATTGACCGCGCTGATCAAAGACGGTTCGAACGGCGACCCGCACACCGTCGGTCCCGGCCGGGACTCCGAGGCTTCGGACTGGATCATCCGCGTGCTGGATCGCAACGATCCGCGTCCGGTGTGGTTTTCGATCTGGGGTGGCCCGCGTGAGTTGGCCCAGGCTCTTTGGAAAGTGCAGACCACGCGCACCGCCGAGCAATTGGCAGCGTTCAAGCGCAAGATTCGCGTCCACTCGATTGCTGACCAGGATCGCACGGCTCTGTGGGTGAAAGAGCATCATCCGGACGTGTTCTGGATTTTCTCGAACGGCCAGTTCCGCGGCATTTGGAATGAAGGCGATCCGGCGATGGTTTCGCACGACTGGCTCGAACGAAACATTCGCTCCGGCCACGGTCCGTTGGGGATGATTTATCCTGGCAGGGCGGCGGGCAAAACCGGCGTGAAAGAAGGCGATACGCCGTCGTTTCTCTACGTGCTGCCGAACGGCCTGAGCGACCCGGAGCATCCGGAGTGGGGCAACTGGGGCGGGCGCTTCGAGCGAAGTGGACGCGGCCATGAGTATGTTTCCGCCAAAGATCTGCACGACGGCGTGCCCGACATGCTTTACCCGGTCCAGCGCTGGCGGACGGCGTATCAAAACGATTTTCAGGCGCGCATGGATTGGTGCGTAAAACCGGTGGCCGAGGCGAACCACGCCCCGGTCGCAATGCTCAATGGCGACCAGTCGCACCGCGTGCTCCCGATCGAAACCGATCCCGGCGCGACGGTGAAACTCTCCGCCGCCGGCTCCACTGATCCCGACGGGCAGGCGCTCAAGTTCCGCTGGTGGACCTACGTGGAAGCCGGCACCTATTGGGCGGCGCCGTCCATCCAGAGCGCCGAGGCGACCGAAGCCACGGTGACCATTCCCACCCATGCGTCCGGCCGAACGATCCATATCATCCTGGAAGCCACCGACGCCGGCCAGCCGCCGTTGGTGGGCTATCGCCGGGCGATACTGAAGGTGCGCGGTGAACCAATGCCCCCGCCACCCGGCGCCCGAGTGGCGGAGGATGAAGTCGTGCCGCCGCCCCCGGAATTTGTTCCCGCGCCGGCCGGGCCGTGGAGGCTCGTCCGCGCAATCAATGTGAATGGCAAGCCGCTGGAACTCGACGGTCACCGCTGGGACGGCGGCAATGCGCGTGAGTTCGCCTGCAACGGCAAACCGCTGGTGACCGCCGATGTAAAATTGCAGCCGCCGGTAGATGCCGTCCGTGCGGCCATGTTGACCTCCTTCAGCTTTCATCGGACCCTCAAGTGTTCCTTCCGCAACCTTCCGCCGGGCACGTATGCCGTGTTTGCCCACATCATGGAGGACAACCATTCCGAGAATCTGAGTTTCCGGTTGCAAGGGCGCCTGGTGCAACGCAACTACGCCAGCGGCAACGCGGGCCAGTGGCGGCGGCTCGGCCCGTGGGTTGCCCAAGTCGCGAACGGCACGCTCAAACTCACCAGCCAGGGTGGCGCAGCGAACCTCGCCGGCATCGAGTTGTGGAAGCGGAGTGAAACCGCCAACCGGAAAGACAAGCAATAGCCCCTCCCCGGCGAATCGTGGTCTTCCCCGCTTGCTCGCCACAGAATGATGCGTTCCTTGCGACTGGTGCGGTTGTTTGTGGCACTGACGGCCATGAACGGGCACGCTGTCGATCTTCCGTTCGACCATTCCGGCCTGGTAGTTTCCGACAACCATCGCTTCCTCGTCACGGCTGACGGCAAGCCGTTTTTCTGGCTGGCCGACACGGCGTGGCAGCTCATTCACGATCTCAATCGTGAGGAGGTGGAATTCTATCTCAAAAACCGCGCCGCAAAAGGCTTCAACGTCATCCAGACGGTGGCGCTGGCCGAGCACGGCGGACTCGACCGCCCGAATGCCTACCAGCATTTGCCACTGCGCGAACGCGACCCCGCCCGCCCGGACGTTCGCGAAGGCAACGACTATTGGAAGCACGTGGACTACGTCATCGAGCGCGCGGCGCAGCACGGGCTTTACGTCGCGCTGCTGCCGACCTGGGGCCGCTACGTGACCAGGGATTACTTCGACGGAAAAGTGAACGGCATCTTCACGCCGGCGAATGCCGAGAGCTACGGACGCTTTCTGGGGCAGCGTTACCGCAATGCGTCCAACATCGTTTGGATGCTGGGGGGCGATCGCGCTTCGCCGACCGAGGAAGCCAAAGCCGTCTGGCGGGCTATGGTGCGCGGCATCGCCATTGGCGTGAGCGGTCGCGAGGACTATTCAAAAGTGCTGATGACGTTTCACCCTGCCGGTCCGGGTGACTCGGCGGATTACTTTCAGAATGACGAATGGCTCGATTTCAACGGCATCCAGTCCAGCCACGGGCCCGCGATTGCGAACTGGAAAATGATCGAGCGTGATTACCGCCGCACTCCGATAAAGCCGGTGATCGACCTGGAAACCACCTACGACGAAATTATTTTCGGAAAACAAGCCGCGCCGCTCAATGGCGACCTGGCGCGCCGTGCCGCCTATTGGGCGGTGTTTGCCGGAGCTTGCGGCCACACTTACGGCCACAACAGCATCTGGCAGATGTATGCGCCCGGGAAGCGTGCGCTGGCGGGAGCGACGACGCCGTGGCGGGAGGCGCTCGATGCACCGAGCGCCGCGCAAATGGGCTACCTGCGTGGGCTGATCGAGTCGCGCCCGTTTCTCACCCAGGTTCCCGATCAATCGCTGCTGGCCAACAGTGAAGGCGATGGCGTCGAGCACGTGGCCGCCTTGCGCGGTGATGGCTACGCATTGATTTACACGCCCACCGGCAAACCGTTCCGCGTGCGGTTGGACAAACTCACCGGCCAGAAAGTGAAGGCGTGGTGGTTCGATCCCCGCACCGGCACAGCCGCCAACGCCGGACAGTTTCCGAAGGAAGGCGAACAGGAATTCACCCCGCCCGATCAGTCCGGCGTCGGCCATGATTGGGTGCTTGCACTGGACGATCCTCAGCGCGGTTTTGGCCCGCCGCACGTAGCCCTGGGCTTCTACCAGTCCACAGGCTATTTGCTCACCATCCAGGCAGGCTGGAACCCAGCTTGCCCGAGTTGCCTCCCTGCGGTCACGACATGCTCTGCGGACCCAAGACGGTGAAATACAACGGCAGCATTCGCAGCAACCCAACCCTTATTGCCCGCACCTTTACGTGATTGAGCGGTGGATCAGGGAGTTCAAGGCCAAAGGTCATCTGGCCGTGGAACTCCCTATCCATGGCGACCCGTGGCAGTGTGCGCGACGTGGTATATGACGGCGCGTTCCCGTGACCCGCGGTCATCAAGATCACCCATTAGTATGACCAGCCGTGGAAGCTAATCTACTTTCGAGAGCACGAAAATCCGTGAGGAAGACGGGGGAATGATGCCAGAACTTATCAAATCGGCCGGTTCACTGGTCAGCAGGTCGGTCGCTGCTTTGCCCCGCATGTCTTCTGGAATCTCGTAATGAAAACGCTGCTTCTCGGAGGCGTTAATGACCATGAAATAGGGACCGTAGCGCAGCGTGTTAAGCCCCAACGCCCCGCCTTGAGTGTCCACGCAGAGGGCCGTGACCAGCCGGTTGATGGTGGGCGTCGTATATTCGAGACGGACCACGCCGTTCGCCGTCCCTTTCGCCCAATCCCGGCCAAACCGGCTTTCCCAGTTCAGCGACGCGAACAGTCTCGCGTCCCCATGACGCAACGCTACGAGGCCCAGGTATTCATCCACCAACGCACTGTCTCCTTCACGTTCGTCCGGCAACCGGTAATCAGTGGATGGCAGGCGGGAGGCGACGTCATCCTGAGCGTCATTGGCCTTGGTCACCGCCAACATGACCCGATCCCACAGGCCGCCCACCGATCTGAAGTCAAGGCTCTCCAGTTTGTCCTGGGCGCGGCCATGTTCTTCCCGAAGCTCGAAATAACGAATCGCGGCCGGTATCCGAAGCTCTTTGGCGGCATACTTCGAAAGAAAATAGCGTTCAAGCCCCGGAAACCCCCTCATGATGCGCGCGCTAATCCAGTCCGTATTGCGGAGTGTCCGGTAGCCCTCCGAATCATTGTCCAGGTAAACGAAGTGCGCGTATGACTCGAAAGCCGTCCGTGCCTTCTGCTCGATTTGAGGATAACGCGTCAACTCCGCCACCTTGACCAACTGCAAGCCACCTTTGCCGTAGTTGGCGTCGTACCCGTCCTCCAGCGGCATTCCATCCGGCGAATAGGAATAGGTGTCCCAGAGGGGATTCCGGCGAATGCCCACGGCGATCTCCGCCATTTCATTCACCCGCTCGGCATCTGGTTGCGCCCTCGCCGGATCAAGGTGCTTGAGGGCGTTGTAAACGGCATTAAGCGCCAGAAAATTGTGAATCATCTGATTGGCAATCGAACACTGCGCGACCTGCTTGGAATAAAGATCAAAACTGCGGTGCGCCATCCGGGTATAGGCTTCGCGTCGGCTGACTTCGGGCGTGCTGGGATCCAGATCGTCGTCAATGAATGGTTCCAGCAATCCCCCCTGGTCGAGATGCGGAAGCACCATGCTGAAGCCATCCCAGAAAAATCGCTGTCCGACTTCAAGGCCGGGACTGAAGTCGCTGCGATTTGGACCTCCCAGCCAGGTCGGCCAATTCACGTCTTTGCCCGGCAGCGGACGCCCCATGAAGCCACCGCTGTTGCCCTGGGCGCGGCTGTAGAAATCGAATGCCGCGACAATCCGTTCCAGCATCTCCCTATCGTGGTAGTAATTCGACCATTCGGTACAATAGGCGTGCGCAAACACCTCGATGAATCGCAAGGCAAGCATCTGGGAATCTCCCTGACGAATGTAGTGACTGCCCCAGCGTTTGATATCTTCCTTCAATACTTTATAGTCTTTCGCATAGGGACCGCTCGGCGTGAACGAACCACTTCCCCGACCCAGCAGCGCGCCCTTGGCCCATGACGGGACATTCTTCGCTTTCGCCTTTTCCCACCGCTCTCCGAACATTTGAAACTCCCTGGCTTTGCGAAAGCCGGCGTTGGCCTGCGCCTTCCAATGCTCGAAGCGATCCTCGGCCGACACCGTTTTCCCTTCCCGCGGCGGACCGAGTTCGAACGGCTGGCCCTGAATCTCTCCGGTCGGCGGCTCAAAATAAGGGTCAAGGTGCGTGTAGGCGCGATACACGTCGAGTCCCGGTGCCCGCCCTTTGTACAGAAGCCGAAGCCGCACGGTGGAACGCGCCCGGGTCAGCTTGAGCGGGATGGGATAGGTGGCGTAATAGAAACGGCCGGGAAAGGCCTTCGCTTCCGTTTGGCGGACGAGTTCACCCTTGCGGGGATGGTGGCTCGGCTTCAGGGGTCCGTCCTGCCGTGCAATCGCGTCAAAGGGAGCATCCCCATTCACAGGGTCGTGCAACACCAGTGCGCTTCCCGCGGAGCCGGAACTTCCCCAGACCTTCACCGTAAGATAATTCTGCTGCTTCGGATGGCAGCCGAGTTCGAAATCGACGTGCTGATCATCGTCGGTAAAGCGAATAAACGGCTCAGCCAGTCCGAGTTCCTCGGGACCCTTGCCGAGTTGAATACCGTCACTCGGGTTCAGATCGCTAAAACTACACTGACCCAGGATCGAGGATTCCGCCAAAGCGAACTTCGGCACGATCCAGAATGTGAACAGGGCCGCGGCCAAAACCGAGGCGCGAATTTTCCATTGAGCGAGGCGGAATTTCATCGGTCTACCTGATGGAGATTTCAATGGGAACGCGCTCACCAGGAGTTGACGGGACTGATATCCCACGCATCCAGCGACCGCACATTCACGCTGCCACCGCGGGTGACGAGCGCGACGCCCAGACTGTCGGCGCGCGACGGTTCGATGCCCAAGGGCAGGATGAGGATTGCCGAGAGCAGCAAGAGCGTTGGAACGAGGTGGCGTTTCATGATGTGCCGCCTACGGTGCAGGATGGTGAACTCCGCGTCGAGGATTTAAGATCGCTGCCCCGGTCGGCCGCCTGGGACTTGGTGCTTACGAACCCGTCCGGCTCGGCTGCTGATCCTTCCTGCGTGCAGCGGCGCATTGCCGGAGCCGAAACGTTCATTCTCTCTGGCCAGGAGAAATACGCGAATGTGCTGAAATGAAAATGAATGTCTGGAACACCAGTCCGCTGGTTAACATCATCGGCGAGGTGCCGGCGAAACTCGGATGCCGCCAGTGCGTGGTTCGTCGATTCAAATTCCGAAAAACGGCAACTGGGCGTGGCCGATCCAGCGCAGTTCTGATAGAGAACCAACATGAAAAGTTCAACACGTTGCACGATGAGCCTAAACTCAAAGTCACGACCATGGCTGCCGTCGGTTCTCCGCGCATTGGGATTGTGGCTGGCTACCACCACGATGTTTGGTGAGGTGCCGCCTCAGATTGGCAATGTCTATCCGGATTTCCCCGGTATCGGACCCCATATCGTGACCGGCGAGCATTTCGCTTCAAAACAAACCGAAGTCTGGTGCTGGGAACCGCAAGTCCAATGGCTCAGTCCGGGATTTCGCAGCACAGCTTGGCCAACCCGTTCAAAAACTTCCAGAGCTTCCACCCGAAGGCGCCCGGCGAATCAACATTCTTGACATCGAACGGCAAGTCATCGTCGCCCCGCTGCAAGGTTCCGTGCTTTGGGTGAAGACAGCGGAAGGCTGCTCAAAACCGTATTTGATCAACGTTGCGAAACCGCTCTGGGTCAGCGCAGAGAAAGCTGTGCCAGGTGCTTTGGTATATATCTTTGGTTTTGGATTGCGCGCGGAATATCGCCGCTCGGAATTGACCCTGAGGAACGGCACGACGACTTTGTTTCCGCGCACAATTGTCGAAGCCCGCGCCTTGCGCACGGCGGACAAACGCCTGATCTATTTCGAGATCCCAGCGGATGCCGCTCCCGGATCCTATGAGGTCTGGTGTCACAATTCTTACGGCGGTCCTTGGGGTTGGCAAAAAGCCGGTGATTTGGAAATTGTGCCTCCTCCGCCGGAGCCCAAGCTTTTCAATGTGCGGCAGTACGGCGCGACCGGCGATGGCCTGGCCAACGACCGGGCTGCAATGGAAGCGGCCATCACCGCCGCCGAAAAGAATGGCGATGGCATTGTCTTCTTCCCTCCCGGAACCTATTCAACCGACCGAACCCTCACGATTCCGTCCCGCGTTTGGCTGCGCGGTGCGAACCGTGAGAACAGCGTGATTCAAGGAACAGGCACACCCGCCGGCGCCGAGCGCGTGGCTTGGTTTCACAAGCTCGAGCCTCCCACATCGGTGCTTCGACTCCAGAGCGACACCGGCCTCGAGTCGCTGACCGTCCAGGGGGCTACTTGGCAAGGCAGCGGCGGCTATGGATTGGTCGAGGCCGTGCCTAATGACAAGAGCTTCCCCATCGGCGGCGAAGTGCGGGATGTCACGATCGCCGACTGCCGCTTGCGGGCGCTTGAAGAAGACATCCTATCCCGGCGACCGCTCTACCTTTCCGCTTTTCACGCCGGTCCGTCCGCTCGCCGGGTGAAGCTGTTGAACAACGACATTTACGGGGCAGCCAATTGGGGCATTGGCGGTGTCGGAACGGCAGTCCGCATCGAGATTATCGGCAACACCTTTCACGGCGGCGCGGTCAATGACGTGGTGACGATCAACGGTTCTTTCAGCCAAAGCCTGATTGATGCGAACATCCTGACCGACACCCCCGGCCGCATCGTGATGGGCATGGGCCGGCACAATTACGTTCGGTTCAACGAAATTCACCAGGCCTTTCGCGAGTACTGGGAGAACGCCGAGGAAATCTACCTCGTGCATGGAGGCGTGGAAGCGCCCAAGACGGTCAGCTTCGCCACCGAGGGATCGGCAACGACGCTCACGGATACGAAACAGAACTGGAAGCCGGGCTTTCACCGCGACGCAACCGTGCTCATCATTTCCGGCCGAGGCTTTGGCCAGTATCGGCGGGTCAACGACAACAGCGCCACAGGGCTGACAGTCGAACCGGATTGGAATGTCGTCCCGGATGCCACCAGCGAGTTCCTGGTGGCGCCGCAGTTCGTCGAGAACGCCTTCTTCGCCAACCTGAACAACACGCCCTGCCGGATGTCACTCTGGCTGGATTGCATCGCCAACCAGGTGGACATGCACCGCGACGATCATGCCAAGGGCATTGATCTCTGGGGCGAAGATGCCAGTGCGGTGAATGACCGGGGCATGGGCCAGGGCTTGAGCAAGTTCTTCCCCGCCTGGTACAACATTTTCCAGAATGGCTGGATGGACGGCACCGCCCTCTGGCTCGGCACACCGGGAGCGCATCCGGACAACGCGCACGTGGGATACCCGAACTTTGGCAATTATGTGGTCCGCAATCGCATCCGCTCACCGCACCAGTGGCGCACCGGCTTCAACTTCGTTCGACCGACCGCAGGGGCCGGCATCAGCATTGGCGGCGGCCGTGGACGCGCCGGCACCTCGCACACGATCGTCGCCGAGAATTTTCTCGCTTCGACCTACAACGGCATCAGCATCAGCGAAACCGCCCGCAAGACATTTCTCCTTCGCAATGAATTTGATCAGGTGGATGACCCGATTGCGGACCGGGGCGCGCAAACGCTGCTTCAGGGCAACAAGCTGAGTGGCCCAAAAAAAGGAAATAGCGAGCCACCCGCGTTGGCCGACGGACGCAACGAACGCAGTCTCCCCGCGTGGCAGCCAAAAGACTGGAAGCCTGATTCATCGGCACAATTGCCACCCCTGTTCCATGACGTGCTGGCTCTGAAAGTTATGGTTTCGCAACCGGTGTATTGCTACGCGCACGACATCCAGAGCGAAACCCGCCAGGCCGAGTGCGCCTCCAACCTTAAGAATTTGTTCGAACTCATCAAGGCGTACGACGCCAAGCACGGCCAGGTGCCCAAGGCCGCGTTTTTCCCAGAGCAACCCTTGACGAGCCCCGATAGCATTTGTGTGCTGCTTGGAACCAACTCACCGGCACTGTTCACGTGCCCCACCTGCAGCCCGGACCTGCAAGGTTTCGGGTTGAATTATGTCTGGAACCAACAGCTCAATGGCGAACGGCTCGCCGACATCGAAGATCCTGCAAACACCTGGCTGCTGATGGACTTCGTGGGCGCGCACGATTGGATGGTCAACAACGGGTATTGCGGCCACCGGCGCGGGGTGAACATCCTCTACGCCGACGGCACTGTAAAATGGAGTCGGCCATTTTCCACCGAGGCCGGGAACAAAGGCGCCCCACAAGGATGGTTGCAGTGGGCGAGAGAATAGGTAGAATCCTTCAGAACTCGTTTCCTTTTAATCATGCAATGAACTGTCGCAACCGGCGCCTCCTCCAGATCGCAATGCTCGCTGCGGGCTTGGTCGTATTGTTTCTAACTGCAGCACTCGGGATAAAGTTCAAGATTGATCGAGAGGAGCAAAGGCTGCGTGCGAAGGTCGAGCAAAGGCTGGCGGCCATCCGGACTGCAGGTGAACCAGCCACTTTGGCTGATCTTGGAAGTGCATTTCCGAATCCACCCGCCGAAGCCGACGCGAAGAAGTTCCTCCAGCGCTATTGCGTTTACCTCCTGCCGATGGCCAACAAGGACGGCGTGGCCCGCGGAATGACGCGCTTCAACCTTCAAGGCAAGGATCTCAATCGCAACTGGGACCAACCTGCCGACCCGCCGTTGGCGCCGGAGAATCATGCGTTGGAGCAGTGGCTGGAGAAAATGATCCGGGCCGGCCAGAACCCCCCCTGGCTCTGGAACTACACAATGACGGCAGCGGCCTGTTGCACATCAGCCGTCCGCCGGTGCCCGGATTGGACCGGCACGTGCAACGAATGGCGATTCTTGAACAGTTGCTGCGTCAGCACACGTGGTTCACCGAGGGAAGCACAAGCCTTCGTTCCACAACACCGGCACCCCACTTGCGCAACCGATAGGACTGCACAGGTACCCGGTGATGCTGTTTGTCACCACGTAGTCGCCGCCGATGGGCGCCGCGGAAGAAGTGGAGAGCGACCATGCCGATAGATCGGGGCTCGTTTCCATCGAAAATGTCTCATTCCACATAAAGCCCAGGGAGAGCGGATCCGGCCAGGTAACAATTGGCTTGGGCATCGATCGCCATCGCGGTGGCGGCGGCATCACTGCCTTGCCGGGCCCACAGCACGGTTCCGTTGCCATCGGTCTTGATCAGAAAACAGTCGGCGCCGTACTCGCTCTGCCGGGGCAGGGTGAGATTGCCGGCAGAAAATGAACTCGAGCGGGCGAACTCCCGCGCAGCTTCGATGATCGATGCCTTACCGCCGAGGATCTGCCAGGCCGCGACGTATTCCTTGGCGGCCAGTTCCAGGGCCACGCCGGTAGGCTCAAGGAGGTGGACGGTGTTGGTGTAAACTCGTGCATCACTACTGCGCAAATGCCGGACCTCCAATTCACCCCTCGAAAGACCGATGGCTTTCGCGTCGGTCTCCGCTTTGGCGGCTGGGAACTCAGCGAACATCTTTTGTTGTCGTTTCCCGTCAGCGAAAAAGGACACCATGAAACTGAACCGTTCCTGCTCCGGGAGCGAATTGTCCTTGGTCCTGACGCGGTGCGCCTTGTTCCTGACCTGGTAACACTTGACGATGACCGACCGCTGTTTGACCGCCATGGGAACCTGCTGACGTTTCTTGCTCATGGGGTCAAGCATGTTAGGAATTCAACCCATTTCTTGAAAAACCTTAAGAAAACTGGTCGGGGCGGTGAGATTCGAACTCACGACCTCTTGTACCCGAAACAAGCGCGCTAGCCAGGCTACGCTACGCCCCGACCCGAAGGCGGTTAAGATGCAGGGTTTCGCACCGAATTGCAATGCTGATTTTCAAAGAATGAGCTTTCGCTCTCGGACAGACAGGCCCAACCTGGCCAACGGCCCCCTCAACATAGAAAAAGCCACCGGACCCTGACCGCGGTTTTTGACTTGTTGAGTCAAGCGGTCGTAATCGATCCGGTGGCAGCAGGAGGATACCAGCTTCTTATAAAGACTGCTGTCGCGGCTGACTCTATCTCAGAACCGAAAAGTGAAGGACGCTAAGAGCGAGTGCGTCAGGATCGGATCTGTCTTCGGAGCCGGAGAAATCATGGTCCAGTGTTCCTAAGAACTTATAGCCAATTCCGATATCCATGTTTTGATTGATGGCATAAACAGCACCTGCAGTGCCTTGATACGCAAAGGTGAAGTCGCTCTCGCTGGTTCATGGCGCTATCCGCTAAGGGTGTAGATGCCGCCTGCCCCAGCGCCGAGATATGGCATGCTCGTACGGCTTAATCTTGGAATGCAACGGGGAATTGGTAACCCACATTCACCAAGACCGGAATCTGGTAAAGTCTCAATTCGAAATCCATTTCGCTTGATGCAATCGTTCCCTCTGGACCGGACGAGCTTCCGTCATTTTGCTCGCTGAATTATATATCATGACCTGACTCCAGTTCTAAGCTCCACGATTTGTTGAATTGGTAACCAACCGCAGCATCGAAGCGCACACCGAGATCAAACTCGATCTCCTGTTTATAGGTGTATCCCAGCATTTCGGCTATGTCTTCGGCCGAGTTCTTGAGCTTAAGGTCTTGGACCAATGAGGCACCCGCGTCGATTTTAACGTAAGACCGACTATCAGCACCGGCGGCTTGCAAAGCAATGGTGCCGCCGAGAATAATGCCCGCGCATAGTAGTTTAATTGTGGTTTTCATTATTTCTCCTTCATAATCTCAGACTTGGTTTCAAAGGCGCAATGGACCCCGCCATCGCAGGATGTCAGAATGAGCTTGCCATCTATTTGGTGCATCATAACGCATCTCCCTATTTCAGGGCCTCTGAACTGCATCCAACTTATCGAGCTTTTCTTATTCTTTATCAAATTTCATTCAATGAGCGCAACACAAATCTTTTGTTGTAGGCATAACAAAATCTGACCAGTGAAGACTGCCATGCTTCAAGGCCCGTCCAGCCACGCCGCCAGCACTCCCGGGCGCGTTGCGGGTTGCGTCGCAGCGCACAACCGGTCAGTAACCGATTGTCTCCCGCGGAATTTACTGGCACGCTGATCGTCGAGCGAGCCTCTCAAAGCGGGCAGTTTTTTTGGGGGGGGCCGTTGCAAGAGTTGTCCCAGCCAGGACACCATGGTAATGATGAATGACCAATTACGAATGATTAGAGAATGGGCGATGCCTAATGACCATTTAGACAGCGGCGAACGGCTTGACCTTGAATTGGAACTGGGGGAGGGGGCCTTCGTCGGTCCCTGGCCATTCCCCGCGACCGATTAATCCGCAAGAAAGAAACCGCATGATCGGCACCATTCTCAACGCCGCCGGAATCTTGATCGGAAGCGTCATCGGATTGGCCTCCCGCAAGCCCCTGGCCGCCTCGACCCAACAAACGCTGAAATTCTTCCTGGGGGTCCTCACGATGTTTGTCGGGCTCAAACTGACCTGGAGCAGTCTGAGCGGCAGTTTTCTGCTGATCTTGAAGCAGCTTACCGTCGTTTTCGTAGCGCTGATTCTCGGACGTCTCACCGGCCGGCTGCTGCATTTGCAACGACTTTCCAACCGGCTCGGACAATTCGCCAAGGATCGCATCAACTCGGCGGCCAACCGAAGCGGTCAGCGGTTCAGTGATGGTTTTCTGACCTGCACCGTGCTGTTCTGCGTCGCACCGCTCGGACTCATCGGAGCCTTGCAGGATGGGCTGATCGGGTATTGGCCCACGCTGGGCATCAAGGCCGTCATGGACGCGCTGGCCGCAATGGCATTTGTCTCGATGTTCGGCGGCGGCGTGGTGCTTTCGGTGATTCCCGTCATCGCCTGCCAGGGCACGATTTCATTGTTAAGCCAATTGTGGCTGCTACCCTTGTTGCCGCCGCCCTTGCTGGACGCCATCAATGCCACCGGTGGACTGCTGGTCTTTACCGTTGCCCTGGTAATTTGGGAAGTGAAGAAGATCGAATTAACCGATTACCTGCCCAGTTTGGCCTTTGCCCCGTTGCTGGCCTGGATTCTGCAATGAGCCGGGCCGGCCGCCACTTGACAAACGATTTTCGTCCTCCGCAGCATTTGCCCATCATGTCCAATCAACTGATTTGCCTCACTTGGACCAACCGGTTCAACCTCCTAAAATCTTCAGCGTCCGGCCTGTTCCTGCTGGTGTCAGTCTTGTTTACCGGAGTGGGTGCCGCCAAGGTGCCGGAATCTGCATTCAACCGCGATCCGTATCCCCAGAAAAAGGGGCCGGTTAAAGTCTTTATCCTGGCCGGTCAGTCCAACATGCAAGGCCACGCAGCGTTGCGCACGTTGGAATACTTGATTTATAACGAGAAGACCGCCGCCGATTACGAACAATGGAAAGATCGGGAGGGGCGCTGGGTCGAGCGCAGCGATGTTTGGGTGTGGACGACCGACGGCGAACGCAGCGGCAAACTCAAACCCGGATTTGGCGCCAACGAAATGCAGATGGGGCCGGAGCTGGGGTTCGGTTGGGTCATCGGCGAAAACCTGAAGCAACAGGTGTTGCTGATTAAGACCTGCTGGGGCGGCCGCAGTGTGAAGAAAGATTTTCTGCCGCCCAGTGCATCCTTGCCCACCGACGAGATTCTTCAGAAGGAACTCGAGAATACCCGCAAGCGGAATCCGGAAACCACGCTGGCCGACATAAAAGCCAAATACGGCCAAGCCTACCGCGACATGATTGCCCATGTCCGGGACGTGCTCGGCCACCTCAAAGATCATTTCACAAAATACGACGAAAAGCAGGGATACGAATTGGCCGGATTCGTCTGGTTCCAAGGCTGGAACGACATGGTCGATGGCGCGCAACGCGAGGAAAAGTATGTGCAATACACCGAGCGGCTGGCGCAATTGATCAAGGACGTGCGCAAGGACTTGCAGGCGCCGAAACTGCCGGTGGTCATTGGCGAATTGGGCGCCAACGGAAAGCGCGGCGAGTTCCAGGCCGCCCAGGCTGCCGTGGCGGAACTACCCGAGTTCCAAGGCAATGTGAAATTTGTCAAGACCGTCGAGTTCTGGGAGCCCGACGTGGAAAAGATGGTCAACGAAAACGTGTGGCAAGGGCCGGACTGGGTGAAGTTTTACAATGTGGGGTCGGAACGCGGTTATCATTATCTCGGCAGCGCGAGGATTTATTACCGGATCGGCCAGGCCCTGGGCAACGGCATGCTCGAATTGCTGGCGAAGTAGCTCCCGAATCAAACGCTTCATCGCACGGCGTGTTTCCACGGGGGAGGGGCTCGCGTTCGCGCGCGCCAGCGTCTGGCGTGCGTCTCGCTTGCCGGCGCTTTCCCGTCAGTACGCCGGCAGTGCTTGGCGGACCTCTGTAAATGAAAGCGGGAGCAAGCTCCGCGCACTCCAAACGCTGGTGCGAGGTTCGAACGCAATCAAGTCTGGTCGCCTCCCATGCGGAACATCCATCCTGCCGGCTGCCCGATCTGGAATTGTCAATTGCTCTCGCCGGTTGCTCCGCCTAAGCTGAGTGGCAAGTGCATCCGATAGCATTTCACCTCGGGTCAGTCCCGATTTACTGGTATGGCGTCCTGTTGGCCACGGCGTTTGTGGTTGGTTTGTGGACCGCCAGCCGGCGTTGCCTGCGCGATGGTCTCAAACCTGAAAACGTGGTCGATGCCGGCACTTGGCTCATCCTGGGAACGATTGTCGGCGCCCGGGCCATGTATGTGATCACTTACTGGCACGAACAATTTGCCCACGAGCCTTGGACGGAAATCTTCATGGTACGGCACGGCGGCCTGGTGTTTTACGGCGGCTTGATAGGCGCGGCTTTGGCCATCATGATTTACGTGCGCGTCAGACGGGTTCCGTTGTGGAAACTGGCCGATGCCATGGCACCGAGCATCCCGTTGGGATACGTGTTTGGCCGGATGGGGTGCCTGATGAACGGGTGTTGCTTTGGCCGTCCGACTGACTTGCCATGGGCTATCCATTTCCCGGCTGATCATTTTACCCACGGCGTTGGCGTACATCCTACCCAACTTTACGACGCGTTGCTGAGCTTGGGATTATATGCCGCGCTGGCCTGGCTGTATCGGCGTAAGAAGTTCGACGGCCAGGTCTTCGCTGTCTATCTGATCGGTTACGCGCTGCTGCGGGGATTTGTGGAAATCTTTCGGGGCGATTACACCACCGAATATGTCTTGGGCAGGCTCACACCGGGACAGTTCATGGGCATTCTTATCTTTGCCGCCGGTGCGCTGCTCTGGTGGAAACTGCCGCGTCCGCAGACCAAAGAACCCGCCCCCGCCAAGCAAACTGGCTGAACCATCCCAAGCCCAGGGCCCCGTGCGGCAAACTTCCCCGTCCCATCCCAGTTCCCCAACGCCCCTGCTCTTCATCGCGGGACCGACGGCGGTTGGCAAATCGGAGGTGGCGCTGGAAGTGGCCATCCAATTGGGTGGCGAAATTATTTCCGTGGACTCGATGCAGGTCTATCGCGGCTTGGACCTCGGCACGGCCAAACCTTCTCCTGCCGAACGTCAACGGGTGCCGCACCATTTAATTGATGTCGTTGAACTGAGCGAGCCTTTCGACGCCGCTCGGTTTGTGGACCTGGCCCGACAAGCCGTGCCGGATATCCAAGCTCGAGGAAACGTGCCCATTCTGTGCGGCGGCACCGGACTTTATTTCAAAGCGTATCTTGAAGGACTCGGCACCGCTCCGCCCTCCAATCCGTCCGTGCGTGCGGAATTGGAAGCCACGCCATTGTCTGAGTTGCTTCGTGAACTGGAGCAAAGTGACTCGGTCACCTTCGCGCGCATTGACCGGCAGAATCCCCGGCGGGTGGTGCGCGCCGTGGAAGTCATTCGCCTGACCGGCCAGCCCTTTTCCGCCCAACGCGCCGCTTGGCCGGCTGCCGCGGAATCGATGCCCCACGTGTTCGTGGGCCTGTCCCGCCAGACTGACGACCTGCGCCAGCGCATCGACCAGCGCGTCGAACGGATGTTCGAACGCGGATTGGTGGCGGAAACCAAGGCGCTTCTCCAAAGCGGACTTGCCGAAAACAAGACCGCTTTGCAAGCGCTGGGCTATCGCCAGGTCGTCGAATACTTGCGGGGCGACCGGCCGTTGGCGGAAACCATCGCGCTGGTTAAGACGCGCACCCGGCAATTTGCCCGACGGCAATTGACCTGGTTCCGTCACCAGGCGGATTTATCTTGGCTGGAAATCCTGCCCGCAGAACCTGCGGCAGCCACAGCGGCTCGCGTGGCCGATCTCTGGCAATCGAACGGTTGAATTCGGTCTCGGGACTTTGGTGCCGCCCGGCGGCGTGTTATGTTGCGCACGAATATGGTTGCCGCCTTCCGATCGCTTCGGCAGGTTGCCGGCATGATGGAGCCGACAATCAAGCCGCGGTTTGTCGCCCGAACCAGGGCGATTCGACCACGGATTCAGGTGGACTTGAATCTGGATCGGCAACGAGGCCGGAACTGGCCCGGCGACCATTGTGACGTTGAAAGCACTGATTGAGACAGCGGACCGGCGGACCGTCAGGGTCTTTCTGGTAGGTATTGAATTGAAAGCGCGCTCGGCGTGGGACGTGCAGGATTCGCTTGCCGAATTGGGCGAATTGGCCACCACGCTGGGGGCGGAGGTGATTGGCCAGGGCACTCAAAAACTGGAGGCACCCGTGGCGGCCACGTTCATCGGCAAGGGCAAGGCCGAGGAATTTGCCCACGCCTGCCGCCGCCAACGCGTCGATACCATCGTCTTCGATGACGAACTCTCGCCCGCCCAGGCGCGCAACCTCGAGAAAATCTTCGAGTGCAAAGTCCTGGACCGCACCACGCTGATTCTCGACATTTTCGCCCAACGCGCCCGCACGCGCGAAGGCAAGCTCCAGGTTGAACTCGCGCAATTGCAGTATTTGCTGCCCCGGTTGACGCGTTATTGGGGCCACCTTTCCCGGCAAAAAGGCGGTATTGGCTTGCGCGGTGGCGAAGGCGAATCGCAACTCGAAGCGGATCGCCGCCGGGTTCAGGAACGTATTGATACGATTCGCAACGAACTGGAACTGGTGCAGCGTCAGCGCACGACCCAACGGGCTGGCCGGCAACGGCACCTTTGGCCGCTCGCGTCGATTGTCGGTTACACCAACGCCGGCAAATCGACCTTACTCAACACCCTGACCGGCGCCGGGATCAGCGCCGAAGACAAACTCTTTTCCACGCTGGATCCGACCACCCGCCGGTTGCGCCTGCCCACGAACCAAAACGTGTTGCTCAGTGACACCGTGGGTTTCATCAGCAAACTGCCGCACAACCTGGTCGAGGCGTTCAAAGCCACGCTGGAAGAAGTCGTGCGCGCCGATTTGCTGCTGCACGTCGTGGACATCAGTCATCCGCACGCGCAAGACCAAATCCAAGCGGTGAATGCCGTGCTGGAGGAGATTGGGGTGACGGGCAAACCGACGTTGATGATCTTCAACAAAATCGACCAGCTCGAGAACGGGGAACTGGTCCGGCGGTTTCTGGGTCAATACCCGCATGCGGTGGCCATTTCCGCGCGCCACGCCACGGGACTCGAGGAACTCATGTCCGAACTGGGCACGCTGCTGCGGCCGATCCGCGACTTTGTGGAAGTCAACGTGCCCCACGATGCGTCCGCGGTGCTGGCCCGCTTACACGCAGTTGGGCAGGTGGTCGAGCGCGACTATGACGGAGCGTCGGCGCGGCTGAAGGTGCGCATTCCTCCGCACCTGCGCTCCGAATTCGAGCGGTTCATTGTGGCGGGACAAACCTGAGGGGGCCAGAACCTTAGTTCAGTGATTTGGCAACTCGCGCGGCGCAACGTGCTGCCGGCGTCTCGCCGGCAGAAACGGATGCAAGTTTAGCGGGCGAAGTCTGGAAGGAGTGAAGCTCGAATAGCTCGTTTCAAACTGCCGACAGGATGCCAGCAGCACGTTGAACGGCTTACACGGAGGGCTCGGACTTCTTGCTGTATTGTTCGATGGCTTCGATGACCATCTCCACGCTAACCGGTTTGGCCAGGCAAGGGCGTTCGCAGATGATGCCCTCGTGTTCTTCCACCTGATGTTTGCGTACGGCCGCCGTCAGGAAAACGATGGGGGTATCCTTCAACTCCGGGTCATTCAGAATGGCCGCCGACACGTTGCCGCCGGGCATGCGAGGCATGATGATGTCCAAGAGCACCAAGTCGGGACGAAATTCGCGCACGGCCGAGAGCGCGTCTTCGGCCCAGTTTTCCACGCGCACTTCGTATTGACCGGTTTCCTCGAGATTGAGCCTCAGTAGATTGGTGAAGCTCTTGTCGTCGTCAACCAGCAGGATGCGTTTCTTTGCCATCTTGTTTATCCTTTTCCTTGTGCGCCTTGAGCATGATCGTTACGCGCACACCGCCACCGGGGATATTGTTAACTTCCATCAAGCCCCCGTGCAACTCGATAATCTTGCGCGACACGGGCAGCCCCAGGCCGGTGCCTTCCCCGGTGGGTTTGGTGGTAAAAAACGGATCGTAGATTTTGGTCATGTTATCCTGGGGAATGCCCGGGCCGGTGTCGTCCACTTCGATGACCGCCGCCGTGTCGCCCACCCAGAAACTGCCGGCATGTCGCAGGCCTTCGGAGTGGCTGGTTTTGGCGATCAATTGCGCGGTGGTGCGCACCGTGAGCGTGCCGCCTTCGGGCATGGCCTGGATGGCGTTCATGAACACGTTGACCAGCACTTGTTGAAGGCGGTTCCGGTCCAGGGAAACCCGGGGCAGTTTGTCCGCCAGTTGTTTTTCCAACTGGATGCTCTTGGAAGTCAAAGCGTGCCGCACCAAGCGCAGGGATCCCTCAATGAGAGGATTAAGGTTTTCCAACTCGGAACTGAGCTTGCCTTCCGCCGCATAGTCCAACAAACCTTTGGTGATGGAATCCGCCCGCGCGATGGCCTCCTTCATTTCTTTGAGAACCGAGGCGATATTCTCCTCGACGTTCCCCAGTTTCTTGGTCAGGAAACTGACGCCCATTTCCATGATGGCCAGCGGATTCTTGACTTCGTGCGCCACCCCGGCCGCCAGAGTGCCGATGGACTCCATTTTCTCGGCGTGAATCAATTGCAATTGAGCGGCCTTCAATTCCTCGTGGGATTTGCGCAAGGCCGCTTCGCTGGCGGCCAATTCGGTGTTGGCTTTTTGCAATTTCTCCTCGAACTGCCGCTGCTTGGTAATGTCCCAAAAAATGCACTGAGTCCCGAGTTTCATGCCGTTGGCGTCAAAGATCGGCGTCTTGACGACCTGCACAATAATCTTTTCGCCGGTGGTCGAGACGTTCTCTTCGACCGTTTCCAAAATCTTGCCGGCGCGAATGACTTCTCGATCATCGCGCTGGTACTTGGAAGCCAGTTCGGATGGGTAAAAATCAAAGTCGGTTTTACCGATGATTTCGTCCAAGGAATGGCCGAGCAGTTGGCAGAAACGTTGGTTGGCAAACGTGAACCGCTCGTCCAGATCCTTGCGAAATATGTTCTGGGGCAGGTTTTCGACCAAAGAATGGTAAAACGCCTCCGACTTGATGAGCTTGTTTTCCGCGACTTTGCGCTCGGTGATGTCCGAAATCAGGCCGTCATAAGCGGTCATCCGTCCGCGCTCATCGCGGCGCGGTACCACGGTGCTGCGCACCCAGAGGATATTGCCATTCTTATGAATAATCCGGTGCTCCAGTGGCGGTGGCGTATGGCCGGCCAGAACCTGCCGGGTTTGTTCCCGCACGAGGTCGCGGTCCTTCTCGTGTACCATCCGAATCCACAGGTCACCGTCCCTGGCATATTCCTCGGCAGTGTAGCCCGTGACGCCTTCGCAGCCCGGCCCATGGACGGCTTGCTTGGGGTGGTCGTTTTCCAGGATCACCGAATAGGTGTAATCGGTGATGGACTCGAGCAATTGTTGCAGTCGTTGCTCGCGTTCTTGCAACACCAGTTCGGCGCGCTGCCGCTCAATCGCGTAGCAAACCGCCCGGGTCAGCAAGTGCGAATCAAAGCGACCTTTCACCAGATAATCCTGTGCTCCTTCGCGCACGGCCGTAGTGGCCAGCGTGTCATCATCCGCACCGCTCAGCACCAGGATTGCCACAGTTGGTGCTTGGGCGTGGATCCGGGTGAAAGTTTCCAAGCCGAGACTGTCAGGCAGGGAAAGATCACTGAGAATGACATCAAACTTGTCCTCGTGCAGCTTTTGCAGGGCGTCCTTGAGCCGTTCGACGACCGTGATGGAAAAGTGCGTGCGGCTTTCTCCGAGGTAAAGGCAAATCAACCGCGAATCCATGCGGCTGTCCTCGACCAACAGAACTTTGATCTGCGCCGAATCCATATCGCAAATTTACAACGCTCAGCTTAGAGTGTCATCGACTTATTATCAAAGTGAGCAAATTTCTTCGGGCCCACAAACCACCATTGCCGCGCCCAAGCGTTTTCCCTCAATGTCCTGCCGGCGTCCTGTCAGCAGGAACGGAGGCCCCAGGTGCGCTCGAATTGCGGCTTTGGTTCGCGGGGCAAAGTTGCGTTCGACCTGCCGGCAGGATGCCGGCAGCACGCTGCCCAACGTGCTGCTGGCGTCTCGCCGGCAGGAACGGATGCCCCAGGTGCGCTCGAATTTCGGCTTTGGTTCGCGGGGCAAGGTTCCGTTCGATCTGCCGGCAGGATGTCGGCAACACGCTGCCCAACGTGCTGCCGGCGTCTCGCCGGCAGGAACGGATGCCCCGGGGGCGCTCGAATTTCGGCTTTGGTTCGCGGGGCAAAGTTACGTTCGACCTGCCGACAAGATGTCGGCAGCACGTTACGTTAGCGTTTGAACAGCACAAAAACGGCGAACTCGCCGGGGATATCCAATGCCACCGGATGTCCGTCAAAGACTCCCATGACAGTCGGTGGCCCGAACACTTCGCGCGGTCGGTGCAATGCAAACGCGTCACCCGGCTTCAAAAACCCGGACAAATCCGCGGCGACCCTTGCTTGTCGGTTCCAGTTGTAAATCGCCAGGTGTGCCCGCAATGGATCATATTTGTTCGGCCGCAGGATAATCTCCGGAACGGATGGCCGTGGCGCTGACTTACCAAGCACACGGTTACCGCGCTGGATGACCTGGCCAAACCGGTTGATGATCAGACCGCCGTTGACGATCGTGTTGCCCAGCACTTCGCAATCGAAATTGGTCGGCGCGTTGTAACCCAGTTGCAGATTCAGGCCGTAAAGAAAATTGGTCAGCACACGAATGCGGTGACTGGGCCGGCCCCCGCCAATCAAGAAGGTGCCGGCGTCGTAGCAGATATTGCCCTCGGCGAGGTAACCGTTCACATACGCGCGGCTGGAACCGTAGGCGTGCATCGTGTAACCGTACCCGCCGGTCATGATACAATCGGTGATCCGCTTCACACCGTCATTGTTCTGCGTGTAGATCGCGTGGCCATGGCCGCGATCAGTGCCGGCCCAGCCATTGTCATAAATGAGGCAGCCAGACACTTCGCTGTCGTGCGAACCCACCCACCAACTGATGCCCTGACAGTTGTCGTGGATCACCAGGTTGATGAATTTGCAGTGGCTCCCGCTGTGAATGTTCAACCCACCCCAGGGCCGGTTAACATTGCGATAACTTGGGTCGGGCGGCACGGGTTGAGGTGGTCGCGGCTCTGAAACCAAAATCTCCAGACCCCAAATCCAGAGGTGCGTAGCCGGTTCCTGCACCGTCAAGCTGCCGTCGAGAGTCACGCGTTCGCCCGGTCGGGCGCGGACCACGATGGGCGCCAGTTCACTCCCGGCCAGCTTCACCACAAAGCCGGCGCTGCCAACAGTTCCCGGATATTTGTAAGTTCCGCCGCGCAACCACAAGGTATCTCCCGGCGTGACTTTCTGCCGGCCAGCCAACGCCGACGCGATGTCCCAGGGCGACGATGCCGTGCCTCCACCGCGTTCGGGTACCGTTGGTGGCCACCAACCACTCCGCCGCTGGGAGCTGGTTTTCGGAGGCCAAGATGGCCAACGCCGCCAGGAATAAAGCACAAGTTTTTTTCAAGGAATTCGGTTGTCTCGCGTCCAATCATCGATTATGGCAAGTGCCCGCGCAAACAATTTAATTGAATCTGCAAATACGATGATGAAGCAACTGATACGTTCCATTTTGATTCTGGCCTCGCTGACTCTGATCTCCGTGACCATTGCCGCCGGCGCGGACTGGCCGCAATGGCGTGGTCCGCATCGTGACGGCCGTTGCACCGAAACCGGCCTGTTGAAGCAGTGGCCGGCCGAAGGGCCGCCGCTTGCCTGGAAAGCTCATGGTTTGGGCGATGGCTATTCCGGTGTGTCCGTCGTGGGAGACCGCATTTACACAATGGGCGATCTCGGGGATGGCAGTTATCTACTGGCGCTGAACCTGGCGGACGGCAAGATCGTTTGGTCCACCCGCCTCGGCCGGCCGGGCGGCGGTGGTGGTTATCCGGGACCGCGTTGCACGCCGACGGTGGACGGCGAACTGATCTACGCTTTGAATCAACACGGCGACTTGATCTGCGCGGAAGCCGTCACGGGTAAGGAACGGTGGAACCGGAGTTTGAGCAAGGATTTCCACGGCAAAATGATGTCCGGCTGGGGCTACGCCGAATCGCCACTGGTGGACGGCCAGCAAGTGGTTTGTACACCGGGCGGCCGCGAAGGGACGATTGTT
>CAWBHS010000074.1:0-77430 GCA_963788655.1 uncultured Verrucomicrobiae bacterium | reverse complement strand
TCTGGCCATTGTCAAAGAAAGGGAGCGGGGCGCGTGGACCGTGCCTTTCAATTCTAATGGTGGCGCGATCCACGCGCCCCGCCGGCACTTTTTCGCTTCGCGTCTTCGGCATTTTTCAGCCTCCGGGACCTTGTGAGGTGCCCGGCGACATTCGGCGAAGCGGCTCCACTGGTCCCCGCGAACCGGAATCCGCGAAGAGGGGAACGCCGGCCGCCTCTCCCGATGCTCCGGTGTCGACATCCGGTCCCTTCATCGAGAGGCGACTGGGGGGGAGGATAAGGGAGGTTTGGGGGTGTTGGATAAGTGCGCGTGTTTTTGCGTTGCTGGAGCCACCCTCGAGGTTCGCCCCTTCGGCAAGCTCGGGGCTCACCATGAGGGTGGTGCTGGTCCTCACCGCCCGTGAGCCGACGCCGACATCTCAGGAGCCCTCATCCTGAGCTTGTCGAAGGAGGAGCGGCGGGCGAGTCGCGCCCTTTCCTGCGGCGTTGACGGAATAGATCCTCGGGTCAAGCCCGAGGATGACGGCCTTGTTTGATGTCGGCCGCTAATGGCGAACGTTGCCGCTCGCATGGACCTTGGCGATCATGCGACCTTGAGGCCCGCGCCAACCTTGGCGATTAGCGTCACCCTCCCTCCCGGCGTCATCCTCGGGCCTGACCCGAGGATCCATTCCGTAAACCTCGCCACCGCCGCCCCGTCCGGGAACAAGCGCCCAAGCCGCTTGACCTGCCGCGACATTCAGGCAACCGTGGCGTGCATGGGCGGCTATGTCTACATCATGGCGAACAGGAAGGGCGGGACGCTCTATATCGGCGTGACGAACGACCTGTCGCATCGCGTGTGGGAGCACAAGAACGGGATCACGCCCGGCTTCACCTCGAAATACGCCTGCACACGGCTCGTCTGGTACGAGGAGCACGACGACATCCGCGACGCCATCCAGCGCGAGAAGTCCCTGAAACGCTGGAACCGGGCGTGGAAGGTGTCGCTGATCGAAGGCATCAATCCCGGCTGGCACGAGCTTTATCGGGGGATCGGGTGGTAGGTGTGCGGAGGCTTTCTATGTAGGGAGCGTTTTGTTGGAGTGCGTTCTGGACCCTCGGCGAGGCTGAGAGGGGAACGGAATGGATCCTCGGGTTCATCCCCGGGCTTACCCGGGGATCAACCCGAGGATCCATTCCGTTGGCCTAGTGGATTTCTCGCATCTGACGAATTTCTCTATTATTGATTGTCAGCGAATCAATGGAACGATCAGAAGATGAACCCAACGGCGCAGCGTGACAACATTTGGGATGCGAATATTCTTTTTGATAGAAGCCTATGCCAAGTTTCTGATCAATTTCTTGTCTGAGCGCACTCGACAACGCAAGCAAAACGGGGAAACTGGCAGCTACGTTCTGAATTCTCGCCACGCCGAGTGGGGACGAGGGAAGACATTCTTTCTTAGGAGCGGCTAAAATTGCAGTTGGAGCAGGATGGATATTTGGCCGCCTATGGAACGCTTGGAAAGACGACCATGCGGATGATCCACTTACCGTCTATTTTGCAAATCAACAAGCCTTCAAACCGTATCTCGGAAAGAGGGAATTTCGGAGGCGCTTTCAAGGTGTAAGGCAAAATGCAGGAGCAATTGCATCTTGGGATGACGAAGGGCATTGTCAAAAGAGCAGCACACAAATACATCGGGGCTTCACTGGATCAGATAATTGAGGAAAGTAGTTGGAAATCGGATAGTGAGCAAGAATCTATTTCCCGCTCTGCAAGTGAGTTTACTGCCTCCGAATTCGACAAGATTGCTGATAAATATACGGAGACTCTGATCAAGCGGTTCGAATTGGAGTCGGATCTATCGTCAAATTCCGGGAGTCGATTTCGCTGACCATCTCTGCAATCTCGGGAAAAGGCTCACGGCGCATGCCGCTGTTTGTGCTGGTTGATGAATTGACAGATGCCGACCCACATACGCTGTCAGCCTCCTGGAAGCGGATCGAACATCTCTTTGCCACGGACAACGTAGTTTTTTGTCGTCGCGACGGACACATCTCAGCTCCAGCATGCGGTACGCGGCGTCTATGGTGGCGACTTTACGGGCGTCGCTATCTCAAGCGCTTTTTCGACGGAACCTATGTGTTTGAAGCGCCCAACCTAAGGCGTTTATCAATATGATATGGCGAAACCCGACAGAAGAAAGATTCCGGCTATCCTGAGATTGGCATTGTTGATTTTTCGAATCGTTCTTTTCTCTCAATTCTTTGAGCCCGCGAGACATCAAGCGCGTATCCGAGTTGGCCCAGTTCGTTATCGACTTGCCGTCCAATTGGGCGAGGCTGGAGCTACTGCTTCTGTTACCGGTCTTGACTTCTTTTCATATGGACGGGGATGCCAGTTGGCCGCTGCAAAGCGCTACACTTCCAATTGGAAGCTGAAAGGTCAATGGCACGACCGCAACGGGAGAAAAAAGAGAATTTTCAGCTCATAATGTCTTCGATAATCTTGCTGCCAAACACGCAAGTTTCGCTTTCTGAGCTTGGCGGGCGATCAGCTTCAGATAATCCAGAGGAAATATATACCTATCAGACGTTCGTCCCCGAATGGAGTGGCATTCCATTGCCCTCGGTGCTCAAGTGTGCAGGGACGAATCCCATCATTGGTAAAAAACGCTGGAAGGCTTGACCGGCAAAGGCGAGTGTAACTCTCACACCCCCTGCACTAAACTCTCCAGCACCCTTTTCTGCCCGGCCTTGTCGAAATCGACCGTCAGCTTGTTGCCGTCGATGAGGGAGCAATACGAGATCAAAGTCAAAGGTAGACGTACATAAACATCACCATTTGCTTTCCGCTCTTGACTCGTTGTGCCAAGGCGTCGCCTCAGCGTCACATTTACCGCGTGCTGGTTAGTTGAATTCAATACCGGGAGCCGCTACGGTGGCCTCGTGACTCCGACGGCTAATCGTGATCACGATGCCCCTTGAGAAGAAACCAATGAACCGATTTGAAGCCAAGCTGGCCGAAACCGCTTGTCCCTGCGTCGGGACCGCCTGCAAACGCTTCAGATCAATGTCGGCCGCAAGTGCAACCAAACCTGCCGCCATTGCCACGTGGACGCCGCGCCGTGGCGCACGGAAATGATGCCGGAAGCGGTCGCGCGGCGCGTCGGCGAATGGATTCGCGACATCGTCCGCCCGTCGTGGACATCACCGGCGGCGCGCCGGAGTTGAGCGAGCATTTCCGGTTACTTCGTCGAGACGGCGCGGGCGGCCGGTTGCCACGTCATTGACCGGAACAATCTCACCATCATCGAGACGCCACGCGTTTGCCTGGCTGCCGGAATATCTGGCCGCGACACGAAGTGGAAGTCGTCGCCTCGCTGCCGTGTTATTCGGCGGAAAATGTGAACGCCCAGCGCGGCGACGGCGTGTTCGAGAAAAGCATTTCCGCGCTGCAAAAATCTGAACGCGGTCGGCTACGGCACGAGGCTGCCACTGAACCTGGTTTACAATCCGCTTGGCGCCGAAGCTGCCCGGCCCGCAGGCGGAATTGGAGGCGGACTACAAGGAGGCGCTGCGGCCGCGAGTTCGGCATCGTGTTCAACCAGCTGTTCACGATCACCAACCAACCCATCGCCCGCTTTGCCGAAGACCTGCGCCAGCACGGCCAGTGGGATGCCTATCTCGAATTGCTCGCCAACAGTTTCAATCCGGCGACGGTCGAGGGCCTGATGTGCCGCAGCACCATCAGCGTCGGCTGGCTGGGCGAGGTCTATGATTGCGATTTCAACCAGATGCTGAACATGCAGATGCGCAACGGCAAACCGCTGTTCCTCTGGGACGTGACCCCGCGAGTACCTGGATGATTGGGCCGATCCAAACCGGCATTCATTGCCTGGCCTGCACCGCCGGCTGCGGCAGCAGTTGCACCGGGGCGATGGTGGAGACTGCGGACGCGAAAAGCACCGCCGCCAGATAGGTTGATCAAGCCTCCTTGAATCCCAAAACATGATGTGGACAGTTCCAATTTTCGGAAGACACGAATCGCACGAATTAACACGAATTCGGAAATATTCGCGGAATTCGTGTCAACTCTGGTCTGAGGCTCGTCGTTGAATGACATCAAATCTGCCGGTCAGTGAACACTCTATCCATGCCAGAACATTTGCCATCTTCCACGTCGCCGCCGACGGAAGGCGCCGCACCGTGGTGGGCGTCCCACTGGCTGAAAATCCTGCTGGGAGCGGTGGCGATCGGGACGATTGTCTTGCGGGCGAGCTAATCAGTGAGTTCAACCTGGCGATGAAAGCCAAGCTGGGCCTCAAGACCCTCGCGAGCACGATCCATCCGTACCCCACACAGGCGGAGGCTCTGCGCAAGACGGGCGACCTCTATACCCGCACCCGGCTGACACCCTTCGTCAAGCGCCTGATGGGACGCTGGCTTGCCTGGCAGCGTTGAGCGCCTTAGCTTCGCGCGGAGTGAGCGGCAAACAACGGCTTATCCTGTTCGCCCGTTATCCTGTAGTCGGGCGGGTGAAGACGCGCCTAATTCCCGCGCTGGGCGCCGTGGGCGCGGCGGCCCTGCATCGCCGGCTGGTCTTGCGCACCTTGCGCCTGGCGCAGACGGCGTGCCGGGAGGTCGGAGCCGAGTTGGAGATCCGCTTCGACGGCGGAAGCGAGGACGCGATCCGTCACTGGCTCGGAGAGGGCTGGCTTTGTCGCCCGCAGTGTGCGGGAGATTTGGGAGAGCGAATGGCCGAAGCATTCGAGGATAGTCTCCGGGAAGGGTCCGCCGCGACGGTCATCATCGGTAGTGATTGCCCGAGCTTGACGCCAGACCTGATTGCCGCCGCCTTCCAGGCGCTGTCGCGAGCCCCGGCTGCTCTGGGACCGGCGACCGACGGCGGCTACTACTTGATCGGGCTGACTCGAAATATCCCTGAACTGTTTCGCGGCTTAGCGTGGGGAACTGATACTGTTCTGGCCGAATCATTGCACCATCTCGATCAGGCCAGCGTCAAACCGGTCCTGCTGGACCGGCTCGATGACCTTGATCGCCCGGAAGACTTGCCCGCGTGGCAACGGCTGGCAGCAGCCGAAGACTCGCAATTGAACCGGGTTTCCGTCATCATTCCGGCCCTGAACGAGGAACAACAGGTTGCGGCCACGCTCCAATCGGTCCGGAAGGGGGAACCTTTCGAAATCATCGTCGTGGACGGCGGCAGCACCGATAACACAGCGAAATTCGCCCGTGAGGCCGGTGCGATGGTCCTGTCTTCGTCACCGGGTCGAGCTCGTCAGATGAACGCCGGCGCGGCTAGCGCAGCGGGAAATGTCCTGTTGTTCCTCCACGCCGACACGCTCCTGCCCGCGAGTTGGACGCAATGCGTTTCCGAGACTCTGGCATGCCCAAGAGTTGCCGCGGGGGCATTTCGCTTCCGCATCGCCGAAGACTTCGCCGGTAGAAGTCTCGTGGAATGGACTACCCACCTGCGGTGGCACTGGTTCCAAAAGCCCTACGGTGACCAGGCCCTCTTTCTCCGGCGTTCATTGTTTGAAGAACTGGGTGGATTCGCGAACCTGCCTATCATGGAAGACTACGAGTTTGCGGTCCGGCTGCGGCGCCGCGGACGGATTGTGACAGTGGCCCAAGCCGCCATCACTTCGGGCCGGCGCTGGCGCCAATTGGGATTCATTCGGACGACGCTCATCAACAAACTGATGGTTATTGGCTATCACTGCGGCGTCCGCCCTCAACGATTGGCCCGGCTCTACCGGAACCTGGCGGGGAATTGAAAATACGCCCCCCGTGGGAAAAGTGTCGAAGCTCCGCCGACATCCCATTGGAACGAGAAGGACCGCCAGGTTTTGGAGTGCGGCAGCCCCCTGCCGCTTTGGATGGTCGGCAGCGGTTCGAAAGCGGCAGAGGGCTGCCGCACTCCAAGAAGCTGCCGCGTTGGCGCCAGCCTTATGACTGGGCCAAAAGCGAAATCCGAAATCCGAGGGCCGATGGTTCGATTTCAAAATTGACAATCCTTGGTTGAGATAAACAATCTGTAAGCATGAAACGAAGGGAAATGTCGATCGGCGGCTTGGAAACCGCGCGGGTGGAGGTATTACCAAAACAACCAGCCGCTGCTGTGCCGGGAGACCTGCTGTCAGAGATCTACGCGTCGGTGGTTGCACCCTATGGGGATGGCCAGAATCTAACTAAGTTGGCAATTAGGCATCATTGGGCCGGCGTGCCTGAGCCGCGGCGTTAGCTCTCGTTCCCAGTACATGAAAGTCGGGCATCCAATTCTCACTGCGATACTCTTTTTCGCGATGACCGCTGTGGTTGTAGCTGCCGAAGCGTCCGATGCCCTGCCGCCAGACGACGACTTTGCTCCAGGACTTCTCTTTGGTGCTCTTTTCTTCGGCGCTGTGCTTCTCGTTCTCGTGGGCTTAGGCATCATCATCGGTTTCGGATGCATAGCTTGTGCCGCTGTCTTTATTGCACTCGGTATTGTCTCCTCTTCGGCACTCATCGCCATTCTCAGACGGCGCTTTTCCGCAGGTTTCCGGGCGCTGCATTATCAGGTATTGGCGCTTATTGCCTTGCCGTGTGGCATTGGTGCTTTGTGGCTCGGTTGTGCGCTATTCGAGTTCCACCTCAGACACCACTACATTTTGGTCGTCGGTTCAGCCTTTGGCATCCTAGCTGGCATCTCAATCGCTTTCATTCTCGACCGGTTTATTCGCTTCGTGTATCGTCGCTTCATGCCAAAGTCCGATGCACAACTCTTGGTATGACCGCGACGCCTACAAGCGTTGCAGCGAACCCGACCATCGTGCTGCGGTTGCAGACCAAGCGTCCTGCGCGCCAAGTTGCTGGCGCGTCAACGCAGCACATTGCAGGTGACATTCAAAAGCCGACTTCTTTTAAAGCGTCCCGCCATAACGCCCGCCAAGCCTATCCCAACATTCAATAGTGATTAGTTAAACCGCTGTCGTCCACGCTACCTTACCCATGTGCTTTTCTGAATTGGCTGGCGCATCTATTGGGATTGGTTACGGTTTCGCAGCGCTGGGTCCATTTGTGGTTGATTCCCGAGCGGGGCGTAGCGTTCGAGCCGACAGGAATGTCGCGCTCCTTTCGACTTCGTTTTCTTTGTTTCTGTTTGTGGTTTGAACGTCGAACTGGCTGTGGTGTTTCGGGACAGGCGGGACGCGCTGTCCTACGGGCTCCGGCGTAGCAGCGTCTCGTCAGAGCGATTTGCGAAGTGAAATTTTGTGCTGCCAGTCTGGCGTTGTTCTTTTGCTCATGCTATGCATTCCCCCAGCAATCGCATGACAATCCAAAGTGCATGGCTGATGTTCCTGACCCGAGCCTTGATCGCGTCCGTGGTCTTCCTCTGGAGCGGTGCTGGTTTGATGGCCGACGAACCGCACCCGTTTACGATTGCCACGTATAACATTCTTTATCGCAATCGGGACTTGCCCAAACTCGTGACGACGCTGCGCGAAACGGCAGCCGACGTGGTGGCGCTCCAGGAAACCAATCCCGAATCCGAGAAATTCCTGCGGGAGAAACTGGCCCGGGAATATCCACACATGGCTTTTCGCGCGGGACAGCACGGTTCGGACGGTTTGGGGTCTGCTCTCCAAATCCTCCTTGCGCAACTTGACGTTCCTTGAGCCGCTGGCGGGCTGGCGAGGGGTGTTGATTGCCGATGTGAACCTGGGCGGGACCAACGTCCAGGTGGCGAATGTCCATTTGGCCACACCGCCGGTCGGGCGCATGCGATCGTTGACCAGCGCCTTGAGTATGTTCCAGCAGTCAGAGGAACTCCACGCCAAGGAAATTCAGCGTCTCTATGCGCATCTGGCCAAGGACCGGCCCCTCATTGTGCTGGGTGATTTCAACAGTTTTTCGTTCTTCTGCGCCCCGATGTTCTTGAAGGAGCACGGTTTTGTGGACAGCTTCGCCGCAGTCAATGAAGACGCCGATCAGCACGGCACCTGCGATTTCCAATACGGGGACAACCAGTGGAGCATTCGCATCGATTTCATTTTCCACACCAAAGACCTGCGCACGCGCAGCAGTCGGATTCTCAAGAGCAATGCGTCCGATCATCTGCCGGTGGTCAGCCAGTTGAATTGGGCGAAGTGACTGAAAGGTAGCTTCCGGCTAACCTATGTCGGTTCCGAACATCGCGAAGCGTTTGGAGCGTGGAGCTTGCTCCCGCTTTCGTAGAACATCGCACACCTACCAAACAATACGACGCTCGTATGTATTCGGCCGTGAGTTTTATTGCGAAAGCGCCGGCAAGCCGGACGCACTCCAAACGCTGGCGCGAACAGGCCCACGCGGTTCCAATAGTGCGTTGTCCTACGTTGGAGGAAAGCCTCTCACTTATTGCCGCGGCGTGACCAGGCGATAGAAGCGTTCGTTCACGCCTTCGGGTAATTGGTCCGTAAGTTCAATTTCCTGCTCGAAGGCGGACGCCGAAATGTCCCGTAGTCTGGTCCAGGCGCTCGAGGGATTGGCGTCACAATAAATCACGCTGTAGCTCTTATCCGGCATGGCATGGAAACGCAAGGTGACGCGATGCTCGCCCGGCAGACGGACCTCGACCCGCAGGTAACTGTTCGGATCGCGAGGATCCGTTCCGGCATAATACTCGTCGCGGTTGGACAGACCGTCTCCGTCGCGGTCGGCGGCGGCATCGCTGGATAGCAACGGATTCAATCCGTTGGCGGTTTCCCAGTCGTCGGGCAGACCATCCGCGTCGCTGTCGGCCAGGTTCATGGCGCCGGGAGTGAGCAGGGCGGGGAAGGATACGATGTTCGAACTGCCGTCCGCCAGGCGGCCTTGGGAAACCCCCGCGGTCTGTTGGCCGTAATCCAGGCTGTCGATGACGGAGCCGCTGGTTAGGTAAATGCGCAGTGTTTCGCCACCGGCGTCCAATCGGAAATTCACGTGGTCGCGCCCTTGAAAGGCGTCGCCGTCCGCCACGAATTTGATCCAGCCGTTGCAGGCGATGAAACTGAGTGAATTCACGAGAAATTTCTTCGCCCCCGCCAACGACGGATCGTCGCTCAGATAGACGCCGGACAATTGCACCGGCCGATGGTCGCCGTTGTAGAGTTCGAACCAATCGTTGCCCGTGAGCGGATCGGCCATCCATTCGTTGATGCACAAATGGACGGTGGTACCGAGCGCGGCGTTGACGGAATTGACCGCGCCGGGTGTCGGTGTTTCAAGGAGGCGCCAACTCGAACCGGATCTGCCCAGGGACCGGTTGACAACTTGAAAACCATACTCGACCGAGTCCACCAGTTGGTCATTGGCCTCGAACAAGTAAATGCCGCCGCTTTCGTCTGCAAGTCCGCGTCCGAGATTCAGCACCGGACCGGCGACGATGGACGGCAGGCGTTCGGGGTCGCACCAGAGAATTAGGTAACCATGTGCTGGAATGGACACGTCCGGCGGAACGATCCACTGCCGCGGTTGACCGCTTTCGACGCTGACACTCATGCCGGCTAGATTAGCGCTGGTAGTGCCGGGATTATACAGTTCGATCCAATCCGCAATGCGACCGGCTGCGTTGGTGGCGGCGGTGGCATTGCGGGCCATGAACTCATTCAGGACCGGTCCGTTGTATTGCAACGGACTGTTGGGGCATCCCGGCGTCGCGCCATCATACAGGTTGGCCAGTCGTGATCCGCCGTCCGGCACTCGGCCGCGAGCCAGACCCTCGGTCTGCTTGGGATTATGGACCCGGTCAATCACCAGGCCAATGGCGTCGCTAAGGACGATGTCCGAGCCAGAGGCGGGCAGTTTGAAATCAAGGTGGCCCAATTCCTGGCTGCTCATCGCAGTTCAAAACTGAATGCCCGGCGGCAGCAATGAACGACAAGTCATGAAGTTGCTTGGAGACAATGCCGTTGCCCAAGTACAGCCCGAGCAACGCGGCGGGCGCATCGGGATCTCGGTTGTAGATTTCAACCCAGTCCGATCCGCCGGCAAACGGATTAGCCTGCCATTCGTTGATAACGAGATTGGTGGGCGAGGCCAATGCAGCCGCTTGGTTGGCTGTGCCCGGCGTGGGCAACGTCAGGCTCCAGGTTTGCCCGTTCTCGCCAACTCGCCCAAGCGAATAATCGGGCAATTGAAAACCAAACCCCAAGGCATCGACCCGATTGGTCGTCGCATCAAAAAGGAAGACGGTTTCGCCCGTGCGATCCAGGGCAAACCCGGCATGCCAGCCGGGCGCATTGGTTTGGTCGTCACACCAGACCACCAGGAACTCACCGCTGGACAGGCTCGTTTCGGCGGGGAAGACGAACTTCCGCAGATTGCTGTCGTCGCTCAAACTCCAGTTGGCCAGGTCCACCGTTTGTGCTGAACCGTTGAACAACTCGATCCAATCTGGAAAGTTGGTTCCGTGCGGAACAGCAGTCTGGTTGTCCGCCATCAGCTCATTGATGCGAATGACGGGCACGGTGACAGGCGTGGCCTGATACGTTCCTGGAGTTCCTCCCGGCGCTTCGCTAATCGCGCCAGTTGGCCGGACTGTCTGGATTCCCATTCGGGTCCAGCAAAGTTAACGAATATCCTCCACCATCGGCCACCGTGGGCCAACCGCTGTCGTCGCGGTAATCCACCGAGACAACAACCTGATGGTCGCGATCCAACACCGCCAGGCGCTCACCGCCGTTGGCCAGACTGTTCGCGTATTGGCCAAACACCGTGACGCCGGGATACCGCGCCGCGAAGAGGTCGGGCGCCGTGTTCGGAATCAAGACGATCGTGGCACCGGCCGCCAACGTCGTGCTTTGGGGGAACGTGTAACTGATGCCCTGGAAGCTGAATCCGCTCAAGTCCATCGGCGTGGCGCCGGCGTTGAAGAGTTCGACGAACTCATACGCATCACCGCCGAGCGGATGATACATGATTTCGCTGATGCACAGCGGCAGCCCCAACTGTCCAACGGTAAACTCGGCTTCCGTCAACGCGCTCCAATCAGCGCCCTTCAGTGTTCGCGATTTAACCACGGTGCTGCGCTGAATACTCAAGGCCACGCCATTCGTCCAGGCCAACGCGTCAGCGGACACCGCCCCGGTGAAGCGTTCGCGCGGATCGGCGCCGTTCATCGTGTAGTAGATGGTGCCCGCCGGCGCACTCATGTTCAGAAGAAATCCGGCCGGTACCCGCCCACCGTGTTGGCTAAATACGGGCGCGTTGTCCGAGGCCAACAAACCTTGGGCGGCGAGATGTTCCATTATATATCCACAGCGATTTGGCACCCATGCGGTGGGGATGGTCTGTTGCATGTTGGATAGCACCTCAGACATCGACGAGCGCAAGGCTTCGAATCGCGCCAGCACGTTGGATTCCACCAAGGCGCCGCCATTGAACAGGTGTTTCTGAATTCGGTCGGCGAACAGCAAACGGAACTCCGGGCTTTGCTTGAGCCGCTTGTAGAGGAGGGCCATTTCGTTGTTGCCGGCCAGTTCGTTCTCGAACGAGTTGATGCTGACCGGGCGGTTGTATTGGCCGAACGCCCATTCGGCATCCCACACGTAATAACGGAACTTTGCGCCCGGCACCCGTTCCCGCGCCGTGCGCCAATTGTTGCCGCCCCAGTCGCCGGTGCCGGCATAGACATTGAGCAGCAGGTAATCGACAAAATTGACCAGGTCCAACTGCCGCTCGATTTCCAAATATACGTCCGGCTGCGTGACATCCTGTGAATTGACGTAGCTGCGCAAGCGGTTCCATTCGAGCGTGTCGCCATCGAGTGGTTGACTGCCGACCGTAATGACATCCCAATCCGGCCCGCCGCCGTGCCAGGCCTGGCAAAACTGTTCTTCGATGTGCTCGGCCGGATTGTAGTAGCCCTTGTATTGCCCGTTCACGAAGAGGTTCATTACGTCGCCATGGGCCGACACCTGTCCCATGTCCACGAAGAGCCGGCGCACCAGTTCGTCGGTGATGAACGGGTTGACCGGATCATTCATGCCGGCCCGGAGGTGAAGTTGGTTGAAGGTGGTGACGGCAGCGTTTGTGAAGAACGGATACTCCAACCGCCCGGCCCCATAATCGCCGCGGAAATAGGCGCGCAAAGTGAATTTGCTCGACGGTCGGTATCGCGGCCGAATGTAGTTGCCGCCGCCGACGCGCAGCCCGCAGTTTGCTTGAAAGCCGCGGTTGTCTTCCGGACGAATCAGTTCAAGCGGAAACCGGTCTTTCCCAGGCCAGACCGCGTTGGGAAGGATTGTAATAATCGCCCGGATTGACCGCTTCCCAGGCCCCGCTGTCATACGTTCCGCCGTTGATGCCCAGAATGCCGGTGGGGCCAAACAAGTTGTTTGAAGACGTGACGATGGAAAGCACCGGCAGTGACAGTTGGGCGCTGCTCAATCCGTAGAAATAGGTATGCGTGCCAATTGTGGACGGCAGGCAGTTTGGCTTAAACGCGGCGGCGCGGAGCAGCGTGGTGGCGGCAATTCGGAGAGCATTGGCATACGCGAGTCCATTTTGTTCCGTCGGTTCGCTGCCGTCCAACGTGTAACGGATGAAGGCGCCGGAAGTCTCCGTACTGAGATGCACATTGAACGGTGTGTCAAAGAATCCGCGCGGCACACTGAAATGCACCGGCGCCACGACACTCGCGATGGTGCTCGCACCGTTTGGGCCGCCCGGCGTTGGCGAGTTGAAGTAACGCCAGGCGCCTTGGGAATCGCGGCCATACGAATAATCGTTGCGTTGCTCGGGATACTTGGGCGCCAACTCGCTGATGGCCACTCGTGGCGATTCGGGCGAGAACAAGCCCAAGTACTCGCCATTGGCGCCGAGTTTGAAATTCGTGTGCAGAGTGCCAGAGGCGTTTGGTTTGCGGTCTTTGCCGGAGGCGAACACCACCAGATATTCGCCGGGCTCGAGCGGGCGGGCGGGAAAGATCCATTGTCCCGGCTCATCGGCATTATCTGTGAGCGACCAACCGGCCAGGTCCACGCGGTTAGTGCCGCGGTTGAGAATTTCAATCCAGTCCTGCGCTTCCCCATCTTCGTCGAGCAATCCGTTTTGATTGGCGGCAAGGAATTCATTGATCACCAGATCGCCGGGGATTGCGCTGGGATCGACCGTCACCGTCCAGGCGCCGCCGGCGAACGAATTGGGAATGGCAGCCAGATCGGTGATGCCGTGATCGGCGGACCACTCAAGTTGAACCGGCCCCGCGGCAGGCGCAGCGAATTGAAACACGAAGGGGCCGGCCAGCAATCCGGTGACATTTGTTGCGGGTTGATCATTGATCAGCAGGTCGGCGGCATCAATGCCGGTGACGCGTTCACTGAACAGCACTTCCACTTGCGTCAATTGCCGGACCGTCGCTCCTGGTGGTGGCGTCACATTGAGCGTGGTGGGCGGAACCATTTCCGGAAATACGGTCAACACCGCCACCCGGCTGGTGACGCTGCCATACTGGTTGGTAACCACACATTGAAACCGACTGCCGCTGTCGTTGGTGGTGAGGTTTTCCAGCAGCAGTGTAGCGGTACGTTCGCCCAGGAGCACGGTGCCGTCGCGCCACCATTGGAACGTGAGCGGTTCGCCGCCTCGAGCGGAAATCCTGAACCAGGCGGTTTGCAACTCGGCAACAGCCAAATCTTCCGGTTCCATCAGCAGCGCGGGGGGATTGGTGGAAACTTCCCAGGGAGACAAGCGACTCCCGGGGATGGGACGTTCGAACGTGCCATCGGGCAATTGCCAGCCCACCGCCAGGTTGTCACCACCGCCGCCTTCCTTTTGCAAAGCTTCGACGTAGTAACTGCCGCCCCGCTTCGAGGTGAATGGGCGGTGACTGTTGGAAGAGATAGGTGTCATCGCGCGGTTCGTTCCAATCCTGCGAAGGGACCCAAGTCGGCACGCGCGCGATCAGGACGCGGTCGGCAGCCATTTCGTTGGTGCTCAGATACAGTTCCCCCTGGTCGTCCGAGGCGATCCAAAAGATGTAATCGCCGGTCTGCGGCGGATGTACGTAACCCCGCATGTGCGTGCCGTAATTGTCGCTCCAGTTCAACGGCGCCTCGAAACTCTCCTCGAACGAGACGCCCGTAGGTTGGCTCGGGTAGTTCGGGTCCGCCTGCAGGTCGCCGATCGTCGTGCCGGCAATGCCGGTCCAGTATTCGCGCCGGATGGTTTGTGAGGAAGCGCTGCTGGTGAGCAAAGCATTCAACAGCAAAGTGAGACACAAGACAATCAATGGACGGAAGCAACGCATTGTTGGGCTGAATTTCGGATACCATAGCAGTTTTGCGCGCGTTTGGCCATGGCAAATGCAGGGGTGAGGGGGATTCTGTTGGGGAGCGCGTCCGCCTCGGACGCGGCGGTTGGCGCCTCGCCAACCGGTTTTTCGAAGGTCCAGCCAAGTTGCTAAATGGTTTGAACGAGGCGGCGGACCGCACGCATTCCAAGACCTGGCGGAACGCAAAAGAGCTGAAAACGTTGCGCCTTGCTCTGGTCGAATTTCAAGAAAAGGCTTGGCCATGAATCCCATCAGCCGCTTACATACACGCCAACGCATGAACCGGCTGTTCAATCTACTGACCAATCTGTTTCCCGTCTGGGTCCTAACCGGTGGTGTGCTCGCATTGTTTCATCCGCCGCTGTTCACTTGGTTTCGTGGCGAGGCCATTGTATGGGGCCTGGCGGTGATCATGCTCGGTATGGGAGTGACACTCAGTGTGGACGACTTCAAGCGAGTGCTGACCATGCCCAAAGCCGTCGCGGTGGGCGTCTTCGCACAATTTCTTATCATGCCGCTGCTGGGCTTTGGCATTGCCCGCGTACTGCGACTGGAAACGTCGTTCGCGGTCGGCCTGATTTTGGTTTCGTGTTGTCCGGGCGGGACGGCGTCGAATGTGGTGAGCTATCTTGCCAAAGCCAACGTGGCGCTGTCCGTGCTTATGACCATGTGCTCGACCTTCGGCGCGATCTTCCTGACGCCTTTGCTGACCAAATGGCTGGCGGGTACTTACGTGCCGGTCGATGCCTGGGCGTTGTTTTTGGACACGGTTCAGGTGGTGCTGGCGCCGATTGTATTGGGCATGGTGTTGCACCACACCACGCCGCGATTGGTCCGGGCGGTGTTGCCGGTGGCGCCGCTGGTGTCGGTGATTACCATCGCCCTGATCTGCGCCAGCATCGTGGGCCAACGGGCCGATGACATTTTGCACTCAGGCGGGGTATTGTTGACGGCTGTTTTCCTCTTGCACGCCGGCGGATTTGCGCTGGGGCATACGTTTGCACGCCTGTTTGGCTACGACGAACTAATCCGGCGCACCGTTGCCATTGAAGTCGGCATGCAGAATTCCGGGCTGGGCGTAGTGCTGGCGCAACGTAATTTTCCCGCGCTGCCGGCCACGGCCACGCCCTGCGCCATCTCGGCCACGTTCCATTCGGTGATTGGCAGCGTGATGGCCGGCTTGTGGCGGTTGCGGCCGGTAGGGCCGGAAGCGGTGGAGGACATCGCGGCGGTGCAGGTTAAAGTGGGAGAGTCGTGATGAGGTGCTATAGCCATTTGACCGCCTTTGCAAAGGCGGACCTCTCAATGACCATTTCGTAATGACACCACTTGTTCGCTGGCTCGAATAACAGGCAGGGCGAGACTCCGTCGAGCCCTGATTACTCCGGAGCGTTTTCGACTATGAGATGCCGGGCAAAGGGTGAACTTCGATGTTCGAACGCAGAAGGTTTCCCGCGGTAACGTTGCTGAGGAGGCGGAAACAACGCCGGAAAGTCAGGGCCCGACGGAATCTTGCCCGACCGGGGTGGTGACTTGCGCCGTCAGCCAAGTGCGTTTCACCGCACCCTCAATTTCACTATTCATCGAAAGCCCGCTCTGTTACGTTGCGCCGCTTGAATTGATGAGACGTTGACATTATGACGACGCAAAACAGCGCGAACCAACCGGAAACCACCACTGTGGCGCCGGCCGATTTCATCCGGGACATTGTGGCGGCGGACGTGGCAGCCGGGAAATATCAGAAGATCATTACCCGCTTTCCGCCGGAACCCAATGGCTATCTGCACATCGGCCACGCCAAGTCGATCTGCCTGAACTTCGGCATCGCCCGCGAGTTCCGGGGGCAGTGCAATCTTCGCATGGATGACACCAATCCCACGAAGGAAGACGTCGAGTACGTGGACAGCATCCAGGAAGATGTGAACTGGCTGATTGCCGGCTGGGCCGATGACCGGTTAGGTCTCAAGCCGACGGGGAAAACACCCGAGACGGTGCCAAGCGACGGCAAGCCGGATTTTTATTTGCCCGCCGTGATGCCTGGACAATTGGCAACCGGCAGTACGCCGGCGGATAAGTTGGAGCCGTTTTATGCCTCGCGACTATTTCGACGCAGACTTTACGATTACGCCGTGCAACTGATCCGCAAGGGCAAGGCTTACATTTGCGACCTGACGCCCGAACAGGTGGACACCATACGGCGGCGCGCCGGATCGGCCCGGCCAGGAAAGCCCCTTCCGCAACCGCGCGATCGAGGAAAACCTCGATCTGTTCCAGCGGATGAACGCCGGCGAGTTTCCCGACGGCAGCCGCACGCTTGCGCGCCGAATTGACATGGCCTCGCCGAACATCTGGCTGCGCGATCCGGTGCTCTATCGCATCCGCCACGCCGAGCATCATCACACCGGCGGACAAGTGGTGCATCTATCCGATGTACGACTTCGCGCATTGCCTGAGCGATTACATCGAAGGCATCACGCACAGCATCTGCACGCTGGAATTCGAGGTGCATCGCCCGCTTTACGATTGGATTCTGGAAAACCTCGATCTGCCGCGTCCGCTGCCGCACCAATACGAATTCGCCCGGCTCATCCTCGGCTACACGATCATGAGCAAACGCAAGCTCATGCAGCTTGTGAACGAAAAACGTGGTCAGCGGCTGGGACGATCCCGCGCATGCCGACCATCTGCGGCATCGCGGCGCCGCGGCGTCACGCCGGCGGCGTTTCGGAACTTTTCGCCACAACTCGGCAGTGACGAAATACAACAGCCTCACCGACGTCGCCGTGCTGCGAGCACGCCATCCGCGAGGATCTGAACAAATGCGCCCTGCGCCGCCTGGCCGTGCTGCGCCCGCTCAAAGTCGTCCTCACCAATTATCCCGAAGGCCAGACCGAGGAACTCGACGCCGTCAACAATCCCGAAGATCCGACCGCCGGCAAACGCAAGGTTCCGTTCAGCCGCGAACTGTACATCGAGCAGGACGATTTCATGGAGGTGCCGCCGCCGAAATATTTCCGCCTGAAACCCGGCGGCGAAGTGCGGCTGAAATACGCCTACATCATCAAGTGCGACGAAGTGATCAAGGACGCCGCCGGCAACATCACCGAACTGCGCTGCACCGCCGATCTCGACAGCAAAACCGGCGGGCCGACGGCCAGCCGCAAAGTGAAAGGCACGATTCATTGGGTGAGCGCCGCGCACGCGATCGACGCCGAAGTGCGGCTCTACGACCGCCTGTTCACCGTGCCCGAACCGGATGCGGAGGGCGATTTCAAGCAACACCTCAATCCGCATTCTTTGGAAGTGGTGACGGCCAAAGTGGAGCCTTCACTTCGAGCGGCCGATCCGGTGAGCCGCTACCAGTTCGAGCGGCTGGCTTATTTCTGTGTTGATAAGGATTCGCCACCCGGCCAACCGGTGTTCAATCGCACAATTACCTTGCGCGACACCTGGGCCAAGGCGGCAAAGAAAGGGTAGCAACCGACGCGGGATGTGGTGACGGATATCAGTCTGCGGCAGATGCCGTTTGCCGGAACGGGTGAGGCGCGGGCAATCCGGCGCCGGCGGGTGGTTGGGGATGGATTGGAAAATCAATCCATGCTGCGTCATTCATGTATTCGCGCGCATAGCCGTAAGGCATGAAGCCGTCGCGCCCGCCGTTGGCGGTGTTGCGAAAAATGAAAACCCCGCCGCCCAGTTGCGCGGCCTCGTCGCGGTAGCCCACGAGCAGGACGCTGTGTCCGTCGCGCACTGCGTCCGGGCCGCACATCTGGAGCACGTCATCCACCCATTGCTGCTGCTTCGGCCAGCGAAAGCCGCCGCACACCGGCCAACCCTGATGGAGGGTGCGCTTGATGGCGAGGAGCTGCGTGTCGGTCAGGCCGGTCTTAACGTTCCATTCCTTGATCCAGTTAAAACGCAAGCCCAGATCAAGACGTGTTTTGGCATCGACCAGCGCGGCGGGCGGGGTTGCTTCTGCGGGATCAAATTTTTTGGCGTACGGCAATTCCTGAGCCGTGCAGATGCCATACTTGGCGTAACCTTTCCATAGGTCGGAGAAGAAGCCCCCATCCTGCCGGTCGTGACAGGCCCGGTTCGAGGCCCAATTGAGGAACTCGACACTCAACCGCGTTCCGTGATCCTGCCGCTTTGCCACTGCAAATTCCAACGCACCCGCGACCGTAAACGCCGAGCAGGTGGGGCGACTGCCTTGTTGCCAGCGGTCCAGCCTCAATTTCTCGAAGACCGGCCGCAAGTCCACCGCGACCGGCAGGACTTGAATGCCGGGTTTTGGTGAATCAGACGGGTTGTCCGCAGCCGGCGAAGCGGCGTCCCCGGAGAGCAAGCCACCAGCATGAACCAACAATGCCAGGAGGAACGTTGCGGCAAAACGCAGGTAACGTCGAAGGCTGCGCTGTTTCAAGACCGCCTCACCGATGGACGGACTGGCGAAGGTCACAAATGGCCGACTCGGATTCATGGCATGTAATGGTTGCGGACAACATTCGCTGATACAAGTCAAATGAGCATGGCCTCTCACGGCTGTCGCCCCAACTGCAATGAATTCGCATCGAACCACACTTCCCCCTGGGTCGCGCGCAATTCGCAGACCAGTTCAATTTCCTGGAGGTTGGCGCGCACTACGAATTCGTAGGCGAGCGGTTGCCACGGGGAATCGCCAGTGAGTTGATTGCCCCGGAGTTGCTGGCTGCCCGAAATGCGCAAGCCGGCGCCGGTGCCTTTGAGCGGATCGTGGGTGGGATCAATGCCAGCAGACCGCGCCAGCCCTTCGAATCGATACCGGCCGGCGGGCAGCAGGATCTTGGCTCGCCAGGAGGCGGTGGTATGCTGAGACGTATTGATCCAATAGGCGGTTTTGCCATCGGGCGTGCTGATTTGTTCCTGGTGGGCCGAGTTGTTCCAATCTTGTTTTCGCCACCCCTTCACTGTTGCCACCCCATCCACAAAGGTCAGGCGCCGTGGCGCGGGCACTTCGAATTGGCGCTTCAAACTGGCGGCGCGGTTCATGATGCGGTGGACCAAATCGTTGGCCTGGTTGGCAACGTTGCGGGCGAGGTTGGGGTCGTAATCCTTGAGCACCGGCTCGAGGCGCGCCACCAGTTCGTGGATGCGGTTGGTGAGGGTTGGCACCACGAAGAGATTGGTAAACAGCATTTCAATCCGCTCTCGATACAACCAGCGCGCCTCGGGCGTTTCCAGGATATTCCGGGAGATCAACCCGCCGGCGCCGGGAAAGATCGGCACGTTCGCGTTGCGGATCATTTGGTCCATGTCGTGAGGAAAAAAGACCATTTTGTCAGTATCGAGGTCGTGATAAACGCGATAATTGTGCCGGGCGAAAGTGTAGCCGTCCCAGTGGCAGAGCAGGACTTCCAGGGACATGTAAGAAAGAAACCGATCCACATCCAGCACCTGTTGCAGCCGCTCCCAGCGTTTGGTCGGTTCCGGCTCCCGGGCTGCGTCCGCCAGCGCCTTGAGATCGGTGCGGGTGTTCTCGCCGTGGCCTTCGACGCGTTCCAGAGGCTCGGTAATGTCGCCGCCGCCGGGTTGGCCATACATGTTGCCACGGGTTCTGCGAAAATACTGGGCCAGGAAATCTTTGTTGAAACTTTCTTTCAACACATAGAGCCCCAGCTTGTGCCCGTTCAATTCCACCAGGGCGTGCGCCACGCGAGTAGCCGGGACACCGGCCGCGCGGAACAGGTCGCCGCAAACCAGTTCGCTGAGATAGGTGGGATCCTGGACGGAATTGTTGAGATGAAATTTCTTTAGCCCATGGAATTTGCTGCTGGCTTCGAAGGTGGAACAATTCAAGGTCAATCCCGGTTTGTCGTCCACCCCGCGAAAGCTGCCGGCGCTGCCCTTCAAGTGAATGCCGACGTCGGTATAGACCGTGTCCCCTTCGTGAAGGGTGGCGCGGACATAGCGGCGCGGATTTTGCCGCAGCGATTTCATGCCGCTTTCGGGGATTTCAAGGCGCAAGCGCAGGACCACGACGTTGGTGAACAATGCGTCCGCAGCCGCCTTGTCCTGGGGCATATCCCGCACGACGGGCCCGGCGAACAATTCCGTGCCGCTGCCCGCGAAAGCAACGGCAATCACCGAGACCAACATCAGTTTGATCAAGCTCTTCATCGCATGCACGTCCGCAGTTTGACGGACGATTAAAGCCAAAGGTTACGCGCGCCAGTTTGCGCCAGTAGCGAGGCGGAATGCGATGCTAATCTGAAGGGCAGATCAATCGGCCGTTGGTGGCGGGGGCGGTTTGGCGGTGGCCTGGCCCAGATCGGTGCCTTCAAGATTGGCGCCAGCCAGATCGGCTTGCTGAAGATTGGTTTTTTGCAACTGGGCTTGGCTCAAATCGGCGTCCTTCAGCGAAGCCTGCTCGAATTTGCCCTCGCTCAACATGGCGCGGCGCAGGCTGGCTTCCTGGAGGTCGGCCTGCTTGAAATTGGCCCACATGAGTTGCGCATCGTCCAGATTGGCGTGTTTTAAATTCGCCTGATCGAAGCGTGAACCGGTCAGGTTGGCCTGTCCGAGCTTGGCCCCTTCGAGGGTGCCTCCGGCGAGGTTCGAATTCATCAGGACCGCGCGGTTCAGGTCGGCATCCTTGAAATTTGCGCCGCTCAAATTCGTCATGCACAGGTCGCACATGTTGAGATTGGCGCCCTCGAAATGAGCGTTGGAGAGATCGGAGTTGTACATCACCGCGCCCTTCAAATTGGCGCCGGAGAAGCGGGTTTCCTCCATCAAGGCGTCGCAGAGGATGGCCGCCTCCAGATTGGCATTTTGAAACTGCGCCCGCCGCAGGTTCGCCCCCCGAAAATCGGTGCCGCTCCAGTCTCCCTCCCGCAAGTCGGCATCTTCGAGGTTGGGTCGCAACATCGCGTTTTGCAGCCGCCAGTTGTTCCACTCTTGTTTGCCCTGTTCCTTCAAGATTTTCAAATGAGATGGATTCGCCATGCGATTGATACTCCCAAGATCGAGGTTGAATGCAAGCCCGTTCGAACCGTTGGCCTCGCGACGCCCGTTTCCGCCGCCGGCGTCCGCTCCCTTTCCGCCACTTCCCATTGGTTCTCCCCTTTGTTTCCTGCTATCTTGAATAGCGGGTTCGGAGCCTCGATCCCGAGGCCGCATGGCAAGAAAAGAGGCATTGGTTATGAAGCAAAATTTTCGAACGGAATCGGATTCCATGGGCGAGATGCAGGTGCCGTCGGAAGCTTACTATGGCGCGCAAACCGCCCGGGCGCTGGAGAATTTTCCGGTCAGTGATTTACGATTTCCCCGGCCGTTCATTCGGGCACTGGGTCTGATCAAGAAATGCGCCGCCGTCACGAACGTTGAACTGGGCCAGTTGCCGGAGCCGTTGGGACACGCCATCCAGCAGGCGGCGCAGGAGGTCGCCGATGGGCAACTGGACGACCAGTTCGTGGTGGACATTTTCCAAACCGGCTCCGGCACCTCGACCAACATGAACGCCAACGAAGTCATCGCCAATCGCGCCGCCGAATTGTTGGGCGGCCAACGGGGCGACAAATCGGTGCATCCCAACGACCATGTCAATCGCGGTCAGAGCAGCAATGACGTGATCCCGACGGCGATTCATCTGGCCGCACTCGAGGCCATCGAATTCCGGTTGCTCCCAGCGTTGGGGGAATTGCAGCAAGCGCTCGCCCAAAAGGCTGACGCCTTCCAGGACGTCATCAAAATCGGTCGCACGCACCTCCAGGACGCCACGCCCCTCCGGATGGGTCAGGAATTCAGCGGTTACGCCAGTCAGATCGAACACGGCGTTGCCCGGGTGAAAAGCATCCGCGAACACCTGGCGGAACTGGCGTTGGGCGGCACGGCGGTCGGGACCGGCCTCAACACGCCGCGCGAGTTTGCTCGGCGCACCATTGCGCGCCTGGCGGACGAAACCAAGTTGCCCTTGCGCGAAGCGCCGAACCATTTCGAGGCCCAGGGGGCGCGCGATGCTTGCGTGGCCGCCAGCGGCGCTTTGAAAACGGTGGCAGTCAGCCTGATCAAAATCGCCAATGACATTCGCTATCTCGGTTCCGGTCCGCGCTGCGGGTTGGGCGAATTGAAACTGCCGGCCACCCAGCCCGGTTCTTCCATCATGCCGGGAAAGGTGAATCCGGTTATGTGCGAAATGGCCATTCAAGCGGGGGCGCAAGTGCTGGGTAACGATGCCGTGATCGCGTTTGCCGGCGCTTTCAGCAATCTCGAACTCAACGTCATGATGCCCGTGCTGGCTTACAATCTCTTACAGGCCATTGTCTTGTTGACCCGCGCCAGTGAGCTGCTGGCCCGCCGCTGTATTGAGGGGCTGGAAGCGGACACCGAGAAGTGCGAACGCAACGTGGAACAAAGCCTGGCGCTATGCACAGCACTGGCGCCGGAGATTGGCTATGACCAGGCGGCGCGGATCGCCAAACGTGCCTACGAGACGGGCCGCACCGTTCGTGAGGTGGCGCAGGAAATGTCCGGACTCGCCATTGAGCGATTGGATGAATTGCTCGATCCCCGCCGGCAAACTTAACTTCGTCCGAAGCCTTCCCCGAAACGACCGAACGGTGGCCAGCGCCGCCACCCGAGGTGCGCGCCACGCAAGCACGCGAGGAAGGTGAGCGTTCTTTGAACTGACCTGACAAACTGGCTTGACAATGCTTGTCAAATTATGATAAGCGTTCTTCAAGAGCTGTTAATTTGTTGAGGAACTATATGAATACATTTAGAAGTCGTTTCACTCTATTGGCGTTTATCGCTTTATCCATTGTCCCCTCGTCTTTTGGGCAGGGACCGGCGGTGACAGTTTCACCAATGACTCACGTTGTCAGTGCGGGCAGCACGGTCGAGCTTACGGTCACGGCCACGGGCGAATTGCCGTTGACGTTTGAATGGTATCGCGAATTCTTTCCGTTCGCGTACACCAATGCCACCTTGCAGGAGCACACCTGTACCCTCGTGTTAACCAACGTGATGCCGGAAATGGCGACCTTCTTTCGGGTACAGGTGATTAATGATTACGGCAACGACTGGAGCGGCATTGCGTACCTTGCCGTGACCACCCCGGCCATGGAGGACGACGGTTTTTCCCTTACGATTCAGGCCACCACCAATACGACCTGGCGCGTCGATTTCGCTACGGATTCTTGGCCGCAGGCCAACTGGTCCACGTTAACGAACCTCTCGATCCCCAGCTTTCCGCCCTACGTCAAATTTGTTGACACGGATGCGACGAACCGCAACCGTTTCTATCGCGTGATTCCCACTGTGTTTTGACGAGAGTAACATTTGCGTGCATCGTGCCCCCCTTTGCATAGTAGTAGCAATCCGCATTGTTTCCTTCGCCCGTGAACACCCTGTGCGTGCGCGGCTACGACCCGGTCAAAGACCTCGGCCGGCTGGCCCAGGCCATGGCGGTGGCGCAGGCGGTGAAAAAGCCGCTGTTCGCTGGGGAGTTCGGCGTACCCTGTGCCGCCACCACGGAATCGAAGGAGAAATTTGCCACCATTCTCGCGGCCCTTGAAACATCTCGTGTTCCACTCTCTGCGCTATGGGTCTTTGACTACGCCAGCCGGGCCAAAGACTGGGACGTGACTGCGACGAACGGGCGAAGGTGGCAGCTCGACGCCATTCAGCAAGCGAACGAGAGAATGCGAGCAGGACGCTGACGCCGCTTCTCAAACTTTGTGATCATTGACCACCATTCTGTTCATTGCTTCGGCACTGAGGCGGTTGCATCCTGCGCTGCTCTCGATATAATCAGTGATCGACCACAAATCATGAAACAAAGAAAACTTGGAAATCAGGGATTAACCGTGTCAGCGATCGGCCTGGGTTGCATGGGAATGTCGGAATTCTACGGTCCGCGAGACGACCAGGAATCCATCGCTACCATTCATCGGGCGCTCGACCTGGGCGTCGGCTTCCTCGATACCGCCGACATGTACGGTTGCGGCGAGAACGAAAAGCTCTTGGGCCGCGCCATCCAGGACCGTCGTAAGGCGGTCGTGTTGGCCACCAAGTTTGGCAATGTCCGCGATGCCGAGGGCAAGTTTCTGGGGGTGAATGGCCGTCCGGAATACGTCCGCCAGTGCTGTGATGCCAGTTTGCGGCGGTTGGAGGTTGACCACATCGACCTCTACTACCAACACCGGGTGGATCCGACCGTGCCCATTGAAGAAACGGTCGGGGCGATGAGCGAATTGGTGCAGGCTGGCAAAGTGCTTTACCTCGGCCTTTCCGAAGCCGCACCAGCTACGATTCGCCGCGCCGCCAAGGTGCATCCGATTACTGCGTTGCAGACTGAATACTCGTTGTGGACCCGCGACGTGGAAGCGGAGATTTTACCCACCTGCCGGGAACTTGGGATTGGATTTGTGCCGTACAGTCCCCTGGGCCGCGGGTTCCTGACCGGGAAAATCCAAAAGCTCGATGATCTGGCAGCCACCGACTGGCGACGACATGGGCCACGTTTTCAGGGCGAGAACTTCGAGCGCAACCTGGCCATCGTCCGTCGCCTCGAAGCCCTGGCGCAACAGCACAATTGCAAACCGGCGCAACTGGCCTTGGCCTGGGTCTTGGCGCAGGGTGAAGACGTCGTGCCCATCCCCGGCACCAAACGCCGCAGTTACTTGGAGGAGAACGTGGCAGCCCTCGAGCTCAGCCTGGCCGCGGACGGGCTGGCCGAATTGAACCGGGCTGCTCCCGCAGGCAGCACCGCCGGCGCCCGTTATCCGGAATGGAGCATGGCCGCGGTGAATCGTTGAAGCTAAGGAGCAATTCAACCGCGAAGAACCCGGCGCGGCAGAACCTCAGCCCAGCAATTACGAAGATCGACTTCGAATGCCTTGTCTGAGGGTGCTGGCCCGATTCACTGCAACGTCGCGAAGGGCGCAAAGATTCTCTCCAGCAGACTCTGTGCGCTTCGTTTCTTTGCGGTGAGGGGAGTTATGCAAAGTCGCCAAGCCGTCCAATACCTTTGCGATCCGAGTCGATTGAAAAACCGTCACGGAGCCTTCGCGCCACCTTTCAAATCTTCAACGCTTCAGCGGCTCTGTTTGGAACTGCGACTCCGGCTCGTTGCCCGTCTCCTTGGCGGGTATTACTCTGGGCACCACCTTGCCGGCGGCATCGAGTTGCGGGAACCAGTGAATGCGGTCCGCTTCGGCGCCGATGTCGGTTTTGGGGCAGCGAAGCACGATCGCCTTGTAGAATTTGTCCGCGGCCTCGGGATCGCGATTTCTCAGCCAGCATCCTGCTTCGAGCAACACCAACGCGGTGTTGCGCGAATTGTCCGGCATTAGTTCCGCAGCTTGCCACGCCAAGTCCGCCGCCAGGTAACGATAGTGAAAGCGCACATCGGGTTCCGGGGTATGCTGCGCCACCCGTTCCGCTTCGGCCGCGTCCGGCCGCAGATAGACGGTATTGGTGTTGGCGATGCGCGCTACCAATTCCGGGCCATAGTCGAATTGCCCGTCGTGCAGGTGCCAATCGGGACTGACCTCGGTGCCGATGAGTTCCATGCCGACGTAACGGCATATTCGCGCGGCTCGCCAATAAGCGGTGGCGCACTCGGCCTTCGACGCCACCTTCGCCGACGCTTGTTCCAGCGCACTGGAATAGGTATCGAAACACGCCAGACAATCCGGCGGATAGTACTGCCGCGCTTCCGCAAAACGCTTCGCCCGCGCCAGGCGCCGGGCCAGCAGGTAACGGATCGCACCACTATCGCCATCCGCGTGTCCGAGCCCAGGCTGCTTCAAGACCGCTGGCAACGATTCCTCGGAAAGCTCTTGCCGCTCTGCCGGGATTGGCGGTGGCGGCCAATTGCGGTCCACGTAATTCTTCAGTTCTCCGAGCTGCAACACCTGTTCAGCCACATACGCTGCGTCCGCCCAGAAACCGCCGCGGAGCAAGCCATCGAGGGCTTCGACGTATTGGTGACGCGCCAACTGCAACAAACCCAATTCTCCCCGCACATAATGGCTGGCCGCCACCGAGCCGAAATAGTCATATCCCGGCACGATCAGCCGGCTGGCCAACCCGGACGAATCGAGCTCATTGGTGGCGGACGAGTCCATCGGAAAATACTTGCAGACCTTTGCCAACATGGCGGCCGCGGTGTCCAACTTGCCGTCGCGCAACAGCAATTTTGCCTGGAGCCAATCGACAAGCGGCGTGGCTTGTGCGCGGGCGATCCACCGGCGCGACTGTTCGAGGTCGCCGGCCTGATACGCCGCCAGCGCCAATTGCTCGGCCAGCGCCACATCTTTGGCTCTCGCCGATTCGATGGCGTCCAACCAGAGGGTTAGAGCCGGGGTATAGGTGTGCCAGTTCCGCACGGAAGCTGGGACGAACGAGACTTTGGTGGAGGCTTTTTCGAGGGTCTTCAACATGGCCTCCTTCATCACGCCATCGGTGTGATACCGCGCGGGGCCAAGGCGGGAAAGCAAATGGGCCGTCACTGCCTGCCGGCACCGCGGAATGGCGGCCAGCTTGCGCCGCGTCGAAGGCCCGTCGGCAAACGCGCCGGTGATGGTGAAGGCGAGCGAGTTAATGCTGGACTCGTCCCCAGTGGCCCCCTGGTCCAAATACAGTTCGATGGCTGAAACAAAATTTGCATCGCGAACTTGCAAGCGCGCCTCCCAGCCCAGGCTCGCCGCCGCCAAGCCCAGTGAATCGGCAAACCCTTCCGCGGCCAATTTGCGCACCAACTGGAAATATCGGATGGCTCTGGCTCGGTTCTCTTCTTCCCAGCTCTTACCCAGCATGTAGGCTGCCCAGGTCGATTTGAAATGGCGTTCGGTTGCAGGACGCCGCAGCAATATTTCCCAAATGGAGCGCGCTGCGGCCAACTGTCCGCGGTGCCACGCCACCGCACCGCGAAAGTAATCAACGAACTCCTCCGGCAACAGTGGGGTCATTACCGGTGCCACGGCGCCGATTCGCGGAGGCTCGTTGGTATGCGGACGCAGCACCGCAGCCACCTGACGCAGCGTTCCGCTTGACGGTTCTGGAGGGTCGTTGGGCAAGCGATAACCGCGGATCTTTTTGCGCTCGGCGTAGTGCTCTTCAATGATTTCTTTGGCCTCCTCGTCCGGCACGTTCGCCGCGGCGAGCGCCGCTTTCAAATCGCGCAACTCGGCGATGACGGTTTCTTCAGAATTATTCCCAGGAACTGCGGAGTATTTCGATTCGGCAGGAAACGCCCGTTGAATTTCCACCTTGAACACGGTCTCCGGCGCCGCCAGCGCCGCCGCGTCTCCTTGCAGCAACAGCCAGTTGGGGAAGAAGGGACCACACGCCCTGACCCAGGGGTTGGCGAGCATCAAAACCAGAATGAGAAGCCGCGAAAAGCGTTGGGCAACTCCGAAATCCGAAGGCCGAAATCCGAAAGAAATCCGAAGCCTGAAGGCCCGAATCCTCTTTCCGTCTCTGGTCATACAATGCCGATCACTGTGATTCATGTGTCGAAAGTTCAACCTGCACCTCGACGTTGGTTTCAAGCCGCAGCCAGCCAATCAGTTGTTTTTGCCCGGGGTGAAATCGCACTGGCGCCGCCCCATTTCGAAATTCCAGCGCGTATGGCCCGGCGGGCACCGTCTCAAATCCCGCTACGCCGTCACTGGCGACCAGCCTGGCATTTTTCCATTGCACGCGCAATCGTGCCGGCGCACAAAAATCGGCGGTCCCACGGTTCTCCAAATCGACCTCAACCAATCCCGGCTTCGGATGGCGCACCACCGGGTGCAAATGCGGCTCCGGTGGCTGACCGGTCATCACGCGGGCCAACGCGGGCCAGGCCCAATTCAACTCTTCACCAGCAACGGGCAACCGGTACCAGAGAATGCCGCGTAACAGTGCCGGCCGGTCTTTGACCCATCCTTGAACGAGATCCGCCATGGCCGCCGGATCGCTTCGCACCTCGCGCAATAAAAGCCCGGACGGCCAGCTCAACGAGGGGCCTTCCGCCGACAAGCCCACCAGCTTGCCCGTCTCGTCAAACGCCATTAAGTAGCCGTAAGTCGGCAACGCCACGCGGAACGGCCGGCCGGCGTGCGCGGCCTTTTCCACCGCCCGCCGCGCCGCCGCCGGAACGCACAACGCAAACGGGGCTTCCGCGTTTTGGGGACGTTCCAGCGAATGCACCTGAAGGACAAATCCGTCCGCCGTTTGCACGAGGCGGCGAAACGCGCGTCGATCGAGCCAGGACGGGAGCGCCGTGATGGTAACCGGCACCGGCGACACGCCGCGTTGAACGGCCTGTACCCATTGTCGGTAACCGTCGAGCTTGGACTCCGCGCAATCGAAATCGAGTTGCAGTTCCGCCACGGTGAGCTGATTTGATTTTGCTTCGCGCACCCGCGACGCCGTCAGATCGGTCAGCCAGCGGGCGCGTTCGTCATCGGCGGCAAACGGACCTGAGAACGGCCCGATCCGCAGGGCCAATCCCACTCGGCATCCAGCTTGACGCAGCACATCGTAACGCAACGGCACGCGCACGACTTGGGGCTTGCCGTGCTTCCAAACCACTTCCGCGCTCAATGTAATCAATTCAGAAAAATTGGTCGCGTGCCGTGACACCACTTCCCGAACCGGTTCGGTCCAGGCTCGTTGCCAGAGATAGGCATCCTGGGGTATGGCGCCCGTAGCGCGGGGCCCCGAACGCGGCCAAAACCAAACCGCGAAACCAACCAGGAACAACAAGGCGCTCGCGGCGATAATGTGCTTTCGATTCATTGAAAAGTCGGACAATTCGGACGGTAGAGTGTCCAAAGGCAAACCGGCCATTGTCGAGCGGTAAATGGCGTGAAAGGCATGCACGGTTGATGGGTAAATGGTGGAGCATCGATGTGATCGTCGCCGAAATTTCGCGACGAAATCATGCGATTCAACCCGCCCGTCGTGCTTTGCACCCACTTCATGCCGCTGGAAATTATCGGCCGCCTTACTGATGAGCGCTTGGGATGGACGACGCATGGTGACATTCAATTGGCTCGTTCTCCCTCACCCTAACCCTCTCCCCAGGGAGAGGGAACCGATGGAGGTGCCGCTCCGGAAACCAAGGGACATCGTGTTTTCAGAAGACCGGTCATCGATTCTCCCTCTCCCTGGGGGAGAGGGCCGGGGTGCTGCCAAAGTGAATCGCGCGGAAGATTTGCCTTTCCGCCTCGAGCACCTGTTGGGAACGCCCATACTCAAAACCATGTCCCGGGCCGCCAGAGCGTTGGGCAAGCCCGAGGCAGCGGCGGACGTTTGCCAGGCGGTTTGCGAGCGAGCCTGATCCAACGGCGTGCTGCCGGCAGCACTTCGCCCCCGCCGTTTTCAAAAGTTGATTGCATGTTGGTTTCATCTGTGCGAAGCCCACAATATGAAGTCACTGCTCCTTCTGTTGTGCCTTGCTTGCCTGTCGGCCGGTGTGCCGGCGCGCGCGGCTGGCACCGCCCGATTGCGCGGCACGGTCAAGGACGCGACGACCGGTTTGATTACCGCTTGCACGGTTGCCATCACTGACGCCAACGGTCGCGTAATAACCGAGCGCGAATCATTCAAATCGGGCTTCCGTTGCGATGGGCGTTTCGTTAAGACGCTGCCGGCGGGCCGAACCCACGTGCGAATCAGCCGCGGATTGGAAACACGGGCGGTGGAGCGCGAACTCGATTTGCCGGCCGGGGCGGAGACCAACCTGGAATTCAAGCTGGAGCGGATCGTTGATTTGCGCCGGCGCGGTTGGTATGCGGGCGACAGTCATGCGCACATGATTCACGGTGAGAAAACCATTCCGGTGGATTTCAATTTCGTAGCCCTCACCGCCCAAGCCGAGGATTTGCAATACCTCTCGCTCAGCCACGCCTGGTCGATGGAGAAACCCACTCCCGAAAAACTCGATGCCGAGCTGCACGCACGGTCCAGGCCCGATTGTGTGCTGACTTGGAACCTCGAAGCACCAAAGAATTATTACCGCGGCGATGCCGGCCGCTGCCTGGGGCATTGCTGGAGCCTGGCGGTCAATGGGCGCACTTCCGCGGGCCAAAACGTGATCGATTTGTTGCTGACTGCGAGTGCCGCGGATTACGAATCGAGCAAGCCACCCTTTGCCAATTTTGAGTCGCACCAGTTGATTCACGCCCAAGGCGGCAAGGTCTTCTATACCCATCCCGCGCGCTGGTGGACGGGAACCTGGGGCGGGCAGGGCGGGTATCCGCTGCGGGAGAAGATGCGCATCTCGAATATGGCCGTCGAATTACCGCTCGATACGCTGGCCGGCCCGACTTATGACGGTTTGGATGTGATTACTGGGGGCGGCGAATTTTCCGCCAATGAAAAGGCCTTTGCGCTTTGGTGTCTGCTGTTGAATCACGGGTACCGCCTGGCGGCCACCGGATCGTCCGACGCCTGCTTCGATCGTCCGGGTGGCGCGGTGCCGGGGGCCGCGCGGACTTATACCTTCGTCGAAGGAGCGTTCTCCCTGCCCGCGGTGGCGGCGGCGACGGCGGCGGGTAAAACGTTCGTTACGACTGGCCCACTACTGCTGGCCACAGTGGATGGAAAACCACCAGGCTCCCGCCACGAGGCTCATGGCCAGGCGTCTTCGCTGGTGCTTGAGGCCTGGGCGGGTGGCAGTGACCGTCGGGGATTGCAACGATTGGAAATGCTGCGCAATGGAAGGCCATGGCGGACGTTTGTTTTGAATCCACCAACCCCGGCCTGGCAGACGAATGTCACTCTGCACGAAACCGAAAACGCCTGGTATTGTGTGCGTGCTTTTGGCGGTGACCGCCAAAGACAACGCGCGATTAGTGGCGCATTCTTTTTCGAAGCCACACCGTATCAGCCCCCGTCCCCGTCCCGGCTCATGTTGGCGTGCGCATCGTGGACGCCCGAACCGGCCACCTGCTCGACGGCACCCTCACCAGCCTTACATTCCAAGGGCCTATTGCTCAAGCCGGCGCCAAGCACCACCTGCCGACCGGGGAAGAAAACATCACCGTCCCGGCCACGATTCGCTTGCGCGCCGAGGCTCCGGGCTATGTGCCGCTGACTCTCAGTCCGTTCCTGGACGATCCGGCTTTGGTGAAAGCCGTTACCCAGATCGAGGACAAGGATTTGTTGGATTGGAACACGTTTGAACGACTGCGGAGCTTGCTGGCTGACGTTCGTCTAACCTTTGTGCTGGAGCGGAAGAATCGTTAGCCCGAGAGCCACGTCCGCAGTCCGCACTCGCGGGAGCCGGGCCGACCGCTTCCAGACCTCTCAAATAAGACCCACGACCGCCGCCATCCTTGAACCGTACCCATCTGTAAAACAGAAATACGATTGTGTTCTCAAGCCGAAGGCAGTTATGGTTCACGCAGACTCCGTGGTTATGAGAATGAAACAACGATTACTGCCCTTCGCATTGTTCCTGGTGTTCCCAATGCTCAGTGTCGCCGAGGCCGCCCAACGTCCGCCGAACATCATCTTCATCCTCTCCGACGACGTGGCGATGGGCGACCTGGGATGCTACGGCCAGAAGCTCATCCAAACGCCGAACCTGGACCGTATGGCCGCCGAGGGCACGCGTTTCACCCAGGCTTACGCGGGCACCAGCGTCTGCGCGCCATCGCGCACGTCGGTGATGCTCGGTTTGCACACGGGGCACAGTCCGATTCGGGCGAACCGTGAGATCCAACCCGAAGGCCAGATGCCGTTGCCGCCAGGCACGCTGACCGTGGCGCAGGTGCTGCAGCAGGCCGGGTATGCCACCGCGGTCACCGGCAAATGGGGCATGGGCATGTTCGACACTGCGGGCAGCCCGCTGAAGGTGGGCTTCGATCATTTCTTCGGCTATAATTGCCAGCGTCACGCTCACAGTTATTTCCCGACGTATCTTTACAACAATGACCAGCGTTTCGAATTGGCGGGCAACGACGGCAAGGGCGTCGGCAAGACGTACGCACAGAACCTGATTGAAAACGACACCCTAAACTGGGTTCGCCAACACCAAGACCAGCCGTTCTTTTTGTTCTACGCTGTGACGCTGCCGCACGGGCGTTTCGAGATCGATGACCTCGGCCAATACAAAACCAAGAATTGGACGAAGCTCCAAAAAACGTACGCGGCCATGGTGACGCGCCTGGACCGTGACGTGGGACGGTTGCTCGACTTGCTCAAGCAATTGGGCATCGACGAACAGACCATTGTGTTTTTTGCCGGGGACAATGGATCCTCATTCAATCCCAACTCCGAGATTGGCCGTTTGTTTGACCAGACGATGGGTGGCCAACTGCGCGGCTTTAAACGCGGCATGTACGAAGGCGCACTCCGACAGGCGGCCTTGGTGCGTTGGCCCGGTAAAGTGCCGGCCGGCCGCGTCTGCGACAAGCCCTGGGCATTCTGGGATTTCTTTCCGACCGCTGTTGAACTCGCCGGGGCTAGGATGCCCGCGGGAGCAAAAGTGGACGGACTTTCACTGGTGTCGATGATCGAAGGCGGGCACGCACCCAAGCGCGATTATTTCTATTGGGAACTACACGAGGGCAAGTCCATTCAAGCCGTCCGGTTTGGTGACTGGAAGGCCGTGAAAAACGGTCCCAGCGCGCGCATCGAGCTTTATGATTTGAAGGCCGACGTGGGTGAAAAGAAGAACCTTGCGGCCGAGAAACCCGAGTTGGTTGCCAAAGCGCAGTCCTTGATGAAACAGGCCCGCACGGAAGATCCCAATTGGCCGTTGAAAGAACCGGCCCGGAAGGCAAAGAAAAAGAAATAGCTATGAAAACAATGGATCAGCAATTCTCAGCGGAACCTCCGTGTTTGATTGAAAGGCACCGTACAGTCTGTTTGAAGAGGATTAGCAGCCGACGCAAGGAGGCTCTGATTTCGCGTTTCGGAAGAGTGAGCCAATTCACGTTCGCTGTTACGGGGTTCACGGATTCAATGCGCCCAGTTTTGCTGGGGGCTCTCACCTTACTCTTGCTGATTGCCGTATTGAGCGGACCAACCTCCGCTTCCGCCGCCAGCGTCAAAGCATCTCGCGGTGAAATGACCTTACCGACCTATCCCTGGCGGCCGGCGGTCAAACATCCCTATTTCCGCGGCACGGATGGCAAGAACATCTATCCCTATCCGATGCTGGATAATCTCAGCCGCGAGAAAACCAGCCGCACCTATCGGACGGTGGTTTTGGAAAACGAATACCTTCGCATCACGTTTCTGCCGGAACTGGGCGGCCGGATTCACGAGGTCATCGACAAGACCACCGGCCAACCGATGTTTTACGTGAACCACGTCATCAAACCCGGTCTGATTGGTCAATGCGGCGCGTGGATCAGCGGTGGCGTCGAGTGGAACACCGGCCCGCAAGGCCACACGGTTGGTTGTATGCAGCCCGTCGATGTAGCGATTCTACCGCCGGACAAAGACGGCTCGCGCTCTGTGGCCATCGGGGAAACGGAAAAGATTTATGGCACTCAATGGACCGTCGTGGTCACGCTGCGACCGGGACGGTCCTTCATCGAGGAGCGAATCCGCATCTACAATCCCACCGACACCGTGCGGCCCTATTACTTTTGGAACTGCACGGCGGTGCCGAATCCGCCCGGCTTCCGCTTCATCTATCCGATGACCCTCGGCTCGGATCACGGCGCCACGAAGTTCTTCCATTGGCCTTTTGACCACGGCAAGGATCTGACCCGCGGCACCAACTACCAGGATGGCACGTCGATCTTTGCCTGGCATTGCGATCAGGATTTTTTTGGTTTATACGACGATGGGGCCCAACGCGGCGTGGTGGCATACGCCAATCACCATTTGCTGCCCGGCAAGAAAGCCTGGACGTGGGGGCAGGGGAGTTACGGTCGGATGCACCAGATGGATCTGACAGACACGGACGGCCCCTACAACGAGGTGCAAACCGGCCCCCTCCTCACACAGGCGGACGTGGGGCGATTGGAACCGTGCGAAGCGGTCAGTTGGCGTGAATGGTGGTATCCGATCCATGCGCTGGGCGGATTCACGTATGCCAATCGCGACGTGGCGGTGAATGCTGCGGTGGACGGCAGTCAATTGCGGTTGCGATTGCTGGGCACGGGCAAATGGTCGCTGGTCGAAGCACAGGTTCTTAAGGGGAGCAATGTCATCGCTCGGAGCCAATGCAAATTATCACCCGCCGAACCCGCGGAACTGAAACTTGACCTTGCGGGCGCCAAGCAACCGTTCGAAGTGCGGTTGACTTCCGGCAAGCTAACGCTGGCGCAATTCCGGGTGCCGTTGGCTCTGCCCGAGCGCCAACCGCCGGAGAAATCACCCAAGCCGCAAACCGCTTCCGAACTGGCCCAGGCTGGCTGGCAGGAATACTTGTTTGCACGCTGCGACGAAGCGGAGAAGCAGTTTCGCCAAGCCCTGGGTCAGGATAAGGAGTGCGCCTCAGCTCGGATTGGTTTGGCTTTGCTCAACTTGGATTCTGAGCCTGCCACTGCGGCAACTGAAGGGCGCGCGGCCGTCGCCGCGAATCCGGATGATGGTCTGGGGCATTTTGCTTTGGCTGTCGCGGCGTTGCGCACTGGCGATGAAACCACCGCTGCTGACGAAGCCTGGAAAGCCGCATTGGACCCGGCAACCGCTGTGCCGGGGCGTGCCTTGGCGGCAAGGCTGCTCATTCGCAAAGCGGATTGGACTAGAGCCATTCAGACGTTGTCCGCCGCCGGACCGTGGCAATCCGATCCAGTTTGCCGCAATTATCTGGCGCTTGCGTTGCTCCAGCACGGCGATCGCAAAGCGGCGGTCCAAACGGCCCGCGCGAATCTAGAAGTCAATCCGCTGGACGCTTTTGCCCGCAGTGTGCTTTGGCTGGCGCACGACGAAAAGAAACCGTTGACGCTGGCCGCGTTGGTTCAAGGCAATTCGACAGCAGTTCTCGATCTGGCGGCTCAGTTGTCCGCCGTGAACCAAACGGCCACGGCGCTGCCAGTCTTGAGGGAATTCTATTGTGACGAGTCCGCTTCCACCGCAAATGCGAAGCAACCTTTGCCGTTTTATTGGGCGGCGTATTTGGCTGGTCGCCTTGGGCAGGCAGACCGATCGGCTGGGTATTTACACCAGGCGCAGATATGTTCCGATGCCAGGGTGTTTCCGCACCGGCATGAAACTCTCCCGGTGTTGCGTTGGGCGGTCGCAACGGACGCGAACGATGGGAAGGCTGCACTTTATCTCGGCCACCTGTTATTCTCGCTCGGTCGATATGCTGAAGGACGGGATTATTGGATCCGAGCCACGCGGCGAGGGATCAAATCCACGATCCCGCTGCGCGCATTGGGAATGGCCAGCCTGCGACTGGACCACGATGCGTCGGCGGCGGCCAAGTTCTTGCGTCAAGCTCACGAGGTCGATCCGCAGGACGCCATTGTGGCGCGCGACCTGGCTCAGGTGCTTTTCAACTTGGCGGACAAAGCAGATTCCGCCGACCGCAAACGCGAATTATGGACCGAGGCGCGCAACAGTTTGCAGGACGCGTTTCCGGCGGGCCAAGGACGTTCAGATTTTGTGGCGTTGCTGGCTCGCGCACAGGATCGTCTCGGTGACTATGCCGCCGCGGCGCGGATGCTGGACTCGGTGCGCGTGACGGTGTGGGAAGGCGCACGCGAGGTACACGACTTGTTTGAGGCGGCTCATTTGGAGTTGGGCAAAGAGCAACTGGAATCCGGACATGCGGCGGAAGCGCTGAAGGAATTCAATCGGGCGCTGGAATACCCGGAGAACCTGGCCACGGGCAAATTGGAAAGTACCCGCGAGGCGCACATCCAATACTTGCGTGGCAACGCGCTGGTAGCGTTGGGACGTAAGGAAGAAGCGATTGCGGCGTGGAAGCTCGCGGCGCACGAGCCGGCATCCAAAGACGCCGAAAAAGAAGCCGCCCGCCAGAAAGCGCGGGAAGCGCTCAAGCAAGCCTGGGAGCCATAGAACGCCAAGGCGCGTGGAACCGTCCCACGTTTATTGCGGCACGCTCACTTGCAGGCGCAGGAAATGCGCCGACGCCGCATCAGCCAGCGGATTGGCATCTCGCACCGTCAGCAGCCAATGGTCACCCAGATCATCGCGCTGGACCACTTGTGGGCTGTCGAGGTCCGTGCTGCTCCACACGGAGGTCCAGCTACTGGGCGCCAAGTTGGAGGACGCATCGATGTGGACCTCGGCGCCGCTGCGGTCTTTGCGCAGTTTGAAGGTGATCGCTGCGTAACGATTGCCGCCGGCGCTGGCCACGGAACCGGCGGGCCGAACGCTGGCGGCGTCCGCCACGACGGGCGAGCCCATCAGCACAAACTCCGCGGCATTGGACAACCAATCATGGTCTCCGTCCGCATCAGGCAAACTCTCAGGGCCTTGCAATGCATATTGACCCAGCCAAGTAGAAAAGCTCGATTGCACTTCGACCGTGACGGATTGCGAAACACTGTTGCCATCCAGATCCGTGGCCATCACGGCGAGGACCGTAATTCCTCCCAAAGAGGTCGTTGGCGTCAGCACCAGATTAGGGCCTTGAACGCTGCTGCTGACGATGCCGGTCACCGTATCCCCGGTAACGGCATAACTCAGCGGTTCGATGCGGTTCACCGAGTTTACCAGCACGAGTTTGGACTGGTCCATCGTTGCCGGCGCGGGCGGATCAGTGTCCATGGGCCAGTCGGTGAAGGGGATGTCCGTGCCATCCACATTCACGGTGTAATTATCGTGGGGCAGCGCGGCAATCATATCCACCACCGTCATCCCGTTACCGCAAACGCGACCGAAGGCGGTAAAGCCGCCGTTCTGGTTGTCCAAGTTGGCGGCGTTGTTGTTGAGATTGACGAACCACTGGTCGGTGGCGCTGTTGGGATCGCCGCCCACCTTGGCCATGGCCACGGTGCCGCGCAGGTTGCTGATGCCCGGCTCATTGGTGGGGCTGGGGTCGGTGGGTATCCGGGTGAAATTCGGTGGTGCCGGTTTGAATCCGCCTCCTTGCACGATAAAATTCGTCACCGTGCGATGAAGGATGGAATTGGCGTAATCTCCCCGGTCCACGTAGTTGAGAAAATTCGTCACCGTCTGCGGCGTGGCGGTCGCGTAAAGCGCCACATCGAAAGTCCCTTTGGTCGCGACAAACCGGACTGCTTTTTCCGTATCGCGGTCGGCAAAGAAATCATTGAGCGGCAGGGTTACGTCCAGTCCACTAGGAAGGAGTGTTTGATTTGGAATCGTGGCGCGGACCACCGGGGGAGCGGGGGGATGGACGACGCGCAAAGTCAACGGTTGGCTCAGCGTGCCCCACGCGGCATAGTGGACGGACAAGGTTGAGGTGAAGACTCCGCCTTCCGTCGGGGTGCCGGTGATTTGATGGGTGCCCGCGTCAAAGGCCAGACCGGGAGGCAGGTCGCCCGAAACACTGAACACGTCCGCGGCGCCGCCATCGCTGGAAGCGGTTACCGTGTAGGAAAATGCCTGGCCGACGGTGGCCGGCTGATAACTGCGGCTGGTGACCCCAGGCAGGGTGACTCCGGCAATGATCGGATCAAGGTAACCGAGGCCGTTGTATGAGGTAATCGCAAATTGGTACAGGGTTGCAGAGGCGAGGCCCGTGAATGGCTGACTGGTGGTGTTTGCCGGCACCGTGCCGAGGTATATCCATTCCGCATCGGTCCCTTGCCGGCCCCAAAGGTAAAAACCTGATTCGTCGTCGGAGGCATCCGCCCAGGACAGGTTGATGCTGGTGGGACTGGTCACAGTGATCACGAAATTCGAGGGCGAATTGGGCGGAGCCATCGCGGTGAGGCTGCCCAACCGCGTGGCGCCGTTACTATTCGAGGAGAATTCAGCCCACGTCGGCGCGGCGCACAAAGTCACCACGGCCAACACGACCAAGAAACGCAGGTGGATCATAATGTCAGGATCATATCATGGGGCACCGGCCAAGGCCAATTTGGAAATTTTGCAACTGGCCTCCGGCACCGGGGCTGATTCTGCCAAGTCGCGAGAGGCCCCGCTGTCCCATTGTCGGAGCAAAACCGGTTTCCGAGCCCCGAAGGCAACTAGCAGTCCAGAATCCTGAAGCCAGTGGTTTAAGCCATTGCATATTTGACTCGGTCGGGAGAGGGAATGGACATTCCTATACTGATTAAGTGCTTTGAAATTAAGTCTTCTGCTTTGCAAAGTGCATAATGCAGGAGCATTTGTCAGCGGATGTGCATTCTGCACGACGAGCGACAGTTCAGCCTTCTCCATCAATGGGCACGTTGATCATTTCAAGTTTCTCCATTCGTTCAAGTTAGCGAGCCTAGGTGAGGCGATGGCACAAGAAGCGCTAAAAAGATGAATCGATTGAAATACGGTATCCGAACCAATAAACGGTTGCCGATCGAAACCTAAACCGGTGGCGGACCGGCGGAAAAGAGAAACGTTGGACCATGTTGAGTTGGGCTTTAACATTCTTGATCATTGCCCTGGTGGCCGCGCTGCTCGGTTTTGGTGGAATCGCCGGAACGGCAGCCGGGATTGCGAAGATTCTCTTCTTCGTGTTTCTGATCCTGTTTTTGATCTCCCTCATTTTCAACCGAAGGGTTACGTGAGATGGGAACCAAAGGAGTTCTCCACCTGGGGGCAGAAAGAACCAAAATCTAACAACCAAACCGGACAGGGTCATCGCTGGTCTGCGGACAAGGGAAGGTTCCTGTTGAAAGACTCTCAATTCCATTTAAGCCTATGAAAACGACATTGAAACTTATGATCGCGTTAATGGGGGTTCCTTTGCTGCTGGGGGGCTGTCAGCAGTTGAATCCCAATGATAGGAACACGTCCAATGACCGCACAGTGACCGCGGAAGAGGCCAAACAGAAAGTGAATGAGGCGGCGGACGCCACGAAACAATATGCGGTCCAAACCAAGGACCAATTCGTGGCGACCATGCACGAGAAGTTGGCGAAGTTGGATGCTGAAACCCAAACCCTACAAGCGCACGCCAGACAGTTGCAGGGGGAGGCCAAGACGCGGATCGATCAAGCGCTGGCTGAGCTGCGCGAAAAGCGGGATCAAGTTGCGCAAAAATTGGAGGAACTAAAGCAGCCCAGCTCAGGAAGCCTGGGATAAGGTGAAGGCGGGATTTGAAACCGCGATGAACCAGCTCGAAGCGGCCTACAACAACGTGAAGGCCGAGTTGAGCAAGTAGCTCGTTTGCGGGAGCGGGCTCAACTCGACAAGCGGTAGAACGCCAGTTTACCGACGCGGGCCACGGGCTTCTGACCGCAGGCCCAGTCGGAGCCGTTCCCGACATTTTCGAAGTGCGTCGCGTCGCGCGCGTAACCAGGCAGTTTCTCGGGTTCGTTATACATCAGCCGGGCAATTCTCAGGGCCACTTGGAAATCTTTTTGATGCTGAAACTTGGCCAGCAGTTTTTCGGGGGTGGTGTGGTTGAGGCAACTGAATTGATAGGGCTGCTTCACGATGGCCAGCGGACTGAGGTTCAACTGATCCGCGCGCGTGCGGATGACCTCGGCCACGGCAATCATGGCTTTTTCTCCTTCGCCCCACGCTTCGCCCATCAAAACCGCCGCCACCACCTTCTGTCCGTAGGTGGCGGCGAACGCCGGAGCCGGATGAAAGAGTCCGGCAAGCACCAAGCCGCAAAGCGCCCAGGGAATGAAGGTGCGGGCGATCACCCCCCGCGGACTCGAAACCTCGGTGCTTCGGCGGGGACTGACCGATAATACCCATTGCCGCCGGCGTGGTTTTGCCAGAGGGAAACTCAATCTACCTGTCTTAATTTGATCCATTACTGACTTGCTCAAGAACCAGAGTCCCGGGTGAACGCCGGCCCTTCGTTCAATTAGACCGAGAATAAAGCAGTTTTTGCTTATGTTCTCAATCAGAATTATTGCGGTTTCCAGGATACGTAGAATCCTCAGTCTGGTTCGGTAAGTCGTCAGCAAGAGTCAGTAGGATTACGGAAAGGTGGGTCGGGGCAATTACCACACCCCAGAATCCTGCAACTGGCAGGTGACCGTTCCCGCCCAATCGCGATTCGCCGCAGGACTGGCGGGGCTGGGGTGGAGGATTTGGCCAATAACCGCGTCGCCATCTGGCAATACTTGACGGGCGCGTTGGGCGGCAAAGGTGCCGATTCCGATCACGAACTTCGGGCTCAAAATGTCCACCACGCGCCCCAAGTGAGCATCGCAAGCCGCCAACAATTTGGCCGCGTTGGCACTGGCCAGTTTGTCGGGCGTGAGGTTGCGCCCGGAAGCGTCGAAGAACGCCAAGGGGCAATAATTCACCACGAAATGGTCAGCAAAGAACTCCTCCGCGCGGCCAAACCGTTCGGCAAACAGCCCCCAAAGCCGCCGGCCGCTGACTTCCGAACGATGACACGCGAACCCGGTGACCGGTCGTTGGGGATGGGGACGGGCGGGTTGCCCCACCGGTTGTTCAAGTCCCATCCAGTCGCGCACCGCCGTCACTTCGCCGAACGGAATGCCGGTCTGCACCATGCCGAATGGCCCGGGATTCATACCGAGGAACACGGTGCGTTTCGGTGGTCCGCCGAATTTCCGCAGGAATGCTTCGTGAACTTTCCATGCGTATTGGAGCGGGTTGTAGGCATGTGTAATTGGCGCCCGAAATTTAAAATGGTCCGCGGCGTCGGCCAATGTTTTGGCCGCCTGGACGAGCTTGGTTTCGAGTTTGGATTTCACCAAGGCAGTGTACCGCGAAGACCGGACGAGAGGCGATAATTACCAGAACCGCCGGCAGGGCGAGACTACGTCGAGCCCTAACCCGTGTCTATGCATGCAGAAAACCAAAGGAATCGACACGAATACCGAATGAGACTTTGATCGGGTGTTGAACGAAAAAAAAGGTCACCAAACGGTGATTCTCGCCGCAATCAACCCAAGGTTCTGTTTTCCGGCTATTCGTGTCGATTCATTCGTGGTTTCTTCCTGAACACATACGGCTTAGCTTCGCGCCCAGTGAATGGCAAACAACGGCTTATCCTGTTCGCCCGTTATCCCGTGGCTGGGCGGGTGAAGACGCGCCTTATTCCGGCGGTGGGCGCCGCGGGCGCGGCGGCCCTGCATCGCCGGCTGGTCCTGCGCACCTTACGCGTGGCGCAGACGGCGTGCCGGGAAGCCGGAGCCGAGTTGGAGATCCGCTTCGATGGCGGCAGCGAGGACGCGATCCGTCACTGGCTCGGTGAGGGCTGGCTTTGTCGCCCGCAGTGTGCGGGAGATTTGGGAGAGCGAATGGCCGAAGCATTCGAGGATAGTCTCCGGGAAGGGTCCGCCGCGACGGTCATCATCGGCAGTGATTGCCCGAGCTTGACGCCAGATCCGATTGCCGCCGCCTTCCAGGCGCTGTCGCGAGCCCCGGCTGCTCTGGGACCGGCGACCGACGGCGGCTACTACTTGATCGGGCTGACTCGAAATATCCCTGAACTGTTTCGCGGCTTAGCGTGGGGAACTGATACTGTTCTGGCCGAATCATTGCACCATCTCGATCAGGCCAGCGTCAAACCGGTCCTGCTGGACCGGCTCGATGACCTTGATCGCCCGGAAGACTTGCCCGCGTGGCAACGGCTGGCAGCAGCCGAAGACTCGCAATTGAACCGGGTTTCCGTCATCATTCCGGCCCTGAACGAGGAACAACAGGTTGCGGCCACGCTCCAATCGGTCCGGAAGGGGGAACCTTTCGAAATCATCGTCGTGGACGGCGGCAGCACCGATAACACAGCGAAATTCGCCCGTGAGGCCGGTGCGATGGTCCTGTCTTCGTCACCGGGTCGAGCTCGTCAGATGAACGCCGGCGCGGCTAGCGCAGCGGGAAATGTCCTGTTGTTCCTCCACGCCGACACGCTCCTGCCCGCGAGTTGGACGCAATGCGTTTCCGAGACTCTGGCATGCCCAAGAGTTGCCGCGGGGGCATTTCGCTTCCGCATCGCCGAAGACTTCGCCGGTAGAAGTCTCGTGGAATGGACTACCCACCTGCGGTCGCACTGGTTCCAAAAGCCCTACGGTGACCAGGCCCTCTTTCTCCGGCGTTCATTGTTTGAAGAACTGGGTGGATTCGCGAACTTGCCCATCATGGAAGACTACGAGTTTGCGGTCCGGCTGCGTCGCTGTGGGCGCATTGTGACCATGCCCCAAGCCGCCATTACTTCGGGCCGGCGCTGGCGCCGATTGGGATTCATTCGGACGACGCTCATCCACAAGCTGATGGTTATTGGCTATCACTGCGGCGTCCGCCCTCAACGATTGGCCCGGCTCTACCGGAACCTGGCGGGGAATTGAAAATACGCCCCCCGTGGGAAAAGTGTCGAAGCTCCGCCGACAAGTGCCAATACTGCCAGACCCAGTTGGCGAGGGCTTGGCAATTGAGAACAGGCTTGGCCCGGATATTTCACGGTTGCGGTAGCCATCGATGTAAGAAGGCGGCTACAGCCTGTCCGTGTTTTCAGCGAAGTGTGAAATATCCAAGCCTAACCCCCGCCGCCCAGTTCCTGGTATTGCGCCTCGAAACAATGGGAACACAGTCGTGCCCCCTCCAGCGCCAGCGCGGTCAAGACGGGCGCCCCGCAGGAAGCACAGCGTTGTTCCTGATGCTGCCGGGTGTGGAAACTGAGCACCAACAGGTCGTGCGTCACTTCGCCGGCGCCCAAGGCATGATCGCGCAAGACGGCTTCTTCTTCGAAGCCCAGCCGTTTGAACAGGCTTTGCGCCCCGGTTTGATCCGGCGTCATGCGGGCAATGACTTTCGTTACGCCTTCCTTCAAGGCCATTTCAAAAACCAACTCCAATAACAGCCGGCCCAGCCCGATGCCGCGAACTGCTTCCGTCACGACCACGCGCAGTTCGGCCACGTGCCGCGTCCAGCGCACGCTCCCCTGGTCAAACGTCGCGTAACCGATGATGGCATCCTCCTGGCAGGCGACGATGGTCACCAAGTCCCCATCCACCGTTTCCTGGATCCAGCGATCCACTTCGGCGGATTGGGTGATGTCGCGTTGCAGAAAGAGCAGGTCATCCTCCGGGAGTGCGCGGGCAAAGTTGACCAGCGGTTCGCGGTCCTCGGTCCGCAGGGGGCGTAAGCTGACCGTTTGGTCCTTGAGATGGAATCGCTTCGGGAAATCGTGCGTCTGATGGACAGGTGTTTTCATGAATGTATTTTGTAAAGCTTCGATTAAACATGGAAAGCTTTGGTCGGGCCGGTGTCAAACGCAAATTCCTCGGACGCTTGAAGAGCCGAAGCAGACGACGCCGGTTCGTTAATCCACAACCGGAGTTCCTCCTTCCCCGAATGGCCAAAGTGCGCCCTCCGATTACCGAAAACGTCCAAGGACCAAGCGCCAAACAAACCTCATATCCCAAGCCGCAATCCTAGCCCTGGCAGCCTGCCGCGGCGCCATGATCATTCGTCCTTTCCCCGCCCGGTTGCGGCTCAACCGAAACCCAGCAGTCGTCCTCCCTGATAGGTAATGAACGCCAAGCCCCAGGCCAGCACCCCCATGTACAACCATTGAAACAACGGCCATTTCCAAGAATTGGTTTCGCGCCGCACAATGGCCACGGTGCTCACGCACTGCAGCGCGAACACGTAGAAGACCATGAGCGCCAATCCCACCAGCGTCGTATAGACGCGGGTGCCATCCGGCCGTTTTTGTTGCAGCAACGTCTCGGCCAGCGCCCGGTTGCTCGCCTCCGAGTCGGAACCGGCGCTGACGTTGTACACGATGGACATCGTGCTGACGAACACCTCCCGCGCGGCAAACGACGAGACGATACCGATGCCGATTTTCCAATCAAAGCCCAGCGGAGCAATCACCGGCTCCAGCAAATGTCCCAGCCGGCCGGCGAAACTGTGGCGCAGTTTTTCCCCGGCTTCCTGGCGGTCGAGTTGCGCCAGCTTGGCTTCGCGCTGCGCCTCGATCCGAGGTTTGGCTTCGGGATTTTCCGGGATCGCCAGGCTGTTCACTTGCGCCCGCTGCAATTCATACTGCTTTTCGAGGGCCGGGCTCTTCGGGTAAGTCGCCAGAAACCACAGCAGGATGTTGATGCCGAGAATCACCGTGCCCGCCCGCCGCAGGAACAATTTGGCACGATCCCACGTGTGCCGCGCAACCACCCGGGCCAGCGGACGTTTGTATGGCGGCAGTTCCATGATCAGCATGGGCGCCGGTCCTCGAAGCAACGTTTTCTTGAACAACCAGGCCATGAACAGGGCGACCACAATTCCCAGTAGATACATGCCCAGCAGGGTGAAAGCTTGCAGTCGCAAAAAACCAAGCACTTTGCGATCGGGAATGGTGGCCGCAATCAACAGCGTGTAAACCGGCAGCCGCGCCGAGCAACTCATCAACGGCGCCACGAGAATGGTGACGAGCCGGTCTTTGGGACTCTCAATCGTCCGCGTCGCCATGATGCCCGGAATGGCGCAAGCGAAGGAACTCAGCAGCGGAATGAAGCTCTTGCCGTGCAGTCCCACCCGACTCATCAAACGGTCCATGAGGAACGCCGCCCGCGCCATGTAGCCGGTGTCTTCGAGCAGCCCGATGAACAGAAATAAAAGGCAGATTTGGGGCAAAAACACGATCACCGCTCCGACCCCCGCAATGACGCCATCCACGATGAGACTTTGCAGCGGTCCGGTTGGCAGAAGATGGCTGACCCACTCGCCGACCCACGAAACTCCGTGTTCCAAGCCTTGCATTGGCAGTTCGGCAAACGAGAAAATGCTTTGGAACATCAGCAGCATGATGGCAATGAACACCACCAGGCCCCAGATCTTGTGGGTGAGGACGCGGTCCAACTTGTCACTGATCGATTCCTGATCGACGACGGTTGCCTGGGTCACGGCGTCGGCGATGGACGCGATCCGGACGTAGCGGGCTTCGATGGCAGCGGTGCGCCAATCAATCCCGGCGGTTTCGAGCCGCTGGCGCGCTTCGACTACGGACTCCTGGATGGCGGCCGGATACTGCTGGGCGCTGCTCAAAAAGAATTTCTCGTCACTCAGAATCAGCACCGCTTCCGCCAGCGACTGATAATGCGTTTCGGGAAACGCGGCTTCCAGTTTCGCGGACAAGTCCGCTGCCTCGTTCTCGAACGTCTTGGGCAATTCGCCAAAGTGCCGGGGTTTGACCTGGCCAGTGGGCTCTTGCAAAGCCGTGAGAATCGTTTGCCGCAAGTCCACGATGCCCTGACCGGCGTTGGCAACCACCGGCACCACCGGGACACCGAGTGCGGCTGCCAGTTGCTCCGCATTGAGCTCATGGCCGTTCTCGCGGGCCACGTCAATCATGTTCAAGGCCACGACGGTCGGGTAGCCCAGTTCGATGACCTGGGTGGCGAAGTACAGATTACGCTGAAGATTCGAAGCATCGCTCACCACCACCACCAAATCCGGTGGGGGCACGGCGGGCACGCGATGGAACAGCACGTCCCGGGCGACCTGTTCATCAAGCGATTGGGCGGTGAGACTGTAGGTGCCGGGCAAATCGAGAATGGTTACCGGCGTTTCTTTTTTCGGGATGCCTTGGAGCCGGCCTTCCTTGCGTTCGACGGTCACGCCAGGATAATTCCCCACCTTGGCGCGCAAGCCGGTCAGGGTGTTGAACAGGGTGGTCTTGCCGCAATTGGGATTGCCCGTCAGCACCACGTAGCGGGTGGCGTTGGAAGCGCGGGCGAGTGTCGCGACAGCCTCTTGCATGGAAGTACCCTGACCGCTTAGGACGGTTTCACCCAGATTTGTTCGGCCTCCTGCCGGCGCAAGGTAAGATTGTAACCGCGCACCTTGACTTCCACTGGATCGCCCAGCGGTGCAAAACGAATCAATTCCACGTTCGTGCCAACGAGCAAACCCATTTCGAGAAGACGGCCGCGATTTTCCGGGGGTACATCAATGGCGATCACCACGGCTGAGCGGCCCAAGGCCAGTTCCGTGAGGGGCAATCGATCCTCAGACATGGTCAGGCCGCCGGTTGACAGGCAGGAAGAGGCTCGACCAGGATGGAATCCGCCAACTGGGAACTGATGCCCAGCCGGGCATTGCAAACCAAACAGATAAAATTGCTCTTACAGCAGAGTAATTTGATTTGCCGGTCCTCGCCCAAACCCATTTCGCGCAAGCGATTGGACACGTCGGGAGGCGCGTTCAACTGTTTGATGCGAACGGGCGTCCCAGCCACGACACGGCTCAGCGGACACAAACAAGCATCTTGTTTGCACTGGCCCGCAACCGCGCATAGGGACTGTGGTTTGCTCATGCGGGTGCAAAATATGGCAACCCATTCAGAGTTGCAAGCAAGAAAACGGCGGCGACTTGACGCAAATCAATTGTCATTGAAATCAAAAAGGCGTGGACTTTCGTCCACGCCTTGCGACCCTTCTCATCTCGGGTAGCACTCTACCCCGTGTCCAAGCATTCCAAGCATCCGGGGCAAAGCGATGGCACGTACTTACACGTCGTAATACATGCTGAATTCGTACGGATGCGGGCGCAGCCGCAACGCGTCGTTCTCCTTGCGCTTGGCGCTGATCCACGTGTCCAGGAAATCCTGCGTGAACACGTCGCCCTTGAGCAGAAATTCATGGTCCGCTTCCAGGCAATCCAACGCTTCGCCCAAACTCCCGGCCACGTTCGGCACTTTTTTGAGTTCCTCAGGCGGCAATTCGTAGATGTTCTTGTCCAGCGGTTCGCCCGGATCAATCTTGTTCTGCATCCCGTCCAGTCCCGCCATCAGCAGCGCCGCAAAGGCCAGATACGGATTGGCGGCCGGGTCCGGCGGCCGATACTCGACCCGCTTGGCTTTCGGGCTCTCGCTGTAGGTCGGAATGCGGATCGCCGCGCTGCGGTTGCGTGAGCTGTAGGCCAGGTTCACCGGCGCTTCATAGCCCGGCACCAGCCGCTTGTAGCTGTTGGTCGTCGGGATTGCACAACGCACACAACGCCCGCGCATGCTTGAGCAACCCGCCGACGTAATAGAGCGCCATCTGGCTCAGCCCCGCGTACTCGTTGCCCGCAAACAGCGGCTTGCCCTTCTTCCACAGGCTCTGGTGGGTGTGCATCCCGCTGCCGTTGTCGCCAAAGAGCGGTTTGGGCATGAACGTCACCGTCTTGCCGTGCCGGCGCGCCACGTTCTTGATGACGTACTTGTACACCATCATCATGTCCGCCGCCCGCAGCAGCGTGTGAAGCGATAATCAATTTCCGCCTGGCCGGCGGTGGCCACTTCGTGGTGCTGCCGCTCGATGGGCACGCCCAGTTCCATCATCAGCAGGCATCATCTCGGTGCGGATGTCCTGTTGGGTGTCCGTGGGCGCGCACCGGGAAATACCCTTCCTTGTGGCGAATCTTGTAGCCCAGGTTGGGCATTTCCTCGCGGCCCGTGTTCCAGATGCCTTCCTCGGAATCGACACTGTAGAACGTGCCGTTGCTCTTGCTGTCGAATTGCACGTTGTCGAAGATGAAAAACTCGGCTTCCGGCCCGAAGAAGGCTTCGTCGGCCAGGCCGGTGCGAGATGAGGTTTGCTCGGCGCGCTGGGCAATGCCGCGCGGATCGCGGGTGTAGGGCTCGCGGGTGCCGGTTTCGGCAATGGTGCAGGTCAAGCGAGAGGGTGGGCATGGCGCAGAACGGATCGATGAACGCGGTGGCCGGATCGGGCATCGCCAACATGTCGGAGGCTTCGATGCTTTTCCAGCCGCGGATGGACGAACCGTCAAAACCCAGGCCCTCGGTGAAAATGTCCTCGGTCAGTTCGTGGACCGGACAACTGAAGTGCTGCCAGGAGCCGAAGGTATCGACAAACTTGATGTCCAACATTTTGGCTTCGGCCTTCTTGGCCAGGTCGATCACGCTCTTGGGAGTCGCTGATTTGTCGCTTTGTGGCATAACTTTTTGCTTTGAATGTATTGTTTATTGCTTTTCGGATGCTTGAAGACTGGCGCACGCAGTGGTCGCTAATACTGCCTGCGCCGAGCCTCGAAAACGTTAGGAGACGTGATAGCCTTCTTCGCCATGTTCAGCCAAGTCTAAACCGAGGGTTTCGTCTTCCTCGGACGGTCGGAGTCCGACCATCGCCTTGACGATATACGCGATGACCACCGTGCCCACCACGGCCAGTGCAATGGTTAGCCCCATCGCTTTGAGTTGCTCCAGCCACAGGCCTTTGACGATGCCTTCGATGCCGGGATTGACCGCCGGTGTCGCCAACACTCCAGTCAGGAAAGCTCCGAGCGTTCCGCCCACGGCGTGAATGCCGAAGGTATCCAGCGCATCGTCATAGCCAAATCGGGGTTTCAAGTAGGCACAAGCGGCAAACGGCACCAAGCCTGCCAGAACTCCAATGATAACGGCCCCTGTGGCGTCCACAAAGCCGGCAGCCGGAGTGATCACCACCAAGCCCGCCACGACGCCGGAACAAAAACCCAGGACGCTGGGCCGGCCTTTGAGTAAGATATTCCGCCATCGCCCAACTGAAGGCCGCCACCGCGGCCGCCAGGGTGGTGGTAGTAAACGCATTGGCGGCGATGCCGTCGGCGGCCAGGGCGCTGCCCGCGTTGAATCCGTACCACCCCACCCACAGCATACCGGTTCCGACCATCGTCAACACCATGCTGTGCGGCGGCATGGGTTCTTTGGGATGCCCGAGGCGCGGCCCCAAGATCAAACACAGGATCAGCGCCGACCAACCCGAGGACATGTGGACCACCGTGCCGCCGGCGAAATCAATGGCTTTAATGGCGGCGTTGCTGTTGCCAATCCCGTTCATCAGCCCGTCGCCGCCCCAAATCATGTGGGCCAGTGGGAAATAAACAACGAACATCCACAACGCCATGAACACCAGGATTGCCGAAAACTTCATTCGTTCGGCAATCGCGCCCACAATCAGCGCGGGCGTGATGATGGCAAACATGAGTTGGAACATGGCGAAAATATTGTGCGAAATCCAAGGCCCGCCGCCCGGACTCGAGTCCACTCCTTTGAAAAAGGCAAACTCCAGGTTGCCCATGAAAGACGAGCCAGAGGCGAAGGCAAGACTGTATCCGCAAATCCACCACAAAATCGTCACCATGCCAGCCAAGCCCAAACATTGCGCCAGAACCGAGAGCACATTCTTGCGCCGCACCAACCCGCCGTAGAACAAGGCCAATCCCGGCAGCGTCATGAAGAGAACCAAGGCCGACGAGGTCATCAGCCAGGCATTGTGCCCGGGGCCCGCTCCTTTGACTCGATTCTCCACATTCTCCGTACGGGCAGAATTGTTGATGTAGGCCTCGAGGTCCGCCACGCGTTGTTCCAAGCTAATCGCCGCCGGAGCTGCCTTGCTCTCGGCCGCCCGAGCGGGGATACTCAGACTGAACAAAACTCCGACAATCAGGAGAACGGGGAAAACGATCTTCATGCGCGATTTCAAAGGCTGGGATTGAGACAGGATGGCTGCAACAATAACGTCATAACCTTAAACGGCTTGTTCTCCTTTCTCTTCCGTTCGGATTCGCACGGCTTCCTCGACTGGCGCGACAAATACTTTGCCGTCGCCGATTTTGCCGGTGCGAGCGCTTTTGACGATGGCAGCTATCGCGGCCTCGACCCGAGTGTCCGGCAGGACCAATTCAATTTTGATCTTCGGCAAAAAATCAACGGTGTATTCGCTGCCGCGGTAGATTTCGGTGTGACCTTTCTGGCGGCCGAAGCCTTTGACCTCGCTGACCGTCATTCCGGCAATGCCGATTTCGCCCAGGGCGTCCTTCACTTCTTCCAATTTAAACGGTTTGATCACCGCTTCGATTTTCTTCATAGAAAGCCTATTTCAGGTTGCTCATCCCACTTGCGAAACCGGCCCTGCCAGCCTCGCGACACTGGTTATTGAAATATTGGAAACAATAATTGTGTTGGCATGCCGACAGGGGCAAAACCAAGCACAATGGTCCACGCAACAAAATGATGCTCTTGCCTAAAGCAACGGACCTGCCAACGTCCTGCCAAGCCGAAGTATGCACTTCTAAATCGTTGATTTGCTGATTCATATAATTTTGGCTCTCCGCCAAGTGGGTCAGCATTGGCGTGTCGCTTTTTATTCATGTTGCCCATGTTCCAACACGGCTGGTCAAAGTGGAACAGGCTTCTGAATTCCTGGGAGCGCTGACAAGAATGTCGGTGCTCGACTGCTTCCCGTTGCGAAGCCAGCACCCCATTCAGGTCAGCCGGAGCGCATCAACGCCTACGCGCAGGCCGTGATCCGGACATTGCAGGCGGACGAGCACCAGCGCGGCTGCCTTGGTGGAGGAGCGGGTCTTGAAGGGCGACCGGGCATACGAATCCTCGATGCCGCGGCTCGAAGGCGACGAGGAACGGTTCGTCCTGCTAGCCAAGCACCAGACGCTGGTGGAGCGCCGCATTCCGCAGCCCGGCAGGGCGAAAGACAATAGCCCAACGATTTATCGCTGGGTTTCCAGGGGCAAAGGGGACAAGTCCCGTCCGGGACGAAAGAACAGCTTGGGTTTTGCCGGGCGATCTCTTTCGCCCCTGGCGGGGCTTGGACGCATGTGAGAATTGGCTACTACTACTCCTACTCCTCCTACCCACCGTTGAAACGGTGGGCTATTTTCGGTCGTCCCTACGGGACTTTCCCAGGTTGCGGACCAGGCGAAGATCACCAAGGCGCTGGCTCCCGGCAGAAAGGGGAATGTGTTCTGTCCGGATACTGCGGCAAACCGATCCTCCGGTGCGATGTGATCGAGGAGAAGTTCGATTCGCCGGCGTTGAAAGAGCGGGTGCGCGAGATGTAGAGCGAAGGGCAGGCGGTGATTGATAACGTGAGCCGCGAATTGCTGGCGGTGCATCACACCGGATTCATCGTGGTCAAGCCGGTCAAATCTATCGCGGCTACATGAACAAGGACCATCGGATTGATGGCGAAATCGAGTTCAAGGACGGCCACTCGTTCTGCTCTGGGCTATTCTCTTTCGGGTTTTCAGTCCTTCCAAGCAGGACGCTTGACGCGTTTCAACGAACCGCGCGAGACGATTCAACTTAGAGACTCATCCCGCCGTTTTCATTGTTTTTGGCCACGAAAATTTGACGTCAGCAGCATCGTCCATAAAAATGGAAGCATGAAACACCCACACTCTATTGGGCGAACATCGTTGTTGGGGATTGTCGTGGCGCTTCTGGTTTGGCCCGCGGCAGTCCGGAGTGCTGAACTGCCGGATCAAGCGCTGGTGATCAGCCGGGGGCCGTACTTGCAGATGGCTACTCCCAATTCGATCTGCGTGGTCTGGCGGACGTTGTGGAAGAACATCGACGCCGCAGTACATTACGGCGCGGAGCGGGATCATTTGGATAAGGTAGCCCGTGGCGATGCGGTCGTGGTGCGCACGGCTTTGGGGGGCATCTACGATTTGACGCCGCGGGTTCAGGCCCTCCGCACGCGCGCCAATCTGGGTCTGGCTAGGCTGTCCGGGGCGCCCGTGGGAACCTTTCAATACGAAGTGCAGCTTTCCGGGTTGTCGCCCGATACGCAGTACTATTACGCGTTGTATGACGGCGAAACGCGGTTGACGCCAGCGGACGACAGTTACCATTTTCAAACCAATCCCCAACCCGGAGTCAGCCACCCGCTGCGCTTCGCGGTGTTGGGTGATTCCGGCACTGCCCGCAATGCCCAGTTGCAAGTGTATCGTGCATTGGTGGCGCGCGAGGCCAACGAGCGACATCCCTGTGATCTTTGGCTGCACGTCGGTGACATGGCCTACACGCGGGGCCGCGACGCACAATTCCGAACTCGTTTCTTCCGCGTTTACGAACCGACCCTGCGCCACACCGTTTGTTGGCCGACGTTTGCCAATCACGAAGGCTACAGCTCGTCGTCGATCACCGGCGTGGGCCCGTATTTCGATGCGTATGTTGCCCCGACGGAAGGCGAGGCGGGTGGAACTCCCTCGGGCACTGAAGCGTTCTATTCCTTTGATTACGGTGACGTTCACTTCATTAGCCTGGAATCATTTGAAGTCCGCAACAAAGCCACGGACACGATGGCCAATTGGCTGAAAACCGACTTGGCCCAAGCCCAAGCCCAGCGGGCTCAATGGTGCATCGCTTTCTTCCATCACGCTCCGTACACCAAAGGCTCGCACGACAGCGACAAGGAAAAGGAACTGATCGAAATGCGCGCCGTGTTCATGCCCATTTTGGAGGCGGGCGGCGTGGACCTGGTTCTGAGCGGGCATTCGCATATTTACGAGCGGTCGATGCTGGTGGACGGCGCCTACGCCACCAATACCACCTCGGCAAATGTCGTCCTCGACGACGGCGACGGCAATCCAGCCGGAGACGGTCCGTATCGAAAGAGCGCTGGTCTGAATCCGCACCAAGGCACGGTGTTGGTGGTGGCGGGCCATGGCGGCGGCAGGTTGGGACGCAAAGGCACGTGTCCCTTGATGAAGCGCACGATTTATCCGGAACACGGAAGCGTGATTGTGGACATCAACGGCGACACACTCACGGGCATCATGTTGAACGCCCGCGGCCAGGAACGCGACCGGTTCAGCCTCGTCAAACGCGGCACCGTATCGCCCGTGCGGCTGGCAAAACCGTGGCAACCGCCACCGAACCCCAAAGGCGGTTACCCGCCACAAAAGGACTGGTTGTCCATGCTTCCTGTTGATTACACCGTGCTGATCCCCGCTCATGCTTCGTGGCAGTATCTGGCTGGCAGCCGTCCCGCGTCGGACCGATGGACGCACCTGGATTTTGACGCGGCCGGTTGGAAGAACGGCGCGGCAGGATTTGGTTACAAGTATCCACAGGCCCGCACCCGCTTGAACGATATGCGCAACCAATACCAAGTGATTTATCTGCGCCATACGTTTGTGGTGGAGAAGGCTGATCTCATCACCGAGCTGGGACTGATGATGGACTACGATGACGGTTTCATTGCCTACCTCAATGGCCATGAAATCCTGCGCAAGAATGTCGGGAACGGTCGCGGAGAGAAGGCGAAAGATGTCAAAGGCCACACCGCTCACGGCCTCACTTTCTACGCGCTCCAGGACTCTTATAAGTATCTTAAGAATGGGACCAACGTGCTGGCCATCGAAGGCCACAACACCAGTCTGAACAGCAGCGATTTGCTCATTGATCCGTACCTGGTGTCCGAACCATAACCGTATCGATGCAGTCGGAAAGGGGAGCGCGCCCGCCTCAGGCGCCGTGGTTGGCGCCTCGCCAACCACTTTCGAGCAACTCACTAATCAGTGACGGCTCAGTCGCGGGCCCAAGGCGGGAGCGCTCCCCATGCAGAATTGCATAGATACAGGTTGGAACGTGTTTTAAAAGTCCTCAAATCTGTAGCCACCGACGTGAGGAGGTGGACCTTTGGGCTACTTGGCACTGGTGAATCCGCCTCCTGACGTCAGCGGCTACAGTGCGCGTGAAATATTCGGGTCAGCGGCTTATCCCAACCGAAAGCGCCGGCAAGCCGGACGCACTCCAAACGCTGGCGCGATCGTTCACACCCCTCGTGTTCCGCCAGGTTGTGTTTTGAGTGTGCCCCGTTGCTGTCTTCGCACCATTCGAATGCTGGATTTCAATTCCATTCAATTGAACAAGACCGGCGCCAACCAAGTCTGAATCAGGGAATACCATGATGAATACCTCGAAATTCCTTTCCGGATTGTTGATTCTGTTCCACCTCTTGGCAGTATCCCTGCAAGCCACCGGACCAGCAACGTTCGAAGGTCGTTTTTATCGCGGTAGCGGAGACGTGGAATATCTTCGTCTGCTCGACACGGCGCGCCGAATGTTTGCTCCGGACCCCGAGTTTCAAAATCTGGCGATGCTGTATCGGCCGGACTGGAATGGGCTGGTGGAAGGTCCGACGTGGGATGCGTGGTGGATCCAGAACAGTTACGGGCCGACGTACTGCGTGCTGCCGTTCTTGACAGAACCGTTCGTGACCTTTCTTCAAAATTCGCAGGATCTCTGGTTCGATCAGATGGGCGATGGGAAGCGGGTTGGCGCCAAACCGCCGTTCGACTGGGTGGCGCCGGACGGTTGTTTGTGCGACTGCGCGCGGCCCGGCTGGATCGTTTACCGGCAGGGCGATGGGCGTCCGCAGATTCACGATTGGGGAATGGAATTCACCGCGGCGGGATTGTTGATGCAATCCGAACTCCTACTCATTGGCCGGGACCAGGTGGCCATTGCCAAGTATTTGCCCAAGCTTGAACGGTGCGCCAATTTCATCGAAACGCGCCGCGATCCGACGAACAATCTCTTCCTGGCCGGCCCCGCGGCCAATTTGCTCGCGCCGAGTTTCGCCGGATGGAAACAGCCCGACGGTACGTATGGCAAGGCTTACCTTGCCGGTTTGTCGGTCACCTACATTGCGGCGCTGGACCGATTAATCGCGCTCGAGCAATTGGCCGGGCGCGACCTGGAGGCGGAACATCGCACCCAACAACGCGCGACCGCCCGACTGGGCCTGGCGCGGCTCACCACCGACGAAGGATATTTCATCAACTCGCTTGATCCGGACGGCACGCGCCACGGCGTGTTCGGCGCCGAGAAACATGGCTATTTTGAAACCTCGCCCAATCAAGACGCCATCGCCTTCCGCGTGGTGGACGACGCGCAGGCGGAACGGATTTATGACCGCATCGCCTCGCTGCCGGAGCTTCGTCCATACGATTTTATCCTGCCGAATTATCCGTCCTACGACGACATGTACGAGTCACCGACAGGCTTATGGAATTACGGCACGTGGGTCAATGGCGGGCACTGGTCCACATGCGAAGCGCGCATGATCCTCGGCTATTACCGGCTCAGCCATTTCGATGACGCTCGCCGATCCATGCGGCAACTGCTCACGTTTGCACGCCGCTTTCGCATGGACAATCCGCTGGTGAAATTCGGCAGCGACGTTTATCAACCGGGCCGACCGATCAACCTCACCTACGACGCGTTAGGTCCGCCGGCGGCGATGGTGCGGGGATTGTTCGAGTATCTTTATCGCGCGGACGGGCTCACGCTGGTGCCGCACATCCCGCCGGGCATTACGCGCTTGGAACAGCGATTCCCGATCCGGTTTGGCACGAAACGCCTTTACCTGGCCACCGTCGGCACCGGAACTGTTACCGCCGTCAGGATTAACGGCAAAACCTGGAAGCGGTTTGACCGGCAATCGGTTTTCCTGCCGTACGTAAATGTGCCGGAAATCGCGACGATTGAAATTGCCTTGGGTGGCGCCAAGCCTCTGGGATTCCAACCGTCACCCGAGCGCGCAATGCCGCCATTGCCACCAAACGACGAAGCATGGCTGCGCCTGAAACAACCCAATTTCTCCACCAACAGTCTGCCGCTGAGAATTGGTGCCGACAGCAATGGCGAAACTCGTTTTCATGGTGATCTGGCGCGGGTGCGCATTTTCAACCGGGCGTTGGCCCCTGACGAAATTGAGACACTCCACCAGCAAAGTCCTGGTCCGCTGTCTAAGGATCCGGCGCTCGTTGGCGACTGGTCATTCGAGAATTCAGCGCTGAGCAACTTCGTGTCCCAAGCCGGGACGCCTTTAGTAGCGCGCGCAGCCGGAACCGTGGGACAGACGAACACCGTCATGGGCACGGCCATTCATCTGGACGGTTCCGGATATCTGGAAATCGCCCCCGATTCCTCGCTCAATTTCGCCGATGCTTGTACGCTTGATGCCTGGCTTTGCCCGGAGGAGCTGCCCGCCAGTGGAGGACGTATCATCGACAAATCCCAGGCCGGCACTTCGAACGGCTTTCTCCTCGATACGTATCCCGGGAATTCCCTGCGGCTGATTTCTCAGGCCGGAACGGTGATTGCCGAGGCAGCCTTGACCCCGGGCCAATGGGTCCACGTGGCAGGAACCGTTGCCCCCGACGGGCAACTCGCTCTTTACGTGCAAGGACGTCGTGTGGCGCAACGCGCCGGGACGACAATGCCGGACATTGCGAAGCTGCTGGAGCCCGCCAAACGCTACGTGCGATTTCAACGCTTGCTGAACGAGAATAGTCTCGCCGACACCAGCCTTGCGGCGCACGTGCGATTGTTGATCGACTGCCTGGCCACCGCGCACACCCGTTTGAGCATGCTGAACAACGGCACCCTCAAACCGCTGGCCAGTCCGGTGTCGGAGGTTGCGGCTGATCAATCCTACCTCGATACCGTGCGCAAGCTGGCGGACGGGCTGGATCGATTGCTCGTGGCTGACGAGCAATCCTCAGAACCGCAAAAGCAACAAATTGCCCGGCTCTGGAAGCAGTGCGCGACGGAATCGCCCTAGCTGTATGTATGCAGCCACTCCAACGGAATCGCTCCGGCTTAGCTCGGTGGTCCTATCTTTTGTGGCACAACAGTTCTTTGCGGTTGTCAAAAACGAGCCGGGCCGTTAACAATTTTCAAACATTACGCCACCATGAAAAACATCAAATATCTGGTTTGTTCCATGTTCCTCGCATTCACATTCGGCGGTAGCCACGTCGGGGCCAAAGACTGGGTCGTTTACGAAGGCAAGGATGGCCCCGGCAAGGGCAAGCACATTGTTTTCCTCTCGGGCGACGAAGAGTATCGTTCAGAAGAGGGACTGCCCATGATGGCGAGAATCCTGGCCGAGCGCCATGGCTTCAAGTGTACCGTGCTGTTTGCCATCAACAAGACCGACGGCACCATCAGTCCAACCACCCTCGACAACATCCCGGGCCTCGAGGCACTGGACTCCGCGGATTTGTGTTTCATGTTGCTGCGGTTTCGACATCTGCCGGATGCGCAGATGAAACATTTCGTCGATTACGTGAACTCCGGCAAACCCATTATCGCCCTGCGCACCAGCACGCACGCGTTCAACTACGGGGGGAATTCGCAAAGTCCGTATGCCAAGTATTCGTTCCAAAACAAGAAATGGCCCGGCGGATTTGGTCAGCAAGTGCTCGGCGACACCTGGATCAACCACCACGGCTCACACGGTAAAGAGAGCACGCATGGCGTCATCAACGAAGCGTTCAAAGACCACCCCATCCTGCGCGGCGTAACGGATCTATGGGGACCTACTGATGTCTATGCCATCATTCATTTGCCCAAGGACGCTCAGGTGCTGGTCTGGGGGCAGGTTCTTTCCGGCATGCAGCCCACCGATCCGCCGGTGGCCGGCAAGAAGAACGATCCCATGATGCCGTTGGTTTGGCTGCGCGAATACACCGGTGAAAAGGGTAAGACTTCCCAAATTGTGACGACCACCATGGGCGCTTCCTTGGATTTGGAAAATGAAGGCCTGCGCCGCCTGTTGGTCAATGCGTGTTACTGGGCGGTGGGTTTAGCGGACAAGATTCCGGCCAAGAGCAGTGTCGATTACGTCGGGGAGTATCAGCCAACCAATTTTGGTTTTGGCAAATTCAAGCCCGGCCTGAAACCGGCGGACCTCGAACTCAAGTAGTTCAGTCGCGAATGACTGCCAACCAACTTCTGCCTGCTGAGCCAGTGATCGTCGGCACCGATTCAAGCAGCACGAGGAGCGCGCCCGCCCCGGGCGCCGTGGTTGGAGCCTCGCCAACCACAGTTCGGAGGTCGGAAGGTTTTCGCCGTTTCCTGAGTACGAACATTGCCGAGCCAATCGGTGGCGGCACCGGTTGGCAGCGCGCGAGGCAGGCGCGCCATCAAGCCCATCCCCGGCTAGCCAGGATCTCACACTTTTGTGGAACGCGGATGCCTTCATCCGCGCGAACGACTGACTCGGAACGCGCGGATGAGGGCAGCCGCGCTCCGGGCGATGCTGCGGGCGGACCAATTCGCTGGTGGCAGCCAAAGCTGACGCTGCTGTTCTTTGGTTTGCTGGGGCTGAGTCAATTCGCTCATGGCGCGCCCGCCGCATCGCCCAATGCCGCCCAGCAGCCCCGCAACCTCATTTTCATTCTGAGCGACGATCATCGCTACGATTTCATGAGCTTCATGAAGCAGGCGCCGACTTTCCTGGAGACACCTAATCTGGATCGAATGGCGACCAATGGAGCGCACGTGGTCAATGCGTTTGTGAGCACGTCGCTTTGTTCGCCCAGCCGCGCGTCCATTCTCACGGGCCAATACATGCACCACCATCACGTGGTGGACAATCAGCGGCCCGAACCGCCGGACATTCGTTTCTTCCCGGAATACCTGCAATCGGCCGGCTACGAAACGGCGTTCATTGGTAAATGGCACATGGGCCACGACTTGGATGAAGCCCGCAAAGGCTTCGACCATTGGGCGTCCTTTCGCGGGCAGGGAGAGTACTTCAACCCCACGATCAACATCAACGGCCAGCGCCGACAATTCGAAGGTTACAACACGGACGTGCTGACCGATCTGGCCTTGGACTGGCTAACGAATCGGCACGCCAAGCCGTTCTTTCTCTATCTTTCGTTCAAGGCGGTTCATTATCCGTTCGCACCCGCCCCGCGGCATCGGGGCCGTTACGCTCAAGCGCCCATCCCATACCCGGAGACCATGGCCAACACGGAGGAGAACTACGCCTCGCAACCGCGCTGGGTGCGAGAGCGCCGTTACGGCATCCATGGCATCGACCACATGGAAACCGGCCGCCTCGATCATGATCCGGTCCCTTCCTTCGACGACCTCTACCGCCGGTATTGCGAGACGATTCATGGTTTGGATGAAAACCTGGGGCGCTTGCTGAAGTGTCTGGATCAGGCCGGTTTGACGGATTCGACGCTCATTGTCTATATGGGCGACAATGGCTTTGCGCTGGGCGAACACGGTTTCTATGACAAGCGCGATGCGTTCGAGGTGTCCATCCGTGTGCCCTTGCTGGCGTATGCGCCGGGGCTCATCCGCCCTGGCACGCGCGTTTTGCAAATGGTGCAAAACATCGACATCGCCCCAACCTTGCTCGACGCCGCACGGATCAAGCCACCGGCCGGCGCTCCAGCGATGGATGGCCGTTCCTTTTGGCCGTTGTTGCGGGGACGGGAGGTGCCGTGGCGGGATCATATTCTGTATGAGTATTACTGGGAGTGGAATTTCCCGGCCACGCCCACGGTCTTCGCCATCCGCACCGACCGCTACAAATACATTTACTACCAGGGGCTCTGGGACCGGAACGGCTTTTACGATCTGCAAACCGATTCATTGGAGCGCCATAACCTGATCGACGTGCCGGCCTTCCAGGACAATGTCCTCCGTTTGCGCAAACAACTTTTCGATGAACTCGAGGCTTCTGGCGGACTGCAAATGCCCATTAAACGTCCCGCCGGCGACCCCTATCCTGATCGGAAACTGCGCCGGTAAGTGCGACTGCGTTGGTGCGGTGCAAAGTGTCGCGTTCGAATCACGTCCGCCCAGGAGCACATTGGCCATCGCTGCACCAAGCACGCTAAAGCACCAACGCGGCGGTGGCAGCGGAATTCAATTCTGCGCTACGGAAAAGGGTAGTTCATCCAACTGTCTCATCAGTATCCAACGATCCGAAATCAATGATGGATTTGGGATCGGGCCGATGATAGAGAAAGCGAGGGAGCCACATTGGCTTGCCTGATAGGACTCGGGCCGGCATGATTCCGCTCATGCAAGTCCATTTCTACGGTGCTACGCGCACGACCACCGGCTCGATGTTTTTGCTGGAGATCAACGGCAGCCGCCTCCTCCTCGAGTGCGGTTTGTTTCAAGGCAAACGCGGCGAAACCATTGAGCGCAGCCGCAATTTTCCGTTCGACCCCAAGACCATTGATGCCGTGGTGCTGAGTCACGCACACATTGACCATTGCGGCAACCTGCCGAATCTTTGCCGCCAGGGGTTTGCCGGCAACATTTACTGCACGTTCGCCACGCGTGATCTCGCCAGCATCATGCTCGAGGACTCGGCCCAAATCCAGAAAGCCGATGCCGAATTTGTCTCCCGCAAGCGCGCCAAGAAAGGTCTTCCGGCCGTGGAACCGCTCTACTCGGCCACGGACGCTGAACGAGCAGTGCGGCAGTTTGTCAGCTTGAATTATGACCGCCCGTTGCCGGTGGCGAATGGCGTGACAGTTACCTTTCGCGACGCGGGGCACATTTTGGGCTCCGCCCAAGTCGTCCTGGATGTCCGCGAAAAGGGCCGGCAATTCCGCTACCTGTTCAGCGGGGACGTGGGACGCGGCGGCGATGAAATTCTGCGCGATCCGGTGTTGGTCGAGGATGTGGACTATTTGCAAATCGAGTCCACTTATGGCGCCCGCGAGCACACGGAAAAAGCCGGCTCGATCGAACAACTGGGCCAGGTGGTGCGCGACGTCCTGGAGCAAAACGGCAAGGTGATCATTCCCGCCTTCAGCGTTGGCCGCACGCAGGAGATTGTCTATGTGCTGCACCAATTCACGCTCGATAACAAACTGCCCCGGGCCCCGATTTACGTGGACAGTCCGTTGAGCGTCAACGCCACCGAGGTATACCGGCTGCACCCCGAATGTTTCAATGCGGAAATCTACGCGTTCCTGCGGGAGAAGGAGAATCCGTTCGGCATGGAAAACCTGACCTACATCCGGCAGGTGGCGCACTCGATGAAACTGAACGAACTCAAAGATCCCGCCATCATCATCAGCGCCTCGGGAATGTGCGAAGCCGGGCGCATCCGGCATCACCTCAAGAACCACATCGGCTACGCCAACAACGTGGTGTTGTTCATCGGTTACTGCGCCGAACACACGCTAGGGGCGCAAATCATGACGGGGCGCAACCCGGTCAACATTTTCGGCGAACCGCAGGAAGTCCGCGCCAAGGTCGTGTCTTTTGATGCGTTCTCCGGTCACGCGGATAAACACGAACTCAAGCGGTATGTCGAGAACCTTACCGGCGACCTCAAGAAGATCGCCGTCATCCACGGGGAAGAAGCACAATGCCTGGCCTTTGGAGAAACCCTCAAAGGAATTAAGCCCAAGTCGGACGTAGTCGTACCGCAACAGGGCGACGTGTTGGAGATTTGACCATTGCCCGGGTTGGCTTGAGATTTCGCACTTCGCTCAAACCACCAATAAGCTGTAGCCGACGACGTGAGGAAGCGGACCCCTGGGGGAGCGCTCAGGTTCGCTGCCACAGGTCCGCAACCACAGCGGAAGTGAAACCTCCGGCTTAACGCCGCTCCATTTTGCTGCGCGCCGACTCAAGGATTTTGCGCTCGCGAGGGGTCAGGCTTTGCATCCCGTGCGCCGAGATCTTATCGAGAATGGGATCGACTTCCTGGCTGATGAAATCCGGGTTGGTAACATCCATCGGCTCGGCATGGGCTGCTTGGCGCCGGGATCGCGTGCGGGGAAAGCGCACTCGCACCAAGTCATCGGAACGTCGGACTCGAACCGGCAGCCAACTGGTGACCGTCCGTCCCGATTGAATTACCCAGCGTATGTAAGCGACTCCGGCGAGCAAGCCTCCCAAATGGGCGGCGTGCGCCACCCCCGGGCTCACGGGAACGAGCATAGAGAAGACCGACACCCCCGCGGCGATCCACAGGAAGTACCGGGACCGGATGGGTAGCACAAAAAAAAGGAGGATTTGCTGATCAGGAGCCAAAATCGAAAACGCTGCAATGACTCCAAACACTCCAGCGGAAGCACCGACGACCGAGGCCCCGAATAGGCGAGGAAACGCAAGTCCCAAGAGCAATTGCAGCAGCCCACCCGCAACCCCGCTGGCCAGGTAAAGCGCGAAGAAATCCTTTTTGCCGATCATGTCCTCCACCGCCCGGCCAAAGATGTACAGGACAAACATGTTGATTAGCAGATGCCAGAGTCCGGCATGGAGGAACTGAAAGGTCAGGAGCTGCCAGACAAAACCGTGACCAATGCCGGTGCGGCTCAGGGCGAAATAGTGGAAAACAGGGAACCGTCCAGAGGCATCGTTGATGGCCACCAGGAGAAAAACGACCACATTGATGATCAATAGAACCACCACCCCCGGCAGCGTTTGGTGCGGCCGGTAATCTGATCTTCTCATGTAAGGGCGGTCTTCCAACATGCGCTGACAAACTACCTGCTCAAGACGGCGTTTTCAATTTCTGTTTTCGACCTCAAAGCCATTAACTTTAGCGCGGACAGTCATTTGCGTCGGAAAACCGCGCGACCGCACCGAATACTGCCCCGGTTCCCGCCCCGGTTCCAAAACGATTGCTTTCAGGTCCGGAAGCCAGGCGGCTAATTCGGCCAATCCCGCGGAACCGGTGGTTAGCAAGGCCGTGGACAAAGCATCCGACTCGGTCGCCGACGGCAGCACTACCGCCGCCAGCACGGCGCGCGAAGTCGGTTCCCCGGTGTGCGGATCGATTACGTGGCCGAACACGCGACCACTGGCTTCGAAGAACTTACCCTCCACTGCCGAAACCGAGAGCGCTTCGTCGCACAGACTCAACACGGCCAGCGTATCCGAAGAATCAGCCGCGGCTTCCGCCTCGAGTCCGGCGCCGACTCCAATAGGCGAGGCCAGCTTCGTCACTGCGTTGCGTTCGCTTGGTTCCCCTGCGTTTGCCGCAGGGGAACTTCGTTTTCTTGCCTGTTGGGGAACGTTGATTCCTACTTTCCAAGCCGCGCTGTCGGGCGGTGCTCCCAGAGCGCGGATGGTGCTGGTGCCGCCGTGCAACAACCCGCGAGTCACTCCCGCTTCTTCGAGAATGTCCGCGGCTTGTTCGATGGCATAGCCTTTACCAATGGCCCCGAGATCCAAGGTCACGCCCTCGCGCAAGAAGTGGACGGTAAAGTCGCGCGGATTCAATTGGACGAGGTCCATGCCCACTTGGGACCGCGCTTGAGCCACCTTGTCGGGGGAAGCCAATTGGCCCGAGCCGCCCATAAAGCCCCAGCAACGCATCAACGGGCCGATGGTTATGTCGAACGCCCCATTGGTTTCGCGGTGCAATCGCTGGGCGTGCTCGAGCAGGCGAAACAAGCCCGGCTCCACCCGGATCGTTTCCTGGGCGGCCCGGGCATTCAAGCGGGCCACTTCGCTGCCGGACCGGTACAGGCTTAGTTGCGCCTCGAGCCGTTCAATTTCATCCAGTGCTTCCTCGCCGGCAGCCCGCAGCGCCGCAGGATGTTCGCCGCAGAGAATCATCTCGAACCGTGTCGCCATCGCCTGCCGGGCCAGCGTTACGGAAGTCATGGGAACCAATGAAAAAGGTTTCAGTGGAAAAACTCCACCGAAACCTGGGTGAACGAATCCGGTTCGGACTTAGGAAATCTTGAGGGTTCCGTAAGTAATCGGATCAATTTCCTTGTCGTTCGAGTCCATGACCTTGCGGGTTTTTTCGTCGAACCGACACATCATGTTCGTGCGGTCGGACATTTCCGCGAGGGAGATCACCGTTTGCACCTTGATGGCCAGGTCGATGCCCGCATAAGCCTCTTCTTGGCCCCGGATGGCCGCGAAGAAATTCCGGTGGTGCGCCGGGATGTTTTCGGGCATGAACGCTTCGCTTTGGACGGGATCGACCTCGTCGGCAAAGGGACGTTCGGGCTTCAGCACCACCCGGTTGCTGCCCATGTAAATCGATGCTTTGTGTCCGCGGATCAGTTCCTCGGTGCCGACTTCATTGACTGTGCCGCTGGTAATGTGCATGACCATGCCATTGGGAAACTCAGCAATCATCTGGACGATTTCCGGCACGTCGCGTTCGCCAGCTCCCGGCGTGTTTTTGTCCGTGTGACACGGCTTGCTGCCGACAGCGGACACGCGCACGGGGAATTGCGGATTGCCCGTGGCCAGCATGTACGGGTGCAACTTGTGCGGGAACAAATCGCCCAGGACACCCGAGCAGTACCTGGTAGTATTTGCGCCAGCGGAAAAAGTCTTCTTTGTTGAAGTCATGGCGCAGCTTGATGTCGTCGCCCAGCCACATTTTCCAATTGACGTCTTCGGGGGTGGCCCAGGAGTCGAGCGAGTACTGGTTCCACTCGCCCTTGTCGGTATTGCGCATGTAAGAACCCTGGCACATCACGATCTGCCCGATGTCGCCGTTCTTGACGAGCTCGGCCGCTTTGTGCCACTTCATGTCCGAGCAGCCTTGGGAACCCACTTGGAACACCTTGCCGGTCTTTTTAACCGTGTCATAAACTTCAAAGGCTTCGTTTAGATAACGGCTGAGCGGCTTTTCGGCGTAGATGTGTTTGCCGGCATTCAACGAGTCAATGGACACCTTGGCATGCCAATGGTTGACGGTGGAACAGAAGATCGCATCAATGTCCTTCTGTTCGAGCAGCTTCCGGTAGTCTTCGTAGGCCTTGGCCTGCGAGCCGGCCGCTTCCTGGGCTGCTTTCAAGCGGGTCTTCGACAAATCGCACACGGCGGCGACGGAGACATTGTGCTGCTGCGCGTTGCTGACAATGGGTTTCAAGTGCGAGTTCAATCCCTGTCCCCCCAGGCCGATGAAGCCAAGCACAATGCGGTCGTTGGCGCCAATGACGCGACCGGTCGAAGGGGCCGTGCTTTGTCCATAGACCGGAGTTTTGAACAGCCCGCCGGCGGCGAAAACCGCGGCGGCGGTGCCTGATTTTTTAAGAAAGTCCCGGCGCGAATTCCCGCCGGCCGTCGGTTTAGTCGTTTTGTTATCCATAAATGTTTAAATCAATATACGAACGTATTGTTGGTAAATTTCCGCAAAGAGTAGGGTTTTCTCTTTGCGGGTCAATAGAAAGTTCCTTCCCGGTGAGCAAAGAATTGTGCAATAGCTAATTGCCTTCATCCACTCCGGAACTTTGTATCTGTCCATCAACCAATTCCAAAACTTTCGGTGCGCGCGCCGCCACTTGGGCATCGTGCGTGGCGATGATCATGGTCGCCTTCCTTTCGACGCGCAGGCTGCAGAGCAATTCAATGATTTCTTCCCCGGTATGGGAGTCGAGGTTCCCGGTCGGTTCGTCCGCCAGGATCAATTCGGGTTCATTGATGAGTGCCCGGGCCAGCGCCACCCGTTGCTGTTCGCCTCCCGAGAGCTCGGTTGGCTTGTGATCCAGCCGGTTGCCCAAACCCACTCGTTGCAACAACTCGCTGCCCCGGCGCGTCGCCGTGGCGACGGGCACCCGCGCCATGCGCGCCGGCAGGCAGACGTTTTCGAGCGCGTCCAGCTCGGGAAACAAATGGTAGGCCTGGAAAATGAAACCGACTTTGCGGTTGCGCCAGCGCGCGAGTTCCAATGCCGACAGGCGCGACAAATCCCGCCCCGCAAAAACAATCTGGCCCCGGTTCGGGGTGTCGAGGCCTCCCAACAAGTGCAGCAAGGTGCTTTTGCCGGCTCCGGACGCGCCGCGTAACGCCGTGAACTCACCCTGGAGGACTGTCAAAGTCACCCCACGCAACACTTCCAACGTGCGCCGTCCAATCACGTAAGTCTTGTGCAAGTCATGCGCTTCCAGCAACCGATCGGTTGCGGCCGGAGGTTCCACAACCAAGCTCTCGGTTTCGATGTCTGGTCCGCGATTGAATTCAGTCATGACGCAGGGCCTCCACCGGCCGGAGCCGGGCCGCGTTCCAAGCCGGAATGACTCCTGCCAGCACACAAATCACCAGGGCGCTGCCGCAGATCAAGGCAATGTCCGTCGGCATGATCAGCGCCGGCAATTCGGCAAAGCTGTAAATCGAAGCGGGGAACAACTCGATGCCCGTCATCCGGTTCATAAAGTGTAAAAACTCGTTGCGATAGTGCAGCGCCAGCATCCCGAGGCCGAACCCGGAGAAAACCCCGACGATGCCCACCACCAAGCTTTGGCTGAGAAACAGCCAGAGCACTTGTCCGTGCGCGGCCCCGAGCGCCTTCAGTGCGCCGATCTCTCGCGTCTTCTGCACCACAAACGTGATCAAGGAATTCATGATGCCGAACGCCGCCACGATCATGATGAAAAAGAGTAAATAGAACATCATGTTTTTCTCCACCATCAGTGCGTTGAGAATGGCGGAGTTCTCCTCGGTCCAGATTGAGATTTGATACGCTGGCCCGAGTTTTTCCAGCAACTGGTTTCGCACGGTCGCCGCCTGGTAAGGATCTTTCAGCATCACCATCAGGCCGTGAACGCTGCCCGGCAAGCGATACATGTCCTGCGCGTTCTCCATCGAAGTGACAATCACCGACGCATTAAACTCGTAGTAGCCCACGTCGAAAATGCCGCGCACGACGAAATCATCCGCCGGAGATATCTCGTCAATGTCCTTCAGTTTGCCTTTGTGCGATCGCACTTCTTCGAGTTGCCGGGGCGAATAGATGGCCAACCGGTCGCCCACGTGCAACCGCAGTTGCCGGGCAAACTCCGAACCCACCAGTACGCTGCTGCCTTCCAGAAAGCATTCGCCCGCGACCATGTTGGTGTAGAGCGAAGTCACGTTCGTCTCATACCGCAGATCCATACCGCGCATCCAGGGGGCGTCCACCAACGAGTTCCCGTAATCCGGCTCGGTCTGCACCATGACCCGGCCCATGATGAACGGCGCGGCCGATTTCACCTGAGGATTGGCCTCCACCTCCTTCATAAGCTCCATGTAGTTGGTCATCGTCTCCTCCGTCCGGAAGATCCGCATGTGGGCGTTAAATCCCAGAATTTTATCGCGCAATTGCCGGTCGAAGCCGCTCATTACGCTGATGACGATGATCAGCACCGCCACCCCCAGCATCACGCCAATCACGGAAATGAGGGTGATCACCGATACGAACGTCCGTTTGGGACGGAGGTAGCGGAGCGCAAGAAACAACTCGAAGGGCATTCGCGACACCCATTGAAGCTAGATGGCCGGTGACCGGAGTTCAAGGATGCAATCAAAGAGAGACAATTACCGCTTATTGGGTTGGCGGGGATTGACCGCTGTTATCCGGTTTAACCTGAATGGTCGAAATAACGCGGCGCACTCCGCCAGTGGCGGCGGCGAGTTGAATGGCAGTGGTAACCTGGGCCAAGGAATTGGCTGTGCCGGAAAGCGTGACCACCCCGTCCGAAGTATCCACATTGATCCGCATCGCCGGCATGCCGGGTTCGCCAAACAGCTTGGTTTTGATGGTGGCCGTAATGCGGGCATCCGTGGTCGCGTTGGCCACGACGGCTCCCGCTTCTTTGGCTTTTTCGACGATATAAACGCCGGTTTTGGCCAGTTGCTCTTTGACTGCTTGGGTGGTGATTTCGCTGAATCTTTCTTCCAGAGAATGGGCGGCAGCCTCGACCTGGTGCATGACCTTCTGCTTGGTGCGCCAAGCCTGGAATTTGTGGTGATCCACATACCAGTAAGCGCCCCAACCAGCCGCCAAACCCAGCAGGAATGAAAGCAATACTCGCTTCACATGGCGAAAATAGGCAGCGCCAACCATAAAGGCAACCCGCCAGTTCCAGGCTTGATTCTTGCAGGGCTTTGTGTAGCTTTCCTGGATTATGTTAGCGATAGCTAAAAGTTTCGCTCAGCGTTTTATCCTGTTGGCGTCCGGGCTAGTCTCCAAAGGAACTCTCGGTGGAGGTAGCCTGGACGACGGCTTCGGCTCGATCCTCCTGGGTACGCTGCTGGGTGCCTTTTGTGGTTTACTCTTCGGCCTGATGCTGACGCATCTGGTCCGTTATTTTTATTTCCTGATGGGCCGGCATGTCACCGGGAATGCGTGTACGCTCATCAGTGTCGTGGTGGGAGCCGCTTTGTTTGCGTTATGGGCTGCTTTGGGAGACGCTGAGAGTCCGGCGGTGCCGAGCATAGAGGGCATTGCCGAAAACTAACCGGTACCAATCCAGCCGCGTCGGGCATCTACCGTTACAGGCGACGAATCCGGATGTTCCGCACCGCGCCGGTGGTGGCGTAGGTGGCGATGCCAAAGGGCAATGAAGGTTCCACTTCCCAGCGGATTCCGATTTTGTGATCAGTCGTGATTACGTCCACCAGTTTCTCGCCATCGATCCAGGCTTGAATTTTGTTCGGCAGCACCCGCAGACGGATTTTGTACCAGCGACCGTTCTTGAAGTTCATGAATTGAGTCGTTTCATTATTGGCGGCGTCTTCCCCATCAAGGCTGGACAAGCCGATCAGCCCGCCACCCCAACCGCCCACAATCAGGCTGCACGGATCCTTGTTCACCGGGAACGTTAAGGCGCAAAAAAAGTCGCTGCCATCGACGCGCATGGCTTCCAGGTTCACCTCGTAATTCATCCGTGGAACATCATTGGTGTAGGTGACCCCGGTCATGACCCCGATGCCCATGATGATTTTACCACCTTCAACTTTGACTTCCCCCTTGCCGGCAAAATCGGATTCGCGCCAACCTTTCAGGGTCTTGCCGTCAAACAAACTGATTTCTCCGGGCGCCAGCTTGGCGGTCTTCGTGGCGGCGGCGGGCGTCTTCTTGGCCGACGCCTTCGTCGCGGCCGCGGAAGCCTTAGGGACAGACGGCTCCCCGGCTTTGCTGCGCGCGGGAAACCCAAACAGAAAGAGGGCTGCTACGATGGAAACTAAATTCAAGGTGTTCATGATGTTTCGAAAGATATTTTTCCAATGCATCTGGGGTGTTTTCATGCCGCCTTTATAAAACACGAAGCGGGCTTTCGCACTAGAAAATTGCGGCTTACTTGCGGGGAACCGATCCATTTCCGAAAATGCCGCTACTGGTCAGCCAGACCACTTGCTCATTCCAGTTCCCATTCAAGATGAGATTTCAACCGGAGCGCGGACATTTATCTCAGCTTGCAAGCAAAGTGGAATCAGCAGAACGGGGACTTTTCCTCAATAGCCGGATGGCTCAGCCCGGCCAAAGTCATATCTTAGCGAAAAAGAACCGTCCCGCTGCTCAACCATGACCTCGCTCGGAGATGTGGCCCGGGCCATAATTTTGGCGGTATGAACGGCCAACTTTTTGGCTGGCAATCGATGAACAGCTCGCTTCTGCCCTTCCCGAAACACCAGCCAACCGCCACCTTGACCGCTTGCCACAAAGTAGCGCAAGGGATGCTGTTCAATTTCAGCCGAGCTCAATTCGTTTGCCTGTAGTGACATTGCCATAGGAAACCGCTGAGCAATGTGCCTAAAGCAAGGGGATTTGACTAGAAATATTTTGGGGAATTTTACATGACTGTAACCCCAGTGTCACTCGCGCGGAGGCAGCGTGACAGCCAAAGTCGTTGCAACGTTAAAGGGCCAAGGAATTGAAACGGCAGTGGATGGGCAGGGCTTTGCGAAGTCCTTGTGGAACGGTTTTGCAGTGGCAAGGAAGAGCTTCCCGGCAAAGTTCCGCGCAACCTCCAGCAAGCCAGGGGGAGAAAGATGGACTAAGTCAACGAGCGCGGAGTTAATCGCTCCCATTGGCGCGTTGAGAACTCATCATTGACTTTGCCGGCCAGTCGAAGGAGGACTCTCATCTCCGACATCGCTTTATGACCGAAAATCCAATGTGACACGGCAAAACGTTTCCAGTTATTCCGGGGGAGCGGCTCGGTTCGTTTTGACTTGGTTCGCGGTTTTGCAGTTTGGCTCTTCATACGGTCATTAACTCGTTTGTCAGTCGGAGGAACTTTATCCAGGACTCCGTGCGTGCCCTGTGATTGTTCCGGTTAACTTGTTGCGCACAACGGACGGCTGGAACGGCTTGTTGCATTCTCAGTCGCATGCGACAGTTGATCGAGCAATCCGTAAGCCAATTGGTGTAAGCGTCGATGGAGACCCACTTGGGAGGCTTATGCACCGCAGCCAGTCAATGTTACTGCCGGTCCAAGGGCAATACCTCAGTCCAGAAAGTGGACACTCTGTCCAAAATTTGGCGTGCCTTGGGAATTGTCTTTAGAGCCTGTTTGAAAAATGGTAGCAGCCGACGTAAGGAGGCTCATTCTTGTCGAACGCAGCACGGGTTTCCGAAATAAAATGAGCCTCCTCACGTCGGCTGCTACAGATCGGATGGAGTTTTTAACAGGCTCTTATGCGCCCGGCCGTCTTAAGCCAACGGGAACAGAGCGCGCGCCTGCCGTGGGCGCAATCATTGGCGTCCGCGCCGTTAACCGGTAGGGCGTGCGGTACCACCCAATGGTGATGCCCCTCCAAGTCGCCGTCGAAACCGGGCGCGCCAACCAACGGGCAAGCCTGATCACCCTGGCTCAGAAATGAATGACTGCCGCTTAAACCAACTTCTTGTATTTTCGATCTGCCGCCAGCCGGGTAACCAATTGCTTTACCTTTTGGGCCTGGCTCTTGTGGGCCACCAATGTGGCATCGTCCGTTTGCACCACAATGGAATCCCTCAGCCCCACGATCGCAATGGGCGTGCGGTGCTTGCGGCGGGCATCGAAGACGACATTCCGGGAAGCATCCACATGCACAAAATCCGCCTGGGTGCAGTTGCCTTCCGCATCAGACGGAAGGTGCCGCGCCATGGCGGTCCACGATCCCAAGTCGTCCCAGGCAAACGTGCCGTCGGCTACCACGACGTTTTGGGCATGCTCCATCAGCGCATAATCGATGGAAATCTTTTTGATGTTGGGATATTCCTTGGTCAGCACTCGCGCCAGTTTGGCAGGCTGTGTCGCCACCTTGAACCATCGCTGGCAAGCGTCCGCCATCTCGGGCTGATGTTTTTCCAGTCCCTGGGTCAAGGTCACGAAGGACCAGATGAACATGCCCGCATTCCACCGGTAATGCCCGCTCTGCACGTACTCGACGGCTCGGTCGTGGAAGGGTTTCTCGACAAATTGCTCCGCCTTGAAGAAACGCGTTTTGTACCGCCGGACGCCTTGTGGTGGGGGCAATTCAACTCCGGTACGAATGTAACCGTAGCCCGTCGCCGGTTCGGTCGGCTGGATACCGATCGTCACCATCACCTGACCGCGGCTGGCCAAATCGAAGGCATCCTGGAGCGTCTGCTGGAATTTCTTCTCCTCCGGAATAACGTGGTCCGCCGGCAACACGGCCATGACGCCGGTCGTTGAACGCGCCCCCACCAAAGCGGCTCCCAAAGTCACTGCCGCACAGGTGTCGCGTCCACAAGGCTCGGCAATGATGTTCGCTTTGGGAAGTTTAGGAAGCTGTTTGGCCACGCCAGCTTTTTGCACTTCGTTAGTGATGATAAAGATGTTTTTCGCGGGGACCAGCGGCAGGACACGAGCCACTGCGCTCTGCAGTAATGAACCTTTGCCGAACAAAGTCAGCAATTGTTTGGGTGTTTTTTCCCGGCTGAGTGGCCAAAACCGTTCGCCGCGGCCACCGGCCATGATGATGACGTATCGATCCTGAGTCGTCGCTTTTGCTTTCATGTATTTTTAACTGCCTTGATCATGGGCGCAACAAATTGCCGCACCCGCTCCACCAATTCGGGATTGCGGCCCTGCTGCGCAATCTGATTCACAATCGCGCTGCCCACCACCACCGCCTCGGCATTGGCAGCCACCGCGCGGGCTTGTTCAGCATTCGAAATGCCGAATCCCACCGCAATGGGCAAGTCCGTGTGCGCGCGAATCCGGGCGGTCATCGCGCCAATGGTGTCGGCGATCTGGGTCTGCATGCCGGTGACCCCTTCCCGTGAAACATAGTAAATGAAACCGGCCCCTCGCGACACGATCATGCCAACCCGATCTTCCGGGGTGGTCGGCGCCACCAGGTAAATGGGGCATAAACCAGCCGCTCGCATGAGTCGCTCATAGCTGCCGGATTCCTCGGGGGGCAGATCCAGCACCAGGAATCCGTCCACCCCGGCTCGCGCGGCTTCTTGGATGAACTTCTCCAGTCCGAAATGATGAATCAGGTTGAAATAGATGTAGAGAACGATGGGAATCTGCGCCTCGCGACGGATGGCCGCGACCGTTTCCAATACGCGCAGCGGAGTGGTTCCGGATTCCAGGCCGCGTTGTGCCGCCAGTTGATTCACCAAGCCATCGGCCAGGGGATCACTGAAGGGCACGCCCAATTCCAAAACATCCACCCCCAATTCGTCAAAGGCTAAGGCCAATCGGCGGGTGGCTTCCAAGTCCGGATCGCCTGCTCCGATGTACACCACAAAGCCCGTCTTGCCTTCCTGGCGCAATCGTCCAAATCGTTCAACAATGCGATTCATTTTGCGCGCGGAGCATGCCAAGGCGCCGGCACGGTGTCGAGTGCTGAGCAATGAAATACCGCGCAACAAATGGGCCTGCACGATTCCCGGCATATTGGCGAACCGCAGCAGCGTGATCACCGCCGGTCCCTTAAGCTCGGCAATGGTGATGCGCGAATGGGGCGTCAGCGCCGGTTGGTCAAGGTATTGGCGATCCACGTTCCAGAACGCACTGACCGATCCCATGGGCAGGGCCGGTTTGAGGATCGCAACGTCCAGGTCGGCGTCGGACGCTGAGTTCGTTGAAGGTTGCGCGAAGGCCATGCTGGAAAAGGCGAAGAACAGCAAGCGGAACCAATTGCAGAGGCAGGCAAGTTTCATGTGCAGAAGATTACATCAGTTTGCCACGCGCCCTGCAATCTGAACTCCGACAGAGAACCAGTAAGTGAATCTATGCTGCGAACATTGCTGAAATCAATACAGCATGCTTGGAAACCGGCTGATTCAAGGTGCCGTTTGGCTTGCGACCAAGCGTGCCACCACCCGATAAAACCTCTTTGGTTGATTGAAGTTGTCGTTGACGCTGATGATGTCTCCGTCACCGATCACCGGCTCGCCCAGGTCCAGCCAGGTTGGATCGACCATGTTCTGGCTCCATTGGGCTTGATAGCTGACCGTGGCTTGGGATTGCCAGGTAATCCGGCCTTCCGCGCCAATGTGTAAGGTGACGGCTTCGGGCAAGGTCGTCACCATCAGAGCCGTGTTGCCGGTGTCCAAAGTGAAACCGTTGGCGGCGCCATCTTTGAACTCGACTTCGAGCGGATGAATAGCCACGGCAAAGCCCCCGTTTCCGGTGGTGTTGATTCTCGACACGGCAGTTTCGGTAAGATTCAGCGACACCACCTCATTTGCAGGAACCGCACCCGCGGCATAGACATTGCCGGATTGCAGGTCTTCATAAATACCAAGTCCTTCCGCGGAGGTCGCCGGACCGTTGGTCAGTTGTTCGAGAGGCGTGGACACTTCATAGATCGTGATGGGTTCACTGGGGTCCGGGCTTTGGTAGCTCCCAATTCCCAGGTGCAAAACGGCTGTCACCACGGTCCCGGTGACGGCACTCAGATCGAACACGAGAAAGGAGTTGTGCAGCCCCTGGCCGTTGGCGCCGGTAAACGTGTTTCGGTTGGATGGAATATGGTCGCCGTTGCTGCGGATCCATCCTCGGTCCACATCCGTAAAGACGAATTCACCGGCTGAAACCATGGGCGCCAGCATTACCACGAATAGCGGGGCCAAAATGGTGTGTTTCATTGAAACTATTGTAGGTTGCATCGGGAGAATATTCAAAGAGCGGAATCTCTTGTTCTTGGAATTGACGACTGATTGCCCGGAGATCACGGAGGAGAAGCGTTGGCGAACCGACAGCGTTTGATTGATTCCTTGCGAGGGAGAACGAATTCGACCATTACGAACCTGCTGGAAAAATGGTAGCAACCGACGTGAGGAGGCTCATTATTCTCGTAAGTCACGTAACTGCGGCCGTTCTCGTCGATGATGTGTCGGCGCAAAGTCAGTTTTCTCTACTGGTTCTTCGGCGCATCGATGCGGCGCAGCAAAGCAACCACTGGAGTGGTGGAATGGAGGCATGAGCGCGCCTTTTGTGTTCGTTTCTGCCGGCGGGACGCCGACAGCACGCATCCGCTCGTCGGATGCGCTACTGGGCCAACCGGTCGCTGCGAAGCGGTCGGTAAAGCCGTCCGAGCCACCATTCATCGCTGGGCTGGAGTCCACGCTGAGTAATCCAGACTTCTTGCGATGATTTATCCCGGTTAGCCAGGGCATAGAATGGTATGGCAAGAAACGGCTTGCCATCGGCCCGGACGCCATGAATGACCGTCACGCCACCTAGAAAGTCGGGCCAAGGTTCGGCGCGCAGTTGGGGGTTGGCGCCAAGTTCGATCCGCGCCATGCCCCCGTTGTCAATTCCCTCGAAGCCATAAACCAACGGCCCGCGCTGAAGGGCAACTTTGCCCGCGCAATCCTTGATGTTAGGATGAGCTTCAATGCGCTGGACCGGCATGTCCATCAGCAATTCGACCACGTCGCTCTTTTGCCACTTACGCTCCAACCGTAAATAGCCCGACTCGGTGCGCGGCAGCGACGTGATGGCCTGGCCGTTGACTTCGAGGCGCACCGACTCACACCAGCCTGGCCACCGAAGGTTCAACGCAAAGGTCGTTTTCGGAACGGCCTCGAAGCGCACCTTGACCTCGCCGCTCCAGGGGTAGTCAGTGGCGACCTGCACTTTGACCATGCCTGCGGCCAAGGGCACAGAGCACGCCCCGCCGACGTAGAGATTCACGAAAATGTCCCGATCACTGAACGCATACGCGTAACGGCCAATCTGGAAGAGGGTGCGGGAGAGATTCGGCGGGCAACAAACCCACGAGTTGTAACGCCGATTGTCCCGGTCGCTAAGCGGGTTTTGATAATACGTGTTGGTGCCGTCCAGAGAAATTCCGTGCAGCACGGTATTGTAAAGCACGCGTTCCAGCACGTCGGCGCATTCCCCGCGGTGTTCGAGGCAGAACATCCGCTGGGCGAAATCGGCCAAACCGCACGCCGCGCACGACTCGTAATAGCCCTGGTTGGGCAGTTCGTAGTCCTCGCCGAGGGCCTCGTGTTCCCGGCGTGGTCCGATGCCGCCGGCGACGTTCATCCGGCGCATGGTCACGCTGTCCCAAAACCGATTTGCCGCCAACCGATAGTCAGCGTCTTTAGTCGCCAGCGCCACATCGGCGACGCCCGAGGCGAAAAAGATCGCGCGCACCGCATGCCCTTCGAGGGTCTTCTGCTCGCGCAGTGGAACGTGATCCTGAAAATAGGCGCGTGGAGTATCGCTGTAGGGTTTGACCTTGTGCCGTCCGCGCCATTCGATGAACGCTTTCGCCAGTTCGAGATAGCGCGGTTCGGGCACCACGCGATACAATTCCACCAGCGCCATTTCTAATTCCGCGTGACCGCCAAAACCGGGCTGGCCTGGGGGTCCCAGAAAGTGATCACAGGCCTGATCGGCTGCTTTACCAGCAACGTCAAGAAGCGTGCGCTTGCCTGTGTTGGCATTGTATTCGACCGCGGCCTCGATCAGGTGGCCCAGCACGTAGCCATCGTGCGAACCGTCGAGGAAGTCCGGATCCCAAGGCTTCTTCTTCGCGTTGATCACGTAAGCGTGGACGTAGCCGTCCGGTTGTTGAGCCGACTTGACCCATTGAATGATTTCATCCGCCCGTTTCTCCAGGGTCGCATCCGGGAACCCGCCCAGCGAATGCGCCACGGTTTCAAGAAACTTGTACAAATTGGCTTCGCCCCACGTGCCGTTAAGCTCGCCGTGGACCGGTTCTCCGCCAGCCGCTCGCAAGGCGCGAATTTCCCCGGCCAAGTACTGCCACGAATGCGGAATAGTCCGTTCCCGGTAGATTTTCAATTTGGGCGCCCAGAATGAATCTTCAATGCGTACCGCTTTGACTGGGACGAGGCGGATGGCATCGGCCGCCATCACTGGCGCGGCCGCGAAAATAAATAAGAGCGAAACGAGAACCACCGCCTGGCTGAGGCATGGCCAACATCGTTGGAAAGTTGCCGGGGCGAAAAGTGGCAGCGTTAAAGAGTTGAATTGTCGAAGCGGTATAGGATTTGCCGAGCCTACAAATATTTTGCGGGACGATGTGGTGCGGTGCATGGCGGGAGTATGTGGACGGAGCCGGATGAAAGAAAGCGCAAATGGAGATTCTGCCCGGCACACTCAAACTGCATGCGGCGCCGACGTCCATGCAAGTGATTGGGCGATGGTAATTCTCGCCATTATGGTGCGGTCGGCGGTTTAGCGCGCCAGCGTTTGGAGTGCGTCCGGCTTGCCGGCGCTTTCGATTGCAGAGCCGGCGTCAAACACTTGAGCCTGCTGGTATGTTCCTGGCGCGGTCTGCGCCTACCGAAAGCGGGAGCAAGCTCCACGTTCCAAACGCTGCGCGACTTTTGACACCCGACTCTCTTCCGGTATCCAAATAGAAGCGCCGCGGTCAGGAGGAGAACCGCGGCGCCAATGCAGTGAGCAGGGGCGGGAGCTTTAGAAACTGTAGGCCACCCCGGCAATCAATTTCACGTCGTTGCTCTTGCGACCGGGTGCCGGTCTATTTACGTAGTTGTCTTGGAGCACCACTCGCAAACTAATTGACTTCGTAATCTTGGTGTCCACACCCAGTTCGGCGTTGACCAGGTAATTGTCGAAGTCATCCACTTGCGGGATGTATTCGGCCGTCTGCCAGAGGCGGGCACGGTCGTTGAACTTGTGCTCAAAACGTTCAGCCGCGCGCAGACCCATATACCCCTTGGTGTCGCCCCCTCGTTTTTCGTAGATGAACGACGGACCGGCTTCCACCGACAGCGTCGTGCGTTTCTCTTTGAGGAGGTAATAACCAGCCAGTGGGCTGAGGGTAAAACGGTAGTCAATCCCCGCTATTCCGTCGTGCAGGCCTTCCAAGCGCCCGCCCCCATACCACCGTTCCGTGAACAGGTGGTTCCACTGCCCGAAGCCGCTCAAATATTCGGCGGTCTTGGTGCTGTCGCCAGTCTGAACGTCCTTGGTTTTGCCATAACCAGCGTTGGCGCCCAGGAGCAGTTCGTCGCGCTCCCATTTGCGCGACGCGTTTAAGCCGGCGTTGAGCTGGTAACTGTCCGAGTTTCCTTTGGTGAGCGTCAATCCCACGGAAGCGGTTCGCTCCCAACTCTTAGGTTTTTCCGGTTCCGGAGCTGCGGCCGCGGCGGCGTTGGTGGTCCAGAACCCCATCCCTGCAACCACTGCCGCCGCCAGACCGAGTGACGAACCGGCCATTCGATACACTTGTGTTTTTGCCATGATCTTCTTCTTTATTGTTGACTCATTCGCTTGTTGTTGGCGGAGAACTTTGCCGCGAGCGCAATCCCCGCCTGTTCCGGCGAGCTCGCACCCCTCGGCGATAATTCGCTGAGAGTTCGATAAGCCGGAGCAGCGCGGACGATAGCAACGATGTCCAGTGTGTCAAAGCCGCAATTGAAATTTTCCGCGGGCTTTTCGGTGGCAGTTGCTTTT
>CAWBHS010000073.1:0-13619 GCA_963788655.1 uncultured Verrucomicrobiae bacterium | reverse complement strand
TTTCGTATCCGTATCGGGTGCCGACAGGCTCATATTTTCTGCTGGGCGACAATACGACAAACGCACTGGACAGCCGCTACTGGGGCGCTTTACCACGTGAGAACATTCTTGGTAGAGTGATGGACAAATGAAATGTCCAACCAGGTCGATTGATCGAACAGCCTACCCGGCTCAGCAGCGGGCGTTGATCATGAAGCTTGAGGCCCTTATTGTGAGTTCAGGCTGGCGCTTCCGGGGCTGTCGCTCACTTTTGTCGTTGGCGGGAAGGACGGGCTCGACATTTTTGGGCGGATGAATAATGTTCCTCCAGGAGTACGGCACTGGAGAAGGTCAGTCGGGAGGCAATCCAGTTTCCTCGGCACCAGCGTCTTGCGCTCGCTCGTTTTTTGATCGAACTGGATAACCCCTTGTCCGAAGATAAGGTTGATCAAGCATGGGAGACGGAGATTAGTGAGCGGATTCGCGCGGTGGAGGACGGCCGGACTGAGGGCATTCCGTACGATCAAGTGCTGGCGCGGATTGACAAGACGCTGGCGCCATGAGGATTGTCGGGTTGTTCGTCAACAGTTGGATGATCCAGCAGGCGCCTCGTGGTCGCGTCCTACCGCATAATTGAATCTCGGCCGACGGAGAAGGTTAGCGCTTCTTCCCTGGCCCGTTGCCCTTGGCCTCCTGGTGCAGACCATCCGTGTCGGATTTGGACCAGGCGTCTGGATTATTGAGCTGTTGTTTGATGAACTGTTGCAGTTGCGCGGTGGGGCCCGTAAACACCAATCGGGCATGGTCGCTGTTCTCCCCCACGTACTGATGGGCCAAGGCGGTGGGATGTTCATGCAAGAACTTCTTCAGCCAGTCATAATCCAAGACCTGCGATTGCAACGAAGGTTCGATTTGTTTGACGCGAAGTAGCAGATGGCCCGGGATCAGCGAGAATTTGTACAACGATGCCTGCTTCATATCGTTCATCGCGGAGTCGTCCGGGAACAGATCCAGGAAGCGCTGACCGTTGATTTGGAACAGGTGTGCCACGAAGGGAGATGCGCCTTCCTCCTCGGTGATCGTCAATCGATACGCCTTATCCTTGCCGGCCTCGAATTTCCAACTTTCCTTTGAATCCGGTTTATCACGCCAAAGCCCCACCAGCGCCGGATCGGACACCAGATCGGCTTCCTGGTAAAAGGGAGACAACGCCACCGGAATACACCCTACCATCAATCCCAGAGCGGCAATTGCCAGCAGGTAACTCCACCATCGCGGAGTGGTTGGAGTTGAAGTCTCGGCGCGGCGGCCACCAAGTTGCTGGTTGAATGAAGTGAGAATGGATCGAAGAAATAATATCGTGTTCATACTTTTTACTGAGGTATTCGTTCGCGCGGGCCAAATCTGTCATCAAATCGTGATTCAGCTCAGAGCATGTCCTGGCGCAGGCGCTCACATTCGTTGCGGATCAATGCGGTAATCCGGGACTTGGCGAGATAAACCTGATTGTCCGTGACCTTGAGCGTGCGCACAACATCTTTGACCGACCACGCCTTCAGCACGTGGCAATCAAAAATCTGAAATTGTCTGGCATCGACTTGCCGTTTGACCCGTTGCAGCGCGGCGTCCAATAAGTTCTGTTCCCATTCCTCGTCCCAATGGTGTTCCAAGTCATCCGCCGCCGAATCGGGCACTTGCTCGAGGGTGGCCGTGAAATGGTCGGCTGGGGGTTGCAGCACCTTGGATTCGCGATAGTGCCGGCGGAGTTGATCGATGATTCTTCGCCGGGTAATCTGGAGCAGCCAATTCTTAAATGACCCCAGCGCGGGATCATACCGGAAATCGGGCATGCGCCGGGCGACGGCCATGATAACCTCCTGAACCACGTCCTGGGCGGCGGCATCGTTCAAACCGGAGCGCGTCGCGGCCCAATAAATGAGTTTCCAATAGGCATCAAAAAACTCCTGCCAGCTTTGCTGGTCAGCCCAATCGCGCAAGCGGCTCAACAAACTGCGGCGGGTGGCCACCCACGAATTACGTTTCGGAGGCATGGCAGCAGGGCGGCACCGTACCGACGGACGAAGTGTGCCGCGGTTTTAGCGCCTTTTCGAAAACTTTATCCATCTCGTAGCAGCCGACGTCAGGAGGCTCAATATTTCTCGGAAAACCGTGCTGCTTCCGAGAAGAATGAGCCTCCTTACGTCGGCTGCTACCATCTTCCAAACCGCTTTTTAGAACGGCACAACATTCAGTCATTTCAGTGATCACTTTAATCAAGGATTCGCTCATCAATGAGAATTCTGTCAGAAAAACTGGACGGCAATTCATCGGTAACGTGTGGCCATATTAATCTTTTGGCTACTTATCCGTGTGCATCCAATTCAACCATACTGTGCAGTCGACTGGATGGAATACACTTTGGATTAACCGATGGTTTTGTTTCCCCTCACCCCGGCCCTCTCCCCCAGGGAGAGGGAGAATCGATGACCGGTCTTCTGAAAACACGATGTCCCTTGGTTTCCGTAGCGGCACCTCCATCTGTTCCCTCTCCTTGGGGAGAGGGTTAGGGTGAGGGTGAAGGAGCCGATTGAATGTCACCATGCGTCGTCCATCCCAAGCTCTCATCAGTAATTGATCATCGGCCGCAGCGTATCGGCCACCGCGTCGCTGTCCTGAGGGCCGGTCCAATCCAGAATTGTGGCGTGCTGCAAAGCCAGTTCCAACAACCGCGGCACTGCGCCCCGCGCTCCCATGAACACCCCGACCAACGGTCGGCGAGGACTTGTATTCGGGGTCGGCGGACGCACCAGTTCGAGTCCGTAATGCAGCATTTCATCGGGGATGCTGTGGGCAGACAGCAGCGCGACGACCACGGAAGCGTTCTCCAGCCGGACCTCCAAATCACGCGCCCAAGTCACGCTGGGCTGCGGTTGATCGTCGAGCCAACTCTCGATCCCATGCACCTGTAGCCGGTCGATCAACGCCCGGGCCAAGTCAACGGCGCGTGGATCGTGGCCGGTATTGAGAAAAACAACCGATGGCTTCCCGGACGTGCCGGACGGATCAGCCGCGCTTGGGGCCGATGCCAGCGCGGCGGGATCATTCAGGATCGGAGCAAGCTGCGCCAGGGCCTGATGCATTTCCGCCGCACTGGCAAAGCGACGTTTGGGATCTGATGCGCAGGCGCGAAGAATGATTGAATTGAGCTGGACGAGCGCCGGGGCATCCGGCAATTCCCGCAATTGCGTGGGCAGTTCCGGAAATTCTTCACGGTCCTTGCCCATGCTGATTTCGTACAAGACTTTGCCCAGACTGAACAGATCGGCGGCGGCACTGCCCGGACCTTCCGGCGCGATGTAACCCGCCGTGCCCACATAAGTCGCTGGGGCGCCAATACCGGTCACCAGGCCAATGTCCGCAAACTTGGGCGCACCATTGATGAAGATAATGTTCGAGGGCTTGATGTCGCGATGCACCAATCCCTCCTGGTGCAGGTGTTCCAGCGCGTCGGTCAGCCGCAGGCTGAGTTGCACGCACTCCGCCGGCGGCAACCGGCCACGCTGGGCGAGTTCGCTGCTGAGCGTCCGAGGCGCGTATTGGGACGGGTGAATCTGCGACCCGGTCTGCTGGTCGTCGGCCACTTCCATCACATAATAGAAATAGCCGTCGCCGCGGCCCACGTGCAGCACGGCGACCAATCCGGCGTGCGTACGGGAAATCGGTTCGTATTTTTGGATCCCCGTGAATTCCCGTTCGAATGGCCGCTCATGATCGAAGGATTGTCGCTGGATGATTTTTATACCGCGAAACCGCCCGGTGACACTTTGCGCCAGCCAGACTGCGCCATAGCTGCCGCGGCCAACGCATCGCAGCAAATCGTGGTCAGGCACAGCGGGCGGAGGTGGGACTTCCGTGGCGTTCATAATCGTTGTTGGGTGATGGCGTCGCCCACGGCGTTCCCGCGCGTCCGCTTGAGTTCCATCCACAGCGCACCAATGAAACCGATCGCGCCGAGGATCATGATCCATTTCGGCCAGCCACTGACGGCCTTGAAATACAGTTCGCCCAATAAATGAACACTGACCGCAAAACCTCCCAGTCCCAAGCCCAGGAAGGTGAACATTTGGAATCGGCACGCCAGCAACGCAGTGGCGAGCGAAACCAGCGGCAGGGCCAGATGCACCACGGGAACCGCTTGCCCGAAGAGCTTCGGCGACCACCAAGTGTCCGGCCAATAATCAGACATGCCCGCCAAGCCAAGCCCGGCCAACACACTGGACAGACCGGCGACAACCAAAATCAACACGGCCAGCCGACCGCGATGTTGCAGATACTTGCGGGCCCAGAGGCCCAAGCCGGTTTGCGTGACTCCGGCCAGTGACAACAGCAAAAACGAGGCAGGCGGGCGAATCATCGGGTCCAGTTGCTTCCACTCCCGCAATCCGTGCATCGCCAACACATCCGTGATGCCAATGGCCAGCACGGCGGCGAAAACAATCCACGGCGCCGCTTGATGCGCCCGATCCGGTTGACGCAACAACCAGCCAATCACGCCCGCACAAATCAGCCACAAGGGAACATACTGCAAGCTGAGCGCCGCCCAATGCTCGGCTTCCCACTCGGCTTTCAAGTCGAAGAACAAGAGCTCCGCACAGTAAAGCAACGCAAACGCCAACATGGCCTGAGTACTGTGGGTAATCGTTCGCGTGTACGACATCACGCCGGCCGCCACGGCGAACGTGGCCATGGCGGCCATGAGAATTTGCAGATTGGTGAGCCAGACACTTCGATCCCCCTCGTAAAACAATTCCTGCGTCAAGGAACCTTCGGACACTTCCGCGGCCACGTGAAATTCGTGCAACCACACCCCCGCCACCAAGGGCACGGCGACGATTCCGACCACCAGCGCCAAAAACGTGAGCCGAAACCGCTCCAGCTTCATCATGGCAATGGCCAGGGCGAAGGCAGTGATTGCGGGCACCGAGCCCAACGTCAGCTTCTGCAAGCGCGTCAGCGTATCCCAATGCAACACCAGCCAGAGCAACGCCCCATTGACGACCGCCCAACCGCCCAAATACACCAGTGTTTGCCAGAGCCGATACACGCGGCTTTCCATTACTGCCGGAATGCCCCGCCGTTCCAATCCCTCGTAGGCCGAGAGCAGACGGTGCGATTCCTCCTCGTTCAAAAGACCGCGCGCCGACCAAGCCTGCACCTCGTCCACATGCCGTTGCACTCGATGATACAACAAGTTGTCATAAGCCGTCGGGCGCGTATGGACCACGGCGCCCGCGAGGAATCGCTCCAAGTCGGCGGCCATCGCGGCGGCGTTGGCATATCGTTCCGCGGGATTCTTCTCCAGCGCTTTCAGGCAGATCCGTTGAAGCGCATCCGGCACGAGAGGATTCACCGTCGCCGGCAAGGGCGGATCTTCGTACAACTGCGCTTGCGCGAGGTCATGCTGGCTGCGGTCACCAAAAGGTTCCTGACCGGTGAGCACTTTGAACAGCACCGCCCCCAGCGCGTAAAGGTCCGCCGCCGGTCCGCTGGGCTTGCCCGCGATGACTTCCGGCGCCAGATACGCGATGGAGCCGGACAGCGGCGCGCCTGAAACCGTGCCGACCGCGGAAGTCCCCGTCAAAGCGGCCATACCAAAATCGGTCAAAACCGGCACGTCGTCCGCACGCAGGAGAATGTTTTCCGGCTTTAAATCGCCATGCACCAAATTGGCGGAATGGATTCGGGCGAGGAACTGACAGACCGATTGCATGACGCGCGCAATCCGTTCCGGCTTGGCCCCCTGGAGCGCTACGTCCAAGGGTTGGCCATCGATCCACTCCATGACCAGAAACGGCGGATGATGATCCAGACAATCCTCAATCCGGCGAACCACTCCGGCGAGGTTGAGCGGTTGCAGACGGGCGGTGTCGGCGGCCAATTGCTGACGCGCCGATGGCACTTTGTTCCAGGCGGGCGCCAGGACCTTGACGGCCACCGTCTCGCCGGTTTCCGTGCGCGTGGCCCGGTACACCACGCCATTGCCGCCTTCACCCAGTCGGGCCAGCGCACTGTAACCCGCCATTTCCAAGCGGCCCGCCAACGCGGCTTCCGCCTGGAGCTGATTGGTTAAGCGCGGCGGTTCGGGCGGGCGGAAGCGAACGTCCGTGACTTCACAGAGGTGCGTGGCGCCGACCTCGTTCAGGTAATACTCACCGTAGTGCCGTAAGGCCAAGGCGTCCGGGGGAAGGTCGATGAAATCGCGGCCCGCTTCGATGACGGCTTCGGTCGCATAAATTTGACCGGGCGCCGCAGCTTCCATCACCTTGTTCGCGCGGTTGAGGTGTCGGCTGATGATTTCCACGCGGGTCCCTTGTTGAAACGCCACTTCCCCCAAGTGCAAACCGATGCGCACCGAGGGCAAAGCCGAGAGTGATCCGTCAGTCGTGCCGCCATTCAGCACGCGCTGAATTTCCAAAGCGCGATTGAGGGCGTCGGACGGTTTGTCAAATACGGCGCAAAATGCATGCGCGCCGTAGGGCAGCACCTGACCGGCGCCGCCGCGGGTGACGATGACTTCCTGAAGCGCCAACAGCCGGTTGGTCCGGCGTCCGGTTTCCACGTCGCCGAGTTGTTGGGCTTGCTCGTGCAGGCCGGGACAATCGCTGACCAGAATGGCGAGTTGCCGGCTGACCCGGTTACCCTCGCTCGCCATGGATGGGTTCGGCGTTGCCATGTTACTCGTGCAATGACAGAATTGAGACGCAGCTTGAATCAACCGCCCGATTTATTCAAATGAAACCAATGACCAAAGGAAGGTGGTCTTCGTCTGGCCAAGGCTAATCACCGGAACGGACGCAAAAGCCACTGAAGCAATTGCAGCTCATCATTCGCCCATCGTAATGGATGGTGCGCGTGGTGATGACCAAAATCCGGGAACTGAATCGCATCCGCTCAGAACTGTTTTGCCCGGTGGGGGGCCAAAATGGGAGCTGGTTTCGAAAATCGGCCTTCTTTCTCCGGGCTCTCATTCACAGTTGCCTTCCACTCGATTTACCAATGCCTTTCAGCGTAATCTGGCCGTAATGAAAACACTTTGGCTCAAGCCAGTCGCCTGGCCCCTTGCTGTTTTGTTGAGTTGCGGTTCACTATTTGCCGCTGAATCAGGCACGGCCGCAGTTCCGGAAGTGCCGCCAGGCAAGCGCTCTGAAGTTAAAGCTGCCGCGTTTGGATACGACGTCGCCGACGCCACCAAAGCGTTGCAAACCGCCATTAATTCCGGCGCCCGACGGGTGATTGTTGAGAATGTCGGAACGCCCTGGATCGTGGACAAGATCCGGTTGGTGAGCGACCAGGAAGTGGTCTTCGAAAAAGGGGTGGTGGTATTGGCCAAACGCGGCGCATTCCGGGGCCGAGGCGATTCACTTTTTACCGCGTCATTGAAAACCAACGTAATGCTCACCGGCCATGGTGCCACGTTGAAGATGTGGAAGCAGGATTACGACAGCCCCGCTTATGAAAAATCCGAATGGCGACATGCGCTGAGTATATGCAGTTGCGCGCACGTGAAGGTGCAGGGATTGACACTGGCGGACAGCGGCGGCGACGGCATTTATCTCGGCGTGGCCAAACGGGGGGTGTCCAATACCGAGGTCCATCTCAAAGACCTCGTTTGCGTCAACAACTACCGCCAGGGGATCAGCGTGATCAGTGCGGAGGATTTGTTGATGGAAAACTGTGTAATGAAAGACACCGGGGGCACCGCGCCACAAGCCGGGATCGATTTCGAACCGAACTTGCCGGGCGAAAAACTGGTGAACTGCGTCTTGCGAAATTGCGTCTCCGAGAATAACCGCGGCGATGCGTTCGAGTTTTACCTGAACAACCTGGGCGACACGTCGGCACCCATTTCCATTCGACTGGAGAATTGCCGGTCGGTGGGGTGTCGCCAAGCGGTCCGCCTCAGCACGGGCAACGGCGGGAACCAGCCGGCGGTAAACGGGCGGATCGAATTTGTGGACTGCCGCTTCGAGCACAGTGAAGAGGCCGGGATCAGCATTCGGGGCAAACCCGCGGCCGGTTGCCAGGTTCGCTTTGTCCGGTGTGAACTGGTGAATCCGGCCGCCGGCAAACCAACCCAGGCTCCCATCGCCTTGATGAGCGCTGCCAGGAATACCGAACCGCTGGGCGGCCTCGCGTTCGAGGATTGCCGGCTGCAGGATTCGCTCGCCCGAACGCCCATTTCCTATCAGGATTCCGCCGGATTGCCCGTGATCGACGTGACCGGAACGCTTACCGTCGAACAGGCAGGCCGACGCACGAGTTATCGGCTGGACCAGGCGCGCATCGACGCCTGGTTGCCGCATCAGGTGTTCAAGATCATCAAACCGTTCACGGTCGCCGGCGTGCGCTACGAACCGGTGTATCCCGAAGCGACCCCCAGCCCCAATCCAACGCATTCGGTGCGGCAACGAGGGCACGCGGAATATCTCCTCTGGACCACCGCGGGACAGGAGTCTTCGTTTTCGGTGCGCATCCAACCGGTGGGCAAGACCACGCCGCCACCCGTGCCGGTCCAACTCATTTCGCCTTCCGGCAAAACGCAAACCCTGGCCAAAGCTCATTTAGGCCCGGCAAAATCATATTCCTTCGTCGCGCAAGAAACCGGCGCCTACCGCATCGTCTGCGAACCGGGAAATGCCACCGCCCAAGTTGTTTCAACCACTGGACGCTTGTGTCTCTATGCGAACGATGCCGCCTTTCACCTGCTGGGCACGACCGGCCAGTTCTTTTTCTGGGTGTCCGCGAACACAAATGAGTTTGGTATCAAAATCATGGGCGGCGGCGGGATTGAGCGCGTCAACGCAACGCTGCTCGACAGTTCCGGAAAGACCGTAGCCGTCAAACAGGATATTGACCAGGCATGCCAACTTGTGGCGAACCCTGCCGAAGCCGCACCTGGTGCGATTTGGAGCGTGCGACTGGACAAGCCCACCAATGGAGTGCTGGAGGATTATTACGTTCAGGTGCAGGGCATCCCGCCGGTGTTGGCCGGGGACAGGGAGGCGTTGTTGAAACCCCAAACGCGCAGGAAAGGACCGATGATCAAATGACCAATAACCAATGACCAAGCTCCAAAGAATGTCCAAGTCCCCAAGATCCAATCAAGGATCGAGTGGTTCTCTGCAATTCGATGGAACCTTGGTCATTGGTTGTTCTCTGGTGCTTGGTCATTGGACATTGGTCATTTTCAGACGGGTTCTGTTTGAAGCCTGCCAAACTTAGAAAGGCGCTTCGGCCTTCGGATGTCTCCATCCCCTGCCCTTTCGATCCTCCAGGCCCCTCAGATGTCTTCCCGCTTCGTGAGTTTGTCGATCCGCCACAGCATCCAGGTCATTTCGGCAAAGAATGCGGCCTTACTGGGATACATGAACGTCTCGGCATCATTTTCGGCCAGCAAATAGGCGCCGCGATTCAGTCCCGCCTGGGGCGCAAAGTTCACCACATCTTGAACGAGCCGGCCTAAGTTGGTCTTGGGTTGGTCCGAGAATTGGCTGCCCAGATTGTCGAAGGCAAACTCATTGGCATCGATGCTGTAACGGCTCGTGCCGTTCATCAGCACAATCTCCAGCATCAAATGATAGTGCAATTCGGAACGTTTTTTATGGTCATTGACCGTATCGGCGCCAATGCCCGGGCCATTGAACTGCGGTGATTCATGAGACGACTTCACCCGGGTGTATTCTCGCAATCCGACCTCGCCGGCGGCCAGGAACATAATTTCCTGCCAGGACACTTCGTGGGCCCGCTGCATGGGATCATACAAGGTGAGGTGCTGCGGAAAGAACTCCACCTGTTTGATCACCTTGGCCGGCGGAATGGCGGGCAGCTCGCCTTCCGACACCACCCAGGTATCCAGGCCCTCGCGCAGCAAGGCATCCTGCAAGGCACTCGCCGACTCGACATCCAGCCCTCGCAAAAAAATGCCGTAGGCTTCGTGTGCGGCATTGTGCGCGTCGATTTCGCGCAACGTCGGCAGCACCCGAAACGCTCGTTTGAGGACTTCGACCTCCGGAGTGGCGAGTTCCTTTTGTAACAGCGCGTATGCCATGCGTCAGATTTGCGTCATGTTGGACGATTTTGGCAGCAGGAGCAATCGAGGAATTTCGCGACGTGAATACGGTTGCCAATGCCCTTGGGTTAACACCGGGACTTTAATCCGCGCTACGCGCTTGGTTGCTTCGCCAAAGCAACCAGGTGATTTCCTCGACAAAGGCGTTTTTGCTCGGGTAAGAGACAATTTCCGAGGCGTTCTCGCGCAGGTAATACGCGCCGCGGTTGATGGCGGCGGCCGGCGCATACTTCGTCAGATCCTGCACCAGCAAGGTAAAATTGTACGTGGCATCATTCGTCAGGCGGTCTCCCAGGTAGCTGAAATTGAACCGATCTACCGCGACGCTGAATCGTTGGACTGCCCGGCTCAACACCAGTTCCAACAGCAAATGATAATTCCGTTCCTCTTTGCTGCCGGTTTCCACCACCGTCTCCGAATGAGGATAGCCGCGACCGTCATAGTTAACGATCTCGCGCCGTTTTTGCACCTGCTTGAAATCGACCACCCGCACGTTGCCCGCCGCGATGAGCATGATGTGGCCCCATTCGAGCCGGAAGTTCCGGCCCAGCGGATCATAAACCATCAGCCCCTCCGGCTGACAGTCCAGGCGATGCACAAACTTGGTGGGCGGCAACGGCGGCAACTGGCGGTCTTCGACCACCTCGGTGGCCACGCCTTCCCGGGCCAGGGCGCCGTGCAATGCCTGGGCGTCGTCGCCGGACAGGCCGCGAACGAGCATACCATAAGCATCATTGGCCAGTGTGTGTGCGTCCAAATCTGTGAGGAACGACACCGAGCGAAAGGCCTGCTTGAGTTTATCCACCGGTGGAATGGCCAGGTCTTGTTGCACGATTGCAAACGTCATGGGCGCGGAAGGATGGGTCGTGGACCGTTGACGGTTTCGACAAACGGTTGACGGTTGTCAGCGCAATTCGGGCGATGGCGGGTGCGGCGCATGTTGTGAAGGGTCAGCAGAATTTCAACATCACCTCGCCTAGCCGCGCAATGCCCGTGCGGATGTCGGACAATTTGGCGCCGCCAAAACTCAGGCGCAGCTCGTGATTCGGCTTGGCGCGGGTGGGATCGTCCGCATAGCAGAATTCTCCCGGCACATAAAGAATCCGGTGTGCCAGCGCAGCTTGAAACACCGGGGACTTGGCGCCCGACAGGATGCGCGCCGGCAAACGCGCCCAAACATACAAGCCGCCTTGCGGTTCCATCCAATGCACCGCCGACGGGAAATGTTTTTGCAATGCGGCCAGCATGGTTCGAGCTTTGAACGCATAGCGGTTCCGGAGCACGGCCAGGTGCCGCTCGTAAGTTCCCGATTGCAGCGCCTGCGCCAGTAGCATCTGGAGCAGATTGGCGCTGCCGAAGTCGTGATTGCCCTTGATCCGCACCGCAATGTCGAACACCGCTTCGGGCAAGATGCCGAATCCGACCCGAGCGCCAGTTGCAAACGGCTTGCTGTACGTGCCGGTGTAAATCACCCGATCAGCGGCGCCTTTCACGGCCAACGCGGATTTCGGCACCGTGGCGTCGCCGGCGCACAATTCGCGATACGCCGCGTCTTCGATCAGGTAAATCGGATGGCCGGCCGCGCGTTCGAACTGCCGCAATAATTCGAGCGCGGCGCGTTTCTTGGCCAGGCTAGTGGTGGTGCCCGTGGGATTCTGGAAGTAGCTCACCAGGTAAAGCATCTTCACCCGCGGCAAATCACCGCGACGTTTGAGCTCATTCAGCACTTGCTCCAGATGTTGCAGGTCCAGGCCATCAGTCTCCAGGCGGATACCCCGGCAACGTAACCCGTGGCTCTGGGCAATGCCGAGATAGACAAAATAGGTCGGATCCTCCACCAGCACCACGTCACCCGGATCACACAAGACTTCCGTCAGGATGTAGAGCAATTGCTGGGAGCCGTTGGTGATCATGAGCCGCTGCGGCGAATAAACCGGCAGGCTCCGCGGCCCCGGATTGCCGGTGTCCAGCGCTTGCAAGCGCAGAGCCGTCAGACGCCTTAACGTGGAATCACCCACCGTGGTACCGTATTGGAGGGCCGCGCGACCGGTCTTGGTGGAACGGAGCACCCGATTCAACAGCACCTGCGTTTCCTTCACGGGCAATGTTTCGCTGTCGGTAAAGCCCGCGGCCAACGAGATCAGGTCCGGATGATCCAGCGTCATCTGCATCAACCAGGAAATGGGCGGCGCTTCGGTGCGCCGACCCAAGGCTGAAAGCGCGGTTGGTTTTATCATCGTTTCTCCGTGATTCAACACCGTTCTTGCGGGCGCACTCGGGGCCAGACCATTCATAATTTAATGAGAATCCCCGGACGCCACGTATTGCGCCAGAAATTTTTCCATCCCGTTCAAATAGTGGTCCAGTTCGGTGAGCGAATCGTTGTGGTTGCCTTTGAGTTCCCACATCAGCTTGGGCTCGTTGGCGGCGGCAAAGTTGCGTTCGGCGTGATGAAACCGAACCAGCGTATCGCCGCGGCCATGGATGATAAGCACGGGGCACTTGATCCGCGGCAACTTCGCCAGCGTATCGTAGCGGGTTCGACAAAGCCAACGAACCGGCAGCCAGGGATACAACTCCGCGCCCACATCGGGAATGCTGGTGAACGAGCTTTGCACCACCAGGCCCCCGAGCGTTTCGCGAACCGCCAGTTCCGAAGCAACCCCACCGCCCAGCGATTCGCCCAACGCGATGATATGGTTTCCCGCGAAGCCTTTCTTGCGGAGCCACGCGTAGGCCGCTTCGGCGTCCCGATAGGTGCCCTGTTCGCTGGGACTGCCCTCGCTGCGTCCGTAGCCCCGGTAATCCAGGGCGAACACGTTCAGCCCAAGTTGCCGCCAGGCTTGGTAATGACCGAGTCGATGACTGATGTTCCCGGCATTTCCATGCAACACCAGGAGGGCCAGATTTGCTCGCGGTGAGTTCGTATTCGCCGGGAAGAACCAGCCGTTGACCCGTACGCCGTCACTGGTCGTCAGGAAGACATCTTCAAAGGTATGCCTCAAATCCCCCGCCATGGGATCCATTTGAGTGGAAGGAATGTAAATCAAGTGCTGTTCGAACCAACGCAACATCAGCATCGTCAGCAAGACTATCAGACCCGCCGCCAACGGGACTAGTATTTTCAATCGTCGCTTGCTCTTCAAAAAGGCCATGACGGAGTTTGGCAGGTGCCAGCGCCAAAGGCGAGCGTGTCATCGTCACCTATCGCAGCCAGCAGGAAATACTGAAGTGACCTACTGTATTCGCGGCCTTCGAGAATCGCGAAGCGTTTGGAGTGCGTGGAGCTTGCTCCCGCTTTTGATTAACACTGAACGTGGTGGCAATTGCGCGAATTTGACCTTCGTTACCCATTCCAAAAGCGCCGGCAAGCCGGACGCACTCCAAACGCTGGCGCGACTCACTGAGCGCCGATCCACAAATTCGTAGCGGCGTCTCGGCAGAGCGCCGCTGACTTGGCCGGAGAGAGTTGGCGGCGTCTCTGCCGAGTCGCCGTTACATCGCGTCAGTG
>CAWBHS010000072.1:0-473249 GCA_963788655.1 uncultured Verrucomicrobiae bacterium | reverse complement strand
AAAGCAGCCGCCGCGTGCCAAAAGTAACTGTTACCCGGGAAGGTGATTCGTTGTGCCAAAAGGGGTGTTACCCGATGGCTCACGTTTTGTTGTTAACTGTTCTGGTTCTCTGTAGGTTTTGGGATGTTCGATTGCAAGTTAAAACGAGCAGGGGGGCGGGCTGCGAGCCCCTAGCTCGCGCCCCCCTGCGGTCGCCAACGGACGGCCCAAAGGGGGGGTATGGGGGGGGCGAGTTATTCACAGTTCAAGCGCGCGCTCGGCGCAGGGAGGCAATCTTCTTCAAACTCCGAGCGACCTCACGCTTGAGCGCAAAGGGATTCAAGCCGGCCTTCTCCTGCTCCAAACGTCGCTTGGTTTTCGCGGTGACCTCGGCACTGGCCAAGACCCGGGCCAACGGCGTTTGGGCCTTGCCGTAAATGCGTCGTACCCGGCCCTCCGTGCGCTCCTTACGTTCCAACTTCAAGCTGGCGTGAAAGTAGTTTAGCAACTGACCATACGCGCCCTTGACCAGCACGTTGATCAACTCCACAACCTCCGGATTGTCATGCCGCTCATACCCAAAGCATTGGCGAATATGCGTCCAGTTCTTCTGCTCGACATGCGCATTGTCATTTTTCTGGTAGGGCCGGCTGCGGGTCATGAACACCGGTCGCTTGCGTCGCTGCAGCCAACGCAACACGTGGTAATTCAAAAACTCACCCCCATTGTCACTGTCCAAACCCAGCAACGCAAAGGGCAGGCTGGCTTCCACATCGCGCAACGCGGCCAGCGTGCCCGCCTGGCCCCGTCCCCAGATCGCCCGCACCGCCACCCACGTCGTCGCGTAATCCACGCCGTCAACCATCCACACAAACTCCCCCGCCACGCTGCCCCCACACAGCGCCACCGTATCGACCTCCAGCCAACCGGCCTTGCCGTCCTCCCACACGCTGCCGCGAATGGGAATCTGCTGGCGCAGTAACGTGCCCGGCCGCGTCAACGAACGCCCGGAGCCCTGACCGCGCAACGGCGCCAGCAACCGGTCCAGGGTCCGTCCGCTGGCGGCCAAAAGTTTCTCCCGCACTTCGGGGGGCAGCCGCCGTTCATCCGGTTCATACGCCGGAATCCACTCCGGCAACATCGCCACCAGGCGCTGGCCGCACGCCTAGTCGGTGGCCGCCCAGATCGGTCGTAGCCAGGGCAGCAAGACCCCCGGTTCGTAACTCGTGGGTCGCCCCGTAATAATCCGGGGCCCACGTTCCACCGTCGGGGCGCGTAAGGATCGGATCGCCGACTTGCGATGGTAGCCCAGCACCGCTTGCGCTTGATCCAGCAGCTTGCGTTTGTGTTCGGCGCCGGCGCTTTGGTAACGCCCTCGCAGCTTCGTGATTACTTCTTCCCGGGTCCGCTGACTCATCGTTTTATCCATTCCGGCCACGGTCACAGTAACTTCTGGCACAACGGATCATTTCTCCCGATCTCACCCCCCCTCCCGGGTAACAATACTTTTGGCGCAATTCGCGCTACGTCGCGTCAATGCCACCCGCAAGAAACTGCTCGTCCCGGTGGATCAATCATCTATCCTGAACCCACCAGCACATTTTGATGAACACTATGAAAACCGCACGACATCTCCTTGGGCTTTTAAGCATCGTAATTGCGCTTGGCGCCATGACAATGCCCGCACTCGCTTCGCTGCAAGCCCTGGCTCCCCGAGAATCCCTTTCCCTGGACGGCGTATGGCAGGTGGAGCAAGGCACCATGGACGCGGCGCCAAAGTCCTTTTCCCATCAGGTGGCAGTGCCGGGGCTGCTGGACATGGCGGAACCGGCGTTTACAGACGTAGGCATGTCCAACGCGCTGCGCCAGGCCTTCTGGTATCGGCGGACGTTCAAGTTGGAAGGCCCGGTCCCTGCGGTGGCCCGGTTGAAAGTCAATAAAGCCAAATACGGAACCAAGGTCTGGCTGAATGGGCAACTTGCCGGTGAACACCTGCCTTGCTTCACGCCGGGCTACTTCGATCTGAAACCGTTCCTCAAAAGCGATGGCGCGGAGAACGAATTGATCATCCGAGTGGGCGCCAATCGCGAGAACCTGCCCCCAGACATGCCGACGGGTTGGGACTTTGAAAAATATCGATTCCTCCCCGGCATCTATGATTCGGTCGAATTGATTCTGACCGGCGAAGCATACCTCGCCAATGTCCAAACCGTGCCGGACGTTTCCCTACGACGGGTTCGCGTGCTGGCCGAACTCCAGGCGACCACCACAACTGTAGCGGGCAAGCTGGACGTGATTGTGGAGGAAGCCGCCTCCGGCCGGCAGGTCGCCACGGGGACCATCACCACCACGCCCATCACGACGGGCGAGACGCGTTTACTGGACCTCACGCTGCCCATTGAGGACTGCCAGTTGTGGTCGCCCGAAAATCCATTTTTGTACATGGTAAAATTGCGGACCGAAGGGGACGCCGCCCAAGTGCGTTTTGGCATGCGCTCGTTCGCCTTCGACGCGGCTTCGGGCCGGGCGATGTTGAATGGGCGCCCGTATTTTTTGCGCGGATCGAATGTGACAATTTACCGCTTCTTCGAAGACGCTGAGCGCAAGGACCGTCCCTGGCGCGCGGAATGGGTGAGGCGGCTGCACCGGATGTTCAAGACGATGCACTGGAATGCGCTGCGGTATTGCATCGGGTTCCCGCCCGAACGGTGGTACGACATTGCCGACGAAGAGGGGATGCTGATCCAAGACGAGTTTCCCATCTGGCTGCTCGGCAAGGCGCCGGAAAACCCGCAGGCTGCCAAGATCATTCCCGAATACACCGAATGGATGCGGGAACGTTGGAATCATCCGTGCGTGGTGATTTGGGACGCGCAGAACGAGAGCAACACCGCCGAAACCGGCAAAGCCCTGGAAGCGGTGCGGTCGATGGATCGCTCCAACCGTCCCTGGGAAAACGGCTGGGCGGCCCCGCAGAGCCTCATCGATTGCGTCGAAGCGCACCCGTATTTATTCATTCGCGACTGGTCGAGCAACAAACCCTTTCGTCTGAGCGAACTGGCACACTTGTCGGGCGTTCCCAGCTTGAACGGCGGACAAAAACAGCTCCCGGTGCCAATGGTCATCAACGAATATGCCTGGCTGTGGCTCACGCGAGACGGCAATCCCACCAGCCTTACGGACAAGGTCTATGAAAACCTCCTCGGCCCCAACTCGACGGTGGAACAGCGTCGGAAGTTGTATGCCCGCTACCTGGCGGCGCTCACCGAGTTTTGGCGTTGTCATCGCGAATGCGCGGGCGTGCTGCATTTCTGCGGCCTGGGTTATTCGCGGCCGGGTGACAAACCGCGCCCAGAAGGCGGGGCGACCAGCGACCATTTTCTGGATCTGGAACAGCTCACCTTCGAACCGTTCTTCGAGCAATATGTGCGCGACGCCTTCAATCCCGTCGGACTGATGCTGGATTTCTGGGACGAAACTTTGCCCACCAATACGGAACAGATGTTCAACGTCTATGTGATCAACGACCTCTACCAAGACTGGGAAGGAACCGTTGAGCTTTCTCTAACGAAAGACGGCAAGACTTTGGCCACCCAATCCCAGAAGGCCCCCGTGCCCGCGCTCGGTCGGGATGTGCTCAGATTCGTCCGCACGACGCCCAAGGCTCCAGGCGAATACACCCTCGTGGCGCAACTGAAGGATAATACGGGCGCGGTCGTACGCAGCCTGCGCGATGTGAAGATCAAGACCGATTGATACCAAACGCAGCAATCGAACCACTGAGTTCCTGGCGCGCATGGACCGCAGCTAGCGTGTTGGCACGGCATCGATTGCCACGGGAACAGACCTTGTTGGGCGTGGTCTGTAGGAGCAGTCGGTCCGGAAAACGAAGGTGAGATTACGGACCGTTTTTACGCGGATTCGTCTTTCACGGCTCCGCGTCCGCTTGTTCCAGCACGCCGAGGATTTTGCCAAAGGCGTCGTAAATGCCGCCGTAGTTGCGAAAATCCATCGTGAACCGGCCATCACGATTGTCACGGGAAGCCGCGCTGCCGTCGGCGAACAATACGTTGACAAACGCCTGCTGGTGATGCGTGCGGGTCTTCACGCCGAACGTCGCCAAACTGGGTGGACTCAGGAATTGTGTGTCGATGGCCAGGGCGCGAATCTTCAAGCCGTTGCGGTTGGTGCCGAGGTTATGAATCGGAATGCTGAGGGGCACCGCCACGGTGGGCCGGTCCGACATCCGGGTATTGCCGGCGTGGCGATAATAGTAACTGCCCTGCGCCTGACGAACGCCCACTTTTCCCAGTTCGGACTCCGCATCCACAGACTGATCGCTGCCCGGACAAAATAAGACCTTGGGCATATCCGCCAGATAATGCTCCAACAACAGTCCGAGCCCGACCGGCGCGCCGGTCTGGAGCGAAAGCAGGCTGGTCGGTGCGCCGGTGGACGGATAGAAGCTGGAGGGACTGGTGAAGGGCGGCGCCTTCGGACCGATCGGAATACTGCCGTCATGGTCGTCGGCATAGAGATGGAGGGCCAGGCCCATCTGCCGCAGATTGGAGATGCAAGCTACCCGCAGGCCCGCAGCTTTTGCTGACGCCAGCGCGGGAAGCAGCAACGCCGCCAGCAGGCCCACGACCGCCACCACCACCAGCAATTCAAGCAGCGTGAAAGCACGGCGAGAGCGCGAAAGAACGCTTGGATTTCCGTTCAGCAAGGTTGGCGGCAGCGGCAGCACAAACAGGTCGGGCTTCAGGTTCAAGGCACTTGACGCGCCCGGTAGAAACGTTGACTGAAACCGGTTTCTTCGTCGGGGAAGACGGCGGTCCCCGAGGTATTGGTGATGGTTCCCAGGCTGGTCCAATTGGCAAGCGGCTCCGTGAGATCGGGGCTGGCCAGGATTTCAAATTCCAATCCGGGCTGGCTGTCCAACTCGAGTTTGAACACACCGTTGGTCCGGCCCAAGGCACGTAAACTTGGCGGACCGAATTCGAGCAAGCGAACGTTGTCGAGATCCCAAACGCCACCCTGCGACTCAAAGCCGACAGTGGCAAGGAACTGAATTCCGAGGTAGCGCCCCGCCCAAGGATCGTCCGGTTGCACGGCCGGCACGTTCACCTGGTAATCGAGCAATTGCGTGGTATTGCTGAACGTGGCGGCGCTGTACACTACGGTCGTGGCGGCAACCGTTACCCGATTGGTTTCTGCGTCCAAGTAATACAGACTCGCCTCCAATGTCGCGCCTTCCATGGGCGGCTGCGCTTGGCTGTTGACCACCCCGACGGTCAATTGGTAAGAGTTACCCACTTGGTATTGCGCGTCGAAGGCGTGCGTTGGGGCCGTGTTGGTCCCGCCGATAGTTTCGTAATCTTGGAACACCGCCACCTCCGGCACGGAAAACAAAAACATCACCTGATTGCCATCAGCGTTGTCGATGTAATTGGTCATCCCGACGGGATCGTAATTGTAAAACAAACCGGTCTCTTGATACCACGGATATACCTCATCATCCCACCAGACCGGTTTGGCCGATTTTTGCCAGTCATCGATATCCGGCCAGGCAAAATCCGTCACGGGCGACTCGAACGAACCGTTGGGAACGGGGATCGTGGCGGCGCCGAGCCTTCCCATCCCCCCGGACAAAAGCATCACCGCGACCGCTAGGGCCTGCCATCGGTGCCCGTTGAACAACGCGTTCAGTTTTGGTCTATTGATACGCTGGAACATCACCACGGAGCGGGTTATCGAATTTGATTTGTCGTGCTGTAAGATCATCACGTTTAAGGTTTCAACTGACATTGATCAACACACAAGTAGCGCACAAGCGCGCGCGCATCAAGTCATTGTGTTAGTCAACAGCCGGATTCTCCTTTGCTTGCGGGTTTAGCCGGTCCGGTCAATACTCGGTGCACGTTTTAAACCATGAAAACCAATAACTCCCTCAACCCCATTTCTCATCGTCGCCAATTCCTCGGCCAGTTGGCCGGATTGGGTGGAGCGGCTTTGGCGCTCTCCCCTGCTACCGTGGCCGCCGCACCTGAAACCTCCAAGGACAGCTATTTCAATGTGCGCGATTTCGAGGCTGCGGGCGACGGCACCACGATGGACACTTTGCCGCTCCAAAAGGCCATTGATGCCTGCGCCCACGCCGGCGGGGGTACGGTTTGTATTCCGTCCGGCCAGTACCTTACCGGAACCTTGTTCCTGAAAAGCCACGTCACGCTGCGGCTGGAAAATGGCGCCGTCCTCCTGGGTAGTCGCAATCTCGATGACTATCCGGTTCGCGTTCCCAAGCTGCGCTCCTACACGGACAACTATACCGAGCGCAGTCTGCTCTATGGAGAAAACCTGGAGTCTGCGGTAATCGAGGGCCACGGCCTTATTGATGGCCGGGGAGCCGCCTTCAAGGGCTCTTACAAAGTGCGGCCCTACCTGATACGTCTGGTTTCGTGCCGGAACGTCTCGGTCAAGAACATTACCCTGAAAGACTCTCCGATGTGGGTGCAACATTATCTTGCGTGCGAAGACGTATTGATCGATGGGATTACGGTGAACAGCCGCTGCAACGCCAACAACGACGGCCTGGACGTGGACGGTTGCGAACGCGTGCGGATTGCCAACTGCAGCATTCGTTCCGGCGATGACGCCATCGTGCTCAAAAGTACCCTGGACCGTCCCTGCAAAAACGTGGTCATCACCAACTGCACCCTTAGCAGCGACTGCAACGCCTTCAAGCTCGGCACCGAATCCAACGGCGGTTTTGAAAACATCGCCCTCAGCAATTGCACCCTATACGACACGCGACTGGCCGGCATCGCACTCGAACTGGTCGATGGCGGGGTGCTGGATGGGGTGAGCATTGCCAACGTCACCATGCGCAATGTCCGGGGACCGTTGTTTGTTCGGTTGGGCAACCGGGCTCGACCGTTCAAGAAGGGTATGGAACAGCCGGGGCTGGGCCGTTTGCGCAACGTCAGTATCTGCGGGGTGCAAGCCACCGGCGCGGATCGAACGGGTTGTTCCATCACCGGTTTGCCGGAGCATATCCGGCGGAAAACATCACGCTGGAAAACATCCGGCTCAGCTTTGCCGGCGATGGCACCACCGAGGATGCGGAAAGAACCGTTCCCGAAAACGCCGACAAGTATCCGGAGTATAAAATGTTCGGGGCACTCCCGGCTTACGGTTTGTTCTGCCGCCATTTGCGCGGACTGAATCTGCGCAATGTCAGTGTGGGCAGCGGGCAACCGGACCAACGGCCTTCCTTGGTTTGCGAAGATGTTCAGGACCTGGACGTGTTCGGCTGGCGCGCCACTACCATTTCCAATACCGCGCCGGTCCTCCGTTTCGATGCAGTGCAAGACGCTTGCATCCATGGCTGCCGCTGCCCGGAAAATGCCGCCGCGTTCCTGCACGTCGCCGGCAAATCCAGCCAGCGAATCACCCTCCTCGCCAATGAACTCTCGGGCGCCAAAAAGAAAGTGCTGACCGCCGAAGGTGTGGCCCGAAAAGCCGTGAGGATACAATGACTTTATCCGTGGTAACAGCCGATGTGAGGAGGCTCTGTTTTATTGATTGGGAAGAGTGTTATCGATTCGGAGAAGTGAGCCTCCTCACGTCGGCTGCTACCAATTTTCGTGGATGTAAACTACTTCGCCACCTTCACTCGCACGACCACCGACCGCGAGAACGCGGGCAAGGTTAGCATGGTCCCGTCAGGTTTGACTTCCTGCCAATGGTCATTCCAAGGATCGTAAATCCTCACCGATGTTGCCCCGCCCGGCGGCAAAACCGTTGCCAGGTCCAGCTTCAGGTTCTCCAAAAGTTCGGGCGGTTTCCCCTGCTCCAATTCGGTTTGCCAGGTGTTCTCCGTGTCCCGGCACCAGAGCAACACCCACTGCGTCCCTTTGAGGGCATAGACCCGCAGCCGCGGATGCGAAATTATGAGCGGCTGAAAATGTTCCGCCGGCGGGTCAATGTCTTTCACCGCCGCGGCAAAACGGCCAAATTGAAACCACAAATTATTGCGGTCCACGTAACTGTCCCAATGCCAGCACTGCCCCGGCCCGGCGGCGCCCGCAAAGAACGGCGCAAACAAAATGTCGTGCAACAACAGGCCGTGCTTGTCCTTGGCGTAGAGTTTGAACGGTCCGCTGTGCCGCGGTTCGACCGCGCCGCTCTCGGCCAAAATGATCGGGCGCTTGGGGTCAAACGCCAACAATTCGCGCACTGCGTCCGCCGTCAGCACATCCACCGGTCCGTGACAAACCTCGAGGCGCGCGCCGAGATCCAGGTACCGGTGAACCTGCGCTACGTCGTTTCCGGGAAGCAGACTATGGCGCCGATACAAGTCGCGCACCCCGGCGTTGTCGAAGCTGCCCAGACTCTGCATCGCAAGGTTGCGGGGAAACAACCGGTGCAGTTCGGCCAGCATGGTCTCCGTCCACGGCATGAAGTATTGTTCGCGAGTGGCCACCGCATTGATTTCGTTCCATAACTCCCAACCGTAGATGGCCGGTTCGTCACCGTATCGTTTTGCCAACCCAGCGAGCTTGCCCTTGAACTGATCACGGCTGGCCGTCCCGGCGAAGAAATCCGCCAGGTTGGTTGCGGTGCCGCCTTGCGACACGTGGTGCAGCGGCTTGTGCGCCCAGCGCTGTCGGGGGGGTCCGTCGATGGAGCGAAAATGTTCGAGGGTCAGTTTCATGCGAATGCCGTGTTGCCGGGCCAGGGCCACCAGGGCGTCGATTCGTTGTGCTTTGACTGAGTCGTAAACCCCGGCGTGCTCATCTTCCACGTCCCAAAACGGCGAACTGAGCCAAACTCGAATGTAATTGCCGCCGTTCGCGGAGAGCCTTTGCATCCATTCCTCCATCCGCTTGAGGCCGGACGCCGGACCGCCGCGATCACTGACATCGGGCGCAATGAGATTCAATCCAATCGGAATGTACGGTTGCCCATCCGAAAGCTCAAAATACCGGGCGTCCCGCGGGCTGACTCGCACAAACGCCTGACTGGAATCCGCCGCCTGAACGGACAAGCCACACCCCACCGCAAGCCAGGGAACAAGGAACATGAGCCGCTTGATCTGAAGTCTCTGGAAGCTGCGCATAAAACTATGATGTCATCGTTGAACTCGGTTGAACGTCCCATGATTGTGCCCGTCCCAATCCGGATGACCAGCCTGAATTCCTCACGACTAGCGCTGAACTTACGGTACCTGGCAATGCCACTAATTCCCCTTACTCATGTTTTGCCAATTCGCGCCCCTTCCCGATAGACTGAACGCATGAACCGAAAGTTTTCAGCCATCCAACCATGGGTTGCTGCCGCCGTGCTGCTGAGCGCAACCGTCCTTGTGAGGTCAGCCGGTGCCGCCGTGAGTCCATCGACCACTTCCCGGACGTCTCCGTCCGCCAGGCCCAACATTCTCTTCATCCTCGTCGATGACTACGGCATCAAGGACGTGGGCATCGAGGGCAGCACGTTTTACGAAACGCCCAACATCGACGCCCTGGCGCGCAGCGGCATGCGATTCACCCAGGGCTACGCCGCCTGCCAGGTGTGCAGTCCGTCGCGCGCGAGCATCATGCTGGGCAAATATCCCGCCCGCCACGGCATCACCGATTGGATCGGCGCAGGCGGTGGGGGAAACGTTCGCCAAGCGCCGGCACGTCAAATTGCTGGTGCCCGATTACGTCCGCAATCTGCCCGCCGCCGACACCACGCTGGCCGAGGCTCTGAAGCAGGCCGGCTACACGACCTTCTTTGCCGGCAAATGGCACCTGGGCAGCAAAGGTTCCTGGCCGGAGGACCACGGCTTCGACATCAACAAGGGCGGCTGGGACGCCGGCAGCCCGAACGGCGGCTACTTCTCGCCTTGGAAAAATCCCAATCTGCCCAGCGGCCCGAAAGGCGAATCGCTCACCCAGCGTCTGGCGAGCGAGACCATCGCCTTCATCGAACAAAACCAGGACAAGCCGTTCCTGGCCTACCTGTCGTTCTACGCGGTGCATGGGCCGATCCAGACCACCAAGCCGCTTTGGAGCAAGTATCGCGAGAAGGCCTCCGCGAAGCCGGTGCCCGCAGAACGCTTCAAGATCGACCGCACGCTGCCGGTCCGCCAGGTGCAGGACAACCCGATCTACGCCGGACTGATCGAGAACATGGACACCGCCGTGGGCCGGGTGTTGAAGCGCCTCGAGGAGCTTGGGCTGGCCGACAACACGATCGTCTGCTTCACGGGCGACAACGGCGGCGTTTCCTCGGGCGACAGCTTCAGCTCCTCCGAGCTGCCCTACCGCGGCGGCAAGGGCCGCCAGTGGGAAGGCGGCATGCGCGTGCCGTTTTACATCAAGGCCCCCGGCGTCACCCGGCCCGGCAGCACCTGCGACACGCCGGTGATCGGCACCGATTTCTATCCCACGCTGCTCGAACTGGCCGGCCTGCCGCTGCGACCGAAGCAGCACGTCGACGGCGTCAGCCTGGTGCCGTTGCTCAAGGGCGGCACGATCGCGCCGCGACCGCTGTTCTGGCACTACCCCCATTACGGCAACCAGGGCGGCGAGCCGTCGTCGATCATCCGCCAGGGCGACTGGAAGCTCATTCACTACTGGGAGGACGGCCGCAACGAACTCTACCATTTGCCCGACGACATCGGCGAGCAGCACGACCTCGCGGCCCAAGAAGCCGCGACGGACCGCGCAACTCTGGGCGCAACTTGAGGCCTGGCTCAAAGAAACGGGCGCCAAGCTCCCGCAGCCCAATCCCGAGTACACCGAAGCCATGGGCGAACAGCATCGAAAAGCCGCGCAAGCGCTCAAGGCCCGCCTCGAAAAGTCGCACGCCGCCTATCTCGATCCCGACTGGCAGCCCAACCCCACCTGGTGGGATAGTCTGGTGACCAAAGACTGATGATGTCGCGTTTTCGATTGTCGGAACCATTTCCGGTAGCGGCGTCTCGGCAGAGCGCCGCATACTTCGCGATCGTAGAATGACGGCGCAGCAGCGCGCAGGTTTCGCTCAGCAAGGATGCTTTGCCAAAATGCCCTCGTTCCCGCTAGACTGAACGCATGAACAGAAAGTTATCAGCCCTCCAACTTTGGCTTGCCGTCGCCGCGCTATTGGGCACCACCATCTTTGCGTTGTCTGTTCACGCAGCCGTGAACCAATCGGCTTCTTCTCCGTCAGCAACCGTCAAACCCAACCTCGTCGTCATTCTTGCCGACGACCTGGGTTACGCCGACGTTGGGTTCAACGGCGGCAAGGACATCTTTACGCCCCACCTCGATGCGCTCGCCAAGGCCGGCACCGTGCTGGGTTCGTTCTACGTCCAACCGGTCTGCTCGCCGACGCGTGCTTCGTTCATGACTGGACGCTACGTGACGCACACCGGGGTGTATCACGTCGTGCGCCCGCATGCAGCGTGGGGACTGCCACTGACTGAGCGCACGCTGGCCGAGGCGTTGCGCCAGGCGGGTTACGCCACTGCCATCAGCGGCAAATGGCATCTGGGCGAATACCGGCCCGAGTATCTGCCGACGCATCGGGGCTTTGACCATCAATATGGTCACTGGTTCGGCGCCTTGGACTACTTCACCCATAAGCGCGACGGCGTGCTGGACTGGCACCGCGACGACCAACCTTGCGCGGACCAGGGCTACTCCACTCACCTGATCGCCCAGGAAGCTTGTCGGCTCATTCGGGAACAGCCATCGGAGAAACCGCTCTTTCTCTACGTGCCGTTCAACGCCGTCCACGCGCCGTTGGAAGTGCCGGAAAAATATTTGGAACCTTATACCAATCTCACCGGCCGTCGCCGGACTTACGCTGGCATGGTTGCGGCAATGGACGAAGCGGTCGGGCAAATCATCGCAGCGCTCGACCAAAAAGGCATTCGCGATAACACGCTGATTCTCTTCTCCAGCGACAATGGCGGACCCGCGCCCGGCAAGGTCACTTCCAATGTCCCGCTACGTGCGGGCAAGGGCACGATCTACGAAGGCGGCGTGCGCGTTTGCGCCTTCGCCAACTGGCCCGGCCACATCCCCGCTGGTCGGCGGGTCGAAGCGCCGATGCACATTGTGGACTGGTATCCGACGCTGGTGAAACTGGCCGGCGGTTCGCTGGATCAAAAATTGTCGCTGGACGGCTGCGACATCTGGCCCGTGCTGACGCAAGGCGCGCCCTCACCGCACGAAGCGCTGCTGCTGCCGGGGATGCAACCCCGCCAGGCAGCGATCCGCATGGGCAATTTCAAGCTGCTTCAAAAACCGGTCCAAGCTAAATTCGAACTCTACAACCTCGCTGACGACATCGGCGAAACCAACAACCTCGCCGAGCGGCTGCCTGAAAAGGTTCGTCAACTCAAGGCGCGCCTCGAGGAATACCTGCAATCCGCCGTGTCCAGCGGCGAGCCGAATCAAGTTGCCCGTCCGCGTCAAGGTAAAGCCAAAGCCAGACGGAAATAATGGTGGCAGCCGACGTAAGGAGGCTCACTTTTGTTCGTGAGCAGCGGGATATTGCGAGAAAATTTGAGCCTCCTTACGTCGGGTGCTACGTACCGATATTGAATCCAATAGTCTTTATGAAATTATTGCTTACCGCCATCATTACTTCGCTGTGCCTGTTTCCAACGGTTGGAATTCTTCGCGCCGCGGATGCCCAACTACCAGCGAAGCCCAACATCATCGTCATCCTTTCCGATGACCTGGGTTATGGTGATGTCTCCTGCTACGGCGCCACTGCGATCCACACGCCAAACATCGACCGATTGGCCGCCGAGGGGCTTCGCTTTACTGGTGGCTACTGCTCGGCTTCGACTTGCACGCCGACGCGCTATTCGCTGCTCACGGGCAAGTATGCCTTCCGCACGAAGGGAACCGGCATCGCCCCGCCGAACGCACCGGCGATCATCCAACCAGGCACGGTGACCATTGCCTCGTTGCTCAAGCAGGCCGGTTACCGGACCGCGGTCGTGGGTAAATGGCATCTCGGACTCGGCCAGCCGCCCAAACCGGATTGGAACGGCGATTTGAAACCGGGACCGCTGGAGATCGGTTTCGACTACAGCTTCATTCTGCCGACCACGCCCGACCGTGTGCCGTCGGTTTATGTCGAAAACCATCGGATTCCCGGACTGGATCCCAATGATCCGATCTGGGTTGGCAACCGGAAACCCTCCGAGAGCTTTCCCACCGGCATCACCGAGCGCGACAAGTTGCGCATGGACTGGAGTCAAGGCCACAACCAGACCGTCGTCAATGGCATCGGCCGCATCGGCTTCTTCACTGGTGGTCAATCCGCGCGCTGGCGCGACGAGGAACTGGCCGACGCTTGGATCCAGCACGCCTTCGCGTGGATCGAAAAGGATCGCAGCAAACCGTTCTTCCTTTACTATGCGCCACACGACATCCACGTCCCCCGAATGCCGAACGAACGGTTCCAGGGCAAATCCTCGCTGGGCTGGCGCGGCGACGCAATTCTCGAACTGGATTGGGGCGTCGGGGAAATCCTGAAAACCCTCGACCGTCTCAAGCTTGCCGACCAGACGCTGATTGTCTTCAGTTCCGACAACGGCCCAGTCCTCGACGACGGTTACCAGGACGGCGCCGTCGAGAAACTTGGTAACCACAAACCCGCCGGCCCATTCAGCGGTGGCAAATACACCATCAAGGAAGGCGGCACCCGCGTGCCGTTCATCACCCGCTGGCCGGGTCGGATCAAACCCGGCGTGTCCGACCAGGTCGTCTGCACCATTGACCTGGCCGCCAGCATGGCTGCGTTAACCGGAGTGCCCGTACCAACCGACGCCTGCCCCGACAGCTTCAACGTCCTCGAAGCCTTGCTCGGCAAGGACGGCGCAAAAGGACGCGATCATCTCGTCCAGCAGGACAACGGCAACGCCGGCAACTTCGGTCTTCGCGTCGGCAACTGGAAACTCCAACGCCATGGTCGCGGTCGCAGACAAGCTGCGGCAGCCCCGAAGGACCAATTGTTCAACCTCGCGAATGATCCCGGCGAAACAAACAACGTTGCCGCCCAAAATTCGGACGTTTTGAAACGACTCGCCGTCAAACTCGACGCCATCATTGCCGCGGACCGGTAGGGCGAGACTCCGTCGAGCCCTGACTTCTCCGCATCGTCGCCGCTTGCCGACGGCGTCAGCGCGGGAAGCCTTCGGCGTTCGAACATCAAAGACCTCCCTGTCTCCGGCCTTTCGCCGACCGACACGCTCAGGGATGTCAGGGTTCGATGGAGTCTCGCCCTACCAGGATTTGGATGCGCCTCTGCCGTAATGGGTCCGTTCGTGGTTGAATTAAATTATCACTGGTTGGGCTTCTTGCTGAATCGCCATACTTCGCCGCCTTGTGCGGATTCGCGCATTAATGTAATCCATGCGCAAGTAACCTCGGAATCGCTTACTGCTTCCACAAGAATTGATTGGACCTTCAGTTTAGGTATGCATTGCACTAGGTCTGGTTCGACTTTGCACCAGCCGTGGAGTTTAACTTTTCCCGGTCCACGAATCACAATTTCCGCGCCTGTTGCTTCAATGCTCTCTTCTTTAGCATTAACGCTTACATGCGGTGTCCCCTGTCTACGCGCGAAGGAGGCGTATCGTAAGTCGCCAAGTGTCCGTTTCTTGCCTGAGGATTGTTCCAAGTAGATTTCTCCAACGTCAAGTTCCAGGCCCTTGTCACTTTCAGTCAGGCGAACTGTGCATCTATGAAATGGAAATTAACCAAAGAATGCGCTCGCCCCGCGCTGTGTTGGCGTGCGCCGCAAGACGGCGTGCAGCTTTTGCTGGCTCGATCCAAGTCGCCTTAAGTTCGACGGTTGAGTCCTCGACAAACGCTTTATTCTCTACTGCCTCAATGATCCGGAGTGCCCGTGCTTCAATTTCAAAAGGTTTCATTTGGAGTTCAATTGACATTCCTCATTGTTCATACCCTACTCATGGACTTCAAGTGACTCGAATACTCACCAAAGCCGGTCGCGGAGACAAGACTTTTCCTTTGGACGAAAGCTGAGCGGACCAGTTCCAAGCTCCTTCCCGAAACTGAAGCTTGCCTTTCGGCGCTTACTACAGAAAATCACCCTCAACGCTCCTGCAGGAGCAGCAATTTTCAGTATGAAATCAACACTACTCATCCTCAGCTTGCTGGTTTCCGTGGTAATCGTGCGTGGCCAGGACGGCCTGCCGAACGACCTTCAAAGCCTTCCTGCTTTGCACGACTTCGAGGCGCACCGCATCACGTCGGTGGACCCAACCGGCGGCAACAAGGACTGGCGCAACCTGCCCGCCGGAGAAACCCTCGTGTTGGCGGACATCCAGGGTCCGGGCTGCATCATCCACTTCCGCGACAATGTCACCAGTCGCGAGCCGCACCATCTGCAACTCCACGTCTTGCGCATGTATTGGGATGGCGAGAAGGAGCCGAGTGTCGAGGTGCCGGTGGGCGACTTTTTCGCGGAGGGTTTTGGGTTCACGGAGAAGCTCGATTCCGCCCTGATGTGCATCGATCAACGGCGGGGGCGGCTCACGGATCCGGCGGCGTCCGGCGCGGCGCGCAATTGCTACATTCCCATGCCGTTCACCCGCTCGGCCCGCCTCACCATCACGAACGAAGGCAAGCAGTCGAGTCGCCATTGGTTCGAAGTGAATTATCGCTCCTACGCAGAGCCGCCCCAGGGCCAGGCGTACTTCCACGCGCAATACCGCCAGGCCACTCCGCCGCCGGACGGTCCCTATCTCATCCTGGACGCCAAGGGCCGCGGCCAATTGATCGGGTGCGTCTTGAGCGTGAAGAACAACGACGGCGGCTGGTGGGGTGAAGGCGACGAGATTGTCGAAGTTGACGGCAAGGAAGCCATGCACGGAACCGGCTCCGAAGACTACTTCTGCGAATCCTACGGACTGCGCGCCGGGTGCTTCCCGTACCTATGGGGTTCCGTTTCTGGAGGAGCCGTTCGTCAGTGCCTACCGCTGGCACGTGCCCGACCCGATCCCGTTTCGCCGCTCAATGCGGTTTCTCATCGAGCACGGCAACGGTCTCCCGCCGTTCCATAGCGGCAACTTCTATTACAGTGTCGCCTATTGGTATCAGACCGAACCCCACGCGGCTTTCCCAAAACTGGCCAGTCCAGACGAACGGGTGAGTTGGGATCAAAAGCGTTGAGTCAGGAGGTCGGCCGCAATGCTGCGGATTGCGTTCCGGCGAAAACGGCAGAAGACTCCTTTCGATGAACTTAACGAAAAATGAATTCTTCGTGAATCACGGAGCGTCAAAAGGAAAGCAATTTTGTATGAATGAAACTATGAAAATGAACGCCATGAATCGTCGTGATTTTTTGAAAACAACCAGCATCGCCGCGGTGGGCTTGGGCACACTGCCGGTCCGCAGTGCCAGCGTGGGAGGCACTTCCTATTACCACGGGCTGAAGGTTGGGCTCGCTTCGTATTCGGTCAATAAGATGTCGTTTGACGAATTGGTGGCATTGCTCAAGAACCTAGGTCTGCGCTACGTTTCGCTGAAGGACTGCCACCTGCCGATGTCGCTGACCAAGGAGCAAATTCAGTCGCGCATCAAGAAATTGAAAGACATCGGCGTCACGGCAATCAGCGGCGGGGTGATTTATTTGAAGAGCGACGAGGCTGGCCAGCGCCGTGCCTTCGAATACGCGAAGAACGCCGGCTTTCAGGACGCGGTCATCTCCCTGGATCCCGCTGCGTTGCCGGTGACCGAAAAGCTGGCGCGGGAATACGACCTGCGCGTGGCAATTCACAACCACGGCCCTGGGGACAAGCATTGGCCCTCCGCCCTGGGCGCCTACGAACGCATCAAGGATCTGGATCCGCACGTCGGCCTCTGTGTCGATATTGGCCACGTCTTCCGCGAAGGCGATAACGAGGTCGAGGTGGTGCGGAAGGTCAAGGACCGCCTCTACGATTTTCATCTCAAGGACTACGCCAAAGTCGGACCCGGGAAGTTTGCCACGCGCATTCTCGGCCAGGGCGACATCAACCTCAAGGGCGTGCTCAAGGAACTGCTGGCGCAACATTATGCCGGCATGGTGGGCCTGGAATACGAGCGCTTCGGCAAGAACGAACCGGCCGAACTCAAGGAGTGCTACGCGGCGCTCAATAAGATACTGGGGGAAATGTAGGGCAAGGGCAACGAACGAGGCGTGGCGCGATCAGAGTGTTTGAAGGGTTGAATCGCTGAACGCTTGAAGGGATTGGCAACATCTCTGTCGCATGCGAGCTAAACGGTCCACACCATCGCCTTGGTAGGGAGAGACTCCGTCGAGCCCTGACTTTCCCTCATCGCTTCCGAGCATCCGAAACCGGTGTCACGGTAAGCGGGGGGGACGTTCACCAGTTCGAACGCCAATGATTTCCCATTCGTCCGCACTTGGATTAAGGTTAATAGAGGCGCCTCCGAGAAGTCAGGACTCGACGGAGTCTCGCCCTACCAGAACGGGAATGGTGGGTTTGAGACGCGGTGCTTGCTATCTCGATCAGTGAAAAACGCAAAGTTCTTGAACGGGGCGATTTCACCGCAAAGGCACGAAGATCGCAAAGAAGCTTCACCATTTGCCGCCTTGGCGCTCTTCGTGCCTTTGCGGTGAATCCAGCCGCCCGCCCGCAGCTTAGAGCCTGTTTTAAAATTCGGCGTGGTCCTGTTTTCGCGGAAAAGGCCGGCTGGCGAGGCGCGACGAACGCGCATACCCGCCGCGGTCTGTAAGCGAGGAGCAACGAAGCCAGCCGGCCTTTTCCGCGAAAACCCGCAGGGCGGCGGGTCTTTTGAACGTGGGCTTCGTTGGCTCGATCCTTACAGCCCACTGCGGGGATGCGCGGACCGCGCCGCCTCGCCCGCGTCCAAAATCCCTCGCCGCAGGACCTCGCCCAATTTTAAAACAGGCTCTTAGCCTGCTAAGTCCATGCTCAGTCCACGTGGATTGCGGGTCGCCATTGATCCGTTTACGGCAACTGGATGTGATTCGCTACTCCGTTTTACACTCGCCAAGGCAACGGGTTGTGTTACGCTCGCGTCCACTAACGCCCGAAAACGACGAAACGATGAAATTCAAGTTTCAACCATGGCGGCGCAATTTTCCCGGAGCAACCGGGGACTGGAAAACCGCGCCAAGCCAATCCTCAACCATTGGAACAATGACGACTCGAAGTCCCATCATGAAAACTCTCAGCTTACCTCCTTGGTCTCGCGGCGCTGGTCGCCGGGATGGCGGTTCATGCGGCGGACCGGCCTAACATCGTGTTCATCTTTTCCGACGATCACGCCTACCAGGCCGTCAGCGCCTACGGCGGTCCGTTGGCGAATATTGCGCCCACACCGCACATCGACCGGTTGGCGCGGGAAGGTATCACATTTGACCGCTGCTTCGTCTGCAATTCCCTCTGCGGGCCAAGCCGGGCGACCGTCCTGACGGGCAAGTATTCCCACAAGAACGGCTTTTATTCCAACGGCGGTGACGTGTTCGACGGTTCGCAGACCACCTTTCCCAAGTTGCTCCAGAAGGTTGGCTACCAGACCGCCGTCATCGGCAAGTGGCACTTGGAGAGCGATCCGACTGGCTTCGATTATTGGAACATCCTTTACGGGCAGGGGCAGTATTACAACCCGCCCATGAACCGCATGGGCGAGCGGGTCAAATACCAGGGTTACACGACCGAGGTCCTCACTGACCTGGCGGTGGATTGGCTGGAGAAACAGCGGAACTCCGGTAAGCCGTTCGTCCTCATGTTCCAGAACAAGGCGCCCCATCGGCGCTGGGAACCGTCGCTCAAGTATCTGCACCTCTTCGACGATGTGACGATTCCCGAACCCGACACGCTGTTCGACGACTACGCCGGTCGCGGAAAGGCGGAGAAGACCCAGGATATGACCATTGCGAAGACGATGGATGATTGGGACCTCAAGCTCAAAACGCCACGCGACCTTAACGACGCGCAGCGGAAAGAATGGGAAGCGGCCTACGCCCAAAAGAACGCCACCTTCGAGAAAGCCAGCCTGACCGGTCGCGACCTGGTGCGCTGGAAATACCAGCGTTACATGAAGGATTACTTGCGTTGCATCCGCAGTGTGGACGACGGCGTGGGCCGCGTTCTCGAGTACCTGGACCGGACGGGATTGGCGAAGAACACCATTGTCATTTACAGCTCCGACCAGGGCTTCTATGTGGGCGAGCACGGCTGGTTCGACAAGCGCTGGATCTTCAAGGAATCGTTGCGCACGCCGTTGATCGTGCGCTGGCCAGGCGTGGTGAAGCCCGGCACACGCAACCGCCGCGACATCGTGTCGAACTTGGACTTTGCCGAAACCTTTTGTGAAGTGGCCGGCATTCCCATCCCTGCCGAAATGCAGGGCCGCAGTCTTGTGCCAGTGCTGCAAGGCCATACGCCGGCTGACTGGCGAAAGAATTATTACTACCATTATTACGAATGGCCGGCGGTCCACAACGTGCGCCCGCACTACGGCATTGCCAGCGCAGACTACAAGCTCGTGAAATTCTATGGCGACGTGGATTACTGGGAACTGTTCGACCTGCAGAAGGATCCCAAAGAAATGACCAGCGTTTATGATGATCCCGCCTACGCAGCGACGCGAAAGCAACTGCACGCCGAACTGGAGCGGTTGCAAAAGCAGTTGGACGATACCGATCCCGAAGTGCCGCTCAAGGAGCTGCGCCGGCGGGCCGTCTTGAAAAGCCATCCGCTCACGGCCGTGCCGTTGCAGAGCGTGCTGCGCCGAGACAAAGCCAGCGGGACCATGCCGCGGATTGATCCGTCGCTCAAACCGTTCACCGTGGGCGCCGCCTGCAAACCGACAGCGCTGAATGGAGTGCTGCTGGCCGACGGTGGCGCTTCGCAAGGATTCAGTTTATATCTCAAGGACGGCAAACCCCATTTCGCCATCCGCTCGGCAGATCAGCTTTTCGAAGTGATTGGCAGCGACACCGTGAAGCTCAACCAACCAGTGAACATCGTTGGTATGCTGTTGCCGGACGCCACGCTGCGGCTGTTCGTCAACGGCCAACCGGCGGGAACCGCACCCGGCATGGCGATTAGCCGGCGTCCCGCGGACGGCCTGTCGCTCGGTCAGGACAGCGGATCGTTTGTCGGTGAATACGACACATCCTTAAAATTCCAAGGCGAGTTGTCGGACCTGCGAATTTACTGGGGCACGCTGGACGAAGCCGCAGTGCGGGAGTGGGCGCAAACAAAGAATTAGCCGCCAAGCGTAGCGTAGGTTTCCAATCTGGGATATCGCGGACTTGCTGTCCGCTGGGCGTGGGGCGACGACGGAGCGTGCCGGAGCATCGCTGGCCCGGTCGCAAGGAAAGCGGGAGCAAGCTCCACGCACTCCAAACGCTGGCGCGAGGTTCGGCAGGGTCTGCGGGAACGACGCGCCCGCGTCGGGCGCAGCCAACCGGCGACTGAGCAGTTACTGAATCGTGAGTCGCTCGGAATGCGCGAACGTGGTTGGCGAGGTGCCAACCACGGCACCCGAGGCGGGCGCGCTCCTCTCTCCAAGTGAATCGTTGCGGCTCGTTTGGGATTTCGCCGTTCGCCTTTTGGATTTATGCTCCATGTCATGAATGCAACAAAACAGCTCACGTCCGCTTCGCTGACCCGCCGAACATTCCTCCAACGTGTCGCCACCGCAGCCGCAACGACGATTGCCGCGCCGATGATTGTGCCCTCCTCCGCGTTGGGCGCGGACGGTGCGGTGGCGCCCAGCAACCGCATCACCATTGGCTTTATTGGCACCGGGCGCCAATGTCGGTATGCGAACATCCCCGGCTTCCTGCGGGAACCGGACGCGCAGGCGGTAGCCGTGTGCGAGGTCGATTCCTGGCGCCTGGCAGAAGCCGCCAAGCAAATCGATACCTTCTACGCCAAACAAAAGAACGTTGGGAGTTTCAAAGGCTGCGCCCCATTCCGGGACTGGCGGGATCTAATCGCGCGGAAGGACATCGATGCCGTGATGATTTCCACCCCGGACCACTGGCACGTGCCGATTTCCGTGGCGGCGTTGCGTGCCGGCAAGGATGTGGCTTGCGAGAAGCCGCTTACCCGTTCCATCGCGGAAGGACGATTGTTGTGCGATACGGTGACGAAGACCAAGCGCGTCTTCCGCACCGACAGCGAGTTTCGCTCGAACAAGACGATGCTGCGTGCCGCGCAACTGGTCCGCAACGGCAAGATCGGCAAACTGCAACGCATCATCACGATGACGCCCAAGGATCCGACGCTGGCGGCCCAGCGGGACATGCCGGTGCCCGAGGAATTGGATTACGAGATGTGGCAAGGTCCGGCGGTGCGCCGTCCCTACACGTTGCATCGCGTCCATCCACGGCACGATGCGAAAGGCCGACCCGGCTGGATATGCATCAGCGATTATGCCGACGGCATGATGGCCAACTGGGGGGCGCACCTGAATGATATTGCCCTCTGGGGCCCGGACCTCAACCATACCGGTCCCGTCGCCGTTGAGGGCACGGGCAAATTCCCGCCGAAAGGAAATCTCTGGGACGTGATTTCCGAATTTGACGTCACCTTCACTTACGCCAACGGGGTGACGCTTCAGTGCAAGACGGTAAGCCCGGTGATCCGCTGGGAAGGCACCGAGGGTTGGATTCAAGTCAAGTATCCGAACGATATCGAAGTTCAGCCGCAATCGCTGTTGGATTGGGAACCGGGACCGAACGACATCCACCTGACCTACAAGACCAGCGAAAAACGCGACTTCCTGGATGGCGTGAAATCACGCGGGCCGGTGCTTTACGATTGCGAAGCCGGTCATCGAACCAATTCGCTCGCGCACTTGAGCCTGATCGCGATTGCGCTGGGTCGCCAACTCAAATGGGATCCCGCCAGGGAACGGTTCATTGGTGACGACGAAGCCAACACGCGGCTCAAGCCCATCACCTGGCACGCGCCGTGGAATGCTCTGGCCGAAGCGGGCTGAAACGGTCGGCCAAGTTCCCGTAGCCGCCGAAGTAAGGAGGCGGACCCAACGCAGCGAACGTATGGTCCGCCTCCTTACGTCGGCGGCTACGGCCTTGGCGAAAAATTCAACACCCGTGCTCCCACCAAGGTGTGGACTTGCATCGCCCGAACCGGCTGAGTGGGACAAACCGTTTCACAGGCGCCGCAGCCGTTGCAGCGGTCCGGGATGACACTCGGCTGGTTGGAAAAACCACCGTCGCTGCTTTCCATCGCGATGGCCTGGTAGGGACATTTCTGAATGCATGCCGTGCATTCGCGGCCTTGGGCCAACAGGCAGAGGTTCAGGTCCACGACTGCCCGGCCAATGACCTGTTGCTGTTTCTCAGCCAGCGGCAATCGGGCAATGGCACTACTGGGGCACACCTCGCCACAGCGATGGCAATCCTCCCGGCAGTAATCCGTCTTAAAGTGCAATTGCGGTGTCAGGAATCCCGCCAAGCCGCTCGCGCCAAAGTCAGGTTGAATGATGTTTGAGGGGCAGACCTGGGCACAATTCCCACACCGCACGCAGACCCCGGTGAAACGCTGCTCGTCAAGAGAGCCGGGCGGGCGGAGCGGCGGTGAAGATTGCGCACGGAGCCTCCTTACTGCAAACGCGCTCGCCGCGCCAGCGCAAGCCGCGACAAACCAGCGTCGGCTGCGCGGGCCATTGGCGGGACCGTCCACTTGGTTTGGTTCCGCGCAACGCGACGAAGTGCGCAGCCATCGTCGCGGCCACGCCAACAAGTCCTGGGAAGCTCCGAGCGGACAGATGCGTTGGCACCACAAACGCGGCACCACGGCATCCAGCAGCAAAAGCAACGGCAGGCCCAGGCCGGTCAGGAGCGTGACCAGGGCGAGGGGTTGACGCCAGGAATTAAAGAAGCCGTTGAAGATCGCCAGTGGGTCGAGCCACAAGAAAAGCGGATAGCCCACTACGGCGCCGCCAAGTGTCAGCAGCACCAGCCAGGGACCGATGGCCGGCCACTTTCGCCAACGCATGCGCGACTTGGGTCGAAGCCGTTCCACCATTTCCTGCAACAGCCCAACCGGGCAACCGTGCCGGCAAAACCAACGTCGATACATGAGCATTAGCACCAGCACGGGCACCGCCAGCAACGCCAGCACCCCCACGGCCCGCACACTAACGGCTGAGGTCACCGCGATAAACGGGCTCAGCGCCGGCAGGAAGAGCGACGTCGAAGACTCAGGCCTCAGAGGCCACACCAGCACGACAGCGGCAATCAGCACCAACCAACGGCCGATCTGCCGCAGCCGGTATTGGCGCGGTCGTTTGGACTCGGTTGATGGCGTTGGTGTCACGACACGAGCTTAAGCAAGCGTGCCCTTCGGAGAAATAATAAATGTTCGTGTCAGCAGCGTTTCTACGGCAAAGAACATGAACCACGGAGGCACGGAGACACCGGGAATAATCCTGGTTATCCCAAGTACGCCCCTTGGCTCAGCAGCAACTTCCGAAGCTTCGGCTTGTCCACCTCGCGCGGACGGCACCTGTCTTGCGCCGCCAACGCGGCTGCAGCGCCGGCAGCGTGGCCGGTTAACAGGCACGTGGCAATGAGGCGCATGTCTTCAACCATCGGCGTGTCCACGTCGAGACACCGGCCGGCAGCGATGAGGTTGTCGAGCTTCTTGGGGACGAGGGCGCCGTACGGAATGGCAAAACCGGTTTTTTTTGCACCAGCGCCGTAGGTGCCACCGATGGCGATGGTGTCGGGACCACGCTTGCCGGAACGCGCTTCCTGGTTGGTCATCTTGCGCACGCCGGCCAGCAGTCGCGTGATGCGCACGCCGATTTGCGGCGCCGTCTGGAGCAAGAACACCTTGTCAGCGCCGGGCGTCTGGCGAATCTTCTCGACCCGCTTCCAGATGCTGCGACGATGCTCGACTTCCAACCGGCTCAGTTCGGCAATGTCGAGTCCGTCCGTGCTCGGGCCGCGGAGGTTCACCCAACGTACACTGGGGAGCGGTTCCACGCTGCCAAGGTTTTTGAAACCGGCTTCCTTCAACTGGGCCAGGTCGGCGCGGTCCACGTTGCCGAGCCGATGCACCAGGCCGACAGCGTGCAGGCGTTGCTCATACTCCGCCCCGCCAGCAGCGAACACGTCGCCATCGCCCGAGGCGTCCACGGTTACCTTGGCCAGGATCGCTTGCCGGCCGGCCTTGCTTTCCAGCACGACGCCACACACGGCGTTGCCGTCCATAACCACGTCAGCGACCCAGCAATGGAAGAACATTTTCACGCCCGCTTCCTGGATCATTTCGTCCATGACGAGTTTGGTGATTTCGGGATCGGTGGTCGGGTCGGGTTTGCCGGCGGCATAGTTGGTGGCGGCGTTCGGATATTTGGCGATGCGGCCCAGCAACTCATCGCCCACTCCGCGAACGACCTTGGTCCGCGCGCCGTTCTCAGTCGCATGGGTCGGATAGACGAGCAGCACGAGTCCACCGGTCCAAAGGCCGCCGAGGTAGCCGTAACGCTCGACCAGCGTCGTCTTCGCTCCCGCCCGCGCTGCCGCCACCGCCGCGGAGAATCCCGCCGGGCCGCCACCAACCACGAGCACGTCGGTTTCGTGCATCACGGCCAACGGACGCTCCGGTTGAATGACTTTGCCATTCACCAATCGGGCGGGGTAAAGATCGCGCGCGGTCACCGGCACGACGATGTTCTCCGGCTTCGCGGAGCGCGGGGCATTCTGGTCGGCTTGGTCGGCGATTACGCGGGTGGCGAAAGGAGCGCCAAAGCCAGCGGCGGTTAACAGCTTGAGCAGTTGGCGTCGAGTCATGGTGGTTTTCATGGAGCCGATTGACTCATGTTTCGTGGACCGCTGCAATCATTCAGTTCCCGCTACCAGTTGGAGCGCTCGGCACAAGCGGCTAGCGAGCGTTTCGTGTCTGAGAACGAGTTTAATTAGGGTAGCCGCCGACGTTAGGAGGCGGACTCGCCATTACCAAGTGCCTGAAAGGTCCACCTCCTTACGTCGGTGGCTACAGGCGTTCGGATTTTCACAAAGAGCATTGAGCGATCACTGAATATTGAGTCACTCGCAATCCTCGAAAGTGGTTGGCCAGACGCCAACCACAGCGCCCGGGGCGGGCGCGCTCCCCTTTCTCATTGCAGCGTTCGAGATGAAGAACAGACTTCCCCGCCTTGAAGCGGCCAGCTAAAAAATAATTGTGATGAAACCAACCATGTCTTTGTGCCTCCTGCTTCTCGCAGGATTTCCGTTGGATGAAACCTCCCGCGCGGCGGAAGTGGTGCCTGCCTTTCAAGCGGCGCGTCCGGTTTGGCCGGCAGGAAAGGAAACCAAACGCAATGTGCTCGTTGAGTTCCGTGCCGCGTTTGACAAACCGGCGACCGGGCCGGTGACACTCCGCCTCGCCGGGGCCACGCTTTACCGAATCTTTATTAACGGCCAGTTCGCCGGTCACGGCCCGGCCCGCGCGGGTCATGGGTTTTATCGGGTGGACCAGGGAAACATCGCGCCGAAGTTGCATCCCGGCCGCAATGAACTGGTCGTGGAAGTCGCCGGCTACAACGCCAACAGTTACTACCTGCTTGACCAGCCGTCGTTTCTCCAAGCCGAAGTCGTGGCCAATGGCCAAGTGCTCGCCGCAACCGGTGTGGACAGTTTCCGGGCTGCCCTCCGCCATGACCGCGTGCAGAAAGTGCAACGCTACAGTTTCCAACGGCCGTTCTCCGAAGTCTGGCGGCTGCCCGGACCGCCCGCCGAACCGGCGCATTGTGCGTCCGTGGACGCAAAGCCGTTGGCGACGCGACGCGTCCCATATCCGACCTTCGACGTGCGGCGACCGGTGGCGCACGTCACCGAGGGCGAAGTCGTCAAAGGCGCGCTACCGAAGAACCTGTGGAAGGATCGCTCGTTGACCGCCATTGGCCCGAAACTGGCCGGGTTCCCCGAAGCGGAACTTGCTACCATTCCCTCCATCGAATTGCAGGCGGTGAAGAACGTGTCAGCCCGTCCGGCGAAGGCCACGATGCCATTTGCGCTCAAAGCCAATTCGTATCGGATCCTCGATTTCGGAGTGAACCTCAGCGGGTTCATCGGCGCGAAAGTCACGGCCCGAACCCGGACGCGGCTGTTCGTGACGTTCGACGAAATTCTTTCCAACCACGACGTGGACTTCAAACGCCTCGGCTGCGTCAACATTGTGCTCTACGAACTGGAACCGGGCAGCTATTCGTTCGAAACGTTCGAGCCTTACACCCTGCGCTATCTCAAGCTCATCGTCCTCGAGGGGGATTGCGAAGTGAGCGACTGTTACCTGCGCGAGTTGGTGAATCCGGAGGCAACGCACGCCAGTTTCGCGGCGAGCGACGAACGGTTGAACCGCATCTTCGAGGCGGCGAGAGAGACCTTTCGGCAGAACGCGGTGGATATCTTCATGGACTGCCCGTCGCGCGAACGGGCCGGCTGGCTTTGCGACAGCTTCTTCACCGCGCGCGTGGCCGCCGACCTTTGCGGCGACACGTTGATCGAAAAGAATTTCTTCGAGAATTTCCAGCGCCCGGAGAAATTCGCGCACTTGCCCGAAGGCATGCTCCCCATGTGTTATCCCAGCGACCACAACGACGGAGTGTTCATCCCAAACTGGGCGATGTGGTTTGTGGTGCAACTGGAGGAATACGCAGCCCGCAGCGGCGACCGCGAACTGGTCGAAGCCTTGCGCCCACGCGTATTAAAACTGCTCGATTTCCTGAAGCAGTACGAAAACTCGGACGGCCTGTTGGAGAAACTGCCAAGCTGGGTGTTTGTCGAATGGTCCAAAGCCAACTCGTTCGTGCAGGATGTAAACTATCCGTCATGCATGCTTTACGCGGGAACGCTCGATGCCGCCGGTCGACTCTACCGCTTGCCCGATCTCAATGCCAAAGCCGCTCGCGTCCGCGACACCATTCGCCGACAGTCGTTCGACGGCGAGTTCTTTGTGGACAACGCTGTGCGCAAGGACGGCCAAATTGCAAGTAACGCCGAACCACACGGAAGTCTGCCAATACTTCGCCTTCTTCTTTAACGTCGCCACGCCCCAATCGCACCCCAAACTCTGGCATCGGCTGATTACCGATTTCGGCCCGCAGCGCAAGCAAACCAAGGCGTTTCCCGAAGTTTATCCGGCCAATGCCTTTATCGGCGACCAACTTCGCTTCGAACTGCTTTCGCGCGACGGGCGCAGCCAGCAGATTCTCGACGAAGCGATTGGTTACTGGCTGTACATGGTCGAGCGCACCGGCACGCTCTGGGAGAATGATACGCCGACCGCGAGCTGCAATCATGGGTTCGCTTCGCACGCCGCCCACGTGTTCCTTCGCGACGTTCTCGGCCTGCACCGCGTGGATCCGATTGGCAAATCGCTCGAACTACGTTTCGCCGACGTGCAACTCGACTGGTGCCGCGGCTCCATCCCCACGCCGGACGGGAAGATTGAAGTCGCGTGGAAGAAGAATGGTGACCAATTCATCTATCACCTCGTCGCGCCGCCCGACTACCAAATCAAAGTCCAAAACCTTACGGGGAAGACGCTGGTGAAGGAATGACGCTCCGTTGACACACACTGCTCTGTCGCACACGTGCGATGCCTCGATGTTGACGGCACCGTCTGTACCGGCATTATGGAGCCATGACACGATTTCGGATCCAAGTACCTAACGATGTTTGCGAAGATGCTCGCCACGTTTTCGGAAGCCGCGAAGCCATCATATCCTCATCGACGGGCCGACAAAGGAACCGGACAATGAAATCGTTGCTGCCACCGCTCGCTACGTTGCTGCTGGCGTCGTTGATTGGCCTGCACGCCGCGGATGCGCCCAAGCCGGCGCCCGCCCGACCCAACATCCTGTTTCTCCTGACTGACGATCAGCGATGGAATGCGCTCGGCTGCATGGGCGATCCCAATATCAAGACCCCCAACCTCGACCACCTGGCGCGCGAGGGGGTGATCTTCCGCAACCACTTCGTCACCACCTCGATCTGCTGTGTGAGTCGAGCTTCGATCTTCACCGGCCAATACGAACGGCGTCATGGGATCGGAGATTTTTCCAAACCGTTCACTGCCGCGCAATGGGCGCAAACGTATCCGGCCTTGTTGCGGAAGCACGGCTATCGCACCGGTTTCATCGGCAAGTTCGGCGTGGGCAATGCCAAGGCCATCGCGGCCATGGCCAAGGAGTTTGATTACTGGCGCGGTTTAGCAGGGCAAGGTGGCCGCTATTTCATCCAACCGGACGATCCCACGCACATGCACGCCACCGCGCGCATGGGCGGGCAGGCCTTGGAATTTCTGGCAGGCGGTTCGACCAACCAGCCGTTCTGTCTTTCAATCAGCTTCATCGCGCCGCACGCCCGGGACCACATGCCGCGCGAATTCACCCCCGACCTCCGCGATGAGTCGATTTACGCTGATAACGTCATACCCCATCCGCCCACGGCGACCGAGGCTTACTTTGAACAGTTGCCGAAATCGGTCCAGACTTCCGAAGCGCGGCGGCGCTGGCATTGGCGCTTCGACACGCCGGAGAAATTCCAACACAACACGAAGGATTACTTCCGCCTCATCAGCGGCATCGACCGCGAAGTCGGCCGCATTCGAGCCGAGTTGAAAGAGCGCGGGCTGGCGGACAACACCGTCATTATTTTCACCTCCGACAACGGTTATTCCCTCGGCGACCGCGGATTAGCCGGCAAATGGTTCATGTATGAAGAAAGTCTCCGCGATCCGCTGATCATTTTCGATCCGCGTGAACCAGCGTACCACCGCAGCCGGACCGAAGACGCGATGACGCTCAATATTGACTTCGCACCAACCATGCTGAGCCTCGCCGGGGTGACGCCGCCGTTTGGAATGCAGGGCCGTAGTCTGGTGCCGCTCATGGCGAACCATCACCCCTCGGATTGGCGCACGGAATTTTTCTACGAACACCACTTTGGCCCAAAGATTCTGCCTCCCAGCGAAGGCGTGCGAACGGAACATTGGGCGTATATCAGGTGGGTGAACGAAGACCCGCTCATCGAGGAACTGTATGATCTCGATTCCGATCCCCTCGAGGCGCACAATCGTGTCACCGAACCGCACGATGCTGAAACACTCGCACAACTCCGGGCACGCTGGGAGCAGTATCGTAAAGACTTGCAATGAGCATTCATCTCCCGCCGCCCGTGTTCGACTTGAACAGGAAAGGGCTTTTGCTTGCCATTCAGGTCTGGCTTCTCGGCGCTGTCGGTTTATTCGCCGCCGAACGACCGCCCAATATCCTCTTCATCCTCGCCGACGATCTGGGCTGGGCGGATACGACGCTTTACGGCCACACGACCTTTTACCAAACGCCGAACGTCGAGCGGCTGGCCCGGCGCGGGATGACGTTCACCCATGCGTATGCGGCCAGTCCGCTGTGCTCCCCGACGCGGTCGAGTATCATGACCGGTCTCAGTCCCGCACGCACCGGCATCACCACTCCCAATTGTCATCTGCCGCAGGTCGTGTTGCAAGCGACGCCGGGCACGAAGGGGCCGCCGGGCGAGAAAGCAGTGGGCCCCAAGCCGGCCACCCGGCTGAACACGACCTATTACACGCTGGCTGAATCGTTGAAGGACGCCGGTTATACCACTGGGCACTTTGGGAAGTGGCATCTGGGTCATCCGCCCTATTCACCACTGGAGCAGGGATTCGATGTGGATATTCCTCACTGGCCTGGCCCCGGCCCGGCGGGCAGTTACGTGGCACCGTGGAAATTTCCCGGACTTTGATCCCGACACGCCCCACGAGCACATCGAGGATCGGATGGCAAAAGAGGCCGTCGGCCTGGATGGAGAAGCACAAGGACGAGCCATTCTTTCTGAATTATTGGATGTTCAGTGTCCACGCACCCTTCGATGCGAAACCGGCGCTTATTAAAAAGTATCGCGCCCGCGCCAATCCAAACAATCCGCAGCGCAGCCCCACGTATGCCGCGATGGTCGAGAGCATGGACGACGCGGTCGGCACGCTGCTCGACGCGCTCGACCGGTTGGGCATTGCCGACCGCACGATCATCGTCTTCTTCTCCGACAACGGCGGCAACATGTATAACGAAATTGACGGCACCACGCCGACGAGCAATGCGCCGTTGCGCGGCGGCAAAGCCACCGTCTATGAAGGCGGCATTCGCGAGCCGATGGTGGTGATCTGGCCGGGCGTCACGCCGCCAGGTTCGCGCAGCGACGCGGTGGTGCAAAGCTGCGATTTCTATCCGACGATCCTGGACATGCTGGCTCTGAAGCCGCAGCCGGAGCAGCGTTTCGACGGCATCAGCATCGTGCCGGCGCTGAAGGGGCTACCGCTCCAGCGCGAGGCCATATTCACCTATTTTCCCCACGATCCCAAAGTGCCCGATTGGCTGCCGCCGTCGGTGGCTGTCCATCAGGGGGATTGGAAACTCATCCGCATTTTTTACGGCGGCGAAAACGGCGCCCACCGCTGGAAACTTTTCAACCTGCGCAACGACCCAAGCGAACAGGACGACCTCGCCAAGCAACAGCCAGGGCGCGTCAAACAAATGGATGCGCTCATCGACACGTTTCCTGACCGACACCAAGGCGGTCGTCCCAGTCCCCAATCCCGCATTCGATCCTGCGCGTTATCATCCCGAAGACGAAGGCAAGCCGCAGTTGCGACAGAAGGCGTCGCCCAAATCCGCCGCCAAAGCACCTGCCAAGGACGTGAGCGATCCAAAACTCCAAGGCTGGAAGGCCCGCAATTGCGAAGCGTGGGTGAAGGAGGGCGTTGTCACGCTGAAGGGAAGGAACAACTCGCCATTTCTGGGTGTCGGGGCCGGCACTGCTGGTCCGGCCGTGGTCACATTCCGCGCTCACTCTGCCGAAGGCGGGCCGGGCAAGGTCGAGTGGATTCCACCCGGCACCCAGCCGATTCCGGCGAATTCGGCAGCGTTCACCCTGCAACGAAATGACTGGCAGACGGTCACGGTTGCCGTCCCGGCGAAAGGCCCGCTCGGCATTTTCCGCGTTTATCTCCCGGCGCAACAGCAGCCAGTAGAGATTGACTGGATCGAACTCAAAGGCGCCGCCAGGACACGGCGCTGGGAATTTTAGAAATGGCCAACAGGATGAAGACACGAATGAAACACCTTTTGCTCGCCAGCATATACCTTGCGGTGGTTGTAATGCCGGGAGGCAGCAACGGCAGTGCCCAGACACCACTTCCGGTATCCGGATCAGAAATGGCCTCCGCAATCCGAAGCGCTGTTTACAACATCACCTTGGTCACCGACTCCGCCCCCGACCTTACGGACATCGACAGTTACTTGCGCTCGATCACTTCGCAGTATGCCACCCCACAGGAACAGGCCATCGCCATCTGGCGCTGGTCCCAGCGGCTCCGCAAACAGAAGACCAATCCCAAAGAGGAAGGCCACGAAGTGCTCGACCCGATCCGGATGTTCAACAGTTATGGCTACTGCAATTGTGGCATCATCTCCGGCGTCAACAACGCGCTCTGGCTCCGGATGGGGTGGCAGGCCCATTACGTGCAGCTCGGCGACCACACGGTCTGCGAGTGTTCCTGGGACAATGGCCAAACCTGGCACATGTTTGACGACTCGATGAGTTTCTACTGCTTCAATGACCGGGGGGAAGTGGCGTCGGTCCGTGAGATCGAGAAGAACCCGCGGTTCTACCTGGAGAATTTCGCGCCCGAGTGCGGCACCAATCCGGTCGAGGGTCCGGACGATCACCGCGGATGGCGTTGCGCCGCGGACCACCCGGTCGAGTACCAACGCACGTTGGCGAATGGCTGGGATTCGTTCAAGCCGCCGAACGACGTTACCCACTACAGTCTCTACGCCCGGTGGGGACGGCGCTATGTGTTGAACCTCCGCCCGGGTGAATACTACACGCGCTACTTCTCGCCGCTGGCCTCGGATGGACACCGTACGTTCCGGCCAGTGCGTGGTAACCAGGACGTGGACACCGACCGGAACATCCGCGCCAACGGCGTCTGGCACTACGCCCCCGATCTGCACCATCCGGCGACGCGGACGCTCGTGTATTCCGATGCCGGCGTGAACTGGACGCCCGACGGCGTGAAAGGCCGCGGCCAGGTGGTGTTCAAAGTGTCCGCGGCCAACGTGGTCACTTCCGCTAAATTGTCGCTGCGCGGCCGCGGCGTATCGGTGTCGGTATCGCGCGACACCGGCATCAACTGGACGAAAATTGACCTGGGTGCCAACGGTCAGGCGTCGTTGCTCGACGAGGTGGCCGGCGTCATGGAGTATCTCGTCAAAGTGGAGCTGGCGGCGGACGATTCCCAACTCTCGGCGCTCGCCATTGAAACGATCACGCAACTGAACCGGCCGGCGCTGCCGGGACTGGTTCGCGGGGCCAATCGGGTTCAGCTTCGGCTGGGGCCGCAAGTTGAAACAATCCAGTTCCAGCCCAGCATCATTGGCGGCAACCATCACCGGACTGTTTATGCCGAACAGGACCTCGACGTGGAGCCGACGCCGGGCTTCTACAAGCCCACGCTGCGTCCCGCGGAAAAGGGAAAGCCTTGCCGCGCGACGTGGAAGATCGAAACCCCCACACCGATCACGGACCTCACCTATGGTGGAACGGTGTGCGTGAAAGGCGTCAAGAATCGAGTGACCCTGTTGCACTCGTGGGACGACCGGAACTACATCTCCGACTACGAGAAAACCAAGGACACGGATCGCTTCGACTTGATGGTGGAGGCGCCGGTTTCCTCCGTGCCAGCCGGAATCCGCACGGCCTATTTGCGCTACGAGTTCCAGACCGAGAACTATCCCAAAAGCTATTCCGGGCCTGGCATTCAGATGGCGTTGATGACCGTGCATCATCAACCGCGGGCGGCGGCGTTCGCGCCCATCGAAGTGACCTATTGCTGGATCGAACATCGCGAATCAGGCGACCTCGAACGGCGGCACACCGAACGGGTGACTTCGCCCGCGCACGAATACACCATCAACGTCGGCGGCTTCCGGAATCCCACCATGAAATGGGTCCGTGTGAATCTCCAAGGCAGCGGGCCGGACGGTCAAAGTGTAAAGCCGGGCTACTCGGACGGCCAGGATGTCGGTCCCGGCGCGAAGCCGTCCTGGACGCGGTTTCATTGGGGGACGAACCTGGCGCGCGGCAAGTCCTACACGCTGCAAGGCCAGCAGAGCGAACGCAATCCCGACGGGGGAACCGATCTCACCGACGGCATCATCGCGCCGCCGGACACCTACGTTTCAGTCAAATACATGCCCACCAGTGTGATCTTCGATCCGGACTTCTCCCCAGTGGCCACCATTGACCTGGGCCGCCCTGAGACAGTGGCGGTCGTCCGGGTTCACGCTGGCCAAGAGAGCGGCTTTCATCTCACCTACCCCGACACGATCACCGTGGAAACCTCGATGGACGGCAAGACCTTTTCATCCGCCGGCGCTGCCACCTTTAACCAGGTCTTCGATCCGCCGGCCGATTTCGTTCCCTGGGAACTGGACCAATCCTCGCTGTTCGATGACCTGCCGGCGGGCGGCCGATTGGCCTACGCGTATCGCATCCTCTTCGAACAACCGCTCCAAGCGCGCTACGTCCGAGTGAAGTGTGCCTGCCGTCCGGGGTGGGGTGTCCTGCTGTCGGAAATCCAGGTATTCGACCGCATCACCGCGGAAACCAACGTGCAGCCACTGGTAGTGCTGCCAGCGTTGACGAAGAAGATGAACAGGTAATGGTCAGGGCGACAAGTCATCGAGACGGACGCACAGAATACCGGTGGCGGGGGGGGGGCAGGTGGAATCACGTCACTCGTAGCAGCCGACGTTCAGGAGGGTCTGACTGAGCAACCGAGAGCCGAATCGAATCAGGTTCCTCTGCCTCATGTTCCAGTGTAAGTGGTTAATTCAGGAGTTGGCGCGCGACAGCGTCTCCGCCTACCGTAAGCCACGTTCGCGGCGAACTGAAGTATTCACGCCCTGTCGTAAGAACCAAATCATCGATAGCAGCGCAGCTCGTAAAGCGCCGCCGGCGTCCGCGGATTGGGCGCATGCATGGTAAGGATCAGCCGATTTGTGGTAACCGGTGGCTCCAAGCGAATCATTCGCCGGGATTGGTGATTGTCCGCACATTCAGCCAACACGTGGCCGGAACTGTCTTCAATCTTGAATTGTTGCACGCAGCACGGCATGACGTTCTCCGGGTGTCCCATCAGCACCGATTCCATCGGATGATCGTAATCCGTGTCGAAGACAAGTTCGATCCGGCCAATGGTCCGGGGCTCGGACCATTGCAGGGTCACGCTCGGTTGCTTGTCATTAAATGCTGCCACCCAGGCGTTGGGTTGGCGCGTCGGACGCACGATGCCGTTGACCAAATTGCCGACGCCGAAAACGTCAAGCGATGGTTCAAGCTGCAACGCGAAGTTCTTCCCGCCGGGACGCCGTTGCGCGGGCCAAAACTCGAAGGCGTCCAGGCCGGAATCGGGCGGCGGTTCCTGACGTGAAGCTTTGGCCACCGCGTAATTAGCCTGGTTCGTCACCGCGAGCACGCCGGTCACGCGCTGGTCACTCAGATGCACCGCCACGTGCTCATTGGCCATCAGACAAACGAACGCATATTGCGGCTCGGCGATGGAAACTTCAAAATTCAGCGGCACGAGCTGCTTCCGCCCCGGTGCCAGCGGAAGCTTCAACACGGCCAGCGTCACGTCCGGCGTGTAATTGCCCAGCTTGCTGCCGACGCGCAATTCGGCGCGCAATTCGGTGGCTTGCGCCACGTCGAGTCGGACAGCCATTGGGGGCATGGGGCCGAGCGGCACGGGCAACAGCATGGCCCAGGCTTTCGTAAGCCCCAGCAGTTCACCGTTGGGGGGCAACGACGCCAAGCGTAATTCACTGCTCGCGCTCAGAGTGGCTTGCCGCGCAAGGTCTTCTTCGTCGATCAACGCATGGCCCGGAATGAACTGGCCCGTGCGGAGCAAATCCCGTTGCAATGCGGCAAGGTGTGGTGGACGTCCCGCTTCGCGCGGTTTCAGACCGTGGCGTCGGCACACCGCCGCGGCCAAGGCCACCGCCTGGGCACTGTGCGCGCACGTGGCCATCACGCGGGTGGAACCAAACGCCACGTGCGAAGCGCTGATGATGCGACCGGCGAGGAACAGGTTCGTGATGTTGCGACTGTAGAGGCAGCGATAAGGAATTGGGTAAACGCCCTTGGAATGCCACTGCTGGCAGGCAGGTTTCTCACTGAACACACCGTCGCTGGGATGAAGGTCAATGGCCCAACCGCCGACGGAAACCGCGTCCGGATGCTGGCGCTGCTCCACGATGTCCTGCTGGGTCAACATATAGTCGCCTTCGAAACGCCGGCTCTCCCGTTTGCCGGGAATGGTGCCAACCCATTCGAGCGTGAGCGTCTCGGCCTCCGGATATTGACCGGAGTTCTTGATGTGGTTCCACACCCCATAAGCGACCTTCCACAGTTCCCATTTGATCTGCTCGCTGTCCTGGATGGTGTCGAGCTGGCCACCCCATTCGAGCCACCATAGCCGGCAACCGAAGTCTCGGGTGTTGAAGTCGCGGAAGCGCGGAATCTTGGTGATGTCCTGCAAGGCGAAACTCGGCGGGACAAACCTCACCGGACGCCCGGTGTCTTTCGAGTAGAAGTAAAGCGTGTGGCCGAGCAATTCGCGGGTCGCCTGGCGGGGGGCAAACAGCTCGCCAAACTCCGTTCGGGCTTCCGCTCCCACGCGGAAGGCGGCGCCCGCCAGAAAACCCATAACGCCATCGCCGCTGGCGTCCACGAACAACGGCGCGCCGATTTCGTACGCCGTCGAATTCTGCGAGCAAAAAGCGCGGAGGGACTGGATGGTGTCGGGATCGGACTTTTCCAAGTCGTGGACAACGGTGTTGAGCAGCAGCGTGAGGTTCGGCTCGGCCGCCACTTTTTCGAGGAGGATGGAATCGACGATGTAAGGATTGCCCTCCGGATTGCGGTACATGTTTTCGACCAGAATCTCATCGACCACACCGCCTTCGCGAGCCCAACGGTTGTTGTTCCCCATGTGTGAAGTCGCGCCCAGAATCCACAGCCGGATTTCGCTGGAGGCATTACCGCCCAGCACGGGCCGGTCCTGGAGCAGCACCACCTTCAATCCGGCGCGCGCCGCCGTAATGGCGCAGCACGTCCCGGCCAATCCGCCGCCCACAATGGCGAGGTCGCCGCTGAGCTGCCGCGTGGTTGGTCGGCGGGTCGATTCGGATGGTGGTTCTTTCAACATGGCCCGGCGGTTCGCGGGACTGGCGCAAATATTCGGTTCTTGATCATCTTCAAATTGATGCGGCAAACGTTCTGACTTGCGCGCATAATTGCACATTCTGAAACCACTATAATTGGGACGCTGCCGGGCCAACAGGAGAGCCTGCGTCTTTCTTCTTAGAATTCGCGCCATCGGTTTTGGGTCGGCATCCGCAGAACCGCGATGAGGACCATGCTGATCAATCGTCGTTTCATTGGACAATTAGAACGCAATATGAAGCGAATGTGTCGGTTTTGCCAGAATCGGCTTTGACCGCCATTGTGTTGGAACTTGCCCGCTCGTCAGGTCGGCTTGGCCGCGAGGCGGTGTTGCGCTTGCGTGAAACACTCACGGGCGATCGGTTGGTAGATCAACGCCTGCTGATAACGATCGGTTTCCTCGACCAACCTTCCCTGCGCATCCGGGAACATCCGGGCATAGTAGTGAGTGCCCGACAACAATTCCGGGGCAAAGATGAGGTACTCGCCAGGCGTGGCAGCGCGAAGGAATCCCTGCATGGCGCGGGTCCAGAGATCCCGGTAGTGTTCGAGGTAGTTGATCGCGCCATGCGCCTGCTGCGGACGCGCGGCACCGGCATCCACCGGAACCTGCATACAACCGGGACTGGAAATCCGGCCGTGCAGGAAACCAATCCGCTCCAGGATCGGCTTCATGAAATCGAGTTTCTTTTCCATGCCACCATAAACCATTTCCTGCCCCGTGTAGTAGTGGCTGAAATCGCCGTTGAAACGCACTTCGGGAAATTTCCGAGCAATCCGCACGGTTCGCCAGAGATCCTGGGTGATGGTGGCCCGGTGGGTTTCGATGAAAATGGGCAATGCATGGCGATCCGAAGCCACGAGAATCGCTTCAACCAAGCGATCCACGTCCGCGTCGTCCTCCAATCCCCAGCCAGCGTGAACCGTCAGACAAGTGTAACCGCGCTCGGCATGTTTGGCGGCCAGCGGATCGGCCTCAGTCGGACGGTTGATGCGACCACAGCCGCAAAACGGTATCGGGCTACCAAAAGGCGGCTCGCTGTCCTCAGTCCATTGCGCCCCTTCGAAACCGTCCGCGGCGAGACGTTGCATTTGCGCCAAGCCGGTCAAACCCGGCCAGATCGTGTCGGGGCGCAGGTCAACGAGACTGTCCAGATTCAAATAGACGCGCAACTTGGGCGCGTCGGTTGAGCCGTCATTGGTGAATCGCGGCATGAAATTGATGGGAAAGTTAGAATTCGTCGTAGGTAATTTGCGAATCGGCCACCCCCAGTTGGTCGAGCATCCTCAGGCAAGCTTTGGTCATTTGCGGCGGTCCGCAAAGGTAGAATTCGACCGCCCGAAGATTGTTGTGTGATTTCAGATACTGCTCGAAAACCACTTCGTGAATGAAACCACGATGGCCGGTCCAATTGTCTTCTGGTAACGGCGCCGACAGCGCAAGGTGAAAGTGGAAGTTCGGAAACTTGGACGCCATGCCCTCGAAGTAATCCTGATAGAAAAGCTCCTGCCGCGAACGCGCCCCATACCAGAAGCGCACGCGGCGCCGGGTCTTCTCGGTTTCAAACAGGCGCGCGATATGGGCCCGCAACGGTGCCATGCCGGAGCCGCCCCCGATATACACCATTTCCTTCTGCGTGGGCTTGATGTGGAAATCTCCAAATGGCCCGATGGCGGTGACGGTGTCGCCGGGTTTGAGGCTGAACATGTAGCGCGGAACCGACTCCGGGCGGACAGTCCTGTCCCGGCGGTGGGGTGGCAATGCGGACGTTGACGCGGAGGGTGGACTCGGTCTGGGGATTGCCCGCGAGCGAGTAATTGTTGCGCCGGCCGCCCGTGGGATTGTGAGCGACAAGGTCGAAGACATGTTGCGCCGTCCATACCGCCGCGTAAGGCTCCGGAATGTCGAAATCGCGGAAGCGAATGGCCTCGTAAACCGGGATGTCGAATTGCAGGTAGTCGCCGGGCGTGAACTCGATCTTTCCCACCGGCTCGAAGACCAGTTCCTTGATAAACGTAGCCACGCTGCGATTGCTGACGACGCGCAGTTGCAGCGTCGTCTGAGTGACGTACGCCGGCGCCGCCAGGTCGGTGCGCGTTCAGGAACAGTTTCTGGTCCCGGCTCTCGACCGGATACGTGGCCAATCCGCGGCAGACCGGTACGCGGGCCGGGGAGCCGTCGGCAAGATGGAAACGCCCGTTGTGTTTCGGACATTCAATCGTGCCGTCGAGGACCAGTCCGTCGGCCAGGTGCGTGTTGCCGTGGGTGCAGATGCCGTCAGTGGCAAAGACCTCGCCGTGGCCATCGCGGACCAGCACAAAGGTTTTTTTCCCGTGGTCAAAGCGGATCACGTCCAGCTTGCCCAAATCAGCATCGGCACAGACTTCCACCCAGCCTTCGGCATCAGGCGCGGCGGTCGAGCGGTAGGTCGCTTCGAGCGTCCGATTGCGTGGCGGCGGCAACCAGCGCTTGACGTGGTACGCCGGATCCTTCACCTGGCGGCGGAGCGTCGGGAGAATTTCGCGCCACGCGGCCAAGATGGACGGATAGGGCGGCGGACAATCATCTCTGATGACCGCGTGCAATTGGGGCAACGCATGGTAAGGCACGAGCGGGAACATGTGATGTTCCACGTGGTAGTTCATGTTCCAGTAGATAAACCGGCTGATCGGATTCATGTAAACCGTCCGGCAGTTGAGCCGGTGGTCGAGGACGTTCTCGGCCAGTCCGGCGTGCTGCGTCGTATTGTGGACGATCATGAGCCACGTCCCAAAGAACTGGGGCAACACAAACAGGAAGATCGGAAGCCAGCTATGCCAAACGATCGCGGAGGCGATCACCACTCCGTAAACAGCAAGACAGAGCCGCGCATTGCGATAAACCTTCGGGAATTCGCTTTCCGGGATGAAGGTGCGCTCGGCGTCCGAGATGATTCCCAGCGCGTGCCGGATCACGCTCGGGAAGTAGGTCCGGTAGCCGCCCACGTTGAAAAGATTCAGGACGAGCGCGCGAAGATTGGGCGGACGCGGAACCTGGATTTCGGGATCGCGCCCGACGATGATAGTGTCGCTATGATGCCGGGTGTGGCTCCAGCGCCAGACCACGGATTCCCGCATTACCATGAACGACGCGAGTTCATAAAGCACGTCGGTTCATCCAGTCGGTCTTGAACGCCGTTCCGTGGCCGCATTCGTGCCAGCGCGAGTCCGAACTGGTGCCGTAGAGCACGGCATAAATCAGGTAAGGAATCGCCGCCCACCAAGTGCCCCAGAGCACAACCGTGCCGTAACCAGAAGCCAGCAGCAGGGCCAGCAACAAGGCGCGTGTCGCGGATGGCCGGTCCATTGCGGCGCTGCAGGAGCTTGCGCATTTCCGCCTTCGGGACCGGAGTGGTGTACCAATCGGCCTCGGCGAGGCCCTTCTCCACCGCGAGCGCCGCATTCACGCCGGTCAGACTGTAATCAGGCGGAAAGATTTTCGTCATAAGGGCCAATATGACCCTAAGATTACGCACCATTGTGACGATGGCGAGGAGATTTTCTTGCAGCCTGCTTGGGTGGGCGCGGCAGCCTCCCTCACGGTCATCATCCTTCCGCGCCATTCATGTGCCGCCGCCTGAGTGATGACGGCGCATTAAATCATGATTTGCGCTCTGCCTCCGGCCTGGAACTACCGAAATCATTTGCCGGTTTCTCAAAGAAGACCATCTGTTCCAAGGCGGGCTGTGCTGTTGCGTAGCGCCCGCCGGACAAGTTGGTTACCAGCGCTTCCGTCATCGGGTGGCGTAAGTCTTCAGTGGAGCCGACGTGATAGAAATGCTGCCGAGTGAAAAGCTGGAAGCGCGACTCCGTCAATTCTGTTCCAACAGCACGTTGGTTCCGAACTATTGCTTTGCCATTCGAGAGGATGAACTTGCCAGAAAGCCGCTTCAATTGGGTGGCCAAGTCGTTCTCATCTTTATCCGACCAAGAGTTGAATTTGTCCATATGCCGGCCAGCATACGGTGGGTCAGCATATACGAAGTCAACTTCTCTCACCTTGCCCAGTGTCGTTCGGAAATCAGCGGCTTCGAATACCCAGTCTTTGTTCGCGATCACCTCTCCAATCCGGCGAAGTTGGTTCGTGATTTTGGACACATATTTCACGTCGAAACGGTTTGGCTTCCGGCAGAACGGCACGTTGAATTTGCCAGAGCGATTGAAGCGCATGACGCCGTTGAAGCAGGAGCGGTTCAGGAAAAGGAAATCCAGCGAGCTACATCGGTCGTTGAAGCGCTCGCGAACCTCGTAAAAATGGTCTTCGCCCCTGGTGCGCAACTTCGCCCCTTCCTCCGTCAAGAACGCCTTTACACGCGGCGCCGTCAGCCGTCCGGCCTGAATGTCTTGATAGAGTCGGATGATGTGGACATTCGAATCGCAGAGCAGCGCCCGTTGCGGTTGAAGGTTCAGTGGCACGACGCAACTGCCGCAGAACGGCTCCACCCACCGCTCATAATCATGCATCGCCGCCAAGGCGCGGATTTCCTCGACCAGCTTGGTCTTTATCCCCTGGCATTTGATCGGTGGGACTAACGGCGGTGTGCTCATGTCATTCCTCGTTCTCAGTGGATTCGTCTTCAACTCCCGCCGGTTCCTCTGCGGCCAGTTTGGCTATCTGCTTTTCGTGCGCGCGAATGGATTCGATGCCCTTTTGTTTGTAGTCGGCATATTCCCTTAAACTGGCGTAAGGCCGTTTGACGTTGAGAGCCTGAGCCATGTCGCGCGTCAGGTAGAACATCCAGTAATCATCATAGACTTCTTCGCCCAGCGTGGCAAAAGGCCCAGTGCCCTTGACCAGGTGTTCGATCTTCGTGACCGAGCCGATGTTCTTCGTGTTCCCGCTGCCGGGCCGTGCGGCCGCGATCCGATATTTCGGCTGCGCGAAGAAATGGAAATCCTTGATTACCGACGGAATTGTGGGCAGCTCGTCCAATGTAAACTGACGCCGCTCGTCCGCCACCGCGTCGCCCTTGGAGTAAATCACACCAACGACAAAGTGCCCAGCGTATTGGCTGTACGGATATAGAGTGTTCTTGTTGCTCTCGCGATTGCGGAAGTAACCCGTGAACGCGCCTAACGTCATCCCGTTCACCTCTGTTTCGCTCGTCCGGTAAGTGCTCTTAATGTCCACTGCAAACTTCCAGCCTGACCTTGGCTCAGTGAACGTCAAGTCCGGGTAGAAATTCTGCTGCGGGCACAACTCGATTTGTAGCCCGTGTTTCTTACCAAACTCGACAAACATCGGGAACAGGAGCAACTCCAGAACCTTCGACACGATCTTGGTGTCCACCGAAATCGTGTAGATGTGGCGGTCAATATCGATGAAGCCTTTGATGATCCACTCGCCTTCCTTCGTCGCCACGGCGGCGGCGAAGGAACCAGTGTGGTCTTGCAGCTTCTTTAGGAACTTCTCAGTAGTCATGCGGCACTTTCAGTTTCCGTCGCTTGTCTAAGCGGACGGTAAAGGCACAAACTGGGTAAGGCAAGCCTGCAACACGAAGTGCGATTTGACGACCCGTCAGTATCTGGAGACGCACATGCATCTTGTCCAAAAGCTCTGTAAAAGCAGTAGCCCACAAGTCAGTTCAGGGCGTGCGACCGACGCCGTCAACTGCCATACGAGAAAGCGTCCTGTCCTCGTGTCATCTCGATCTAGTCGGTTGCCCGACAAGGTTGATTTCGCGATAGACGTTGAAGCCGAGCGGGCCGTCCTGAAACTCGAAGCGCACCGCCACGACGGCTTTCGCCTTCACGGGCGCGCGCAATTCCGATGCACCGCCGACGCATTCCAACACGGCCATGGTGAGCTCCACAAACTTCTTTGGCTCGGCGGCACGCGCCACGGACACCGTGTAGCCCTGGCTGGCGCGGCCGTCGGGGTGGCCGGCGAAGGTGCGAATTTCGGTCAAGTCGTGCGGCGCAGTGAGTTGAATGGTGAGCACACTGCCGGCGCCATAACCGCGGAAGGTCTTGCCGTCGTCTGCGGTTTCGTCGCCGCCGGAGCCGTTTTTCGTGGTGCCGTTGAACAACGCGCTGGCGTCGCTGCCGCCACCGGCGTGAACCACGCGCTCTTCGGTGATGCGACCACAAGCAACCAATCCGGCTTTCTGCACGTCCGACTCGAAAGCCGCGGTCGAACGGCTGCTGGTTCGGCGCCTGATGGCATTGGCTCGATTGGTAGCAGTCGGTAGGGCGTGCCGAGTCCAATCCTCAGTCATCAACTGGACGGGACCAAGCAAGCCGGACGGGACCAACGGCGAGTCTTTGGTGAAGTAGTTCCAAGTCGTGAAACAATAGCGGCCCTGGGAGGGTCGCGGCTCGTTGTGAACGAACCAATCGGGAAAGCGCTTGAGATAGCGGCCCCCGGGCAAGTCGCCGGGTTGCCATTCGCAATCCGGCGGCTCCTGTTCGTCGCCAATCAGCCGGTTGGCCCAGACGTTGACGACTTCGATTTCCAGGCGATTGCCAATGGCTTTGAGCAAGCCGGCGGGTAATGCCACGCTCCATGGTGCGCACCAGATGATGCCCAGATTCTGGCCGTTGAGTCGCACGCGCGCGAGGTGGTGAACGGTACCGAGGGAGAGGCGGAATTGAGATTTCAGATTTGAAAATCTCAGATTGGCTGACGTTGAACGTCGTCCGATAGACGGCGGTGCCGCTGTAATACTTGATGCCCGGCTCCGGGCGCTTAGTCCAGTCGTCGAGGTGCTCGAACTGCACTTGCTCCGGCCCGCCCCACTGGGGATCGAAGCTTACTTCCCAAGGACCTGTCAATTCCGCTCGCGGACTCAGCACTGGGAAATTCGCGCGGTCCCTCGCCACGTTGGCGGCGACCTTCCGGCGGAAAACAATGAAGTAACTTCGCACCGGCGCGAACTCCAACCACAGGGACGTTTCGCCATCGACAATCTGAAAATCCGACAGATCTCGCATGCTGCCGGTGACCGGATCCCACAACTCCGGTTGCCGCCCCGCCAGGCTGAACACGCACTCCGCCGCACCGCTGGTGCGCGCCGGGTTGGCGACAAAGAAGACATCCGCGCCTTCCCCCCGCCGATGGAGGCTGCGCACGGAAAGACCGCTTTCGTTGGCGAAATCGTCTGGCGCCGGTTGCCCCCATTGCAGGAGTGCCTGGCAACGGCTGAGATATTGCACCCAAGCATGGCCCTGCCCCCACCACGTTTGGAGTCGTCCGAAGTGGGTGCCCCAGCGGCCCATCGTGTTGCCTGGGCGATAGCGGTCGTCCCACGGCTGGAGCACGCAATGGTGCAGCACGAGCCGGTTGATGCCGGCCAGGAATGCTCCATCGCCAATCGGCTTGAGCCACTCCGGATACTCCGTCCACTGACTGTTCTCGGGCGCGCCGGTAAAGGCTTCCGCCGCGAGAATATTGTGTGAACCACCGTTGGCCGCGTTCAGAATGCCGCCCGGCACACTGCCGCGAAACCCGTCGTTGCTAGTCCAGAATTCCGTCATCACGCGATCTACGTACGGCGCGACTTCGCCCACGCGCCACGGCCCGCCATAGGGCTCGCACGCAAATTGCAGATCCGCCGCGTGCAGCATTCGTTGCACAGTCGGGAAGTAAACGTCACGGTAAAGATCCTCGATGGTCCGATTGAAATCGGCTTTGAACTTGGCGGTGTCGGCGGGGCTGCCCACCGTGCGTCCGGCGAAGGTCGCCAGAAACGGCGTGAGGTCGTAACCCCGGCGCGCCGTGAACTCCTCGCGCATCCGCGGCGTCCACGAAGGGCTGCCGGCTTCGTAGCTATCGAAGAGGACGTATTTCAGGCCGGTGCCGATGAGATCGCCCAGATTACGTTTCATGCCGCTGAGAAGATGGTCTATATGGAACGTAACCGCTGCCTCGCTCATCTTGTCGCATTCCAATCCGCGGGCCTCCCATTGATTCGGCTGCGTCATCTTTCCCTGGGTCGTGTAACCGAACCGGTAAATGATCCATTTCCCCGGCGGCGCGTCCCACTCGTTCTGGCCGGTCAGGTTAATCACCTGCCCCTTCGCCACCACGCCTTCGGCGGGCAAAGCCACCAGGGCAATGTCGCGATAAAAGGTTTGCCGCGCTGGCACCACCGGTTTCTCGACTTTGCCGGTTTCGGGATTGAACACGGGAAAGGGCATGGTCGAACGCGGATCGACCTTCGGTTGGGGCAGCGCGAGACTGATCCTGCCCGATCCGGTGGCGGGTGTTTGCGAGGAACAGACTTCCAGCATCGACAACTCCGACGGGATCCACGGTCCGCCGCTGCTCTCGTAACCGGGACAATTGTGAATGCCCACGTCGAGACTCAGCCGGCGTCCTTCAGCGGCCGCGTGGCGGACCAGTTGCCACCATGGGTCGGTGAACGCAACCAATCCGGCAGTTGGACTGTTTTCAATCCGGCCCGCCCAGGGCGTGCAAACATCGGCCATACCGAAAATCGTCGCGCTGCCAAAGCCGGCAGCCTTGAGCGCTTCCAGGTCGCGGGTGATGCCGTCCTTCGTCACGTTGCACCCCATCCAATGCCACCACACGCCGGGCTTGGCGGATTGGGGCGGATGGGTGAACGCTTGTTCCAGGTCATCGGCATGCGCCAGCGCGGTGGCCAACAGCAGGACGGCGGCAAATAGAGAGAACGGCTTGAAGGTCGGAATCATGAGCGCCAGTAAACCCTAACTCGGCCAAAGTCTGCAAGGGCGAGCATGCTCTGGTCAGCCATTTGCTTGTTTATTGTTTCTCGTAGAAGCGAACGTAGTCGAACACCGCTGCTGCGGGCAGCTTGCTGTCCTCCACAGCTTTGATACCGCCGAGGTGGGAGGCGATGGTGGTCAGCCAGATGTTCTGGTCACTATGCGGGAACTGAGTGGCATCCACCGTCTGCACCAGCTTGCTCTCAAAAAAATATTTCACCACCTGCGGGGTGAACTCGCAGCCGAAAACGTGAAAGTCCGCCGCCAGGTTTGGTGTGGAAACGGTCTTGTGGCCGAAGGCCCGGTGCGGCGGTGGATTCCAAAGGTGCGTGTTGGCACCATAGCTGGTCGGCTTGGCCGAATCGTTCTCGCACACGTCGAGTTCCTGGGCGGTGGCCTGCCACATGGTGCTCCCGGAGCCATCGTGTTTCATCATCCAGAACGAAGTGTGCCACCCCGCGCCCGGCGGAACTTTGAAGCGGGCTTCGTAATAACCATACTTAAAGGCCTGGCGGCTGATGACGCCGGCGCCAGTGTAGTTCTTGCCACTGGCTGCTTCCTTCTTCACGGCCAGGATCAACTTACCGTCAGCCACTGACACGTTCTCCGGTTTCTGTGTGCTCCAATGTTTACTGTCGGTGCGGTAAGCCCACTTGTTGGGGTCGAGTTTGCTGCCATCGAATTCATCCGCCCAGGCCAGTTTGTAGCCTGGCGGTGGCGCGGCTTGGACAGCGCAAGCAAGGGTCAGAGAAAGGAGGAATATGGCTTTCATAATTTTTCAGGAAAATATCCGGTGTGGATGGAGGAGTCGTAGCGTTGGACGTAAGGGAAACATCTCGAAGCGAACTTCTTTGTGGAGCTCCGTGTTTCCCCCTCACCCTGACCCTCTCCCCCAGGGAGAGGGAACAGCTGATGAGGCGCTCGGTTGGCTCGATGCTGAATTTGCAGGAGCCAAGTGACCAGTTTTCCGAGAGCTTCGCTTCCCGAGGTTGGCGGCAAATGGTGCTCCCTCTCCCCAAGGGAGAGGGCTGGGGTGAGGGGGAAGGTGTCGTTCGCCAACACCGTCTCGCCGCTTCGCGCACACCGCTGGAAAATCTGAGCCGTGTTAAGTTGTTTATCATTTTCAATCTCCAGCTTTGCCAGAGTTGGATGACTGTCGGTCGCTTACCCGGTAATTGTGGCCGGGAATGATGGCGAACCGAATAGCTTCGGTCTGGGCTTCCCGCTCGAATTTCACCGGTTGGTTGTCAGTCGTGTCGAGGACGGCGAGTTGGTCCCAGCCAGTATTGGCGTTGACGATGGAACTGCGGGTCACGCCATCCCGATACGTGAAGCGATAAGTGGAGCCGCGGGGCGTGATCGGGTAAACCTTGGCCTGGAGAGTGTCGTCCTTGAGATCGCGCAACACGAGCACGCCTTTGCCGCCGACGAAAAGCGGCGTTTTGCCAGGCGGCAACGGGAAATTCTGCAGTAGCTTTGGCCCCATGTGAACCTCGCCAGTGTCGAAATCCACCCACTTCCCGGCGGGCAAATACACATCACGCGTCGTGGCGGTGGCGTAGTCGTTGCCGTAGAGCGGACAGGCCAGCAGCGACGGGCCGAACAGCCATTCGTAACCCCGCACGGTGGTGTTTTCGCGGCCATAGACCTGCGGATCGTTCGGGAACGCCAGCGGCAGCGGCGTCATGGTCCAGGGGAAACCGGTTTCATAGGCATCTACGGCAGCGCTGTAAATGTAGGGCTGCAGCCGCGCGTGCAACTGCGCCGCTCGAGCATCACCTGTTCGACCTTTTCCCCGAAGTGCCACGGTCCCATACCGACGGCCATCGCCGGATTCACGGAATCGAACTGCGCCAAGCGCATCATGTAGTTCTGCATTTGTGGACTGGTCAACGGCGGCGTCTTGCGGCCCTCGCCGAACGTGCCGCCGGTTATGTCGGGATAGGGGTAGGGAAAGCCGCTGTAGGCAAACGCCAGCACGTTGATCGGACCGCGGTCCTGGTTTTGGCCGAAGTTGAAATCTTCGATTCGGTGGATGTCGCAGGCGGAGCCTAAATACGCGTTACGCCCCATGATGAACACGCCTTTCTCCATCAACGCTTGGTTTACGGGATCAATGTTGCCATCGAGCGTATGCGCGACCCGATAACCGAACAGGTCTTCCTTGAAACCATCCACGCCGTAATCCATCCACTTTTGGCAAAGGGCCACATACCACTTCACCGCTTCGGGATTTTCGCCGTCCAACAGGTAAGCGGGGCGCCGAGGGAAACCGAGTTGCCACGCTTTGGCCTTCCCGTTCTCTTTCAGGAAATAGCCCTTCGCCACGCCCTCCGCCGAATACGGTCCGTCCTCGATAAACGCGATCCGGAGACCGAGAAAGAATTTCAACCCACGACTCTTGAAGTGCTCAATGAATCTCCGCGGATCGGGGTAACGCTGCTTGTCCCACATCCCAAAGCTGGTCGTGGCCTGCAAATTCGGATCCTCATTCGGCCAGAAACCGGAGCCGACCACCATCCATTCCAGCGGAAAGCCGAGACGCAAGTAGCGTTCCACGTTTTCCGTGACGGTCTTTTCATTCGTGTTCCAGCCCAGCGCGCCAAAGGCCTCCCAGCCCACGCCGAAGAATTCGTATTTCGGTTTGTCCACGGGGTAACCTTCCCGGTTACGCGCCCGCAGATACGCGGCGTAAATCTCCTGCGGCGTCCCGAGGAAATAATACAACGCCAGCATCTCCGTCGCGGCGGCCACTCCTTGGGCCGTGTCGTTCGCCCGCACGCGGACGAGTTTCATGCTCTTCTGCATGTTCACGGTGGCGATGCCCCGCTCCGGCGAGATCACGAAGTTGCTGATCATCCGCTTTGATCCCGGCGGTTCCTGCGCACGGAAATGACCGTCGGAAAAACCGGTCACGTCCGTGGTGGTGCGTCCGAATGCCGCATGGTCCGCCAGCCCGAACGCTGGCGTAATGCCGCCGATGCGCGCCAGAATTCGGTTCGTTTCGGATTGGGTCACGCTGAAGCGAACGAAGTGGTCGCCCGGCTCGATGGCCACCGTAGCGTGCGCGCCTTTGTCATTGGTGACGTTCGAGCACCACTTGCTCCGGAGCGGACGAACGCAGTGTCGTGCCCACCGAATGCCCGCCGCCAAACTCCAGACCGAACTCGTCGTTGGGCGCCGCGATGACCGTGCCGTCCGGTCGGGTGAACCCGTAGCGGAAGTTCTGCTTGACGATGTCGAGACGGTAGTTCGGCGTGACGATTTGAATCTGGTCGCCGGCGTCCTTGACTTGGGCAGCGAGCGAAGTGAAGGCAACGAGGTCTATTCCCGCAAGCAGACCAGCGAGGGCTAGAAAATTTCGCGGATTGCAAAACAAGGTTTTCATTTTGTTTGTAAAGAACTTCGAGAGATTGAAGTGTGAGCCTCCTCACGTCGGCTGTTACAATTCATTCTGAGGAACAACGCGTATGTTCGGCGCGCGAGCGGCTTGGAGTGCGGCAGTCCTCTGCCGCATTCGCATAGCCCGGCGACCACCAAAAGCGCCAGAGGATTGGCGCACTCCAAAACCTGGCGGCAGTTTGCTTGGTTCCTGTGAAGGGAGAATTTCGTCTCGCGCTGCATGATTACCTTTTGCTTTGAATGCCGCTTTGCTCGACGCCGCCGAACTTGAGCATCAGCCAGGCGAACGGGTGAAGGAAGGCCATGATAAGAAACCATTCGGCGTAGCCCTTGCCCTGCACCGCGTGCAGCAGACCGCCAAACACGGAATTGAGGGCCTGGTCCAGGAATCCCGCCGGCCCCGACGTTGGACCGGAAACCATCGCCGCCACAATTTTGTTCATGATCATGCCACCGATGGTGCTACCGGCCGCCACCACGCTGAAGACCGTGCCCAGCGAATGCTGCGGAATGACATCAACAATGATGGCGCTGATGTTGATCAACCACGCCAGCGCCGCCAGCACCGTGATGACGGTCAGGAGCATGGCCGCGTTGGTGCCGGATACCGTGGCGATAAACGGCGACAACGGCAACAGACATGCGCAGCCCAACATGATCCACATCCGGCTGCGGGCGGGTGCGACGCCGCGTTTTACCAGTCGGCCCGAGAGCCAGCCGCCCAGCAGACTGCCGACGCCCGCGGCAGCATAGACAATCCAGGTGATCTTGAGTTGCTCCTGGGAAAGATGACGGTCGGTGTTCAAATACTTGGGGAACCAAAATTGGTAGAAATACCAGGCGGGATCAGTAATCAGCCGCCCGAACAACAAAAGCCACGTCGCCCGACAGGTGAACACCTGCCTCCAGGTCCATGATGTTTCCGGTGCCACCGTCTCGCCGCGACTTTCATTGGCCGGCGTTTCCTCGATGAGCCGAAGTTCCGCCTCGCGGATCAACTTGCTTTGACGCGGCACGCGATACAGCCATAGCCAGGGCACCAACCACAGCAGGCCGACGACGCCGGTCAACAAGAAAGCCAACCGCCAGCCAGCACCGTAACCCAGGAGGTTCTGCACGAACGGCAATTTGTCAGCGTAAGGAAACGTCGCCAGCGGAATGACGATGTACGGTGCCACGGTCGCGCCCACGGTAGCGCCCATGGTGTAAAGTCCAATGGCCAACGCCCGTTCGCGCGGCGGGAACCACTCGGACACCGCTTTGGAAGCCGCCGGCCACACGCCCGCCTCGCCCAGACCGAGCGAAAAGCGAAACGCGCTCAAGGAACGCATCCCGTGCGCCGCCGCCGTGAGCATGTTGGACACTGACCACCAGGCCACAAAGATGAACATCCCGAGACGCGTGCCCAGCTTGTCGGCGAGTTTGCCCGCGACGAGATAGGACAAGGTGTAGGCGACCAGGAAAATGTTGACGATATTGGCGTACCCTTGATCGTCCATGCCCAGGTCATGCTGAATGGTTGGGGCGAGCGCCGACAGCGTTTGGCGGTCCACATAGTTTAGCACCGCCGCCAAGAAGATCAGCACCACCACCCACCAGCGAAGTCCGCAAATCTTCATCGGGACTGCTCCCCGTTTATCACGTCCAAACCGCGCATCCCGCGGCCCCACCCGTCAACGGGTGCCGCCGTGCCGTTGGTTCTCAATTGTCGCATTTCGGGGGCTGACATCAGCATGCTTCCGCCCAACATCGGCAGTTCATGTTCAGAAACATACTGGCACAACCGTTCCGAATACCGTAGAAATTATCGCGTTTATGTTCTAAGAAATTGCGGCAGTTCGATGAACACTTCCAAAAAAGTCGCACCGCCGACCAACCGGGGCAGCATTCCGCGCGTCGCGGTGCTGGTCGATACCTCCACGAGTTGGGGACGCCGCATTTTGCAGGGCATCCACAATTACGCCCGCAAGCACGGTTCCTGGCAACTCTTTGTCGAAGCGCGTGGCATGGAGGAACGCCTGCGCGTGCCGGCCGGCTGGCAAGGCGACGGCGTCATTGCCCGAATCGGTAACCTGCCGATGGCGCAGGAACTAAAAAGCCTGCGGCTGCCGGTGGTCAATGTCTCCGGCATTAAATTGCCGGAGATTGATTTTCCCCGAGTTACGACCGACATGCAGGCAGCGGCGGCATTGGTGCTTAAACATTTTCTCGATCGCGGCTTCCAGCACTTCGCCTACTTCAGTTTGTTGGGACTCTCCTACGTGGCAATCCAACAGGATGCCTTCCTCCAGGCCGTCAGACGCGCCGGATACGATTGTGCGGTGTACGCCGTCAAACCCCGCCTGGGCGCCGAACCGGATTGGAATTTGAACCTCGCCAAACTCGGCCAATGGTTGCAAAGCCTGCCGAAGCCGGTCGGGGTGTTGACCTGGAATCCGAGCAGCAGCCGGGAAATCATTTACGCCTGCCAAATGACCGGCCTGCTGGTGCCGGAAGAAGTGGCGGTGATCAGCGGCGCCGATGATGACGTGCTGTGCGAGCTGCTGCACGTGCCGCTCTCCGCGCTGCTGGTGGCCGCCGAGCAAATCGGCCATCGAGCCGCGGAATTGCTGGACCGGTTGATGCAGGGCCGGCCCGCCCCGAAAAGGCCCGTCCTATTCGCCCCGTTGGGAGTGATGACGCGACAGTCCACAGATACGCTGGCTATTCGCGACCGGGCGCTGGTCAAGGCTCTGAGCTTTATCCGGCAAAACACGGCGCGCCCCATCCAAGTGAATGAAGTCGCACGGCAGGCCGGCATCTCGCGCCGTGTGTTGGAACGGCGTTTCATGCAGGTGCTCGGCCGCTCGCCGGCCAGTGAAATCCGGCGGGCCCACTTTGATCACGCCAAACGCTTGCTGGTCGAAACCGATCTGCCCATCCCCGACGTCGCCGAGGCCGCTGGCTTTGGTTCCCCGGAATACCTCGCCTACGTGTTCCGATCCGAGATCGGCAAAACGCCTTTGAAATACCGGCGGGAGATTCGCAGCCGGTGAAGGTATACGTCGTGAATGCGCGGCAATTGGGGAGCACAGGCGCCCCGCCTGTCATTCGGTGCGCCTCGCACCGAAACACTGCAAACGGGACGCTCAATTTCAAGCGGCCGCCTTACGACGTTTGGAGTCAACGGCGAGGCGCCGTTGACGGCGCCCGGGGCGGACGCGCTACCCGGCGATTCAAGATTCAGCTTGATCCCGAAGGATGGACCTGCGTTTTCTGAACCACAGCTATCTCTATGAAAACATTGCTCATTACCTTGTTGGCGGCGTTTGCCCTTCTGTCCGCAACCGCCGCGGAATCGAATTCGGCGCCGCGCGCGGCCCGTTCGGTTCATTTGGCCTGGCAAGCTCCGGAAGCCGAACTGTTCTACAACGAAATGATCGTGGATGAATCCGTGCCGGGCAGCTACTTCATGGCCTGCGGTTGGAACACGGGCTATTTCGGCATCCAGGAACTGGGCAATGGACGGAAGGTCATCCTCTTTTCCGTCTGGGATCCCACCCGAGGCAACAATGCGAATGCGGTCGAGGAAAAAGATCGCGTCGAGTGTTTATTCAGCGATCCGAACGTGCGCATCCGGCGTTTCGGTGGCGAAGGCACCGGTGGCCAGTGTATGGGCGAGTTCAATTGGCAACCGGGCGGAACCAATCGGTTCTTGGTGCGCGGGCTGGTCGAGAGCAACAAGACCGCTTACGCCGGTTACGTGTTCGATAACAGCGCCCAAGAAGTGGCGTCATTTGGCGACCTTTCGCACCCGCACTGGCGGCCAACCGCTCAAGGGCTATTACTCGTTTATCGAGGATTTCCGTCGCGATGGCAAAAGCGCCCAGGAACGTCGGCGCGCGCGGTTTGGCCAGGGCTGGGTGAGGAATGCCAACGGCGATTGGCTGGCCTTGACCCGCGCCCGTTTCACTGCTTCCGGCTCGATCTGGGAAGCCAAGGATACGATTAATGCCGGACTGGATGGCGATTGGTTCTTCCTGGAAACGGGCGGGCCAACCAAGAACGTTTTGAAGCTCCGCTCGATGGTCGAACACAGTCCGGTTCCGTTGCCACAGTTTGACGTGCCCGTGGACGGTAAGCAGTAGGATTGCGATTGGGAGGTACGGCGCCAGGTGGTCGGTGCCGCACAACACGACCCAGCGGACGATGACTCGCGCCAGCGTTTGGAGTGCGTGGAGCTTGCTCCCGCTTTCGCACGCCGCCGCACGTTCCTAAATCAATTCGGCGCCGGCAACAGTTTGGCCATCGCTCCCCATTTGAAAGCGCCGGCAAGCCGGGCGCACTCCAAACGCTGGCGCGACTGAATACAGGTCGTTCACAACCAAGCGCTAGTCACATTTTGAAGCTCCCGGCAACGCAACGGCATCGCGGCAGAGCGCCGCGGTTTTTGTCAAAGTCGGTCAGCGGCGCTCTTCCGCGACGTCGCTACGTCAAGAAGGCAATTACTTTATGCACCGCATCTCCTGCCTCGACTGCTAAGGCGACTACGAACACCCCGGAATAAAGCATTGACTTTTATGCGGCGTTCGGCTTCAATCCGTTGTTCTCATGGTGAACCCTTCCTGCCGATTGGCGGGGATCGCTAAGGACAATCAGCCGAAACCCATGCCGGGTGGAGTGTTTGTAGTTCCTTAAGAGCATCGTTCGCCGAGCCAGGATTGGGGAAGTGACCGGAGAGCTTGCAGTTGGGCTACAATTAATTAAGAACGATTGGATCTTTATGGGAACTCTTCGACTTGGACGGGCACTCGCTCTGAGCTGCGCCATAATGGTCAGTAGCGGTTGGCTCGAGGCCGCCGACTCAATTCAAACCAACCTCGTCCCGTTCGCCACCCAATGGAGGTATAACGCCAACGGCATTAACCTGGGCACCGCCTGGCGCGAACCCGGCTATGACGATTCCAGTTGGTCGCAAGGCGACAGTATCCTCGGCGCCCCGAGCACCGAATATCTGCCGCCGGGATTGAGTACCGGAATCAATACGCCCTTGCCGCTGACCGACGCGGTGGGCCAGCCGATCATCACGTATTATTTCCGGACCACTTTCACGCTGGATTACCCCACCAACCGCCTGGACTTGACCATTGGTGCCGTGGTGGATGACGGAGCGGTCTTCTATTTAAACGGGCAGGAGGTCCAGCGGCTTGGCATGCCGGGTACACCGAGCGTCATTGGCTATTCCACGAGTGCCAACCGGACTGCCGAGGTGCAATCCACCGGCCGGGAGACGTTCGCGGTTTCCCCCAATACGCTCGTCCCGGGCCTGAATGTGCTGGCGGTCGAGGTGCACCAGGCCGGCGCCACCAGCAGCGACGTGATTTTTGGCGCTGATTTGACCGCCACCGTTCTGCCGCCTGGGCCGCGAATTTTCGTTCACCCCACGGATGTCATCGCCCATGCGGGGGGCAACGTGCAATTCACCGTAAGCGCCCAAGGCGAGTCGCCCTTGAGTTACCAGTGGCGCCGGAACGGGATCGATCTCCCGGCCGCCACGGACGCAACACTATCGTTGACCGGAGTCACTGCCGACCAGGTGGGATACTACAGCGCGGTGGTGAGCGATGCCGCCGGCGCCACGGCGAGTTCCAACGCGACCTTGTCCGTGACCTCGCCCGAATTGACTTCTGCACTGGACTTCGCGAATCGCACATGGCTCTGCGGCGGCCACGCCAATTGGTTCCCCGAATCGGACACGACCTATGATGGTGAACAGGCGGCGCAAAGCGGCCCGTTGGAAGCGGACCAGGAAGCTTGGATTCAAACGACGGTATTCGGACCGGGCATCATTTCTTTTCGCTGGAAAGTGTCGAGTGACGAGGACACGCTCAAATTCCTGGTGGCCGGCGAGGAAACGGCGGCCGTCTCGGGTGACGTGGATTGGCAATTGTATCAGCGCTACCTGCCCGGAGGCATTTTTCAACTGCGTTGGATTTACGAACGGCACAGCTCGGATGCCGGAGTAGTACACGCAGGCTGGCTCGATCAAGTAGTCCTGTTGCCGCCGCCGACAGCCCCCTGGATCGTGACTCAGCCGGAGAGTCAGACCGTGTTGGAGGACACCAGTCCAACCTTGTCAGTGGCTGCCGTTGGCGCCGCGGTGCTTCGGTATCAATGGCTGCGCGACGGAACAGCACTGCCCGGTGCCACCAACGCGGACCTGGTCCTGCCGCAAATCAGCCGCACCGAGGCGGGCGACTATACCGTAATTGTCTCCAACGGCAGCGGCAGTGCGACCAGCAGTCCGCCGGCCCACTTGACCGTCTGGCGCAGCTACATGGTGAGCACGTTCGCGCCCAGCACCGCCCAGCGCGGCGACGCCAAGGACGGCGCCGGATTGGAAGCGCGGTTGCACAGCCCCGAAGGCGCCGCCGTTGATCTGGAAGGCAACATTTACATTGCTGACACAAGCAATCACACCATCCGCAAGGTTACGCCGGAAGGAGAAACCTCGACGCTGGCCGGATTGGCCGGGCAGAGCGGCAGTGCCGATGGCGTCGGCAGCGAAGCGCGGTTCAACTTGCCGCGGGGCGTCGCGGTGGACAGGATGGGCACCGTATTTGTAGCGGACACCGGCAACCACACCATTCGCAAGATCAGCCCGGATGGCTGCGTGACCACGTGGGTGGGAACGGCGGGCACGCACGGCACGAATGACGGCGTGGGCGCCGACGCGCTTTTCTATGGTCCGTCAGGTGTGGCGGTGGATCGGGCCGGCAATGTCTATGTCACCGACACGGCCAACTACTTGATTCGCAAAATCACTCCCGCCGCCGAAGTCAAGACCTTGGCGGGAGCGCCGGGTGGTCCGTTTGGCAGCAATGTCGATGGGGTGGGCAGCGAGGCGCGGTTTGATGGGTCCTACGGCATCGCCGTGGATTCCCAAGGCTGGCTTTACGTCGCGGATTATTGGAATTCAACCATTCGAAAAATCAGTCCGGTCGGCGAGGTCATCACGTTCGCGGGCGCGCCGCGCTCCACGGGAACGGCGGATGGTCAGGGCGGTCAGGCGCGGCTTTATCATCCCTGTGGCGTCGCGGTGGATGGTGCAGACAACCTGTATATCGCCGACACCGGGAATCATAGTGTCCGCAAAATCACGCCCAATGGCTACGTCACCACGCTGGCCGGTTTGAGTGGCTCGGCGGGGGGCGTGGATGGCGCTGCCGCGGACGCCCGGTTTTCCGCTCCGCGCGGCATTGCCGTGGATCGTTTCGGCCAGATTTATGTGGACGACACCGGCAACCATGCGCTGCGCAAGGTCACTTCCGAGCACGGGGTAACGACCCTGGTCGGCCCTGGGAACGCAATCCCCGGCGTTGGATTTAACTTCCTGTATGGCATTGCCGCCGGTCCTGACGGGTGGTTGTACACGGCGGACCTGGGCGGCCAGGTGATTGAGAAAGTCAGTCCTGACGGCGACGTCTCCGTGCTGGCGGGCGAGTTGAACGTGAGCGGCACCAACGACGGTATGGGCACGGCCGCGCATTTCTACGAACCCCGCGGCGTGGCGGTGGATGGCGAGGGCAACGTGTATGTGGCGGATTGCCTCAACAACACCATTCGCAAGATCGACCCTGCCGGCCAGGTGACCACTATCGCGGGCACCCCGGACGAAGCCGGCACCGCGGATGGATTAGGCAGCGCGGCCCGCTTCGACAGCCCGCGGGGGATTGCGGTCGATCACGATGGCAACGTGTTTGTCAGCGACACCTACAATAGCACCATCCGCAAAATTACTCCGGCCGGTGAAGTCACCACGTTGGCGGGCGTTCCCAGGGTGCTCGGCAGCGCTGATGGGATCGGGCAGTCAGCCTGGTTCGCCTATCCGCGCAGCTTGACGGTGGACGCGGCGGGGTATCTGTATGTCAGCGACCTGGGCAACGGCACCATTCGCAAAGTAAGCCCGCTGGGCGAAGTGACAACGGTGGCGGGTCAAGCAACGGAATTTGGGGACGTGGACGGCGTGGGCAGCGCGGCGCGGTTTCGGTTGCTCAAAGGAATTGCTGTAGCTCCGGACGGCACCCTCTTTGTGGCTGACCGTTTCAATCACACCATCCGGAAGGTCAGTCCCACCGGCGAAGTGATTACGATTGCCGGGCATCATGGAGTCGCCGGTTACGCCGATGGCGTTGGCGCGACGGCCTATTTCGATCTTCCCGAAGGAGTAACGCTGGATGCGGCGGGGAATGTTTACGTGACCGACGTGTACAATAATGTAGTCCGCAAACTCAGCTTGTCCTGCCCGGATCGGCCGGTTGTGGATGCGCCCAGTGGCCCGGTGGGAGCCCAGCGGCAATTGGACACAAATCCACAAACCGCCACCGCCTGGAAATGGTCGGTAGTGCGGCGCCCGGGTGATTCCAGTGTCACGCTGTCAGATGAGTCGGTTTCCAATCCGGTGTTCACGCCGGATGTTCCTGGACTTTACATTTTTAGTCTCCAGGCAACCAACAGTGTCGCCGGGGAAACTGCCTTGCGCATGCTTGAATTCACGGCGACGGTTTCGGCCGCGCCGTTCATTGCCCGCTCGCCCGGCAGCCAAAAAGCGTTCGTCGGCGACGACGTGGCTTTCAGCGTCGTGGCCAGCGGCGAATCGCCGTTGAGTTACCAATGGTTGCTCGACGGCGTGCCGTTGACCGAGGCCACCAATGCCACCCTGCTCCTGCGCCAGGTGACGCTCGGTGATGCTGGCGTTTACCGCGTGGAGGTGAGCAATGGAATGGGCAGCCAGACGAGCAGCAGCGCCACGTTGACGGTGCGCGAAGTGTTGCGGTTCTCCTCCACTGCCTTCGGTATTGAAAACGGGGAATTCCACCTGCAACTGGAGGGCTTATCCGGCTACGATGCGTTGGTTCTGGAATCATCGACCAACCTGATTTATTGGGAGCCGGTATTGACGAATGGGGTGGCAGGACAACCTTTGATCTTCAACGAACCATTGTCCGACCATCCGCGGCGGTTCTATCGGCTCGTCGAGCCGTAGGCGCGAAGTGGCGGCAATACAGCGCGGCATTTTACGAAGAATCGCGACTGAGCTTCCACTCGCCCTAAAACGTGTTGTCAACCCTGGTGGGAATCCCGCTGGCTTGGTTGGGTATGTTCGCACTGGAGACGGCCGTGAGGATTCCTTCGGTCTGGGCTTCTGAAAAGTGGGGGCTGGAGTTCAACAGGCCGGTTTTGCAGGTATTGGATTTCCTCGTTTCGACGGCCTGGCTTTTCCCGGCAAAAGGCGCCCAGCATTGGATGGTTCCGGCCGCGGTTGCTCTCTTTCTCGTGCCGTGTTTCTTTCTTTCCGTGCTATTGGAATCCGAAAGAACGAAGCCGAACCAGAAACTTCGCTGACGCTTTCGAAGACTCCGGTCGAACGAAGATGATCGAAGGCGCTCGTCTTCAACGATGCCGCTATCAATTCATCGCGACGGGGGCGGGTTCTGCAACTGCGCCCTGGCCCACGCGTGCAACTCGTTAACGGCCTCGATCAACACCCCGGCGGAACCGCGGAATTTACCGGAGCCTTTAGGTTGATTGTCCACGGACCACCATTCATGAAATCCCTGATGGCGAATGACGCGCTCCAGCATCGGGATAAGTTCGCGATACGCTTCCTCAGCAAACCCCGCCCGCGCCAGTTGCCGCACCACACGCGCACCGAACCAGGTCCAATCGCCCCCATTCTGGTAAGAATACGGTCCCATCGATGGATTCTTGAACGAGCCTTGCGGATACGGCGGATAAAGCGTCAGGCCCACAGTGGCCGCCCCCGACAGCCGCAGATCGGCCAACATCTGCCCATAAGCGGTCAAGATTTCGTTAGGTGTTAACAGGCCCGCCTCGATGGCGACCGCCGTTCCGCCATGATAGTACACCTGGCTTTCATTGAAATTCTTTGGGGAACGGAGACCCATCAAGGTACAAGTGCGGAATGAACTTTTGCGCGCGCGCATCCCAGAGGTGCCGGCGAACCGCTGCGGCCAATTGGTGATGCTGCGTCTGCCAGTGCCGCGCAATGTCGGAGTCCTTGGGGGCGACCGTTTGCAGGAACTCCTGGATGGCCACCAGCAGCAAGGCATTGTCGTAAATATCGATGGCGCGATGGCTGTTATCGTCGAGTTCCACGCCCCACGGATGTTCCGGTTGCACATCACCCCAATCTGCCGTGGTGGCGCCCCAGATCAACCCATATTTTGGGGAGAACCGATGTTCCAACGGATAGCGCAACGCCCGCTCCAACCGTTCGCTGACTTTTTGGCCACGAACCATTTCATCGAGAATGGTCCGATCATGCGTCTGGCGTATGTAACGACACACCGCCTGCACCAGCGAGCTTTCCTGGTCGGTTTCGACAGTGTTTTTGTGCGCCTTGAAGCGCGGCTGCGTGGGGCTGGTGCGAAACTTGTAGTCAGCGAACGCCTTGTCGGCCGGCACGTAGCCATCCACGATATTTCCGTCCTCACCCTGAAAGTGAAAAAAGACCAACAAGGCCTGACGAATGGTGGCCGGCGGCGTCACTTCGAGCACGGGCACAAGGAAGGTGTTGAGATCACGAATCCACACCTCGGCGTAACCACTGCCGGCATTCAAACCGGATTTCAACAAGTCCTGCCCCATGCGGACCACTTGATCCATCCGTTCATCCGCGAGAATCTGGCGCGCCAGTTGCAGGCGATTGGTTTGGGTGGGTTGAGGTGTGGGGGCTACCGAACCAGCCAGTGCAGGGATGGCGACCAAGCAGGCACTGAGAGCCAGTTCGGTGCAAATTGAGAGTTGTGAGTGGATTTTCATCGCATCAGGAATCGGAGTCTATCGTCCGGGATCTCGGCGGCAGAGCCTATCAAAGTTGAACTCGGTCATATTCTTCTTGGGAAGTTACCAGTCTGCCTTCGAATTGGAATAGCAAAGCGATTAATGAACCGTAGCTCCTGTTGTAATCGCCGTCGCACGAAACTGCTTGCGACCCGAGAGCCCTCGCCTACACTGCTGCTCCATGAACCCGATGGAACCGGAAGTCTTCATTGATCGCTGCACATCAAGAATCGGTGCCATCCCCAACCAACCGGGCGATGGGGGCATCCCTGCTGCCAAGACCAATTGCCGGAGACAAACCTGAACCCTCAGTTACCATCCCAACCAAAGAAGAACTCATGACAAAATCCAACAACAATTCCAAACTCAACCGACGGCAATTCCTTAAACAAAGCGGTTCCTTTGCCCTGGGCGCCGGCGTGCTTGCCGCCGCCGCACCCCATGGTGTATTTGCCGCAGAAGACAACACCATTCGCCTCGCGCTCATCGGCTGCGGCGGGCGGGGCACCGGGGCCATCGCCAACGCCCTTTCGGTGCCGGCAGCCGGACCGGTCAAGCTCTACACGATGGCCGATCTGCTCGATAACAAAATCGAAGCGGCGCACCGGACGCTTCAGGATAAGTTCCCCGACAAGGTGGACGTTTCGGCCAGATCGCAAGTTCCTGGGCTTCGACGCCTACAAGCACAGCCGATCGACACCCTCCGTCCCGGCGACGTCGCCATGTGCACCACCCGGGCCTACATCCGGCCCGTGCATGTCGAATACGCCATCCGGAAGGGGATCAACGTCTTCATGGAAAAGCCTTTTGCGCCCGATCCGGGTGGGTTGCACCGATTGCTGCGGCCGGTCGATGAGGCGGAAAAGAAGAACGTCAAAATCGCCGCCGGTCTGCAATGCCGCCATTCGCCGGCGCGCCAGGCGCTGATCGAAAAAATCCGCAACGGCGAGCTGGGCGACATCACGCTGATCCGCGCCAACCGCCTGGGCGGCGCCGATTGGCTCCGACCGCAAGGCGACAAGGCCACCGAACTTCTCAGCCAGCTCCAGTTCGGCCGGATCCATTTGTTCTGGGTCGGCTCGGGCCACATGGTCGACAACCTCATCCACCAGATCGATGAGTGCTGCTGGATCAAGGACGCCTGGCCGGTCGAATGCCATGGCATGGGCGGACGCGCTCCCAACAGCGACGACTGCGGCCAGAACATCGACGTGTATTCGATGGAATACACCTTCGCCGACGGCACCAAGGCCTTCTGCGGATTCCGGCGCATGAAGAAGACGCGCAGCGATTTCGCCACGTACATTCACGGGACCAAATGCGCCGCCCAGTTCTCCGGCAACATCCACGCCGCCACCGTCCACATGTTCAAGGACCAACGCATCGCAACGCGACAACATCGCCTGGACGCCCACCAACGACGCCTACAGTCCGTGGCAGTACGAGTGGAACGACTTCATCGCACAGCATCCGCAACGATCGGCCGCACAACGAAGCTCAAACGGGCCGTCTATTCGGATCTCACCGCGCTCATGGGCCGCGCCGCCTGCCATCCCGGCCAGACGGTCACCTGGGACGACATGATGGCGTCGCGGTTCCAGTTCTGCGACTATCTCGACACGATGAACGAGAACAGCCCCGTCCCCGTCAAACCCGATGCCAACGGACGCTTTCCGGTTCCGATTCCGGGCGAGTGGAAGGAAGTTTGAGGCAACACGCATATTGGTGAGAGGGTGGGCTGGGCCATGCTCGTGCGTGGCGCAGATTTTCATTCCGCTGTTTCGCCGAATTGCCGTCGGCTGGGCGTTGGCAGCTCGTGACGTAGGCGAAGCTTTGCACGCCCCGCTCAAGCGAAAGCGGGAGCAAGCTCCGCGCCACTCCAAACGCTGCGCGAAATCCGGGAGGCCAGCCCGAAAGTCGCGCCAACGTTTGGATTACGCTCGGCTTGCCGGCGCTTTCAAGTGTGACGGACAACGTGGAAGGAATACTCTAACGCAGCTTACCGAGACTCTATTTTCCTGTCCTATCTTCCACTGGCAGCATCAGTTTGGGGCAGAACCGCCAGAGTTGAATCTTTAATTCCGCCGCTCGGGTTGCATCCAGGCGACGCAACTGCTCCAAGGCATCGCGCGCTTCCGTTTCCTTGTTTTCTTTGGCCGCCACCGTTGCCAGGGTGGACCAGGCGGCGATCAGCCGGGACGGGTCGTCGAGGTGGAGCGCGATGGATTTCTTCAACGCTTCGACACCGTCGGCCGCCAGCCCTTTCGTCACGAGCACCGTGCCGTAAAAGAACCAAAGCACTGCGCTGTCATTGCGGAGTTGCACCGCGCGTTTGAACGTCGCAAGCGCATTGGCCCAGTCTTGTTGCTGGGTATAGCTGTAACCCAGGAACAAGTCGGCCGCTGCACTTTCCGGGTAGCGTCGAATCACTTGCTGCAATCGCTTCACGGCCTCGGCCCAGTTCTGGTGGCCCATGGCTTCGCGGGCCAGGCGGAAATCCGGATCCAAACCGACCGGGGTAAGGCGACCTTTGCGGGGGCGTTTCGTGAAGGGCACCGGAGCATTGGTGCCAGCCCGTGCCAGAATTCGCTTGATGACTTTCACCGGAATGGCGACGCCGTCATAATTGGCCATGGCGGCGACCGCAACCCCGACCACTTCCCCGCGCAGATTCAACATGGGTGAACCGCTGTGACCGTGGCGCACCGGGATCGTCGTCAACACGTCCTCCAGCACCCCCGGAATGCCGGCCACGCCCACCACCGTCCCGGTGGGAAACGCCAACCCGCCGCCGCCGGGATTGCCGACCAGGCTAACCCACTCATTAGTCCGCGGCAGATCATAAGCGGCCAACGGCAGGAATGGCAGATTGGTTCCTTCGACCTTCAAGACCACCACATCATGATCGGTGTCTTCACCGACAAAACCGGTCACGTCGAGTTTTCGGGCATCGGACGTGACGGCAAACATCTCGGAACCCGATTCCGAAACGTGGCGGGCCGTTACCAGCAAGCCGTCGGCGCTGATCAGAAAACCGGTGCCTTTCGTGTTCCCCTGCCCGCGCGCATTAACCGGCCGCAACACCACCACGGCCGGGCGCGCCTTTTCGAAAACGGCATTGGCATTAACCGGTGAGGTTTTGGCCGGGCCGGCGGGTTGGTTGGTCGTGGCGCGATCGTCCCGGCTAGGAGTTAAGGGGGAATCCACATTGGAACTGGTTGGCGAGGTGCCAACGATTGCGCCCGAGGCGGGCGCGCTTCCCGTGGCAATGGCGGCACCAACACATAACGTTAGCACCCCAACCAGCTCACCCCAGAGAAAACATCTGCGCAACTTCATGCCGTTCACCACGCCATCTTCACCCCATTTGGCCGGGTTGCAAGTCACTGCGGCTTCTTTAATCTTGCAGTCGCCCGGGCGCGTGTTTCTATGGCGCTTATGAACGCATGGAAATTCTCCCTTGCCACTCCGGCCCAGCGGCGCCGGTTGCGACGCATTGGCTACGGCTTGCTGTTGCTCGGGGCTGCCTGCTTTTTCGTTGCCTACCAAAGTGACGAGGCCAACGCTCGCGAGGTGCAGAACCGGGCGATCATGCTCGAGGGCCTTCCCGGAGTGCAGGGCGAGACCGAAAGGCCGCTCACCAGCAAATGCGCATTGGGCTTGGGCGTTTTGACCGGAACGCTGGGCTTGGGCTGCGTGTTGTTTGGCATTCGACCGGACGAATGCAAGCAAGCGTCATCGGGGCGTTAGCCGGTTCCGACTTTACCTCAAATGACCTGCAAATCGGAGCGCCGGCATTGTTGCCGGCTCGATTGTTTGTGGCATGTTCCAAGCGATCAGTATGGCGGTGTGCATTGACGTCATCGAATCGTCTTTTGTTGGCCTGCCAATCCTGCGGCTTCCGATTCAAGCGGAGCGTTTGGAGTGCGCGGAGCTTGCTCCCGCTTTCAATGAAAGTGAAACGCATGAATACCAACTTCATGCCGCTGAGTATTGGACCCCAATCCCCCTGCGAAAGCGCCGGCAAGCCGGACGCACTCCAAACGCTGGCGCGCCAAAACGCAAGCCGTCCCACCAGAGCGTTAATCATATTGCTCTGGGCTTCCTGAACACCTCGACAGGCTTATCGCTGAATGAGGCGTTGCGGCCCATGTCGAAGTCCTCCGGAGTTTCAGGACAGGCGGGACGCCTGTCCTACGAGTTGCCTGGCTGAGGATCGATTATCGCGGAGGTGTCATCGGCGTTACGAGACGGTAAAAACGGCTGCCGTCGATCAACACTGCTGGATCAGCAAATTCTATGGGGCCGCTCACCTCCTGCGCGGCCAGGTTGGTCAGGCTCAACCAGGGAGCCGACGTCAGGTTGGTCCGGAATTGCACGGTGTAACCGATCCCCGATACGGCATAGAAACGAAGTCGGCACGCCGCTGGTGCCGCCGTCCACCAGTTCAACCCGCAGCGTACTTTGATCATCCTGCGGATCGGTCCCCGCCTGAAATTCTTCGCGATTGCTTAGTCCGTCGTGATCCGAATCCAAGTCGCCATCGGCCGGATCATTCGCCGCCAAACCATGCTCCAATTCCCATTGGTCCGGCAGACCGTCGCCGTCACAGTCGCCCCAAAGATACGAAAGCACCACCACCTGACTGGTGACGGCACCCACGGCATTGGTCACGACCGCCTGGAAACTGCCCAGCGCGGCCAGATCCAAATTGGATAGCACCAAAGTGGCATTGGTCGCCTCGGGCAAGGCATTGGTGTCGTTGAAATACCATTGGTACGTGTACGGGCCGCCGCCCTCCGCCTCGACACAGAACACCACGTTGGAGGCACAGGGAGTAACGGTTTGATTGGTAGGCTGGGTAACGACACCCGGCTCCGCACGAATGATCAAGTGCGCAACGTCACTCGTGACCGCACCGTAATTGTTCGTCACGATTACCCTGTAGGCACCGTCGTTAATCCCGGGTTGAGCGTCCGGCACCGACAATATGGCTCCCATGGCCCCACTGACCGGATCAGCTTCATTGTGCCACCACTGGTAGCTGAAAGGCGCCGTCCCCGCGGCGGTGACCGAGAACGTCGCCGTCTCGCCTGGATTCACCAACTGGTCCGTCAGGCTGCTCGGTGATCGTCGGTGGTTCGAGCACGGTGAGGTTGGCGGTGAAGAACGTGCTGGCTTCGCCGGCAAAATTGCTCACGACTACCCGCCAGCCACCGGCATGGTCCACGGCATTGATATTCGTCAGCACCAACACATTCGTGTACGAATCCAGTTCATAGACATAGTTGGTTTCCCAGTCGATGCGCTTCCAGCGGTACAACAAAGGCAGCGTGGCGGTGGTCTGTACGGCCACCGTAATCGTGGCCGTGCCGCCCGCCACCACCGATTGGTTGCGTGGCTGCGGCCATGAGGCCACCGAAATGGTCGGCCGCACCCAGGTCTTGAGGTTCACCGTGTCGCTCAAGACCGAGCCGTAATCGTCGGCAACCAGAACCGTGTAATCGCCATCATTGGCCGCCTGGGCATTGGCCAGTGCCAGAGTGGCATTGGTTTCTCCGGGCAATTCCGCATCGTCGTGGAACCACTGGTAGCGCAGCGTGGTGCTACTGGCCGCAGCGATGCTCAGAGTCGCCGTATTTCCCGCGACAAGGTCGTAGTGCGACGGGACCGGTTGGTGCAAGATCGTCGGCTCGACCGGCACCGTTAGCACCGCCGGCCCCACCTGAACCGAACCGGCATCATCGGTGATAATGACCCAGTATTCACCGGCGTCTATGGGCTCGACATCGTCAATCGCCAGGGATGCCGCGGTCGCTCCCTCGAGGTTGGTTCCATTGTGCTGCCATTGGTATTGCAACGGGCCGGCGCCGATGGCCACCACGCTGAACACGATATTGGTGTGTGGCCACGCAGTGAGATTGGCCAAATCGGAAATCGCCCGCCAATTGACCGGATCATCGCCGTATTGCGTCGGGTCCAGCCGCTGAAGCGCAGCCCCGTTGCCGTCCGCGTCCGGCCACGGCGACGCGTCGTGATAATTGACTTCCTCCACCAAAATGCGCGGCACGCCGTTGGCGTTGGGCGTATCGGGACGGTTGAGCGCCACGCGGTCGGTATCATTGTCCAACTTACCGCTGTACGGACCATAAACCGGCAAGTCGGCGACTGTGACATACCGCGAACGAAATGCCGTAAGCGTTTCCGCATGGTTCGGATCAAAGTTCACGACCAGCAGGGAATTGCCCGGCGGCAATGTCACATTGGTCGGAAAGTCGAACTCCACGCCGCCCCGGAGATGCCAAGTGTTGGTCGGAAACATCGGCGCAAACAAGGGCACCGCCTGGTCGCTCAAGTTGTGCAATTCGATGAACTCGTCCGCTGGGTTGTCCAAGCCACCAAGCAAGTCCAGCGGGTGATACATAATTTGGCGAATGATGACCGGCCCCACTTTGGGGCCCGCATTGTCGCTGCCCAGGCTCACGGTGGCTTGCGGCACAAAATGGGTTTCACGAACGCTGTTGGTGTACCAACCAAGCGATACTCCGCTCGCCGCCGCGTCAAACGCCAGGCCATACGCGTAACCAGTCAAATTGGTCTGCGCGTCGCCCGAGTAGAGATACACTTCGTCGCCGTCCGAACTCAGCGCAAAGCTGGGGGGCACACCAGGGAACGGATTAAAATTCGTTTCGTAGAAAACGCGATAACCACCGGCGGCAATCAGGGTGCCGTCGGGAATGCGATACTTCTGCGGCGTATTCCGGTCGTCCGTTAGAAACCAGCCGCCAACATCCACTTCGTCGCCGGTGGGATTGAAGATCTCGATGGCATCCTGAAGCGGCGGGTCGGTGTGCGTGAGCACTTCATTGATGATGATCGGCGCAATCGCCGGCACAGCCGGCTGAGTTCCGGGCGAACCATCACGCGTTCCGCTGGGTTGCCAATTGCTGCGGTCACCCCAAAGATCCGGTTCGGCATTTTCGTCCACGATGACCAACGAGAAACCAAACCCGTCCGCGGCGGGATACCAGGTGTCGTTATATTCGAAGTCCAGAATCTCTTCATTGTGCGCATCCAACAACCGGATTCGCTCCCCGGCGTTATCCAGGAATCCCTCGTATTGGCCGGCAAGGTTGAAGCCCGTTCCGTATCGGGCCGTAAACGCGGTCACATCCTGGGCCACGAGCACGATTTGTCCTGGGTCCAGGCTCGTCACCGCGCTGCCGGCAAAGGCGAATTGAATTCCGTTGGTAAAATAGACTCCGGTCAAGTCGAGCGGCGCCGGCCCGATGTTTTTAAGTTCGATGAATTCGAACGCCTGCGCATCGCCCGGATAGCCCGACGGCGGAGCGGGATTGAACATCAGTTCCGTAATGCGCAAATACTGCTGCGCCGGACTCGGATCGCCCACGTAGGTGTTGGTGCTGACCACCAAGCCATGGTCGTTCTTGATCAGCAACGTTTCTCCACGGGCTGATAGTTGTCCCTGATAAGGTCCCTGCACGAAGAACCCCTGGCTGCCATTGGGACCATTCGTGCGGGCGCGGAACGCCACCACGTCGGGCGATACGTAGAGCACGCTATTGGAAGGAATCACCGTTCCCGACTGGAATGCGAACCGCACGGCGCCGTCCAGTTTCCAACCGGACAAGTCCACCGCGTACGGATTGGGATTGGTCAGGCATAAGTATTCTTCAGCTTGGTTACCCGAGGCAGGATTGTAGTCCAGTTCGCTGACCCAAAGCCACGTATCGTTGGGTTGTTCGAGGGGAATGCCGGCATTGTAACTGTTGCCCAAGCTGACCGGCACGTTCGTGTTCACCACGCAATGGGTGAAAAAGAAATGTTCCCGTCGCGGTTCGTTAAACTCGCTGATCAAACCGTCCACCCCGTTGGTCAGCCACAAATCGGTCCCCCAACAGTACATGCCGCACGTGCCGGAACAGGGCCAACCCCATTTCTCCCGATCGAGAAACGCCTCGCGCCAGATCAGATTGGTAACGCTGACAATGTGCTGTTCGATGATAGACTGTTCGAACGGCGTGCCGGGCGGCTGCACAAACTTGTCCATGAGCGTGCGAATGCGACGCAACAACATTTGCCGCGTTTCCGGCACGGCGATGATCACATCGTAGATGCGGTTCCACACGTCGGGACGATAGCCGACCTTCACTTGCGAGCCGCCGTACAGCGGATGGCTTTTCTGGGCGTCGTTGGTGGCCACGATCGTGTTGAACAACGTCGGCGCATCGCCGCAATAGAGTTGGCCCCAGGAGACGTTCAAATCGAACGGAATAATGCTCCATTCGCCGTTCCCGTCCGTGTTGCGATACAACGACATGTTGGCCCAGACGTCGTCGCCTTCCTCAGTGAACCGCGCCACGCTTAAATAGTTGATGATCTCCGGCACGTTCAAGTGATCAAAAACATAGGCGCGACGTTCCGCGAGACTGTTCGTTTCAATGATGCCCAACACCAACGCATCGTAATCCTCCCGGCCTTCCCACTGTCGGGTTTTCTTCTCGAAACCACCGGTGCTGTAATAATTGGTCTGAATGGTGCCGGCCGCTTTGTAGAGGGCGCCATTCGGCGGATACCCCAAGCGCTCCGCCTGGTCCTTGCCCAGCACATCATTGTGAAACGCAAGCTGGTAAAAGACACCATTGGTCTGGACGCGCACGGGATAATCGAACGGTGTCGGAACGCCCATCAAATCCATCATCCAAAACGACAGGTGCTGCCGCAGATAGGACGGGTCCGCGTGTTCGGCCAGCAACGAAGTTTTCAGAATGCGTCCGCCGGGGCCGGGATGTCGCAGCGGATGCTCGGAATTAAACTCCAAGCGGTGCGACTTCTTGGGGTAGGCTGCCGTCGTGTTACCACGCCGTTCCATGTAAATGTTATCGTAGAACTCGCCGTCGTAGAAAAACGACACGCGCGCCCCACTTTCGAGGTCGATGCCGGCTACGTTCTCGGAGGAGATAAAAACTTGGAAGAGCGGCAGCTTGGTAACGACGTTCGGATCGACGATAACGGTGCCCAAGTATTCCGCCGAGTTGTTCGGATCTTCAAACAGCGGCCAGCGCGACTGGCGGCCTTGGGCATCGTGCGCCGTGACATACCAGCGCACCATCTGGCCGTTGGTCGCCGCGCCCGCCGGAATGATGGCGCCGTAAATCCGGTCGCCCGTTAGGCCGTCACCGTGCAAACCGTCGTCCCGCATGGGCGTGGTATTGGTTGGTCCGAACATTACCCGCCAGTTCAGGACCACGTTCGTCACTGGGGAAAAGGACGGCGTGACTTGGGCCACTACGGTGAGGTCGTCCGCGTCCGTTGGCTGATAAGGTGGCGCGGGGATGGCATCCAGGCGGCTGATGATTGGCCCCAGGTCGGTGGTACCCAGACCATTGGGGGCACCGGGAGTTGCATGCGTGAAGTACCGTGGTTCGGGGCTATAGTCGCCCAGCGTGTCAGCGGATAATTCCGCGACGATCAGGAAGTCCACATTCGTCGCACTGACATTCAATCCTTGTATCGCCAGCACATTCGGGCCGACCAAGAGCGCGCCGGCAGAATCGGTGAGGCTTACCTCTTCAAATTGCAGTGCCGCGTCATCTGGATGCGGTGCCGTAGCGGCGGAATCATAAGCCGATTCGTCAGGGGCCTGACGCCAAGCCACCCTGTTGCCATTGAGATACGCCACAAAACCGTCGTCATATTTAACGTGCAGCACCAGGCGATTCACTTGCGACGGATCATCCAGGTTGAACGCATAACGCAGATAGGCGGAACTGTTCTGCCCCGGCATCACGTCGCTCAAATCCGTGTGAATTGCGTTGGTAAACGACACGCTGCCGCCTTCCGGATCGGCTTCGCCGGTGTCAAAGCCCACGCCGTTCGTGCCGGCGATCCACGCGCTATCATCGAATCCGGGCAGCGTCCAGGCACTGCCAAAACCATCGTCCGCTGGCACCATCACCTGGACGGGTGCGTCCGTGGCGACCAACGTGAAATTGGTCACCGGAATGGTGAATCCATAAGCCACCTCAGCGAATTGCGGCGGGTATTCCGGGGCAAATTCCGTAACGACGACCCGCTCCGGCGAGAGCAACGCCAAATACTCACCGTTACCGGAAAGTTTGAAGTTGGTGTGCAACGGCGCACCTGGCGTCCGCCGGTCCTTCTCCGAGGCAAACACGATCAGGAAATCACCGGCATTGAGGTTGGTGGCCGGGAATCTCCATTTGGCGGGATTGCCCGGATTGTCCGTCAATGACCAATTAAGCAAATTGACGGCGTGGGCGGTGTAATTGTGAATTTCGATCCAGTCGGAATGCTCGCCATCCTCATCCGCGAGAGAACTGCCATTGATGGCCATGAATTCGGAGAGAACCACTTGGCCGGGGCTGGAGAGAGCGCCAAGGAGCACAGCGACCGATCCCAAAGATAATAAAACAGGCAACGGTTTCATGTGGCTTCGTAACGTGTTCGTAACATAATCGCGGAGCAGCAGCAACAGAATCTTTTCCGAATGTCCAACGCCCTTCAGGTTGGTCGCGGTTCCGGCGATTGGTTTTAGGAAGTGACGAGGGTATTCATGGCGCGACGGAGTTTGGCACAATCGAGTGAGTTCCGCGGGTAAACAGGCAAGGGAACGTAGGCAAAGGAACCAAAGGACTGCATGCCCTTGCCTCCATTCACCTGCCCTTTTGATCCAAGTTGATAATTGAGTTACGCCACTTCAGTAGGAGCCGGCTTGAGTTATTCACCACACTCCAATCGAATAAATCGCATCGCGCCCTGATTGACCGGAAGGCGCAGATAATTGCCACCCGGCACCGCCTGAATGGGCCCGGTCCAGGGCTGCCAGTTGCCATCCGGGCTGTCGCTCGATTGGGGAACACAATCAAAACGTTCAGGCCAGCAAATCTCCGCGCACCATCCCAAGGACGAATCTCCGCAGGGGACCAATCGAACCGTCGGCTGTTCGCAGGCCACGAGCACATTTAGGTAAGCCGTAAAACTCGTTGGTTCACCGGCGGCATTCGTTACCACCAATGTGTAACTGCCGGTATCCGGCAATTCGACCCCTGAAATGGCCAACGCCGCAGTCCTTGCGCCGTTGAACCGGCCCCCATCCATCAGGTTCAGCCCATTGAACTGCCACTGGTAACTGATCGGCGCCGAGCCGCACGCAGAGCCAGTAAACGTCACGTCGCTTCCCGGCGGGACGGACTGGCTGGCGGGCGGTTCTACGACGGTCAGGTAGGCGGGATCACTAAGAATCGATTGCCACCCAAGCGTGCCCGCCTCGTTAGTGACGACCACGCGCCAGGTGCCAGCTACGTCGCACTGGACGTTGGTGAGATGAATGGTGCTGGTAACGTCGGTCAATACCATCGAAGTGTACTTGATCGGCGCATTAGTCTTCAGCCAAACAAACGCGATGGGCAAACTGGCGGTATTCGTGACGGTCAGACTCAAATCAACATCGCTGCCCGATGCGACCGTCTGACTCCGTGGAGGAGCAACCATCCAAGGCCGACCCAATACCGTAACCGTCGCCGCATCGCTGGTCACCATTTCGCAGGCGTTGCTGACGACCACTTGGTATTCCCCCGAATCCGCCGGAACCACCCCTAGTAATGAGAGCAAGGCGTTGGTGGCCCCGTCAATTTCCAGGTTGTTGCGTTGCCATTGGTAAGCCAAAGGTGGCATGCCGACCGCCTCGACGGTGAGCGAAACGTTCGTCCCATCCAACACCTGCTGACTTTGCGGTTGGACCAGAATCACCGGACAAGTTGTCACGGTGAGCGTCGCCACGGTGCCGGTGACCATTCCCCAGTCGTTGCTAACGACAACCGTGTAATCGCCGGTGTCGGTGGTCTCCAGGTGGCAGAGGGATAGGCTTGCGGTGGTGGCGCCGCTGATCCGGTCGCTATTGGTCAACGTCATCCCGTTAAACTGCCATCGGTAATCCAGGTTGGTACCGGTGACGGTAACGCAAAACATGGCGCAGTCGCCCACGCCCTTGGTCTGCGATCGCGGTGCGATGGTAATGAACGGCGGGGCATTGCTCGACAGAATCGGGTGCTGCACGGCCCGTCCGACATTGAGCCGCCCGTTGGACGCCACCCAACCGGTCAGGCCGGGCACGATATCCACGGATTCCAATAGAGCGGTCTTAATCTGGTCCGCCGTGGCATAGGGATAGGCCGCCGCCAGTAATGCCGCCGCCCCGGCTACGTATGGACAAGCCAGGGAGGTGCCTTGAATGCCGCCTGAATCTTTGTAGTAAAGAGTGTGCGGCGAGCCGCCCTGGGTCGTGACAATTTCCACGCCTGGCGCCGCCAGGTCCACCGTGGCAGCCCCCCAGTTGGAGTGGTTGGTGTAAAAATTATCGTTCTTGTCCGAAGCAGCCACGTTGATCATGCCCGGCGAATGGTAGCACTGCGGGAAGACAATCTGGTTGGTATCCAAATCCGTGCCGCCACCGCCAAATTTTTCGCCGGCCGCAAACACATTCAGGATGCCCGCCTGACCCAGCGACTCGATGGCGGTCCGCACGACCTCGGGGGGCGGGCTGGTGAAGCCGTAACTGTTGCTGGTCACGCGAATGTTTACTCCCCGCGATTGCAGGTCCAACAAATAACAGCAAGCTTCTACAAATCCTACGGAATAGACGTAATTGCTGGACGAGTTGGCCAGGAAACGAATGGCCAGCACTTGGACCGCCCAGTTTACACCCGCGAGGCCGCGTCCGTTGTTGCCCACCGCGCCGATGACGCCGGCACACGCGGTGCCGTGGGACCACAGACTCCAATACCCGTCCGCCGGATCGCCGTCGTGGCTGACCACGTCGATCCCGTGAACGTCGTCCACGTAGCCGTTCTCATCGTCATCGACGCCATTGGTTGCCTTGTCGCCACCCTTGCTGTCGAGCCCGGTTTCGCCTGGATTGTTCCAGATGTTCGCCGCCAAGTCTTCATGACGGTAGTCCACTCCGCTGTCGATGACGGCCACAACCACGTCGTGGCTGCCGGCAGTCACCGCCCAGGCATTGGTCGCGCCGATTTTGAGCAAGCCCCACTGATTGACAAATTGAGGATCGTTCGGGACGACTTGCGGGGCAGCACACCAGGGCACCACTTCGAGCAAGTAATTCGGTTCCACCGCCAGCACATCGGCGCGCCGGCGATACGGTTCGAGTGCCTCAGCCACCGTCCGCCCCGGCGGCAATTGGATGTGCTGCCAGCCGATCCGGTCGAAGCGCCGCTTGACCACATGATGCATCACCCGTCGGGCGTCCTCGGCGGCGGCGCTGCGCGCTCCGCCTTTGAATTTGACCAGCAACTCGCCTTCAGCGTATCGCGATGGTGGAACGGCAGCAGCAGTTGACCATGGATTTTGGAGTGCGCTAGCAGTCAGACAAAGGCCAATCAGCAGCTTGCGGAGCAATCGACTACGGCAAGTCCGTAGGTTGGCAGGAAAAAGCGTCATCGACATAGGGATTCTCAATATTGTGGGGATGGCTTTGGCTGATAGACCCAACACGAGTCTAAACGAAATGAGTTGTTGTTCCTTCGGGGCTTCACGGCTGATGGCATACCATAAATACCGGCGGAATGTCAAGATCCAGGCGGGGTGATTAAGCGTGCTGTCGGCGTCTCGCCGGCAGAATCGAATGTCACAAGCGCCCACGAATCGATCGGCCCCGTTCAATTGGCCTTCCCTCGTGCGCCCTGCCGGCAAGAGGCCAGCCGCTCGCCGGGTGAACCGCTGTTGATCTTGGCCGTGGTTTTGCTAAACATGTGGCTGCGCATGAAAATTACCGAAGCTTTGCTGGCTGAACACGTGGTGTTTCACAACATCTTTGATCATATCGAACGGGCGTTGCCCAAATTGAAAACCCTGGCTGAAGTGCAGGCGTTCGCTGGGCTCTTGGAAGGATTACTGCGGAAACACGGCGGGGTGGAAGAGGAATGGATTTTTGCGCCCCTGGAACATTGCCTCGAACAAATGGGCCAACACGACACCTTCGAGCGCGAGCATCGGGAGATCGATCACAGCCTGGCCGAGGCCTTGAAAGCCTCCCGTGCGCCCCAGGCCCGCAAATTGTTGCACCAGGCCGTACTCGCTTCACGCAAGCATTTCGATCACGAGGAGCGCATCGTTTTTTCTTTGGCCGAAAAAGTCATGAAGAAACAAACCCTGCAGGATCTGGGCAAGGTTTGGGTGGAACAACGCAAAACCGGCGGCTGACTGCCCGCCGTCCGCCGAACCGTTGCTAAGATTTGGTGCGCGCGAGAGGACTTGAACCTCCACCTCTTCCGAGACCAGATCCTAAGTCTGGCGCGTCTGCCATTCCGCCACGCGCGCGTTGGCGCCCCCAACATGCCATGTCGCGCGTCGGGCTCAAGCCTGCATTTGAATTGCCCGTATAACCCGCCCACCGCGCCGCTCACTGCGGCACACGCAGGACCAGCGTCCCGCCGGGCTTGAATTTCCCGGACGCCCACCAATATCCGACGAAACCGACCGACCATCGGCGAAAGTGACCAGGCCAAGCGAACCGGTTGAGACTGCGCTCCTCCGTGAGGGATCGGTATATTCGTTATGATGATCGTGGGCATAACTGTCACTTTGACAGGCCGTCAAAATGCACTATGGTTCACCAATCGATTCGACAGCAATGAATATGCGGTAACCGATGAGTGTCTGGCCCCCAATCCCAAAGGAACTTGGTGACGCGACCGGCCGGTTAGGAAAACCGGCCGCATTTACGTTGATCGAATTGCTGGTGGTCATTGGGATCATCGGGATCTTAACCGCCATCTTGTTGCCCGCGTTGGTGAACGCCAAAGCCCAGGGAGAAAAGCTGGTCTGTTTGAGCAATCAGCGTCAATTAATGCTCGCGACACTCATGTATGCCGGCGATTTCGACGACCGATTTCCCAATAACTTCGGTGCCGATGAAACTCGGCTTACGGTCGAGCAACGGCGCTATAGGAACTGGGTGAACAACGTGATGACCTGGGAATTGGAGCCCGAAAACACCAATCGGACGTTACTGCTTACCGGCGGGATCGGGCCCTATGTAAGCAGCGGTACCGAGCTTTACCGTTGTCCACAAGACACGGCACTGAGCGACATTCAACGAACGGAGGGATGGCGCCAGCGGGTGCGCAGCGTGTCCATGAATGCGATGATTGGCAATGCGGGTGAGTTCGCCACCAACGGTGCCAACGTTAACAATCCGCACTACACGCAGTTCTTTAGCGTCTCGCAGGTACCGGAACCGGCACGGATCTTTGTCTTCATTGAAGAACATCCGGACAGCATCAACGATGGGTATTTCGTCAACCGGTTCTATTCGCACGAATGGAACGACCTGCCGGCGTCCTATCACCGGGGCGGCGCCAATCTGGCGTATGCCGATGGCCATGCCGCAAGCCATCCCTGGCTCAACGCGGCTACGCAACGTCCCGCCCGTCCGGACGGCGCAAACCTTCCCTTTGCGGTGGAGGAAGACGCGGAGGCCGACTTCTATTGGTTGCTGGACCACACGAGCGTGAAACACACCTACTGACGACCCTTGCCCAGCTCACAAGTATTTGTGGACAAAACCCGGCTCATCGGGACCGGCCAAAAGGTATGTATTGTCCCCTTCACTCCAACTGGCGGTCATGTATTTCTTCACCTTGTCCATAATGGGCTTGAGGTTGGGGGCATCTGCAACGGTGTCGCGTTCCAGCACGAAGAGAAATAGCATTTCTTTGTCGCCGCGGTCGAAACATACCATGGAAACCGGATGGTTACGCCAGCGCACCAGTTTGGCTCCGGTCAATTGAAGTCGGTCCAAACCAGGTGGCACCACGTAATCCGCGGGCGCGCCGCGTTGCGCCATGTAGCGGCGCACTGGCGCCATGTTGTTCGTGACAATGTCCATCCGTTGGTATTCCCGCACCGCCGACCGCACCATGCGCGAGCGGAAGTCGGCGAACTGGTCCGGGACGCGAGGTTGGCTCCACCAAATCGTCAAGCCGATCAACAAGGCAACCGCAGCCGCGGCCGCCCAAACCGGAGCGCGTTGCCACCACGCCGGCGGTCGCACGACCTTCCGTTCGGCCAGCAGCCGTTCCCGCAACTCCGCCGGGGCTGGAATTGCCCGCAGTTTCTCGCGTACGGTTTGTTGAAAAGCCAAATGCTCCTCAAACCACCGTCCCAATTCGGAATCCTGACGCACCAGGGCCAACGCCTCTTCCAGACGCGAATCGGCTACGTCTTCCGTTTCCCGGCGATAGAGCAGCAAGATTTCTTTGGCTTCGCGCGCGTTCACCGTAGTGGCGATTCCGAGGTTACGGGCTTGGTTGGCAATGCCCCTGCAAGATGTTTCAATTGCGCCAGCCCCCGCGCAATCCGTGATTTCACCGTACCCAGAGGCACACCCAGAATTTCAGCGATCTGCTGATAAGAAAGGTCTTCCAGATAAAACAAGGACACCGGCGCCTGGAATTGGGAGTCCACCTGCGCGAGCAAGGTGAGTACGTCCCGCCCATTCAAGTCGGACAGCGATGCCGGAGCCACCGAAGGCAACTCCTCTGCCGCTTGCGCCAAATCCACGTGCGGAAAGCGCACGTTCCGGCGGTGGGAATTCAGAAACAGCCGATGCAGCGTGGTAAACAACCACGCTTTGGCTTTCGTGCGATCCTGCAGTTGGTGGCCTTTGGTCGCCCAAACTCGAAAGGTCTCCTGCACCAGATCGCACGCGTCGCTCTCGGTGTGCGTCAAGCTCAAAGCAAAACGGTACATCGGCCCATAATACAGGTCCACCAGGGCGGTAAAGTCCAGTTCACCCGTCATGCAGCCTTTCCCAAGGTAAGAGGAACGTGCCCCCCGCTGGGTTCCCGGAAACTTGCTGACGTACGCCGTGCATCGGCGGAATACTGCCTCCTCCCTTCCGTGCCATAAATGGAAAAATCATGGTTTGCAAAATACCAACTGGGGCGGAATTCGGGCAGAAACCTTACCACAGCGGCAGCCACCGTGCAGCGGGTAACCTGACCGGCTGGCTTCCACTCACCGACCTTACTTGAACTCGGGGCGGTAACGCCAGCCGCTGTACTGTGACCTGCCCAACTCAAAAACTGTGAATGCTTTTTCATCGGTCGTTCGGTAGCGTTTCATTCAACAAATCGCTTCGTGTTTGGTTCTTCTTTTTGTCAAACTGCCCGTCATGAAATCGATTCCCGTGGTTACTCCGAACGTCACCCGCCGCTCCTTCCTCAGCACTTCGGCCGTTGGGGCAGCAGCATTCTTCATTGTTCCCCGCCACGTGCTCGGCGGCGCCGGACACAAACCGCCCAGCGAAAAGCTCAATCTGGCCTTTATCGGCGCGGGTGGGCGCGCCGCCGAGGATCTCAAAGAGCTTACCGGCGAGAATATTGCCGCGCTGTGTGATGTCGATTGGGAGCGGGCAGCGGAGACGTTCAAACGGTTCCCGAACGCCGCGCGGCACCGCGATTTCCGGGTGATGCTGGACAAAGAGAAGGGCATCGACGCCGTGGTGGTGGCCACGCCGGATCACATTCACGCGGTGGCCGCCATGGCCGCCATCAAGCATGCCAAACATGTGTATTGCGAGAAACCGCTGACCCGCACGGTCTTTGAAGCCCGCACGCTGGCCCAAGCCGCTCGCCACGCAAAAGTCACCACGCAAATGGGCAACCAGGGCATGGCCTTCGAGGGGAATCGCCTGATCAATGAGTGGATTGCGGACGGCGCGATCGGCACCGTGCGCGAAGTCCACGTGTGGTCGGATCGCCCCACTCACCGCGGCAAGCTGCCGCTTTGGTGGGCGCAAGGGGTCGAACGGCCTACCGACAACCCACCGGTACCATCCACGCTGGATTGGGATCTCTGGCTCGGTCCGGCCCCGTGGCGGCCCTATCACCCGGCATACGTACCGTTCAAATGGCGCGGTTGGTGGGACTTTGGCAGCGGGGGGATCGGCGACATGGGCATTCACAACCTCGCGCCCGTGTTCTCCGCATTGCAACTCACCGCTCCCACCAGCGTCCACGCCAGTTCCACTCCGGTCTATCCCGAGAGCGTGCCACTGGCTTGCACCGTTCACTACCAATTTCCCGCGCGTGGCAACCAGCCTTCGGTCATGCTGCACTGGTATGACGGCGGATTGTTGCCGTCCCGCCCAGATGAATTGGAACCAGATCGCCCGCTCAAACGCGAGGATGGCATCCTGTTCGTCGGCGATAAAGGCAAGATGCTGGTGGAAGGCTGGGGCGGCGAGCACCCCCGCCTGATTCCGGAGCGCCGCAATAAAGAATATCAACGGCCTCCCAAAACCCTGCCGCGGTCGATTGGCCATCACGCCGAATGGGTGCGGGCGTGCAAGACCGGGTCCCCGACCCGCTCGAACTTCGACTTCGCCGGTCCGCTTACGGAGGCGGTATTGCTGGGCAGCGTATGCGTTCATTACGGTGGTGACCGACTGGATTGGGACAGCAAGCGTTTAAAGATCACCAACGAACCAGAGGCCAACGCGCTGCTACACTACCCGTATCGCCAAGGGTGGACGCTGTGAAATTCGGGTTGGCAGACCGCGAAAAGTAAAGGCGGGAGCAATGGTTGAAGGGCTGAAGGGTTGAAGGGGTAAAAAGGGTGACGCGGCGGAAGTCGGCGTAGCATGTGGAAGGTTTGCGGGAGGGCTGGGGTGCCGGTGGTGACGGGACGCTGACAGCACGCTCCTGAACTCTGTCTGCCGGCAGACCGAACGAAGGAAAACGGGGAGAACAAAAGTTCGAGCGCGTCCGGCGTATTCGGTTCTGCCGGCGGGACGCCAGACAGCACGTTGCCAGCGTGGTGCCGGCATCATGCCGGCAACTTGCATTCGTAGCTTCCGGCGGGCCACCGGAAGCACGATTCCAACGACAATTAGGGCACCAACACACGCGCCCGGTAAAACCGGAAGGGGTGGTCGGCAAAGGAAGCATCCAGAAATTCAATCGCGTTTCCGACCATCGGGCCCACGGAGTCCGCGGACACCCAATCCAGCAAATTGGTCGAGTATTCAACTTCGTAACGGAAGCCCAACTGGCCCCGCACTTGCAGAAGAAACGCGGAGCCGTCCACCGGAAATTGCGCGGTGAGCGTCGGGGACTCCGGTTGGGCGCGGCCCAATTCGACAAAGGCCAGCGGCGCCGCTTCGCTTTCGCTCCCGCTGGTGATCGTCAACCGGCCATCGGTCACGGCCACCACCACGAAGCCTTCGAGCCAAGGGTTGGTTTCGCTGATTGTGCCTGCCACCGCCGACACATTTTCGACGTCGAGATGATAATCACCTTCAACCCGCCGGGGATCACCAACTGTCAGATGCACGACATACAACCCATTGGTGACTTCGATTTCCCACCTCGCCGCTGGCCCGGAGTTCATTTGAATGAAGGTGTCGTAGCGCAGGTCCGGCGACCTCGTTTCGTTTTGCGCGTGGGCCTGCTCGGAATGACTGACGTTCCAGCCATAAACAAGTCCATTGGCACGTTGCCCATAAGGAAACCCATTGTCCGGCAAGTAGCCGGGAACCACCACCCCGGCCGGCTGGAAATTGATCTGGAAGTCGAACGATGAAACGACATCGCGGCTGAGGTTGAAGCTCTCCAAACCAATCAAATTCACCGGCGGCAAAAACAGCCCCCCGAGCGACGGGCTTTGGAACACCGCTGACCGTCCACGCGGGAGGGAGGGATCAGCCAGAACCTGCAGCCAATTAGTGACGGTGCCGGCGCGATTGGCCCAGACCCGCACTTGGAGTTGGGCGGGTTGGCCCGCCGCAACTTCGGGCACGGTTACGGCCAGCGCGGGGGCTTGGACAAAACCCGCACCGGCGCCGCTCAGGAGGAAGGTCGCCGGATACAACGGATACAAATGGCGAGGATCGGCAGTCGCAGGGCCGCCATACAATTGCGCGGTGAATCCCGTTCCCGCCACCAAGCCACCGGAATATACCTGCGTGCCGGGCGGAGTGCCGTCGGGCGAGTTGCCGTGTTGCGCCAGCGAGGGGGTAATGGCTTCCACACCGTAAACCGGAGCCACCACGGTACCGGTAACCCGGTTGTCGAAAACGACCAGTCCTTGCGACCAACCGGCGGACGCGCCCAAAATCCACGCGCCAAGCACCAGCCCCGTTTTCCATCTCGCGGCAACCATGTTGATCATCGTCTGCATTAAACACTTTCCTGCTGCTGTCCCGCGGCATTTCACCACCCGCGCGCGTTTCCCCTCGCCTCACGCCTTCAACGCGGCAATGTATCCAGCCCGCCACATTTCCGGCCGGGCACCTCCAGCACGGCGATCAATAAACATAAAACACCCGGATCCAATCCTGTGGGTTCTGCTTCCAAATCCAAAAACCCTGGCCGACATCGACGTTGGGGTCCGGCACCCAGGCGTTGGCTGAGCCACTAAATTCACTCGTCCAGAAATCGATCCCGCCTTGCTCATCGTTGACCTGGAGGTAGAGCATGTCGCCCGGTTCGCCGGGCAGCAGGTGAACCGTGTTCAGAGATCCGGCCTGCGGGATCAATGCTCCCCTCATCGAATAACCGGCCGGCAACGGATTGACGGTCGTGCCCTGCATCACTTCGCCAACGAACGTGATCATGCATGAGTTGCCGGGCGGATTTTGGAAGTAGAAGCCTTCGCCGGGAGGTAATCGCATATCAGGATTTGACCACACGCCGCGTGAACCGTCAAAGGTGCTAATCTCATAGCCGGTTTCGGCTGAGTACTTGAACACTTGCGCCCCATCGGGAACTTGCTGGGCCAGCAAGCTGCCGACCGTTTGGTCATCTCCGGGACCAGGGTACAGTTGGCAAACAATCAACGAGAGTCCGGGCGGCAAGTCGAGATTGATGTAGCCGACCACGTTGACACTAAAGACATTTCCGGCAAAACCCGCTGCCGGTGCCGAAGTAGCATCGACCGGATCCAAGCGGAAGACCCGGCACGCCTCGTTGGCGGGGAGGAAGATTTGGTTCGGTTCGCCGGCACGATTGGTCCTGGTGGCCTGACGGATCGTCTTAAATGGTCCCGCCGGAGTCAACGCGGCCTTTAATACGCCGCGACCGGTCCAGGAAATCCGAATCAAGCCTGGGCGAACACTCCGTGCAATGCTCACTTGCGGGCTGCGAGACACACGGGGTGCCCGCCGACTTGGCGCCGCCGCGCGTGTCTGCCCCCAACCCAGCGCCGCCGCCAGTTCCAAGGTGAGAAAAAATATTAGAGTTTTCATGAGGATCCTTTGGTTATTGCGAGCATTCTATATAATGACGTTCCCGAGACTGAGTAAGGCTACCTTCAGCTTTGGCCAGAAGTCAAGCTGGTTTGTGAAGGTTTTCTCATTGAGGTTTGACCGGAGGGGTCGGTTTTTGCAAGGCTGCCGATCAATATGACAATTCGTGTTGGAAATACCTACTACGAGATCCACGCCAAACCGGTGCTGTGGCTGCTGGCGGCGGTGGTGGTGGTGATCACCCTCGTCACCATGGTTTACACGGTGCCGGCCGAATCGCAGGGAATCGTCCTGCGCTTCGGCCGTTACACCAAAACCGTCGAGCCGGGTCTGCACTTCAAGCTGCCCTGGGGCATCGACCGAGCGCAAGCAGTGCCAGTGCGGCGGCAATTGAAACAAGAGTTTGGCTTTGGCACTCCCGGCGCCAACAACGAAGAGCAATTCACCAACCCCAATGAACAGGAGGCCGAGCGCAGCATGGTCACCGGCGACCTCAATTCCGCCACGGTCGAGTGGATCGTCCAGTACCGGATTCGGGATCCGCGGGCTTTCTTGTTCAATTTCCGCGACCCGCCGGAAACCTTGCGTAATCTTTCCGAATCGGTGATGCGCGAAGTGGTGGGCGACCGCACCGTGGACGAAGTCATTACCGTCGGCCGCCAGGAAATCGAGAGCGTGGCACTCGCCCGCCTCCAGGAACTGGTTAAGAAATACGAAATCGGAGTAAGCATCGACCAGGTGCAATTGAAAAACGTCAATCCCCCGCCGCCCGTGCAGTCGTCGTTCAACGAGGTGAACCAAGCCCAACAGGAGCGCGAGAAGGCCATTAACGTCGCCAACGGAGAATACAACAAAGCCGTGCCGCGCGCGCGGGGCGAGGCGGAGGAAAAGATCAGCACCGCCGAAGGGTACGCGATCAAACGCGTCAACGAAGCCGAAGGGGACACGACCCGCTTCGTCGCCCTGCTGATGGAATACAACAAGGCTCCCCAAGTCACGCGCCGGCGCATCTACCTGGAAACACTGGCGGAAATCCTCCCGCAACTGGGCTCGAAGATCATTCTGGACGAACAGGCCCGCCAATTCTTGCCCCTGCTCCAGCTCAATCAAGAAAGGTCCCACTGATGAAATCGATCCATCAACTTATTGCCTTGGCGGTCGTCGCCGTGGTGGCGCTGTTCCTGATTTTCACCGCCGCCTACCCGGTGAGCGAGACGCAGCAAGTCGTCCTCACCCAGTTCGGCAGGCCGGTCGGCAACGCCGTCACCAACGCCGGGTTGCACTTCAAACTTCCCTTTATCCAGGAGGCCAATCGCGTCGAGAAACGGGTGCTGCGCTGGGACGGGCGCCCCAGCGAGATGCCCACCAAGGACAAAACCTACATCGTGGTGGATGCGTTCGGACGCTGGCGGATCAACGATGCCAAGCAGTATTTTCTACGTTTGCGCGATGAACGCAGCGCCTTGTCGCGGCTGGACGACATTCTCGGCAGCGAAATCCGCAATGCCATCGCCAAGCACGAACTGATCGAAGTTATCCGCACCACCAAGGACCGCGTGCCGGAGCAAGACAGCGTCCTGGAGAAGGCCCGTGGCAATGTGGGCCAACTGTATCCGATCAAGAAAGGCCGGTCCAAAGTCCAGCAGGAGATCTTCGAGAGTGCGGCGCCTAAAGTGGCCGTGTTTGGCATTGAGTTGCTGGACGTGCAATTCAAACGCATCAACTACAATGCCAGTGTGCGGCTGCGCATTTTTGAACGCATGATCAGCGAACGGCAGCAAATCGCCGAGCGGTTCCGTTCGGAAGGCGCGGGCGAAGCGGCCAAAATCCTTGGGCAAAAGGAAAAGGAATTGCAGACCATTCAATCGGAAGCGTACCGCAAGGTCCAGGAGATCGAAGGCAAGGCCGACGCCGAAGCCACCGAGATTTACGCCCGCGCCTATAACCAAAGTCCCGATTCAATCGAACTCTACGAATTTCTCCAGACGATGGACACGTACAAGCAGGTGCTCACCAACAACACCACGTTGGTCCTCACCACCGACAGTGACTTGTTCAAGTTTCTCAAGCAAGCCACGCCGGTCAGGATGAAGGGGGAGTAAGCGCCGATTCAAATCGGCTCGGGCCGGGCGCTTCCCGGCAAAGTGAACCGAACAAGCTGGCATTGGCCGGCGAACGTCGCGAAGCATTGGGAGTGCGTTGAGCTTGCGCCCGCTTTCATTGAATCCCAACTGTACAAAGGAGCCGGGTACTTGCCGGAACAGCTTTCAACCGCCGTTACCGTCGAAAGCGCCGGCAAGCCGGACGCACTCCAAACGCTGGCGCGATAGCCAACCCATCGTGGCAGGTTGACGCCAAGCAAAAGCGGACGCCATCTGCAAATTCGAGACAGCCGGGACGGCCGTCCTGCGGTCGTGGCAAGCGTCGCGCTTAAGATTTCGTCACGCAAGCGTTGTCAGCTTTGCGGGCCGGTCAATTTGGCTTCCACGCTTTTGACCTTGTCCTCCATCGTCTGGTCCCGGTCGGTCCTGGTTCCCAGCCGGATGGTGGTGGAGATGCGCGGCACCCCCATTTGGTGAAGCATTTCATGACAACGTTTGACCGCGGCCAGGACTTCGTCCCATTCGCCTTCGACGTTGGTTCCGTAGGCATGTAGCTGCGTCGTCAGGCCGGCCTCCTGAAGGACTTTCTCACAGGCGGCAATGTATGCGGACACGGATACTCCCACGCCCATCGGCACGACACAAAAATCCAGGATAACTTTCATACGCGACCGTTTGTCATACTCAAAGCATCTGCATTTGGTCCACTCGAAAGGTGCGCAGTTGCTTTCGTTTGTGGCAAATGCCCATCATGTACACTCCGTGAAATCCCGAGACGGTGAAAACAAACGTGGGAGTCACCCGACGACGGGAACCGGGCTCAGAACCGGCAAAGTAAATGAACTCGATGGGGCGAAATTCCCAGGAAGCATCAATGAGTTGCTGCACCTTGAGGTCTTCGGAGATGCCCACTGGAACGCGCAGCCCCACGAGCCACTCCATCCAGAGTGAGCCCAGTTCACCGGGCCAACACGGTTCGGACGGAGCAATGGTGACCTCGAAGCCTTCGGCGGGAAACATGGGTTGAAGCTGGGTATAATGCATCATACAAAGTCAGATCGTTGAGGCCAATCAGTTGACCTGGGCATCGGCCTGAAACAGAAATTGGCATCGAAAGCAACACGCAAACACTTGGTTGATTTGATTACTTCCTTCCACGCTCGCCCAGGGTGCTTGGGCTTCTCCTGCCTTCGCGACATTATCCTCTTCGTCCAATCCGTTGAACGTGCAGGAGTTTGTAGCGAAATGCGCAGCCTCGGGCAAGCAAATTCGCCATGAAATGCAGTAGGCGCTTTACCCAGCCACCCGCGATCACCTCGTCCCCCCGCTCCGTCAGTAGATTGAAGAAGACGTTGACGGCCCGAAGTCGCCGCGGATGCTCTCAACTGCGTCCTGGCAACGCTCCGCGGGACTTGAGCAACGCCGACTCAAGGCCATTGCGTCATGTGCAGGCGATAGTAGCGGGAGGTAGTCGGCGGGGTGTCAGTCGCTTGTTCGGTTCGCGTGGTGGCTTGGGCGGAAATGGTGGCCAACGGCAGCCAAGTCTCGCCGGCTAATTCGTCCTTGAATTCGATCACGTAGGCGCGATCGGGATTGGCGGTAAAAGTCAGCACCACTTGATCCGTGACGGCAATCGTCAGACCCAGCCGGCTTTGGGCGTCGTCGGGCAACGTGCCGGCGTAGTATTCCTCGAGGTTCGAAAGGCCGTCGCCATCATAGTCGAGGGCGGCGTCGTTCCGAGTGGCATCGAGTCCGTGGTCGGTTTCCCAGACGTCCGGCATGCCGTCGTTGTCAAAGTCCACCTGCAATCCTTGCGGGCCGGGCGTGGGGGACGCCGTCAGCCAGTTCAGTGGATCATTGCCATAAGCGGCCTCGTCCACCCGCTGCAGCGACGCACCACCGCCGTCCGGGCTGGGATTCGTCGGCCAGGGGAGCACGTCGTCGTACGTGATCCGTTCAACCAGAATATTCGGTACGAATCCCGCGTCCGGATCACCGGCAGGTTCGGGAACATCCGGCTTGTACAGTTCAACGCTTTCGCCCCCATTGTCGAGCTTGCCGGAATAGGGACCGACCATCGGCATGTTCGTGGACAGTTGATACGCCGCGCGGAAGGACGCTAGTGCGTCGAGTTCATTGGCTGGATCAAAGCTTACCACGAGGAGATAGTCGCCGGCGGGAATGGCGGTGTTCGGTGGAAAATCAAATCGAATCCCTTCGTCCAAGCGCCAGACATTGGTTGGGTGCTGCACATCATACAGCGGGACCATCTGCGCGGTAGGATTGTGAATTTCGATGAATTCGTTGGTCACGTTATCCAGGCCGCCCACGTCCGGCGGATGAAACATGATTTCCGTGATCACGAGCGGACCCACTTTCGGCGCGGCATTGGGCCGACCGGGACCCATGCGGAAGACTTCCACGGTTTCCGGATCGTCCACGCCAAAGGTCAGCCGATTTAAAGCCACAAAGTCCACCTGGCCGACGCCATTGGTGCAACGGCCAAACGACACTCCGCTTTCCGCCGCGCCAAAACTGACCGTTGCCCGGTAACCGGTAAGCGCCCCGTTCGTGGACGCTTGACACAAATACACCTGATCGCCATGAGCGGAGTCCAACGCGAACGGCGATGATAAATTGGGATCGAGGAAAAAGTTGGTTTCGTAGAAAACCCGGTAACCACCCGCTGAAATGACCGTGTCATCTGGGATCCGATATTTGAGCAGGTCATGCGCGCTATCGCTCAAATACCAGCCGCCAACGTCCACGTCCACCGTCGAGCCATTGTACAGTTCGATGGCATCTTCCAACGGGGGATCGGTGTGGCTCAACACTTCGTTGATGACTACGTCGGACAACGGCAGGTAGTTGGCATTGTTCGGTGTCGGCGTCTCCGGAAAGCGCAGAATGGCGCTGCCGCCATCCGGCAAGCGGCCTTCCGAAACGCCCTCGAGTTGCGGTCCAAACGTGACGGTGTCAATGGCATCGTCCGCTGAGCGATAGAGTCCAATGGACTCACCCAGCGCACTGAGTTTAAAGCTGACATGATTAGGGCCGGCGGCCACGTTGCCGTCCGCCTCGAAGCGTTCGAACCCATACAGTCCAATTCCGACAAACGAGCGCGGTGGAAGCGGTGACTTCAGCCGGCTGGCGGGCGTGCGCAAATCGTCCGTCAAATAGAATCCCCCAATGGCCACGGGTTGCGCGACTGGGATTGTAAATCTCGAACCAATCCTCGCCGGAAGCCGGGGCCGCCATCCATTCATTGACCTTGAGTCCAGCAGCATTGCCGAGTTGGGTTTCAAGGTTGCGCGAACCCGCCGTCGGCACGGTCAGCCGCCAATCAACGCCGCCGTCGGGTATGCGACCAATGGAAAAATCCTTGGCCTGCACCCCGTAACCGATGGAATCCAGCAGCGAACCGCCGTGATTCAGCGTATCGAAGAGATAGATGGTGTCGCCATTGGCTTTGATGCCGAAGCCGGTATTGGCCGCAGACGCCGGTTCATCGCCTTCGCACAACATCACCCGGTAACCACCCGCCGCGATGACGGTTCCGGGCAGGAACACATATTTGCGCGCCAATGCTACGTCGTCACTCAAGCTCATGTCGCCCAAATCGACTGCGTTCGGGGTGGGATTGTACAGTTCGATCCATTCCGGCGTACCGCCGTCCGGATTGGGCATGCCGATATCGGTGATGCCCAAATTCTTGGCCAGGACTTCGTTGATCACAATCTGAAGACCATCCGGCCCACTCGGTGCGGGATTCGGCGAACCGGGAGTCGGGGTACTGAAGTAAACCAAATTCGTGGAACCATTCGGACTGCGGCCCATCGACACCTGATTAGTTTGCGGCCCGTAGAGGACACAATCGAGCAAGGTCATATCCGGCGCCAACAAGCCAATCAATCCCTGTTCGGCCTCCAAACTAAATGATAAATGATCGGCTCCCGCGCCAGGATTCCCATCGGCGATGAACACCATGAAGCCGCCACCCGCCACAAAAGCTCAGCGCCGGCACTTGATGCTGGTCCGGCCAGGAATACGGCACATCCGTCAGGAACAAACCGCCCAAAGCCACCGGCAAGTCGTCCGGATTAAACAGCTCAAGGTAATCATCCTCGCCGAGGGAATTGTCGGAGGCCGCCAGCCATTCGTTGATCATCAAGGCTCGCGGATCGCCGGTATGGGCGGCCACGTTGCGAGCGCCGAGCGTGGGCTCGGTCAACGCCCATTGGCCGTCCGCCAGCCGGCCAATGGAATAGTCGGCCACCTGGGTCCCAAAGGCGATTTCATCCAACAACTGGCCATTCCCACCGAACAGGAAAACATCATCCCCCTCCTGCTTTAAGCTGAAGCCCAGATGGTATCCAGCAGGCGACGTTTCAGTGTCCGCATAGAGCACGAGATACTGGTCGGGCTCCAAAGTAGCGCCGACCGGAAACACGAACTTGGCCGGCAGGTCGCGGTTGTCGGTGATGGTCATGCCGCCCATGTCCACCGTCGCCGGCCCGCAGTTATACAGCTCGAGCAAGTCTGGATGGCGCGAACCAACGGCCACCGCGGAATCATTGCGGGCCAGCACTTCGTTGAGGCGCACACTGGGGGCGGCGGTATTGACGGTCCAGGTGCGGGAAATGGCCGCGTTGGAAAGAGTCCGCCAGGTGCCGGCGAAGTTTCGACTGAGGACCGAAACATAATAGTTTGCGTTCGTTAGGCCGGTAAGAACCAACGGATTAGTAATCGCGGTAATCGAGCCGAAGCGGTTGTCACTCGACAAGAACGCATAACTCTCGATGCCCGGTCCCCCCACGGTCAAACGCACGCTGGTCAACGGCGTCGGTGAAGCTGGTTCCCCAGAAATGGACGCGCCGGCGGGCACGATGGCCCCCATGTCCAAACCGTTCGGTCCTGTGCCCAGCGCGGGCGAACCGGGACGTAAACCAAAGTCCTGGGCAATCGTCAAGCAGGTGATGGTGGCAGGATCGACATTCACGAATCGGGGATCCAGGCTCACATTGCCTTCGCCGGGCCAGTTCGTGCCCGGGACGATGGAGCGACGAACCGTTAGCGGCGTTCCGTTCGTGAAATTCGACACCAACCGATTGTCGTCGAGATCCCAGAAGATGTTCCCGTCCAAATCGGCGCCGGCGCCGCCCGGCAATCCCAGTTGCGGTTCGCCAAAACTGATTGCCGATGCCACCTCCGCCGCCACGGCATTGGTATGGATACCCACCACGGTATTGTTATGAAACAGCGCCGATGCTCCTTGCGTGAGCAGCACGGCATGATCGCAGTCGAAAAAAATGTTGCGGACAATCGTCAGTTCCGAGGTGTTGCCGCCATTGCTGGTGGTGGAAATGGCATAAGCTGCGTCGTTCCGCGCCGCCACTTGGTGGACGTGCAGGAAATGGTTGCCTTCAATGTGCGCATCGGTGCCTTCCAATTGGATCACATCGTCCGCCCCGCCGGTAAAGGTGTTGTCTTGGATTTCCGGAATGGGCCCGGGTCGATTGGCTCCGCGGAAGGTGATGACATCCGCGCCACTGGCCGGGATCGGGCTTCCAAAAACGTTCCCCTGAACCAACACCAATCCGCCCGCAGGAATTCCATTAAACCGCACCAAAGATGTTTCCTGGCCGCCGGGCAGTGCGGAATTGAGCAGCTTGACAGAACTGTTGACCGAATCCACCAGCATTGAGGAAAGGTTCGCCCAAGTGACATGGTCCATTTCGAGGTGCGCCCCATTGGCCGAGATGCTCGCCGCTTCATGCGCTCCGCCATATTCGATATCCACATGGCGCAACTGTTGCACATCCGAGGAACCGTAGAACCGGAGGGTGCCCCACGTTCCGGAGCTGCCGGGCAAACGGGTGATGCGAATGTGCCGTGTCTCGGTGCCTTCGGCAATTAACTGGCCATACACGTTGAGATTCACGTTGTCGGCCATGTACAGCGTGGTGCCGGGCTCGATCGTCAACGTCGCCCCATTTTGGACATACGACTCGCGATCGATCAGATAAGGGCCACCCGTCGCGGTCAGTAGCCGGTCCGTTTCTATGTCGTACGGCAGAACGGTGGTGATAGCATCGTCATACCAGACGGTGAGGTTGGTGCGGGCTACTTCCTGACCGCCGTCGCCGTAGCATTGGATCAGCACGTGGTTTAAACCGGGCCGCAGCGACGTGTTGGCCGTCCAACCACCCTGCCACGCCACCCAGTTCCCCTCATCACCGTTGACGGTAATTGCCCGCGTTTCCAGGGCATTAGCTGAGCCGAACAACGTCACTGTCGAACTGGTCGTGCGAAGATATCCATTGCTCACCGGCAGGGAGGTGTTTGCCGTGAAGGTCTGCGGTATCTGGCTGAGCACACTGATCACCCGTTGGGCCGCGTAATTCTTCATCCGGGTGATCACGTTTTCCGGCACCCAACCGGCCGAGCAGTTGATCGAGAAAGGGATTGAATTCCGCCGCCGAGAAGGTGGTTTCGGCCAACTGTTTCAACTCACGGAAATACAGCGGCGCAAATTCATTGTGGCGCATGAAGCGGTTAAGAAACGGAACGCCACCGCGCTCGATGGGCAGCCAGATCGAAGCACCCGTGCCCCAACTAAAGGCCGAGCCGTCGCCTTCACCCAGCACCGTATCGAAGTCGTGCGGAATCAGCAAAAACCGGGGATCCTCAATCCCACGATACAAGGCATAGTCATCACCGACTCCAGTGGGCAGTCCGTTCTCGGAATACACCAGCAACGAACAGACCGCAAAATAACGCATCCACATTTGCACGTTGGCATTGGTGCGCACCGACTCCAGATAAGCCGCATCCGGCAAGCCCGACGAAACCGCATAACTGAGCCGGATCAGGTCCGTCCAATCGTTTTCGCTTTGGTTGGAGGTCTTGCAGTAATTGCCTGTGTAGGATGAAGGATTTTGGTCGCGATAATAGAGTGTGCCACCGTTGCCCTGAGCGACGCGGTACACGTTGCCATCACCATCCGTCGGGAAATGCCGTTTGGCCCAGTCACCGTTCAACGGTTCCACCAGGACGTAGGCGCCAAAGCCGGCGCCGGAACCGCTGCCGGGCGAAGGTGTGCTGGTGGGCGACAAGTTGGCGCCGTTCACCCGCACTTGGACAATCCGCGCGGCCGCCGTCGGCAATCCCGACTTCAACGCCACCGCACTGCCGGCCAGTTGCGAATGGATGAATTGCGTGTTGAGATTGACGGCAGCCAAGCCATTCCAACGGTCGTCGGACGGAATATTGACGCGGTAATTCGGCGGCGTGCGGCTCCGGCTGCCCGAGCCCCGAATGCGCATCCCCGTCCGGTAATGGAGGTGCGTGCCGGTGCCATCGCTGACAATCAACGTCGCATTCATTTCGGCGTCGCTGCCGCGGTTGATGTGCTCTAATTCATAGCGTTCGGACTCGGTCATGACCAACCGGCAGACCGGTTGGCCACCGGCATACACCCCGGCCAGATTCTCGTCCACCTGGTAAAGCGCGTTGGCCGTCTGCGCGAATGAACCGTTCAGTTGCCGCGCGGCGGGCGGCCAAGTGCGGCTGTTATCCCGATTGTCAGTGGCTTCCACGTAAAACTCGATGACGGTGCCGTTGGAATACGGCGGCAACGCGGTAGCAAAGACACCGTCATCGGCGTTCCCGTCGTTGTGCTGACCATCGTCGAACATCGTCATGGTGGAAAAAGCGACGGGCGATTGGTTATTATGGTTCCGGTAGCGCAAGGCCGCCATTGAACCGAATGCGCTGTCATCCACAATCCGTGCGGTGATGGTGACCGAGTCGGTGGGGTTGGGCACCAACGGAAAATGAATCACGTCCAGGATCAACGGTCCGGTGTTGGTGCTGGTCATGGAGTTGGACGCCCCCGGGGTGCCGCCGGCCAGTTGACTGGCATCCCAGTTCTGCCCGCTGTCGTTGGGGAGCAACGGATTGACCAATTCGAGCGAGCGATCGCCCACCGTCTGGCCGTTGGCATTGTTTCGCGCCGAACCATCATGAGGAGCAAACCATTCCCAACCATAATAGCCGCCATCATTGGGACCCCGTTGGCGCACGGCCCAATCGCCTTCGTCGGCGTAATGTATCAGGTCCACCCGCTCCCCGGTGGCATCTTCCAACTCGATGTCCTCATCGTCATTGCTCAACCGACCGGTCCAGTTGCCAACCACGTTGGTCACACCGGGATACTTGCTCTGAAACGTGGACAGATCGGCCGCGACGACCAGGTAGCCATTGCCCGGCAGGCTGACGTTAGTGAACGTGAAGTCCACGCCCCGACTGAAGCGCCAGTTGGCCAGGTTGATCGCGTCCGGGGTTATATTCCGCAGTTCGATATATTCCTCACCCAGGTTTTCGGACGCCGGGTGATACATGATTTCGTTGATCACTACGGCACCGTCGAAACTGGCGTTCGGGTCCAACGTGTATTCCCAGGTGCCACCGGCAAAGGCGTTCGTGCTTTGCGAAAAATCAGTAATACCCGGATTTGCCCCCCACGAAATCTGCGCCGTGCCATCGATCAATTCGGGAAATGAAAACACATACGGGCCGGTATCTGAACCCGTGAGGCTGCGGCTCGGAACACCGTTGACCAACAAATCCTCGGCCTGCACACCACGCACTGGTTCGCTGAAGACAATCGTGATCTGGCTCAAGGTCCGCAGCACGGTACCCGGCGGCGGGATCACTCGGGACACGACCGGGGCGGCAGTGTCCACCTGGTTGTATTGGACGGTTTCACCGGCAGCCGCACCGTTGAATGGTCGCGGGTTCGATTCACGATCGACAATGCCATGATTGCCAGCCCATGCCACCGTCACCAGGCCCTCGGCCGGCATGGGAAAATTGAACGTGTATTGGTCGTCCGCTCCGATCACCACCGAGGCCGGGGCGCCATTGACCAACAGATCGCTGGCATTTACGCCATCGACCGGCTCGGAGAACAGGACGGTAATTTGGGTCAAGTTGCTCACCACTCCGGCGGGTGGCGTGAAGGACGAAACCGTGGGCGGCTCCGTAGGCAGCACTCGCACGTGAACCACGCTGGAAGTGGACGCATATCCCCAGTTGTCTTGGGCCACCGCCGTCAGGCGGTAGTCTCCCGCCGGCACACTTGGCCAAAACAAAGAGTACGGCGCACTATCATCGCTGCCCTGCAACGTGCTGCCTTGAAAGAATTGGACGTTGGTGACCGCGCCATCAATATCGGCCGCATCCGCCTGAATGGTCATGGAAGCAGGCACGTACAATACGGCATTGTGCAACGGGCCGGTTATGGACACGGTCGGTGGGATATTGCTAATCACCGTGAGGTTGACCGGAGCCGAAGTGTTATGAATACCGCCCACGTCCGTGCTCACGGCCGTCACCGAGTGGTTGCCTGCCAGGGTATCCCGCCAGATCATCTGAAACGGTCGGTTAGAGGCTTCGCCGATTTTATGGTGGCCTTCGAAAAACTCGAGCAGCGTAATCGCCCCCTGCGGGTCGGCGGCCTCAGCGGCCAGCGCAATATCCGAGTGCGCCAGGAAGACCGTTTCATCAGGCGGTGAACTGATTTGGACAATGGGATTCTCCACATTCACTTTCACGGGTGCCGAGGTGCTGGACAAACCGTCATTGTCCGTGGCCACTGCTTGCAACACATATCGTCCCGGCTGGACATTGTTCCACGTGTACGTGAAGGGATCGACCGGGGCCTCGCCCAGTTTGGTTGAACCAGAAAAGAACTCGACCCATTGCACGGTGCCATCCACGTCCGAAGCGCTGGCTTCCAGATCCAGGTCCGCCGGTGCGAAGAAAACCGATTGATCCGCCGGGTGGGTGAGCGCCACCACGGGCGGGGTGGAGAACGCATAGCCCGCCACCCACGCCGGCGCTTGCATCAGCGTACCGGTCACGCCGGTGCCGGAACTGTCCTGGATCGTGCTGCCGACGCCTTCGTCCAAAGACCAGCGGCCAATCAGGCCCGGAGCGGATCCAATCGTCCGGTTCATGTTGCTGGAAATCTGGGAAGCCGGTAGCGCGGTATTCCATATCCGCACCTCGTCCAAGACGCCGGCAAAGTAGCCCGCCGGCGTCCCGCTGGAATCCAACGCCGTCGCCAGGGAAGCATGTTGGATGGAATCAGCACGGGGCGGTTGACCGACGGCCTGGGTGGTTTCAAGAGTGCCGTCCAGATACAAACGCCAGTTCGAACCATCATAAGTGACCGCGGCATGGTGCCAGACACCGCTCGAGATGCGGGTCACGCCGGCGACGGGATGATTCTGCCCCGGACTCGCGCCCGAAGCGCCTTCCTCGAAGTCCGCCACCAACACCTGGTCGCCCGGACGGATGCCCAGGAGATAATTCATATCCCGATTGTTGCCATCGGATTCGCCGCGGCCTTTAGCCACCAGCGGGATGGCATCAACACCACCGGAGCCGGTCACCACGGAAAGACCGCCTCCGGTCCATTGAAACCAAGTTTCCAATGTGAACGTAGCAGTGCCCAATTCCGGGGCAACGCCGAAGGTGACATAATTGTTGGCGCCATTGAACTCCAGGCCGGTGGAAATGGCGCCGGAAGCGGGCAGATGGGAACAAACCAACATTCCGAGGATGATCCCAGTGAACGGAACGGACGACAGTCGAAAAAGGTTCTGCATACTTAGGTTACTTCTCTTGACGCACAAGGTGGCCACTAAATTCGGTGCAAACATCCCTGAATAATTCGGTTACAGATTACCAGCATTCCCCCAATTCGTCGAATGTATAATTCAGTTTTGCCCAGGCTTTTAACGTGTGAAAGCCGTAATCCGCACCTACCGCCGCTAAGGGCATCTTTGGTAGCGAGCGAGTAATACGAAAGTGGCGGAAGCCCACGCGGAATCCAATACTTGCTGGACGTTCCGAAATCCAGGCGGGAGTCTCACCAACGTTTAGCGTGCGCCTCGCACACCGGCATTTTGGAGTGGACCGCAACGGCCCATGCTTTGATCGTGCCGCCTTAAAACATGCACAGGGGCCGCTTCAAACAACAGCAGTAGCACACCGCTTGCCGGATCGAAATGCTCTACGATGGCTGGCGGCCAAGGTCTGGGGTTTCGATTGCCCTTAAGGAATGATGACCATGCGCACGCGGTAGAAGCGCATACTGTTCTGAGGATCATCGGTGATCTGCACGTCGTGGGCGGTGGATTGCGGGGTGATAACCTGGAGTGCCGTCCAGTCGCCGCCACCAAGCCCGTCACGGTACTCGACGATATACGCCCGGTCTTCGGCAGCCGCGAAGGAAAGCTCCAACGGATTCGAATAAGTCACCTCCAACCGCAAACTGCTGGTATTGTCGTCCGGCAATGTGCCCGCCAGATACTCGTCACGGTTCGACAGTCCGTCACCGTCCTCATCCTCCAACGCGTCATTGAAATACGGTTTCAATCCATGCTCCAATTCCCAGGCATCGGGCATCCCGTCACCGTCACTGTCGAGGATTCCTTGTGGTCCCGGCGTCGGCGAAGCCGCGAACCAGTTCGCCGGGTCATTGCCAAACTCGGCGGGATCGCGGCGCTGCAGCGAAGCGCCGGAACCGTCGGCAAAGGAATCCCACGGATAGGAATCGGAGTATGCGACGCGGTCCACGAGGATGTACGGCACGTAGCCGGCATCCGGATCGCCCGGCGGTTCGGGGTTGTCCGGCCGCTCCAACTTCACGCTTTCCCCGCCGTTGTCCAGTTTGCCGCTGTAAGGTCCATAGAGGGGCAAATTGTCGGCAATTGGATAGCGCGCGCGGAACTCCGCCAGGGAATTGGTGTCATTGACCGGATCAAAGCTCACCACCAACACGTATTCGCCGGGCGGGATGATCACGTTGATCGGGAAGTCAAACCGCACCGCGCCGCGTAACCGCCAGGTATTCGTCGGGTAATCCGGATCGTACAACGGCACGTCGGCGCCGGTGAAATTGTAAAGCTCGATGAACTCATCGCGGACATTGTCCACCCCGGCGAGATCCGGCGGATGATACATGATTTCGTTGATCACCACCGGCCCGACCTTCGGCATGGCGTTGGGCAGCCCGGTGCCCAGGCGAAACTCGGTGAGACTTTCCGGATTGTCCTGACCAAACGTGCGCCAACTCATCGCCACGAATTGCACATTGGTCACGCTGTTGGTGTAACGGCCGAAAGAGACATCCCGTTCGGCGGCGCCGAAGTCCACCGATGCGCGGTAGCCGGTCAAGTCGCCGTTCATGGTGGCGGTGGCGAGATAGACTTGATCGCCCTTCGCCGAATCGAGAGCAAAGCTCGTCGCGTCCACGCCGCTGTTAAACTGATTCTCGTAAAAGACCGCATAGCCGCCCGCGGGAAGCGCGGGGCCGTCGGGAATACGATATTTCTTGAGTTCCCGCTGTTGGTCACTCAAGTACCAGCCGCTGATGTCCACCGGCTCGGCCGAGGCATTGTACAGTTCGATGGCGTCTTCGAGTGTGTTGGTATTGGAGTGGCTCAGCACTTCGTTGATGACCACCGTAGTGAGCGGCAGGTAGTTCGCGTCCGCCGGCGTGGCGGTGGTATAGAACCGCACCCAGTTTGTCGAGCCGTCGGGCAGTCGGCCCTCGGACGCCCCTTCGATTTGCGGCCCAAACACGATGGTATCGATCTCCGTATTGACATCACGATACAGGCCAATGGCTTCCCCGGAACCGCTGAGCTTGAAGTTCGTATGGTCCGGTCCGGCCGTAACGATATTGTCCGCGATAAAGCGTTCATAGCCGTACAAACCCGTTCCAATGAACGATCGCGGGGCAATTTGGAACTTGGTGCGTCCGGCCGGCGTGCCCGGTTCGTCAGTCAGATAAAAGCCGCTCACCTCGACTGGCTGCGGGTTGGGATTGTAGATTTCAAACCAGTCGTCATCGCCGGGCGCCGGGTCGGCCATCCATTCGTTGACGGTCAACTGCATGGGATCACCGAATTGCGTAACCGCGATGTTGTTGCCCCGCGGCGTGGGCAGGTTCAACACCCAATTCGAACCGCCATCGGGCACGCGCCCAATCGAGAAGTCACGCGCTTGCACCCCGTAGCTAATCGAATCCAGTAAGGAGCCGCCGTTGTTGGGTTTGTCAAACAGGTAAATGATGTCGCCGTTCGCCTTGATGCCGAAACCGGTATTGTTGGCCGACGCGGGCGCGTCGCTGTCGGCCATGATCAGCACGGAGCTGTGGGACGCAATGATCTTCCCACCAAACGTATATTTTCGCGGCAGAGCAATGTTGTCACTCAGGCTCATATCTTCCAGGTCCAGGGCGGTGGCCGTAGGATTGTACAACTCGATATACTCCGGCGTGGCCTTGGGAATGTTCGAGCCCAGAACCGTGGTCAGGTCAATGCCAATATTCTTGGCGAGCACTTCATTGATCACAATCTGGGTGCCCGCGCCGGACGAGGGGGCTGGATTGGGTGAGCCCGGAGTAGGCGTGGCAAAGTAGGCAATGTTCGGTACTGCCATTGGGACTGCGGCCCTGGGAAATATTGTTGGTCTGCGGTCCGTAGTAGATGCAGTCGATCAGGCTCAAATCCGGAGCAAACAAACCGATGAAACCCTGTTCCGCCGCCAACCGGAAATTGACGTGATTGGCGCCGGCACTGCCGTTGCCATCCGCGATGAACAGTGATAATCCGTGACCGGAAATGTAACTCAACGGCGCGATTTTCTTCAGGTTTTGCACCGTTTCCGGCACGTCGGTGAAATACAATCCACCCAACGCGACCGGCAGGCTGGCGGGATTGTACAACTCAATGAAATCTTCAGTTACCGGGCTGACCCCCGCCGCCAACCATTCATTGATCAACAGCGCGTCGGACGCAGCAAACTGCGCCGCCACGTTGGCGGCGCCGAAGGTTGGGCTCGCCAAACCCCAGGCTCCGCCAGCCAGCCGCCCAATCGAGCGATCCGCGATTTGCAGCCCGAACGTAACCGAGTCGAGCAACTGCCCCTGCCCGGAGAACAGATAAAGGTCGTCACCATCCTGGTTGAGCCCGAAGCCCAGGTGCAATCCTGGAGTGTTGTCGCTGTCAGCATACAGCACCAGGTATTTGTTTGAGCCAATCACGGCCCCCGGCGGGAACGTGAACTTGTCGGGATTGGATTTGTCATCGGTCAAGCTCAGGCCCTTCAGATCGACTGTGGCTGAACTGCTATTATATAATTCGACCAAGTCCGGATACTTGTCGCCCACACGGACGGCCCGGTCGTTGCGCGCCAGCACTTCGTTGATCCGAATGCCCGTCGCAGCCGGGTTGACAACCCACGTGCGCGAGGCGGTGACGTGCGCGGAGACGCCCGCGGTTTCGGGATAGACAAACGGATCGTCCTGGTAATAGCCCAACCCGGCGTCATTCCGGCCCGCCACATAAACGGTGTGCGCTCCTGCATTCAAGCCGGTGAGCGAAATCGTCGCCGGATTGGTGAACGGCGAGTTGTTCGTGACCGGGATTTCCGAGCTCCACAGGCCATTGTCCAGCTTCCAGCGGAAGGCAGTCCAGCCCCACGGCTGCGGCGTGGTGCTACCCCAATCGAACGTGCCACCCGGACCAACCGTCAACGTGGCGCTCGTCGAGTCCGAAACTCCGTCGGGTTCGCCATCCACGGCAATGCCATAAGGATTGAGACCGCCAAGGTCGCGTCCGCCGAAACCCGCGCCGATCGCCGGCGAACCGGCCAACAACTGGCACGCCGCCAGCACTTGGTCGGCGGTGGCATTGGTGTAGGCGATGCCGGCCAGCGCGGCCAGGTTGAGACGGGGATCAATCACCTGGTTGTTGGTGCCCGCACCCGTCCAGGGGACTGACAGGATGTTGTGGTCCATGATGATCGTGTAGTTGGCCGGCACGTAGTTCACGTTCAACACGGCGCAGTCATACATGATGTTATAGGCGGCGTAGAGCCCCGAACCAGCGCTGACGGGCGCGGGAGCCACGTTGTCGTCTGACCAATTGAAGGCGCCGATCTCCGCCACGGTGCTACCACTGTATTCCTTGGCCACGTGGACGACGGTGTTGTACAGGAAGGCCACCCGACCGCCGCCGTTGGGGCCCTTATTCAGGAAGACGTGATCCACGTCGAAAAAGACGTTGTTGATAATGGTCCAATCCGAGTATTGCCCGGCGTTGTCAACCCCACCCGAGATGGCGCTCGCCGTGTCGAGCGCGTTGTCCGTCCGATTTGGGTCGCGGTGCGCGTGCAGGAACACGTTTCCTTCGATCCAGGCATCCGTGCTGTCGAGGTCCAGGTGATCGTCGCTGGCGCCGTCGAACACGTTGTGGATGAGTTGCAGGATGGCCCCGGGGCGCTGTCCGCCCGTGAAGTCGATGGTGTCATTGAATCCCCACGTGTGCCCGAAATAGTTGTCCCGGAAAATGCCATAGCCATCGACGGGGATGCCGTTTACCCCGTGCAAGCTCTCTGGGCCGCTCGGGGGCGGGTAGCTGGGGAAGATGCAGTTCTGGACGATGAACGAACTGTAGTCGAAGGAAATGTATTCCACCACCGGCGTGGACGGCCAGGTGCAGTGGTCGATGAACACCATCGCGTCGTTGACGTGGAGTTGGGCGTTGTGGCCCCCGATTGAGGTGCCGCCGCAGTAACTGAAATCGACGTACGCCAACCGGCTTTCCTCCGTGGTGTTGAGGAAGTCCAGGCTGCCCCAATTGCTGCCACCCGGTTCGCGGGTCATGCGGAGGTGGTGCGCTTCGGTACCCTGGGCGCTCAAGATTCCATTGACGATGAGCCGGGCGCCCTGGCCAAAGTAAAGCGTCGTTCCCGGCTCGACGGTCAGTGTGACGCCACTGGGCACCGTCACATCGCTCGTGATCCGGTACGGCCCGCCCGCCGCGGTCAAAGTGCGATCCGTCGCAATGGTTGTGGGCACAGTGTCCACCGATCCGTCGTCATACCACACGCCGGCCTCCTCGCGATGCACTTCCTCGCCGTTGGCGCCGCGCCACTGGACGATGAGGTGATTGATGCCCGGGAGGAGCGGGAAGTTCGACGCCGACCAAGTGCCATTCCAAGCGGTCCACGTGGCGGGCACGCCGTTGACATAGACGGACCGTGTTTGTAGCACATTGCCGTTGCCGCTGAGGTTCACGCTGGGAGAGGTTGTGCTGTAAATGCCGGCGGACTGGCTGAGCGGGATGGTCAGCGAGTAATTGGTGGGGATTTGCGTCACCACATACGCCCGGCGATTCACATTGAAATCCTTGATTTCCTGGATGGTCGTGTTGGGCACCCAACCACCCAGCAGGCGGTCGATTTCTTCGTTGAACCGGTCGGGAACAAACGTGGTGTCCAGCAACCGTTGGTATTCCTGGAAATACAGCGGGGCAAACTCATTGTGGCGCATGAAGCGGGAAAGGAAGTTCGCCCGTTGACTCGTGTCGGAGGAGCGGGGACTGTCCACCGGCCGCCAGATGCTCGTCGAGGTATTCTGCAACCGGTCACCGTCGCCCATGCCCAGGATGGTATCGAAGTCATGCGTGATAATGACGAACCGCGGATCGTTCATGCCGCGATACAGGCCGTAGTCGTCGCCCACGCCGTTGCACAGGGCGGTTTCGTTGTAATTGATGTAATTACAGAACGCGAAATACCGCATCCACAATTCCACGTTGGCGTGCTGCTGGACCGTCTGAACATACGAGGCATCGGACGTATTCGGCGACAAGGCGTAAGTCAGCTCAATGAGGTCAGTCCAATCGTTGTCGCTTTGATTGGACGTTTTCGAGTAGCCCAGATTTTGATAGGTAAACGGATCAGTGCCCTGATAGTCGAGGTTGGCCGTCCACGGCGCCCGCGAAGCCCGATAGACGTTCCCACTCGGGTCGTCGGGGAAGTGCAACGCCGCCCATTCGCCACCGATGGGTTCGACGAAAACATAAGAACCGAAGCCGGAACCTTGTCCTGAACCATTTTGGGGATTGCCAGAGTAGGCCAGATTGCTGCCGTTGAGCCGCACCTGAAGCACTCGCGCAGCCGCCACCGGCAAGCCCGACTTGAGCGCCAGGACGCTGCCGGCCAATTGCAAGTGAATGAAATTAACATTCAAATTCATCTCCGAAATGCCGTTCCACAGTCGGTCGCGGGGGATATTGACCCGGAGATTCTTCGGATTGCGGCCACGAGAACCGGCTCCGCGGATGCGCATGCCGACGTTGTAACGCAACTTGGTGGCCGCGCCGTCACTGGTAATCAACGTGGCGTTCATTTCAGCGTCACTATTGTTGTTGAGGTTTTGGAACACTTGGCGTTCGTAACCCGTCAGGACGAGACGGTAAATAGGCATGGCATCCGTGTAGGAACCGTCATCCACCTGATACTGCGCGTTGGCGTACTGGACAGGCGTGCCATTCGATTCCCGCGCCGCCGCCGGCCAGTTGCGCGTGTTGCCGGAGCCATCGGTTGCCGAAACGTAGAATTCCATGATCGTGCCCGCTCGACATGGCGGATAGTTCCGCGCCGTACACATGATCGCCGGCAATGCCATCGTTGTGCAGCCCGTCATCGAACATATCCACCGTGCTGAACGTGTAGGGGGGCGCGGACGAACTCGAGGCATTTCGGTAACGGAGCACCACGGTCGTAGGGCCGGACGGAGTTTCGTCGATGATCCGGGCGGTCACCGTCACGGCGTTGGTGGCGTACGGCAGGAGCGGATAGTGCGCCACGTTATAAATCAACGGGGCAATATTGCCGGAGGCCGTGGAATTGGCCCGGCCCGGGGTACCGTTATCTACGAGACTTGGCGACCAGTTCTGTCCATTGTCATTGGGTAGATTGGCGTTCATCAACTCGAGTGATTTGCCGCCGCCGTCAGCTTCGCTGGCCCATTCCCAGCCGGGCGGATACATGGTCGAACGCACTCGCACCGCCCAATCGCCTTCGTCGGCGTAGCTCACACTGTTCACCACATCGCCCAGCGCGTTACGCAGCCGGAGGTTGTCATCGCCGTTGCTCAGCCGTCCGGTCCAGCCGCCGACCACATTGGTGATGCCGGAATAACGGGCGGAAAAGCCAGCCACATTCGCCGCCACCACCAGATAATCGCCGGCGGGAATCGTGACGTCCGGGAAGGTAAAGTCGATGCCGCCCGTGATCGTCCAACCGGCAAGGCTGACGGCCACATTGTTCGTGTTATACAGTTCGACGTATTCCTCGCTCACCGCTTCTGAGGCCGGGTGATACATGATTTCATTGATAAGCACCCCCAACTCGTACGGTGCGGTCATGATCGTATAAGCCCACGGCGTAGGGACAAATTCATTACGCGCCTGCGCAAAGTCGTGAATGGCGTGGTTCGTAGCCCAGGCGATTTGCACCGGGCCGGGCACGGGCTGCGGGAATTCAAACACATACGGACCTTCCAGCGAGCCGGTGACCTTTTGCGCCGGCACGCCATTGACGAGCAAATCCGATCCCTGAACATCACCGACCGGTTCGCTGAACGTGATTTTGATCCGGGTGAGCGCCGGCACGGTCACCCCGGGGATGGGATCAATCTTCACCAACGTTGGCGGTTCCACGTCCACCAAATTATAACTCACCTGATTGGCCGGCGCGGAGTGTTGAAAGCCTGGGGCGGATCTTCGCGATCGAGAATGCCCGCGTCCGCCGCCCACGTCACATTGACCAGGCCCTCGGTAGGTTGCGGGAAGGTGAAGGTGTATTGAGCGTTGGCACCGGTCACGCTGGTTGCCGGGACGCCGTTGATCAACAAATCGGCGGCATCCACGCCATCGACTGGTTCACCGAAATTGACGGTAACCTGCCGCAAACTGCTGATGTTGCCGCCCGGCGGATTGAACGACTCGACAGTAGGCGCGGTGGAAACCACCACATACACATGGGCCACGCTGGAGGTGGAGGTATCGCCAAAGTTGTCGTACGCCACCGCCGTCAGTTGGTAGAGGTCGGAGGGGACGTTTTGCCAGAAGTAACTGTAGGGGGGCGTCGTGTCCGCGCCCAGCAGCACCCCGCCCTCGTAGAACTCGACGTTGGTCACGCTACCGTCGCTGTCGTTGGCGGTCGCCGTCAGGGCAATGTTGGCGGGCGCATATCAACACCGCCTGGTCCGCCGGGCTGGTGAGCATGACGGTGGGCAAGGCATTGGTGGTGCTGCCAATGAGTTCCAGATCGAAACTAATGTCCGAACTGTTCCCGGTGTCTGTTGATGGACTTCCACGGCCACCACATTCGTGCCGGAGCGTAACACCTGGGCGGCACTTGAGTGTTCCTAACCAAGTCGTTTTCGCCGGTGACGGAGCCGCCGCTGGTGGAGGAGATGGTGCCGGAGGGCAAGTTGTGGCGCACCACTTCCGTGCCATTGAGGTACACCACCGCACCATCATCGAATGATCACCGGTCATTTGCGAGCGATTTATAGACCGTCGGATCGGTCAGCACGAAACTGTTGCGGAAATAGAATGGTCCAGTGATATACCCTGTTGGCCGCTGCGGTTCATAGCTCCCCGTCACTTCGTCGCCCTCGCCGTAACCCAATTGCGCCATTGCCCGGCGGCCACAGCGTGTCATCGAAACTTCACTCCCTGCCAGGCCGCCCCCTGGTTGGAGCCATCGTCGAGATAACGCCATTCGTCGCCCCAGACGATCAGTTCCTGCGGCGGAGGCGTGTTGACCAGCGCCACGACCACCGGCGCGGAAGTCATCGACAAGCCCTCGTTGTCCGTGGCGACTGCCTCCAACACGTAATCGCCCAACGGCGCGTTCGTCCAGTCGAACGCGTAAGGACCGGCGACTTCATTCGTAAGCAGGCTGCCGTTCGCGTAGAACGCCAGGTTGGTCACGCTGCCGTCCGGATCGATGGCGTCAGCCGTAATAGTGATGGTGGACGGCACCACAATCGCCGAACCATCTGCCGGTGACGTGATGCTGACGATCGGCCGGTGATTGCCCAGCACCGAAATATGGACATCGGGCGAACTGGTTTGGCCGCCGGCGTTGTCGGTGGCCACGGCGGTCAAGGTGAAGTCGCCGCCGTAGTAAACGTTGTTCCAGAGCCACTCGAATGGCGCCGAAGTGTCTTCGCCCAGTTTCTCGCCATCGACATAGAACTCGACCTTGGCCACGCTGCCGTCGGTGTCAAAGGCGTCCACTGCCAACGGGAATGTCCACCGGCGCCGTGAAGACTGCTCCGTTGGCCGGGGTGCTGAAGAAGGCGGTCGGCAAGGCATTGTTGAACACGCCGGTGAGTTCGAAATCGAAGCTGATGTCCGAGCTGTCGCCCGGCGTCCTGATGAATCTCGACAGCCAGGATGTTGGTGCCGTTGACCAACAGCCCCGCGTTGGCGGAATCAGTCACCATTGAATTCTCGCCGTTTCCGGAAGCGTAGGTATTGTAGTTGATCGTGCCTGCCCGGCATGTTAACCCGCAGAATCTCAGTGCCATTCAGGTACGCCACACCGCCATCGTCGAACTTCAACTGAAAAGCCAGCGAATTGTAGGCCGCGGCATTGGTTAATACGAAGGTATGCCGGAAGTACGTCGTTGGATACTTGTTGTTCGGATCGGGACCGTAGCCCACCACGGTGGCCTGGTCGTTTTCGCCGTAACCCAATTCCGCCAAGCCAGAATTCCAGGTGGTGTCGTCAAACCCCGGGTTCTGCCAGGCGGTGCCTTGATTGGAGCCGTTGTCGAGATAAGCTCCAACGCTCGCCCATGGAGACCAGGAAATTCGTCGTCGTCACCGAGCCGATCACCGAAATACTGACCGGCGCGGAAGTGGATTGGAGGCCGACGCCGTCCGTGGCCACCGCGGTCAACAAATGCCCCCCGCTGGCCGGTTGGTTCCAGGAAAAGTCGAAGGGACTCGTCGTATCCTGGCCCAACCGGATGCTGCCGTCGTAAAACTCCACGCGCGCAATACCGTCCGAGTCACTGGCTGTCGCCGCCAATGGAACAGTGTCGTAGTCGCTGTAAACGGCATTGTTGGTGGGACTCGTCAAGGCCACCACCGGCGGATCGTTGTTGGTGACCGAAATGCTGATCGTTGGGGACGTTCCGGAAAGGCCGAATGGATCGGTGGCCACTGCGTGAATTTGATATTCCCCAATCGGCACGCCACTCCAAGTGAAGTTGAACGGACTGTTGGTCACTTCGCCCAACTTGCCGGCACCGGAAAAGAATTCGACCCGCGCAATACCGTCACGATCCGTGGCGCTCACTTCGATACTTACGTTGGCCGGCGCAATGTAGCCGCGATGATCCGCCGGTTGTGTGATGGCCACCAGCGGCGCGGCATTGGTTTCGACGGACACATGTACCACGGCCGACGTGGCGGTCAGACCGCGATTGTCGGTGGCCACGGCGGTCAACTCGTAATTGCCCAGGTCCGGATTGGACCATACCGGCCGATACGGAACCGTGTTCTCCTCGGCAAATTTCACGCCGTTGGCATAGAACTCGACGTTGGTCACGCTGCCGTCACTGTCGTTGGCCGTAGCGGTCCACGTCACACTCGTCGGATAGTAGAAGAACGCATTGTCCGCCGGATAAAGGATGGCCACCGAGGGCGGAATGTTGCTGACCACCACCACGGTGATGATGGCGGAGGTTTCCTGAATGCCCCCGTCATTATTGGCGACGGCCATTAGCCGGTGTTCGCCCAAATCGGCCCCGTTCCATTCGAACGTAAAAGGCCGGTCGGTGGTGCCGCCCAACAGTGTGTCCCCGTCATAGAAGTCCACCCGGTCAATCGTCCCGTTGGTATCCGAGACCGACGCGGCCAGGGGCACCGGGTCCGGCGCCACGAACCGGGCGGTATTGGTCGGACTGGTCAACTGGACGATGGAGTTCTCGATCAGGATGTTCACCGGCGCCGAGGTCGTCGCGAGACTGGTGTTGTCAATCGCCACCGCCGTCAAATCGACGTATCCCGGCGGCGGCGTCACCCAGGCAAAGCTGTAGGAACTGCCGGTGACTTCGCCCAACTTGTTGGTGCCCGCGTAGAATTCCACCTTGCTGATGGTGCCGTCCTCGTCGGCGGCAGTGGCGTCGATGTTAATGGTCACCGGCGTGTAAAATACCGCCTGACTGGCCGGGCTGGTGATTTCCACCGTGGGCGGGACAGTAAAGGAATAGCCCAGCGTCCAAAACGGACCGTTCATCAACGTGCCGTTCACGCCGCTACCGGAACTGTCGAAGGCGGTCAAGCCGTTGGTTTCATCGAGCGACCAGCGGCCGACCAGTCCGGTTTCGGATTCGATCTGAATCACCCGATTGCTGGCAATCTGCGAGGCGCTCCGGGCGTAGTTCCAAATCCGCGCTTCGTCTAGCACGCCACCGAAATAGCCGGAGGGCGCGCCGGTGGAATCCAAGGCGCTACCCAGCGACGCGTGTTGAATGCTGTCGGCGCGCGGACGATGCCCATAAGCCAATTCGGTATCCAGTTGCCCGTCGAGATACAGCCGCCATTCGTTGCCGTCATAGGTTGCCGCGGCATGGTGCCAGACATCAGGCGTAATGGGCATCACACCGGTCACCGGGTGCGCCGCCCCGGCCCATGGTCCGGCGTCACCCTCGAAGTCGGCGGCCAGCACGCCGGCATCGGGATCGATGCCCAGGAAGTAATTCATGTCGAGATTGTTCCCATCCGCTTCACCGCGACCTTTGGCGATCAGCGGAATGGCCCGCACGCCACCGCCGCCGGTGCTGATGGCCACGCCGGTCCCGCGCCATTTGAACCAAGTTTCCAGCGTGAACGTCGCCAAACCCAATTGCGGTGCCTGGCCAAATGTTACGTAATCGTTGATCCCATCAAATCCCAAGCCACCATAAGCGTGGGCGGGATCGACCACCGTGATGCGTACCGGAGCCGAGGTTGAACTCAAGCCCCCGGCATCGATGGCCACCGCCGTCAAGTGATAGGTGCCGGTGGTCATAATGCTCCAAGTGAATTCATACGGGCTGCCCATGTCCTGAGCCAAAAGCGTGGTTCCCTGGTAAAAGTCCACTTCCGTAACCCCGTTGTCCGGATCCGTGGCGGTCACATAAATGGGAATGACCTCGGTGTTGATGAACGACGCGTTGGGCGTCGGATTATCAATCGTGACGGTCGGCGGTACATTCAACATCACGGCGACGTGGACCACGGCGGAAGTCCGGGAGTTGCCCGAGTTGTCGGTAGCCACCGCGGTCAGGTCGTAGTCCCCTACTCCGACGTTATTCCACGCGATGTGGAAGGGCGCGGCATTGGTTTCGCCCAACCAAGTTGTGCCCGCATAGAATTGGACGCGCGTCACGGTGCCGTCCAAGTCGAACGCGTCCGCTGCCACGATCAAGTTCGCCGGCGCGACTATATGCACCTGGTCCACCGGATTGGTAATGGCCACGAACGGCGCATAATTGCCGGTCACCGAGACGTTCACAACAGTCGAAGTCGCCGCCAGCCCAAACAAATCCGTGGCCACGGCGCGCAGCGCGTAATCGCCAGCGATGGCATTGTTTAACGTCAAGCTGTAAGGGAAGGAACTGTCCTCGCCAAGCAACGCCGCGCCATTGTAAAAGGCCACCTTGCTGATACCGAAGTCGTCTTCGGCCGACACGGTGATCGGAAGGTTCACCGGGACGTTGTAACTGGCGCCATCCAATGGACTGGTGATGCTGACGACCGGCAAACCATTGCTGAAGCTCCGGCTGCTGATGCCATCCATCAGCAAGTCAAAGCTCAAATCCGAACTGGTCCCGGCGTTTTGATGAATCTCCACGGCCAAGACGTTTGTGCCTTCAACCAGCAGCAACGGATCCAGCTCGCCGGAGACAACGTCGCCGTCCGAACTCGACCTGCAGGGCCAACGTTTGATACCCAATGGTGCTGTCGGGCAGATTATAACGCAGGACTTCCTGCCCGTTCAGATAGACCACGCCGCCGTCATCGACCAGCAACTGGAGTGAGAGATTGGTGTAGCTGCTGGCGTTGGTCACCGAGAACGCATGGCGGAAATAGTAGGTGATGTACTTATTGTTCGGATCTGGTCCGTAGTTGAGCAACGTCGCTTCGTCGTTCTCTTCGCCATTGCTGTATCCCAATTGCGCGAGACCGCTGAGCCAGCCGCTGTCATCAAAACTCGCGACCGCCCAAGCCGTGCCCTGGTTGGAACCGTCATCCAGGTACTTCCAATCCGAACCGGCCGCCACCAAAGTGTTGGTCATCGTAAATACCTGCTGAGTGACGGTAATGCTGATCGGCGGCGACGTGGCCGTCAGGCCCCCATTATCCGTCGCCACCGCGGTCAAGACGTATTCGCCCGTGGTGACGTTGTTCCAGGCAAACGTGAACGGCGCACTCAACAATTCCGCCAACCGGGAGTCGCCTTCATAAAACTCGACCTTGTCAATGGTGCCATCCAAGTCGGAGGCCTGGGCGCCGAGCACCAGACTGGCCGGCACGGAGTAGGCAGACTGGTTGGGTGGGTTCGTCATCTGCACCGTGGGCGGATAGTTACCGGTCGCCGTGATGTTGACCACGGCGGAAGTGCCGATCGCCCCAAGCGAATCCATGGCCAGCGCCCGCAACGCGTAGTTCCCCGCCAGCACGTTGCTCCAAACCATGGTGTAAGGGCTATTCGTATCGAACCCCAGTTGGTTGGTGCCGGAGAAAAACCAAACCCCAGCAATGCCATCGCTGTCCGTGGCCGAAGCGGTCAGGGCAAGATTGAGAGGGACTTGGAAGGCTTGAGTGTTAGTCGGCGAAGTCAGGCTCACCAACGGCGGCGGATTGACAACCACCGACACTTGGACCACCGCGGAAGTGGTGACCATGCCGCTGCTGTCCCAGGCGACCGCTCGGAATTGGTAATCGCCCACCGTGGCGTCGTTCAAAGTAACGCTGTAGGGATGCAACGTGTCATGGCCGACTTCGGTTGTGCCCTGGTAGAACGCCACATTGGTTATGGCGCCGTCGTTATCGTAGGCGTCGGCCACCAGGGAAATGTTTCCCAACGGCAGAATCGCGTGGTTGGCCGGTTGGACCACTTGCACGATGGGCGGAATGATAGGGGTGGCCGTAGTGGAACCCGCAATGTTGAGTTGGATGTTGCCCGAGGCGGAATTGGGCCGGCCAAATCCATCAACGGCGATTTGATACACCGTGCCTGCCACCGCGGTGAATTCGACACCGCTTTGTGGCCAAATTCCCGTGGCGTCGTCGTTGTTGGATACGAGCGTCAAGTTCGAAAGCGCCGTGCCAGTGTACACGGCGAGCAATGTGTCGAAACTGCTGTTCGAAGTGGTGATGCTGACCAAGCCGTCCGCGGTGAATGGAGCGGTCCAACTCCACCAAACCGAGCGGTCTCCGGTACCCAACACATGGTCAGGTTCGCCCAATTCCCGCGTGGCGTCGGTGTTGGAGCCCACTGTGGTCACCACCAGTCCGCGGAGCGCAATCCGGTTGGTAAAAGCATCATTGACCGGAGCAGCCGCGAGTGGAGCTGCCGCAAAGCACAATGAAGCCAGGGTGAGGCACGTCTTGACAAGATTTTGCATACTCATTCGGGGACCTTTCCTGCAAACACTACAACCGCAGGTGATAGCGAGTCTTCTAACATGTTTTTTAGATGAATGATAGACGAAAAAGTTCTGAAAAAACTCCAGCAAAAATCCCACCTGAAATTAACGATAACGGGGTTCCCGCAACCGCCGTGGGCTTCGGCTGGCTCTTTGATTAATACTTCTTTATGAAACGTCACAACGGCAAATTTCTCCCAAGCGGGTGTTTGGTTAGGGGGAAATCCCAAGGATAGTCAGCCGGTAATCCCGAAAATGAGCGTCGCCAGGCTTGGCGTTGGCCACTCCGAATATCCGATCATTAAGCAGCGATGGAACTTCAGCGCTGGAAATGCAGGTCCCCAGTGACACAGTATCACGGCAAAGTACGCAGAAACCGGGGTTGCCCACGGCATAGAAATCCATGCGAACTGCCCAAGCGCCTGGGGCCAGGACAATGCGGCTGACTTGCCAGGAACTCCGATCATTCCGAGGATCAGTGCCGGCCCGGAATTCTTCTCGATTCGTCATGCTGTCTGGCTCTGGATCCAAAGCGGCGTCATCAAGATCGTCGTCACTCGGGCCAATGGCCGTTTCCCATAAGAACGGTAAGCCGTCACCGGCAGGATCCGGTTTCAGCACCGTCAGCATCGCCATAGCGCTTGTTTCCGATCCAAAGTGATTGAAGCCATTGGAATTGTTCTTGGGACGCAGCAGATCCTGGCAGTCCGTAGGCGCGGCGATTTCATTGATCAGGATGTTTTGGGTGACCGCGGCGCGCGCCGGAGAAAGAGCAAGCGACAACACGGCACACCACAATACTTCAAACATACGACAGTGGTGCATGAATCTGAAGATTAAGACACAAAATGGCGCTCATATCAACTCGCAAATTCGCCAGGACATTTACCTCGCCGGGATACCGGTCTGGAATCTGCACATTTTTCTGTGTTCACGCGCATCCTGGGATTCCTGGATATAAGCAATGGGCCGAAGCTCATCAGCCCTTGTCTCAATGGCGGCGGCAGGCGCGGTGTCCCTCGGGGTCAGGACCCTTTCAACTAGCTGCGTCAACCAATTCATGAAGCCCACCGTCAATGCCTTTTGAAAACTCCGGAAAATATCTTGAAAGAAACGGTCGCCATCGCCGTATTAATAGGGCGTGGGCAAACCAGATCAATTCTTGCCAACTCGAGACACGTTGCTGGTCCGACTGCGACAGTGGCAGGACCAGGACAGTTGGCGTGAGTTCTTTGAACTGTATTGGAAGTTGATTTACACCACCGCCTGCAGGGCCGGCTTAAGCGACGCTGAAGCTCAGGATGTCGTGCAGGAAACCATCATTTCGGTTTCAAAGCATCTTCCCACCTTCCGTTACAATCCCAGCATCGGCTCATTCAAAGCCTGGCTTTTGCGAATTACGAGGTGTCGGATCACGGATCAACTGCGGAAGCGTATGCCTCGCAACGACTGTCGTCAGGTTCCCGCCGCGGATGACACGAAGCGAACCGATGCCATTGAGCGCCTGCCGGATCCCAATTCTGTCGCGCCAGGGGATATTTGGGATGCCGAATGGGAGAAGAATCTGATGGATGTGGCGATTGCGCGGGTCAAAAACAAGGTCAAGCCGAAACAATTCCAGATATTTGATCTCTACGTGTTTAAACAGTGGCCCGTCAAAGTAATCACCACCCGTTTTAAGATTGGCTCCGCCCAAGTTTATTTGGCCAAACATCGAGTCGCAAGACTGATTCGAGACGAGATCAAACAGTTGCAACGGTATGAAGCCTCCCTGGCCCATCAGACGGCAAAGGATCAGCCGTCAATTGGTTAGATGGCTGGCGATGTCGCAGGCGCAAATTCAAATGGTTAACGAAGCAAGGAACATACATGAAATTCAAACTGCAAGATCATGAACCACTGGATCGGAAGCTGTATTCGATCAAACGGGAACTTCTGAGTAGGATCTCGACACGCCTAAACCAGTCGCGCCCAAGGACGCCGCATTTGCTGTCAAACTCTCTGCGGGGACTGATGGCACCTCCGCAACACGACATACCCACCTAAACCAAGCGAACCAACGGTAAACAGAACCAACACAATGAATACGACGCTAGACCTTAAACAACCCGCCAAACTTAAACCCCAGTACAGTCCTAAACCGATCCGGCCCCGCCCGACCGTGATGGAAGGCAACCCAAGTCCGAGCCCCAGTCCGAGTGAAGTGCCAGATCCAATATCACCGCAGCCCTCAAGCCGTTCAAAGCAAGAATTCTGGATGACGCGCAATGACGAGCCAAGCCGCCCTGCCTGAGCCACTGCCGGTTCTCATTTATTGAACGAACCATTGAAACTGATTTGACTAGGGGGAGGCGGTTTGTTCATGCCTCGGCTGAATCCCCGATGAGCTAAGCGGCGCCCTCTGCGCTGCTGGGCTTCAGCGCGGCAATTCGAGTATCTAACTCGCTTGCGCTCTGAAGCTTGATGCGCAAAATCATCTTACATAACGGATTTTCGCCGGGCGACATCGTGATGATGACGGCAGCGGTGCGGGATTTGCACCGCTGGTATCCCGGTCAATTCCTGACGGATGTCCGCACCGCCTGCCCGGAATTGTGGGAGAACAATCCCCACATAACACCGTTGGAGGAGAATGATCCCGACGTTGCAGTTGTCGAGTGCAGCTATCCGCTGATTAACCGCTGTGATTGGATTCCGTACCATTGCCTGCACGCACTGACCGAGTTACTCAGCGAGCGGTTGCAAATCTCGATCAAGCCGACGGATTACCGTGGGGATATCCACTTGTCCGAGTTGGAGAAGTCCTGGTATTCCCAAGTGTATGAACTGACCCAGCGTGACATTCCGTTTTGGATCGTCGCCGCGGGAGGGAAATACGATATCACCATCAAATGGTGGGCTACCGAACGGTTTCAAGCGGTGGTGGATGGTTTGCGTGGTAAGATTCAGTTCGTGCAAGTGGGTCAGAACGGCCATCACCACCCCAAGTTGAATGGCGCAATCGATTTACGCGGCCAGACGACCTTGCGGGAACTGGTGCGACTTGTTTACCACGCCCAAGGAGTGCTCTGTCCGGTGACCGCACTCATGCACTTGGCAGCAGCGGTGGAAACCAAAGAAGGCACAGCCCCATTGCGGCCATGTGTCGTCATCGCTGGCGGCCGAGAACCCCCTCACTGGGAAGCCTACCCCGGACATCAGTTTATACACACCATTGGCAGTTTGCCTTGTTGCGCAACCGGGGGCTGTTGGCGCGATCGGGTGCAGCCATTGGGAGATGGCGACGAACGAGATCATCCCGATCACCAATGTTTGCAGGCGGTGAATGGGCTGCCGCGGTGCATGGACCTGATCAATCCAGCCGAAGTCATCCGCCGCATCGAATTATATTTCGCGGCCGGATCGCGGCAATCCTTGACCGGTCCAGAGCGGCGCGCCGCCGGCAAAGCTGTCCGGGCGACTGCCACGAACGATTTCGACCGGCAACCCTTGAACCTCCATTCCGCTCGGCCTGCGCTCGAGCAAGCGGTACAAAGCCTCACCATGCCTCGGGTGAAACATCACGGCCGTGGGATCGTGATTTGCGCAGGCGGTGCCAAGCTGTTCGTCAACGCCTGGGTGGGAATTAACATGCTGCGGCAACAGAACTGTCGTCTGCCCATCCAATTATGGTATTTAGGAGCGCCGGAAATGGATGCATCCATGAAAGCGCTCTTGCAGCCGTTCGATGTGGAATGCATCGATGCCCTGAAAGTACGCCGACGCGCGCCGGTGCGCGTCTTGGGCGGCTGGCAGCTTAAACCTTATGCGATTTTGCACGCTCCGTTTCGTGAGGTGTTATTGCTGGACGCGGACAATGTACCGGTTGTCAACCCCGAGTTTTTGTTTGATACACCTGAATTTCGTCGAACCGGCGCCATTTTCTGGCCGGACTTCGGCCAATTGGAAAAGTCCCAAATCATCTGGGACAATTGCGGGCTTGCCCGGCCGCCCGAGCCAGAATTTGAATCAGGCCAAATCGCCGTGGACAAGGCCCGATGCGGGCGGGCGTTGCGGCTGAGCCTGTGGTTTAATGAACACTCGGACTTTTACTACCGGCATTTGTACGGCGACAAGGAGACGTTTCATTTGGCGTTCTGCAAACTCCAGCAATCCTATTCCCTGGTCCCCCATCCGATTCACGCGCTGGAAGGCACGATGTGCCAACATGACTTTACCGGTCGGCGCATTTTCCAACATCGGAACACTGACAAATGGGATTTGCTGGGGCGCAACCAGGTGGTGCCGGACTTTCGGGGCGAAGCGGAGTGCCGGGCCGCGCTTCAGCGGCTGAAGGAACGCTGGGACGGAGGTCTGAGCCGGTTTGCGAACCTCTCAGCGACAAAGCCCATACCATACCCAAAACGCCGGGGGCCCCGTTTGGTTGCCTGCATGATTTCCTGCGCCGATAGACAATCCTTGCGAGAGCAAACCTTGCAGCGGTTGGCCGCCTCTGACTGGGGCGACGCCGGGCTACACCTTGAACTGGACGCCAACCGCTTTGAACGCCGTCAGGAGCGGCAGACCCAGACCAGCTTGTTAGCCTTGCAGCACAGCTTGGATTACGACGCAGATTATGTGCTGTTTTTGGAGGATGACTTGGACTTCAATCAGCATTTGCGCCACAATCTGGAACACTGGATGCCGTTGCGCCAAGGCAGCCTGGCCCTGGCCAGCCTGTACAATCCAGGAGTCCGCGAGTTGGCATACGATGTGCCCAATCATGCGGCCGTTGTGAGTTCCAATGCGATCTACGGCAGTCAGGCGTTCATTCTACCCCGACGGACGGCAGCGTATGTTTTGCGGCATTGGGACGAGGTGGAGGGAATGCAGGACATCAAATTGTCGCGTCTCGCCGGACGCTTACCGCGACCGATCTACTACCATGTCCCCTCGTTAGTCCAGCACCTTGGCAAGCAAAGCGTATGGGGCGGCAGGTTCCATCAGGCACTGGATTTTGCTCCGGATTGGAAATTCTGACACCGGAGATGGGGATCAGCATGTTCCAGAGGTTTGGGACAAAAAAAGAATTGCCATCAGGCGACAGGAGAACGTAGAAAGAGGTGCATCCCAACTGCTGACAATCAGTCGGCCAACTGAGCCGCTTGGTGACGCAACATGGGCAGACGGTCGGGCGGATTGGGTGAGTGGCCTGATAGGTAAAATCCTGACGGCCTGACTCAATGAATAGTCGCGAAGATTCAGAGCACAAGACAACCGGCAACACCGTTTCCACGGACGCTGCTCCCCTGATTCCGCACATCCCGGAGCACGAGGTGCTGCGTCGCATTGGCCAGGGAAGCTATGGTACCGTCTGGCTTGCGCTAAACCGCTTGGGAACGTCGCGCGCGGTCAAAGTGGTTGTCTGGGATGAGCAAGATCCCGATCGACTTGCGGAACGGGAGTATGAGGGCATCAAAAACTTCGAACCCATTTCGCGCTCGCACGACGGATTGGTGGACGTGCTGCAAGTCGGCCGGGATGAACAGGCCGGTTTTTTTTATTACGTAATGGAATTGGGTGACGACCGAAAAGACGGTCCGCCTGGTGGGGTACCGAATCCCGAGACATACGTGCCCAAGACGTTGGCGGACGAACTAGCCCGGCGCGGCCGGTTGCCGGCCAACGAGTGTGTCGCGCTGGGCTTGCGATTGAGCGAAGCCATTGATCATCTGCACCGGCATGAATTGGTGCATCGTGACATCAAGCCGTCCAACATCATCTTTGTGCGCGGAACGCCCAAGTTGGCGGACATCGGTTTGGTCCGCACGCTTAAAGAGGCGCGTACTTACGTAGGCACGACGGGTTTCATTCCGCCGGAAGGCCCCGGTACGTTTCAGGCGGACGTGTACAGTCTGGGCAAAGTGCTCTATGAACTGAGTACGGGCTTGGACCGGCAGGAATTCCCCGAGCTGCCGCGAGCGCTGAATACTTGGCCGGATGCGGAGGAATGCCTTGAGCTTAATGAGATCATCATTAAGGCCTGCCAACCGGAGCGGGCCGAGCGCTACGCCACCGCGCACGATCTGCACGCCGACCTGTTTGCGTTGTCCAAGGGCAAGTCCATCAAACGGCTGCATTGGTTGGAGCAGCGTCTGGCCAAGGCCAAGCGACTTGGCATCGGTGCCGCCGTGGCGGGATGCGTGGCGCTCGCTGTGGGGGTTGCTGTCAATCGAGAAATCCAGCACGCGGCCGAAATGCGACAGCGGGAGATTGGCGGCATGATTGCTGATGGCATCCATGACGTGGACGCCGGCGATTTTCTGAGTTCGCTGCCGGCCTTTGCGGCGGCCTGGCAACTGGAGCCCGGCCTACACGATCCTGCCCATCGGCTGCGGCTGGGCACGGTGTTGGACGCCTGTCCCAAACTGACCCATTTGTGGGTCATGGACGAGGCGGCCAACGATGTTGAATTCAGCCCCGATGGGACGCGCGTCTTGATTAGCATGCAACGCCGAGGAGCCCGTATCTGCAACCTGGCTTCGGGGCAACCGGTTGGCCCACCGTTTGGGGCGGGTCCCGGACTGGAAACCGCCTCGTTTAGCCATGACGGCACTTGGATCGTGACGGCTGGTTGGGACAAAACCGCGACAATTTGGAATGCTCAGACGCGCGAACGCATCCGGCAATTACCCCATCCCGCGCGAGTCAAGAACGCCCACTTCAGCCCGGACGACCGATGGGTGGTGACGGCTTGCAACAATCACCTCGCATACCTCTGGAATGCTCACACCGGAACGCTGGCGCGTGAGTTACGCAAACACACCGACCTCATTCTCTATGCGGCCTTCAGCCATGACGGACGACGGATTGTGACCTGTAGCATCGATCACACTGCCTTGATCTGGGACGCCACCACTGGCAACCTGGCCGCCCCTCCCCTACGACATCCCAACTGGGTTTACGGGGCAGCCTTCAGTCCGGATGACCGGTTTATTGTGACCGCGTCGTACGATCGTAACGCGCGGATTTGGGAAGTGGAAAGCGGTGAAGAATTGCCGCCGCCGCTGAAACACGACGATGGCATCACCAGCGTCGATTACAGTCCAGACGGCCGCTGGATCGTCACCTCGAGCTTTGACAAAACCGTGCGGGTATGGGATACCTATTCCCGCCAACCGGTTCGCGGGCACCCGATGTTAAAACACTCCGGCGGAGTGATCCACGCGGCCTTCGACCCGGACAGTCATCGGATCGTGTCGGCCTGCGCTGACGGCACCGTCCGGGTGTGGGATTTGGCAGGCTGCGCCACTGCGCGACGGGAAATCCATCCCGCGTCGATTTCGCCAAGTGGCCAACTGCTAACGTGGCAGTCCAACACAGTGCAGATTCTGGAGGTCAACACGGGGATCACCTTCCAACCGACGCTTGATTTGCCTCAGCCGGTGCAAACGACAAGTCTCTCGCGAAACGGCAGCTATATCCTTGCCCGATATTCAATCGCTTCGGGAATGAATGGTGCGTCAAACCTCGTTCAAGTTGGGAACGTGAGGACCGGAGAAAAACTCTCGCCCCCGATCCCAATTGCAGCCGCTGGCACGGGCGTGCTCCTCAGTGAGGATGGCCAACACGTTGCGGTGTATAGCGACCAGACCGCGCAGCTTTACGATGCCCGTACCGGACAGCCTTCTTTGCCGCCGATACACACGGCCGCCGCGATCAGCAACGCCGTGTTCAGTCCCGACAGCCACATTTTGCTGACGGTTTGCGGCCGTTCGGTCCAACTTTGGGAGGTTGACTCCGGAGCGCTCCATTGTCCGGCGCTCCTTCATTCCAAGGAAGTGTGGTGTGTTCAATTTCGGCCCGATGGACAGCAGGTGGTTACCGGCACGCAGGATAACGGCTTGAACAAGTGCGTCGCACAGGTCTGGGACACCCGTAATGGACAATCCGTTGGGCCGCCGCTGCCGCACAAAGACGGAGTGCTCTACGTTGCCTTCAGTGACGACGGGCGACGCCTCGTAACCACCGGGGAAGACTTCACAGCAATGGTATGGGACGCCGACACCAAACAACCCATCACCATGCCGTTGCAACATAAATCGAAAGTTTACGGGGCGGCGTTCAGCGAGAACGGCCAATGGCTGGTAACGGTGTGCGGCCACCAAACGGCCCGGATTTGGGACATAGCAACGAGCCGACCAATCACGCCACCGGTGCCGATTGGTTTTTTAGCGTTACGCGTTCAATTCGCAGGGGACGACCGCTACTTGCTCACTGCTAATAACCACGGGGGAGCCGCCATCCTGAAACTGCCTTTCGCCCATGAGACAGCGGACGAGTTAGGCCAACTGGCGGATCTGGAAACCGGTATCACCCTTGCAACCAGCAATGAAGCTAATGCGCCAGGCGGCCGAGTCTCCCTCCACCAAAGATGGGAGTCCTTACGCGTCCGCTGCCCGGATGCATTTGTGGTTTCGCCAACCGAACTCGCGACGTGGCACGAGAATCAAGTTCACGCCTGCATGGATCATCAACAATGGAACGCTGCATTGTTTCATTTGGACCGATTGCAGAACACGTCATCGGGCAATGCTGAGCAAGCCCAACACCTTGCCCACCTGCGACAAGAAATACTTGAACTGCAAAAGCGCCACTTGGAATAACCGAACTCGAAAGGCATTGATTGCCATATTGCATGTCCTGTGGCAACGCCTCGCGGCATGAAAATTATCACGACGATTTACCGTCACGCCGAGTTGCTCCCGCATTTTTTGGATCACTACCGGCAACTGGGCATGGATCAATTCTTCATTGGCGTGCATGAGGGACGCCGCAGTCCGTGTTGGCGCCAGATTCAGAAGTCCGTTCAAGGGTATTCCTGCGTCTGCGTGCGTTCGTATTCCGGGGAATACTCCAGCCGGTTGGAAACCACGTGCAAGCAGCAACTCGCGGAGAAGCATGTCGGGCGCACTGAATGGTGGGCCGTGGCGGACCTCGATGAATTCCATGAATACCCGCGGTCTATGCCGGAATTGCTGGGCGAAGCGGAGCGCCACGATTACGATTACCTCTGGGGACAAATGTATGATCGCGTGGCCGAGGACGGTTCACTGCCTCCCGTGGCGCCGGGAAACCTCTGGCACCAGTACCCGTGCGTGGTGCGATTCACCGAACGCATTTTGGGTGGTTTGGTTCAGAAGGTAATACTGTTGCGGGGACATAAACAATTAGGCTTGGGGCAACATTGGATCAACGACGGCACGGCATTCCCGGAGCAGGGCAGGATTCACCATTTCAAATGGCATGCGCATGTGCTTGAACGAATGCGGGAACGCTACGCGATACTCTCCAAACAGCAGGCACACTGGTCGGTGGAGTCCAAGCGTTTCTTGGATTACTGGCAGCGCCATGGCCGAATTCACCTCGATAATCCCGTCTTGGAATGCGCTTGGATTCGCCGAACCTAACGCCTTGCAAATCCCGCCACCGGTGCATCTTGATGCAGGACATCCGGTGACACCTTCCAAGTCGGACGCCGTGGTCCGTTGGCCTCCTAATCGAGCGAACATCAAGCCCAAGGCGCTGACGGCAGCGAAGTAACGGGCATTCGCGGAGGTCCGTGTCATCAGCATCCGCCCCAGCATGAAGGCACTCGCAACCAAAGTTCCCTGCCAGACAGAATGGACCAAGGTCCGCCCCAACCGTCTCACCAACGGATGGGATAGGAAATCGTGGAAGTCGGTCATTTTCCACCTCCTTCGAGGGTGTCCAGCAGCTTGCGAATCTCCGCCAATTCCGCCGGCGAGGCTTTCTTCGTGGCCAGCGCCTGCAAAACCAATTGATGCGCGGAACCGCTAAACGCCCGATCCAACAAGTCTCCCAACAATCGCCGTTGGGTGTCCGCCTCGCTGAAGGCCGCCTCATACAGAGGGGTGCGTTGCGATTCCTCGCGCCGGACCAGGCCCTTGGTAGTTATGATCTGCATGAGTTGGAACACCGTCGTGTAGCCGGTTTCCTGAACACGATTCAGTTCCTCCATCACTGCGCGGACGGTGCTGGGGCCGCGCCGCCCCAACACCTGCAGGATGGCCAGTTCGCCCTCGGTCGGTTTAGGCACAATCCGCTTCGGCATAATCCACTTGCATCATCAAACACGGCCCACACTACGAACCCATTCGTAGATGTCCGAAAATCTTCGTAGATATGTTCGGCGGGCAGAATTGCTTCCTGACATTCGGACTGGCAGTTGCCTTTGGCGGCAAGGTTATTCCGGTTTAGGGCGAGGCGGATTATCTGCGGGATTGGGCTTTTCCGGCTTGGTTTCGGGCACCAACATTTCTTTGAAAGTGCTTAACGGGCGGAACGGAACGAGAATGATTTTCGAAACCAAATTGGGAATAATGTACAACGGTTCGGTCACGGGATCGTTCCAGGTGCCGGTGACTTTCAGCACGAACAGTTTGGTTACCGGCATCAAGACGGTGGAAAAGAGAAAACCAAATCCCGGCAGGTCACGCAACAACTCCGCTTCCACCCGGGCATCCAGCGTTTCATCAAACCCGACCGTGCCCTTGTAATGCATGCGCATGCCGGTCGCGCGAATGTCGAGGTCCTTGGTGAAGACGACACTGTTCGTGATGCTGTAATCCGCTACCGCCTCTTTCGCGCGGCTGTAACCCAGGCCGGGCACGAACTGGTTCAGCATCCGGGAAACCAGGCCAAAGACCGGGATATCCCAAATCAAGCCATTCACCAGTTCCAAGTGGCCGTAACCTTCCCAGCTTTTCGGATCATCGCTATTGGCGTGGGTCACGTCCAGATAACCGCTGAGTCGGCCTTCCAGGTGATTGGTCTGGCTGCTGACATCTTTCATCAGCAAAGCCAGGCTGGCGTTCTGCAAGGTGATGAAAAATCCCAGATCCGTGCCGTTCGTGCCGCTCCAATCGAACCAGGCATTGCCCGCCAAGCGGCCTTCGTAGAAGCCGCCGACCAGGTTGGTAAGTTGCACCGTCTCACCCACCACCGAAACATCGCCGGACAGGTTCGTCAGGTTGAACACGTGCCAGTGGAACGGCCCACCCGCAACGTGAAAATGGACGTTCTCCGCATGATCCCGCGCCTTCAAGCCGATCACCCCGCCGCCGGAGATTTGCGGCATGACGGCGAACTGATAGCGCTCGATGGTTTGCGCGGTCTTCGTGTTGATGGCGCGCAACAGGGCGTACGGATTCAAGTTCCCGGCAATGTTCGTGAGGTAAAGCAGGCTGCGGCGCAAATCGATCCCAATTCCATCCGCCGTGGCGATTTCGCCCTCCCGTTCAATTACGGGCGACAGCACGGACAGGAACTGATTGGTATAGACGCACCGGGCCACGCAATCGCGGGCCGACTGGCCTCTCACGGCAAAATTGGTCACCGCAATCTCGCCGGAGCCGTGCCAGCCGGTCCAATCCTTGCGGTTCCCAGACATCTGCGCCCGAATCCGCGGCGGCTCAGTAAATTGCACAATGTCGAATCCCCGCTGCGCCTTGGGATGATGAAACAAGGGCTGCAGGATTTTCGGATCCAACTGACTTTCGGTCTGCACAAAAAATTCCCCGGTCGCCAAATCGTAATGGCCCAAAGCCTCCAGCCCGCCTTCGGGCCGGGTGACTTGCAAGCGCCGCAATTGAATGACCCCGTTGGTGCAAGCCCAGGCACTCCGCAACTGTTGCACCTCAAGTTCGCGAAACCGGGATTCGCCCAAATCGAATCGCGCCTCCGCGGCGAGCGTGGGCAGCACTGCGCCCTGCCAGTCAGGCGGCCGGTTGGTCCAGGCCGGCAGCACCAAACTTCCATCGGCCTGGAATTGCGGCGGGGTCGAGAACGAGAAGTCCTTCAGCCATGCAGGCGCGTTGGTGCCCAGCCAGGAAACGATTCGTTGGGCGGCCAGCCGGCTGGCCACGTGGAACTGCAACTGCCGGGTCGCCGTGTCGAGATCGACCCGGGCATCAAGATGGCCGTCCAACTCCGCGGTCGTTTCCAAGTGCAGTCGCGGCGCCTGCCATTGAACGGCAAAGGTGGCGCGTTCGCTGTTCACCTCGGACGTGGAGAGATTGGTGATGGTTCCGTCCGCGGCGAACGGAATCTCGGCCAGGCGTTCGGGCCAGGTCAGGTTGGTTCGGATCAGGGCATTCGTTGATCCCAAGGCGCCCCGGCTGTGCAGTTGCACCGCGTCCGCGCGGCCCCAACGCGTTTCGAGTTGGTTCACCACCAGCAGCGTCGTTTCGGAGGCCGGCAGCCAATTTGTCGGCGAATGCGCCAACTGCCCCGTAAACCGAAGTTGATCGGCGCGGCCCCATTTACTGACCGGCGCCGCCGCCGTCAGCGTGAAGTCCGTTTGCCGCACGGCCACGTTGGTCGCCGCTGGGCGGGAATGAAGTTGGAGCCGAATGGCTTCGGCTTGCCCAACCGAAGTCCGCGCGGTGTGCAACCGGATTTCGAGGTCGGCGTTGGTGGGCATGACGCCGGACCATGAAGGGACGAAGTCGGATTCAACCTCCACCCGCCCGGCTTGCGCCCAAGGTGTGTCCGCCTGTTCCGCGGATAATCGAAGAAACGCGTGCGCCGTATTGTTCGAATCCGGGGCGGTCGTGAGGTTGGCGGACAGTATCAAGTTCGTGCCACGGCCCCAGGGTGAAGCAAATCCGGCCGCCCGCAAGCTGATGCCCGCATGGAAATCCTGGAACGTCCGGGCGTCGCCATGAACCACGAGCTCCAGCTCCGGCGTGCCGGCCACGGACACTTGCCGCGCGATCGCCTCGATTCGGTCGAGCCAGTCTTCCATCTTTCCTGGACCAGCGCTGGGTTTCCGAGCAAAGCGCCAATCGCGGAGCGCGGAGGCATTTGTGAGGGTGCCGCTGATTTGGAAGTGCAGCCCGCGATATTCGGCCTGCAAGCCTTTGAGCTTCCATGTGTCATCCGGATTCAACTGCAATGCGCCGGTCAGACCCCGAATGTCGAGATAGCGCCGCGTTTTTCCCGTCCGTGACACCGGCCAGGTAATGCGGCCATCTTTCAGATTAAGGCTGGTGGGGACAAATTTGAAATGGGCCAGCGCCGCGTGATTGAACGCGCATTGGGCTTCCTCGACGAAGATTTGCGGTCCCTCGTTGCGGTTCGTGCGTTGCAGTTGGAGATCATCCGCCACCAGACCCCGCGACCAGCGCAATCGCAACCGGCTGAACTGCACGTTCCATCCGTGCTGACGCAGTTCGCCGATCAGCCATTGTTTGGCGGGTTTTGGCAAACCGACCCGATTAAGGAAATACCCCAGCACGAGCACCACCAACAAGCTCATCGCCAAGAGAATGCACCCCCACCGGAGACCCACCCGCAAAATCCGGCGGGCCCGCGCGGGCGGGCGGGCGATGGATTGTCCCTGGGACTTCGCGGTCTTCACCGAGCCAATCTGTACCTGTGCAGTCAAACCTCTCAACTTCAATGCGGGGGCGGAGATGGTGGCAACGGCGGATTGCTCAGATAGCTGATCAACCGATAATACAGCATGACCGGAAAATCGAATATCCAGGTCTGGCCGTCAATGGTCGTTGACGCCAGCGGTGGACGCGACGATTCGCGTTGCGCGAATTCCAGAACGCGCGTCTCCGGTTTGTCTCCATCCTTGAGTTCGAGGGTGAGCCGGTAATCGTCGTCCTTGAATCCATAACGGGCCCGATTTTCATCGCCGCGGGCTACCCAGGCATTGGCCTGCAATTCGCTCAGGCGGTCCACCATGTCTTCCACGGCAAACGTGTTGATCACCCCTTGAGATCCCGGCGCGAGTGACCAATTGCCGGCGGGACTGCGCAAGAGTTTGCGCTCATAACCGTGCTGCCGAACGGTAACGCTGGCCACCTGGTTCGTTGAGAAGTGGAACACCCGGCGGTCGCGCAACTGCCAGGCCGCGTTCGGCAGGGACCGGAGGGCTTCCACGGCCACGTAATAGGCCGAGTTTTCATCCGGCCGGCGCACGAACAATTTTTCGCCCTCCTGATTGCCAAGGTCCAACTGCGCGATCACCTGGTTGGTTGGTTTGCCGTCCGCGAGCGTGGCCAGGTGAGAAAGGACAATCTGCCGTCCCGGCTGAGCCAGACCATAAGGGGCAAAATCAGTTACCACGTCCTTTTCCACTGTACCTTGCAGACGACTCAAGCGGTCGAGCCAATCCCGCACCAATTCCGCATCCACCAGCAATGGTGTGGCGCCTGTGGTGGTCCAAGTGCTGTTGGTCTGGCGATGGACTCCAAATCCGTTCGTTCCCGTGACCTCGATCCGGTCCACTTGCTCCGGGTTGAACGTCAGGAGTTGGCGGTCGCGCAATTCGTCGTGCGAAGTCAACAGCGTTTCCAGGAGCGTCTTGCGCACCAGCACAATGTTGTTATGACTCAGCCGGCGGGCATAGACCAAGCTTGCGTCATTGGTCGGACTCTTCCCAAATTGCACCACGAACAGGTCGTTGGTTCCCTGGCCCAATGCCAATTCAACCGCCGGCGGTTGCAGGCCGTAAGCCTCCAAATCATTACCGGGTGTATCCGTGACAAATTTGACAATGCGGCCCGCCGCCAGGTTGCGGAGCAGTGCCTGCACCTTCGCGTTGTCGGCCCGCGCCGGGGTGGGCTTGGAGAGATAAAACACCTTGTTGGTCGGATCGAGGACCAGCGCAAAACCCCGGCCAGGCGCCCGCACCTCGAGGCGGTCCAGCACCAGACCATTGAGGGTCAGCAACGAGCGATCGCGCCAATCATCGGCATTGCGCGGCAAGCGGTCGAAGAGTTCCGAGCCAATGATGTAAATGTCGGGCGAGGCCAGCATCTGCACGTACACCTGATCGCCGAGAGCGGTCTTGGATCCGAAAAGAATCTCGCTGCGTTGCCCGCCATGCTGGATCGCCAACGCCATCTGAGGGACATCCAGGCCGAAATCGGCAACGGTCCGGTTCTCCGCCGCCAATTCGGCCAGGGAAATCAACTTCTGGCTGTGCAGATTCTCCAGGATTTCCAGCAGTCGCGCGATGCGTTCGTTCTGGGCCGGGTAATAAATCGGCAGGGTGAGATGCCAATCGCCGTTGGTTTTCTCGACTTTGACCACCAGTTGATTGGTGACACGCAGTTGGATGTTGGTGACTTCCGATGCGCGCAAGGATAGCAGCCGCGGCGGTTCTTCGGGAATCATCGAGGTGGTCTGAGCGTGGCGTTCGACCAGCACGATGAACAGGAACAGGCATACCGCCAACCCCGCCAATAGCCAGGTGGTGCGTTGGTTCATGTGGACGCACCTCCAATTTGACCCACAGTAGGACAGCCATCTCGATTGTCTCGAACGGCGAACGGCGGCAATTGGACAGGAAACGTGCCGCAGATCATTGGACGCTGTTTGGAAGAACGGGACCGGCGGGACGCCTGTCCTACGGGAGTGTTCGAAGCGCCGTGGTTCAGTCCCAATCGATATGCAAAATTCAAAGTGTGCTTTGTCATCATCCGCATTCAGCTTCGGCGGCGTATTTGCACCAGGAGCCCTACCAGCAACACGGCTCCCGGCATGCCGAGTAGAAAGATCCAGCGCAAGCCGGCCATCTGGCCCTCGGTCAGGTTCACTCGATATTCCTTGATCGGCTGCGGCGTCAGTCCCACGAGCAATTCGTGCCGCGCCAGTAACCAGTTGACGGCGTAACTGGCAAAATCGCGGTTGGCAAGTTTGGGTAACGTTTCGTTCCCCAGAAAAATCGATTCGCCGACCACCACGATGCGGGTGGCGCCGCGTTCGGCACTGACGCCGGGAATGCCGCCTTTTTCGACGGCCACCATGAGCGGCACCGGCCCGACATAATCATTCGGCCGTTTGTACAATGCCGGTCCCGTACGGGCGTCCATCCGCACATCGGTGATCACTCGGCCTTTCTTGCTGGTCCGAGCCAGCGTTTCCACCTGGAGGCCGTCCCCGCCCGAACCGCTACTGGGCAAACTCGAGATCGAACGGGGTAAAACGATATACAACCGTTCCTGAACCAGGGGCTTCACCAGCGGATGATCGCCGTATTCGGAAACGACCATGTCCTGGCCGGTGATGCTGTGATCGCGTTCCTCATCGATCACCACGTTGTTGCCCACCGCAACGCCCCATTCGGCGAGCAACTGCTCCAAACCGGTCGGTTTGTCCAAACTTTCGAAATTGAACAATACGAACATCCGCCCGCCTTGTTTGAGGTAACGGTTGATCTTGTCCAATTCCTCGGGCAACAGGGCGTTTTTCGGTCCGGCAACGATCAGCAGGTGGCAGTCAGCGGGAACCTCGTTGGTGCCCAGCAGGCTCACATAGTCATAGTGGATGTTGTTTTCATCCAGCACTCCGGAAAACCGGGAATATCCCATCAACTTGTCATCGCTATCGAACCGGTGTTCGCCGTGGCCATGCAAAAAATAGGCATGCAAAGCTCGTGAACTGGTCACGTTCAGGATGGCCGAAGTGAACTCGATTTCGCCGCGGAAATCAGTCCGCCGGATGACCTTGCTGCGACCGCTGGTGAACGACTCGACGTCCAGGTCGGAAAGTTGATTTTCGTACACGATCTTGATCCGGCCATTGCAGTCAAAGATCACCAGATTTTTATCGCTCGGCGAGTCCAGGTTGTACCGTTTCTTCATGGCCAAAGCCGTGGCCGGATCGCGCTGGTAATCGACCCGCTCGACCATGATCCGCGGATTGGTGAAATTGTATTCCTTCAACAAACCCCAAACGGAGTCATACAACGGCTCGTCCTTGTCAAAAAAGACCGTGACCTGCACTTCGTTGGTCACCGTCGCCAGGATGGTGCGCGTCAGCGGCGAGAACGGCTGGCTGGCTTTGGTGGACCAAAGCAAGCGGGTGAAGTGCCGCGCGGCGAGATAGTTCACCATCACCACAATGGCCGCAAAGGCGAGAATGGACACCCCGACCTGCAAGCCGATGCGTCGTTTTTGTTGAACGGAGTAACTGGGAGTATCGTTGGTCATCCTATTTCCAACGCCTGCTTTCCACGACTTTGTAAGTTAAAAAAAGAAACAAAGCGGTCAGGCTCAAATAATAAATGACTGGTCGCGTATCCACCACGCCCCGGGCGAAGTCCTGCATCTGCTCGATCATCCCCACCTGCGCGTAGATCTGGGCTTCCCAACCGGTCTTGGTGGAAAAGGTCAAGGAGACGAAACTAATCAACAGCAAAGAAATCCCCAGCGCAAAACTGGTCATCGCCGCGATAATCTGGCTGCGGGTTAGCGCCGAAGCAAAGCACCCAAGCGAAATAAACAGCGCGCCCAGCAACACGATGCCCGCGTACATCGAGACGACTGTCCCGGCATCCATCACCTGGGGATCATCACTGAAATAGCGCACCACCAGCAGACATCCCAGCAACGGCAACCAGGTGACGATAAAGAACAGCATCGCCCCGGTGAACTTTGCCAGCACCACCTGCAAATCGCTGACCGGCGCCGTCATCAACGTTTCGAACGTGCCGGAATACTTTTCCAGGGCAAACGACCGCATGGTAATGATCGGCGTGGCGATCACCAGAATCAGCCAGAAATAATAGGTGCCGTAAAACACCTCGGTGATCGGCAGATCGGTCGGCTGCGTGTTCAGCACAAACAAAAGACTGGCAAAACTGCTGCCCAGCAAAAACAACACGGCCGCGATGATGACGTAACCCGTCCAGGAAGAGAAATACGCGCTCAATTCGCGCCGCACCAATGTCCAATACCCCTGCATCAGCCTTCCTCCTCTTCGAGTTCCGGTCGAGTGACCCGCACAAACATGTCCTCCAGCGAATGGCGCGTGCGGGTTAGTTCCCGCATTTTCCAGCCACGCTCCGTGACGAGTGAAAAAATCTGCAGGCCGCAAATCCACGCCGCTCCGAGCCGTAAGGCTGCAACGAACATATTCTCCGTCCACGGGCACCAAGTCCAGGTGCTCGACTTCCGGCGACTCATCCCAGCACGCGCGCAGTTCCGCGGCGGGCGCGGCGATTTCGGCCACCACTTGGCCGCTCTTGCCCATTTGATAACGCAGATTGTCCACCGTGTCCGCCGCCAGGATTTTGCCGCCGTGCAAAATTAACACGCGCGTGACAAGTCACTTCGACTTCGGGCAGAATGTGCGTCGAGATCAACACGGTGTGGTGCTGCGCCAGGTCTTTGATCAATTGCCGCACCGTGCGCATTTGATTGGGATCCAGCCCCAGCGTGGGTTCGTCCAAAATGATCAACTCCGGCTCGATGCACCAGGGCATCCGCCAGGCCAACCCGTTGCTGGTAACCTTTGGACAATTGCCCGATGATCCGGCGGCTGACGTCTCTCAATCCGCATTGCTCGATCACCGCGTCCATGCGTTCCCGCGTTCGACTGCGGCTCAAGCCCTTTGAGCCGGGCGCGGAACCGGAGGTATTCCTGGACCCGCATGTCCTGGTACAGCGGATTGTTCTCCGGCATGTAGCCGAACCGGCGGCGCACTTCATCGGCCTGGCTGAACACATCAAACCAGGCGACCCGCACCGTGCCGGAGGTGGCGGGCATGAAGCACGTCAGAATCCGCATGATGGTGCTCTTGCCGGCCCCGTTGGGCCCCAACAGACCGACGATTTCGCCCCGCTTAACGGAAAACGAAACGCCATTGACCGCTACGTGCCGGCCGTAACGTTTGGTCAGGTTCTCCGCTACAATCATTGCATGCTCACTCATGGGGCGGGCAGCATCCTACGCCAACGCCTTGCCTTCCGTCCAAGGAATTTCACCGCACGACCAATTCGACCGTGCCCGAAGTGATCCGGATGAAAATGCCGCGTTGGATGGGCGCCACCAGATTGAGCTTCACTCGGTCGCCCTTGCTTTTGGCGTGCAGCATTTTGGCGAGCTCGACCACATCGTGTGTTTCCTGACCATCCATGGCGGTGATCACCATGCCGGACTGCAATTCCGCCTTGGCCGCCGGACTGCCGGATTCGACCTCGGAAATGAGCGCGCCCGCCGCACCAGTCACCCCAAAACTCTCAGCCAACCGGGGTGTCAAGGTTTGCACCGTCATCCCCAGTTTCCGGCGCACCAAGTCAGTGTTGAAAAACGATTTTTCCGGTTCCAACTGCAAAGAGCAGGTGCGTTTGTCGTTGTCTCCTTGAACCACCAATTTGATTTTCGCCTTGTCCCCGGCATCCAACAACTGCTGGATGAAGTCGATAAAACTCCGCGGTGCCTTGCCATTGACTTCCACGACTTTGTCTCCCACGTGCAAACCGGCTTTATCGGCTGGACTGTCCTTGTCCACGGCGGTCACGGTCAACGGTTTCGTGCCGGGACGCACCCGCGCGCCGAACCAGAGTTCTTTGAGCAGTTCGGCGAATAAATCTCGGCAATCGCCTCGGTCACGCGTTTGACCGGAATGGCAAACCCAATCCCCTGCCCTTCCCGGTAAATGGCTACGTTGATGCCGATCAATTGGCCCCGCAAATCGACCAACGGTCCGCCGCTATTGCCCGGATTGATGGCCGCGTCCGTTTGCAGCCAGTCGAGGATGTCGAGCGGTTCGTTTTCCGCGGGCGGACGGCGGCTCTTGGAACTCAAAATTCCCCGGGTGACCGAACCGCCCAGGCCAAAGGGATTGCCCAACGCCAGCACCGTCTCGCCCAGCAACAGATCGTCGTCTTCGGCAAATTTCACGGCCGTGAACTTCTCGCCTTTCGGGGCCTTGATTTTCAGCAGCGCCACGTCGGTGAAGCTGGTGCCGGAAACCTTTTCGCACTCGAATTCCCGGCCATCCATCAGGCGCACCCAGATCCGATTGGCGCGGTTGACCACGTGGAAATTGGTCAGCACGAAGCCTTCCTCATCGATGATCACGCCCGAGCCCAGGCTGTATTGCGTGTTCGGGCGGCGCCGGCGGTAATACGGTCCAAAAAACTGCCGGAACAAATCGTCCAACGAATCCTGGGCCGGGACCAGGGTTTCCGTGGCCACATTGACCACGCTGGGCATCACGCGCTGAACCGCCGCGACTGTCGCATCGTGTCGCGGGTCCGGTTCATCCGCCCGAAGCATGGAGGCCGAAGCGGACATCAACTCCAACACGAGGAGCCCACCCGCAACGAGCGGAGTTAAGAGCGTGTTTGAAAAAGGTAGCCGCCGACATGAAGAGGCGGATTTGCCAGCGCCCGGCGGTCCCGTCCACCTCCTCACGTTGGTGGCTACAGGTTTCCAGGCGTTCAAAACACGCTCTGACAACTTATCATGTCGGTTCAATTTCAAATCAGTCTGCATCAAGCCAAAAAACTACGCTTACCATTGCCCTGTCAGTTATGCCCTCTGGCGGCATGGTTAAAATTCGCCCGCCAGCAGCAAACTTTCCAAAGGTTATGTTCCAGTGCGCACCGCACAACCACCTCTTGACTTTGGGGGAAACAACCGCGAAAAGCAATGGCCCAGTGGCAGAACTGGCCGGATTCCACCGATTTTCTCTCAATGGCAAGACTGCCCCGCCCCAATTAAAACTCCTCAGGGAAGATGTCTCTTAGCCGGATTTTGAGTTTTTCGAGAATGCTTTCCAACTTGTGCAGCGTGAGATGATGTTCTCCGCGCTCGATGCGGTGGAGCGTTGTGTGCGACAACCCGACCTTTTTCGAGAATTCAGCGTACGAAAGGCCGCCCCTCGCCTTTCGAAGGTACGCTGCAAGTTGACGATCCAAATTTCGCCGCACTCCTGAAGACTGGCCAAGAACGCATAACGTATGTGTGATGATTTTTGTTTACAGAGCGTGCCGGCTTTGATTAATTCGCCAATGGACTGAAGAAAACCAAGCAAAGCTATGAACGCCATGAAACAAAGGAAGGCAACTTACCTCATTCCCAAGTAAACCAGTTGGTTTGCTTGCTCTTGCTGGCAAGTGGGTCATTTTTGGCCCCTGTAGGATTGGCTCGGCCGCGACCTCCTTGGCCGCCGTTTCCCGAATTAACCGCCCCGGTATTGTTCCACGAAACGTTTGATTGGACGACAATTTCCGATGCCACAACTGCCGAATTGGTCGCTGTCAACATCGGCATTCTGCGGGAATCATGGTCGGGGTATGCTATTGAACGCTCTGGAACCGTGAAGCCACTCATTGTGCCAGGGATTAACACCGAAGGCCGTACCAATGTGGCAAGTCACTTGGATTCATCGGTCCGCTTCTGGCTGACACCTTACTGGGCCAGCCGGTCGCTGGGGGGCACCGGCCCAGGCCAGTATGCGCCGTTAATTGAACTCACAGCGATTGATGGCAAGGAAGCAATCGTTGTTTGGTCGCTGCAAGTTTCACCGGACGGTTCGACTTTGGCCCTGTTCGCTCCGGGCGACACGGCGCCCAGTGAGTTGCCCCACACTGAGATTGCCTGGTTGCCCACGGCTCATTGTCTGGGGCTGAACTTCGGGCCGAGCGGAACCTCCTTGTTCGTTGATGGCGAACTAGCGGCTCAAGGCAAGGGGACAGCCGCAATACCTCCAAACGCCGCCGCGCTCGTGATTGGCAGCTCTTGGTCGGGCAACGTGAGCGCGGAGTGCGATCTGGAGGAGTTATACGTCTTTGGTCAACCGCTCACCGAGGAGGCGGTGGCCTTTTACTACGTCATGCACCAGGCGCAGGCAGCATTGGGGCCACTGAGCGAGGCCGAATGGCAGGCCCTACCCAAGGCTGCGGCTGCGGCTAACGATTTGCCAATGATGCGCTTGCTCGGCGGCACAACCGAGTGCGTCACCAATGTCCCGGTTTACATTACGAACATTTGGTCCGTGCTGGATGCCAACCAGGGCTGGACGGTAACCTTTGACATTCAAGGCGGCACCAATGGGTTGCTGTACGACGTATTCGCCGCTTCGAGCTTGTCCGGCAATGGCATCACCAATTCGCAGTGGACTTGGTTGGAACGAGGTCCCACGTGCAGCACCTACCAATACACGAATCAGTTGGAAACCTTTGCTTTCTATGTGTTGGGCACCCCGCAAGACCGTGATGACGACGAACTCTCCGATGCGTTCGAGCAGCTTGTGAGCAAAACGGACATCGCAAACGATGACACGGACGGCGACGAAATGCCGGATGGCTGGGAAATCGGTCATGCCCTCAATCCTTTGCTGGACGATGCGAGTGACGATCCAGACGGCGACTGGCTTACCAATTTGCAGGAATACCAAGCCATATCGAATCCGCACGATACGATGGTCGTGGCGTGGGGCGACAACGCTTATGGCCAGTGCGACGTGCCGCTCGGCGTGCGCAATGCCGTGGACTCGGCTGGCGGCTTCGAGCATTCCTTGGTTGTGCAAAGTGACGGCACGATGGTGGTTTGGGGGAGCGGCACTCATAGCCAGACCAACATGCCGATGGACCTCACAAATGGGATTCACCTCGCGGCGGGTCCATATCACAGCGTGGCGGTCAAAGCGGATGGAACCGTTGAGACGTGGGGAAAATGGTGGGACGGCGACTTCTTCGATTTATCGTTGCCCGAGGATTTGACGAATGTCTGTGGCGTTGCCGCCGGAGGCGATCACGACATTGTGCTCCTGGCCGACGGAACGGTCCGCACGTGGGGTTATTACGAGGACGCCCCGTACAACACCGTGCCGCCGGGTTTGAGTGGGGTGCAAGCAGTTGCCGCCGGTTGGGCCCATAGCGTGGCCTTGCTGAATGACGGCACCGTGCGCGCCTGGGGATACGGATTTGCCTCCCTGGATTGGAATGTGACCAACGTGCCTCCGGACCTGAGCAATGTGACCGCCGTCGCGGCCGGAGCGTATCACACCCTGGCACTCAGAAATGATGGCACTGTAACCGCCAGGGGTGCCGGTAACGGGGAGGACTGGCTCTTTTCCTATGGCCAATCCATCGTGCCGGAAGACCTTTCGAACGTTGTCGCGATTGCGGCGGGAGGTTTCCACAGCATCGCCCTGCGGAGTGACGGCACGTTGGTTACTTGGGGCGATCTCGAACCGCCGGCCTTCATGCACAGCAACCTGGTGGCAATCGGCTCTGGAGTCCTTCATGGCTTGGCGGCACGCGGCGGCCGCCTAACGCCGCTGATTGTGACGCAACCTACAAACCAAGTGGCTCCGGAAGGCTGGGATGTGACCTTCAGGATAGTAAGCGGTTGGTCCGGGCTTGCGGTATCAATGGCAATTTGACGAAGTGGACATTCCGGATGCAACCAATGCCGCCTTTTCCCTGACAAACGTTCAGTCGAGTGACGAAGGCGACTACCAGGTTATCGTGTTTAACGGGGCCGGCTCGGTTACGAGTGATGTCGTGACCTTTACCCTCTTGCGTCCACCTCAATTCGTTGAAGCTACGCCCCCGGTACCGGGCACCTATTGGTTCACCGATGTACACCAATTTGAGCGTCGTAGCCACGTCTGCCGACACGAATTCCTTTCCCTTCGCATACCAATGGAACCGCAACGGGGAAGCCATTCCGGACGCAACGAATCGCGTGTTCGATATTGAATCCGAAGGTGACCAGCCCAGACATCGCAAACAGTGAATACAGCGTGGACGTGAGTAATGCCGCCGGCTCGACCAATTTCGGCACTTGGACCATTCATATCGTGCTGCCCGGCGTCGTCTATGGTTGGGGAGATGACGAGTATGGCCAAAGCTTTGTGGATCCAGCCGAAACCAATTTCGTGGCGGTTGCCGCCGGCGGTTTGCACAGCCTGGGCTTGCGCGAGAACGAAACCGTCCTGGCCTGGGGGGACAACTTTTGGGGCCAGACCAATGTTCCCGCAGGATTGACGGATGTCGTCGCCATCGCTGCCGGCGCTACCCACAACCTCGCGCTCAAGCACGACGGGTCGGTCGTGGCTTGGGGAGCCAACACCTACGGGGAAGCCAATGTCCCGTCCAGCGCGACGAACATTGCCGCCGTGGCCGCTGGTTCCTACCACAGCCTGGCCTTGCGCCAGGACGGAACAATTTTGGGCTGGGGTGACAACAGCTACGGGGCCATCGACGTTCCGGAGGACGTGACCAACGTGACGGCTATCGCCGCGGGAGACGGACTGAGTTACGCCCTCTTAAGCAACGGCACGGTGCGTGCCTGGGGCACCGGCGGTTTTGGGGCAATCACCATTCCCGAGGACCTAACCAATGTGGTCCAGATTGCCGCGGCGTACACGCATGCGCTGGCGTTGAAAGCGGATGGCACCGTGACGGGACTGGGCCTTGACAGCGGTTGGGGCGAAACCGACGTTCCTGCCGAACTCGATAACGTGATGCAAGTGACCGCCGGATACATGTTCAGCGCTGCCCTCCGCAACGACGGCAGCGCGGTCGCCTGGGGCCGGGACCAATTCGGCCAGACCGACATCCCCGCCGAGCAACTGGGCGATACCAAAATGGTGGTGGCGGGCGGTTTTCATTGTCTGACCCTGGCTTACAATGGACTGCTCAATTATCCGGTCAAACCGTCCCAAGATTTGTTGTTAATCTGTAACACCAACTGTCCGGATAGCGTAGCCGTCCTGAACTACTACCGCACCAACCGCCCGCTGGTGGCCGACGCCAACGTGCTGGGCATTGACGGCGCAGAAACGAATGCGGAGCGTTACGTGGACTTAATGGAAACCACAAACACTTTGATCACGCCGGTGCTCGAATGGCTGACGAACAATCCCACCAAACGGCCCAATTTCATTGTCTTGTTTTACGGAGTGCCGGCCAGCACTTGCCCGCCGGAGTGCGTTATCACCCATCTGGGTGGGCAACCGAGTTCGAGTTTCATCCTTCGGTCCGATTTACCCAAGCAGAAGGCCTTTCGTAACGCATATTAACATGCGGACGCCGGCGGATTGCTTTGCCTATGTGGACAAACTTGCGTTTTTTGGCAGCAACTATTCGTCGGGCCGAATCCGCATAAGTCCGAAAGTGGGAGGATACGGTAACAGCGATTTCTATTTTGACGACGAACGAAACTACAATAAGGGTATTGGATCGTGGGAGAGCATAGTTCCAGGCCTTTATGCCAAGAATGGCGTGTTGGCATATGGAGCAGATAGCGATTCTGTTCACTACGTGTACAGCACTAACTTTAACGACCATTTCTTCGATTGCACAAACGTTGTAGGATACCTCTCCTGGGGCTTTCATGGAGATTTGGGCACTTACTGGTCAACAAACAATTACGGTTACGGCGGAATTCGATTTCATGATAGCAGCTCTTGGTACGTAATCGAAACCATCGAATCGTACAATGGACAATGGATTCCCATTGATTATCAGGGCAGCTACCACAATTGGTTCGCGCATAACGCGTTAGGTGGCTCGAACTACGTCTACACCCCCGTGGGAGCCATCACTCATACGTACGAGCCATTTATCAGCGAGGATTTTTCAACTGGTGTTAGCAACCCTTACGTATTTTTCGGCTTATGGGAGGGAGGCCGGAGCTTCGGACTGTGTGCCTGGGTATCTAGCCGTACGGACCGTTTTCAGCCTGTTGGTGACCCATTTGTAACAAAGTGATCATGGTTTTATGAACTACAAAAACGTCGGAATCTTGATTGGTGTTGTGGCACTATCCTGCAAGAGCATAATTGGATCGCCCTTTGAGAATTTGAACTTCGAGGCTGTGGTTGAGCCCTTGCCGCCGCCCTCGATTGACAATCCATGGGTGCCTATTGGCGTCGGCCTCCCAGGGTGGTCCGCATATCTGGGCACAGTGGAAACGACCGAGGTGCTGAACAACCTTCTTCCACTGGCCAATTCGGCACACGTGGCCATTTACCAAGTGGACCAATGGCCGGGGTTCGTGCTTGGAGGCCGGTACTCAATCGTTTTGCAGTCTGGATTCCTTGATGGTGACCAGATTGTCGATGCGTCGATAAGCCAAGTCGGCGAAATACCGGAGGATGCCCGATGGATATCGCTGCGCGCGTCCGCTGCCGGACCATTCGGAGTTTTCCTTAACGAATCAGAAATTGACCTAGCATCGTCACTGAGCGGCTCTGATGGTACACTCTACCTTGGTGACGTGTCCGCTTACGCGGGACAATCGGTCGAGCTAAGTATCCGCGCAATCGATCAGACGTTGGATCCGCAATTTCCGCGGAACACATTCTTGTTGCTGGATGACATCCAATTTTCGTCCGTGCCGGAGCCTTCGACGTGCGCCTTGTTCGCCTTGGCCGCAGGAATTGGTTGGTTATGTCGGAATCGAATGTTGCAATAAAAACGTCACCCTCCAGTTTCGCCAAAAGTCTGCCGGGAGTTGGTATCTGGTTTTACCAATAGGCATACGGAGCCCCAACTTGTCTGGGGTGCAAATGCTTGACTTTGGGGGAAACAACCGCGAAAAGCAATGGCATGTCTGGGTTGGAGTCCAATTTTTATGCCGCCTGGCGGTTGCGCTGCGGCGTGGTTCCCTTGTTTCGGGAAGACCAGGAAACGCCGCCGGAACGCCTGCTCCAGGCCGTTTGGTTTCACCAGCGCCTTTGTCGCGATCAACTCACGACCTTGGACGGTCGCCAACTCCAGGTGCTGCATCCCGGTTTTCTGAATCGCGAGGCCGGACCCGATTTCCGCGCCGCCGTGCTCCAGTTTGAAAACGAACCGCCCTGCTCCGGCGACGTGGAGGTCGATCTTCACTCAAGCGGCTGGACGGCGCATCACCACGACAAGAATCCAGCCTTTGGAAAAGTTGCCTTGCACGTGGTCTGGGAAGGCAAGGATTCCGGCCCCCTCCCAACGCTCTCGCTCAAAACGTGCCTCGACACAACCATTGGGGAACTGTCCTACTGGCTGACCAGCGAAGCCAGTCAGCCGTTTCCGTCCGCGCTGGTTGGCCAATGCGCCGCTCCGCTACGGGAACTCACTGAAGATCGGGTGACCGAATTGCTGCACCAAGCCGCGCTGGTCCGGCTGCAAAGTAAAGCTGCCCGATTTGCGGCGCGAGCCCGGCAGGCAGGCTGGGACCAGGCCCTGTGGGAAGGGCTGTTCCACGCGTTGGGCTATAAAAACAATTCCTGGCCGATGCAACGTCTGGCCGAACTGCGCGATCAACTTGTGTCCACCGAAAACCGCCCTCGATCCGACACGCTTGCAGGCCCGATTGCTGGGAGTTGGCGGCCTGCTCCCCGCGGAACTGACCGGCAGCCAACGCGCTTCCACCTACGTCCGCCAACTCTGGGATGTCTGGTGGCGGGAGCGCGCCGGCTTTTCCCACCTGATCCTGCCCAAATCGGCGTGGCGTTTCAGTGGCTTGCGTCCGGCCAATCACCCGCAGCGCCGTCTGGCCCTGGCCGCCCACTGGTGGAGCGCCAACACGCTTCCCGACCGATTGGAGAAATGGGGTTTGACCGACCGGAAGGATTCGGAACTGGTACCCTCGTTGCTGGCGGAGTTTCAAGTGGGTTCGGACGCGTTTTGGTCCCATCACTGGACGCTGCGTTCGCCCTGCCTGCCCAAGGCGCAACCCATGCTCGGCGCCACGCGCGCCACCGACCTGGCCTTGAACGTCGTCCTGCCCTGGTTGTGGAGCCGCGCCAATGAAGGCCGAAACGAGACGGTGCCCAAACCCTCGAGGCGCGTTACCTGGCCTGGCCGGCGGCCGAGGACAACGCGGTGTTGCGCCTGGCCCGACAACGACTGTTCGGCAGCGTGCGTCGGCGCCACTTCCAGGGCGCGGCTTGCCAGCAGGGCTTGCTACAAATTGTGCGTGATTTCTGCGACAACTCGAACGCCGTCTGCGCCAACTGCCATTTCCCGGAAATGGTTCGCGAATTTGAAGCGCATGAAGTCAAAGGTTAGGGTAACCGGATTCCACCGCACAAACGTCGTCACGTGGGGTGATGCCGCCATTAAATCATGGTCAGCATATAGGGAAGTGAACCATGGTTCATCATTGACACCGTTTGACAGAATCAAGCGTTTGAAACGCAAATAACGGCTGAATTTCGGTCCTTTTCTAGCTCAACCCTTTAGTTTAGAGTTCTTCGTGTATGAGCACGATTGTTGAAGTGGATGAGTCCGGTACGTTGCGACTTCCCCAAGCGATTCTGCCTTGCCCCGAGCCGCACACTCGTTACGTGGCCTCACGCCAAGGCCAGCAGGTGATTCTCGCGCCAGCCCAAGGCGAGACGCCGTTCTGGATGACCGCCACGCCCGAGGAGCGTGCTAAGGACATTCTCCAATGGGCAGCCAGCCACACGGACGGTCCGGGTTTGTCGAATCAGGCGGTTGGCCGAGACGCAATTTACGAGTGATGGCACGCTATTTGGCCGACACGAACCTGCTGCTGCGGCTGATGGACACACATTCTCCGCAGAACCCCATCGCGGCGCACGCGCTGGCGACGCTTTTCCGCGCGAATCACGAAGTCTTCATTACCGCCCAGAATCTGGTCGAGTTCTGGGCCGTGGCGACTCGGCCAGTAGGCGCCAACGGATTAGGGTGGGATCTCGAATGCACCCGCCGGGAGATAAAGGTTCTTCGTGATAAGTTTCCGGTGGTTGAAGAAAGCCCGCAAATTCTCATCGAGTGGTTGCGCTTGGTTGAAAACATACCCGTCGTCGGCAAACGCGTTCATGATGCGCGGCTGGTGGCGGTCATGAAAGCCAACGCGATCGATTGTTTACTGACATTCAATCCGACGGATTTTGCGGGTTTTCACAGCATCACGGTTGTTGAGCCGGCCAGCCTCGCGAACTCCGCTGGTTAAGCCAAAGGGCAGATTCGCGATTTTCAGTCGAAACATACCATCCCTGAATTTCCCCTCACCGTGTTTGTCGGCTTGTCTCGCTCGGGGCAAGCACGTTCGCACGTCGCCGTTTCTAACCGACCGAGAAGCTGTCTCCTGACTTCTGTTGAGGCCTGGTTGTCGATAACGAGAACCGTCAGCGCCAACGATGGATGCTCTTGCCGAGCAATAGAATTTGCTCCCCGCTCCCGGCTGATGATAAACTGCCCCATTGTTTAGGCCCAAGGCTTGCTATGCCAATGACATGGAATTTGTTGGGTCGGAAGAATTTTTGAATCTGGCGCGCAGCCGCGGTGTTTAAACGTGTGACTCAGCCATTAGCAATGAAGACTGTTTTGACGTATCTGCTGGCCGGGGCAATGGTTCTCGCCATTGCTTACGGCGTGGTTTCCCATAATAAGAACGCGCAACTGCGCCTGGAACTGGCCAATGCCCAAGCCCAATGGGAGCGGGAAAAAGCCGATTTGGAGGCCGCCCTGACGGCCGCCCGCGCCAAAGCCGCCATGCCGCCGCGGGTGATCACTGAAACGGTCACCAAATCCTACGGCACCAATGTCTATTCGCCGCAGGAAATCCTGGAAGAACTGATCAGCCTGGACCCGAAGGAAACCGACGAGACGCGCAATCAGACGTTGCGGATGATCATTGCCCAGTTTCAACGTCTGGCCGATTGCGACAGAAAGGCCCTGCCAGTCATTCGGGAATTCCTCGTCAAAAACCAGGACGTTTATTACACCTCCGGCGACTTGACGGCCACGGGCGAGCGGGCGCGGCGGGCCACTCCCACTTTCAATCCGGCGCGCACGGATTTCCTGGTGCCCCCTTCGTTGCGCCTGGGCTTGATGGATGTCCTTAAACGCATTGGCGGACAGGAAGCGGAGAACATCCTGGCCGAAGTGCTGGCCACCACCGGGCGTGGGGTCGAAGTGGCTTATCTGGCGCGCATTCTTGAGCAAATCGCCCCCTCGAAGTATCGCGATGCCGCCATTACCGCGGCCAAGGAATTGTTGCTCAATCCGCCGCCCGTTGATTCGCCCAACCGGCTCGACGACAACGCCCGTGCCTATCTTTATGAAGTGCTCAAGATGTACGGCGACACCACGTACGTGGCGGAAGCCCAGGCCAAATTGGTCACCCCGGAGGGGACTGTGGATCGCACAACGCTGGGCTACCTGACAATGATGCTCAAGGAAGACGCACTACCGTTGATTTACAACGCCTACAACGATCCCCGGCTCACCAATGTTTGGGAGAAAACCGCCGTGCTCAAGCAAGCGCTGCAATATGTCGGTGGCCAGGCGCAAGCCAACGAAATGTTTGCGTCGGCCATCGCGAGCGAAGCGATGCCGGACAACTTGAAGAGCTTCATGGTGCTCAGCCTCTCCGGTGGCCATCGCGCCGCCACCCCCAAGGAACCCCAGATCATTCAAGGGCGGTTGGAACTGCTGGATTACCTCAAGCGCAACACCACCGACGAAAGCATCCTGCGCTCGATCGGCGAAACGCAAACCGAGCTGCAAAAAATGCTCGAACAAAAGCTCGCCGAGCGGGCCGAACCGCCGCCGGAGGCAGCGCCGGAGCCGGACATGCCCAATTAAAAAAGGTTGCCAAACCGCCAGGCTTCTTCCTACATCAGGGCATGCACAACATCGCAGCCCTGACCCATGCTGTTTCCAGCGCGTTGGTCATTTCGTCCCCGGGCTGCGGCAACCCTTGCAACTCTCGGAGAACGAAAACCATGAAATTCATTCGCTGCTTACTGATCGGCCTGGGCGCGTTCGCCTGGTGCCAACTTGAAAATTCCGCCGTCCACGCCGCCCAGTTCAATGGCCTGAATACTCAACTTGGCAACCTGTTTCGCCTGTCTTCCGCCAAGTCCCGCTCGATCAGTCCCGAAAACTTCACCGGCGAAAAGGGCAAGGCCGGCATGGCCACCGAAGGCACTGGCAAGAATGCCGCCCGCGAACTGGGCCAAGGCTGGAAGGTTTCCCCTTCGGTGCGGATCAAGTCCAAGACCACGTTCACGCTGGCCGAAATCAAGGGGCCGGGCTGCATCCAACAGCATCTGGATGACGCCGACCGGCAACTGGCGCAATTCCATCCTGCGTTTCTATTGGGACGGGGAAACCGAGCCGTCGGTCGAATGCCCGGTCGGCGACTTCTTTGCGTGCGGTTGGGGGAAGTATTGCCAGATCAACTCGCTGGCCGTCTGCGTGAATCCCGGCAGCGCCTTCAATTGTTACTGGCCAATGCCCTTCCGCAAGAGTTGCCGCGTCACCATGGAAAACCTCGATGACAAGGACATGACGCTGTATTACCAGATCAATTACACCCTGACCACGGTGCCGGGCAACGCCGCCTATTTTCACGCGCAATTCCGTCAGGAAAAACCGCTCAAAACCAAAGGCCTCTACACCATTCTCGATGGCGTCGAAGGCCAGGGCCAATACGTCGGCACGTACCTGGCGTGGGAAGTCCACAGTCCCGGCTGGTGGGGCGAAGGCGAAATCAAGTTCTACCTCGACGGCGACCAGGAGTTTCCCACGATATGCGGCACGGGCACGGAAGATTACTTCTGCGGCTCCTACAATTTCGAGAACCGCGAGACCAAAAAATACCAGCCCTTCTCGCACGCCCTACACCGGCTTGGCGCAGGTCATTCCGCCGGACAAAGTGTATGAGCCGGGCCAACGCTTCGGTCTGTACCGCTGGCACATTCCCGATCCGGTCCGCTTCGAGAAGGATCTGAAGGTCACCATCCAGGCGCTCGGCTGGCAATCCGGCGGTCGCTACCTCAAGTTGGAAGACGTCATCTCGTCGGTGGCCTACTGGTATCAAAAGGAACCGCACGGGAAATTCCCCGCGTTGCCTGACCGTCAGGAGTTGGAAACGCAGTAAACCTCGTCTCCGCGCCCAGCGTGATTACGGGCATCGCCGCTCGGTTGAATTCTGTAATGGCCGCCCTTCGACGCCGATGACGACTGCCACGGCAAATGTCTCGAACCGCGGTCGCTGGCTGGTGTTGTTGGCGGCGTTCCTGGGCTGGATGTTTGACGGGCTGGAGATGGGCATCTTCCCGCTGGTGGCCCGTCCTGCGCTGCAATCGATGATGCCGGCCGAGGCTGCCGCCGCGCCGGACCAGTTCATCGGATTATGGATGGGGCACATCACGGCGTTGTTTCTGGTCGGGGCGGCGTTGGGCGGTCTGGCCTTTGGCTGGCTGGGCGACCGCTTGGGCCGGGTGCGCTCGATGGTGCTGAGCATCCTCACCTATTCGGTCTTTACTGGCCTCTGTTTTTTCGCGGCGCAACCGTGGCACTTGGGCGCGCTCCGGTTCCTCGCCGCCTTCGGGATGGGGGGCGAATGGTCGCTGGGGGTCGCGTTGGTCATGGAAAGCTGGCCCCGCGAAAAAAGCCCGCTGCTGGCCGGAGTGATTGGCGTGGCGTCGAACGTGGGTTTCGTGCTGATCGCCATCGTGGGAATGAGTTTCCAGGTGACCCGCGAATCCTGGCGTTGGGTGATGGTGGCCGGGGCCGCGCCGGCGGTGCTGGCGCTCGTGATTCAATTCTTTGTCCCGGAGTCGGAAAAATGGAAGCAAGCCGTCCAACGCGGCGCCAGCCGACCGTTGCAGGAAATCTTCTCGCCGTGCGATTGGTCAAGACCACGTTGCTCGCCATTGCTTTTGCTTCGATTGCCCTGATCGGCACCTGGGGTTCGGTGCAATGGCTGCCGCTCTGGGCGGACCAGTTGACCCATGGCCAGCAACCGGCCGCCAAGGCGGTCACCTTGTTTGCCATTGGCGGCGGGGCCATCATTGGTTCCTTTGTCGGGCCCTTATTCGGCGGCCGGTTTGGACGGCGCCCGGCGTATTTTGGTTTATGCCTGGGCTCACTGGTGCTGTGCGGCTACCTGTTTCGCGCGGTCAATGCCTATGGAACCCAGTTCGTGGTAATGGCATTCTTGGTCGGCGCGTTTACGGCCGCTTTCTATGGCTGGCTGCCGCTTTACTTGCCGGAATTGTTTCCCACGCGCGTGCGGGCGACGGGACAAGGGGTGTGTTACAACTCCGGCCGGATGTTTGCCGCCGTGGGCGCCCTGACCCAAGGGCAGCTTGTGTCCCGGTTTGAAGGCAGCTACGCAAGGGCCGGTGCGGTCATCACGTTGGTGTATCTGCTGGGCCTGCTTCTGATTTGGTTCGCAAAGGAAACCAAAGGCCAGCCGCTGCCGGAATGACCAGATGGATGACCCGGTTGCTGCCAGAACTCGCAATTGTCAATTATTGGGATGTACTGTGCAGTTGACTGGATGGAATACACTTTGGATTAACCGATGGTTTTGTTTCCCCTCACCCCGGCCCTCTCCCCCAGGGAGAGGGAGAATCGATGACCGGACTTCTGAAAACACGATGTCCCTTGGTTTCCGTAGCGGCACCTCCATCTGTTCCCTCTCCTTGGGGAGAGGGTTAGGATGAGGCAGAACGAGCCGATTGAATGTCACCATGCGTCGTCCATCCCAAGCTCTCATCAGTAAGCTCACAATAACGTTTTGAGTTGCCCGAAAGTTGCCGTGCGTTGCCCTCCACGCCTCAAAACAATTTTGCCAACTACACCCTTCATCGGCCGCTTCAACTCTTCAGCCCTTTACCCATTCACGCCTCCCCTTCCCTGGCGCGCTGTGTCTCATCGTGCGCTTCAGTTGACCCATTCTGAGCCACGTGTTGTTGCCAAAGGGACAGCGAAGTCTTGATACTGCGCCGGATTAGCCGCAGCAACGTTTTGGCTTAACTGATGCTGAAGGCGAAGGCATGAAACACCAAGCCAACCAGTTGTATGGGGTGGGAACTTGGATCGCAGTTCTCGCCGTTCTTCTTGTTCAAACTCGCGCTCAGAGCCAGACGCCGACCATCGTCCGCGTGGGCTCCTTGGGCGGCAGCTATGCCACGGCCTACGCGGTGAACGCGCAAGGGGTGGTGGCCGGAGATTCCATGACCTTGGGCAATGCCGAAGATCACGCCTACGTTTTTAGCGAGGCGATGACGATGGACCTCGGCACGTTGGGTGGTTCCTACAGCGCCGCCTTCGCCATCAACGCGAGCGGACAAGTTGCCGGGTATTCCGCCGTGGCGAATGACGCCGCCACTTATGCGTTCCTATTTCGCGATGGTCGCATGGAAAGTCTGGGCAGTTTGGGTGGGTGGTTCTGTTCCGCCGTGGCCATCAACGACGCCGGTTGGGTAGCCGGTGATTCAGTGATCGCCAACAACTACGATACGCACGCTTTTCTCTATGACGGCCACAGCATGATCGATTTGGGAACCTTGGGCGGGGCCTACAGTTCGTGCTACGGACTGAACGGCCGCGGTTGGGTGGTGGGGGAATCCACCACAACCGACAACCAGGAGACGCACGCGTTTCTGTGGCGGGATGGTTCCATGACCGACCTGGGCACGCTGGGCGGCACTTATAGTTCGGCGGTGGATATCAATGACGACGGTTGGATCACCGGTTTTGCGAACACGGCAGAGAATCGGGAAACGCACGGTTTTCTCTACGATGGCAGTAACTTGCACGACTTGGGGACCTTGGGCGGAGGCTACACCAGCCCGGTGGCGATCAATCGAAAAGGGCAGGTCAGCGGAGATTCGCTTACAGCGTCCCGGGGCTGGCACGGTTTCATTTACGCGGACGGGGCCCTGACGGATTTGGAAACTCTTGGTGGATCTTACAGCAGTGTCTATGACATGAATCAATCCGGCCAGGTGGTCGGTGAATCGGCAGATGCCACTGGTGCCGGTCACGCCTTTCTCTGGGAAAACGGGACCATGGTGGACCTCAACACGCTCTTGCCTCCCGGCTCCGGATGGGAACTGCTCGCCGCCTACAACATCAGTGATGGCGGCCACATCTTGGGCTATGGCGTGATCAACCGCTCCGCTGAATGGTTTCTGCTCTCCTTGAATCGGGCCCCAGCCAACAATCCTCCCGTCGCCGATGCGGGCCCCGATCAACAGGTCGAATGCGCCGGCGCGGGCACAACGGTAAGGCTCGATGGCGCCGCGTCGCAGGATCCGGACGGCGATGCGCTGACTTATGAATGGTATTGCGACGGCCACTTGCTGGGAACCGAGGTCGCGATTCCCGTGGTGGTGGGCAATGGCATTAACACCTTTACGTTGAAAGTCACCGACCCGGCGGGTGAATCGTCCGAGGATACGGTAACGGTCACCGTTGTGGACACCACGCCCCCGCAGATCGTTTGCCCCACTACTTCGGAACTGCCGGCGAATGATGCTTGCCAGGCAACCATTCCTGATTTGATTTCGCTCGCAACTGCGACCGATGGCTGCACCCCGGCGGAATCATTGGTGTTCAGCCAAAGTCCAGTCGCCGGAACGTTGGTGGGTCTCGGGAGATTATCCGGTCGAACTGGCCGTCACGGATGCTGCCGGCAATCGCAGCGTATGCACGATGACGCTCTCAGTGAAAGATGTCACTGCTCCGGTCATCGCCAGCGTAACCGTCGATCAGCCCACTTTGTGGCCTGCCAATAAGAAGATGGTGGCGGTCACCTTGAACGTCGCCGTATCGGACAATTGCGATCCGACGCTGGCAGTCGAGCTCATTGCCATCAACAGCAGTGAACCGGCTACTGGCAAGGGCGACAACACCAGTCCTGACTGGGAGCTCACGGGCCCGCTCACAGCCAATCTGCGCGCGGAGAGCAGCAAAAGCGCGGATCGCGTTTACACCCTGACCGTCCGCTGCACTGACGCCTCCGGAAACAGCTCGACCACGACGGTGCCCGTATCAGTCTCCAGTGCGAAAGAAAAGCAGACCGGAAAGAAGTCAAAAACCAAGTGAAGAATCGGCGAATCAATAGACGACAGCCGAGCTCAGCAATTCTCTTCAGAACGGCGGACTGATCGCACGCGATTCCAAAATTGTTGCGAATCCGCAAGGAATCACCGGAGCCATTATCTGTCGCCTGGGCGAGTTCAAAACCAACGGCGTCGGGCGAGGTATCAAGTGCGCCACCAACGCATCGGCCGCCCGCTTGCTGATTGCCGCCAGCAGTAGTTCATGGTTTCGACTGAGCACCGCGAGCCAGTGGTTCATCATCTCGGCGTTGGTCCGGTCACGCCAATGCTCAAAGAGGTTGGCCGCGTCGCCCAACGCCAGGCGTTCGAAGGTCGGATGAATTTCCAATGTGAACGAAACCCGTTCGCGACCGATGGCCTCCATCGCTTTGGCGACAATTCGGGAAAGGCCGTTCGGACCAAACATCAACGGCGACGATTGCTGGTCATGGCAATCGAAGGGCAGCGGCATCTCCTGGAAAAAGCTCAAGTGATCCGAGACGCCGAACGGGCTGAAGGTGGAAAGTGGGTGGCCATCGTGCAAATGGAAGTGAATCGGTTTACCCAGCGCACCGAGCGTTTCGATCAGGTGCAGCACGGTTGGTAAAGCCGTTCGCACTGCGGCTTCCACGTCCGGCATGAGTTGCGGCAGGCGGGAAGGATTGGACTTCAGCGCGCATACATCTTCGCCGGGATGCACCTGCGCAAACGCTTTCCGCGCCTGCCGAATGCCTACATGGCCGATGTCGATGCAGGCGCTCAAACGGGACAAGTTGCGGATGGAGGAAAAGAAACCGGCGAAAAGATCCGGTTCCAAGCCCGCCGCGTATTCGATGAACAGCAGCGGGCATTGCTGGATGCGCGCCAGTCGCGATTCCATTTCCTGAGCCGCGCGGTGATAGTCTGCGGCGCGCACCGCCATATCGGCGCCGTCGTGCAGCACGAATCCATGAATCCGGCCGGCAGAGTAAGCAGCCATTCCCTGAACTTGGGCTCGCGTGTGCTCGTCGGTCAGATCGAAGTGCCGCGGCAAGTGAACCACGACAGGTGTCGCTGGCGAGGGACGCCATTGCATGACCCAATCCAATTCTGCGGGTGTGCCGGCGTGCATTTCCGTGCCCATACCAGCCTGCTGAAAACGCAGCCGGGCCAAATCCATCAGGCAATCGTCACCGTCGATCCGTTTCTCGAACAACCCGAGGGTTGGCGGATGCTGGGGAAGCGAGGGGCGCATGAATCTATTGGAAATCCAAATGAGCGAACACGCCCGTAGGACAGCCGTCCCGGCTGTCCCGAATGACCAGCGGCTCCCAACCGTTGCAGCCAGTTCCGCGATACGTCGAGCGTCGTTGGGAAATTCGAGACACGCGGGACGCCGGTCCGACATCGCCTTCTGTATCCATAGGTAACATGCCTGAGTTAGCGCTCATAGCTACCCAGCCCCTGTTGTGGACGTGCTTGCACGAGGTAAATGTCTGCCGCCAACTACCGCGCCTTCGATGTCCTGGGGGGATTTCAATTCTGCTTCGACCAACCGGCCAATGGCCGCCAGGCGTCTTCCGAGTTGCTGGCGAGCTTCGGCGTTTCGCGACAACTCGACGCGCGAATAGTCCACCGTTTTGCGTTGCAGACCGCCGGCGGGATCAGGCCAGAGCGACTCGCTGAAGTTCGCGAAGGCCAGTGTGGTGACTGCCTTGGAGCTTTTGGGGCAAATCAATCGATACGGATTGCCGCGAATAGCCGCCGACGCGAGTGTTTCTCCCAGCCCAATCGCCAGTTCGGCATAGACTTCATCGGCGTCGTGATTGATCGGATTGACGGTGTGCAGGACAAACGAGCAGTCCGGCGTGAGCAACTCCTGGATGAGCACTGCGATATGCGCCTGTTCGTGCGGAATACCGGCTTGCTGACGGCTTAAGGCGGCCCGTCGGGTCCAGAGCGACGCCCACACCGTCCGCACGGCGTCAGCTACGTCCGCGGGCGCCACATTCGCGACGGATTCATAGAGGCCGGCGCCGGCCATTTCCGGCAAGTCCTCGCAATTGGCGCTCGATCGGACGATGAGTCGGGCGTCTGGCTTGAATGTCTGGGCAATCGCTTTGGCAATCGCTTCGGGCACCTCGAACTGCTGGATCAAACTGCGCAACCGTTCCGCTGTCGCGGTCAACGTGTCAGCCGACTTCCCGGTGGCCTGTTGGAGTAGCTTGCCATATTCCGCTTCCACCTCTGGCCTGGCGCGCAACGCCGCTTCCATGACGCCAAAAGGAATCACGCCGCCGGTGGGAGTGTTGAATCCGGCATCATTCCGGCGGGCCAATTCGGCCAAACGCCGGGCGCCGTTTGCTTTGCCCCCGCCGGATTCCGGAGTGACCTGTTCCAGGGGCAGCCAAGGCCGTTTGGGATCGAGGCGCACTTCGGGAACTAGCACTGGTCTGCCCGGAGCCCTGCTTGTCGTAGCGGCGGAGCTTTTGGCCGGTGTGCATTCTACGTTTTCGGGAGTCGCCGACAGCAAGACCGATTGGCCATCGAAGCACTCCAGTTGCTTGAACGTTTCCGGCTCCTCGCAAGTGACCAGCACCACCCCGGCCTGACGGGCGCGCACTCCGAGATGCGACAAATGCGGAATACCGTGTCCCAGCACAATGCCGGTGACGCTTTGCGGGATTTCTTCATCGCCTTCCGCGTTACTCAAAATCACCACGGTGGGCTCGCGCAAATCCTGGCCCACATCGTCCAGCAGGTTGGTGATCCGCAACCGGCCCCTCGCCTGCCCAGCAACCAGCACATCCCAGGCGGGCAATTCGAGTTGCTCGCGGACGCGACGCAAGAGACTGGAAACCAGCTTCGCCAGTTGGAAAACGATATGGCCGCGGATTTCGGAGTCGCAGTACACCTGGATGGCATGCGCGGGCACCTCCAGCGCGCGACCCAGATCCCGGGCCCGCCGAAAGAACAGCGCGGCAATCCGGTCGCTGTAAGCTTCCGCCAGACGCCGACAACGGTCCGCAGTGGCTTTCAAACGTAACAGTTGTTCGCGGTCTTTTGGATTCAGTTCAGCGCTCCAAGTCCGCAGTTCGGCTCCCAGCGCGTCGCATTCCTCAGGCTGGACGCGGCTCAGGGCGAGGTTGGTGATGGTCAACCGCAGCGTTTCCAGCAGCGGTTCCCATTTGGCCTTGGTCCTGGCAACGTCGAAGACATTGAAGATTTTGCTCAACAGGACGAAGGCAAAATCTTCGAGCCCAATGTCCGCCAGCAGGAACTCCTGCTTTTCTTCCGGCTTGCACTTGGCGGCGCCCTCCAGGAAACAGTAGCGCAATTCGGTCAGCGACTTGAAGGCGTCCCGTAGCGCCGGCTGGGCTGTGCTGGTTTTCTGTTTGTGAAACCGCTGGATCAATTCGGTTTCCTTGGCGCCGACGTGGGGCAACAGCGCATCCAGCCGTTCGTCCAAGGATTGGGCGTTGAAAAACTCTTTCAGTTCTTCATGGAAAATTTTGAATTGCTCGACAAAGTCCGACGCGTAATCGGCCGCCGGCGCGGTGATTCGTTCCAACAGTTTCGTGGAGGTCACCAGGTCTTCGGGCCCCGCACAGCGATGCAGCTTGTTTTGGAGGGTGTGCTTGATTTCGCGTTTCAGGTCCTGGGGAATGTCGTTGCGATGCGCGATGTCGCGAATCCGCGTCAGTGGCTCAGCGCGCTGAAAGCTCCGGGCCGAGGAGGGCAACCAGGGATAAATCTTGCGCGCGATAAACGCCGTGTCGGGCGTGGTCAGTTCGGCCAACCGTCGCTGAATCTCCAGGGCCATGCGCGCATGGTGGGCCGGACGGAAGTGCCGTCCGTCCTCGACGCATACGATCTCACCGGTGCCCAGGAAACGAAGGTAGATGGCAATATCGACCAATTGCTCCGACGTGAGCGGTGTCGCGTCGTCCGTGAACAGGCCCTGCACGAAATCCAGCTTCTCCCGCCAACTGCGGCGCTGTTGATCAGCGGCGACCAGTTTGCCCTGGAAATCGTCCACCTCTGAGCGTAGCGGCGTCTCGTGAGAGCGCTGCAAATTTGTTTCGCTCAAGTCAGCGGCGCTCTCACGAGACGCCGCTACGTCAGATGCACGAGAAGTATGAGCGGACTCACGCCCGTTGCTACAGGAATTAAGCAAGTCAAGCAACCGGTCGCGCGCGTGGTTCAGCAGCGAAGGCGGCTGGGGCCATTGTTCGAGGATGATCGAGCCGGCATATTGACGCTGACGCAACCGTTCCAGCAGGCCGCGAATGCCTGCATCATTCCGCCCCGCGGGACCGGTGAACAGCGGCAAATGGCTGTCAGCATCACCCCAATTCTCGTGCAAATGCAAATGGATGATTGGCACGCGCGGATCGAGTCGGTCGAGGAACTGCAAATAATCGTTACGGGTTGCCGCGCACAGGTTGGCGTGGCCGAGATCAAAACACATTCCCACGTGCTGAACGGTTTCACGGCCGAGCGCCTGCAAGCACGCAAACAACTCGTTAAACTGTTCCGGCGCATGATGCGGGGTATTCTCGATGGCAAGCTGTAGTCCCACCTCACCAACTTGGCGAACAAACGGCATCACCGCTTGAACGTATGCTTCGACTCCTTGCTCGTGGTTGAAGTGAATATTGACCAGCACGGCGCCCAAATCGCGGGCCAGTCCAAGATCCCTCAGTAGTAGCGGTTGGGCACCAGGTCGCAGCGGATCGGCTTGCCAACGGGCGTGAACGGACACGCGCATGTTTTGCGCCCGCGCCAGTTCGGCCAGGTGCCGGCGCCGCGATTCATCCAAGTCGCTTTCGTCCCAACCGGCGCCGTCGGGTTTCTTGTCGGGAAACCATTCAAACGCATCAAAGTCATTGGCGCGGGCGTAATCAAACGGCACGGTGGGCGTGGCCGCGGAGAATGAAGTCTGGTTGCCGATGGGGATCATGAAAATGCGGGGAGTTTAGTTGTTGTGCTTCCCCTCACCCTGACCCTCTCCCCAGGGAGAGGGAACAGCCGAAGGCACTGCTCTTTGATTCGAGCTGGTCCGTGGCATTGACCGCCCATTCGACTTTCGCGCGAAGCGGCATCGACGGTCGGAGTGCCATTCGTTGTTTTCGAGGCGGGCCAAACGGGCTCCCTCTCCCCAAGGGAGAGGGCTGGGGTGAGGGGGAACAACGCGTTCGACAACCCAGCCTGGGCGCAACGTGTGCCACGCCGAAAGACTGAGTTGCAACTGTCCGTTTCATCACCTGAAGCCTTAGCCCTTGCTGCCGGTCGTTGACTCCAGTCCCACCTGCGGCCGCGTTTGCACAACGAAGTATTTGCCTCGCGCTACCGCGCCTTCAATGTCCTGCGGCGCGCCAAAGGCTTTTTCGACTTCCAACCCGATCTTCGCAATCGTCTGGAGCAGGTCCTGGCGGAAACGCTCGTCCCACACCAGCGGCTCTTCGGTGTAATCCAATTCCACGACGCGGGGTGGTTGAAGCAAGACGCTTTCGTAGAGGCCGGCGCCGGCGAATCCCGCCAGATCTTCACCGTTGGAGTCAGAACGGAAAATCAAGCCACTGCCGTAGAGGCCAATACTTTTGCCGGGATACGACAGCAACGTCTGCGCGCCGGACGTTTTGTCCACCACAAAACTCAACGCGCGTCCGGGATAATTGCCGACCAGGGTTTCGCCAAGGCCCAGCACGATTTCGGCGAAGAGTTCGTTGGCGTTGCCGGTGGACGGATTCACCGTATGGACCACGAACGCATAATCCGCCGGCACCACCGACTGGATGAGCACCGCCATGAACAGTTGGTCGTGCGAGATGCCGAGTTTCTTGCGGCTGAGGAACGCGCGGTCATTCCACTTCGAAGCCCAGACCTGTTTGATGCAACGCCAGGTCTTGTCCCAATCCGCAGGCCAATCCAGACCGGCCTTGGTCATGCCTTGGCGCAAGGTGTCCGGCAATTCGTCGGGGGCGGTCAATTGGAGAACTGTTCGCCGCAGGTCGGCCAGTGCTTCGGTGTTGCCGGTTTCCGCTTGTCGAGTTAACTCCTGGCAACGCCTGGCCAACTCCTGGTTGGCGGGTAACCCCAATACCTTTTCAAAGACGCCGAAGGGAATCGCCGCCGAGGCCGGGAGATGAATCCAATCGGACAACTTGCCGCGCAGTTCTGCCTGGTGACATGACTTGCCCCCCACGAGTTCCTCGCGGAATTCTTCATGCGTAATGGCGTATTTCGTGAACTGTCGTGGCGTGAGTGAAATTCGTTCCTGAACCGACTCGATCGCAGCCGCCGGCGCATCCGCCTCGGTTTCCTGCACGATCACGTCGCCGGCCGGATTGACCGTCAGATGAACATGATGCCCGCGAAGCGACTTCAAGTGCGCCAACATTTCCGGATCATGGCAGGATGCAAACAGGACATTCGAGTTGCGCGCCCGCACCGCCACGTGCGACACGATATCGGTCACGTCCGGAGCGATGACTGCGGTGACCCCGTCGGGCAGTTCTTCGTCGCCCATCACTTTGTCCGTCACAACGACGGTGGGTTTGTCAAAGCGCTGGTTTTGAATCGAGCCCAACTTGTCCACCACTTCAATTTGACCGCCCCCGCCGCCGCGGCTGATGATGCGCCAGGCGCCGATGTTGGCGGCCTTGCGCAAGAGCGGGTCCAGGCGGTGCAACAGCATGGACACCACGAAGCCCAGGCTGCTTCCGCGCACCACTTCTTCGCTGAAGAGCGTGATCGTCCACGGCTCGGCCTGGAATCCGGCACCGAGATATTCGGCCTTGGGTTGGAGCAGTTGATAGAAACGATCAATCCAAGTGGTCAAAGCGCGCGCGATGCGGTCACCGACGGACTTGGCGTGCAACGCCCAATCGGCATTGAAGCGTGGCAGGCCTTGCAATCGTTCCCAGTGACGCGCACAGGCAGCCAGTTCGGGATCTTCGTAAGTCAGCGTTACGTTCTCCAGCGCGCGGGCAATGAGATCGACCAACTGATCGCCATTGAAGCGCAAGTGGACATGCCGTTCCACGGACACACGCAGCAGTTGTTCCAGGGCCAGATCGAGGTAGAGTAATTCGCGCAAGCCGCCGTCCTGGTTCAGCCGATTGGACAAGCGGCGCCGCGCGTCGGTGATTTGGTTCACCAAGTTCACCACGCCCTCGGGCGGATCGTTGCGGTGTTCGCCCAGGTAGTGCAGCAGTCCTTGCAGGTCGCCATCCAACTGGCCGCGCGCGGCATTGACGGCGGTTTCGAAATCGGTTCCGGAATGAACGGATTTGAGCACGCGCAAGAAATTCTGGAAGTCAGGAATCAGCGCGTCTTTGAGGTGACCGGCGAATTGCGGCTCGGTCCGGATGGGCCGTTCGAAGCTCTCCAACCGCTGCTTGGTCACGCCGCCGTTTTCCAGGGTCTGATAGAAGCGGTCGCGATTGCCGTTGCTGTAAAGGAATTCGAGATAGGCTTCGCAAATCACCACGTCGTCGGGCGTGGTGTTGTTGTGCAGCTTCTGGTGCCATTCTTCGAGAAAATGGCCGGTCACTTCCTTGATGTTGTGCCGGTGCATGATGTGCAGGATTTCGTCGCGCACCCGTTGTCCGTCACCGCCGCGGCCCACCGTGGCCAGGGCCAAACGAACCAACGGGCGCGTTTCCGGTTCGCTGCGAAAGACGTTGGCCAACTTCTGCGTCAGGCGGTCTTGCGCGTGCGCCAATTCGCGTGGCTGGGTGTTGTAATTGCGTTGCCAGGTTAACTGGCGAATGGCCGAGAACCGCAGCCATACATAAAGCAGCGCCTGTCCTTCAACACTGTGCTGGACCCGGTCCAATAGGTCGTAACAAAGATTGAACCGATGCATCAACGTCCAGGAATTGTGTCCCGTCTCGGCCTGGATGATTTCATCCGCCAGGCCAGCCAGTTCGCCCAGACCCTGGCCGCCGGCTTGTGTCGCGGCCTGGTGGATCGGCACGTAGAAATTGCCGCCGCGATGCTTGAGCCAGCGTCCCTCGGGCGTGTTTTGTTTGAGCACGAAATTCAAACCCAGGGGCGCATCGGACTCGGCGACGGCGAGCGCGAGCGCGTTGAAACCTTCCTGCGTTTCGAAGGGTGTTTGCACCGCGTGATCGTCAAAGCCAGTCGTCACGTGATTGCGCATCGACTCCGGCGGCAGCAGCCACTCGCGCGGGGACCGACGCGCAATGCCCCAATGCAACAGCAACGGTCCGCCGAGATTGGTGAGCGCCTCGAAGCGATATTGTTGCTCGGTGCGGACCACGGCCACCGCGAGTTTTGCTTGGTTGCCAAGATCGAACGCGCGTTCAAAAAGCAATTCCTCTTCGCCCAACCGTGCCCGCAAGACTGCCTGCGGATCGGTCGTCGGTTTGGACTTGGTCAGAGCCACCTGATAATTGCGGCCGCCGTTGTTGTCCCAGCGCTTTTCGTCCGGAAAGAAGATCACAAAATCCAGCGAGGCGTAGTCCGCAGCAAGGTCCATGCGAATGTCGATGCCGAGCTGGCCATTCTGTTTGGCGAACGGTGTTTGCACCGCGGTCACTCCCATTGGCTGCGTGTCCGGCGGCCACACCGACTGCGGCGGCGCGGCCCAGTCCTGCTGCATTTGGCGCCGAACGCCCCAGTGCAAAACGCAACGTTTGCCGGCAGGCGCGTGGAGCGAAACTTCGAGTTGGCCCTGGCGGGCCAACGTCTCCACCTGCAAATCGAGCCCGCTCTGGGTGGTGATGGTGGCGGTGTTTTTCGAGCGACTATTGTGTGCAGCCGTCTGCGTCTCGCTCGATTCCTTTGTTGCGACTTTGCCCGAACTACTATCCATGTTCATCGATTGTTACTGAGCTGGTTGGGGGAAGCCTTCGGCTTCGCGCCAGGCTTGACCACCCGCTGAATTTCCTGACGGCCATTTGGACCAAGGGAGCCTGGTTCCCCCTCACCCTAACCCTCTCCCTCAGGGAGAGGGAACAGCCAGCGGTGCTGCGATTTGATATGAACCTGCCCGTGGCATTGACCGCCCCTTCGACTTTTGTGCAAAGCGGTCTCGAAGGTCTGAGTGCCATCCGCGGGCTCCCGTCCGCGGCGAACGGGCTCCCTCTCCCCAAGGGAGAGGGTCGGGGTGAGGGGGAAGGCAACGCTCGACGGGTCTTGCGCGCCGGCTGGCGCCAAGACTCGAAAAACCCGGATGGCCCAATAGCCAATGCCCAAGCACCAAGGAAGGACCAATGTCCAAGCTCCACCTTGAAATCCGGCGACCCTTCCCGGGCCAACTGGTCATTGGTCATCGGGCATTCTCTGGTCATTGGTCATTGCACATTGGTCATTTATCACATCCCGGCGGCAACAAGGTGCCACCGCCACTTGATACCGGCGCCTAAGGCGCTTTGATGTAATTATACACGTTCAAGTAATGCGTGCCGGGGTAATTCCAGGAAAAATCGTAACGCATACCGTTGGCCATCAGTTCTCGAAAATATTGCGGATAATTGTACCACAAGCCGATGGCGCGGCTGAGCGCGGATTCCAGGCCGGGCCAATTGTAGTCGTTGAAGACAAAACCCGTCCGTTCGTGATACGGCCGGTGGGAGTAGTTGGCATCGAAAACCGTATCTGCCAGGCCACCCGTATTGCGCACGACCGGCACGGTGCCGTAGCGCAAACCAATGATCTGCGTCAAACCGCACGGCTCGTATTCGCTGGGCACCAGGATCAGGTCCGAACCGGCATAAATCAAATGGGCCAAATCCTCGTGGTACCCGATTTCCAAATGACAATCGGGATGGTTATTAAACATCCGCTTGAGGCCCCAAAAGGCGTCGTTGACGCTCCGATGCGGGCTCGAACCCAAAACGACCACCTGGCAACCGTGCTGCAAGCAATAGGGCACTGCTTGCAGAATGAGACCAACCCCTTTCTGGTAATCCAGCCGGCCGACAAAGGAAACGATCGGTTTAAAATCGTGGCGCAGCCAGAGCCGGGCGCGCAGGGCTCCCTTGTTGTGGTATTTGTCCTGCAAATTGCCCAGGCCATAACGGTGGGCAATGTGGCCGTCGATCTCCGGGTTCCACGCGGTGTAGTCCACGCCGTTCAGGATGCCGCCGAATTTCTGCTGGTGGACGTGCAGGATCCGCTGGAGCCCCATGCCCAAGTGGCTGTGATGAATTTCGGACGCGTAACGGGGCGAAACGGTGGTTACAAAATTTGAATAGACGATCCCGCCTTTCATCAAGTTGATGGCGCCGGGCCGACGGTCGTCCAACAAGCGTTCGGGGGTCATGAGGGGTCCGGGATTCAGGCCGACCTGCCGGAGGATCTTCTCGCCGTGGATGCCCTGGTGCCCGAGGTTGTGCAGCGTGTAGCAAACCCGTGGATGCGTCATCCCCAACTGCTGGTACGTTTCATAGAGGAGCACAGGAACCAGGCCGGTTTGCCAGTCGTGGCAATGAATGATGTCCGGATGCTTGTTGGTCTTGAGCATGAACTCCAACGCGGCCCGGCAGAAAAACGCGAAACGTTCCGTGTCATCTTTGAGGCCGTAACACGCGCCGCGATTGAAGAAGTTGTGGGCTGAGTGCGGATCGATAAAGAAACATTTCAAGCTGTCCACATACCCGAAGTACACGTCGCAGTGAATCCACTGGTTATGGTACGGCACCCACAGGTCACTGTACGTCTTCACCAGACCGTGGATGCGGTCGTACCGCATACAGTCGTACTTGGGCAGAATGATCTCCACCGCATGGCCGCGGATGGCCAATTCCTGCGACAGGCCGTGGATCACATCCGCCAGACCGCCGACCTTCGCTGCCGGAGCGCACTCCGGCGTTATCATCATTATGAACATAATAAGCTAACGCTTGGCAGCGGATCATCTGGCCCTCGCCCCAAGAAGGCCAGCAAAACGTATGGCTGTTTTTGGTGGCGGTCCGGGGTGGAGTGGTGGCGACTCTGAGTGATTGCCAGGGGTCGCGCTTTACTCACGGAGTTGGCTTGGCTTTCCCTGGAGCCGGCGGCGCATTGGTCGGCTGTCGGTCCAGAAATTCTCTGGCGCGTTGCCGGGCTTCCCGAAGTTGGTCCGGGTCCATTTGCAAGGAAACCTTCGCCCGGCTGGCCAACGCATGGGGGTGGCCGTTGGCGGCGGCGATGTCCAGCCACTTATAGGCCTCGACGTAATTGGTTTCCACGCCTTCTCCCATGGCGTACAGCAAACCGAGCAGATTTTGGGAATTGGCGTCTCCATGTTCAGCCGCCCGCTGGAACCAATAGGCAGCCTGCTGTTCGTCTTTAGGGACGCGCTCGCCCTGGTAATACAACTTGGCCAGGACGTTTTGGGCCATGATGAAATCTTGTTCGGCGGCTTGCTTGTACCACTGGATGGCTTGCGCAATATCCTGGGTCACGCCGCTTCCGTTGGCATACAGTTCAGCGATGTTGTATTGCGACATGGCGACGCCTTGGTCCGCTGCTTTGCGATACCAGAAGAGCGCTTGTTGTGGATCTTTGGCTACGTCTTCGCCCTTGCCAAAGATGGCGCCCAAGTTGTTTTGAGCGACAGCATCCCCTTGCTCGGCCGCCTGACGATACCACTTGATGGCGGCCTGAATATCCTTCTCCACGCCGGTTCCATTTTCGTAGAGGTTCGCCAGATGATTTTGGGCTTGGGGATCGCCTTGCTCAGCCGCGCGACGAAACCACTTGGTCGCCTCGACCAGATCTTTTTCAACTCCTTGACCCTTCTGGTACAGAATCCCCAAATTACGTTCGGCCTCCGCGTTGCCCGCATCGGCGGCTTGGTGAAACCATTTCAAGGCTTCATTCATGTCTTGTGCGACCACTTTTCCTTCACAATACAGGAAGGCGAGGGTGCCCTGCGCTTCGGCCTCATTCTGCCCGGCGGCCCGGCGAAGCCACCGGATGGCTTCATCCAGATTTGTAGTGGTGCCGTCGCCTACCAGGTAACTCATTCCCAGTTTCAATTGGGCGGGCGCGAAATTCTGGGCGGCGGCCTGCTTGAGCCATTGAAAGGATTCGCGGCTGTCCTCGGATACCCCTTCGCCGCGGCGGTAGAGGCCCGCCAGCGCGTATTGTGCCTGCGGCAGATTTTGCTTTGCGGCCCGGCGGAACCATTCCACCGCGGTCTGATCATTCTTTTCCACGCCGGTGCCTTCGTGATAGGCCGTCCCCAGATTGTATTGTCCGACCGCAAATCCCTGCTCCGCAGCTTTGCGGAACCATTTCACTGCCTCCACCGGATTCGTCGCGACGGCTTCACCACTGAAATAAAGTTGTCCAAGGTTGTTCTGCGCCGCCGGCTGCCCTTGATCAGCGGCACGCTGAAACCATGGCAGCGCCTTTTGGAGATTCTTCTCCACGCCTTCACCATCGGCATACATGCTGCCCAAATTGGCTTGGGCGTCGGGGTCGCCTTTGGCCGAAGCTTTCTGAAACCACTTAAAGGCCTGGCTGAAATCTTTGGCGGTGCCACGCCCGTGATAAAAGTCAACGCCCAGGTTGTATTGCGCTTTGGTCACGCCGTTCTCGGCGGCCCGGCGCATCCACTTCAATGATTCGGCTCGTCCAGGGTTACGCCGTAACCGCTGGCATACATGGACGCCACGCGAAACTGCGCCTCCGCGTGCCCTTGTTCGGCGGCCTGGCGGTAGCAAGTAAAGGCCTGGATACCATCCTTGGGAACGAGCCGACCGTCGTCATAAATCTTCCCAAGCTGGAATTGCGCCTCGGCATCGCCTTGAGTGGCTTTGGTCTTGAGCTGGCTCAGTTTGGATTCCTGTTTGTTGCAGCCACCGCATACGAGGACCAGACCAATGCTCGCGAGGATGATTGCCAAGCATGTGGTCCAGTTCATCGCACCTCGTAGGTTTCTTCCAGCATCCATTGAGGGAGCCATGGCTGCTCTCACTGCCTTCATTCTTTCAAGCCTCTTATTACCGGAAGCTTTACTGTATCGGCCGGACCACCGACTGGGCTCGAAGATAATCCAGATACGTCTCCGGTCCCAGCACCCCGCCGCCGCAACCGCTGAGATTGCACCCACCGTAGGGCACGCCGTGGGGAAACAGATTGTGACCGTTGATCCAACTGTTGCCGGCCACCAAGGCTTCGGCCACGCGATTGGCGCGGTGGAGGTTCTGGCTCCACACGCTGTTCGCCAGGCCGTAGGTGGAGCGATTCACCAGCGCCACCGCGTCAGTTTCCGCTTTGAACGGCATCAGGTAGGCGACCGGCCCGAAGATTTCTTCGCGCGCGCAGACGTTATCCGGTGAACCGGAAAGCAATGCCGGCTTCACGTAGAACCCTCCTTCATGCCCGGTGACAGTGGTCGCACCGCCGGGCAGCAATGGTTTGGCTTGTTCCTGTTCGCCGCGTTCAAGATAGCCCAGTACGCGCCGGCGTTGTTTCTCGCTGACCAGCGGGCCCATTTGGGTTTGATCGTCCAAGCCGTGACCAATCTTCCGCTCCTTCAAGGCCGACGTTGCTTGCTCGACAAACGCGTCGAAAATCTTTTCGTGGATCAGCCAACGCGTGGCCGTGCAACAAACCTGCCCCGTGTTGGCGGTGACGGCGGCGGCCAAAGCCTGGGCAGTGGCTTTCACGTCCACGTCGTCGAACACCACCGCAGCGCCTTTGCCGCCGAGCTCGAGTTTGGCCGGTACGAGATTGCGACCGCACGCTTCGGCGATCAATTTACCCACTTCGGGCGAACCGGTGAACGACATGCGTTTGATGCCCGGATGCTGCGCCAGCGCCGCACCGGCGGTTTCACCGTAACCGGTGACGACGTTGATCACCCCCTTGGGCACGCCGGCTTGCTCGGCCAGTTGGCAGAAATACAAAGTCGATAACGGCGTGTCCTCGGCGGGTTTGATCACCACGGTGTTACCGGCGGCCAGTGCCGGAGAAATGCCCCACCCGACCAGCAGCAATGGGAAATTCCACGGGAAAATGAACGCGCAAACACCGTAAGGCAGCCGGACCTGCCGGGCTTCATAATTCGCCACGGCGATGGGTTCGCGCCGGCGCGCGTGAACGGATAGGTCCGCATACCAACGCAGCGTTTGCGCCACGTTCGGGATGTCGAAGCCCGCCGCGTCGGCCAGCGGCTTGCCCACGTCCAACGCTTCGATTTGGGCGAGGACATCCCGCTGCTTATCCACCAGGTCGGCCAAGCGGTGCAAAATGACGGCGCGATCATTGGCGGGCATCGTGGCCCAGCCACTGTTCAAGAAGGCGGCATGCGCGGCCTGCACGGCGCGGTCAATGTCCGCTGGGTCACCGGTGGCCACCTTGGCAAGGACGTTGCCGTCGCCAGGATCGCAGGTTTCGAGCGTGGCGCCGCCGGTGGCATCAGTCCATTCGCCGCCGATAAACAACTTCAGTGGTTGGGAGGAAAGGAACTGGGTTACTTGGGGCAGAAGAGGAGTCATCATAGGTCGTTAAGAATTAAGCGGGTGAGTTGCGCGGGCAACGCAGTGACTGCGAAGTTTACAGCGGACATTGTGCTTTCGCCGTATCATGCGCCCAGCCTAGCCGGTTGGCGCCGGCGAGTCAGTAGAAAACAGCCGCCAGAAGATAACCCCAAAGCCCGCGCTACCTCACGCAGGCTAGCGCCGAGGCGGCGGCTGATGTCGGCACCAGGTTGTTGTCGGAATCATAAACCTTGCCGAGGCCGGATAGGGATCGGTTCAGCGGCCGCACTGTTCGGGCAGCAACGGGGATGACCTGAAGTGCAGTAAACGATGGCGGTTGAGAAATTATCCGCGACAAATCGTGCGTTTCCCCTACAGTGGCGGCACACGATATGCACGAATTCAAACCATGAACACGCGATTCCTTACCGGTTCTATTTGGGCGACAACGTTGCTCGCCATCTCATCGATCACTTCCACCACGTGGGGGCAGCCGTCGGACCGATCCGCACGTAATCAACGGCCACCGTCCGTGGTGTCGCCGGCGATCTCCCCCGAGCGGAAGCTGACCTTCCGAATTTACGCGCCCAAGGCGGAGGCGGTCCGCCTGAGCAGTGGCGATTTGCAGGCAGTGACTCAGCCACCGCCAATGACTAAAGGCAGCAACGATGTGTGGGAAGGCACTTGCGGCCCAATCGCCCCCGGCGCCTACCGCTATCATTTCAACGTGGACGGTGTCGCGGTGATTGACCCGCGCAATCCCACCACCAGCGAGTCCAACGAAAATACCTGGAGCCTCGTGTACGTGCCGGGCGCCGATTTCATGGACACCAAAGAGGTGCCGCACGGCGCGGTCGCGGAGCTCACTTATTATTCGACGACGCTCAAACGTTTTCGGCGGATGCACGTCTATACGCCGCCTGGTTATGCTTCCGGCGCAGGCACGTTCCCCGTCTTCTACCTGTTACACGGCGCGTTCGATTGCGACGATTCCTGGAGCACGGTTGGCCGGGCGGGATTCATCCTCGACAACCTGATTGCGGCGAAGAAAGCCAAGCCGATGGTGGTGGTCATGCCCGCCGGACACACCGGCTCAATGCGTCAGCGCCGACAATCGGGCGATGAATTCGAGCGCGACTTCGTCAACGACATCATGCCCCTGGTGGAAAAGCGTTACCGGATCCGCACTGACCGGGCGCATCGGGCCATTGCCGGGCTGTCCATGGGCGGCGCGCAGACGTTGAACATCGGCATCGCGCACCTCGACCAATTCGCCTACCTCGGCGTATTTAGCTCAGGCGTGTTCAGCCTTGGTGGTAACCGCAATCCGAACGCAGCCAGCGGCCCGACTTGGGAGGAGAAGAATCAGGCCATGCTTGACAATGCTGAGTTGAAGCCAGGCCTCAAGCGGTGCTGGTTTGCCACGGGCAAGGACGATTTCCTGATCAAGACGTCTCAAGCCACGGTGGAGATGCTGCGAAAGCACGGATTCGACGTGGTCTTCAAGGAAAGCGACGGCGCGCATACCTGGGTCAACTGGCGCGAGTATCTGAATGAGTTCGCTCCGCAGTTGTTTCAATAACGACGATCGAACAGCATCACCACAGGGTTGCGAGTCAACTGGCAATTGGGGATTCCACTCTCAGACAGTGGGACGATAATTGAATGACCAAGGTCCAAGGTCCAATGACCAGAGAATGTCCCAGACCCAAGTCCCAGGCGGTATTCGGGCAGTTTCCGGCTATCCACTGGGCATTGAACCTTGAGCATTCTTTGGGGCTTGGTCATCGGTCATTGGTCATTATCGCGGTCCCGACGTAATCGGTTAACCAACTTAAGCAATTCTTGCACGTCTTGATGCTCCATAATTTGCTCAAGGGACAAACGGGTTTTGCGACGCCAGTTAATCCGTTCTTCCGTGGTGCCGGGAACATTCTGCGAATGGGTTTCCAACCACAGATCTTCGAGGTTCAACAACACAAACTGCGCCGCGCTGGCGCTCAAATGGGCGAGCGCCCCCCGGAGCACGTCTTTCGCTTCGGGTCGCCGGCTGGCAAGCCACTCCTCGTGACGCAACATCTGGATCAGCGCCCGTTGGACCTTGGCGCGCAACCGTCGTTCCTTCGGCACGTCGGTGAGCTTGATCCACCCTAACTCGTGACGGTCCGCCAGGTCAGTGCCTTCCCAGTAGGCCTGGAACGGCGGCATATCGTGAGTATTGAGACTGGCCACCGCACGCGCGGGCACCCGCCGCATCGAGCGCTTGGGATAGGGCTGATGTTCATACTGGGCCACAAACAACTCACACAAATTATGACGCTTGAGGCGGCGGTTCACCTCCGGCGGCACGGTCCCGAGGTTTTCCCCGGCAATGGTCGCCCCGTAGCGATGCGATTCGAGCGAGAGAATGGCGTAAAGCTCGTCGGCGGGATAACTCACGTAGGCCCCTTGACTGGCGGGCAGGCCCTCCGGCACCCAGTACAACCGGTGCAAGCCCATGACGTGATCGATGCGCAACATCCCGGTCCGTTCCAAGTGGTGCCGTAAATAATCGATCACATAAGCATGCCCTTGCGCCCGGCTGCGCTCGGGGTGCAACGGGGCGAATTGCCAGTCCTGTCCCAAGGTGAATACCGGATCCGGCGGCGCACCGCCCGAGGCGCGCAAGGCGAACAGATCCTGGTGCCGCCAGCAGTCGTATCCGGCACGGTGGACACCCAAAGGCAGGTCCAGGTACAGACGCACACCATGCCGGGCAGCATGGTTCGTGAGGCTCGCCATTTGCTCGTGCGCCAACCATTGGACATACAAATGATAGCGGCGTGCCGCTGGATCGTAATCGCCGGCCTGTAATGTCTCCACCACGCAGCCGCGAAGGCCATTCCGGCCATCCGGTCCGGCGCTTTTCGCCTGTGGCACGAAAACACGCATAATCGTTCAACCGCGGATGTCTTTTCAGAAACGCCTCAAACTCACCGCGCCGGACGGACGCTCGCGCGAAGAAACGGCGGACCAGCGCTTCGAGCACCTGACGTTTGAGCGCCATCAACTCGCGGTAGCGGACCAGCGGATCTTGGCGAAGTTCGCGCCGGCGTTTTTGAAAGCTGGCGGATTGCATCAACTTCCTGGCTTCCGCGCAGCGCGCCAGTTCGGGCACTTGGTCCAAATCAAGATAAAACTCATTCCAAAACAAGCGGCTAACCGGCGAATAGGGACTGGGTTCGCAAGGCTGATCCAGAAAGGCCGGTAACAACGGCAGCGTGGCCATGACATTGCCGCCTTGCTGGCCAAGCCAAGCCATGAATTCGGCCAAATCACCAAAGTCACCCGCGCCCCAACTTCGCTCCGAGTGCAGCGCATACAACGGGGCAAAGATGCCCCAGGACTTTTGCTGGCGCGGTGGCGAATAGCATCGCTCAGCCGCCGCCAGGATCAAACTGTGAAAACAGCCGGCGGCGCATTCGACCGTCAATTGATGATAACCGTTGGGCAAACGTCCGGGCCTCGGCAGTCGCAACGTCACAAACGACTCGCCGGCCAGGCGGCTGCTTCCCGTCGGGACAAGTTGTTTAGCCGTCCAATCAATGGTGCGGATTTCGCCGTTTTCCAGCGTCCATCGGCAGCGCACTGGAGACGTGGCATGACGGGCAGGCAAGCGCAGCGCCAACGGGGTGCGGGATCCCTGCCAGACCACCTGCACCGGCTCCAGACATTGCCGCGCGCGGGCCAACCGCGATTCAGTGAGCGCATCCGGCACATCGCGCAACCGTTCGACCGGCACGCCCAAGGCCCCCAACACAGCCAGCAGCGACTCGGGACTCGCCTCCTGTCGCTGTTTGGCCATGTCCAGATAGGAAGTCTGTACGCCGTGCAAGTGTGCCAGTTGTTTTAGCGGACGTAGCGTCGCCGACATTTCGTTTTTTGAACTCACAATCGAGTTGACGAACAGTTCGTTAGCGTTGGAAGGGTTTGCGCGGTTCGACTTTGCTCGAGATGCGCAAACGTTTCATCAGCCGCGCGGTGAGGGCTTGCTCCTTTTCCTGCCAGACTTCTTCAGCCACGTCCAAGCCGACGCGGCAACTGCCACCGGCAATGGCCCCGTGGCCGCCGGCCAGACGAGGATTGCCGAAGACTTCGCGCAGGATCTGGCCGGCCTGGGCGTCGGGACGGTTGGTGCGCAGCGAGGCGTAGAGCCGGCCTTTGCAACGGCCGGTGACGATGCACCAGTGCAATTGGCGGTAGGCCAGAAGGAATTCGGCCACTTGCGCGACCAGGTCCGGCGTGCCCACGGCCCCCAAGTGGGAAACCATCAGGCGCCGATACTGGGCGGCGTTGCGGATACCCCGGCCGAGGGTCGCGAAAAAGTTGAGGGGCCGCACCGGGTTCTGGATGCGGGCCAGCACGCGCATGTCGCAATGGTGCAATACCTGGAGATAGGTTTGCACGACGTTCGGGGCGATTGGCGCGGTAGAGATCCAGCGTGTCGGTGAGAATACCATAAGCCAGCGCCGTGGCCACGCGGGTGGGAATGGTCGTGCCATTGAGCAGCAGCGCCTGCGCCACGATCACGCAGGTGGCGCCACAGTCTGGATCCACAATGGCCAGTTCAGCATCCGGCGGGGTGGCCGAGGGATGCTGGTCGATGATCATGGTGGCCCGGCGATTCTTGGGGAACCCATTGTTCCCGAAGGCGGGTTGGGTGTCCACCAAGGCGACGTTGGCGAATTTCTTGAACAACCCCGGTTTGGTTTTGTGGATGGGAATCTTGAGCAGCCGGACCATTTCCTTGTTCTCGGTGCGACCGACCACGCCGCCATAGACGACGCGGGATTCCACCCCGAAGCCCGCTTGCGCCAGATGCTGCAAGGCATAGCCGGCGGCCAGCGCGTCGGGATCCGGGTAATCGTGCATCAGGATGAGCAGCGGAGAGAGGGTGTCACGACGCAGATTCAGAAAATCCAGCAGCCGCTGGCCGTGATCCACGGCATTGGGTTGGTCTTCAGTTGGTTTGGCCATTGGATGATGCCGACCGTGCGGACACGACGCCGCCAGTCGGCTTCGGGACTAGGTCCGGGGTTGCTCGATCAAACGTAGAATGCCTTCGAGCGGAATCCGCAGCCAGTCGGGCCGGCTGTTCAATTCATAGCTCAGCTCGTACATGGCTTTGTTCAACAGGTTGGCTTCCAGCAAAATTTTCATTTCGTTGGCCGTGTGAGGAAGAAACTCCGCCTTCCGGGCTCCCAATAGATAGGACTGCAAATAAATCACGCTGACCCAATGGTTCCAGAAACGGGCCCAGCCTTCCAGGCTCTTGAATTTCTCCGGGGTAATGATGCCCTGATCCAACTGCCGGTACAAAGTGGCGTGGGCGACATAATCGAAGGACCGCAGCATGCCCGCGACGTCGCGCAAGGGCGTGCGTTTGATGCGGCGTTCGGAGAGGGAGCGCGCCGGTTCGCCTTCGAAATCGATAATGAAAAAGTCCCGGCCATCGTGGAGCACCTGCCCCAGATGATAATCGCCATGGACTCGCGTCCGCGTGCCGGTGATGCGGCCTTCGGCGATGGCCCGGTAGCGTTTGAGGATTTCCGATTCCGCCGCGGCCACCTTCGCCGCCGGGTCGTGGACTTCCTTCGGCAGGTTCTTGAGGCGCTTGCGCAGCAGCACCAAGCTGCTGACGGCTTGGTTGCGCAAGGATTGGTAGAGCGACCGCTGGTAGAACGGAGTGAAGGGTTCAGGACAGAAATTGTTGTCTTCCTTGTCGGACGCCAGGGCCAGGTGCATGGCGGCGGTGCGCTCGCCCAGCAGCCGGGCCGATTCCAAGTAGGTGCCGATGCGTTCGGGAACGTGAGCGGGCAATTCGGTTTCCGCCCAATCGAGGAGCGAGCCGTCAACGCGCGTTTCCTGTTCCGCTTCGTCGTTCAGCGAGCCGACCCGTTCGTAATAACGCCCCAGGCTGTCCAACGTATATTCCCAGGCATCTTGGGAGTTGGCCACCAGTCCGTGCATGATGGACAGGCTGACTTGCTGGCCGTCCTCGCGACGAAACTCAATGCCGCCCGACAACGGCGGGACGTGGGGGAAGCCTTTCTTGGCCAGGAAGCGCCCAATTTCAATGTCGGGATTCGGTCCCAGTTCAAAGCGGCGGAACAGTTTGAGGATGAACTTGTCGCCGAACAGGAGCGCCGAGTTGCTTTGTTCGGCCTTGCCCAGTACAGGTTCCAGGGGCGCGGAAGCGTCCCCGCGAATCCGCCGATAGGCCGGAGTGTGGAATGTGACGGCTTCGCCGTGTTCACCTTTGAAGGTGCGCCGGCGCGCGATGGCGTCGAGCAACGCCCGGGCAAAGAACTTCGAGCCGGTGGCGTCATAGAGCGCCCCGGTCCCATTGTGACGGGCCATGCGGAGTTGGCAAATCACCAGGTGTGGCAGCTCGCGCTTCAGCGATTCGGCCTCGTCTCCCGTGGCATAGGCCAGCGGCAGCACGTAATTCTCCGGGTCGCCTTGCACGTAATCCACTTCCAGCAACAACACGTAGGCCTTGTGTTCTTCGAATGGCACGGTGATTTGTTCGCGAATCCGGACGCTTTTCACTTCGCGGGCCTTGCCGCCAAACCAGCGCCGGGGCTGGATGTAGGATTGGAGGCAATTCTCCAGCTTCGAACGCGCTTTGTCCTTGAGCACTTCGTCCCAACGCTCGATGACCGTCAGCCCGAGGGTCTCCGGCGTTGCCGCCACCGGCGAAGGGATGGACACCGCTTCGACGACGCGCGGTTGGAGCGAAAACCAGTAAAAGGCATGCGGGCCCAACGTCAGAAAATAGGGCCGGTCGCTGACCGGCGGGAAGGCATTGCGGCTGAACAGTTCGGTGGGGACCATTTGTTGGAAGCCGGACAAGTCCAGTTCCACCGGTTGCACGAAGCGGGAGAGATTGCACACCACCAGGATGCACTCTTTTTCATACCGGCGAACAAAGGCCAGGATTTTGCGGTTCTCCGGGAACAGGAATTCCAGCGAGCCCAGTCCAAAGGCCTGCCAGCGTTTGCGCAAGGCCAGCAAACGTTTCATCTACCAAAGGACCGAGTGCGGATTGCTCTGCCGGGCCTCCACGTTGACCGCCTCGTAATGATATTCAGGATCAAGAATGATCGGCAGGTAAAGACTCTGCGGATTGGCGCGCGAGAATCCGGCGTTCTTGTCGGAACTCCATTGCATGGGCGTGCGGACGCCGTTGCGGTCGCCCAGGAAGATGTTGTCGCCCAGACCGATTTCATCGCCGTAGTAAATCACGGGGGTGCCGGGCAGCGACATGAGCAGGGCATTCAATAATTCGATGCGTTTGCGGTCGTTGCCCAGCAGCGGCGCCAGGCGGCGGCGGATGCCCAGATTGATGCGGGCTTTGGTGTCCTGAGCATAGACGCGATACATGTAATCGCGTTCCTCATCCGTGACCATTTCCAAGCGTCAGTTCGTCGTGATTGCGCAGGAACAAGCGCCCACTGGCTGGTGGCCGGGAATGGCCGGCGTTTGTTCCAGGATATCCACGATGGGCACGCGGTCTTCCATGCGAACCGCCATGAACAGCCGGGGCATGAGCGGGAAATGGAACGCCATGTGGCATTCGTCGCCACGGTCGGTGCCGAAGTATTGGACGGCGTCTTCCGGCCATTGGTTGGCTTCGGCCAGCAACATGCGATCACCGTATTTCTCGTCCACATGCGCGCGGAGTTTCTTTAAATAAGCATGGGTCTCCTTGAGGTTCTCGCAATTGGTGCCTTCGCGTTCGTAGAGATAGGGCACGGCGTCGAGGCGGAGACCATCGACCCCCAGGTCCAGCCAGAAATCGAGCACCTTGAGAAGCTCCTTGTGGACGTGGGGGCTGTCGAAATTCAAGTCCGGCTGGTGCGAATAAAAGCGGTGCCAGTAATAGGCATTGGCCAGCGGGTCCCAGGTCCAGTTCGAATGCTCGAAGTCCTTGAAGATGATGCGGGCGTCCTTGTACTTCTCCGCGGTGTCGCTCCACACGTAGAAATCGCGCCAGCGGCTGCCTTGGTTGGCGCGCGCCGGGATTTTTGAAACCACTCGTGCTGGTCGGACGTGTGGTTGACCACCAGTTCGGTGATCACCCGCAAACCGCGCCGGTGGGCTTCGCGCAGGAAGACGCGAAAATCGGCCAGGGTGCCGTAGATTGGATTGATCGAGCAATAGTCCGCAATGTCATAGCCATCGTCCTTGAGCGGCGACGGATAAAACGGCAGTAACCAGATCGCCGTAACCCCGAGTTCCTGGAGGTAATCGAGTTTCTCGGTAAAGCCGCGGAAATCGCCGACCCCGTTGCCGTCGCTGTCGTAGATAAGCGCGCACGTGCGCCTGGTAAATAATCGCTTTGCGATACCAGTGCGGATCGTGCTCAAACGCGGCTGTCTGTGAATTCTTATTGCTCACGCGGGTTATCCTTTCGGTTTACATGAAATAGTCAAAGTCTCTTTCCGAGCGCACCTGATGGCGGACCCGGAAAATGTGCGCCGGGACAAAGGCGGGATTTAACTCCACGAAATTGCGCGGTGCCCTGCCACAAATAGCGGGCGCCGGTCAACAGATCGTGGACCTGGTAAGGCGTCTTGCTGTCGATGTCGAGTTGGTCAAGGTCGAGGTTGACCCAACCGCTTTGGACATGGTGCGGGTCCAGGTTCACGACCGTCAGAATCACATTGTCGAGCTCGTCCGTGGCCTTGCTGTAGGCAATGATCTGTTCGTTATCGACGGGGTGAAAGTGCAGATTGTCATTGCTGTGCAAGGCCGGATCGCTCGCGGCGGATGCGGTTCACTTTGGCAATGAGTTCGTGCAGGCTGTGCGGCGCGTTCCGGTCCCAATGCCGGATTTCGTATTTCTCCGAATTCAAATACTCCTCGCTGCCGTGTTCCTTCGCGCGGCTGTTCTCGCACAGTTCGAAGGCGGGCCCGTAAATGCCGTAGCTGGCCCCCAGCGTGGCCGCCAGAATGAACCGCACCATGAATGCCGGCCGGCCGCCGTATTGGAGGTATTGGGTCAGGATGTCCGGCGTGTTCGGCCAGAAATTAGGCCGGAAAAACTCGCGCACACTTGTCTGGGTTAGTTCGGTGAAATACTCGGTCAGTTCCCACTTGGTGTTGCGCCAGGGAAAGTAATTGTAGGATTGCGTGTAGCCTATCTTGGCCAGGTTGTACATGACTTTGGGGCGCGTGAACGCTTCGGCCAGGAAGATCAATTCCGGACGATCGCGCTTGAGTTCGCCAATCGCCCATTCCCAGAACGGCAGGGCCTTGGTGTGCGGATTGTCCACGCGGAACACTAGCACGCCTTGCTCGATCCAAAACTCAAATACGCTTTTCAATTCCTGCCACAACTCCTGCCAGTTCTCGCACTCGAAGTTGATCGGAAAGATGTCCTGGTACTTTTTGGGCGGATTTTCGGCGTATTGAATGGAACCGTCCGGCCGCTTGCGAAACCACTCCGGATGCTCGCGAACATAAGGATGGTCGGGCGAGCACTGGAACGCGATGTCGAGCGCGACGGTGAGCTGGTGTTCCTTCGCCTTTTGAACGAGTTGTCGGAAATCCTCAAGCGTGCCCAATTCGGGATGGACGGCTTTATGGCCGCCCTCCTCGGAACCGATGCCCCACGGGCTACCCGGTTCGCCGGGTTGGCAAACGGGATTGTTGTTTTTGCCTTTGCGAAACGCCCGGCCAATGGGATGAATCGGCGGCAGGTACAACACATCGAAGCCCATTTCGGCAATCCGCGGCAGCAACGCTTCGCAGTCTTTGAACGTGCCGGATCGGCTTGGGTCGGGCGAGGCGGAGCGGGGAAATATTTCATACCAGGCGCCGTAGCGCGCGAGCACCGGGTCCACCGTGACCACCAGTTTGCGCACATACCGGGTGGCAAACCGGCGGTCCGGGAACCGGTCCATCAACGCGGCCAGTTGCGGCTCCAACGCGTGCTGGATGCGCTGCTCCAAGGTGGCGATGTCGCCGCTGGACAACTCACGGACCCACCGTTCGAGCTCCGGTTTGTCGCTTTCCGGAGCCCGCTGTATGGCCTCCTGGATAAATTGCACGCCGGCCAGCAGATCGACGGTCACGTCCTGGCCGGCATCCACTTTCTTCTTAAAGTCCTTCTGCCAGGACTTGAAATGATCCGTCCAGGCCTCCAGGGTGTAGAAGTATTGCCCCAATTCGGTGACCCGGAAGGACGCCCGCCAGCGGTCATTGACCAACGATTCCATGGCAACTTCCGACCAATAAGTCGCGGCGGCAGGCCGGTATTTCACCATGGCCGAAAGCGAGTCATGGCCGTCGCCGAAAATATCGGCTTCGACGACGACCTTCTCATCGATCGTGCGCTTGATCGGATACCGGCCACCGTCGATCTCGGGATAAACCCCTTCGATGACGGCGCGGGCGCGGCCTTCTTTGATTTGGATCAGCGATGGATTCTTCTTCATGATTGAATTGGCATCAACGCGCCGCGCGACGGCGAGTTGGCTTTTTGTGACGGGAGGATGGGGCATGGTTGTTGGTAGTCCGCGGCTTCGTCAGGCGCTTGGGTGTGTCGGAGTTTGCGTCCTTGAATTCGGGGAGCGGATGCAATTCAGCGCGTAGTCGCGGAAGGCTGCCGGGATAGTTTTGTCGGAGGAAATCGAGAAGTTTTTCGCGCACTTCGCAGCGAAGGTTCCAGGCTTGCGAACTGTCGGACGCACTCATCAAGGCCCGGACTTCGATGGTGCGCTCTTTGGCATCAGTCACTTGGACGACGTTGACCTTCTTATCCCAGTATGGCGATTGTTCGAGGAGGCGGGTCAATTCCTCACGCACCGCCTGCAAGGGCACGGTGTAGTCCAGATACAGGAAAACGCTGCCTAAAATGTCTGCCGAGACGCGGGTCCAGTTTTGAAAGGGATGTTCGATGAAGTAGCCGATGGGCAGGATCAGGCGGCGCAAGTCCCAGATCCGCACCACCACGTAGGTGAGCGTGATTTCCTCGATCCGGCCCCATTCGCCTTCCACAATCACGACATCGTCCAGGCGGATGGGTTGGGTCATGGCGATCTGGAAACCCGCCACCACCGTGGCGATGCTTTTTTGGGCGGCAAATCCCACCACGATGCCAATAACGCCGGCCGAAGCCATGATGCTGGTGCCCAGGCGGCGGAACGATTCGAACATCATCAGCATCGAAGCAGCGGTGAAGATGACGATCGCCACGATGGCCAATTTCTTCAACACTTTGACCTGGGTATTAATTTTACGCGCCTCCAAATTGTCCTCAACGTCGGTGCGAAACTGGCGGAGTACAGCCCCTTCCAAGGCATCGACCAATTGGTAAAAGATGACGCCGATGGCCAGGATGAGGAGCAGGCTGGCGGCTTGCTTGAAAAAGTAATTGGATTCGGGTGAAATATTCAGCACCGGCGCCACGAGGAGCACCCCGATCAACGGAATGACCAACCGCAACGCGCGAATCACCAGCACGGCCATGACGTCGTCCCATTTGTTTTGGGAGTGCTCGGTCCAGCGTTGCAGACGCACTTTGAGCACGTTGACCAGACGGAATAGGAACCAGAACAACGCTCCGAGGCTCCCCAGCTTGCAGAGCCAATCGAGAATGATCAAGACTGCGGGTTTACCGTCGTCGGTCTGCAAGTGAGCCAGGAGCAGATACAGAGCGACGTAGCCGGCGACCACTTTGACAAACAGCGCCAACGGCGGACCGCGCAGCGTCTTCGATTAACTTGATCCAATTTACGCGCTCAGTTTCCGGCGATGCGGGGCGGTCCAGTTGGGGTTGTTTTTTGCTCACCCAAAGTTCGAAGAGCCGGCGGCCCAATCGCCAGGCCAACGCCACTCCGATGAGCAGGGCGACACTGAGGATGATCTGGAAGGGCGTGATGCCCCAGAGCAGTTTGTGGTTCAATACTGTCCCCACATGTTGGCTCAAACTGTGTTCCACGTAGCGCAATAGTTTCGCCAAGCCCCCTGGCGAAGCGGGGCCCGAATCCGCGGCCGGCGAGTTGCCACCAGCAGCCGCACTGACCATGGGCACGGACCCGGCATGCAGAATGGCCAAGCCGGTCCAACTGATCCTTTCGATGACTGCGGACAACAGTTGCATCGCCCTAATTTGACACTAACGATCCGCCTTATGCAATGAATACATAATCTGCATAAATTCCAAAACGGGGTGGTAAGGATGTTTTGGACCGTTAAACTGCCACCGTGGAAATTGCGCTGGTCATCATCATTCTTGTGGCGGCGGTGCTCCTGTTCGTCACCGAGAAGTATCCGGTGGACATGGTATCCATGCTGGTGCTGGCCGCGTTGCTGGTGGTATGGCTGGCCGGGCATTACGCGTGGATCGATCCCCACCGCTGGATCACGCTGGAGCAAACGATTGGAGGTTTCAGCAATCCGGCGGTGCTGACCGTGGCGGCCATGTTTGTGTTGAGCGCCGGCTTCCAAAAAGCCGGGGGCATGGACGTGGTCGCACGCGGTTTTGCCCGCCTGGGTCGCATTCACACAGTGCTCCTCTTCGTGGTGATGCTGACGGTGGGCGTGGTTTCGGCGTTTGTGAATAACACGGCCGCAGTGGCGGTGTTCATGCCGGTGGTGCTGGCCGTTTGCGCCAAATACAAGGTATCCGCGTCGCGGTTGTTAATCCCGCTCTCGTTTGCGTCGCAGTTCGGCGGCGTTTGCACCTTGATCGGCACGTCCGCCAATTTGCTGGTCAGTTCCATTTCCGAAGATGCGGGTTATGGCGCGTTTTCGATGTTCGAGTTCAGCCGAATGGGCGTGATTCTGTTGGGGGCCGGCATCCTCTATTTCCTGCTGATTGGCCGCTGGTTGCTGCCGGCCCGTCGCCGGGCCCAATTGGCGGAAGCCTACCAGGTGCGGGAGTATCTGACCGAATTGCGGGTGCTCGAAAAGTCGCCGCTGATCGGCAAAACGGTGCGCGAAACCAAACTGGGCGAACAGCAGGATGTCACCGTCCTGGAAATTCTGCGGGGCCATCACAAGATCTGGTCGCCGCACTTCGAGCCGATCAAGCCGGACGACATTTTGCTGGTGCGGGGCAAGGTGGAAAACCTGATGCAACTCAAACGCACCGTCGGGTTGGAGATCGAACCGCAAGCCAAGTTGAAAGACAACGCGCTGCCCGCCGAGGAATTGATGTTGCTCGAAGTGCTGGTCGCCCCGCGGTCCCGGTTGGTCGGGCGCACCATCGCCGACCTGGGATTCCGCTGGCGTTACGAATCCATTGTGCTGGCGCTCCAGCGGCACGGACATTTGCTGCGCGACAAGCTCACGAACGTCCGCCTCCAATTCGGGGACGCACTGCTCTTGTTGATCCGCAAGGAGGACGTTCCGCGGATGCGTGCCAATGAAAGCTTTATTGTGTTGCAGGAACGTCAATCGCCGCCCATGGAGAACCGCAAAGCGTTCCTTGCTTTTGCCATCATCGCCGGGGTGGTCGCGCTGGCGTCCACGCAAATCATGCCGGTATTGATGAGTGCGATCCTGGGCTGCCTGGCGATGATATTGAGCCGCTGTATAACGCTCGATCAGGCGTATGAAGCAGTGGATTGGCGGGTAATTTTCCTGCTGGCGGGCATTTTGCCGCTGGGCGAGACGCTGAAACAGACAGGCGCGGCTGAACTGTTTGCCAAGGACGCCCTGGATTTGGTGGGCTGGTTGGGCCCCTCGGCAGTGCTGGGGATGTTTTATGTGCTGGCAGCGCTGTTTACTTCCGTTATGAGCAACAATGCCGCAGCGGTGCTTATCGCGCCCATTGCCATTTCGTCGGCCGTGAAATTGGGACTCGATCCCAAACCGTTTCTGATGGCGGTCACTTTTGCGGCGTCCACCTGTTTTGCCACGCCGGTGGGCTATCAAACCAACACCATGGTGTACAGCGCCGGAGGCTATCGGTTTGTGGATTTTATGAAAGTCGGGATTCCGTTGAACATTTTGTTTGGCGGATTGGCGATTTATTTCATCCCAAAATTTTGGCCGTTTTGAAAGTGGAATGCTCGTCGGTCCCGTGCGGGCTGACACCGTAATCGCGATTCAAGGAACAAAATGCCCCTGCCGCTTGCCTGAAAGCGCCGGCGAGCCGGACGCACTTCAAACGCTGGCGCGAAGCTCAGCAGCGTCGGCGCAAACGTCGCGGCAGCGTTTGGAGTGTGTTGAACTTGCGCCCGCTGTCAGTGGACTGGAGGCGTGCGCCGGTCGGGGCGGGACGCTCGTCGGCGCTGCTCGTTCGCTCCGCCGCGGCGGAGCCGACCGGCTGGCTCTAACCGACGACGCGCACGGCGTCCCTGCCTCCGTAGGGATTCTCCACGTGGACGGCACACTCGGGATCATCCCGCCACTCACCATCTACCATGAACCGATAGTGGTGGGTGCCGGGTTCCAAGGAAACCGTGGTCTGCCACACGCCGCGCTTGGCCTTTTTGAGCGGAACGGGCTTTTCCTGCCACTGGGTGAAATCTCCGACCAGCAAGACGCTCATGGCGTCGGGCGCCTGGAAGGAGAAGGTTTGTTTTATTTTGCTACCACTTTTCATAGAATTCATCCGGGGTTGAATTAAAAGCTTAGCGATGAGCAGTGAAAACTCGGAACAATCGCCACAACGGCAAAGCACGGCGCAGCAACGTCCAACCGACCAACAACTTCATGAACACTTTGCGGAAGGGAAATTTCTTGCGGGTCAGGACCACGCCAGCGAGAAAAACGCCCGGCAGCAGCACGCGATACGACTTCCGTACCCAGGCCAGGAGGTGAAGGCTCTGACGCGATTGGGTTTCCACCCGCTTCCAACGGAGCGCCAAAATCACGCGATGGATCTCACTCTGGGCCACCAAAAGCTGCCGTTGCCGTTCAAGCGCGGCTATTTCTTGCTGGTAAACCATTCGCGATCCTTTTTGAGTTGTGCCAGGGTGTCCGCGAAAGGCGGGGGATTCTTCAAACGGGCACGCAATCGCAAGACGCTTCCCAGTGTCCCGAAGGCTGACACCAGGCAAACGCCGGCCACCACGTGAATGCGGTATTCCTCCGGCACCAGCAACACCAGGGTGATGGCAAACAAGACCACCGCCATCATGCCGAAGCAGACGGCGACGGCGGTCAAAAACAACAGTTCAATGAGCCGGTATTTTTCGACTTTGAACTCAACGCCAAACAACTCCAACCGGGTCTCGATGGCCGCCAGCAAACTGTCGAGCAGCCGGCGCAAAGACTCGATGACCTTGGTGCGTTTGGTTTCCTCGTCACTCATTACCGGCGGTTGACCAACACCCCAATGAGCAGGCCCAAGCAAAAGGAAATGCCGATGGATTCGTACGGATGTTCCCGAATCACTTTGTCGGTGGCTTTGGCGCTTTCGAGGGCCCGCGCCTCAAACTGGTGGCAGGTTTCTTTGGCTGATTCCACCGCGGTCGCCAGTTTGGCTCGCGCCTCCTTGCCTTTGTCCGTGAGTTCTCCTGCCCCTGCTTTCAGCAGGTCTTCGGCATCGCGCACCAGAGCTTTGAGATCGTGTTGAAGTTTTTCAGTAGTAATTTCGTTCGACGTGCTTTCCATAATATTGCCTTTCTCTTTGCGACATCCTGCGTCGGTCCAGCATCCGAAGTAAATACAAATAATTAGGGAAGTCAAATGGCCGCCCGGTTAGCTGGCGCGGCAGGAAAGAGAATTAACCTGGATATTTTACATCCTCGCCGTAGCCGCCGACGTGACGAGGCGGACCCGACGAATCTGATCATGTTCCGCCTCCTCCCGTCGGCGGCCACAGCGTGTCAGCAGTTCAAGCGGCATGTGGAATGTCCGGGCTAAATCCAAAATTCGAGAGCAGAAGGTTCCAAACATCGGTTTTGCGCGGCTTCATCGGGCGTCGGATTCTGGATGGTGATGTTTGCCAGGGCCGGACCATGGCTGCCAGCTTTTGGAGGAGCCCGAGGTGGAGTTTTGGGATTATTGCTTTTCCAGCCAGACGTGAGGCTTTAGATTCACTAACGTCTAAACTTTGTGCAACTGTGTATGGAATTTGAACCGCCGCCCTTACCTTCAGAGCCCGTCTCGGGCCGTGGCAGTTCGTTGTGGGCACGGATGATGAATGTCTTCGTCATGCCCAGCGACGTTTTCGAAGAACTTAGGCATCATCGGATGGCTGTCGCCAACTGGCTGGTGCCGTTGGCGTTGGCCTGCCTGGTGGCGACGGGTTCCGTCTTGGTGCTGTTTTCGCAGGAATCTATTTGGCAACAGATTCGCGAACAGCAAGTGCAGGCCACCGAGAAGCGCCTGGAACAAATGCCGCCGGACCAGCGGGAACAAGCCCGATCGGTCGTCGAAATGTTTTCGCGCCCGATTGTCATGAAGATCTTTGCCATTGCCGGAGCCGTGGTCGTGAGTCTAGCCGGTTTATTTCTTATCACGCTGCTGGTGTGGCTGCTGGGCCGGTGGGTGTTCCGCGCGGAGATGGGTTTCGGCAAGACGCTGGAGATGTGCGGATTGGCCGGTTTGGTGGGAACATTGGGCACAGTGGTGAAGACGCTGCTGATTGCCGCGACCGGAAACTTGTACGCATCCCCCAGTCCGGCGATGTTGCTGCCGCATGTCGAAGCGACCGACCGACTCTTCCAGGTCTTGTCCGTCTTCAACGTCATGACCATTTGGTACATTGTCGTGCTGGCAATCGGGTTGTCCCGCTTGAGTCGAATTGTTCTATTCCACTCCTTCCTATGGTTGTTTGTGCCCTGGATGGTATTCGGGCTGGGACTGATTTGGATTCAGGGAGCACCGTCGGGAATGTGAGTCGGTTCGCCTTACAAAGCCGCGAAATGGGTGTAATTGCCTAAGTTTTCGTGACGAGTGCAAGATCATCTTCGCTGCTGAATTGCTGAAACATAAGAACGGCACAGTGTTTTAAAGTTCAAGAATCATGGCCAAACCAAAACATACACGGCGCCGCAAATGGATTGTTTGGACGACCATCCTGCTGGTCGTTGCCGGACTCTCACTGGCGTCGGTCTTGCGCAAGAAGGAAGTATTCATCACCGTCCAGACCGAGAAGGTCCAGCGCCGCAATCTCACCGAAATGGTCGTCGCCAACGGAAAAATCCAGCCCGTGGTGCAAGTGGTGATCAATCCCGAGGTCAGCGGCGAGATCGTTGACCTGCCGGTGCAGGAAGGCCAAGTGGTCAAGAAGGGAGACGTGCTCGTCCGGATCAAACGGGACAATTACCAGGCCAGCGTCAACTCCGCCCAAGCCAACTATCAGTCCGCGCTGGCCGGCAAGAGCCTGGCGGAGGCGAACCTGCACAAGGCGGAACTGGAATTCAAACGCAGCCAGGAATTGTTTAAGAACGAACTGGTGTCCGATTCGGATTTCCTCGCAGCCAAGACCACGTACGAAGTCGCCAAAGCCTCCCACGAGAGCAGCATTTACCTGGCGGAACAGGCCAAGGCCGCAGTGGCGCGTGCCGCGGATGATCTCGAAAAAACTACCATTGTGGCGCCGATGGACGGCACGGTCACCCGGTTGCGTTCGCAGCAAGGCGAACGCGTGGTCGGCACGTCGCTGATGGCTGGCACGGAGATCATGACCATCGCCAACCTCAATGAGATGGAGGCCCGAGTGGACATCGGCGAGATCGACATCGTGCTGGTTGAATTGGGGCAGCCGGCGCACCTCGAAGTCGATGCCTTCCGCGACTGCAAGTTCTCCGGCACCGTGACCGAAATCGCCAACGCGGCCAAGGGTTTGACCGGGAGCGGTAATTCCTCCAGCCAGGAAGCCACCAAGTTCGAAGTGAAAATCCGGATTAGTGAGAAGGAGGAATTCCGGCCCGGAATGTCGGTGACCGCCGAAATTGAAACTCGCCACCGAACCAATGTTCTGACCGTTCCCATCCAATGCGTGACCACCCGGCTGCCGAAGCAACCGAAGGGCGAAAAGAAGGACCAAGCCCCGGCGACCGCGGCGACCAATGCGCCGGCAACGAACCAGATTGCCTCCACGAACCAGACCGAAACAACCAAACCCGACGAACCGCCCAAGCCCATCGAAGTGGTGTTTGTGGTCGAGGGCGATCACGCCAAGATGGTGCCGGTCAAACGCGGCATCAGCGACGACTATTACGTGGAAATCACCAGCGGATTGGAGGAAGGACAAGAGGTGGTGTCCGGCGGTTACAAAGCCATCAACCGCGACTTGGAGGACGGCAAGAAAATCAAGAAGGGGACTCCGGAAAAAGAGAAGGAGAAGAAATAGCCCGCGCGGCATCGCGGCCTGACTGTTGTGAGCCTGATCCGATTGCAAAACATTTCGCGGCGTTACCAAATGGGCGCGGAGACGGTTCATGCCCTGAGGGAGGTGTCGATCGAAATCCAACGCGGCGATTACGTGGCCATCATGGGTCCCAGCGGTTCCGGCAAGTCCACGCTCATGAATCTCATTGGCTGTCTGGATACGCCCTCTTCCGGTTCCTACGAATTGAATGGCACCGACGTGAGCGACATGGACGACAATGAACTGGCGGAAATTCGCAATCGCGAAATCGGTTTTGTCTTCCAAACGTTCAATCTGCTGCCGCGTTCGCACGCCTTGCACAACGTGGAACTGCCGTTGATTTATGCCGGCCTGCCGGTGGACGAGCGCCGGGAAATTGCACTGGCCGCGTTGGATCACGTGGGCTTGAGCGACCGCGTCCATCACAAGCCGAATGAGTTGTCCGGCGGCCAGCGCCAGCGCGTGGCCGTCGCGCGGGCGTTGGTGAACAATCCGTCCCTCCTGCTGGCCGACGAACCGACCGGCAATCTCGACTCCCGTACCGGTGTGGAAATCATGGAACTGTTCGAAGCACTGTCGCGCAAGGGCAACACGATCCTGGTCGTCACGCACGAAGAGGAGATCGCCCGCCAAGCCCGCCGAATTATTCGCATTCGCGACGGCTTGATCGCCAGTGATGAACACCCCGGCACCGTACAAACGCCACGGATGACCAGCCCTGCGGCAACGATCCATGCGAAGTTGGACGGCGCGACTCCCGTCAGTGAAAAGGCCAGCAATGAACCTGTGGGCTGAACTGGGCGAGGGCTTGAAGATTTCCTGGACTGCCATTGGGGCGAACAAAATGCGGTCTGTCCTGACCACGCTGGGCATTGTGATTGGCATCTTGACGGTTTCCCTGATGGCGACGGCCATTGAAGGCTTGAACCAGTCGTTTCTGCGCAGCATTTCGGCACTGGGTTCGGACGTGTTCTTCATCGAGAAGTTTCCTTGGGAACGCACCAAGGCCTGGTGGCAGATTCGCAACCGGCGGAACCTCGAACTGTCAGACGCCCGAACCATTGCGCGCGAATCCAAATTCGCCCTGGCCGTAAGCGTGGAGGCCTCGACGACGCAAACGGTCAGTTACCGGGACAAGACGGCCCCGGGTGTTTGGATTGCCGGCAACAGTGAACAAAGCGCTCTGGTGCGCCAACTCACCATCGCCGAGGGACGGTTTTTCAGCGCCGCCGAAGTCGCCGGGGCGCGGCCAGTGTGCGTATTGGGCGCGGAAATTGCGTCGCAGTTGTTTCCGCGCCAATCCGGCATCGGTCACCGGATCAAAATCGGCGACATCAATTTCGAAGTGATTGGCGTGCTCGACAAATTCGGTCAGTTCCTCTTTGCCAACATGGACAACCAAGTGATCATTCCCATCACGCGGTTTGTGAGCGATTTCTCCCGGCACCCATATTTGATGATCATGGTCAAGGTGCGCGAGGCCGCGCAAATGGGCGAGGCGAAAGAAGAATTACGCGGCATCCTCCGGAAAATCCGGCGCGTGCCGCCCGGTCAGGAAGATGATTTTGCAATCAATCAACAGGAGATGATCATCACCAGCTTTAAGAAGGTTTCCGGCATCATTGCTTCGGTGGGGCTGTTCATCACCGGTTTGTCGCTGTTTGTGGGCGGGATCGGCATCATGAACATCATGTTCGTTTCGGTGGCCGAGCGGACTCGGGAGATCGGCATTCGCAAAGCCATTGGCGCCAAACGCCGGACCATCCTCATCCAGTTCCTGATCGAAGCGGCCTTGATCTGTATGGTTGGAGGCATCCTGGGATTAGGGATCGCGTTCGGAGCGAGTCTCATCATCAAGAATTTCATCCCGGCCTCCATGTCGCTGCACGTCGCGGCGATTGGGATGGCCACGGCGCTGTTAACGGGATTGATCTCCGGATTCATGCCAGCCTACCGCGCCGCGCGCATGAATCCGGTGGATGCGTTGAGGGCGGAATGAGAACGGCGCTTCGGGTTACCCAACGGTTGGGCGGCATTGGCCGTAGGACAGGCGTCTCGCCTGTCTCGAACTTCCCAACGTCGGTCCTTTCGTCACGAAACGTCCTGCAGTGGTTGAGCGCCGTTTGCCATTCGAGACAGCCGGGACGGCTGTCCTACGTGGAGGGGATCACCGTATGAGCACCCGTCGTTCCTTGTTGTCCATTTTGCGGGCCGAAATTCACGAGAGTTTTCTCATGGCCATGGGCGCCCTGGCGGCACACAAGCTGCGCTCGGCCCTAACGCTCCTGGGCGTTTTGGTGGGAGTGTTTTCGATCATCGTGGTCATGACCGCAATCCGGGTGCTCCAGTCGAACATTGAAAACGAACTCAGCCAACTCGGCACGCAAACGTTTAGCATCCAGAAATTTCCGGTCATCCATGTTTCGGATCGCGAAGGCTGGGAAAAGATTTGGCGACGAAAAAACATAACGTATGCCCAGGCCCAAGCGCTTCGTGACAAAGCCACCTTGGCCGCCTTCGTGGCTGTGGAACGGCGGCTTTGGCGCGACGCAGCCATTTCCCGGTTCGAAGCCACCGATCCGGAAATAGCCATGCTGGGGGTCAGCCCCGAAGCGTTTGCGGCCAAAAATTGGAGCATTGAAAATGGCCGCGCCATCATGCCTTTGGATGTGGAGGGTCGGCGAAATGTCTGCGTGCTGGGGAACACACTGGCCGAACAACTGTTTCCGTTCGGATCCAGTCTGGGGCAGAAGGTCAAGTTCCGCGGGATCAATTACACGGTGATCGGTGTGCTCGAAGCCCGCGGCAAAACGCTGGGGGGTGATCAGGATAATTTCCTGGCCATCCCGATCACGACCGGGCTCAGCCAATTCGCCGCGCAGGAACGCAGTGTGAACATCCTGGTGCAGGCGCGGAGCCCGAGCGTGCTGGACGACGCCATCGAACAAGCTCGGGGCGCGTTGCGCACCATCCGCAAAGTGCCGCCCGGAGAACCGGACGATTTCGAGATTTATACCAACGACTCGCTGATCACGCAGTTCCGGTCGGTGACCCTGGCGGTACGGGTTGGGGCCACGGTCATCAGTTCCATTGCCCTGTTGGCGGCCGGGATTGGCATCATGAACATCATGCTGGTGTCGGTGACCGAGCGGACGCGGGAAATTGGTATCCGGCGGGCGGTGGGCGCGAAGAAGCGCAACATTCTGACCCAATTCATCATGGAAGCCATCGTAATTTGCCAGGTCGGTGGCGTGTTGGGTGTGGCCTTCGGGATTGCCGGCGGCAACGTGGCAGCCTGGCTGCTGAAGGTTTCACCGGTCATTCCCGTGGATTGGACCGTGATCGGCTTGTTGATTTGCTCCCTGGTGGGAATTGTCTTTGGCACCTACCCCGCCATCAAAGCCGCCAATCTCGATCCAATAGAATCACTGCGTTATGAGTAGGCGGTGGCAGCTTGGCAGCTTCGTCAGTTTGAAATGTTTGGTGGCACTTCACTCCGTTGCGAGCCTCAGTGCGTGAAGAAGTGTGCAGCGCAATCAACATGCGAGTGGCCTCTGAAAGTCGCGCAGCGTTTGGAGTGCGCGGAGCTTGCTCCCGCTTTCGATGCTCCTGGTGCGCTGAAGGGTAAATGCAGTGCCCCCGGAGGATGTGTCCGCTCACCGTTCGTCGAAAGCGCCGGCAAGCCGGACGCACTCCAAACGCTGGCGCGACTGATTGCGCTCCGTTCGAGAATTACTCTCGTACCAGACTTTCCGGCAACGCAGTCAATTCATTGTGGCCGCCATCCGGACGCCAAACCACCCGTCCATCCGCCAAGATTCTTACAATGATCCCATGGAGGGTACCTCGGAATGTTTTAACCCGGTCGCCGGGTTGGAAGTCAGCGGCGGTGGAAAGGCTTTCGACAATAGCGACCATTGATTCGCGATCGAGCACGCCAGCGATGTAGTGAGCAATGGCGGAGGTGACTTCACGCAACCGGGTGGCAGGGAGTTCAGCAAACAGAGCAGCCGCAATGCGTCGCCCCAAGTCGGCAAACGTGTTGCCATTGAAGAAAAGAAATGGCGCCCGCCGATGACAGCGGCGCAGGAATTCTAAGGTTTCGTCGAGTTAGAGGATCCGGCTTTGCGTGACTTGCCATTCTGTGGCAAGCGCTTCGTGAGTCTCCGGATTAAGGCCGTGTTGCGCTCGACCTCTTGCGCACGCTGCTTGGTTGAGGCTGACGACAAGCTCCCAACTCCGGTTTTTGAGAAATTGGGCGCGGGTTTGTAGCGGGGATTGTTCGCCAGGACTTCCTCGAGGATGTCCTCGTCCCGCAATTGCTCCAGAAGATCCGTCCGCAATTTCATCGTTCATAATTTAACTCTCCATCAGCACCCACACAAGCGTCCATTTGGCACCTTCGATCCGGCGTCCAAAGATTCACGCCAAGCGCAAATTCGCTGCCGCTTCAATTATTCATGCTTCATCGCTTTATCCCCTCAACTTTCGTCGCCGCTACTGAGCGTCACCCAGTCCACCGCCCAGCGCCTTCTCCACCAATTTCTTTTCCGCCGGCCCCAGCGGTAGTTTGAGAGCGATCTCCCGCGCTATCGGCGTCATTTTGTCCCAGGATTTACGGAGCGCGTTGATCATTTTGTCCTCGGTCGAACGCGGCGCCAGTTCCGCCAGTTGATATTCCAGGAAGATCAGGCACAAGGCATCTTCCAATACCCGGCTTTCGGGATCGTCGGGGAAAAGTTGCTTAAGATTAAGCGCTTCGACCTGGGCTATAGCTACCTCCGGATAACCGATCTCGGTGAGAATTTCCCGCGCTTTACGGGCGTGAAACTGCTTGAGTTCGGTCCGCCATTTCAAGTAGCCGGCGCGCGTCATCGGGAATTGGCTGCGCGGGATGGACCAACGGCAGATGTGTTGGCAACGGGCGGCCAGGCGAAGCGCCTCGGAGGCTTCGGGACAAAGCTTCTGCACCCAGTTGGACATTCGGTGCGCATACAACAATTCGCGCGGCCAGGACCTGCCGTCGGCAAACGTGGTGTTGGGATCGTGGGCATTTTCTTCATCGAAACGACGAATGGCCGTCTCGAAGCGGGCGCCGGGCACCGCTGGAGTTGGATTCTCTGGATTCATGCGGGAGCCAAATTATCGTCCGCTCGACACCAATTCGAGATCAATCAGCCACGGTTTTGCGGGATTCTACTGAGTCGTTTCGGCCGGTTATGGCGTCCCTCGTTCCGGGTAATTTGATCTGTGCGGCAAGCGGCATTTCTTTTGCTCAAAGTCGGAGGAATGGAAACTCCATTGGTGGCTCATGCCTGTCAAGTTTGTGCGCGGGACTGGATCTCGCCCGTTGATGCCCCTTGGCCGAGTGGCCCAGGAAACACGGGCGGCCACGACATTTTGTCTGTTTTTGGTCTAATAGCTGTCAACCGATCATGATTCCCGATCCCCAGGAACCTTATCCCCAAACGAGCGATTCCGACGCCTCATTGGATCCTTCGAGCCTTGGTGCATCCGGCAAGAAAGTCCTGGTGATTGACGACTCGGCGGACATTTTGGTCGTCATTTCTGAGTATCTCAGCATGTTCGGCTTTACCCCTTACGTCGCGGAAGACGGCCGGACGGGTATCCAGATGGCCAAGCAGCATCATCCGGATTTGATCATTTGTGATGTCACCATGCCGACGATGGACGGTTACGAAACCTTGACCGCGCTGCGGCAGGACGAGGCTACGGCCACCATCCCGTTCATTTTTCTATCGGGCGCGGCGGACAAAATCAACATGCGCAAAGGCATGGATCTGGGAGCCGACGATTACCTAACCAAACCGTTTACGCACAAGGAATTGATGGCGGCAGTGAACGCCCGTTTGGAGAAACAAGCCGAAGTGCAAAGGCAGTCCGAAAAGAAACTCGATGAACTCCGCGGCAACATTTCGCTGGCGTTACCGCACGAATTGCGGACCCCCCTCAACGGTATTGTGGGACTGGCGCAAATCCTGATCGAGGACTACGCCTCCTTGCCGCCGGAAGAAATATTCGAGACGGCCAGTTTCATTCACGAATCGGCGATGCGCTTGCACCGGTTGATCGAGAACTTCCTAGTGTTTTCCCAAATCGAACTCATGGCCAGCGAATCCAAAAAGATTGAACTCGCCGGTATGGCCAGCCCGGTGGCGGTCGAGGAAGTGGTGGCGGAATTGGCTCAAAAGATCGCCAAACGCTTCAAACGGGAAGCGGATTCGTGTCTGGAAGTCACCCCAGCCGATGTCTTGATCCCCCAGGATAATCTTTCGAAAATCATGGAGGAACTGGTGGATAACGCCTTCAAGTTTTCCGAATCCGGCACCCCCGTCAGGGTGGCAACCGAAGTGGCGGACAATCGGTTCCATTTCACGGTCACCAATTTGGGACGCGGTATGACCGCCGAACAAATTTCCCGGATCGGACCGCACATGCAATTCGACCGGCAAACCTACGAACAACAGGGCGCGGGTTTGGGATTGGTCATTTCCAAGCGCCTCACCGAACTGCTCAGTGGCCAGTTTGTAGTGGTGAGCCGCCCCGGTGAACAGACTACTGTGCGGGCGTCCTTTCCCCTACCGGGGCATTAGCCTGGCACGGTTAAAGAATCGCGGCGCTCCCGCCATTCAGCAGCCCGCCCAATTTCGGCGTGCGGCCAACCGGGCCGCAGCGAGGTTCGCACAATTCTATCGTTCCCCAAAGGCTTGCCTTGGTTCAAAGCCGCTCTGGCGTCAGGCTGGACCGCGTCCTGAATTTTGCGTTGCTCGCTCCGTCTAAGCCGTGTCGATTCAGCAACAAACCACACCTGAAGTGGATATTCGTGGTTGAATCGCACTGTAAGTTGAACCCGCTACGGTCACGCATGGGTATCCGTAGAGCACTGTGAACTCAATTCCGAAAATACGCTGGTGGGGAGTATGGATCATCCTGCTGACAGGATACGGCGACGCGCGCGCCGGGTTGGTGTACACAACCTCCGGCAAAATGATCGAAGGCCACTTGGAATTCGCTCCGCCCGACACGTTGATCGTGAAGCGCGAGGGCAAAAGTCCGCTCACCCTTCTTTTCACCGAAGTAGCGCGGGCCACGTTCGCGGCTACGGACGAAGCCTTGGCCAATGGTGGTTTCAACGCCGAAGGATGGACCGCCGAGGACGTCGGCAACGTTGGTTTGGCCGGCAGCACGGGCCTGGTGGATGGCACGTGGTATCTGCGCGGCGGTGGCGGTTACATCGGCGAAAAAGAGGACGGTTGTCACTTGGTCAGCACCAAAGTCAGCGGGGATTGCGAACTGGCGGTACGAGTGACCAAGGTAACGTGCAACGACAAGCAGGGCCGGGCGGGGATCATGTTACGCGAAGTGCTCCAGGGCCGCAGCAAGTTCGTCGCGTTGCTGGTCAAAGCCGATGGCACCTACTCGTTTCGCACCCGCACCGAATGGGGAAAGAACGCCGATGTCCGCTTCACGCAACCGGCGCCTACACCGTGCTGGATCAAATTGAAAAAGGACAAGGAGCGGATTACCGCCTACAAGTCCGCCGACGGTCAAAAATGGGAATCAGTCGGCCGGGTGCCCGTGGCGATGAATCGGGATTATTATGCCGGATTGGCCATTGCGAACCGAAATCCCAAAGCTCCTTGCACGGCCGTTTTGGATCGGATGGTTTTAACGGTTAGTGGTGTGTGGGGCGAGTATTTTGCGGAGGCGACGTGGACTGATTTGCGCTTCAAACGCCGAGATTCCCAGATCAGTTTTGGTTGGGGTTTGGACGCTCCGGATGAGCGTCTGAGCCAGGACAATTTCTCAGTGCGTTGGACTGGTAAGCTCGCACCGAAATATTCCGAGAATTACCTCTTTTATTATGATGCCGACGACACGGCAAAGCTCTGGATCGACCACCAGGAGATTCCGCGCCGGTCGTTGAAAAAGGATGCGGGCCGGCAAGATGGCGGACTGCCCTTGCAGGCTGGCCGCCGTTACGATCTAAAAATGGACTACCGCGAAGGCGGCGGTTCCGCCTCCGTGCGCCTGGGTTGGTCGAGTCAAAGCCAGGGGCTGGAAATCATCCCGGCAAGTGCATTCTATTGTCGGATCGTGCCGGAGCCTGCTGCGACCTCCCAATCCGCAACGGTGCCTTACCGGCAACTCATGTTGACGAAAGGGATTTTGCTGCGGACCGGGACGTTCTTGTCCGGTTCCATCACCTCGCTGGATGATCAGCTTGTCAAGTTACGGCGATCTGATGGCAAGCAATTGTCGGTGTTTTGGCACCAGGTTGCCCTGGTGTCCTTTCGGCCTCCACGGATTGCGTTAACGATTGAAGACGCGTGCGCGCGCAGCGGTGTTCTGCTACAGAACGGCGACTGGTTCGAAGGCGATGTGCGCGGCATCAAACGCCGCAAGCTGCTCGTCAGTTCAGTGCTTTACGGCTTGCGCGAGTTCAATCAACACCAAGGCGATGTTGCGGCCTGGCGACTTGCCGAACCCAACACTGCTGCCGCACCATTCGAGGTCCGTTTGACGGACGGATCGGTATTCATGGGACAAACACTGGCCGTGGAAGCTGGCGCCCTGCGCCTGGAGGAACTGGCTTTGGGAGAGGTGCAAATTCCCCAAAACCTGGTGCAGGAAATCAGTTGCCGGAACTCTCGGTAACCCCGGCCGCCCCCAAAGCGATTTGGAAATGCTCGCTTCAGGCGATATGTCCGTACCCGCATTCGTGTGGACTATCGGGAAACACCGGGCCATGACACGGCATCGTGCCGGCCACCATCGATTCTTCCCGGACAAACACCGACTCACACGTTTTGGCGATTTGTTCGCACGCCTTGAGTTCCGCGACCGTCGGCGGTGGTTCATCTCAGAACAGCTCCAGGGAGGCGCTGGCGATTTTGCCGTTGAACGTAAAGGGTGCGGTGTAATCGCCGACGGCGCCTTTTTCGTCCCGTCCCACTTGCAGCCCGTCAATGGGCATGCGCACTAGCAGGCCGGGCGACTTTTGCGCGATGAGTTTCGCGCCTTCGGCAAACAGCGTGACGGTGCCGTCCGGATCCATCCGAGCCGCTACGCGCGTCACGACTGCCGGCAATTGCTCTGGCGTTCTGACCACCGTGAGTTTGCCTGAACGACGGGTGGCAAACAGCAAATGGGAGTCTTTCAAATACAGAGCAAAACCTTCGGCTGAACCGCCTTGCGCGATGAGGACCCCATCAGACGCCATCGCGGAAATACCCGCGGTGACCATGAAAGGCCGATCCTGGATGCGCGGCGCGTTCTCGCGCGACAGACTCTCTCCCTGCTTTAATTCGAACACGGTCTCTGAACTCCCCCATTCCTTGGGTTGTTCGCCATACTGCGGTTTCCAGGGCCAGGGAAGGACGTGTGCCCGTTGGGCCCAAGCTTCCCATTGGACCGCCATTTGGTTGACGCGTTCGGGATAGGTATCGGCCAGGTCGTTCAACTCGGAACGATCGCGGTTCAGGTCGTACAATTCCCATTTGCCGGCGGGCCCCTTGGCCACCAGCTTCCATTTTCCCGCGCGCATCGCCCGATTGCCTTCGTGTTCCCAGTAAAGGGCTTCACGTTCGAGCGGTTGGTGATGAAACACCGGCACCAAACTTTTTCCCTCGGCCGGGGTGATCTTGTGTCCGGAGTATTCCTCGGGATATGTGGCGCCGGCCACGTCCAAGCAGGTCGGCAGAATGTCGATCAAGTGAGACGGTTCCCGCCGAAATTCGCCGCGGGCACTGAATCCCGCCGGCCAGTGGACAATCAGCGGGGTGGAAATCCCGCCTTCGTGAACCCAATGCTTGTACCTCACGAAACGGAGTGTTGCTCACATTGGCCCAAGCCCGCCCGTAAGCTACGTAGGTATCCGGCGGTCCCGGCATCACTTCCGGCCCGCCCAACACCGGGCGTCCATCGCGAGTACGCATGGGAGGCCAGATGTTCGGCTGCAATTCGTCGGGGCCCATGGGCTGGATGCCTTTCAAGTGCCACTTGGGATTATCCGTGCGGCCAATACCTTCGGCGCAACCCCCGTTGTCTTGCAGGAAGAAAATCAGTGTATTCTCGATCTGATTCTGGGCCGTCAACGTGTTCACGATTCGGCCCACGCCCTGGTCCATGGTTTCCACCATCGCGGCATAGACTTCCATGCAGCGCGTTTCCCAGGCCTGGTGCGACTCATTCTCCCAGTCGCCGGCCTGGGGACTCAACTGCCACAACGGATCAATAATTCCCAAGTCCAACAGGCGCTGCAAACGGCCCTGGCGCACCTGACCGTAGCCTTGGTCATAGATACCCTTGTATTTGGCGATGGCTTCGGGCCAGGCCTGCATCGGCCAGTGGGCGGCAGTGTACGCCACATACAAAAAGAACGGTTTTTGCGGTGTGCGCTGCAGATGTTCGCGGATAAACATCATCGCGTTGTCCGTGATGGCATCGGTGTAATAAAACCGCTTGGGGTGGTACACTGGATCGTTCTCCGGCGTTATGAACGTGTTGTCGCGGGTCAAGGTGGTGGGATCGTAATAATTTCCGGCGCCGGTGATCGTGCCATAGAATCGGTCGAAGCCGCGTTGGCGCGGCCAATTATCCTTCGGCCCGTCCGGTTTGGTGAATCGGGTGACATGCCATTTGCCGACCATGTACGTGGCGTATCCCGCGGGCTTCAGTCCTTCGGCGATGGTAATGGCGTCATGACTCAAATTCCCTTCGTAACCGCGAATCATTCCATCGTAGGTCATGTGCCCCATGCCGGCTTGGTGCGGATACAAACCGGTCATCAGCGACGCACGGGTCGGACAACAGCGGGCGGTGTTGTAAAACCGGGTGAAGCGCAGGCCCGTCTCGGCCAGATCGTCCAAATGGGGTGTGCGAATCTCCCCGCCGTAGCAACCGAGGTCGGAAAACCCCATGTCATCGGCCATGATCAAAATGATGTTGGGTGGTTGGGTGGATTTGGAGGTGGCGTTGATGGCGCCGGGGCTCACTGACGGTGACAAGCTCAATACGGCCAGGCTGACGATTGCCGAATGGACGATGGTTCGTGAAACTGTGGTCAAGTTCAAAAGGCGGCCATGCATGGCGCCACTATGCCCACCCCTGGGAATAAATAAAGCCCGAAGCGCCGCCCGCCGTGCTACCCTTCCAACGCTTTAACCTTTCACCGGTTAGTATTTCTGGAGCATCGTGAGCAGACGGCGGTCGAGTCGATGCCCGTGCCAGTCTTCGTATTGGATGTCACTGCGTCCGGAGTCGAGGATGCCGAAGGAACCCCGAAAATTCCAGAGCGCGTAGCCGATGCCGTGGCCTTTGAGAATCTGCAGCACGTCCTCAAACCAACCGCTGAAGACGTTGTAGGGCGTTTTGTTGTAGCACCCGCATTCCCCGCAATGCACGCCGATACCTTTGCGCGCCAGTTCCGCCCAAGGGGCATATCGGGCTTCCAGCTTCCGGCGATCCGCTTGAATGGAACCATCCGGCCGCTTGAGTGGCCAGGTGGGCATCGGAAAGCTGCTCTTTCGGTCCACCCACGAGGCGCGATAGTGGCTGATACCCGCCGGCCAATACGCATGAACGCTTTGCGCGACTTTGGTGGGAATCATTTCGGTCACGACCTCGTTGCCGACGCTCAAGCCGTCGATGATCACCAGGCGGTCGGGAGTGTGCTCGCGGATTTTATTGGTCGCCCGAGTCATCACCCGAACATAGTCTTCCCGAGTCATGTAGCCTTTCCGCGGCGTGGGCGCTTCGTTGACCAGATTGAAGCTGAGTTCGTTCTTGGACACCCCTTGGTAACGCCGGGCGAAGACATCCCAGTGATGCACAAAAGCGTCCTCGGCCGCTTGGTCCCGCCACAGGACCGAACGGTTCGCGCTCCGGATCGTTGATGCAATACCCCGGCGCGCGATGAAAGTTCACACTCAAGTGCAACTGGTGTTTGCGGCACAGTTCGACGACGCGATCCACCTTCGCCAATGTGCTTTCCTTGATCTTGAGCACGTCTTGGGGATTGAGTTTGCGCGTCTGTTTCCAATCGGAATCCACCCACAGCCAGTAGTCCATCGGCAGGCGCACGTAATCAAATCCCCAATCCCGCATCCAACGCAAATCAGCTTCGGCCACCATGCCCTGACCGCTTTCGCCGTTGCTGAGGGCTTGGAAGAAGTTGGTGAGGTTGAAGCCCCGCCACCTTGGAATGGCGGTCTGCGCCGGTGGCGGGGACGTCTCAGCCGCGGAGAGAAGGCCCGTGCCGCAGGCCAACGCGGCGCCGCCGGCAACGGTAGTTTTCAAGAACTCACGACGTGAGGTTGGAAGGATTGGTTTTGCGTTCATAAGCGATATTCTCCAGACGCTAAGCGATGGCGGGGCATTCACGTTGCGTAACGTGCTGCCGGCCTCTTGCCGGCAGTTTTGGAACAAGACGGACGAGGAATGACCAATGACCATTGCCCAATAACCAACGAATGCCCAGGGACCAATGCACAATACCCCATCGACTAATGGTGGACGCCACGAATGGTCTTGGGGCTTAGTCATTAGACCTTCCTTTTGGGACTTGGCCATTGGCCGTTGGTCATTCGGACGCGCGGTTCTGTTCGCTTCTGCCGGCGGGACGCCGGCAGCACGTTGGGCAGCGTGCTGCCGGCATCTTGCCGGCAGATGGAACGGAAGAATGGCCGCCGAATTGCGGCAGTGATGCGAGCGTGCCTGGAGGTATTCGTTTCTGCCGGCGGGACGCCGGCAGCACGTTAGCAAATCGAGAAGAAGTGTTTCCTGCAGAATCCCCGTCAGGCGGCAATGGCGTAGGTCTTGATCTTGTTGTACAAGGTCTGCCGGCCAATCCCGAGGCGTTTGGCAGTGGCCAGTTTGTTACCCCCGGTTTCCTGCAACACCTCGATGATTTTGTTCCGTTCCATGGCTTCCATGAGGGTCAGATTGGATTCGCCATTGATGGCCACCACGTCGGGATCACTGATCGAGAGATCGTCCACGTCCACCATTTTGCCTTCGGCCATCAGCACGGCGCGCTGCACTTCGTTCTGCAACTGACGTACGTTGCCGGGCCAATCAAATTTCCGCAGCCGATCCACCGCCGCGGGACTAAAATCCGCCAGGACGCGATTGGCTTGTGAGGCAAACCGCTTCAAGAAGGTGCGAGCCAGCGGCAGGATGTCTTCCCTGCGTTCGCGCAGGGGGGGCAGATAGACGGTGATGGCACTGATGCGGTAGAACAAATCTTCGCGTAATTTGCCTTCCTTGATGGCCTCCTCGACGCGGCGATTGGTGGCGGCCAAAATGCGGCAATCGGTTTTGTAGCTGCTGCGCCCACCGACGGGCCGGACTTCTTTTTCCTGCAACACCCGCAACAGCTTGCTTTGGGTGTCCACGGGCATTTCGGAGATTTCATCCAGCAGCAAGGTCCCGCTTTCCGCCAGCCGAAACAGCCCTTCGCGGTCACCCTGGGCGCCGGTAAACGCGCCTTTGACGGAGCCGAACAATTCGCTCTCGATCAACTCCCGCGGCAACGCCGCGCAATTGATCTTGATACACGGCCCTTTGTTGCGCTCGCTTAACGCATGAATCAGATCGGCCACCACTTCCTTGCCGGTGCCACTTTCGCCGGTGATGAGAATGGAGACGTCGCTGGGTCCGACGCGCTCGATGGTGCGCAGAACCTGTTTCATGGAGGAGCTTTGAAAGATGGGCGAGGAGCCGCCACTCATGGTGGTCAGCGCTTGTCGGAGCGAACTGGCCTGTTCGGTGAGTTGTTTGCGCTCGAGGGCCTTCTCGACGAGGTTCAACAGCGCCTTGTTGTCGATGGGTTTTTCCTGAAAGTGAAACGCCCCGCGTTTAATGGCCTCCACGGCGGCTTCGTAAGTGGCATGTCCGGTCAGCACGATCACCTCGGCTTCGGGCCATTGCCGCTTGAGCACCGGTAGCAAATCCAGGCCGTCGGCATCGGGTAACCGTAAATCCAGTAACACCACATCCGGTTCCGGACCGTCAAATGCCGCCTTAAGCGCGATGGAATCGCCCGCTTCAGTCACCACGTATTGGTCCTGTTCGAGCAACAATCTCAACAATTGGCGGAGTTCCGCCTGATCATCCACCACCAAAATACGGTTCTTCATAGACTCGTGCGCCCGGACTGCCAAGGATGGGCGCGCGCAAAACAACTTTTGATTGCCAAATTCATTCCATGCCAGTTGCCCAGCTAGTTTGAGCAAAAACGGATTTCCCGCCGCCGGGGCAACATCTGCCGCGTGCCAGGCTCCGACTTCAATTTCCCAGTAAGCCCATTTGTACTAACGGCATTCGGGCGCAAAGATTTAGCAACTATTTCCCTGACCGGATGGCCTGGGTGCTTCCCCACGAATCGAGCCGTCGCTTGGTTTTTAGCAAGAATTGAACCTATCGGAAACGGGGCTTTGCGGGTGCTTCTTCAATCGCTGCCGAACAACGGGGAAAGGCACAACTGGGGCGTTTGGCGCTCCCCAGCTATCGCCGCGCTCTTAGACGATGTAGCTTGTCGCCTAAACGTCCGTTTCGGGAAACCGCTCGCGAATCATCTGCCGAACCCGGTCGATCTCTTCCGGGCGGGAACGGCGTCGATTCACCCGCCGGCGCACTGCGTCCAGCAGCTTCAGCCAGTCTTCCAGGGGCGGTTTGGTCACCGGTTGCCAGGATTCATAGCGTTCTTGGCGTGTGAAAAACCGCCAATCTCCGCCAATCCGCTGGGCATAAACGTCGAATTTCTGACCGGCGTCATCGCGGCGGGTCCAACCAATTTCAGCTTTGGGCATGGGGATTAATAGGCTGTCAGGTCTTCGTGAAACGTTAAAGAGTCGCCTGGAAGGGAACGGATTGAGACGCTTTGTTTATTCAGGCAATTCCACACTGGCGACCGCCATGGCAGCAATACCCTCTTCCCGTCCAATAAAGCCCAACCGCTCGTTGGTGGTGGCTTTAATGCCTACTTGCCGGGGACCGATGCCCAACGCCGTGGCAATGTTCGTTTTCATGGCGTCCAAATGGGGTGAGATTTGGGGCTGCTGCGCAATTACGGTGGCATCCACATTGATCAACCGTCCTTTTCGGGCCCCAACCTGCCGGGCGGCCTCTTCCAAAAAAACCTTGCTGGGGGCGCCTTTCCACCGGGGATCCGTGTTGGGAAAGAACTGCCCGATGTCTCCTTCACCCAAAGCGCCCAACACAGCATCACATACGGCGTGCATCAGGGCGTCGGCATCGGAATGGCCGTCCAAGCCTTTGCGGTGCGGAATCTCGACTCCGCCCAGCACCAGCTTGCGTCCAGATACCAACGCATGCACATCGTAGCCAATGCCCACGTAATTCATAGCGCCAAGTATAGGGATGGCGGCGTCCGTGGGAAGCAAGATTGGTAGGAAGCCACCATTGAGTAATGACCAATGGCCAATGACCAAGCACCAGAGAATTTCCAAATCCCAAGGTCCAGCCTAAAACTGCGTGGCTTGCCCTCTGGTCATTGGAGCTTGGGCCGTCGTCATTCTTTGGTCTTTGGCCCTTGGGCATTGGTCATTACTCAACCGTAACGGCCTTCGATGTATTCGGCGGTTTTGGGATTCTGGGGATTGAGGAATAAATCTTCGGTGCGCCGGTGCTCCATGAGTTCGCCCATCAACATGAAAATGCACTCGTCACTGGCCCGACGGGCTTGGGCCATGTTGTGAGTGACGATGACAATGGTGTAGCGGCCTTTCATCTCAAACATCAGTTCCTCGATGGCGCGGGTACCTTCCACGTCGAGGGCGGAACAGGGTTCGTCCATCAGGATGATCTCCGGTTTCAACGGCAGCAACCGGGCGATGCAAAGCTTTTGTTGTTGCTCCAGCAACAATCCGGTGGCCTTGGTCTGGAGGCGGTCCTTGAGATCGTTCCATAAGCCCACTTCCGTGAGCGCCTTCTCGACTGCGTCGTCGAGCATGGATTTGCCCAGGTCGCGCCGGGAGTTGTGGATACGCAAACCAAACACCACATTTTCATAGACCGAGATCGGCAGCGGATTGGGCCGTTGAAAGACCATGCCCACCGACTTGCGCAGCTCGATCAGGGATACGTCCGGATCGTAAATGTTCTTGCCCAGCAGCTTGATCTCGCCGGTCGTGGTCACGTAGCCATAGCGCTCGTTGACCCGGTTGAAGCAACGCAACAGGGTGGTCTTGCCACAGCCCGAGGGGCCGATGAGTGAGGTGATGATCCCTTGCTTGATATCGACGTGAATGTTGTTCAAGGCCTGAAACTTGGCGTACCACAGGTTCAGGTTCCGGGTGGCGATGCAGGCCAGGCTGTGATTGACGGGATCGCTCATGTTCAGGCGGTCCGGGAGAGTTGTAGATTGGGATTCATCCGAATATGCCGTTCACGTATTCGTAAGTCTGTCGATCTTTCGGCGTGTCTGAGAAAATGACTTCGTTGGTATCGATTTCGACGATTTTGCCGTTCCACAGAAACATGGTCCGGTCGGCCAATCGCCGCGCCTGCTGGGTGAGATTGGTGACGAGGATGACGGTCATGTCCTGGCGCAGCACCTTCAGCACGTCCTCGATGCGCATGGTAGTCACCGGATCGATGGCAATTGAGAACTCATCCAGGCACAGAATTTCGGGTTGATGCGACAGCGCCCGGGCAATGGTCAACCGTTGCTGCTGTCCCCCCGAGAGCTTGGTGCCCAGACTGTTCAGGCGGTCCTTGACCTCATCCCACAGCGCCGCCTGCTGCAAGCACTGTTCGACGATGTCATCCAGTTCGCTCCGCCGCGTCAGGCCGGCGGCACGCGGAGCAAAGGCCACGTTGTCATAAATGCTGATCGGCAAGCCCACGGGCAAAGGCGCGACCATGCCAATTTTGCGGCGCAGACGATAAATGTTTTTCGTGCGACGCACATCTTCGCCATCCACCCGGATGGTGCCGGAGACGTGCGCGTCCGGCGTGAAGTCGATGGTGCGATTGATGCACCGCAACAGGGACGTCTTCCCCGACTGCGCCGGCCCAATCACGCCCAGGATTTCGTTGCGATATATGTCGAAGGAAATGCCGTGAATCACCTCTTTATGGCCATAAGCCAGCCGGAGATCCCGGACTTCCACCTGCAAGTTGTCGGAGTGAGGCATGGACGTGGGGTTTACCATTTCTTGCGGGAGCGCATATAGGCGCGCAGGGAGATGGCCGCCGCGTTGACCAACAGCACCGAGCCGAGCAACACCACCGCGGTGGCAAACGGAATGGACTCAGGGACATTGGGAACCTGGGTCGCCAACGTGTAAAGATGCATGGACAACGCCATGCACTGATCGTTCAGGTAGTAGGGAAACAGGTCACCGCGTTGGACCGCTTTGTAAAACACTGCGCCGGTGAACAAGATGGGTGCCGTCTCGCCGGCCGCCCGGCTCACTTGCAAAATGACGCCCGTCAGAATCCCGCTGATGGAATTGGGCAGGACCACCGCTTTGATGGTCTGCCAACGGGTCGCGCCAACGTTCCAGCAGGCTTCGCGAAACGTTTGCGGCACACTGGCCAGCGCTTCGCGGGTGCTGGCGATAATCACCGGCAGCGTCATGATGGCGAGCGTCAACGAGGCGGCCAGAACCGACGCGCCCAAATGGGCCGCATAGACAAACGCCCCCATACCGAAAAGCGCATGCACAATGCTGGGCACCCCGGCCAGATTAATGACCGCCAGGTTGATGATGCGGTTGAACCAGTTGTCCTTGGCGTATTCATTCAGATAAACCGCCGCCAACACCCCAATGGGCGCCGCCACCGCCAGCGAGATGACGACCAAGTAAATGGTGCCAATAAACGCCGGCCAGATCCCCCCGGCGGTCATGCCTTTCTTGGGCACGTCGATGAGGAAGGACAGACTCAACGAGGGCATGGCTTTGACGACCAGGTAAGTCAGAATGGTCAGCAGCGGGACAATCATGGCCGCGGCCATGCCGAAGAAAATCCACTTGGCCACCAACTCGTAATGGGAGCGCAACCGGACAAAATAATTTTCCCCAAACTTGGTTTGAGCGTCCACGGGCAGGCGGGGCAATGCCCCCAAGACCAACAAGACGAGACCAAACACGACCGGGGAAAACAAGAGCAGTAGTGCGGGCCAAGGAAAGAAAAGAAGGAAAACAAACGAACCAAACAGCGAGCCAATGGGCACCAGCAATCCCCATCCCAGTTCACTGCGCCCGCGGTTGCGCGCCACCCAACCCGCCACCAAGGCCCCCACGGCGGACATGACAACTTCCAGGGCGACCCAGGTCCAATATGTTTTTAACAAGGTAAACATCTGCTGGTCGGCATTCGGTTCATTTCTTGCGAATTCCCCGCACGATCAGGTCGGCGGTCAGGTTCACCACGAAGGTGATTGAGAACAGCAGTACCCCGATCATGAACAGCACCCGATAATGCGGTGAGCCGGCCGGGGCTTCCCCCAATTCGGCGGCAATGTTGGCGGTGAGCGTGCGCACCGAGTCCAGCACGCTGTGGGGAATATGCACCGCGTGTCCGGTGGCCATCAGCACGGCCATGGTTTCCCCAACCGCCCGGCCGACGCCCAGGAGCACCGCCGCCAATAAGCCCGTTTTGGCGGCCGGCAACAAGACCCGCCAAATCAGTTGCCACCGGGTGGCGCCCAGGGCCACACCGGCCTCGCGGTAAGAATCCGGCACGGCCTTCAAAGCGTCTTCGCTGATCGAGACGATGATGGGCACACTCATCAGGGCCAGGATGACGCCGCCATTGAGAATGTTGACGCCGACCTGCGCGCCGGTGTACGTCACAATCAAGCGACTGATAACCGTCAAGCCAATGAATCCCCAGACCACACTCGGGATGGCCGCCAACAGCTCGATGACAATCTTCAGGGTTTCTTTCATCTTCGGACCGCAAAACTCGGACACATAAATCGCCGCCCCAAGCCCGAACGGTACCGCAATGAGCATGGCCAGACCCGTAACGCTGAACGTGCCCACGATCATGGCGAGCACCCCGTAACGCACATTGACGGCTGAGGTGGGATACCACTTGGTCGTAAAGAGGAATTGGCTGACACTGAAATGCGGATCCCCAAACACTGGCACGGCTTCTTTGAAAACGAAAAAGAAGATGCTGAGCACGAAGATAATGGCGCTAATGCCACACAGGTAAATGGTCGCCTGCAACGCGTACTCGCCATAAACGGCCCAGGCCGGACGGACGGCCTTCCGGACCACAAACACAGGTTCAGTGGGTGGGATGATGGGATCGCTCATGTCATCGTCAAATTCCGGCCAGCGTCAAGGCACGATGAGGGCGCCGGCAAGTTACCTCAGCCTGGCGAAAGGAGGGCGCTAAGCCCTGATCGATTATCGCCGTGCGCCTCTCATCGTACCCGGTGAATACCGAAAAAAACTTACTTGGTACGGTCCTCCGGTTTCAGCGGAACGTAACCGGTATCAACCACAATCTTCTGCCCGGCATCGGAGTTGATCCAATCCAGGTATTTCTTCACTTCGCCTTGCGGTTCGCCGAGCGTGTAGCAGTTGAGGGAACGGGCGATGGGGTATTTCTTGCTCATGGTATTTTCCACCGATGGCGCGACCGCCGGGGCGCCTTCCGTCGCCGAGATCTTCAGCATTTTGACCGCCGGGGTGGCGTAGCCCATGCCGCTGTAACCGATCGCGCAAGGCGTGCTGCCCACCAGTTCGACCACTTCCTTGGAACCATTCATGTCTTTTGTGCCCATCCGGTAGTCCTTGTTCTTAAGCACGTGTTCCCGCAGGAATTCGTAGGTGCCCGAGCTGGACTGGCGGCTGACCACGACAATTTCATCGCTGTCACAACCAGGCACTTTGATGCCCAATTGCGACCACTTGGTGATCTTGCCGCCTTCCTCGTAAATCTGGGCCAGTTTCTCTTCGCTGATTGCGTCCAGCGGATTATCTTTGTTGACGTAAATGCCCAGCCCGTCGTAGCCGACAATGGTTTCCTTGGGCGTCTTCCCGGTGTTCTGTTTGGCCTGCTCAATTTCGGGGGCCTTCATGTCGCGACTGGCGTTCGCAATGTCCACCCCTCCCTTGATCAGCGCCGCGATGCCCACGCCGCTGCCACCGCCAGAGACTTCCACCTCCACGTCGGGATTGACCTTCTTGTACGCTTCCGCCCAGGACTGTGCCAGGTTTACCATCGTATCCGAGCCTTTGACTTGAATCGTTGTTTTGCCGGTGCCGCCCTCGCCCCCTTCTTTAGGTTTGCAGCCGGTTTGGATCAGGCATGCGGTTGCTGCCATCGCGGCGCACAGCCGGAGGCTCCATCGTATGGTTGTATTTTTGCTCATAATTTATTCGTTCGTTCTTTGGTTTATTGTCCCGAAATGGCTCCAATCAAATCTTTGAGGTGTTCTTCGATAAAGCGGAAGGTTTCTTCGTAGGCGGTTTTGACCTGCTCCGGACTGCCTTCCATCGCGGAAGGATCCTGGATGGCCCAGTCCAGGAAAACCAAGTTGCGCACATTGGCGGGAAACGCCGACCGGGCAGCTTTGGCCAGAGCCACCACCACTTGAAAATGGTCGAGGTTGGGCACCTGACTGACCGCCTTGGAGGCCAGGTGCGACACTTCGAAGCCCTTGGATTTCATGAACTCCTTCGTCGCCGGCTCGATGGGCTTCGGCTCCAGACCGGCGCTGGCGAAGACAAACCGCGGTTGGTTCAATCCGTTCGCGATGGCCTCGGCCATTTGACTGCGGCAGGAATTGTGTTCATCGACGAACAATACCCTTACCACGTCCGCCCCCTGATGTTTGGCATCCTCACCGGTGCCCACATACAGCGCTTCCAGGCTGATGTTACGCGCCTGGTCGGAAATCCGTTCCAAGTGGCGGGTGATCATCATCAGCGGATTGAGCGCCTCGAAGGGGATTTTCTGATCCTGGAAATAACCGACCAAGTCCTTGTTGAGCTTGCTCTTGAGCTGGTCCACCGATTCTTCGGTCTGAATGGTCTTCCGGGCCAGTTCTTCATCGCGATCCACGAAGGCCTTGATCGCGTCGTGCAACATGGCCAGCGACAACTGGGCAATCTCCTGGTAACGCTCGGTGGGAATCTGCACATCCATCGGGATCAATTTCAACGTCTGCCGGGCAATGCTTTCGGTATAGTCGCCGATGCGCTCGAGTTCGAGATTGACCTTGATGGTGCTGTACGCGAAGCGCAGCGAAGCGGCCACGGGCTGTTGACGGACGAGGAATTCGAGACAGAGCCGATCCACCTCTTTCTCCATCGCGTCGATGTATTGGTCGCGAATGATGACCGCGTAGGCGACCTGCCGGTTTCGCTCGGCCAGGGCTTTGACGCACGTCTGAATGGCCTGTTCGCAAAGGCCGCACATGGCCAGGAGTTTCTGGCGAATCCGATCCGTGTCGCGCTGTAATGTTATCTCAAAATGAGTTGGCATTGAGTTCACGCACCTTTCTTTCGCAGTTATTTGTTACGTCCAAATGTCGGCTTTGTAACATTCTCGCAACGGTGTTGTTTGATGACTGGGACAATGGTTTGCAGGTTTGCAAGCGTCAATCAATTCTTTCCGGAATCGTAAAAACCCAATGAATTTAGGACTTGTAACTCGACCGCCATCTGACCGTAACCTATTTGTCACAAATCTGATTTTGAATTTTTGTAACAATCTTGTGAAAGAATAAGGCCGATATGTTTTCCCTGAAGAAGCTATTCAGCAAAGAAGATAAATTTTTCAGCTTGCTGCAAGCCAGTTCCGACGCAGGACGAGCCAGCATAAAAGCGCTCGGCGAACTCCTGAACGCCACTGAAGACACCCCGGGGCTTCAGGATTTTTTGCACGCCCGCGACCAGGAGCAGCAAATCGGCGCCGAGATCGACCAATTGCTGTGCGACAGCTACGCGACGCCGCTGGATCGCGAGGATATTGAGATGCTGGCCCGGGCCTTATACCGCATTCCCAAGACCACCAAAAAATTCGCCGAACGCTACTTGTTAAGTGCGCCCAAAATCCGCGACGTGAGTTTCTCGCAACACGTCAAGATGCTCGAAACTGCCGAGGAAACGGTTTACCGGATGGTAACGGATTTGAAAAAAGGCCCTAATCTCTCGCGCACCAAGGCCAACAATGACGCTCTGCAAAAAGTGGAAGGCGAGGCCGACAAGCTGCTGGTGGCAGAATTGGAGCATCTCTACGGGGAGGAAGAGGACATCGTCAGGGTGGTCATCCTAAAGGACCTTTACGAGATATTGGAAAAGGTATTCGACCGCTGCCGCAACGCCGGCAACATCATTTTTCAAATCGTGCTGAAGAACTCTTAACCGCCAATCCTTTCCGGTCATGACCGCCATTATCATTCTCGTTCTGCTGGCCTTGGTATTCGTTTACATCAATGGTTTCCACGACACGTCAAACTCAATCGCCACGGTGGTGGCCACGCGGGCGCTAACCCCCCGCCAGGCCATTGTGCTGGCAACCGTCACCAACCTGGTCGGCGCCTTGATCGGAACGGCCGTGGCGGAGACGATGGCACACGACCTGGTCGGCGCCAGCATCATCACCACCAACACCATTATTTGCGCCCTGCTCGGGGCCATTGTGTGGGATCTGATGACTTGGTGGTGGGGCTTGCCCGTGAGCTCCAGTCATGCGCTTATTGGAGGTCTGTGCGGTGCCGCGCTGGCGGCGGCCCACAGTAATTGGAACGAAATCATCTGGACCGCTTCCGGCGGGCTGCATTGGTGGCAGGGAAACGGCCTGCTTTTCAAAGTGATCATTCCCATGTTTGTCTCGCCGCTGCTGGGTTTGGTTGGCGCGTTCCTTGCCAGCGGCCTCCTCTATTGGTTGCTCCGGAACTGGCGGGTCGAGAAAGTGGACCGGGTGTTCGGCAAGTGCCAGATCTTCAGCGGCGGATTCATTGGCTTCGCGCACGGTCATAACGATGCACAAAAGACCCTCGGGGTGATGGTGTTGGCTTTGGTGGCGGCGACCAAGGCAGGCACCTTTGACCACATTCCTGCCTGGCTCAATTTCCTCAAGATGTCCGAAGCCCCGCCCGGAGAAGCTTTGGCCATTTCTGCGTGGCTGAAGGTCGCCTGCGCGGTCGCGCTGGCAGCCGGCACTGCGGCCGGCGGGTGGCGTATTATTCAAACCCTGGGGCGGCGGATTACCGACTTGAAACCCATTCACGGTTTTGCGGCCGAAACCACCGCCGCCACGGTCCTCACTGTCGCGGCCGCGTGGGGCTTTCCGGTTTCCACCACCCACACCATCACAGCCGCCGTGGCCGGCGTCGGCGCTTCGCGGCGCTTTCGCGCGCTCCGCATGGGGGTGGTTGAAAAAATCATCTGGGCCTGGGTCTTTACCCTGCCGGTATCGGCCTTGGTCGCCTACCTGGCCATGCTGCTCTTTCGCGCCCTCGGATGGAAATAGGTTGCCAGCACCGACGCACACAAAACCATGATCCTGATACTCTTTGTAATCCTGATTGCGCTGACGTTTGAATACATCAACGGCTTTCACGACACGGCCAACGCCATCGCCACTTCGGTTTCCACCAAAGTGATGACCCCGCGCCAGGCCATTATTCTGGCCTCCAGCTTCAACCTCCTCGGCGCGCTGGCGTTCACCGCGGTCGCCAAAACGATTGGCAAGGATCTGGTGGACGCCAGTTCCATCAGTGAATACACCATCCTGTGCGGGCTCCTTGGTGCCATTGTCTGGAATTTGCTCACTTGGTGGATCGGATTGCCTTCCAGTTCCAGCCACGCGCTCATTGGCGGGCTGTGTGGCGCCGCGCTCGCCTCGGCCCAGGGCGACCTTGGCGTCATAAAGTGGGCGTTCTTTGACGAAACCAAACACCAGTGGTCCGGATTGATTCCCAAGGTGATCGCGCCCATGTTCATTGCGCCAGTGGTGGGCTTGTTGGTCGGCTTCATGGTCATGGGCCTGCTCTTGTATTTTCTTCGCAGCGCCAAGCCGAATCGCGTGAACCGCACGTTCGGTCAGTTACAATGGCTTAGTTCTTCGTGGATGAGTTTCAGTCACGGAACCAACGATGCCCAAAAAACCATGGGGATTATCACCTTGACCTTGTTTACGGCCACCCAATCCAAAGTGCTTGATGATTTGCCGGCCTGGCTATCCTTTTTGAAAATGCCCACGTTTGACGTCGCGGTTTGGATCAAAGTGGTCTGCGCCATCTCCATGGCGGCCGGCACGGCGGCGGGCGGCTGGCGCATCATCAAGACCATGGGACATAAAGTGGTGCGGATGCAAACCATCCATGGCTGTGCCGCCCAAACCACCGCTGCGGCGGTGATTGAGGCGGCCACGCACTTCGGCATGCCCCTCTCCACAACGCACGTGATCTCCGGCTCCATCATGGGCGTGGGCGCCACCAAGCGTCTGAGTGCAGTGAAATGGGGCGTGGTAGGCCGGATGGTCTGGGCCTGGGTGCTCACGCTGCCCATCACTGCATTGTTGGGCTATCTTTGCCTGCGGGTGCTGCTCCTGTTGGGCTGGGCACACTGACCCGTCGGGAGACTGTCAGTTTCCCAATCCCGCCAATCGTCATTCCCGACGCCAATATCGAAGGTGGTTTCTGTCGCCAGATCGGCGGGACTCTCTACCACCGAATCGCTGGAAATCTGTTTCAAAAAAAGTACGTGCGCTTTTGTTACGATTATGTAAAAAATCTCCCTAGTTATGTTTTCCCTGCAACGACTTTTAAGCAAAGACGACAAATTCTTCCGGTTAATGGAAGGTAGTGCGGAAGAAGCTCGTGCCGCCATCGAGAGTTTGACGGCCATGTTGAATGCCCCGGAGGCGAATCATTCGTTGGAATCCTTCGTCAATGCCCGGCGCAAAGAAAAACGACTCTCGCAAGAGTTGACCGAGCACCTGTGCAAGACGTTTGTCACTCCTCTGGAGCGAGAGGACATCGAAGCTCTTTCCAGTGCGCTTTACAAAATTCCCAAGAACTCTGAAAAATTTGGCGAGCGTTACTTGCTTTCGGGCAAATTCACGAAAGGTGTGGATCTCTCCCAGCACGTCAAACTGCTTTACCAGGCTGCCGAAGTGGTGGTGCTCATGGTCAAGGAACTGCGCAAAGGAGTTAACTTGGAAACCGTCAAACTGCAAAACGACCGGTTGCAGACGATTGAAGGCGAAGCCGACAAGCTGATGCTCGATTCCCTTCAAGAGCTTTACACCGGCGAACACGAGGGCAAGAAGGTCATCGTGATGAAGGATTTGCTCGAGTTGCTGGAAAAGGTATTTGATCGCTGCCGGGATGTGGGCAACATCGTTTTCCACATCGTGCTCAAGCACTCGTAAGCCCGCGGCGCCATGCTCTTCATTCTCTTTTTGATTCTCGTCGCGCTCGCCTTCGAATATGTCAACGGTTTTCACGATGCGGCCAACGCCATTGCCACCAGCGTTGCCACCAAAGTACTGACCGCGCGCCAGGCCGTGACGATGGCGGCGACGTGTGACCTGCTCGGGGCGCTGGCCGGCACAGCGGTTGCCACCACGATTGCCGTGGGCGTCGTCGAGGAACGGAGCGTCACCCTGATCACCATTATGGCGGCCCTGCTGGCGGCCATCATTTGGAACCTGATCACTTGGTGGCTCGGCTTGCCCTCCAGTTCCAGCCACGCGCTCATTGGCGGATTGTGCGGGGCGGCGGTCGCCACCGTAAACGGGGATTGGCACGTCATTAAATGGTCCGTGGTGGACCCGGCGACCCACCATACGCTGGGCCTGCTCCACAAAGTCATCCTGCCGATGCTTATCTCGCCGATTTGCGGAACCGTGATCGGATTCCTCTTCATGGGACTGCTGGTCGCCCTTTTCCGCGGTTGGCGCCCGCATAAGCTCAACCGGGTTTTCGGCAAGGCCCAGGTGGCCAGTGCCGCTTGGATGAGTTTTTGCCACGGACTGAATGATGCCCAAAAGACGATGGGGATCATCGCCCTGACGCTATGGACGGGCACCAAGTCCGGAGCGTTGGAGCATTTGCCGGGATGGATGAACTGGATGCATACTCCCGATTTTAAAATCGAAATTTGGGTCAAAGTCGCTTGTGCGACAGTCATGGGCGCCGGCATCGCCACGGGCGGTTGGCGCATCATCCGCACCATGGGCACCAAGTTGGTAAGACTTCAGCCGATTCACGGATTTGCGGCGCAAACAACGGCGGCCGCAGTGATCAATGTGGCCAGTCTGTGGGGCATGCCCCTGTCCACTACGCACGTCATTTCCACCTCGATCATGGGCGTCGGCGCCACCAAACGGCTCAACGCCGTCAAGTGGCATGTCATGGGCCGCATCGTCTGGGCCTGGGTGCTTACCCTGCCCGTGACCGCGTTGCTCGGCTATGTCCTGCTCAAGCTCTGCCACGCCAGCGGACTGGTGTAAGGCGACGCGACGCGACCTCTGGAGCGGGTTCCACGGGCCAGTGAAAGGCGCCCACCGGCACCAGTCCGGCCCAGCCCTGGTCCGGATTACTGGTCGTGCTTCCGCAAGATCAGCACGGCGCACGGCGCATGTTCCGCGACTTTCTCCGCCACACTCCCTAACAGGACATGGCTCAGCCCCGTGTGACCATGCGTGGGCAGGATGATCAGTTCGGTGTCCAATTCTTCAGCCACCTCGACAATTGCCCGGAAGGGTTTGCCTTGGCGAACGAGGACCTTTATCGGCTCGGGTGAGTTTTGAGCGGACGCCAATAGTTCCAGTCTGGTCTGGGCTTTCACAATGGCCTGTTGGTCGGATAAGGCGAGGGGATTGTTTTCCATGTCCACCATGAAGGGCGCCGGTTCGAGGACGAACACAAGCGTCAGTTCCGCTCCGAATTTTTTCGCAAACCGAACGGCATACTTCAGCGCCTCAACTGACATCTCCGAAAAATCAATGGGGACCAAGACCCGTCGAAAATCAGGTATGGAACTTACTAAAAGTTCATTATCGGCGGCAGGCTTGATCGGGTCAGTCCGTTGTTTGAGATGGTTCGTTTTCATAGTGAGCTGGGCATTCGCTTTTTCTGGTTCAAGGCCGGCAGGCTAAACCCGGAACGGCCCACGGGCAATGACAACTTCGCGAAGTATCGCGTGAAGACTCCGCCATGAAATTCATCGCGAGCGACGAACAAATTGGCCGATCGTAATGCAACGCGAGCGACCTCAAATCCATGGCGCGCCGAAATTCCCGTCGGCTCGAACGTTGGCGCGGCATCCGAATCGACAGGAATGGCGGCGCTAGCGGACACCCGGTGAGGGCACCGGGCCTACAGGCAAGTGCCGTTCTCCTTGTAGGCCGCGTGCGCCCACGCGGCGGATGAGGCCGAGTCACCGACAACCTGGGGATGCACCGCGCGAGCCCAACCACACCCCCACAGTTTTTTGTGGTGAACGGACGGTCGGATATGCTAGGTATCCCTGGTTATGGTTTCGCTACAACGATTATTGGGAAAAGAAGACCGGTTCTTCGACCTGCTGGAGGCCAGTGCTCAGGAAGTCTGTCACAGTGTGCAGTCCCTGAAGAAATTCTCGCAAAACCCGAAGGAAGCCAAAACGCTCGACGAATTCATCGCCTCCCGGCGCAAGGACAAGGCCATCACCTACGAAATTTGCGACGCGCTCTGTACCAACTTCGTCACCACCATGGAGCGGGAAGACATTGAGGATTTGTCCAATCTGCTCTACAAAATCCCCAAGGCCATCGAGAAAATCGCCGAGCGGCTTTTGCTCGCCCCGCAATTGTTTGAGTCGATCGATATTTCACCGCAGGTGGACATGCTGGAAAAGGCCACTTGCACGCTCATGGAAATGATCCGGCAACTCCGTCAAGGGATCACCCTTGAAAAGGCCCGGCTGATGAACGGCCAACTCCAGAAGATCGAAGGCGACGCCGACAAGTTTGTCGTGGAGCAACTACGGGAGCTTTACTCCGGCCGCGTCGAAGCCACCAAGGTCATCTTCCTGAAAGATTTGTTCGAGTTGGTGGAAAAGGTCACCGACCGCTGCCGCGACGCCGGCAACATCGTGACGCGGATCGTGCTGAAAAGCGCTTGAACCAGACGCCTAATCTTCCGCCGCCGCGAGGTCCACGTACCGGGCCAGATCCAGCCGCTCGACGGCGTTTTGCACCAGGCAACGCTGCAATCCCGGCAACAGCCGGTCGCCCAGTTCGATCTTGCTGCGCACGGCGCGCCGCAGCAACTGCACCAAAGTCCATTTGATCAACCCCCGATTCTCCCGCCGAAACCGCTGGATGGCGCGGAGATTGGGCGGCTTGTTCCAGCCCAACGGACCGAATGCTTTGTCATAGAAAGCCAGTTCAACTTCATCCGCGCCAAACGCCCCGGTGGCGTAGGCATAAGTCAGCAACTGCAGCAGCATCCGGGGCTGATAATTCAGACGCCGTTGCAGCAACTCTTTCAGCTCCGGATTCTCCCAATCCAGCGTTTCGATATCCTCCACAATCCACCGCACCAGCGTGGATTTGTCCACCCATTCGCCGAGATCCCACGGAATATCGATGCGATTCTTCCGGTCCGGTTGTTCCGTTATTTCCATTTTCACCGTCTCGCCAGTCATTCTCGACGGTAAACTGCCCCGTCTGCAAATCCTTTCTGGCGGAGATTCATTTCAACATTTCATTTTCACATCAGGTATTACCGCGATAGCGGGTCGAACGTGGATTCCAGGCCCTGGGCGGCGACCGTACCAGGGTAAGCCAAAACCAACGCTTCTGACAATCATGTAAGCCTTTTGGCCGCCCACCTCGTCGCAATTTTGAAGAATGTTGACGCATCCCCTTGATTTTCGACAACACCGATCCGCAATTTACCAGCGCCTTGGCACAAGGAAGCTGGACGTTGAGCACGAGCGTAGCGGGTTATTACGGCGCCAATTATTGCCACGACGGAACTCCGGGGCCGGACGGCGGAGGCGTCTATGCGCAATGGCGACTTGAGGTGCCAACGTCAGGCTATTACCGGATCTCAATGCGCTGGACGACGCGGACCCCGATCACAATGGCCTCGCCAACCTGGTGGAATATGCGCTCGGACTCGATCCGGTCGGCACATCGTCGGACCTCGCCGCGATCCGGCCGAAAGGCGGCACCGCCCAGGAAGCGGGGACCAACTACTTCACGCTGACCTACCGGGTCGATCCGCTCAAAACCGAACTCGCCTACGAACCGGAACTCTCGTTGACGTTGCACCCGCCGAATTGGCAATTGGTCGAAGCTCGCGGGCGCATTGCCCAAGATGGCGCTCTGGAAGTCTGGCAGGCGCGGGCTCCCATGAAGAGCATGCAGGCCCTTTTTCGTTTGGCGATAGTGAAACAGCAATAGCCAAGGTTTAACTGTCGGTGGTTCAAACGCTGGGCGGATCTGAGCGTAGGCGGGTTAAATTTGACCGATCAGGATTACCGCTTGAACCCGCTGAACCTGACTCCGGAACTCCCCCGCCAACGCACCGTGGCGATGTGACTGCGATTGGCGTTCCAGCCAATCCTTTGTTACTCGAACACTGAAGGCTTCCCGCATTGACGCGGCCGGATATATGAAGCCGTTCAAAACTCTTCGCGGTTCGGCTCGCTCATGGCACCACGATTCTCAGCGCTTCCCGCCGCACGCTGCACTTGGCCGGCAGATGGCCGATGAGTTCACCTTCGACATGAAACGCCACCGGCGTGGCGCTGTACAGGCTCAAGGTTTCACCGCGCAAATGTTTGATGCCCTTGCAGGCATAAAGCCGGTTGTTCCACAGGTGCCACGTCCCTTGCAGCAAAGTGCCCCAATTCGCGCGGGTTAATATGGTCGCATCCAGCAAGCCATCGCGGGGATTCGCCAGAGGAAATAGCCGAAAGTTGCCACCGTAGCGGAGGCCGTTGCCCAACAGCACCTGTTCGCCGGCGAGCGTTTCCTGGCCGTTCGTAACGGCGATCTGCGTCTTGGCCCGGCTCATGGCTTTCATCCCGGCCAGCACGTAGGCAATCTGACCGTAACGTTTCTTCTGCTCCCAATCGACGAGTTCAATCGCATGCGCGTCCACGCCGGCGCCGGCCATGTGGACAAAAAAGCAATGGCGCGGTTGGCCGTCAAAAACACATTCGGCTTCGCCCAGGTCGATGCGGCTTTCCCGCCCTTGCATGATGATTTTCCAGGCCAACTCGAAATGCGTTGGCAGGTTCAATTCCCGGGCAAAGACATTCACGGTGCCCAGGGGCAGCACGCCCAGCCGGACCCGGCTGAAGCCATCGGGTTCGTCTCCAATGCCATTCAGCACTTCGAACACGGTGCCATCACCGCCGCCCGCGACGATGACCTCAAATCCTTCCCGGACGGCCTCGGCGGCCAGCAACCGTCCCCCGCCCGCCGACAGTGTGGGTTTCAACGAGCAATCCGCCGAGAGCGCGGCCAAGTGCTCACGAAAGTGGCGGGCCTTTTCTCCGCGGGCAGCCGGATTGAAGATCACGCAAATCTTCATCTGGACCGCCGGGATGAGGGTGAGGCAACGCCACCTCGGGAGCACGCACCATGGTGCTCACCGTGAGGCAAAAGTATCCGTGCAAGCATGGCCGGAGCATAAGGGGCGGAAATCGGGAGGTCAAACGCTCGCAACGCGCAACGTGCTGCCGGCATCCTGCCGGCAGATTTGGAACGACGGGTGCAAATCAATGACCAATGGGCAATCACGCAATGACCAGAGAAGGCCCAAGCACCATCAGTTGGTCAGCAGGCTACTCGATGTTCGGTTGGACGCTTGGGCTTTGGACCTTCTTTGATTCTTGGGCCTTGGGGGTTGGTCATTTCCTATCCCCAGTCCTACGCATTCAATCGCCACTCTTGCATCCGGTTCTGCCGGCGAGACGCCAGCAGCACGTTGCTCGAGTGTGCTGCCGGCATCCTGCCGGCAGATTTGGAACAGGGCCGCGAATCAATGACCAATGAGCAATCACGCAATGACCAGAGAAGGCCCAAGCACCAAGGCCCATCACCAATGGTCCGCCGGCGCGAAGTTCGGTTGGGCATTGGGATCTGGACCTTCTCTGGTCATTGGTCATTGGCCATTGGTCATTCCTTCTAGCAGGCTTGCCTCAAGGTTCCCGTTCCCCAGCTTTGATCCAGTCTTTGTAATGCTGGCGGATCTGCTGACTCCGAGGGACGCTGCGTTACCCACAGATGCGTTCGAAGTTTGCGAATCTGGCCCGCGTTCAAGTCGGTGCCGCCCAGCGAGAAATACACCGAATAATGCGGCTCGGTCTGGTGGGGCATCGCGATGGCAAAGCAGTCTTTGGGCGCTGCCATGAGCACCGCGGTCACACCCGAAACCGGCGCCCGGCGCACCGCGATTGGCGCGTCCAGGAATGGCCGGATTTTCCACGCCACCGGATTGGGCGGCAATTGCCACCGGCCATCGTTAATGAGTTTCACTGCCACTTCGTCGCGGGGAAACATTTGCCAGACGCCATCCGCTGCGTCCACGGCGGCGAAAGCGGCGGACGATTTGCCAATACCCGCTGACTTCAAATCAATGAGCGCGTTGGTGAACGGCTCGGTAAAGTAAGCCGCGAGAAACGATTCGAATCCCGTCAAGTCTTTGTGAGCAATGACCTCGGTCGTCAAATCGAGCGCATCCGGCGCACACCAACGGTAAACGGCGCGCATTTCAATCGGACGATCAGCGGTCGCCCGCCAATGAAGTTCCACCGCACCATTCGCCAACAGGCGCGTTTCCTTGGGCCAATCCCAGGCGCCGTGCCCGTAACGTTTATGGTCACTGAACACCCGGTAATGACTGAAAAGACCATAGCCATTCGCGCCTCGATCCAAGCGCGACGCCAGTGGGGATATGGACCACGGCGAAAGTCCATCGCCCCGGCCGGGCGGTCCAAGGCGGCCCCGCAGCACGCCAGTGTCAAAGGAGAACTTGCCAGGGGCCACCTCTTTGAACGCCAAGGCAGACGAGTGTTCGTTCATTGATCCAGCGGCGGCAATAATGGGCAACAAGAACAGGACGACAGCGGAGATGAGCGTGCCAAGCCACGTCCATGGCGTCAAGTTGCGCGCCGACCCGACGCCGGCACCCAGATTTCGCGAGTGCTTCGGTGCATGCATTTCAGGCCTTCCTACTTCGCCTGGTTGGCGCCTTTGACTCGCATTTTGATGGCATAGAATCCCTTGCTCGCCGTGATGAACAACGTCTGCTTGTCCTTGCCGCCGAAGCACACGTTTGCGGTCCAACTTTCCGGCACGGGAATCTGCTCGATCTTCTTGCCCGCCGGATCAAAGACCGAAACGCCTCGGCCCGTCAGGTATAGGTTGCCTTGTGCGTCCAGGGTCATGCCGTCCGAACCCAGCTCGCAGTGCAGTTTCTTGTTGGTCAGCGAACCGTCCGGTTGAATGGCGTAACGGTAGGTTTTTCCGGCGCGAATATCGGCCACGTAGAGCGTTTTGCCGTCCGGCGAGCCAATGATGCCGTTGGGCTGTTGTAGATCCTCCGTGACGCGCACGGGCTGCTTGCGATCCGCGGAGAAGAAGTAAACATGCTGCCCGTCTTGTTCCATTTTGTCGTGCTTCCACCAGGGACGTTTGTAAAACGGGTCGGTGAAATATAGCCCGCCATCGGGTCGCACCCACACATCGTTCGGACCGTTCAGGAGTTTGCCCTGATAATCCTTGAGCAGCACGGTGACGGTTTTGTCCGGAGCGATGGACCAAAGCTCGTTCTTCTCGTCCGCGCAGGCAATCAAGTTGCCTTTGGCGTCGAAGCACATTCCATTGGCGCGTCCGGCGGGTTGCATGAACGTGGTCAGTTTCCCGTCCGTGCTCCACTCCATGATGCGGTTGTTGGGCTGGTCAGTGAAGAACACGTTACCGGCGGCGTCGCAAGAAGGGCCTTCCGTGAAACCAAAGCCGCCCGCCAGTTTTTCCAATTTGGCGCCGGGAGCGATGATACCGCTGTCGGCGGCGGATAGAGTAACGCTGGACATAATTCCCAGCCCGATAAACGCGATCAACCAAGTTGTATTCATCATTGGATTATGAGTTAGATGTTCGGGGTGTCGCGGGTCAACTATTTGATCTTCTTGGCCGGCATGCCGCCTTCGCCCACCGAGAGCACCAATCCCGTGGCCCGGCCCTGGTCGTTGAGGTTGAAATCAATTTGCACGTCGGTCGTCTTGGCAAAGAAATGCGTCGGCGATTCCGCAAACAGCACAAAGCTCGTGCCGCCAAACTTGGCCACCAATTGGTTGCCCTCGCGGGTGACGTCGATGTCGAAATCGGGACGGACCTCGTAGGTGCCCGTGTAACCATCGAGCACTTTGGCGGCGAAGGTGAATTCTTTGCGGCCCGGCTGGCCCAATTCCCGCACCCAGATGTTCCGGAACCGAACTGGGTTGCCGTGATCCTGCAACGCAATCGGTTGCTTGACCGGGTGGGCATCGTATGGCGCGCGTTCCAGCCAACTGGTCGGACCGGTCAGTTGGACATGGTTTTGAATCAGCACGCCATTGCGAAACGCGGTGACGTACGCCGGCGAAACCAGCTTTCCCTTCGGCATCAAACCGTGGTGACGTCCAGATGATGTCGTAGCTCTGCCATTGTCCCGGCGGAAGTGACACATTTGCCAGCGGCGGATATTGTCCATACACCGAACCGGCTGAGCCATCGGCGTAGGTGATGTTCTTGTAGGAGTCCAGGACTTGGATTTCGTAGCGGTCCATTCCGAAAAAGACGCCGCTGTTGCCCCTCCCCTGCCCTTCGCCTTCGGCGGGCACCGGCGCGACCCATTCCACGTGAAGCTGGCAATCGCCGAAGTTCTGCAACGTGCGTACATAGCCGCTGCCTTTCACGCATTCCATGTAACCGTTCTTGACCACCCAGCGCGTCGGACTGCCATCCATGCTGACCCACGGGGAAAGATCCTTGCCGTCAAACAGCACCACGGCATCCGAAGGCGCCTTACCGGATTGATCCTGCGTGCTGCACGTGCCGGGTTCGACCACCGGCGGCTGCGGCCGGGCACGGTCATGCTCCAGCCAGTGCGGATCGGGTTGGGCGGTGCAAGTCGAGGCTAAATGGAGGACGCACGCGCCGGCGATTGACAGGACCGAGAGATTACCCACGGAAGGACGAAAGCATTTTGTTTTCATAATTGCATACCGTTCGAAACAGAATTGTGAACGCAGTTAAACAGGTTGACCGCAAGGATTCAATAACTGTCGCCGGGGTGCGTAACTCGCGTTTTCCGGCGCGCGGACATTCCTGTCCGCTTCCAGCTTGGCCGATCGCTCGATGCGGACAAGAATGTCCGCGCTCCCAAAGGTGGCGGCTGGCGAACCCCGAAAAACGTAAGTGGCCCCTCCGACTGGATCAGTCATTACCACCGGCCATTACCTGCGTCTATTTCGCCGTAATCCCCAATCCCAGCAGCGGCAGTAGTTCGCGGCTTTCACGGACTCCGTAGTTGAAGATGGTAAATCCGCCGGTGCGAAGGCGGCGCGTGATGTCGATTTGATCGATCAAACGGTCCACGCCAAAATGCGAGGAGGAAGCACTGACCCCGATGCCGGGATAACAAGGCACTTTGCCCGCCCACTCGACTTGCGCCGCGACCATGTTTTCGAAGCTGCGGTTGCTGGCCGTGTAATCCATCGGGCAAACGAAATCCAGATAGCCCTGATCGCACCAGAGCTTCCAGTCCTGCCCCACGCTGTCACGGTCGGTGGGCCAGTTGCGAAACACAGCCGCCGAGATTTTGATGTTCGGCTTGAGCGCGCGTGCCTGTTCGCTGACCGCCTTAACGACGGTGGTGATGTTGCCCCGACGCCAATCCAGCCATTGCTGGCGCAGCGGCCCTTGCTTGAGAACATCGTCGGGCCAGTGCTGGATTTCCTCACCAGTCATCGTTTGAAACCGCTCGCGACAGGCGGAACAAAAGCAATGGTCGCTGTCCGGGTAGCGGATATAGTCAAAATGGATGCCGTCCACGTCGTAGTTGCGCACGACCTCGAGCAAGGAAGCGACCTCCAGTTGCCGATTAGCCGGATGCGACGGGCACAACCAGCGTTCCTCCTCACCGCGTGAACTGACCTGCAACCGGTGCTCACGCCGCATTCGCTCAATGAAGCTTTGGGGCACAGCGTAACCCAGGTTCCAATTGACTTTCCACACATGGATTTGCAGACCGTGCTTACGGCAGGCCACGACGCATTCCGCGATTTGATCGCCGCGCTGGGCAACGTCCGACGCGACCGGCAACACGTTGCTCTGGTAGTAGGCCACCCCACCCCACAGCATATTCGGCAGGATGGCGGTGAAACCATTGTCGGCCAGGCGGGCAATGGCTTGATCCCAGGTCAGGCCGTTCACGCCAAACGCACTGTGACACCAAAAGGCACGAAACTCTCCGGGCTGCGGTGTTTGGGCACGGCAGAAAGCCTCTTTGACCCGCTCACTGGCGGTTTCCGCCCGATCCATGGCTTGGGCATAGTCTCCTTGGCGGGCGAGGCGCAGGGCGGTTTGACGCAATTCTGTCGCGTCAGCAAGTGCCCGCAAGGCCAGCGGTTTGTTCGTGCTCAGCGCACTGAGGTGATTGGAAGCTTCTTGAAACGTTTTAAAGTGGCTGATCGCTCCAATGCTATTGATGCGGCCCGTTGCCGCCTGTTTCCAAACGTCGGGCGCCAAGTAACCCAACATGGCCAGCAACAACCGGCGCTGATTGGCGGCATCATCGTTTAGCAACACGTGCGTCATCGCCAGGCCGTTCGAGGAACCGAGCACCGCCGCGTAGCCCGTGGACTGACCGTGATCGTCATACCAGTTCGCCAACACGTGGCCGACGCCCGGTCGGGGCCGGAAGGCGTTGATGTTCCAGGAATGCTGGTTGATCTGTGCGGGGGCGCCGGGAAGCGCATTCGCTTGGGACCGAATTTGTGCGAAGCCAACGGTTGGTGAAGCCTTCACGTGCGAGCCGCGCTTTCAAGGCCCAGCACGGGCAACAACTTGGACGAAAAGGAATAGAAGGCCAGCAGCTTACCGCCGTGTTTTTCGTAGTCAATCAAGATGTCCGCCACCTGGTCCGGCATTCCCGGATTGTACGGCAGCACGACGACCTTGGCGGGTTGCAGCCGGGCCGCCGTCAGGTCAAGGTCGCTGACGACCGCGTAACCGACGCCCAGTTGTTGGAGGTTTTCGGCAGTGGCTTCCGCAAACTGGTTCGCGCTGCGAGCTTCCTCGGGGGAACCCTGCGCCGCCGATTCAGCGCGCACAATGGCCACCAAGGCATCCGCCCCCAACGATCCGGTTTTGCGCAAGTCGGCCAGAAAGAATTCCGTGCTGGTGTCTTTGCCGCGCCAAGCGGAAAGACGAATGGTGCGAATGTTGCCCCAGCCAGCAGGCTTTCCTTCCGTACCGGTATCGGCCTTGTCAATCGTGATGGTGTTCCAGTCGGTCGAGGATTCCGGATAGAACCCAGCATGATACCATCCGTCGCCGCTTTGGAAATACAGGCTGAAATGCGATATCGGCGAAGCATCGCGGCAAAACATTTTGAATTGGATGCCGCGGCTACCCACCAGGTCCAATGTCACCGTCCGGTCCCAGGAAGCGCGCTCGATGGTGGTGCCGGCGAAGTTGCACGGGAAACGCAGGGCGGGTTGGCCGTCGTGAGTGACCAAGTTCGACCGGAGCGGTCCCCGACATCGGTTTCCAGGCGGCCTGTGCTGCCGCACTGTCCGGGTATTGAACGGCATCAATCACGTTGTCCAACGCCGGTGCGGCAGCATGCAGACTGCATCCCAAGGCAAGCATCCCACCAGTGAGCAGGCAGGCGAGACTGAATTTGGAAACCGCGTATGGAGTCGTCATGGCATCCAGCCTGAGCTGGTTTCGGAGGCAAAGCAAAGATGAAATCCGAAGGGCTCCAGGCGACCGGACTTTTGATTGGCTGTCGTTCTAAACGGGAGCTGTTTTCACAAACAAAATTTCGGCCTTCCGTCTTCGATCTTGGCCGTCTCCGAGGCGCTGTTATTCCATTTTGATTTCAAGTGGAGACTAATGCGGAAGCGGATTGGAGCGCGGACATTCCTGCCCGCTCGTGCAACGTAATCCCCGCCGAGCGGACAGGAATGTCCGCGCTCCGATCGAAGTCTCATCTTGGATGGGAATTGGAATTGGCCCGGTTATTCCACATCCCGATTAATGACCCGACCGACTGTAGCCGCCGACGTGAGGAGGCGGACCTGATGCAGCCTGCCAGTGTTCCGCCTCCTCACGTCGGCGGCTACGACGAGTGTCAAATATCCGGTTTATCGCTCCCGTCCCGTCGCGGCTCGGTTCGATGGCGACGAAAGTGATCGAGCGGCTGAATTGATAATTTGCGTGTAAGGTTTTCCCAGGCATATTCGACTTGAAGTTTGAATGAAAACAAAAATTAGTTTGAGTGCATTGCTGGTTGGCGCGGTGTTGACCAGCGCGATCACCGGCGGGTGCAGTGAACACATGAAAACTGAGCATACGCAAAAGGCCAACGACATGAGCGGACCCACCGAAGTCGCTACCTTCGGCGGCGGCTGCTTCTGGTGCATCGAAGCGGTCTTTCAAGGATTACGCGGAGTGAAGTCGGTGGCCAGCGGTTATGCGGGGGGCACCGCGGTGGATCCGACTTACAAAGAAGTTTGTTCCGGCACGACCGGACATGCTGAAGTCGTGCAGATCCAATTCAATCCCACGAAGATCAGTTACGACAAGCTGCTGGAAGTCTTCTGGGCGGCGCACGATCCGACCACGTTGAATCGTCAGGGTCCTGATGAAGGCACGCAATATCGGTCGATCATTCTTTACAGCAACGAGGCCCAGAAGGAAGCCGCCGAGAAATCGAAGCAAGCAGCCGCCAAACATTTCCCGCAACCTATCGTGACTCAAATCGTGCCGCTAAAGCACTTCTACCAGGCGGAGGATTACCACCAGGATTTCTACGAGAACAATCAGAACTATCCGTATTGCCGGTTGGTAATTCGCCCCAAGCTCGAGAAGTTGCAGAAAGAACTGCAGAAGCCCTGAACCGCTGGGCAGGACCGGCGTCCCACCTTTATCGCAGGCGGCCAATACCAAGCGGTGACTATTAGTAGCTGGACCGGTCACGAGCTGATTCGGCAAAGTAGGACAGGCGTCTCGCCTGTCTCGGATAACGAAGGGCGTTCTCAGTTATGGGTGACCTTGGAAGAGTCCCAGCCCGGCGATGCAAGTCGATGGCTTCGTTCCATTCGGGACAGGCGGGACGCATGTACTACTGAATAGTCACGGCCAAACGCAGCGGGCTTTCCCCTTCGAGACAGCCGGGACGGTTGTTCTACCGGTTCCGGCTAAACCGTGCGAGCGACCTTCTTCAAGTGTTTGATCGAACGCTCGGCTTGATCAACGGTGCCGCATTCAACGGAGAAGACGATGTCGCGCTTGGCCTTTTTGCAAATCTTCAGCGTGCGGGTCCAGTCGATGACGCCGTCGCCACAAGCGCAACCCACCGGCGTGCCCGTTACTTTGCCACGTTCGGCGGCGGAATGCTCGATTGAAATATCCTTGGCGTGCAAATGGACGAGCTGGCCCACGACCCGTTCCAACCATCGATACGGATCCTGGCCCGCCAGGTAGCTGTTGCCCATGTCGAAATTGATGCCGATGACCGGGCTCTTGACCAATCCATACAGTTTGTCCAGGCCGGCGGGAGTTTTGCTGTACTGCTGGTGACATTCCAAGCCGATCAGGATACCCCGCGGCTCGGCCACCTTGGCGGCTTCCATCAAGGTGTAACGCATCAGCACCCAATCTTCGGCCTCGGTCGTCCACGGCTGTTTGGGCCCTTCGTCGCTGTTGATCACCGGCGCGCCGCATTCGGCCGCGAACCGGATTGCTTGCTTGAGATATTCGACGCCGATCTCCGGCTTCGTGATCGGACAATGCGCCGACAGGCCGGAAAGTTTGATGCGATGTTTTTTGCAGGCGTTCTTGATGCGCAGCGGATCATCGAGCATCGAGACACTGTGAAAATAGCCCGCCTCGCTCAACAGTTCGCGGCCCCAATGAACCATCGGTTCCACGTGCGTGTAACCCAGTTCGGCTGCCTTGGCGATGCCCCATTCAAACGACTTGTCCGCGTGCCGGACGAATTCCATGTTCACTCCGAAATAGATTTTGGCCATAAGTTCTGGTGGTTTTCTTCGGAATCATTACGAGGGCAAGCCTTTCTGGCAAGCGCGTTTCGATGAAGTGGTGAATCGTTGAAGGATTGAACTCATGAGCCGTAGCGGTGTCTCGGGAGTGCGCCGCAAACTCTTTGTTGTAGTTGGCGGCGCTCTCCCGAGACGCCGCTACGCGCCAGATAGCCTCCACGTCATTTTGGCGGTGCCGAAGTGATCCCCAGTTTGAGCGCGGGCAAAAATTCCTGGGCCAAACGTTCGTCCTCTTGAAAGAGCACGAAGCCATCCGCACCCAATTGGCGGGTGAGTTGAATTTGCGGAATGAGATCTTCCGGCGATGCCATCTGGTAAGTGCCAATGCCCACATAGAGTGGGACTTGTTGGTTCACCCATTTGACCTGATAGCGCACCAGTGAACCGAAAACCTTATTATTCGGCTCATAATCCATCGGACACACGAAATCCAACCAACCGGCATCCACCCAGAGCTTCCAATCCTGCCCGACGGTGTGGCGGCAGTCATCCCAATCGCCAAAGACCGCCGCGGAAATCTTGATGCGCGGCCGAATCGCTCGCGCCTCGGTGCTGACCGCATAAACGAGCCGGCTGATCAAGTCGCGCCGCCACTGCTTGAACTGAGCGGCGTACGGTCCGCTGATGACGTCCGCCGGATACTTTTCAATTTTGAAGCCGCTCCCGGCTTCGAAGCGTTCCTGGCAGCCCGCACAATAACACGCGCTGGCATTCGGATAGCGGATGTAATCAAAGTGCAATCCGTCCACGTGGTAGCGGCGCACCACTTCGAGCAACGAATCGCGTTCGAGCACGAAGTTCAACGGGTGCGACGGACACAACCAGTCCAACGGCTCGCCAGTCTTGCTGACTTGGGTGCGACCCGCGGCGCGCAGTCGGGCCACCCAATTCGCGGGGGCATTGACGAGGTTGAAGTTCACCTTCCAGACGTGCATTTCGATGCCGTATTTGCGACAGGCCTGCAAGCACTCCGCCAGCAAATCCGGCGACGTTTGGTCCGACCCGCCGGCGGCTTGGAAAACCGGGCTTGGATAAAAGCTGCGCCCGGCCCAAAGCAGGTTGGGAAAGATGGCGTTGAAACCGTTCTCTTTAAGGACGCGCACGGTCTGGTCCCAGCCCCAGCCTTTGATCCCGTACGGCGAATGAATCCACACCCCGCGAAACTCATTCTTCCGGGATGGCTGGGCGCGATAGAACGCTTCTTCGGCGTAACGCCGTGCGGTTTGGGCCGTCACACACGCGGCGGCAAACTTCCGATCCATGGCCAGCTTGAAGGCGTCGTCTTGGTAAGCGAGCGCCTGTTTGACCGCTTGCCGCGCTCGCCGACGCGCGGAATAGGATATGGAGGATTGCTCGATGGAGTCCGCCAATTCTTCGACACGATGGTGACCGCCGATTCGCCCGATATGCGACAAGGCGGTCAGGGCCGGTTTGTCCCAGACTTCCGGCAGGTAATGTCCGATCAACGCCAACAACATTTGCCGTTTCTCCGCATTGGCGCGCGGCAGCAGCACGTGCGACATCCACGCCCCGCATGGCGCCAGGATCCAGGCTGGGCAACCGGTGTGCCGACCGCCGGCATCCAGCCATTCGGCCAGCACCCGGGTACGGGGTGAAGTTATTTTGACCACGTGAATGTTCCAGGAACCTTGCCGCACCGTTTCCGGGAGGCCGGTGATCAAGTCCGGCTTGAATTTGATGATGGAAAATCGCGTGGACGCATCCGCCGCTTGCAGGCGCTCGAAGCGGATCCCAAACCGCTCGCGCAGTTTCGGCGTCAACGTGTAGAAGGCAATCAACTTGCCGCCGTTGTCGAGGAATTGAAGGAGTTCCGTTTCTTCCTCCGATAGCATCACGGCGTTGTAAGGCAGGATCGCCACGCGATAGCCGCGCAATTTTCCGGCCACGACATCGTGATCGTCCAACTCGTCGAAGCGCACGCGCGATTGGGTCAGGCAGTCCTTCACGGTCTGAGTATAGATGGTCACACCGTTGGCTTCGGCCGGGAGCTTCTTGGCGGTGAACGTCCCGCGCACCAGGGCAATCGGTGCAGTCGCAGCAAGGGTAGTTTGCGTCACCAATAGAACGACCAACAGACTGAACAATGCGCAGACACCGCGGCGGGTTCGCCTTGCTGAAAGTGTGATTGAAAAGGGCAGCCGTTTGGATGGGGAGCGCGCCCGCCTCGGGCGCTGTGGTTGGCGCCTCGCCAACCACTCTTCGCGCAAGTACAGCAAATCAACAATCCAGTGGCTGGCATGTCGCGGAGCCAACCGGCGAGGGCGCCGGTTGGCAGCACCCGAGGCGGGTGCGCTCCCCGACGACGAAATGCGCGCCAGTTTGAACCTCGTAGCGGCATCTCGGTAGAGCGCCGCAAACTTACTTGGTCCAAGATGGCGGCGCTCTACCGAGACGCCGCTACGGTTCAGGTAGCCGCGGCATATAGAGTTGGTTCGAGGAAGGCTCCAAGACAATCCTGCCCTTTGTGGAGAGTTATGTCCGCGAGATCTCACGGCGGTCCCGGCAAGATGGAAAAACCTTCGGCGATCAATCATTTGCTCAACCGGATGACGGCCACTTCTTGCGGTGACAATCGAATCTGCCAGCCTTGCTCGGCGGACTTGGGCGGTTGGCCGGACAACAACTCGACGGCGTGAGCGGACGGATCGAAAGCGAGTTCCTGGTAGCGTGGACGCAGGACTCCAGTTTGTATTTTGGCCGTGTCATTGAACGCCGTAAAGAACAAATTGGCGTGATCATCCGGACCAAAGCGTTCGACCGAAATATGTACGTTGTCCGAAGCCGCTTGCGTGACCGGTTGCCAGCCTGCTTCCGCCACCTGGCGGATGATCGGAATGTATTTTTTGAACAACGCGCGGTCGCGATTGTACCACTTGGGGTTCTGCCAATAGGGATTCTCCGCCGCATTATGACTAAACATGCTGGGCCACATTCCGTAAAACAGACTTCGCTGAAAATACTTCTCCACCCGATCCGTCGTGAACGCATCGTAATCCGTGTTCATTAGCAGCAAATACGGCTTCTGGCCGGACATTGTGCGCCAAAGATCCATCCGCGCCAAGTCCGCCGGCTGATATTTGCCGGCTCGTAACCAATCGGTTTCGGTGCCCATCACGTCGAGGCACGGACACAGGAACGTGAACCGATACGGAACGCCGTTGGCAAACATCAGCTTGCCCAAGCCATGCACGTCGTTCGCCATCCAGCGGGTGAATTCAAACACCGCCAATCCTTTGAACAAGGCCGGTTGTTTGGTTTCCGCGCTGAACGTCAGGGGCACCGTGGTCGAACGAAAATGTTCCCGCCGGAAATTCAGGTCCGCCGTCACATACCCCTCCAGCGAATCCAGGTATTCTCCGTCCAGCTTGCCTTTGGCCTTGGGACCATACAGCGCCTGTTTGATCGAATCGTTCCAATACACCGTGGCGGCGTTGGTGAGCCCCGAGGAGGTCTTTGGCGGAAGCGAGGCAAGCGGAAAACTTTCCTCGAGCAGTCGGGAGCCAAGATATGGATTCGGATTCAAACTCCACACCGCACCATCGCACCACGGCGTATCGCGAAATTGGAGCGCCGGTTGGCTGGTTTCATCGAACATTCCGGCCACTTGCGCTACGCGGGCCATTTGACGCTGGTGGTCATTGTAGCCGTTGGCCAATTCGTCGCGCGCCTTCAGCGCCTCCGACATCGTGCGGGGAATGCCCTTCTTCATCCGCATCCACCACGTCATGGGCTCGGTGTAGCGAAAACTCAGCACGCCATGTTGGTCATCCCAGGACACGTTGTTATTGCCCTCGTGATACCTAAAGCCAAAGTCCTGCCAGTCCGCAACCTTGCTCACGTCGGTGAACGGCATCCAGATGCCCTGCGCCTTCGAGCGCACCTCGAACTGCGCGGGGAAAATCTCCATATACTTCTGCCACGCCGCCCGAAATCCCCACGGCGGTGCGAAGCGGTAAATGACAAAACGGAAGTCTGCGCTGCTCGGAAAACGTTCCGTGTCCTTTACCAAACCAAAATCGTAAGCGAGGAAGAGCAGTTTCAATCCGGCGTGATAGCCGACTCGATATTGGGCCGGCTGCGCCAGGTCGAGCGCCAGGGCCAAACCGGTCGTATCGTTCCAAATCGCGCCCACGGGATAGAGCGACATCGTGCCCGTCGCGCCGCAGCGAACCGCCACTTGATTGACGAATTCGCCCTTGCCACGAATGGTTCGTTCGCGGCGAATGTCATCGCCCCAATGCCATCCCGTGGCGTCCACCGGCAAGCCAAACAGCAACGTCACTGCGCGGTCCTTGCCAGTCAGGTCCGTAACGCGGCCTAGCACTTCGATATGATTGGAGTGAGCAGTGAACCGGGCCTCGATTCTTAACCCCAACTCAGCGCACGTGCCGTTTTCGAAAGCAAACACGTCGGAATTAGCCGCCACGTCGCGGGCCAGGAATCCGATGGGCGAGTTCGAGGGCGATTTGAGGTCCGCCGCTGCAAACCCCACAACGGCCTGATCGTGCAGCGCCAGTTGCAAACCGTCCTGAGTGGTGAGTGTGGATGAGTTGGCCGGTTTGCGTGGCTCATTCTCGACGGTCGTGGCAGCTTCGGGCGAATTCGCATTTGCTGCCAAAGCTTTCACCGATTGCGCCGTCATGGGCACGCCTTGAAACAAAACCGCTCCGCCTTCCGCCGTGACTTCCTGCACGGACACATCGTCGAACCACACCTGGCCCGCGTGCCCGCGAAAGATGCAGTGCAGCGTCAGCGATTTCACCGGCTGGTCCGGAAGAATAACGAACTCCCGCGGCTCCCAGTCGTGGGTGCCGCAATGGAAATTGCCGGTCTGGCCCCAGAGCGGGGTGCCGTCCGCATAGACGATGTCCACGTAGAGCGAATATCCGCTGTCCGTGCCGCCGCTCACGTTGGCGGCCTTGCTCCAACCGCGCACGATCAACGGGGCCACTTCGCGGCGGTTTAACGTCAGGGTTTGGCTCGCGCCCGCCCAACCGTCCGCGGACGCAGTCTGACACCGTAACGCCTGCGACCCTCCCCTGCCCTCGTTCGGCGCCACTTGATAACCTTGGGGCGCGGCCCGCCATTCCAGTGCCTGACCGTCGCGGGCTTGTTTGAAGTTACCGTTCCGCAGCAGGGACGCTCCGCCTGCCGCGCTTCGCATTACCTGCAATACCGGAGTAGCCGCGCCCAACGACGCGGTCACGGCAAACCAGACCATGGTGAACAATTTGGCCTTCATAAATTCGTCGAGTCGATTGAAGTCCCATTTACGGCGTTGATGTCGTCCAAAGCAAGGCCAAGCTGTTGGGAGTGACCAGCAGAGACTGTGGCTGCGTTCGTGAGAACGCGGCTGATTTTAAAGGAAAACACGGCACGATTGGCAGCGTCCCACTGACCACCCAAAAGTGATTGGTTTGCATGCGCCCGGAGCAGGGTTTCACCGCGCCACTTGGTTTACGGTTACGCGTTCCTGAAACACGCTGGAACGGGGAAACTGTTCGCCAGTGGCCCCGAATTCTTCCACCGCTTCAACGCTTCAACCCGTTAACGCTTTCACGACTCGATTTCCCCCGCTCTTGGATTGACGGCGGCCGGGCTCATACTGACCAGTCGCATTATCCATTGGGCGGAACGAACAAACTTGCTATCTTCTCGGGCGTGAACAACACCGGCAGCAACGCGAACGGCCAACCTCCCAGTAACCAGCGTGGCTTTTTCATCTGAATCCTTCAGCCGCGGGATCAATCGGCTGCTTTCGGGCAGCACCGAAATCCGTCCGGGCGAAGGCCGCGAAGTATTGGGGGCCGGCCTGCTGTTCTTTGTCCTGCTCACGGTGATCATGATCCTCCGTCCGTTGCGCGAAGCATTGGGCTTGGCGCAAGGCATTGAAAAGGTCCGCGGGCTGTTTCTGATTACCCTCGGCTCCACGCTGCTGTTGGCGCCCTTGTTCGGCTGGCTGGTTTCACGCGTGCGCCGGGACAAACTACTGACCGTTTCCTTTCGGATATGCGCGGTCATTTTGCTCGGATTTTGCGCGGGTTTGACCTTGTTTCCAGCCAGCATCCGGATGCACGTCGCTTCGGTTTATTACGTCTATCATTCGGTCTTCAATCTGTTTGTGGTCTCCCTGTTTTGGGCGTTCATGGCCGACCTGTTCAGTCTGACGGAAAGCAAGCGACTCTTCCCGGCCATTGCCATTGGCGGTACGCTCGGGGCCATTTTCGGTTCGTTGATCTCGTGGGATTTGTCCGACCGGTTGGGCGTCGCGTCGCTGTTCATCGTTGCCGTCGCTCTGCTCGAAGTGGCCGTCTGGCTGGCGGCCATGATCGCCCACCGTCGAAGCCGATGCGCTGCCGACCTGCCGGACCGGCGGCCGATAGGCGGGCACTCGCTGGCCGGCATTACCGCCGTCGCCCGCTCACCGTACATCCTGGGCATTGGGATGTTCATCGTGATTGCCGGTGTGGTTTCGACGTTTCTTTATTTCACCGGTCTCCGCCTCGTCGCCGCGGCCAGCAATTCGTTGGACCACCGCACCTCGTTGTTTGCCAATATCAACATCTGGCGCCAAGTGGTCACGCTGCTCGTCCAAGCGTTCCTCGCGGCCCGGATCATTCGGTGGGCCGGCGTGGGCGTCACGTTGTCCATGTTGCCCATCCTGGCGGTGGGTGGCACTGCCGGACTGATGGTATGGCCAACCCTGAACATGTTCACCCTGGTCAACGCGTTCTTTCGCGCGGCCCAACAGGGCATCGCCCGCCCGGCGCGCGAAACGTTGTTCACCGTGGTGGAGCGCGAAGAGAAATACAAAGCCAAGTCCTTTCTCGATACGTTCGGTTTTCGTTCCGGCGATGCCTGCGGCGCGCAAATTGAACGGTCGCTGGCAAACCTGGGGCCGGGATTGATCCCCATGGCGTCGGCGGTTTTTCTGTTGGCGACGATCTGGATATCCCTGGCCATTGCCCTGGGCCGCACGCAGACACGGCGGGCCAACGCTTCAGGCGATCCACCCGCCGTCCAGGTAGAAAAATGAATGACACCGCCAGGACAACCGTCCAGACTCACTAATCGTACAACTCATCGAATCCTGTTTATGAATCGAGATAGCTCCATTTCGCGACGCCAATTCTTGCGGCGCAACGTCGGCGCGTTGAGCGCCCTGTTGGCGGCCCCAACTCTGATTCCCGCTTCCGCCTTGGGACGCGGCGGGGCAATGGCTCCCAGTGAGCGCATCACCATGGGCTTCATCGGGGTGGGTAGCCAGGGCACCGGCCATCTGCTGGGCGGCGCGTGGACGTATTTGACCGGCGGCTACACCGCCCGGAAGGACGTACAGGTGCTGGCCGTTTGCGACACTTGGCGGGATCGCCGCGAACGCGCGCAGCAACCGGTCAATCAGTATTACGCGCAGACCTACGGCCCAGGCCAATACCGGCCCTGCACTGCTTACACCGATTTTCGCCATGTGCTGGATCGTGACGACATTGAGGCCGTGCTCATTGCCACGCCAGCCCACTGGCACGCGACCATGGCCGTGATGGCGGCGCAAGCGGGCAAGGACATATACTGCGAGAAACCCACCGCCGGAACCATCCGCGAAAGCCAGGACGTGCTGGCGGCAGTGCGGCGTTACGGACGCGTGTATCAAGCCGGCACTCAGCAACGCAGCGAGTATAACGGCAAGTTCCGACGCGCGTGCGAATTTGTCCGCAGTGGCCGCATTGGCCGGTTGAAGGAGATTTACGCCTATCGCGACGGCGGGGCCATCGACTGGCCCACTCGTTTCGGCGCGGGCAAACCGGTTCCCGAGGGTTTGGATTGGGATCTCTACCTGGGCCCGGCGCCCTTGATTCCCTACGATGGCAACACTGGCCCGCATCGCTTCGACATCGGCGAACTCAATTGGGGCCAGCACCATTATGACATTGTGCAATGGGCCGCCGACGCCGACCAGACCGGGCCGGTGGAACTATTCATGGAACAAGGCCGGACGTGCTACAAATACGCCAGCGGCGTGGTCGTGTTCGGCTTCGGTTACCCCGGTGAACGCACCGGCGGCGAGGGCGGCGCTTGCTTTGTGGGCACTGAAGGCCGCATCGCGGTGGACCGCGGCGCGCTGGTTTCCGATCCGCCGGAAATCGTCCGCGAACCATTGCGCCCGGACGAGGTGCATCTGTACCACTGCAACAGCCATTCGGGCAACTTCCTGGAGTGCATCCGCACCCGGAAGAAAACGATCTGCGACGTGGACATCGCCCAACGCGCGGTGAGCGCCTTGTTGCTGGGCGGTATCGAGAAACAATTGCAGCGTCCGCTGCGGTGGAACCCGGAACGTGAAGAGTTCGTCAACGACGACGAAGCCAACCGGATGTTGTCGATTGCCAAGCGTCCCCCGTGGCGCACCTGACGGCCTATCGCAAAACATTTTTCCGACCATTCAACGAAAGCGATTCAAGAATGAAAGCATCCTTCAATTTCAGCAACCGATACACGGAACAACGTGGAGCACTCACCCTTGGGCTGATTCTGGTTCTGGTAGCCTCGTGTTTCCAATCCCCGCTCATTGCCGCGGACACCAACGAGGAACAACAGCTCATCGGCGTCTTGCAATCCAACAGCAGCCTGCAACAAAAGGACGCCGCTTGCGCCCGGCTGAAACACATCGGCACCGCCCGGTCCGTGCCCGCGCTCGCGCTGCTGTTGACGGATGAAAACCTGTCCCATTCCGCGCGGTATGCCTTGGAATCAATGCCCGCAGCGGAAGCGGGCGCGGCGTTGATAATGGCGCTTACCAAGACTTCAGGTCTGCTTCAAGTGGGCCTGATTAATTCACTCGGTTTCCGGCGAGAGACAGCGGCGGTGCCCTCCTTGGAACAACTGCTGCGCGATCCCGAAGCCGCGAGTGCGATGGCCGCCGCCGTCGCGCTGGGCCGGATTGGCGCCCTTAAAAGTCTGCAAGCAGCGTTCCCGAGTGCGAAGGCGCCGGTGCGAGCCGCGATCGTGGACGGTTTGTTGCGCTGTGCCAATCAACTCCTTGCCGATGAGCAACACGAGGCGGCGGCGGGCGTGTTCCGACAACTGGCCGTTGCCCGGGAACCGGATCGCATTCGCACTGCCGCTTATCGCGGCCTGATCCGTTCGGCGGGCGACGGCGCGCTGCCCTTAGTGATCAGCGGCATTCAAAGCGTGGATGGCGCGATCCAAACTGCGGCCCTGCAAATGGCTCGCGAGCTTGAAGGTCCGGATGCCACTCCGGCGATCGTGGAATTGTTGCCCAACGTTTCGCCCGGCGTGCAAATCGCATTGATTGGGGTATTGCAACAGCGCGGTGATCCGTCCGCGGCTCCGGCGGTGCTCACCTTGGCTCGCAGCAAGGAGGCCGCAGTGCGCGTGGCCGCCCTCACTGCTCTGGGCCGATTGGGCGATGCATCCGCGGTCGAATTACTCGCAAACGCCACCGTTGCAGGAAGCGACGAAGCGCAAGCCGCCGCGCGACAGACGTTGCTCGAAGTGCGGCGTGGCGCAGTGACCGAAGCGCTCGTGGGGCAATTGGCTTCCGCCCAACCTGCGGTGCAGGTGGAAGTCGTCAAAGCGTTGGCTGGCCGCGCCGAGAAATCCACCGTGCCCAAATTACTGGAACTGGCGCGGAGCGGTTCCGCTTCCGCGAGCAAAGCTTCGTTTCGCGCGCTGGCATTGCTGTCCGGCGCCGAGCACGTGAACGCCTTGGTGGAATTGCTTTCCGACGCCCAAACCGAAGCCGTCCGCACCCAGGCGCAAGAAGCCCTGGGCACGGTTTGTCAGCGCCTCCAGGAACGGGGAACCGCCGTGGACGTGAACGCGATTGTGCAGCGCCTGTTTGCCGGCCCGCTGGCAGCGCGCATGGCGTTGCTCCCGGTGTGCAGTGTGCTGGTGGATTCGCAGGTCCGCAGTGCGTTGCGGCGCGCGGTTGGCGACGCAAATCCGGACTTCCGGGACCAGGCCATTCGGGCACTGGCTGCCACCCATGATGCCAAACTGTTGCCGGACTTGATCCAAGTGACCAAGACCACTGCCAGCTTGAATCTTCGCACGGTAGCCATGCGAGGTTGCGTTCGCCTGGTGAACAATCCCGCCAACCCCGGCTTGTCCACAGAACAACGGATCAGCACGCTTCAAAATATGTTGGCCTTGTCCAGCCGCCCCGAAGAAAAGCGCTTGGTGCTGGCGGGATTCGCCACGATCACCAGTTCCACCGCCCTTCAACTCGTGCTGCCGTTGCTCGACGAAGCCGACATCAAGAACGAAGCGGCCCAGGCGGTGATCCAGATTGCCGGTGGGCTGTTGGGTGTCCATGCCGAACTAGCGCGGACGGCGCTAAAAAAGGTGCTGGCGGTGACGTCCAACTCCGACCTGCGTCAAGCCGCCGAAGCAAAACTGCAACAAATCGAGGCCATGGCCTCGTTCATCACGGCCTGGCAAGTGGCGGGCCCCTACCGGCAAGATGGAAAGAACTACGCCGCGCTGTTTGACACTGTTTTCCCGCCGGAAGCACCCACGACCGGAAACGTCGAATGGCGCTCGCTGCCGGCCGGCACCAACCCCGCCCAACCCTGGTTGTTGGATTTGCTCAAGGCGTTGGGCGGCGAACAATGTGTGGCTTATGTGCGCACCAGCATCCGAGCCGACAAGCAACAACCCGCTCGCCTTGAATTGGGCACCGACGACGGCGTCAAGGTCTGGCTGAACGGTCAGTTGGTTCACGCGAACAATACGGCCCGGCCCGTGACGGTCGGCTCCGATAAAGTGAAGGTCTCGCTGCACGAGGGATGGAACACGCTTTTGCTGAAGATCACCCAAAACAATCAGGGCTGGGAATACTGCGCCCGTTTGGTTACGCCCGACGGCGCGCGGCTGGAAGGCCTGCAAGTGGACGCGACGCGGACAAAGTAACAAGAGCAATCGTCGCTGCCAACAACGTGCTGCCGGCGTCCCGCCCATGGTGGGGACGACAATGCCCAATAGCCAACGACCAAAGACCAAGCGCCAAAACGACAATCGAGCAGCAGGTTGCAGGAACGATGAGCATTGGGGATTGGGCATTATTCGCCGCTCCTGTTCCAAACTGCCGGCAAGATGCCGGCAGCACGCTGCCAACGTGCTGCCGGCGTCCCGCCGGCAGAAACGAATGCAAGCGTGGCGATCGAACGTACATGGTGGGGACGACAATGCCCAATAGCCAACGACCAAGGACCAAGCGCCAAAACGACAATCGAGCAGCAGGTTGCAGGAACGATGAGCATTGGGGATCGGGCATTATTCACCGCTCCTGTTCCAAACTGCCGGCAAGATGCCGGCAGCACGCTGCCAACAACGTGCTGCTGGCGTCTCGCCGGCAGAAACGAATGCAAGAGTGGCGATCGAATGTCCATGGCTGGGACGACAATGCCCAATAGCCAACGACCAAGGACCAAAGAACGCCCAAAGCCCAAGCGCCAAAACGAGAATCGAGCAGCAGGTTGCAGGAGCAGTGGGCATTGAGGATCGGGCATTATTCACCGCTCCTGTTCCAGACTGCCGGCAAGATGCCGGCAGCACGTTGTCCGCGCGGCAAGGCCGCACTTCAGAACGTCACCTCGGTGCCGAGGCTGAATTGTTCCGCTTGCTCGTAAATGTAAGCCGCGCTGGCCACGTCTTGCACGGCCACACCCACCGATTTGAACAACGTCACTTCGCTGGCGGAAGTCCGGCCCGGTCGGTCACCGGCCGCAATCTCGCCCAGTTCGCGAATGTCTTTTTCGGCAATCAAATGCTGTTGCCGTGGAAGGATCAGATCGCCGGCTTCGGTCAACGCCGAAGCGCGGTGGTCCACGACAATGGTGGCGCGCGCGACGGTTTCGGAAGGCACTTCTTGCACGGAAGGACGATACGACCCAACGGCGTTGATGTGGACGCCGGATTTCAGTTCGCGGTCAGCGAAGACTGGCACTGGGGATGTGCTGGCCGTGCAAACAACTCTGGCTTCATGCAAGGCTTCACCGGGACGCTTGGTGGCCTTGACGGGGATGCGCAACGCTCGGCCCATTTCCCAGCAGAAGTTCTCCGCTGCCTCTGCGTCCGGATCATACACCCACGCCTGGCGAATCGTTCTCACCGCGCACACGGCTTCCAATTGCGTTCGGCCCTGCACTCCGGCTCCCAAGATGGCAACGGTGTCCGCTGTTTCCGCCGCCAACAAATCGGTCGCCGCGCCGGACGCTGCGCCCGTGCGCAAGGCGGTCAACGCCGTGCCATCCATAATCGCCAACGGGCTGCCCGTGGTGCCATCCAGCAGCAACATCAATGCTTGAAGACGCGGCAAACCGAGTTGGGCATTGTGATTGAACAAGGAGACGACTTTGATACCCATCCGGTTTTGCGCCGGCAAACTGGCGGGCATGAACAGCGTGTTGCCCTCGTGCGGCGCGGATTCGATGTGGACGCGCGGCGGCATGATGACTTCATTGCGCGACAACTGAATGAACGTCTGCTTCATCAACGCCACCGCCTCAGCCATCGGCAGGGCCTTGCGGACGTCACTCGCGGATAGAAACAGGAGGGTTGATTCGCTCATTTCGCAAACAACAAGGGCAGGAACTCGGCCAGGTATTTTCGCCACACCGGCCACTCGTGTCCGCCGGCGGACAGATGGAAGGTATGGGGGATGTTTTCTTTCTTAAGCCAGGCGATGAAGGCTTGATTGCGTTTCAGCAGGAAATCTTTTTCTCCGCACCCAATCCACAGCAAGCGCAAGTTCGTTCGGCGCGATGTGTCGTCCGTGGCGATCAGGCGGGCAAACTTTTTTTCCAGATCTTGGTCCGGCGCCGCGGAACTGAATCCGCCAACCCATTCGAACAGGTCCAGCCGGCTCAGTCCGATGCCGAGCGATTGCCCGCCGCCCATGGACAATCCCACGATGGCCCGGTCGCTGGCAGAACGGCTGGCGCGGTATTCTTTTTCCACCAACGGCAGCAAGTCCCCCGCAATTTCCGACTCGAGCAAATCGCAATTCTTCCCGGAGTAATCTTCAAACCGCTGGCCTTGTTGAACCGGGACCGGATGACCGTTGGGCATGACGATCAACATGGGTTTGATTTGCCCGTTCGCCAGCAGGTTGTCGGCGATGTAATGGGCTCGGCCAACTGCGGTCCAGGCCGATTCGTCGTCGCCAAAGCCATGCAACAGAAAGAGCACCGGGTAGGCCTTGTCCGCCCGCGGATCATAACCGGGCGGCGTATAGACATAAACGGGCTGCAGGCCACCCACAGCCCGCGAAAAATAATGGTGCTGGTGGACCGTGCCGTGCGGGACATTTTGCAGTTCGTGCGGCAGCGGCGGATTGCCGGGCACCTCCACCAAACTTTCCAAATTGAACCACTTTTTGACGTAACGATTGTGGGGATCGATCATCGTCGTGCCATCGACGTTGAAAGTGTAGCTGTAGATTTCCGGTTCCAATGGGCCGACCGTCACACTCCAGACGCCGTTGGAGCCCTTCGTCAATTGGGGCGAACCCAGGCCGTTCAATTTGACGGACTCGGCGGTGGGCGCCTGCAAACGAAAAGTGATCGTCCGGTCCGGGTGTACCGCGGGCGAATCCGACCGCGCTTGCGCGCAAACGAAACAAGGTGAGGACACGATGGCCGCGAACAATGCCAACTTGAACAAGGAACGATTCATGGCGGCGATTGTAGGGCCCGGAGGGGAATCGTCGAGAACGATTCACGATGGAAACTGGGAACCCGTGACGCACAAATGCGTTGGCAGGACATGCGCCACGCCTATCCCCGCCGGCTTCGGAGCTGCGGACAGGTTGCCGAATGCAATTCGGCGATACGGCAGATTCAAAATCTGCGCTACGGCAAAGCGTAGCCCCTCCCGCGGTCTCATCAGTATGTGTCCATCAGTGGTTGAATTGAAACGTTGACCTCAGCGCATCGACTCGATCAATTTGCGTTTCAAATCCCAAAGCCGTTGGGTCAAGGACACATGGTACACGTGCGGGTTGACAATCCGTCGGACGCCCGGATCGAGGCGCGCCAAATCTTCATCGCGCCGTTGCCGAATGACCTCGAGGCTCTCCGGCTCGAAGGTCGGCGCGCCGCTTTTCCAAACCTCCGTCAGCAACGGTTCGAGGCGTACGATTTGTTGACGCGAGAGGCGCCGGCTTTTTCCGGACGACAGCGGATGCTGCAACACCAGGGGTTCGCTCGCCGCCAAGTCTTCCTCCTCGAGGGCCAGCACGTCAGCCGAGGCCATCTCCCGTTCGTCATAGATTCGCCAGACCCGTTTCTTGCCGGGATTCAGGGTTTTTTCCGGAACCTCGGAGAGCTTGACGGCGGGTTGCCATTCACCGTGGTCCTGGACGGCCACCAACTTGTAAACGCCGTTGAGGGCGGAATCGCCCGCGGACGTGATCATGCGAGTGCCAACGCCATACACCAACCGACGAATGAGATGGTCGGCGTCCACGCCATGACGCGGCGCTTCCTCGCGGATCTGCCGGATAATCTGGAGCAGGATGAGTTCGTCCAGTTGATTCGACAGGACAATTTGCGCGTCCGGAAAACCGGCATCGTTCAGCATGCGGGCGGCGCGAATGCTGAGATAGGCCAAGTCGCCGGAATCCAGCCGAATGCCCACCGGCGAATGTCCTTTGCGTTTCAATTCTTCAAAGACGGTGATCGCGTTGGGCACCCCGCTTTCCAACGTGTTGATCGTGTCCACCAACAGCAGACAATCGTCAGGATACAAGTCCGCGTAGGCACGGAAGGCACCCAGTTCCCCCTCCCCCAGCGCCAGGAAAACCTGGACCATGCTATGGGCGTGAGTTCCCTTGGGCGGCAAACCCAACCTGTGGGACACGCCGGTATTGGAACTGAAATCGGCGCCACCAATCAGCGCCGCGCGCACGCCGGCACTGGCGCCTCGGGCTTGCGCCCGCCGCGTGCCGAAGTCGATGATAACCTGCCCTTCGCCACTGTGCTTGATGCGTGCCGCCTTGGTGGCGACCAGGGTTTGATAGTTCAGTTGGTTCAACAAGGCAGTCTCCAGAATCTGAGCCATCCCGAGCGGACCTTCGGCAACCGTTAACGGCACGTTGGCGTGAACGGTGCAACCCTCCGGAATGGCGTGCAAAGTGACTTCACTGAAATCGCGACCAGCCAACCATTCCAGGAAATCCTCGGCAAAGGTGGGTTGGCCGTTCTTTCCACGTTGTGACCGCAAGCATTCGATGTCGTCCGCTTCGAACCGCGCTTGTTGCATCCATTGGAGCAACCAGGCCAGACCGGCGTTAATGCAATAGCCGGCTTGATGCGCGCCGTAGTCCGGATAGCTCCGAAAGAAATGTTCGAACAATGCAGGTTTTTCCGCCAACCCCAACCGAAAATACAGTTGAGCCATGGTCAGTTGGTATTGGTCCGTAAAAAGGATACCTTCAGCTTGATGGAGGTTCTTCTGATTCATGCGGATTCCTGCCATGTTGGTTTAACTTCAGATGTGAGCGGCGTTGCGACCACCAGGCAAACGCTTGGTTTGCCGTTTGGAAAACCTTACCAACCTTAAAGGAATAGAGCCCCGCCGGCAACGTGCTGCTTCCAACGTGCTGCCGGCGTCTCGCCGGCAGAAACGGATGCATCGTGAACATCCGAACCGGTGCCGGCCTCGGAAGCGCCAAGTGCGCTCGAACTGCCTGGCCAATTGGCAGCGTCTTTTTCCGTTCGATCTGCCGGCAAGATGCCGGCAGCACGCTACTCCACCGTCAGGCCATCCAGCCACACGATGAACGGATCGCTGCCCCAGGAATCAATCGAGATGCTGAGAGCTTCGATGCGTCCAAGCCCAACCGATCCCGTCGCTGTGCGTTGCCACTGGGCGTCACCAGAGAGTGGTATGGTGATTGGCATCCAGAGCCAGCGCGCTTCGCTGAACGGCGGATCGTTCAGCAGATTGGCATCCTTGACCGGTTTGAATTCGATTTGTCCGCCGGCGCCCAGCAGACGAATCACCGGACCGGCGTTTTGATAGCCGGGCAAATTGGGATTCTGCGCTTTGATCCAGAAACGGATTTCCTGCTTGCCCGCAAAGCTCCAGCCCGCATCGCGCGTCGCGGGATAAATGGCCGTGGCATACGCGCCGGGATAAGGATTGGGCGTGAACCGCAGGCAGGCACGACCAATGAGTCCCTGCGGGTCGTCCGCAAAAATGATCCGGCCCTTGCCGTCTTGGTTCCATTCAAGTTCGTATCCCCAACGGCTGGCTTGCCCTTCAGTACCCAGCTCCCGCGTTACCGGTTGCACCACGAACAAATCCCGCCAGGCAAGACCGGCCAGCGCGCCATTGTCCACGGTCAGCCCCAAGCGATAAAAGCCCGGTTTGGCAAACGTGCGTTCGAGCACGGATTGCTCACCGGCCGGGCCGGCCAGCCACCAATGGAAATTCAACGGGCGGCCCAGGAAGTCCTGGCTGAGACTGGCATCGAACCGGATGCTTTGTCCCGTCAACGCCACTTCCGGAGCGAGAATCTTCGCAGTCGGGGCGATTTGAACGGCGGGATTCGCCGGCAAGTCGATCTGGTCGGTGACATCCTGGATGAAGTTGCCCTCGGTATTGTTGGTGAACTCATTCGCCGCCATCAAAATTGCTTCCCCCCATCGCCCCCAGACGCCGAACCGGTTGTTCGCAATCCGGTTTTGCTGCACCACCCAATGCTCTGTGCGCCACCGCTGTCCTTGCGAGCCGGAGTCGCCGCGGAAGGCCAGGCCCGCGCCGTTGTTGTCGTGGAGATAATTGCCTTCAATCCGCGTGTGACTCGAAGGTCCGCCCACAATCACAATGCCGCCGTGGCGGAAGCCGGGTTCGGGCGCATTGTGATAACCATTCGTGAGCCCGTTGAACGCCGCTTCGTTGCCGATAAGCACCGTCTGATCGCTGCCGCCCAGCCAGAACCCGTAGCTACCGTGGTTGGCTGCGTTGCGGATAAAGGTGTTCCCCGGACTCCAGGATTCCACGCAATTGTTGTTCGCGTAGGACGTGTCGTTTTCCACAAACACATTGCCGCGCGAAACCCAGCGGTTTAGCGGGCGAATGAAAATGCCATCGCCGCCGTGGGTGATGTCATTGCGATACCAGTAATTGTCGTTCGAACCCGTTTCGATGAGTACCGAAGTCGAATCCCGGGCGTGGACTTCGCCGGCGGCGCGATCAATGCGAATGCCGTAGGAAAGGTTGTTGTTTAGAAATTGATTGTGCGACGAGTGCCATAATTTTGCGCAGGTGTTTGAACAATGGGAAAAATCATTGTCCTCGACCAAGTTGTCATCGGAATCCACCAAGTGAAGCGCGTCCCAGACACGGTTGGCGTGATTATGGCGAATGACACTTTGATGCACGTCCTCCAGCCGAATACCTCCCCGCGGCGGCAGTTCTCCCCAGCCGTGCTTGGGATTGTGGTAGTTGTCCGATAAGTCGCAGTCCGTGATCATCACCGCCCGACAATGCCGCAGCACCAGGCCCGTAGCAAATCCGCGCACTTTGAGGTTCTTCACCGTTACCCCGACTGCGCCTTCAATCGTGATCCCAACCCCGGCGGTTTCCAGCGATTTTGGATCACCGACCTGACCGGCGCCGACCAGCGTGGCACCGCGGCCATCAATCGTCACGTGGCTGGCGCGGACCACCAACCGCGCCGATAAGGTGGCGCCCGCTTCAAGCGCCAAGTCATTCGTCACCACGATTTCCCGGATGACGGGTTTGGCGGCAAACACTCCCCCCGCGGCCAAATAGAAGATTCCGAAGCAGAACGTCGCGAAGGTCCGGTACTGAATCAGTTTGTGCATGGGGCGATTAACATGGCCGGAAGGCCGAGCGTCAAGCACGGCGCCTCGTGGGTCGTTCCCATCCTGCACCAACCACCTGCCCCGCAGCGACGTCTCCGCAACAAATCAGATGTCCAAGGTGATCATGATGTTTGCCGTCGTTGAATTGTGGACATGGGTGCCACGGCAGTTTTTGTGAACAAAATTATTTTGACTCCAACACAGATCGCTTCAGCCTCAAGGGTGTCAGTCTCACAAATCCGCAACCCGGGCATCGAGACATCGACCGGCAGGTTGGCTAACTCGGATATTTCAAGCCCGCCGCCGCCGATGCCAGGAGACGGAGCACGGTCAGGATGCTTACGGTCCGCCTCTTTACGTCGGCAGCTACAGATTGTCGGTATTTCTGAGCAATTAACTTTCCGGTCCTGCGCGTTGTTGCGGATGAAACGACGCATGAAAGCGGCAAGATTATGTTAAGAGCCTGTTTTAAAATTGGGCGAGGTCCTGCGGCGAGGGATATTGGACGGGGGCGAGGCGGCGAGGTCCGCGCATCCCCGCAGTGGGCTGTAAGGACCGAGCCAACGAAGCCCCCGGGCAAAAGAGCCACCGCCCTGCGGGTTTTCGCGGAAAAGGCCGACTGCCTTCGTTGCTTCTCAGTCCCAGACCGCTGGCGGGTATGCTCCTTCGTCGCGCCTCGCCAGCCGGCCTTTTCCGCGAAAACAGGACCACGCCGAATTTTAAAACAGGCTCTAAGATTACGCCATACCAGATTCGCCGGCGCCGGGATTGTGTTCAGGGTGCTCGCTTTGTTGAGTGTCGCGTTCTTGGGCGCCAGTTGTTCCTCCTCGAGGGAATCCTCGGTGGGAGTGCAATTGGTGCTGAACACCGACGATCTGGCACCCAGCAGCACCTTTGAACTACGGTTTGACGCGCCCGTGGTCAGCGCCGAGAAAGTCGGCCAAACTGCCACCCCATCACCGTTGGCCATTTCTCCGCCGGTCGCGGGCACCTTTACCTGGCTGAGCACGCGCAGCGGAGTGTTCACGCCCAGCGAAGCGCTCGCATTGAACCGGAGCTATCTGTTCACGCTGCGCGCCGGGCTCAGAGATCCCGCTGGCCATTCGGGGCGGGCGCGATTGAATCGCACGCTACGAACACCGCCGTTTACGGCCATGAATGCGACTCCGAGTGAATACTCCTCCCGAAATGCGTCGGCGGAACCCATCATCAAGCTTCAGTTCAACGCCAACGTCAGTGCCAGCGCCGCGAGTCCGTTCATGAGTTTTCGCGACCAGGAAGGCAACCGCGTCGCGGCCAATGTGCGCCAGGCGGACACGGATGATTATTTCCAGATTTATCCCAATTCCCCGTTGTCCTGGCAGGATCAATTTTCCAATGCTCGGGAAAACTCGGGCACAGAGGAACCTTCAACCGATCTGCCGGACAACCTTGCCACCAATGCGCCCCCCGGTTTTCCCCATCGCCTGGTCGCCTGGCCTGCGCACCCGCTCTCGCCCGGACGTGCCTGGAAACTGGTGCTCGCCAAAGGACTGCCGGCGCGCGACGACGATCTGCGGTTACCGCAGAATTTCGAGGTGTTGATTGGCGACGTGCGTCCATTCGAAATCACCAAGGCCCAGGCGAACAACATCATCAATCGTGGCAAGACGCTCACGCTGGCGTTCTCCAAACAGGTTTCCACCAATCTCAATGCCACCAACTTCACGGAATGGATTTCCGTTGCGCCGGCCGTGAATGATCTCACCGCGGATGTGAGTTGGAACCAGTTGGTGCTCCACGGCGACTTTGCCTTGCACCGGCCCTATACGTTGACGGTGCAGCGCGGCCTACCTTCCGCTCAACCGTTCCGGCTCGAAGCCACGTGGACGAACCAGTTCACGTTCGACATCATTCCGCCGCGGCTGTATTTCCCGGCCTTTGCCAGCGACCAACTCTCGGGCGGCAACCGCGATTTCAAGCTGCTGGCATTGAATGTGCCGCAGTTCGAATTGCGCGCCAAGCTGCTCGACCGCCAGACGTTGATCTACGCGTTGCGCGGCTACCATAGCTACTTTAAACGCCATCGTGGGCAGTACGATTGGTTGGAGCCTTACAACGAAGTGGATTACGACGTGGTGCCGGGACGCACGATCTATCGCAAAGAACTCCGTCCGAAAAACGAAACCGACGTGGCCGAAACCATCCCGTTGCGTTGGGACACCATCCTGGGCGACCGCAAACAAGCCGCCATCTTTCTGTCGGCTGAATCGGTTTCGGGCGATTACCAGCAACGCAAACGGCTCGGCACCGAAACCTTGATTCAGCTCACTGACCTGGGACTGCTTTGGAAGCGCTCGCCGGGAGAGGCGTTCGTCCTGGTGTTCTCCTATGCCACCGGGAAGCCGGCGCCGGGAGCGACGGTGCGCGTACTGACCGAAGACAATGAAACGTTGGCCGAAGTCGTGTCCGACGACCAGGGCCAGGCACGCCTGTCTTTTGACGGCAAAGCCAAGTACCTGATGGCCGAATTGGGCGACGACCTGCATGCGTTGGAAATGGACGACTACGGTTTATGGCTGGGTAGCTATGGCATCTCCTATGACTGGTCGGCAGGCCGTGACGCGGTGCGCGTGCTGCTGTTCAGTGATCGGCCGGTGTATCGTCCCGGCGAGACGTTGCACCTGAAAGCCATCGCCCGCGGCTGGGACAAGAACGGTTTCAAAATACCTGCCGGGCTGGAGGCCACCCTGCGATGTTTTGATGCCAAAAACCACTTGTTCTTTGAGACCAATCTCACGCTCAGTGCCATGGGATCGTGCGACCAATCGGTACGTTTGCCGCAGGGCGTCCGCGGCAGTTACCGGGCGGAGCTGAAGCTGAAGCACGCCGAATTCCAGCACGAGTTCTTTGTGCAGGACTTCAAGCCCAATGCGTTCGAACTCACCATCAAGGCCAAACCCAGCTACGCCGCCGGTGAGCAGGTGGAACTGCCCGTGACCGCCAAGTATTACTTGGGCAAGGAACTCACCCGGGCGAAAGTGCGGTGGTCGTTGTTTGCCAACGATGCGGGGTTTGCGCCGGCGGAATTCAAAGACTTCGCCTTCTGCGGAGAGCACTTGCGGGACAGCGACGACGAACCGGGACCGGGCTCGTTGCACCTTCAGGGCGAGGGCGTTTATTCGGACAAGACCAATTTCGTCTTTACTCCGGAGATCACCCTCAATCCGCAGGCGCCTCAACCGCGGGCCGTCAACGTGTTTGTCGAGATGACCGACTTGAATCAGCAGACCGTCTCGCGCAGCGTGGAGTTTACGCAACAGAGTTCCGATTTTTACGTGGGCTTGAAACGGTTCAAGAACGTGGTGCGCGCCGGCCAGCCCTTGCCTCTCGAAGCCGTCGTTGTCCGGGCCGATGGCCAGCGTTGGCCGGACCCGGTCAAGGCGCGGCTCAAGCCTGGTACGGATCGAATGGCACACGGTGCGCATCCAGGGCGCCGGGCGCGTGCCGGCGTATCGCAACGAGTCCCACCTCACCAATGTGCTGACCCAGGATTTCACCATCCTGGCCAACGGCGAATTGACGCCGGTGCCGCCGCCGTTCATTCCTCCCGAGGCAGGCCACTATGCGCTCCAATTGGAAAGCCAGGATGCGGCGGGCCGGGCCGTTGCCACGACCATGACTTTCTATGTCGCTGGCGAACAGGAACTGGCCTGGGACTATCGCAATGCCGTGCGGATCGAATTGGTGCCCGACCAGCAGAGTTACGTGCCCGGTCAGACCGCCGAAATCCTGGTGAAAACTCCCATCAGTGGCGACGCGCTGGTGACCGTCGAGCGCGAGACAGTGAAACGGTCATTCATCACCGGCCTCGAAGGGAACGCGCCGGTAGTGCGGGTGCCCATTGAAACCAACGATGCGCCCAACGTTTTTGTCTCGGTCACGCTGCTTCGCGGCTACGAATCCAGCCCGAAGCAATTCCAGATGCCCGAATACCGCTTCGGCTATTGCCCCTTGCGTGTGGAAAATTCCGACTGGCTGCTCCAGCTCACCGTCCGCCCGAGTGCGACGGATTATCGTCCGGGCGACACCGTGCAGGTCGTGACTGAGGTGGCGGACATGGGCAAGCATCCGGTGGCGGGCGCGGAAGTGACGCTTTACGCGGTGGACGAAGGCATCTTGAGTTTGACCGGGTATGAGTTGCCTGATCCTTACACCTTGTTCAACCAGCCTCGACCGCTGGGCGTGCGCAACGGTTTGTCGCTGCTCAATGTGTTGCCGGAAGATCCCGAAGAACTGCAGTTCCACAACAAAGGTTATCTCATCGGCGGGGGTGGCCGGTCTGGCGAACGCTTGCGCAAAAACTTCCTGGCCTGCGCCTTTTGGAAGGCGACCATGCTGACCGATTCGAACGGCACCGTCTCCGCGAGTTTTACCGCTCCGGACAGTCTCACACGCTATCGGGTCATCGCTGTGGCGCACACCGCTCATAGCCAGTTCGGCAGCGCGGAATCGGCGTTCGAGATCAACAAGCCGCTGATGATCGAGCCAGCCTTGCCCCGTTTCGCGAACCTCACGGACCGCATCATTGCCCGGGCCGTGGTGCTCAACCAAACCGACCACCAGGGCGACATCGCGGTGACGCTGCAACTGGATGACAAAGCCGTGGTGGTCACCAACGGCGCGGCGGGGCCTCCGGTTTCCCAAACGCTCAGCCAAACCGTTCGCGTTGCAGCGCACGGTTCGACCGTCGTGGAGTTCCCCCTTCAATTCGTGCAAACCGGCACCGCGCAATGGATCTGGCGGGCCTGCTTCGCCCAGAGTGGTATCGATTCATTCACGGACGCTGTCCAATCCACGCTGCCGGTCGGTTACATCGCGCCGCTGTTGTCCGAAATTCATCTCGCGAGAGAGAAAGGCAACGCCACCAACCTGCTGGCCAGTGCCAATCCGCAGTTGCTTGAAGGCCGCGGCACCGTCACCGTCAGCATTGCCAATACCCGGCTGGTCCAACTTGCCCCGGCGATTTCGCATCTGCTGCACTATCCGTATGGCTGTATCGAACAAACCAGCTCCAGTCTGCTGCCGTGGATCGTATTGAACGGACTGCCGGGTTTGGCGCCTTTCCTGGAGAAGCCGCCTGCCGAAATGGAGAAGGTCATTCGCACCGGCATCGAACGCCTGTTCTCAATGCAAACGTCGGCCGGAGGATTGTCCTACTGGCCCGGCGGACGCGAACCTTCATTATGGGGCAGCGCCTACGGAGGAATGATTCTGGCCCTGGCCAAACGCCGCGAGCTTGCGGGGCCGGACTCGGATTTCGAACGCCTGCTGAACTACTTGAGCCAGCAGATGCGTGACAGTTTGACATCCCGCGACTCCTTTAGTCTAAACGCGCACTGCCTGGCGCTATATACGTTGGCGCTGGCCGGACGGGCGGAACCGGCTTACCAGGAGAAGCTGTTCCAAATCCGCTCGGCCCTGTCCGCTGAGAATCGTTCACTGCTGGCGCTGGCCATCCTGGAAAGCCGGGGACCGGCGGCGATGGTCGAGGAGTTGCTCAACTCGAAGCTCCGCGTGCCAGGGCAACAGGACGATTGGTTTGATTGTGACGCACGGGATCTGGCGATGCAATTGCTCGCCTGGACACGCTATCGTCCAGCCGATCCGGTGGTGGACGTGTTGGTGGCCGAACTTATGCGCACTCAGACGGAAGGACACTGGAGCACTACGCAAGGTAATGCCTGGGCGGTTTATGCGCTGACGGAATACGCCGCGCGCGTGGAGGGCCAATTGCAGCCAGCCAGCGGACAAGTGGTGTGGGGAAAGGAATCCGAGCCGTTTGAATTGGGAACGCAAGCCGCGGTAACGGAACGCGCATTTCCCCTCACACCCCAATCCGGTAAGCTCCCGCTGGCCATCAAGAATCCGAGCGGCCACCCACTCTACCTTGAAACCAAAATCGAAGCCCGCTCGACGGTGGCGCATCCGCCACGCCAGGACCGAGGATTCAGTGTCGAACGCACCTACGCCCGAGTCTCCAACGATGGCAGCGTGCAGCCGGATCTCAAAGGACTGCGCGTGGGCGATAGCGTCGTGGTGACACTGCACTTGGTGGCCCACCAAGCATCACACTATGTGGCTATCGATGATCCGTTGCCGGCGGTGCTCCAGGCCATTACCCCAGCGTTCAAATCGCGGCAAAGTGGAGCCGACCAGCCAGCCATGGAGGATTTTGTCAGCGACTTCCACGAACTGCGCAACGACCGCGCCTTATTCTTCCGCGACGACCTGCCGGCGGGAAGTTACACCGTTCGCTATTTGGCACGGGTTTGCGCGGCCGGCACGGCCACCGCTCCGGCGGCGAAGGTCGAAGAAATGTACCACCCGGACCATTTCGGCATCACGGAAACGAAGTCGATCAGCAGCTTGTCGTTGGAATGAGTGGGCCTGGACAGCGAGCGAAGATGGAACAAATAGGGAGGCCGCTCGGCGCGTTGCGAAGGCGGAGGACGCCCGTCAAACATGAGCTAGCCAAGTGGGCGAACAACGAGGCGACGGTGAATGCTGTCAACGTCAACAAAGGTCTCAGCGCTTCCGCCGGCTGTTCCCTCTCCCTGAGGGAGAGGGTTAGGGTGAGGGGGAACGGCGGCTTTGAATGGATCACGTGCTGCGAATTGGAGAGGGATGGGGATATAACACGTCCAAGCGGTCTGGAGGTAAGGACGGTTGCTTCCCCCTCACCCCGACCCTCTCCCTTGGGGAGAGGGAGGACGTTCGACTCGTTGCGGGCATGGAGGGCGCACTTCAAACATTCGCTGGTGCGGAGGGCGAACAACCAAGTGGCGGTGAATGCTGCCGAAGTGAACTTATGGTTCAGCGCATTCGCTGGCTGTTCCCTCTCCCTGAGGGAGAGGGTTAGGGTGAGGGGGAACGGCGGCCCCGGATGGATCAAGCGCTTCGAATTGGAGAGGGACGCTCGTGGAACCGGTCGGAGCCATCTGGATTGGCGGACGGCTCCTTCCCCCTCACCCCGGCCCTCTCCCTTGGGGAGAGGGAGGACGTTCGGCGCGTTGCGGACATGGAGGGCGCACTTCAAACATTCGCTGCCGGAATTGTCATGAAGAACAATCCGAAAGGAAATGCTTCAGGTTTGGAGTCCAGCCTTCAGGCAATTCGGGCGCCGCGCCGCCTAAAGGCGGGACTCCGAACGGGGCTCAAACGCATCGGTTGGTGCGGGGGAGCTTTGCTGGTCTTCGCCGTGGCCGGTTGGCTGGCTTTGCGCTGGGTGCCGTTGCCGGTGGCGTTGTTCCACCCAAACAATTCGAATTGGGAATTCCTCGACCGGGAGGGACGTTCGTTGCGCGAAGTCCGGGAGGGCGACAGAGGCTTTTCCCAGCAAGTCAAATTCGCCGAGATGCCCCAGGCGCTGGTGCAGGCCACGTTGGCGGCGGAGGACAAACGGTTTTGGAAACATCCGGGCGTGGATTGGCGCGCCACCTTGCGCGCAGCGGTGAGCCTGGTGCGGCATCGGCGGGTGGTGTCGGGCGGTTCGACCATCAGCCAGCAGCTCATCAAAATGGCGGAGCCGCGTCCGCGAACTTTGCGCACCAAACTGATCGAGGCCGCCCAGGCACTGCGGCTCGAGCAAGTCTGGAATAAACAACGCATTCTGGCCGAATACCTGAACCGCCTCGATTACGGGAACCTCAACCGCGGATGCGCCGCCGCGGCGGCATTCTACCTTGGCAAACCCTTGCGCGATTTGAGCGTGGCGGAGTGCTCCTTGCTGGCTGGACTGCCCCAGGCGCCCACGCGGCTGAATCCGTATCACCACTTCGAGCCAGCCCGCAAACGTCAACAATGGATTTTGCGGCAGATGCAGGAGAACGGGTTTTTGACGGCTGACGAATATCAACGGGCGGCCGCGGAGCCACTCCGGCTGGCGAAACCAACGCGGGTCTTTCAAGCGCCACACTTCGTGGATTTGGTGCTGCAGCAAGTAGGACAGGCGTCCCGCCTGTCCCGAATAACCAATGGCGCCGACAATTTTTCGGACGACCAGATGGTAGTAGGACGTCGTGGATCAATCGGGACAGGCGGGACGCCTGTCCTACGGGGGCCGTGCGTTCGCACGACACTGGATTTGGAACTGAACCGGTTTGCCGAAAAGACCTTGAAAAGTCATCTCACGCGGCTCCAGTCGCATCACGTTCAAAACGGCGCCATCGTCATTCTGGACAACCGCAGTGGTGACGTGCTCGCGTTGGTGGGTTCGGAGGACTATTTCGATCCGCACGCCGGGCAAGTGAATGGCGCCTGGGCGCCGCGCTCGGCGGGCTCGACGCTCAAGCCGTTCACCTACTTACTGGCGTTCGAGCAAGGTGCCACCGCGGCCAACATCGTGGCGGATGTGCCCACCGATTTCGCCACGCCCACCGGGGTCTATTCGCCGGTCAATTACGACCGCCGATGTTATGGGCCGATGCGTTACCGACTGGCTTTGGCCAATTCGCTTAACATCGCCGCCGTCAAGGTGCTTGATTCCATCGGCGGACCGGCGGTCTTGCAACATCGCCTCCAGAAATGTGGGCTGACTACGCTGACGGAATCGCCGGAATTCTACGGTCTCGGCCTGACCATCGGCAACGCCGAGGTGCGATTGCTCGAACTGGCCAATGCCTACGCTTGCCTGGCGCGTTTGGGAGAGTATCGGCCGTATCGGTTGGTGCGGGGGACGGAAGACGGAGGACAGAGGACGGAGGACAGAGGACAGGAGTCAGGTGGCAGGTGGCAGGTGGCAGAAGTCAGGAGTCAGGAGTCAGAAATCAGAGGTCAGCAAGCCTCTGGCGGACGACGGGGGGGAGAAGGAATGAAGCGACAAGTATGCGAACGGGGTGCGGCGTGGCTGATTGCGGATATTCTCAGTGACAACGCGGCGCGCGCTTTGACGTTTGGCATGGATTCGGATTTGCGCTTTAACTTTCCCGTCGCGTGCAAGACCGGCACCAGCTCGGATTTTCGCGACAACTGGACGTTCGGGTACACGCCGGAGTTTACGGTGGGGGTGTGGGTCGGCAATTTTGACGGCACGCCCATGGAACACGTCAGCGGCGTTACCGGCGCGGCGCCCATCCTGCACGATCTGTTCGAGCACTTGCATCGGCGTTTTGGCACCTCTTGGTACGATCCGCCGGCCAATCTGGTCGAGAAACCGATTCAAGTTCTGACCGGGAAATTGCTCCGAACGCCGGTCGCCAGTGCGGCCGAGGCCACCCAGCAAAATGGACGAGCACGTTGGGTAGCCGTCGAGAAATTCATAGCCCCGGCACTGCCCGCGTTAGAAACCAGCGATGACTATGATGCTGCCGGCCGAGTCCGACTGGCGGCGGAATATCGCGCTTGGTTCGCCAGCCGCGACAATTGGTTGCTCGATCAAGCCGTGCTCCGGGAAACGGCGCCCGCACTGCGAATAGTATCGCCGCTGCCCGGAACCATTTATTTCCTGGACCCGGACCTGCCGCCCGACAGCCGTCGTATCCGTTTGCAGGCCGAAGGCACTGGCGAACTGCGCTGGCAATGCGACTCGCTGGACTGCAACCAGGACCAGGGACAATCGGTCGTGCTACTCACCGCGGGCCGGCACCGCTTGGTCGTCCGTGAACCCGCCACCGGCGCCCAGCGCGAAACCTGGATCGAAGTGAAACGATTGTAGGAGCCTCTTTCTCCTTCAACCATCCAGTAGCAGCGGACGTGAGGAGGCTCAAATTTCTTCGAAAGACAGCAAGGCTCCCGATCAGAATGAGCCTCCTCACGTCGGCTGCTACCAGTTTTCGATCAGTCTCACGAGCATCAGGCAAAGAACGATGGGCGTTTGAAGCGTCATGATTTGGCTGCACTTGTTCCTTTTCAAATGCCTGCCGGCGATACACAATCAAGACTCAAATTGCATGAGCAGTCGATACCGATAGCAACGAACGTTTACTCGTAACCATCATCCAATCATCTCAGCCTATGAACGATACGTCCTCCTCCAAAAAACCGGTGAACGCACCAGGCACTTCCCGGCGCACTTTCCTCAAAACATCGGCCACGACCGTCTCAGCGGTCGCGCTCGGCGGCCTGAATATCGCCCGCGTCGCCTACGCGGCGGGCAGTGATGTCCTGCGCGTCGGCATGATTGGATGCGGCGGACGCAACAGTGGCGCCGCCGTCCAAGCCCTGACCGCCGATCCGGGCGCCCGCCTGGTGGCCATGTGCGACATCTTCATGGACCGCGTTAAAAGCAAGCGCGCCGCCATCCAACAGGCGCGTCCGGACCAAGTGGCGGTGGACGACGACAAATGTTTCACCGGATTTGACGGTTACCAACAAGTCCTCGAAAACGTGGACGTGGTGCTCATTGCCAATGCGGCCAAGTTCCATCCGTGGCACACCATGGCAGCCATCCAGGCGGGCAAACATGTGTTCACCGAAAAACCCCACGGCATTGATCCGCGCGGACTCAAGCTCATGAAGGCCGCGTGTGATCTGGCCAAAGAAAAGAAGCTCAGTGTTGTTTCCGGTCTGCACAGCCGGCACCATCCCGGTTACGCGGAAACCGTGCAACGCATCCACGACGGCGCCATCGGCGATATTGTCGCCATCGAGGAAAACTTCTTGCGCGCACCGTACGGCGTCACCGATCGCAAGCAGGGCCTGACCGAACTTGAATGGCAGTGCAGCACGCAATATCATTTTGTCTGGCTCTCGGGCGATGACGTGGTTCAGTCGCTGGTTCACAACGTGGACCGCGCAACCTGGGCCATGAAGGAACTGCCGCCAGTCAACTGCCATGGTTTAGGCGGCCGTTCCACCATGACGGACCAGAAATATGGCGACGTGTTCGATCACCATTCCGTGGTGTACCATTACGCCAACGGTGTCCGGATGTATGCTTTCTGCCGCACCACCACCGGATGCTACAATGAATCTTCCAGTCTAATTCACGGCAGCAAAGGCCAGGCTTCGATCACAGCCTGCCGGATTTGGGGCGAAAACAATTGGCGCTGGCAGGGCCAGGCGGACCCATACCAGATTGAACACGACAAACTCTTTGCCTCCATCCGTTCCGGCAAGCCGCTCAACCATGGGGATTACATGGTGCGCAGCACGATGATCGGCGTCATGGGCCAGCTCTCCTGCTACACTGGTAAGGAGATTTCCTGGGAGCAAATCAATGCGTCCGATTTCTACTACCCGCCGGTCCCGGAGGACTGCCATGACGGCATGGAACCGCCCACCAAACCCGGTCCCGACGGCAGCTATCCGGTGTTTGTTCCCGGACGAACACGGCTGATTTACTGATGAGAGCTTGGGATGGACTACGCATGGTGACATTCAATCGGCTCCTTCTCCCTCACCCTAACCCTCTCCCCAAGGAGAGGGAACCGATGGAGGTGCCGCTCCGGAAACCAAGGGACATCGTGTTTTCAGAAAACCGGCCATCAATTCTCCCTCTCCCGGGGGAGAGGGCTGGGGTGAGGGGAAACAAAACCATCGGTTAATCCAAAGTGTATTCCATCCAGTCGCCTGCACAGTAAGAACAGCACAAATGCTCGTAAGGCTGCGTATCCGCACCCCGTAGGACAGCCGTCCCGGCGGTCTCGAATGACCAGCAGCGTTCACTGGTCATCGGGAGCCGCGCAGGCGGCTTGCGTTTGCTGGCAGTTCGAGACAAGTAGGACGCCTGTTCTTCGGCGCACACAAAAACCGTCCCGGTTGCGGGAAACCACAGCCATTCGCAAGTGGCGTACGGTCAGTCGCGCCAGCGTTTGGCGTGCGTCCGGCTTGCCGGCGCTTACGGACGAGGAAACGGCACTCAAATGATCGGGTGCGCCGCCTCGGTCTTCGCGCGGCCTGCGTCACACGAACGCGGAAGCAAGCGCCCCGCACTCCAAACACTGCGCGAGATTCAATGGACATCGGCCCTCGGGCATTTGCAGAACAACGGGCGCTTTTGGGCATTTCAGCACCGGCGGGACGCCCGTCCAACATTGGCGGAGCGCGCTGCTCACGATCGCCGCGCGGAACGGTTCCGTGTTTTTTCTCGCGCAACAATTGTCACCCGTTGTACATAATATCTACATGCAAAATACTTTGAGCTGTTGGTTTACCTTGGCAGTGCTCGGATTGGTGGCTGCCGGCGACCAAATCGTAGCCACTGCCAGTTCCGCAACCAACGCGCCGACCACGTTCGTTCCCCTCATTCCGTTATCGACGCCCCGGATCGTGCAGAGTTCCGTCGCCTACCCGGGCGGGCATTACGAGGTGGGCAACCTGGTGGATGGCGATCCGCGCACGGAGTATTCCTCGAAGAGCGACGGCACCAACACGTTTATCGAGTTCGATTTCGGACAGCCAACGCGCATCGCAGCCTTGCGCCACCAGGATCGCAACGACCCCGCCACCGTGGCCGCTTCGGAACTGACGTTCCTGGACGCTGCCGGCGGCGTCACCGCTCGGATCACCGTCCCGCACGTCAACCAGCGCGGCGGGGTAACGTTCTATACGCTGCCGACGCCGGTGTCCGTACAGCGGATTCGCTGGCGGGTAGCGGCGTTGGGACCGCAAAACTACAGCACGGTTGGTGGCGCCGAACTGGTCTTCTACACTGCCGGCGAACCGGAGGCTCAACCGAGACACGTCCAGATCGAGACCAAAGCCTTCCCTTTGCTGGAGCGAAAAGATTCCGCGCTCGTGCAGCCGCTGCAAGTCATCCTGGATTATCCCTACAGCACGCCCGTGCCGGCGAAAATCCGCGTGGGAACGTTGGCGCCGCGTGACATCACGTTGCGGCCTGGGGCGCAGACGCTCGACTTCGCGCTGCCGCATTTGTGGGAGGAAACGCAAGCCTCGGTCGGCCTCGAAGTGGCCGGCAAGACCGTGGCCACCCGAACGTTCACGCGCAAGCCGGTGCGCAAATGGGAAATCCATATCCTGCCCCAATCGCACGTCGATATCGGATACACGGCGCTCCAAGCGGACGTGGAAAAGAAACAAGACGAAAACATCCGGCGCGCACTCGAGTTGATTCGCGAAACCAAAGACTACCCGCTGGGGGCGCGCTTCAAATGGAACGTCGAAGTTCTTTGGCCGGTGGAGAACTTTTTGCGCACGGCCACGCCGGAAGAACAGAGGGAATTCATTGTGGCCGTTCAGCACCACCGGATTGGGCTCGACGCCCTGTATGGAAATATCCTGACGGGCCTGTGCCGTCCCGAGGAACTGGTCCGGTCGATGAGCTACGCCACGCGGTTGGCGCAGCGCTGCCAGGTGCCCATCGTCTCGGCTATGATCAGCGATGTGCCCGGTTACACCTGGAGCACGGTGACGGCGATGGCCGAGGCCGGGGTGAAGTACTTTTCGTTTGCGCCCAACTATTTTGATCGGATGGGCGGTACGATGGTCACCTGGCAAAACCAACCGTTCTGGTGGGTGGGCGCGGACGGCAAATCGCGGGTGCTGTGCTGGTGCCCGTCCAAGGGCTATGCGTTGGGGCACATCATTGGCAGCGGCGAAGCGCTGGCGCGCTACGTGCCGGATTATATGCTTCAACTGGAAGCCAAATCATACCCGTATGACCTGACTTACCTGCGCTGGAGCGTTCACGGTGACAATGGCCCGCCTGATGAGAAGCTGGCGGACGTCGTGCGGGATTGGAACCAACGCTATGCTTATCCCCACCTGGTCATTTCGACCACGGCCGAGACCTTCGAGCAATTCGCAGCTCGCTACGGTGCGCAATTGCCGACCTACCGTGGCGACTACACACCGTATTGGGAAGACGGCGCCGGCTCTTCCGCACGCGAAACGGCATTGAATCGCGCCTCCGCCGAGCGCCTGGTGCAAGCGGAAACGCTTTGGGGCATTCGCAGTCCGGGTTTGTTTCCGGCCAGCGAGTTTCAAGCGGCTTGGCGGAATGTGCTGCTTTACAGCGAACACACCTGGGGCGCGCACAACAGCATCAGCCAGCCGGACGTGGATTTCGTGAAACAGCAATGGCAGGTCAAACAAGGATTTGCGCTCGACGCCGACCGGCAGTCGCATGAACTGCTCAACCTGGCGTTGGGGCAAGGGCGGACCGGTGCAGCGCCCGCTTCGGATGCAAAGAGCACGTCCGCGTTTGATGTGTTCAATACTTGCTCGTGGGAACGCACTGGCCTAATCACCCTTTCCGCCAAAGATTCCGCCGCCGGCGATCGGGTTGTGGACGCGCGCGGGCGAGCGGTGCCGTCGCAACGGCTTTCAACCGGCGAACTGGTGTTTCTCGCCGAAGACGTTCCTCCCCTGGCGGCGAAAACGTATCGCGTGGAAGCGGGCGCGGCGCTGGCCAAAGGCCGGGTGAAGGCCGAAGGCGTGACGCTGGAGCATCCGCAGTTCACGCTGCGCCTGGACGAGCACACCGGGGCCATTGCCAGTTTTCAAAGCCGCGCCGCCCGCGCTGAACTGGTGGACAGCCAGGCGGCCACGGCATTGAACGATTTCTTTTACCTACCCGGCGCGGACCTCAAAAATCTCCAACGCAACGGCAAACCGCACATTTCCATCAAAGAGAACGGACCGTTGGTCGCGTCGCTATTGATTGAGTCGGAGGCGCCCGGATGCCGGAAGCTCCGCCGCGAAGTGCGCGCCGTGGACGGCCTGGACCACGTGGAAATCATCAACACCATCGACAAGCTGCCCGTGCGCGCGAAGGAAGGATTGCACTTTGGCTTTGGCTTTAACGTGCCCGACGGCACCGCGCGGATGGACGTGGGCTGGGCGGTGGTACGGCCCGAAGTGGACCAGATTCCCGCCGCGTGCAAGAACTGGTTCAGCGTGCAGCGCTGGGTGGACATTGCGAACGCGGACTACGGCGTCACGTGGGCCAGCGTGGATGCGCCCCTGGTCGAGGTGGGCGGCATTACGGCCAATTTGATTGGCTCGCAAACCAATCCCGACGTATGGATCAAACACTTGCCGCCGTCGCAAACCATTTATTCCTGGGTGATGAACAATCACTGGCACACCAACTACCGCGCCGACCAGGATGGGCCGACCGTATTCCGCTATTACCTGCGCCCGCACCGCGAGTATGATCCGCTCGCCGCAGCGAAGTTCGGGGCCGATTGTTCGCAGCCCTTGATTGGGTCGCGGTCGGTCGGTTACGCGCCCACGCGGCCGCGCTTCGAGGTGTCGTCGGATAAGGTATTGGTCACCGCCTTCAAGCCCAGCGACGACGGGCGGGCGTGGATCGTGCGACTGTTTGGCGCTTCGGGCCGGGAGGAAAAAGTGAAATTATCCTGGCCCGGCACGAAACCGAAGGAAACCTGGCTGAGTGATACCAGCGAGCAACCCCTTCTCAAAGCGCCGCGCTCGATCAAGGTGCCGGGATGGGGGATTGCGACGTTGCGGGTCGAGTTTTAAGAACCTGTTGGAAATGGTAGCAGCCGACGTGAGGAGGCTCATTCTTTTCGGACGCAGCACGGTTATTCCAAGGAAAAGCGAGCCTCCTCACGTCGGCTGCTACTAACCATCCGTCAAGCCGTGGGGCTTCCAGCCGATACTCCAAGGAGATGCACGAGTAATGCTGAAGCGACCGCCCAAACATCTGCGAACCTGGAGCCGACGCTGGTTGATAGCCAGCCTGGGGCTGGGCGTCTGGTGCCTTCCGCTCCGCGCCGAACCAAAGCCCGCTATCGATTCGTTTGACCGCTTGATGCGCCTCGGGGTGCTTCAGATTCTCCGGGAAGGCAACACCCGCTTTGCGGACGCGAAATCGATGCATCCGCATCTCGATTCGGAACGGCGGCATGAAACCGTCGCGGAAGGCCAGGAACCCTTTGCCACGGTGCTGGCCTGCTCGGATTCGCGCGAGCCGGTGGAACTGATTTTCGACCGCGGGATTGGGGATTTGTTTGTCGTGCGTGTGGCGGGCAATGTGGCCGGCCCCAGTGAACTGGCCAGTCTCGAATTCGGAGTCGTCCACCTGGAGACGCCGTTGCTGGTGGTCCTGGGACACACCAAATGCGGCGCGGTCACGGCCGTGGCCCAGGACGAAGAATTGCCCGGTCACCTGCCGGCGCTGGCGAATAGAATCCGGCCGGCGGTTATCAAGGCCCGCACCGAAACGGTGCAATCCGATGAAGTCGTTCCGCGAGCGATCAAGGAAAACGTCTGGCAGGCCATTACGGATATTATCCAACAAAGCCGTGAGATTCGGGACCGCGTAACGGCGCGGCGGACGGTGATCTTGGGCGCCGTTTATGATTTGGAAAGCGGCAAAGTTACTTGGTTGGGGCCACACCCTGACGAAAAACGATTGTTAAGCACACCCGCGCCCGAAGATGGCCAGCCGCCAAGCGAATCGCCGCAAACCCACTCGAATCCGGCAATTGCCGCCCATTCAAATCAGCCTGAACCTGAGCCGCCAACCACCACGACTCCCTCGTTTCCAGCGCCTTCTTCCCTGATCCCCATTCCCGTCGTCGATCCAGTGGACAGTCTGCGGCGAACGCCACTCTATCCACCGCCGCCGGCCGCCACTGAATAGCATTGGATCGAATACCTCCCCGCGCCGGGCCGCAATCCTGTAGGACAGCCGTCCCGTCTGTCTCGAATCTTCCAATACCATCCTCGGACCAGCGTGCGTTTGTTTTTCAGTCGGCATACAATGGACATTCGAGACAGGCGGGACGCTGTGCTACGATTTCGTAAGCGCATCACGCCCAACGGTGGAGCGTCCGGTCAACTCACTTCCCGGCCACGGCAGCAGCCACGACTTCAGCCATAAACTTGGCGCCGGTGGCGTTGGGGTGGATTTTATCCGAGAACATCTCCGGATGATCGCTCAAGGCATCATAGAGGTCGATGACGGGAACATCCTTGTCGTCAGCGACTTTTTCGATGAGCGGAATGATCTCGCCCCGGACCGTGGCTTCGTTGATGCCCCATCGCGTTTCATAAACCGGCACCGGCAGGCACAACCAGATTTGCGGATGCGATGGCAGACGGCGGAAGGTGTCAATCATCGCCTCCAGATCGGATGCGAAATCGCCTTTGTGCCGCCAGTTTTGCGGCTTCGAATCGTTGGTGCCGAGCTTGATAATGATCGCTTGCGGGGCGAAAGCGCCAACTTCCAGATACGCCGCTTGCGTCCAATACGGTTTGTCGCCCTGCTTGAGCAAGGTGGCGCCACCCACGCCAAAATTGCGCACCTCGTATTGCTCGCCCAGCAAGCGGTCCAGCACGGCCGGGTAACTGTTTGTTTCGCGGCCCACAATTCCAGACCCATACGTAATGCTGTCGCCCACACAGGCCACGCGCGTGGGTGCTGCGGGAGTGCCCGCGCGCAGCACTTGGCGCTGGGGTGTTTGGGGGGAACTGCAGGAAGTGGCCAATGCCGCCACGAGCAAAGCAATGGCCGGGATTGATTTTAGCTGGCTTTTCATGCCCGCGAATAGAACCTGAGAAGGCCCGCGGGCGCAAGGATGGAGTGAGACAACCAAGGAACCCCATTGCAACGGCATTTTCTCACGGCCTGCAAGAGTGTCACCATCCAAAAAGTGGGAGAGTTCTGACGTCTTCTCCTACAGTTCCGAGAATCGCGAAGCGTTTGGAGTGCGCGGAGCTTGCTCCCGCTTTCGTTTGATACGGGGCGAGAGAGCCAAGGCCGCGCACGCGATAATTTGACCGCCGCTCCTCCATCCGAAAGCGCCGGCAAGCCGGACGTTCCAAACGCTCGCGCGAGCCACTGCAAACCGTTCCAAAATCGCGCTCATCGGCATTTGAGTTGCGGAGGAGACACGGGTGGGAACACACCTCAACTAGTCGGAGTGAATTTGACAATGTCGCTATACTCGAACACAAACCACTTCAACTCCGCACTTCTCCAGCGCTTCAACCCTTCAACCACTCCCCAACCCGCCCCATCCTATTCTCCATCCAATTCCCGGCTTGCACGCCTCCAGTTTCCTGCAATTCTCACATTCGCATGAAGCCTTTAGTCGTCACCTCCATCTTGTGCGCTGCCGTGATGTGTTCGGCGGCGGAAACTGTCTGGCTCACTGACCTTGACTTGAGCAAAATGCGACAAGGTTGGGGGCAGCCCCAGATCAATCGTTCCATTCGTGAAAAACCACTGTCGATTGCCGGTCAAAAATTCGAGCATGGCGTCGGCACGCACGCGAACAGCCGGTTGTGGATCGAACTAGGCGGCAGCACCGAGCGGTTCCTGGCGTCGGTCGGAGTGGATGACGCTGCGGGTGGCCCGGCGTCGATCGACTTCATAATTGTGGGCGACGGCAAAACGTTGTGGCAGTCCCGCGTGATGAAATCCGGTGAGGCCGCCAAGACCGTGGATCTGGATCTCAAAGGCGTGCAAACGCTCCTGTTGCTGGTGGGCGATGCCGGCGACAACGTCAACTACGACCACGCCAATTGGGCCGATGCGCGGTTCATTTACACCGGAGCGAAACCCAAGTCCGTCTTTGCGCCCGGCGAAGAGCCGGTCATCCTCACTCCGAAACCGGGGCCTGAACCGCGGATCAACGGCCCCAAAGTCTATGGCTGCCGTCCAGGCCATCCCTTCATTTATCGCATTCCCACCACCGGCGAACGCCCGATGATCTGGACGGCGGAAAACTTGCCCGCCAGCCTGGCTGTTGGTGCGACCACGGGCATCATCACCGGCACGGCGCCGGCGCGGGGCGAATACCTGGTCACGCTGAGCGCCAAGAACCAGCACGGCGCGAGTTCCCGTTCGTTCAAAATCGTTTCCGGTGACACGCTCGCCCTCACGCCGCCGATGGGCTGGAATCATTGGTATGCCCACTACGATCGGATCACCGACAAAATGATGCGTGAAGCCGCCGACGCCATGGTCAGCAGCGGCATGGCCGATGTAGGCTATCAATATGTGAACATCGACGATTGCTGGATGAACGCGCCCAAGAATGATGATCCCCAGCGGGTCGGTCCGTTGCGTGACGAACAGGGCAACATGCTGCCAAACCGGCACTTTCCCGACATGAAAGGGCTGGCGGATTACATCCACGCCAAGGGACTCAAGGCCGGGCTTTACACGTCGCCCGGACCGTTCACGTGCGCGGGATTTGCCGGCACTTACCAGCACGAGGAACAGGACGCCCGGCAGTATGCCGAGTGGGGTTTTGATTTCCTGAAATACGACTGGTGCTCCTACGGCCGCGTGGTGCAGGGCGACCAAAGTCTGTGCCGCTTTGAAAAAGCCCTACCAACTCATGGGTGACTGCTCAAGCAGCAGGACCGCGACATCGTTCTCAACCTTGCCAGTACGGCATGGGCAACGTCTGGGAATGGGGCGCCGAGGTGGGCGGCCAATGCTGGCGCACGGCCGGCGACCTGGGCTTTGAATTGAATCGCATCTTCGAAGTGGCCCTGAAGAACGCCGAGCATCGCGCCTATTCCCGGCCGGGCAGTTGGAACGATCCGGACTACATCCAAATCGGCTACATCGGCAACGCCCGCGGCATGGGCAAACTGCAGCCCTGTCCGCTCACGCCCAGCGAGCAGTATGCTTTCATGTCACTCTGGAGCCTGATGGCCGCGCCGCTCTTTCTACAGTGGCGACATGAGCCACCTCGATGAGTTCACTCTGAACGTGCTCTGCAACCCGGAGGTCATCGACGTGGACCAGGACCCGCTCGGCCAGTCGGCGCGGGTGGTCCAACTGACGCCGACAAGACGTTTCTCATGGTCAAAGACCTGGAAGACGGCAGCAAAGCCGTGGGATTGTTCAACCGCGGAGAGTTCCCGACGCAAGTCGCCGCTCGATGGGACCAAGTTAGCGTGAACGGCCAGCAACAGGTCCGTGATCTCTGGCGCCAGAAAAACTTGGGGGCGGCTTCGAGCCAATTCGCCGCCGAAGTACCGCGGCACGGCGCGGTGCTGATCAAGATTGCGCCTTTCACAAAGCAGCCCTAACGCAAGCGGTGGTGGAGAGAATGCCCCGAAGATTCTCAGATCGGAAAAGTGAGCGGACTCACGTCCGCTGCCACGGGTCAATACGTGTAGAACTGGAAATCACCGTCGAATCCCGCCAGGGCATGGCGGCATTCCTCCTCGGTGGGCAGATGTGATTTCAGAAGTTGCCAAGCTCGTTCACTCAGCAGGTTGTGAACGCACAGGCTGCTGGCCAGCTTCTCCATGCGGAACACGAAATTCACTTCCGCACCCAGCAAGCTTTCCTCGCCCGGCGCGCCGGACCCGCCCAGAAAAACTTTGCCGTAGTGCGCTACGACGCGGAACCGCGGCGCTTCTTTGGCTTGTTGTTGTTTCAAGTTGAGCAACACTTTGGTCACGTGCGCATCCGTATCGTTCCGGTCAACCCAATAGGCCAGGAAGCCATCCCCCAACGTCTTATTGACTACCCCTCCCTGATCTTCAATGAGGCGTTTGCACGCGGCCAGCCAATTGCCGGTCACCGTGGCCACCTCGACCGGCGTGCTCCGTTGGATGAACTGCGTATATTCCTCGATGTCGGCCACCATCAGCCAGCAATTGAGATTCTTGATGTCTTGAATGGTCTTCTCCGCGGTCGCCGTCGTGCCCTGATTGATGAGGCCGGCTTGGTGCAGATGCCGAAAGATCAAGCGGCACCCGGGAAAATCGATTTGATCGTTGTCCTGCAAACGCACGGGCTGGCTGACCCGCCGGCCATTGACATAAGTGCCGTTGCGGCTACCCAAATCGATCAGCCAGTATTCCCCCGTCACCGGCGAATGGACCATGGCGTGGCGGGCCGAAACCCGATTGTCCGGCAGCACCAGGTTGTTGACGATCCCCCGTCCAATAAAACAAGCGCCCAAGATCGGGGCCTCGACGCCATCCGGGGTTTCCAGCCAAGCATCAGCTTTGATTTGGTCCTGCATTCAACAAAAGCGTATCATCACGGGCCAAAGACAACAGGCAAAACCGGAACATTCTTCCGGAAATCAGCCCGGAAAATGGCCACCTAACTGTCCAAGCATTTACGCACGGCGCGCGCCAGCGTTTTGGCGTCGTACGGCTTCTGCAAAAAGCTAATCCCGTCCAACTCACTCAGTCCGCGGCCGGCGATCTCCACGCTGTATCCGCTGGTGTAAATAATCCGGAGATCAGATTTTTGCGCTTTGAATTTGTCCGCCAGTTCCTGGCCGCTCAATCCCGCCGGCATCACCATGTCGGTCAACAACAAGGCGATTTCGTTATGGTGCTGATGCCAGATGGCCAGCGCATCGACACCGGTCGCCGCTTCCAGGATCCGATAACCGTAATTCTCGAGAATGTTTTTCACCGTCCACCGGACCGGCGGCTCGTCTTCCACCACCAGAATCGTTTCGGTCCCACCCCGCGGCTCATTCTCGTCCGCCGAAACCAACATCTGTTCGGACACCTGGTCATACGGCGGCAAAAACACTTTGAACGTGGAACCGCGTCCTTCCTGGCTTTGCACTTCCATCCAGCCCTGGTGCCGTTTGACAATCGCATACACCGTCGCCAGGCCGAGCCCGGAGCTGTGCTGCGTTTCCTTGGTGGTGAAGAAGGGCTCGAACAACCGCCCCAGCGTGTCCGCATCCATGCCGTTGCCGGTGTCAATAAACGTGAGGCAGACAAAACGCCCGCCGCGCGCTTCGGCGTGCTGGTGAACATAGACGTTGTCAATGTCCACCATGGACGTACTGATCAGCAATTGGCCGCCCTGGGGCATCGCGTCGCGGGCATTGACGGCCAGATTCATAATGGCCTGTTCGATCATGCCGGGATCAGCAAAAACCGGGGTCAGGTGGGGCGAATAATCGAACTGAAACGTGATGTCCTCGCCCAGCGCGCGATACAGCAGGGTGCTGGCGTTGGTCAGCAATTCGTTCAAATTCAGCCGGCGCGGCTGGATCACGTTCTTGCGGCTGAAGGTGAGCAACTGGCTGGTCAGCTTGCCGGCCCGTTCGGCGGCGCGGGAAACCGCCTGCAAGGATTCGGCCATCTCCGGTCGTAGTTCCGGCATGGATCGCAACAGCCCCGTGTGTCCCTGGATGACGGTGAGGATGTTGTTGAAATCATGCGCCACGCCCGCCGCCAACCGGCCCACGGACTCGAGCTTTTGCGCGTGGCGTAGTTGGGCTTCCAGACTCAATTGCTCCGTGATATCCGTGACATAACAATGCACTACCTGGTTTTGTTGTACTGGGAAGAATGACCAGGAAAACGTCCGCCCGCCGATGGACGTTTCCATGCGGAGTTTGCTCTGGCCGGTCGTCAGGCACATCTGCACCATGGACACCGTCTCCGCCGGCAGCATGGCGCGCGGATGATCCTTGCCCAGCGACTGGGCCATTTGCAACGCGGCGTGGTTGGAATACGTGAGGTTTCCGTCCCGGACGAATTCCAACACGGGATTGGGATTCAATTCGGCGAACGCGGACAGCGACTTGATGGCCTCATCCACCCGCTTGCGCTCCGAAATGTCCCGGGCCACCAATTGCACGGCCGGCTGGTCGTGATACTCGAGTCCGGTGGCCGCCACCCGCACTTCCAGGGCCTGCCCGTCCAACCGCACCAATTTCTCGTTGAACACGACCACCTCGGCCCGACCGCTCAAGGCATCCAACCGTTCCAGGGCGGCCATGCGGTTGTCCGGATGCACCAGGGTCAACGCCGGTTTGCCCACCAGTTGATCCGGCGAATCGGCGCCCAGCAACTCGACGCCGGACGTATTGACAAACGCCAGCTTGTCTTCGCTCACAATGAACAGCGGGTCGGGGGTCAACTCGGCCAAGCGTTGGTAGCGTTTCTCATACTCCCGGGCGCGTTCGCGAATGTGATTGCGCTCCTCGCGCAACCGGCGCGCTTCGATGGCGCGCTGCACGATCACCGGCAAGCGCCCCAGGCGTTCCTTTTGCACGTAATCATACGCGCCTTTCCGAAGACACTCGATGGCCAGGGTTTCGTCCTGGAGGCCGGCAACCAGGATGAAGGGGATCGGTTTCTCCATCTGCTGCAACAATTCGAGCAAATCCAACCCGGTGCAATTCGGCAGACGGTAATTGGCCAGAACCACTTGATAGGTCTTGGCAGCCAGACGGGCGCAAAACTCATGGGTCGTTTGCACCAAATCGGCCTGGACATTGAAACCAGCACTTTTCAATTCGGCCAGCACCTGTTCCGCGTCCGCCGGCTTGTCCTCCACCATCAGAACGTGTAACGGGCGGTTCGAGAAAATCTCCGTATTTTCTTCAGACATAGCGTGCATCTGCCCAGCTACGGTCAATCGCCATCGGGAAGTAGTGGACCAACCAGGCTCCTCGGCCCCCTTGTTTTGGCGCGTAACCAGGAAACCGTTTCTCGCGGACACTCGAAGGCCCGGGACCACGTTAGCAACATGGCAGGTACGCGTGACATGAATCGTAGCGATGGGGCATTGAAGAACGAATGCCCGCAAAATGTCACGAATAAAAAGAGTTCCTTGGGAAAAGTTTTTTCGAGCGGATTCCCAGTCGGCGCAACCGCAGGTCAGCGATTGCAGCATTTGTGTCTTTAATGGAATTGAAGATTCCCTTGGGCCGCATCGTCCTGAATTAATCGTCAGGAACCGGCGCCCGCAAGCGCCGGTCCTGAAACCAGATACACTCAACACCATGAAAAACTTGATGAACGTCTTTCGGCATGTTGTTCCGTGCGCCGTTTTGCTGATCGCCGCTGCCGTGCTGGCCGGTGAGACACCCCTGCGAATTCACATTATTTCCGGTTGTAAGGAATACAACTCGGATCAATCGCTGCACACGTACGCAGCTCATTTGGAAGCCAAACTTGGTGCGCGAGTTACCGGTTCCTGGGTCAGCGACGGCGCAACGGTGCTCCCGAACGCTGACCAGATCAAGGACGCCGATCTTTTGATCGTTTTCGCCCGGCGGCTGAATTTGGATGAGAAATACTTGCCACCAATCCGCCAGCATTGGGACCAGGGCAAACCGTGCCTGGGCATTCGCACGGCCAGCCACGCGTTCCAGGCCGCGGATATCGCGGTGTTCGACCGCCAAGTCTTGGGTGGAAATTACCTGGGCCACTATGCCAACGAACCGGTGCAAGTGGCGAACGTGCCCACTGAACGCAATCATCCCGTGCTCAAGGGCGTTGGCCCGTTCACGTCCCGCCGGCTCTACAAAGCGGGTGAACTGGCCAAAGACACCACGGTGCTTCAACGGGGAACCATCGACGCCAGCACGACCCAACCCGTCACCTGGGTTCACGAATATCACGGTGGTCGCATGTTTTACACTTCACTGGGTGTCCCCGAGGATTTTGCCAATCCCAATTTCATTCGCCTCCTGGACAATGCCGTTTCCTGGACCACCCAAACCCAGCCGACCGCTGGGACGACCGCCACTGCCGAAACGGGAACGAGTTCCACCGCACCGACCGGCGATTACCTGGTGTATTTCGGCACTTACACCGGCCCCAAGAGCAAAGGCATCTACGTGAGCCGGCTCGATCCCAAGACCGGCGAGGTGACTGAACCCGAACTGGCCGCCACAACGACGAACCCAAGCTTCCTGGCGGTGCATCCGAACGAACAATATCTCTACGCCGTCGGCGAAGTTTGGAATGGCTCCCAGAAAGGCAGCGTCATAGCCTACCGGATTGCGCCTCAAACCGGGAAGCTGACGGAATTGAACCAACAGTCCTCCGGCGGCGTCGGGCCTTGTCATCTGAACGTGGACGCCTCCGGCCATTGTCTGCTGGTGGCCAACTACGGCGGCGGGAGCATTGCGGTGCTCCCCATCCAGGAGGACGGTCGGCTGGGCGAAGCCACGGCGTTTGTCCAGCATGCCGGTTCGAGCGTAAATCCCCAGCGGCAAAAAGGCCCCCACGCCCACGGCATCTATCCGGACCCCGCCAACCGGTTCGTGTTCGTGCCCGATCTGGGATTGGACAAAGTGATGAGCTATCGATTGGACGCGGCGCAAGGAACGCTCACGCCCAACCATCCACCCTTTACGCCCATTAAACCCGGCTCCGGGCCGCGGCACTTTACTTTCTCTCCGGACGGAAAGTTTGCTTATGTGATCAGCGAAATGGCTTCCACGATCACTGCCTTTCGTTACGACGCGTCGCGCGGTGCGCTCGAGGAAATCCAGACCATTAGCACCCTGCCACCCGATTTCACCGGCAACAACAGCACCACCGCAGAAATTGAAATGCATCCGTCCGGCAAGTTTCTCTATGGCTCGAATCGGGGGCATGACAGCATCGCCGTCTTTGCCGTGGACCCACCGACCGGGCGACTACGCTGGATCGAGAACGTCTCCACGCAGGGGAAGACTCCCCGCGGTTTTGGCATCGACCCCACCGGCCATTGGCTGCTGGCCGCCAACCAGGGCAGCGACAATGCCGTGGTTTTCCGCCTCGACGAGACGACTGGCCGCCTGACTCCGACTGGTCAAATCCTTCGGGTGGGTGCGCCGGTGTGCGTGAAATTTGTGCCGGTGAAATAGGCGGGCGCCTGCCAACGTGCTGCCGGCAGACGAATGCAATGGCGGATACAAAGATCTGTGGGGCTTTGCGTTTGCACAATGACCAATGACCAACGACCAATGACCAACGAAGGCCCAAGCGCCAAGACGAAAGGAAACGACCGCCGGACGGTTAGCTTGTCCATGGGCATTGGGCATTCTCTGGTCATTGGGTTTTGGTCATTGGTCCTTTTTCGAAGCCCCTGTTCCAAACCGCCGGCGAGATGCCGGCAGCACACTGGAGCAACGTGCTACCGGCGTCCCGCCGGCAGAACCGAACGTGGCCGAGGCTCTCGAACTGGCCATTACTACCGCACTCGATTTTCTGGACCAGCATCCTCTTCGAAACGGCGACCGGTAAATCGCGCCAGCGTTTGGAGTGCGAGCAGCTTGCTCCCGCTTTCACATTAACTGGGGGCGCTTAAATCGCTCCATGCCTTCGACACTCAATGCCTGCTCGTCTTCCAAAAAGCGCCGGCAAGCCCGACGCACTCCCACCGCGGCGCGTGATTCGATGCGCATGCGCGCCTTTACGTCTTGTCCCGCCCAAACCGCAGGTTTCATTCGCTCTGCCGGCAAGATGCCGGCAGCACGTTGGCCGGCGATGTGCTCCCACAAGCGGCGCGCGCTTATGTCTGGCAAAGAGTGGGAAACGGTTACAAAGCAAAGGCTGATGTGGTTCACCATCGGCGCGGGGCTCTTCTTCGTCCTGTTGCTCAAATCGGAGCGAGGTTTTGTCTTTATCGTTGACCATGCCAACTTGCTGTTCCACGAAGCCGGGCATGTCTTTATCGGATTCTTCAGTCAACGCCTGGAAACCTACGGCGGCACCATCGGCCAACTGGTCTTTCCGGTGGCGCTGGCCGTTTCTTTTTGGAGGAAGAACCAGCCGCTGCCCGTGGCGGCCGCGATGATTTGGTTCTTCGAGAACTGGTTGAACATCGCCCGGTACATGGCGGACGCGCGGGCTTTGCAATTGCCGCTGGTCGGCGGTGGCGACCACGATTGGAACACGATCCTGAATCGCTGGGATCTGCTGATCTACGACACGCGCATTGCCGCCGCAGTGACGGCCGTCGGATGGATCGGGATGGTCGCGGCTTACACTTGGGTATGGTGGCGGGGGTACGCTGATCACCATCGCGCGCCAGAAATGGCACGTTGGGCTAAATTCTAAAACTCGAAGCGCACGTCGCCCAGCCGGGATGCCAATTCGCCCAGCACGCGCTTTTCATCCTCGGGACCTTTGGCGACAAACGTGACACTGAATCGCAAGTAAGCGCCGGCATCATCCCAGGGCACAGTGGAAACCAGCTTCTCGGTGATCAACCATTGGGAAGCGTCTTCGGCGGTTTTGAACTCGACGCGCGTTCCGTCGGGTTTTACCGCCGCTCGAGGCGCGGGCACATACAAAAAGAATGAGCCCCGAGGCTTCCGCGCGGCGAACCCAGCCTGGCAGAGGGTTTGCACGAGCGCGTCCATGCGCCGCGAATATTTGGCAGCGATCTGCTCCGTAATCTCCGGATGATCCAGGCAATACGCGCCGGCATGTTGAATGGCCAAGAACTGCCCGGAATCGGTATTGTCTTTCACGTCAGCGTAAGCCTTGACGATCAGTTCATTGCCCACCACGAAACCGCAACGCCAGCCAGTCATGTTAAAGCTCTTGCTGCACGAGTGCAGTTCCACGCCCACTTCCTTCGCCCCCGGCGTGGCCAGGAAACTCAACGGCTTGCCCGCAAACACCAACGCGGCATACGCGGCGTCGTGGATGACGATCAACCGGTGTTGCCGCGCAAACTCGACGACGCGCGCAAAGAATTCCGGTGTGGCGCTCGCGCCGGTGGGATTATTGGGATAATTGAGAACCAACACTTTGGCCCGGTTCAACGCGTCCGGCGGTATTTGATCCAGGTCTGGCAAAAAATGGTTCACCGCGGTCAACGGCAGATTGTGGACGTTCCCGCCAAGGTATTTGGCGTGCGTCCCAAACACCGGATAACCCGGCGTAGTCATCAGCACGACTTCGCCCGGATTGACGAACGCCGCAGGCAGGATGGACAACGCCGCCTTGCTGCCAATCGAATGGACCACTTCGGTTTCCGGCCGGATGGCGGGGACACCGCACACCCGTTCCAGATAGCGGGCCGCGGCCTCCTTGAGCACTACGTCACCATTGTCGGCGTAACCGCGGTTCTCCGGTTCGCGCGCCTCCTGACACAAGGCGTCCACAACTTCCGGGAAGGCCATTTCATCCGGTTCCCCCACGCCCATGTCAATAATCTCCGCGCCGGGATGAGCTGTCAGGGCGGCCCGTTTGGCGCGTTTGATTCTTTCGAACTTATAAATGGCGGTTGACTTGCCGGTACTGGCTGCCACCGATGCGTTCGGCAAACAGGTTTTGGATGTATGGGTCCGACATGTTGCGTTATCGAGTTGTGCTGACCGGTTGTAGGTCGTCAATTTTCCGGCGGGGACAGTAACGAAGCAGACGAACGGATGCAAGCCAAGGGCGGCGTATCCCAGCAATTCTCATTATGGAACAGATTGTGCCCTCACCCGGCGGGGATCGACAGGCCATAATGAGATTGCTGGGCGCATCCGTTTAGGACTCGGCCAAGCTTCACCTTGCTCTGCGTTTACCGCAAGCAAACCGGATCAAAACTGCACAAATCCGATTTCAGGCTTGCGTTTTGCTGGGTGGATCGGGACATTTGCCGCTTTATATGGCATCTGAGACTGGTAATACGACATCGGCCGAATGGCTGAAATGGCTTGATTGGTTATACAAAAACAAGAAGCGCGCGGCCATTTATGGCGGCGGGACGCTCGTGGTTATACTCGCCATTGCGGGAATTATTTACCAGCAACAGCAAAAGGAAGTTCGCGCCAGTGCGGCGCTGTCCAATGTGGACATGCCCATGCCTCCCGGCAAGGTGCCGCCCCCGGGCACCGTCGAAGCCTTGTTAAAGGTCGAACAGGAATTTCCCGGCACCCAAGCCGCGGCCCGCGCTTTGCTCGAGGCGGCCGGTGCGCGGGTACGTGGAAGGCAAAGTCGCGGAGGCGGAGGCATTGTTCGCCCGCTTCGAAAAGGATTATCCCGAAAGCCCGTGGCTGCCCGAAGCGCAGTTTGGCCGCGCGGCCACACTCGAAGCGCAGAACAAGACTGCGGAAGCGCTCGCCGAGTTTGAAAAACTGCACAAGCTCTATCCCAACGACGCGTTTGCCAGCGAAGTCCAATTGGGCATGGCCCGCCTCTACGAACGGCAGGACAAGCCCGAACAGGCCTACGAAATCTACAAGAGCATGCTGTCCGCCGGCAATGCGGCTTACACCAGTTCGGGCGCCGAGGCGAATGCCCGACAGGAAGCACTTTTGCGCAAGCACCCCGACCTGGCCAAAACCACCAACGCCCCGGCGATTTCGAATGCCGCGCTGACCAACTTGTTAAAGACCGCCACCAACATTCAGATCAAACCTTCGACCAATCGGGCGCTCATCTCGCCAACCACTAATCTGCTCAAGGGTACCAACGTGAAAGCACCGACGCTCCCGGCCACCAATGGGGCTGGCACGAACGTCAACATGCTTTCGGTGCCACCGCTAAAGCCGCTGGCCACCAATGCCCTCAAAAGCATTCTGACCAACGTGCCGAAGGCGGCGGTCACGAACGCTGGATCACCAGCCAAAACGCCCGCTCCCAGCAACGCTCCCGCGCCGGCTGCCAAGTAGCAGTTGGATCGGAAGACGGCCAGCATGGAAGCGAGGGGGCAGTTCAGGCGACCGCCAAGGCGGTCCAGTCTTTGCTAAGCATTTTGCCATGAAGCTGACAATTATCGGAACGGGCTACGTGGGATTGGTTACCGGCACGTGTTTTGCCGAGGTCGGCCACCAGGTGATCTGCGTGGACAACGACCCGGAAAAGGTGAAGGTGCTCCAGGCGGGCGGGATGCCCATCTACGAACCGGGCCTGGAAGATCTGGTCCGGAAGAACGTGACCGAAGGCCGGCTGCGGTTTACCACGTCCACGCCGGAGGGCGTGCAACAATCCGACATCATTTTCATCGCCGTGCCCACTCCGCCGCAGGCCGACGGTTCGGTCGATCTGAGCTTCATCGAAAAGGTGGCGCGCGAAATCGCCGAATCCATGACCAGCTACAAGATCGTCGTGGACAAAAGCACCGTGCCGGTCAAGACGGGCGACAAAGTGACGGAAACGATCAAGCGCTACTGCACGGCCAAGGTGGAATTCGACGTGGTCAGCAACCCGGAGTTTTTGCGCGAAGGCTTCGCGGTGGACGATTTCATGAAGCCGGATCGTGTGGTCATTGGCGTCCGGTCACCCCGGCCCGTGAAAACCATGCAGGCCGTGTATGCCCCATACAACGCGCCCATCATCATCACGGACATCAATTCGGCGGAACTCATCAAGCATGCGGCCAACTCGTTCCTCGCCCTGAAAATCTCCTACGCCAACGCCCTGTCGCTGATCTGCGAAGCCAGCGGCGCGAACGTGCAGGAAGTGGCCAATGGCGTGGGCATGGACGTTCGCATTGGCCGGCGTTTCCTGGATGCCGGGTTGGGCTTCGGCGGCAGTTGCTTTCCCAAGGACCTGAGCGCGTTCATCAAGATCTCCGAGCAACTGGGCTATGACTTCCGGCTGCTCAAGGAAGTGCAGCAGATCAACGCCGACCAAATGGACCGGTTCGTCAAAAAGATCTCCGAGACGCTCTGGGTGCTCAAAGAAAAGAAGATCGGGGTGCTGGGCCTGGCCTTCAAACAAAACACCGACGACGTGCGCATGTCGCCCGCCATCGATCTCTGCCAGCGGTTGCTCAAGGAAGGCGCCGAGTTGCGGGTCCACGATCCCAAAGCGATGGAGAAAGCCAAAGCCGTGCTGCCCGACGTGACCTACGTCGAGGACATGAATGACGTGGCCGAAGGCTGTGACGCGTTGGTGGTCGCCACCGAATGGCCACAGTTCAAGAAGCTGGATCTCGACCGGGCGCGCCATGCCCTGACCCATCCGATCCTCTTCGATGGACGCAATTTGTTTGACCCGGCCGAAATGGAAAAACTGGGCTTCATCTACAAAAGCATCGGCCGCTGACCACCGCACTCGTTCTTGCTTCGCGACCATTCCGCTCCAACTCTTCAATCCGTTAACTTCTCACCCATTCACCATCACCCCCCGTGCCAACCATCGACGTTGCCGCCGGCCTGATCTTTCGCGATGGCAAAGTGCTGTTGACCCAGCGGTACGCCCACTCGCACTTGGGCGGCTTGTGGGAGTTTCCCGGCGGTAAACGTGAGCCGCGCGAAAGCTTTGAGGAATGCTTGCGCCGCGAGCTCAACGAAGAATTGGGCATCAACGTCGAAGTCTGCGAATTGGTGCAAATCGTGACGCACGATTACCCCGGAAAGCGGGTTCACCTGCAATTCTACCGCTGCTGCCTCGAGCGCGGCGAACCGCAAACCCTCGAGTGCCCGGCGTTTCGTTGGGTGGCTCGGAAGGAACTGGGCGATTACGAGTTCCCGGAGGCCGACACGCAGTTGCTGAAAGAACTGCACCGCAACGACAGGCTTTGGGAATAGCGCTCCTGCTTCATTTTTGACTCGAAACCACGGTGGTCCCCGTCAACACTTCGCCCATGATTTCAGCGGTAATCGTGGCGGCCGGCAAGGGTACGCGCATGGGGCCCAACGTGGACAAGCTGTTCCTGGAGTTGGCGGGCCTACCCGTCGTTGCCCACACGTGGCAACGGTGGGACGCCACGCCTGGCATCGATGAGATCGTGCTGGTCGTGCGCGCTGGTATGGAAGAGGCCTTTCACGATTTGGCGGGAACCATCAGGCCGCGCAAACCATTTACACTGGTGGCCGGCGGGAAGGAACGACAGGATTCCGTCTGGAACGGATTGCAGGCTTTGAATCCGCGAGCAGAAATCGTCGCCATTCAGGATGCCGCGCGTCCCTGCACCTCCCCGGTCTTGATCGAAGCCACCATCAGCGCCGCGCGCGAGGTCGGAGCGGCCGTGGCAGCACAGCGAGTGACTGACACGATCAAGGAATCGGCGGATGGCAAATCAATCGCCCGGCATCTGGATCGTTCCTGCTTGTGGGCGGTGCAAACGCCGCAGACCTTTCGCGTCAGCGTCATCAAACGCGCGTTGGCCGCGGTGCGTGAGCAGGCGATGTTGGTCACGGACGATACCGCGGCCTGCGAATTGATCGGGCAACCCGTGCGCTTGGTGGAAAGCATCTCGCCCAATCCCAAGGTCACCGTGTCGGATGATCTTCCCCTGATCGAATTGTTGTTGAACGCGCGATAAACCGCGGTGCGGTCGAGTTGCCCCCCAATCGAAGCAGGGCGAGACTCTGTCGAGCCCTGACTTTCTCGCAGCCCTTCCATCAACATATTGCCGAACAGAGGAAAATCTTTGGCTGGTCAGAATTCACAGTCCACCACCAGCGCCTGGTCGAGCAGCTCCAGATATTGATCGCGAGGAATTTCGTAGGCGCCGAACTGGAGGAGATGCGGCGTAGTCCATTGAGTGTCCAGCAGCACAAAGCCCCGCGTGCGCAACCGTTCCACGAGGGCGACCAACGCGACCTTGGAAGCATCGGTGGCCCGATGAAACATGCTTTCCCCAAAGAACGCCCCTCGAATGTGAACGCCGTAGAGCCCCCCCACCAACTGTCCTTCGCGGCGGATCTCGACGCTGTGGGCAAAACCATCCGTGTGCAACTGCGAATAACTGCGGAGGATTTGGGGCGAGATCCACGTTTCACCATGAACTTTCGAGCAGGCCCGGATCACTCCTGGAAACTCCTGGTCAAACGTGATTTCAAAAGGCTGCTTTTTCAGCGTACGCTTCAAGCCGTGCGGGAGGTGGAACCGGTCATCCAACGGGATCAATGCCCGCGGGTCTGGGGAGAACCATCCAATGGTCCCTCGCTTGTCCACGGCCATGGGAAAGAGGCCATGGCAATAAGCCGTCACAAGCTGTCGGGTGGTCAGCACGCCGGGAAGCATACGCTTTCGCCCAATTCCTGGCCAACCTTGACTGAACCGGACTGTGGCTTAACCCCGTTTGACGCGCGTCTGCCGTGGAGCCTGTTTCAATATTCGAACTACCTCGTAGCAGCCGACGTAAGGAGGCTCAAATTTCACTAGAAAACCGAACTGCTCACGACAAGAATGAGCCTCCTCACGTCGGCTCCTACGAGCTTCCTGGCACGGTTCTTAAGGCAGATTATCCACTACCCTGCCCCGCTCGCCTTGAATGCGGTCCACCACGAGTGCCAGATTTCCGGAAATCAAGTAATCCGTGAGTGTCCCTTTATCCTTGCCCGTGGACTCGAGCAGGATGCCCGTTTCCGAAACATCGCGCGCCGATACGTTGCCGATGCGCAGGCCGGCGAACGTTCCCGGTTTCGTAAAACGGAAGCAAATCCCTACCGCCACGTGGTTGGTCTTTCCGCGCAGAAAGAATCCGTCCACGAGAGTATCGTCGCAATTCTCGAAGAGCAGGGCCGGACCTTTGCCCTGGATATTTTCCACCAGGACATCGCGGACGAAAGCCCCGTGGCAATCCTGGAGCTGAATCGCCGGTTTATCGCTGGAATGATCCAGGACGCGCACGTTTTCCAGCGTGACGTTGGCCGTGTGGGAGATTTGCACGGGCTGCGTACAATCCTGGGCCGTGAGGTCGCGCACGGTGAGATTGGCGTGTCCGCGCCGCGAGTTGGCCGTGCGCAAGGCGTGTTTGCAACGCACCGCAAACACGTCCTGAACCACCACATTCCGATTGCGCTGTCCCGGTTGCTTGTGGTCCTGCACATCGACGGCATAGAGACTGCCTTCCGCATAGACTTTGCGGACGGTGATGTTATCGGTGCCGTCACTGACTTCGACCGCCCCGCGCAACGCGCTGTCGTAACCGCGGACATTATCCACGAGCACATTGCGGATCAACCGGCCATGACCGTCACTGCCGCTGATGGACACCACGTCGCGAATAATGTTATGACCAACAATGTCCCGCACCACACCGCCAACAAGGTCTTCGTCCAGGGGGCCGTCCCCTTCGATCATGAGGCCGTCCTTGGAACTGTTGTTCACGCGCCCTCGTTCCACCCGAAAATCCCCGGCGTGAATCACCACCAGCGGGGCACGCTCTTTTTGATCGACCGAATCGCCGTTGCCGGTCAATTCGAAATCCGTCACCGCGACGCCTTTGGCTTCGATGATGATCAGCGGCGTCTTGCCCAGTTTCTCCGGCAGCCGCGCGTTGAGTCCGACCAGCGTCAGCGGTTTGCGGATGGTCACCGGCACGGACAACGTTAAGGTTTGATTGGGATCGCACTGGACCACGGCGTTGGTGGGAGCGCTGTCCACGATTTCCTGGAGGTCGCGCCCCTTGACAAAAATCGTCTCAGCCGCATTAAGAACGATAAGCTCCGGAGCAATGGCCAGGACCAAAAGCAAAGGCAGTCGAGTTTTCATTGTGCCGGGGATGCTTGAAGTCCAGCCCCAGGAATTCAAGGACTTTTTGCCCGGTGGCGAACGGACATTTCAGGAGCACCGGCTTGGATCGTACGGACATTGCCAGGGCAGAGAACGGACGCGCTTCTTCCCATTTCAGGGGGCAAGATTGCCCCTTGGTCGTTGGTCGTTGGTCGTCCGCTACTGGTCAAGGTGCTTTTCCCGTGATCAGTTCGTCGGCCAGTGCCGGGACGTCATAAACCTGTCGCAGCGCCTCGAGGATGGCCTGGCAATTGACCGATACGGCCCGGGCCTGTTTGTCGGTGTAGAGGAAGTCCAGCACCAGCGACTGGATGTTGCCATCGAAGATAATGCCCACGAATTCTGCCTCGCGGTTGACGACCGGGCTGCCGGAGTTGCCGCCGATGATGTCGGCCGTGGAAACGAAGTTCAGTGGCGTGCTCAAGTTCAACTTGTTTTTACGCTCGATCCAACGCGGCGGTAGATTGAATGGTGGTTGACCCTCGTGCGCCGCCGCCCGTTCGTAGAGGCCCGCGAACGTGGTTTCGAATGGGATAGGTTGGCCATCCTCCTCATAGCCTTTCACAACTCCAAAAGCCAGCCGCAGCGTAAACGTGGCATCGGGATAAGTCGGGCCCTTCGCCAGCGCGAATCTGGCTTTGGCAATTCGCGCATACGCCTGTTGCTTGACCTCGTCTTGAGTCTCCACGATGGTGCGCAAACGGCGGGCTTCGGCATCGATCAACTGCGCCAGTTCAATCATCGGGTCGTGGGCGGCTTCAACTTGCGCAGGCGTTTCACCGAACAGCTTTTTGCGAAAGGCGATCGCTTTGACCTTCGTTCCACTGATCAATTCCACCGCCCGTTCGTGAGGCGATTTGCCGGCGAGCACCGTTTGCACCAGCGCGTTCGTGTAGCCCATTTGCTCGATGAGCCACGTCAGACTATCCGTCAATTTGACCTCTTCGAAATCGTTATAAATTGGTTCGGCAGAAAACAACTGCAGTTCGAGCGATGGGAGGTGCGATTCGCGGAATTCACGGAGACGTTCGCCGTTGGGCTTGGTCTTTTCTTCCGCCCACCGCAGGAGGGTGCGGGCAACGTGGAAGAGCGTGGAATCGAATCCCTGGGCGCCTTCCAGCAGTGAATACTCCACCCGGTGTTGTGCGATGACGGCCTGGGCCTGGGAGATGCGGTCCCAGGCAGATAAAGTGTCCTTCCACCGCGGACTGGCCGCGATGCTTTCGCGCAGCCGGTTTTCGGCCGCTTGCTTTTCTCCCATCAACTGCGGATCGAGCAAACCCGCCAGCATGCCGCCGAGGGCCTTGCGACTGTTCTGCACGCCAAAAAGCCGGTCTTTGGCGCGCCGGGCATTTTCCTCGGTGCGTTCGCTGAAGGCGTTGAGCAATACTTCGGAGCGATACAATCGTTCGAGCGCGAACGGGAAGCGCTGGTCGCGCAAATACCGCAGTTCGTCCATGGTCAATTCCCGACTGGTGTGGCCCGGATTTCCCGAGACAAACACCAATTCCCCATCGCTGACTCCTTTGGTGCTCCATTTCAGGTAATTCTTGAGTTTGGCGGGTTGGCCGTTCTCATAGGCACGGAACAGGCAAATGTCCAAGTCGTAGCGCGGATACTCGAAATTATCCGGGTCGCCGCCAAAGAAGGCCGTCTGTTGTTCCGGCGCGAACACCAAACGCACGTCGGTGTAACGCTGGTAGCGATAGAGCTGGTACTTGCCGCCCTGATACAACGTAATGACATCGCTGCGCAGCCCGGTCTGTTCGAACGATTCCTTCTCAATGGCGGCGATTACCGACCGTCGTGCCGCAAACGCTTCCGCCGCCGGCAGGCCGGGTTTGACGGCAGCATTCACACGCGCCGTGACATCTTCGATGCTGATCAGGACGTTCAATTCGAGATCCAAACACCGTTTCTCGTCGGCGCGGGTCCGGGCGTAGAAACCGTTACGCAAGTAATCGTGTTCGGCGTCGCTGAACTTTTGCAGGGCATCCGCGCCCACGTGGTGATTCGAGATGATCAACCCGTCCTCGGAGACAAACGAGCCAGACCCACCATTGTTAAAGCGGATGGACGATTTTTGCAGGTGTTCGAGCCAGGCCGGCGTCGGCTTGAAGCCGTAGCGTTCTTCCAGCAACTGGCGCGGCGGATCGTTAAACAGCCACATGCCTTGGTCGGCGAAGCCGGTTAGCGAAGTGAGCAGGTAAATCGCGGCCAAGGTAATGGCGCGCGCCGTGAGCGGGAGCTTTGCTTGCATCGTATTCTATTGCGTCCACTTTCAGTGAAGTGTCCCCCGATCAACCCGCAAAGCCAAGCATGTTTCCGGCGCGTGTGATCCGGCGGACGAACTGATACTAAAGCCGGAAGCCTGAAGCAGTTTCCGTTTAAATACACCGCTCTTCAAACTCAACCCAGCCGCAGCATTTCGGATTTCGGACTTCGTTTTGCCAGAGTCCTTCCCGGTTGCTCCTCCACAGGTTTCGGCTGGCCGGAGAACTCCTCAGCCTTTACCCAACTTGAGAAAATTGCCAACCAGCGTGCGGCCGTGTTCGGTCAAAATGCTTTCCGGATGGAACTGCACGCCCCAGATCGGCAGTTCCTTGTGCTTCACCCCCATGATTTCGCCTTCCTCCGTTTCGGCGGTGACTTCGAGGCAGTCGGGCAGCGTGTCCCGCTTGATGACCAGCGAGTGGTAGCGGGTCGCCGAAAATGGATTGGGCATGCCCTCGAACAAGTCGTTCCCGTTGTGCTGGATGGGCGACATCTTGCCGTGCATCATGCGGTAATTCACGATCACGTTCGCGCCAAACGTGTGGCCGATGCACTGGTGCCCCAGGCAAACGCCGAACAGCGGAATTTCGCGGTCCAAAGGTGCGGATGATTTCATTGGACAACCCGGACTCGCGCGGCGAACAGGGACCGGGGGAAATCAGGATACGCTCCGGTTGCAGCGCGCGAATTTGGTCCAGGTGATCTGGTCATTGCGATGCACCTGCATCTCCACCTTCATCTCGCCCAGATACTGCACGAGATTGTAGGTGAACGAATCGTAATTATCGATGACCAAAACCATAAATGCGGCGGCAACGTAACGCACCGGTTCCCATTTGAAAATGCCGAAATCAATGAACCAAGATGACCGAGGGCATCCTCTATGGACAATTCCCGGTTCCGAAATAATCCGTATGTTCAGAGTCTTTCCGTACGCCAGAACGATTTTCGCCCGGCCAAAGTCGAACTCACCCAGTTCTTCTGACAGTTGACGCCGCCCGGCCAATCGGCCCACTCTTGGTAGAGCTTTATGCCATCCGCAACCGTTCAACAAGTCCGCGCCGCGCTGGTTGCCCTGGCCAATCCGGCCAAAGCCCAGGCATTGCAGCGGTTCTTCAAAACCGGTCCCGGTGAATATGCCGAAGGCGACCGGTTCCTGGGAGTGATGGTTCCGCAACAGCGCCAGGTAGCACGGCAGTTCGACACCTTGCCCGTAACCCAAATCCAGCGACTGCTGCGTTCCGAGATTCACGAAGAACGCCTGGTCGCTCTGCTGATTCTGGTGCATCGTTTCGAACACGGTGACCGCGCGACCCGCCAAAGGCTCTTTCACCTGTATTTGAAAAACACCCGCTGGGTAAACAACTGGGATCTGGTGGACTTGTCCGCTCCGCGGATCGTGGGTGTTTGGTTGGTAGATAAAAAAAGGCACTGGCTGTATCGGCTGGCGAAATCTCCGAGTTTATGGGAACGGCGCATCGCCTTGCTGGCCGCGTTGGCGTTCATCCGGCTGGGAGACTTTCGGGACACCCTGGCATTGGCGGCGCAACTGCTCGATGATCCGGAGGATCTGATCCACAAGGCGGCGGGTTGGATGCTCCGCGAAGTGGGCAAACGCGATGCCAATACCCTCGAAACATTTCTTAAACAATATGGAACGAAAATGCCGCGAACCATGCTCCGCTACGCAATTGAGCGGTTCGGTCCGGCCAAGCGGTTGCGCTTTCTGCGTGGAACTCGGACTCGGCCAATAGAATTTCAGGTTCCCATTGACAATCCCTTGAGGCCCAAGTAAATGTATCCAGCAGTTTGGATTCTTTACGGAATAAGCGACGCCGGAATTGGATTATCGGATCGGTTTTGCGCCGGCCCCGTTCAGTTGGTCCGGGTGTTCAGCCGGCGTCTGTTTGCTGGCGGCCAGGCCGCACCGCGGTCGCGCGGGCATCGGCGGAAGCAGTATTACCTTTGAATACATCAAGAATGGCTCCAACCCTCATCGACGATGGCCCGCACCTTAATGCACAGAGCGCTTGGCATGGACGGCGGGATGTTCTAGGATTTCGGCCAACGCGGAATTCGGCGTGCGCTCAATCGCTTGCGTTTCCTGGTTAATGGAAGCGTCCGGGCAGGAAAGCGCCGTTCGCTGGGGTTAATGTGACGTGTGGTTTTTGGGATCATGATGATATTGCCAGCGGCATGCCCTACGACAGCTTGGGGCGAACTTAGGTCGCGAATAAGTTTCGCCTTGGGGAGGACTGTTGACCCGCGGACCGCGGGCGCACCTCCCTCCGAAACACTGGCTTTGCGAACCGGATGGTTTCCGCTGGCGGGAGTGTTCTCGTTGCCGGCCTGGCAAACTTCCTGGTGGTTCCTGAGCCTTCTCGGCGTGACCTTGGTGGGAGTTGCCTTGACATTGTGCCGTTCGCGCAGTTTGCGGTTGCGCCAGGAACGAGAGTCCAAGGAAGCGTTGTCCCGCCGAATGCTCGCTTCGCAAGAAAAGGAACGGCACCGCATTGCTTCCGAACTGCACGACAGCTTGGGACAGGATCTTTTGATCATCAAGAACCGTTGTTTGCTGGCCTTGGCTTCGACGGATGACCACGGCGCGGTTAGGACCCAATTGGACGGGATTTCCAAGCTATCGTCCGAGGCCATTGAAGAGGTCCGTCGGGTGGCCCACAGTCTGGGCACGCATCACTTGGAGCATCTGGGATTTACCGAGGCGCTGGCGACCATGATCGAGCAAGTGGCCGCTTCGACGCCCCTGGCCATCGAGACGCATCTGGAACCCATTGATGATTTGTTGGATGCCAAATCCGCCATCAGCCTTTACCGCGTGGTGCAGGAAGCCCTTAACAACGTGATCAAACACGCACAGGCCGGTTCGGCCCGCGTCGATCTCCAGCGGGATCTCCGCGAGATTCGCCTCTTGATTCAAGATCATGGTTGCGGTTTCGAGGCGGGCCGCGCGATTCAGGGCAGTTTCGGGCTTGCCGACATGGCCGAACGGATCCACCTATTGGGAGGTGTTTTCGATTTGGTGAGTCACCCCGGCCGCGGCACGCGGCTGAATATTACGTTGCCGATCAAAGAAGAATTGCCGCCGGCTAAGCGACGTAACGGACGTTGGCAGGCGCTTTGCCAGGGTGGCTAGGAACATTTTGAAATCAGTTGCATCGCCCAACGGATCGAAGGTGTAACGCGCGAGGTGCTATGAAGAGAACAATTCGAGTCGTGATTGTGGACGATCATCCAGTGTTTCGCCAAGGCTTGCGCCAGGTGATTGATGTCGAACCCGACTTTTCCTGGGTGGGCGAAGCCGCGGATGGCCTGGAAGCCTTGGACATGATTGCCAAAGTCAATCCGGACGTGGCCATTGTGGACGTCAACCTGCCGCATTTGGATGGGTTGGAATTGTGCCGCAAGTTGTCGGAACTGCGACTGCCGGTGCATGTCGCCATCCTTACAATGTACAATGACGAGGGCATGTTCAATGCGGCCATGAACCTCGGGATCAAGGGCTACCTGCTCAAAGATAATGCGGTGGGCGACATTGTCGCGTGTGTGCGGAAGGTGGCCCAAGGGGAATATTACTTAAGTCCATCCATGTCCGGTTGCTTGTTGCGGCGTCAACAGCACGGGGCGCGCTTGGCCACCGCCTGCGCGGGTCTGGACAGTTTGACGACCGCGGAACGGCGTATCCTGAAGTTGGTGGCCTTGAACAAAACCAGCAAAGAAATCGCCAAAGAACTGTTCATCAGCTACCGCACGGTGGAAGCGCATCGCGCCAATATCTGCACCAAACTCGAATTGCGCGGCAGTCATCGGCTGCTGCAATTCGCCATCCAGAATCAATCCGCTCTCTGACCGTCGCCAACTGACTGCCGCTTTTACACGGCACCAAGCCCAAGTCGCTTGAAGGTGGGATCCAAGACCAGCAATTCCACGTTCCGGTAATTTTGTACACTGTTTCTCTCACGCAACCGTAATTCCAGTTCTTGCTCTTGCTCTTACGCTTGCTCCTGATCTTCTTCACGCCCAAGTTTGGGATCGCGGACAGCGTGACCGTGAATGCAAGCGTTTGATCAGAGCGAGCAGAACACGATTGAATCTGCCTCCGTCTCTCGGCCAGCAAGGAAGGACATCAATTCAACAATTACCCGTGATACCCGTGACGCCTCTACCGACACGTCCGATCCGCACGTACGCATTGCTACTTAGAAAAAACCGTGCGCCTACTTAGCGTAAAATCGGTGTGCCCCTCGATTCCCATGCCGGACACCAATCCCGTAACTTGTCCGCCATTGATTACCAAACGACCACGACGCGGACGCTGATCCAGGAAGATGCCGTTCCATGAAGATTATGATAGTGGACGATCACCGAGGGATGCGCGAAATGTTAAAAAGTCTGTTTGATTCCGCCGACCATCAAGTGCTGTTCTGTACCGATGGCTCGGAAGCCAAGGCGGCTTACGAAGAGCACCGTCCGGAATGGGTGCTGATGGACATTGCCATGAAAGAACTCGATGGCATCACCGCCACCCGCCAAATCAAGAATTCCCATCCTGAAGCGCGCGTCGTCATTGTTTCCGAACACGTCAACCCACGTTTGCGCCAAATGGCCACCGAGGCGGGGGCCTGCGGCTTTGTGCCCAAAGATAACTTGTTTGCTGCCTATCAGATCATGAACCTCAGCCCGCCGCCCGATTCTTTGCCGGGTTCGTCCTCCGCGAACCAGAACCCTCCCGCGTGAACTTCTGCGCCATGCTCCCATGAATGCCAAATTTCCATCCTCCTTGGTCCGCCACGGCCTCCGACCGTATTTGCAAAGCGCGGCAACTTGTGGCCGCCGACGTGTGGAGGCGGACCGCAATGTTCGCCGACGCATCCGCCTCGTTACCTCGGCGGCGACAGTTTGCCGGTGCGTGCTTGGAGGGGTGATGCTGGCGTTGGCCATTCACGCGGCGCTCGCCGCTCCGACGCGTTTGCAGACCATCCAACTTCACTCCGGCTGGAACGCGGTGTATCTCGAGGTGCAGCCGGCTGATTCCAATCCCGCCACCGTATTTGCCGGCACGCCCGTTGACATTGCCGCGGCGTATTATGCACCCAGTTCTTCGGCCCAATTCATGACCGATCCGGGCGCCAACCTCTTCCGCCAGGCCGGCTGGGGCGTCTGGTACGCGGCGGATCGGCCCGACGCATTTTTGAAGACTTTGTATGGGGTGTTCGGCCAGCAGGCCTATCTCCTTCACGCCACCGGAGAATACACCTGGCAGGTCACCGGCTCCGTCGAACCACCGGCCATTCGTTGGCAGGCCAATGCTTACAACCTGGTGGGTTTCTCGCTGGACCCGCAGGCGCCGCCGACCTTCACGCAATTCTTCAGTCCGTCGCCAGCCCATCAGCAACTTCGCATTTACCGGTTGGTACAGGACACCTGGCAGCGGGTGGCCAATCCGGCCGGCACCGCGATGCGTTCGGGCGAAGCGTTTTGGATTTATTGCGACAGCGCTTCGACGTATCAGGGACCGTTGCTGGTGGAACCCAGTTCCCGGCATGGACTGGTCCTGGGCGCCGGTCAGGAACAACTGATCTTGCGCAACGTTTCGGACCATCCCATCACACCGACGTTGCAGCACGTAACCTCGACGGCGCCCCCGGTGCCGTTGTCCTTTGTGCTGCTGGTCACGGGCACGCCGACGGATCTGGTCGGCGCCGCCGCGGTGGCGAAACCCGCCGGAGCCTGGACCCAGGCGATCCCGCCACTGGAAGCCGGCCAGGCGCTGCGCTTGCCGCTGGAAGCGCGAATCCAGGATATGCAATCGCCGCTCCAGGAATCCTTGCTCAAAGTCACAACGGACATGGGCACAGAAGTGTGGATTCCCGTGGTCGGCCTCCGCCCGGACCTCAAGGAGAATTGAGCCCAACCCATTGCCCTAATGCCAAAAACTATGCACGCGCCAACACTTTGCTTTCGCCACGGGGCCCTGCTCGCTGCCAGCCTGCTGCTGCTGACGCCGCTGAATTCGGCCTGGAGCCAAGCCGCCACTTACCGGGGATTGTGGGTCGGCCAGGTCACATTGAATTACGTCAATGAAGTGACCACGCCGCTCGATGCCAACAACGTTCCCCGCGCGCCCGATCCCAACGTCACCACGCCCACCAGCGACCAGGCCAACCTGCGGTTGATTCTGCACGTCAATGGCGCCGGCCAAACCAGCCTGCTCAAGGACGTCGCTATTTTGAATCGCAAAACCGGCAATGATTACTCCGGCAGTGGCAACGTGGCCAACGTGACGACCAATTCCGACGTGCTCACTTCCTCGCGCGATCTCCTCACGGCCGAAAGCGACCTGTCCTTGGTGACCGACGAACGGCTTTACCCGGAGTTTCCGCCGCAACCGGCCATCCGATATGCCAGCGCGGTCTTCGATTTTGGTGACAGCCGGGCCAGTGAAATGGTGAACAAAGTCATTGAAGAAGCGGCCAACGCCGCCGGCGCCTCCCTATTCAACAACCCGGCCAACGACCTGAGCACCGTCGCCCGCCGGCAAAGTGCCACGGACGCCGCGTTTGCCGCCGCCACCAACGCCGCCGGACCGGTAGTGCAGAATGCCGACGTAGCGGACGCATTTGCGGTGTTTCTCGGCAGCACCAATATCAACTCGTCCGTGGTGAATACGATTGCCGCCGCGGGCAATGCCACCGACGCCACCAACGCCGCGCAGCCCGCCTTGGTGGCGGCCACCAATCTCCAAGCCCAATCCTCTTATTCCGATTCCCGGGCGATGGAAATGGTCCACGCCGTGGTGGCCGCGACCGTCGATGCACTTTCTCAAAATGCCAACCCGACAAACGCCGCTCAGAATGCGGCGGCATCATACGCTGACGTAACTGCCGATTACCCGCGTTTCATCGCCGGCAAATTATTTGGCGATATGATTGCCGCCGCAGCGGCATCGGCCGCCCAGGCGGCCACGAATGTCAGTGCTTCGGGAGCGTCCATTCGCAGTGTGGTGGAAGCGGATCCCGCGGTGAATGACGCCCGGACCGAAGCACTCCGCTTGAAGGTGCCGCAATACGAGGACACCCGGGCGACGACCGCCATTGACGTGACCTTGGACGCCATCATTGCCAGTGCCACGGATTCGTTGACCAATACCACCCGCGTCCAGACGGAAATTCAATCCACCGCCGACACTGCCGGTCGGGAAGCGCTGGCGTCGCAAGTGCCGCGCTATGCGGTACCGGCCGATGCGCCGACGCTGGACTTCAATGAGTTTGTGCGTACGGCTGGCTTCCGTTCCAGCGCGACCGTGGCGGCCCAAGCGGCGGCGGAAGGAGCGGTTTCCGAGAAACGCAACAACGCGTTGTACACCCTGGCTTCGCTCCAGGGCGCGGCGAAACAGGCAGCGGCGCAGGCCCTGCAAAGCGTCCAATCCGCCGCGGCGCGGGCCGAGCGGACGGAGTTACCCTTGGTGGGAACCTTCGCGCCCGGGCAAGGCGATCCGCGGCTGACGTGGGCGATCAAGGAGAACAATGAAGCCCCGTTGAGCGACGAGGCGGGATTGCAGGGCACCATTTATCTGCCGGCCAATCATCCCACCAATCCATTTCGCCATCGTCGGCATCCGGATAACCAGGTGGGCTTCGACATCACCCGCCGGCTCCGTTTGGATTTTGATCCCGCGCCCACCAACGGACTGGCCCGCGCCGGCTATGGCGTGGACCGGATCACCGGAGTTTACCGTGAAGAAATTTTCGGCTTGCACAAGCCGCTGGGGCCCGATCCGCAGACGGATCCCATTGGCTTGAAGGTGGAAGGCACCTTCGAGTTGAACCGCATCAGCTTCATTGACACCTTAAACGCCCGCTGAGATACCGCCATGAGAACGCTTCATTCCTTTCGGAAAATCCTGGTCGGGAGCCGGTCCTACTGGCTCCTGGCAGCGCTGGCTTTGCTGCCCCTGGCTGAGCGCGCCGCCGGACAATCCCCGAATCCATACCTGGCCTTTACCATCGAGTTGAGCGGGTCCGGCGACGCCCCCCGGGTCAAGGTTACCAATAATTCCCGATCGGTGCAGATCACCAATTTCATTATGTATATTGGCGATGCGACCCGTTGGTTTGATGCTGCCTTCAACTTTTCAGAACCGTCGGGCGGCAGCATCTCACTCAGTTCGCCGGACCAGGACACGGGCGGCGGCACGCGTTCTCCGTTTGTGATCATGAGCCTGAGTGGCTTTGACCCGGGCGAAAGCTTTAGCATGTACGTGGATCTGGACACGCCCACCAGCAGCAGCACGATTCAGGATTATCGAACGGTGTTCTTCAATAATGGCGGGGCGCCCAATGCCACGATTCGGGTCGATGGTGGTGGGCTATCCGCTACGTTGACGTTGCCCGACTCGACCGCCGGCCAGTCCAAATACACGTTCAGCCTGCCGCGACCGCGCTGGGATTTGGACATTGCGTCCATCACTGAAGTCGGCGGCATTCCGGTGCGCGTGGTCACTGCGGCCATCAACGACCAGACCTTTACCAACACCGCGTTAAACATTCCCACCAACCAGTTCATCGGCTCAAAAGTGCGGCTGTCCGTGCAGGATGGCGACATCATCGAGGTGCGCGCGCCGCAGCAAGTGTACATGAACATCTTTGGCTCGAACATCACCGACAGCGTCCAGGCCGATCCCCAGGCCATTGCCAGTGCGGAGGAACGCTTTACGGCCAAGGGCATTTCCGTGGACAACGTGCCACAGACCGGCGATCCCACTTTGTATCGATTCGAAATCACCAAGAACACGGCGATCACCGTCAAGTGGATCCACGAATATGCCCTGACGATTGATCATGATTTCACCCTGACCGCCAGCCAGGACCTTGATGAAACCGGCAAACCCTGGGCCGGGCCGTTGGAATCCAAAGCCGTCGGCAATCCTATCCCTGAAGCGCGCAAACATTGGATCAAGGCTGGTGAGCCGGTCATTGCCACGATTGACGGTCAGGTGCAAGACTTTAGCCGGCCGGGTCTGGACATCCGGTATGTGCCCATTGCCTATCGGGCCTACGGGCCGCCCAATAAGCAGAGTTCGCAGACCATTGACGAGAGCCTGCGTTTCAGCAATCCGGGCTCGGACATCCGGACCAATGCGGTGGCCATTGAGCCGTTCAATCCCAGCGATCCCTCCGGCGTGGCTCAGTCCCCCCCCTCACGCTACCAGGTGCCTGCGGCCAGCACGCCCGGCCAAAGCGGCAGCAGCTTCATCATGTATGGCCCGGCGGGCATCACTTACGTGTGGCAAATCCAGTTCGGGGTGCAGGTCAATGCCGATGATCCCAGCCGCGTGGCGTTGCCCAAAGTGGACCGGCTTAACGGCACCACGTTTTTGGAAGTCGGCGATCTGGAGGGTAAGTATTGGTTCAATCCGGGCACCACTGTCCGGATCGGTTGCCGCGCGAATGACCCGGCAACCGGAGGCAAGACCTTGTCCGGGTGGTTCAATGGAGATGGCTTCTATTTCAGTTCCAGCGGCGAAATTGACAGCACCGACGGCAGCCTGATCCAGGGTGGACCGGGCGAACGCGCCGATCACAGTCCCGCCGGCAACTGGGAACCAGCGTATTTCGACGGTCAAAGCCGCCTGCACCGGGGATTGGTCATTCCTGACCTCCAGCGCGCCGCGCGCGTCTTATGGCGTTACGGCGATCAGCAGATGAAGACCCATGCGCACATTGGCGAATACGTATTTCAAAACGAGCCGGTCAACGCCTTCACGTTTACCAATCAGCCCGACCAGATCACCAAGGTGGCGGTTACCGGCCTGAACACCAATGCCTCGGAAATGGCCGTGTGGGATCCCGTGGCCGCCAAGCTGTACCCCGTGGTACCCGGCATTTTCAAAGTGCAATGGCGGCCCGATGCCGCGTCGAGCAACGCCGTCGAAGTCATCGTCACCGCCACCTACCCGGAGCCGGCCCATTATCCGCACATTGTCGATACGCCCGGCGTCGCGTTGGACCCGGATCCCAATGACAATTTCATTTTCAAGGAACTGAAATACACCGAAAGCCAGGCGGTGGTGGATGGTAATCAGCGCTTTTATGCCAGCCAGCCCGGGAAGTCCGTGCTGTTGTTCTCGGAAATCCAGCGCGTGGGCCGCGGCCAACCGCGCGAATATCTCCAAGTGCGGGTGGTGGACAGCCGCCGTTGGAACGACCAATTACCAGCCAGTCGCACCGTGCCGATTGGCACCAAGATCACTGACCCGGTTTATGACAACGCCAATCTGGGAACCGGTTACCTCATGTTCGACGGCGCGCGCTACAATCCGTTTGTTTACGACGCCACCAAGCTCGAAGGATTGGCCGCCCAAGATATTTACGACATGGCCGCGCTCGACTCGGCGGCGGGCCAAAAAATCGTCGTCCAGAGAAACAATTTACCCGGTCCGATCATCCCGGTGAACCTGCACCCCGGCGCCTCCAGCACGCAGCGCGTGGTCGTGGTGTGGTACGATGATCCCACGCACAACGACAAATTGATCTGGCCCCACCGGGCCCGGGTGTATTTGCCGCGGTGGCCCGTGAGCGCAGCGGAAGGTTTGGGCCGAATTGTGATTGCCAGCGAGTTTGGCAGCGAAAGTGTGAACACCAATGGACTGGATCAGGTGGTGGCCGCGGCCGTGACCAACCTGTTTGTGGGGACGACCGGGGAAATCATCACCAACATTCTGCCGGCCGAGACCACCTACAATCCTTCCCGGCTCCAGCAAGTCCAAATCTACAACCAGCCCGATCCGGATCAGCCGGGATACAATCCCAACGAGGAACACGCGTTGATGGCACCCTCCTGGCGCTACCGGACGGCGTCGCCCCGCCCCCCCGCGGCGTATGCGCTACGCGCCAATGACCTGAACCGCTTCAACCGTTCGAACCTGATGTTTGATGAACGGCTGGAAAATCCCGCGACGTTTACCTCGCATCCGTTTGTGCTGGTGCAATACCTGGATACCGCGGACAACGAATTCAAAATGCGGGTGTATGAAGTGCAGAAAGAAGACCCCGCCATTCCGGAATACAATTTTGCCAATCCAGCCAAACTGGTCAGCAGCACGGCACCGCGCGATCTGGTGGCCGAGCCGCATCTCACGATGTTGGCCGGTGAACCAGTGATCCCCTTTTACCCATTGGTCGAGGTGATCGGCGCGTCGCCTTGCGCCCAAAGCTTTGGAACCGATCTCAAAGCCCAGCAGGTCTATTGGGAGGACCACAAAGGCTCGAGTTGGGCGGTGTCCGGTGGCGAGGACGCGTGGTTTACCGCGTCATTTCATTACCCGCTGGCGCCTGATTTCTGGTGGCCGGTCAACCGGCCCGGATTCATCGCGGAGTCCGTGGAAAACGGATTCGTGGTGCGGCGGGCCGCCGTACCGCAGGCCGGCGATTGCGTGTCGTTCCTGCCCAAGCGGATCGATTCCCTGCTGGCCTTTTCGCCGGAGGCGGTGGTGCCCACGAGTGGCAGTGTGGATGCGGACCTGGCACCGACGCGCATTCTTTACAAGAGCGATTGGCCCGTGCTCACACCGGTGTTGAAGTCGGGCGAAACCCTGACTTTTTCCGGCGGCGAATACCGCGCTGATCATGCCTTTATCCAAATCGTCGAAGACGGCGAATTGAAGACGGTGGAAACACCCGGCCTGCCGGGGGTGCTGGCCTTTGCCTCGGCCGAGGTGGTGTTTGATTCGCTTAATCCCCATGCGGATTCCGACAAGTGGAAGACGCAATGGACCGCCCGCGTGGCGCAGGTACTCGAAGTGCGCAGCGTGCCGCTCACGTTGGGCAATTTCCCGCCCGACCTCGCGCCCGCCACCCGGCGCACCCGCGTCAAAGAGGGCAAATACGTCTTCAGCGAATTGCCGGCCTCGTTGCAGAACCGCGTCCGCTACGACCCGCTCGCTGGCAAGCTGGAAATGATCGGCTTGCTGAACAACAAGGATATCGGCGACTCCACGCTGACTGCCTCGCCGCCCGCGGTGTACGTGCTGGAACCGAACATCATCACGGCCCCCGAGGAAGGCGCCATGCTGGCGTTGTCCGACAATGCCAATTGGATTTCGGCCGTCACGCAACTGGCCAAGTTGTCGCGCAACCCGTCGCTGATCGACACGGGCAATTCGGACCTACCCAATCCGTCATCGCCCAATTACCGTTCCCAACTGGAGGCCTTCTGGCGCAATTACTACGCCCAGGTGGGCACTTTACAGCCGGGCGCGACGGTGCCACTGCCCATACCGATCACCGACGCGGACTCCGGGTATCTGGTCGGTTTGCAGCCCACGGTGTTACATGACGGCACGGACAAGATCGTAACCATCGAAGATCCGGCGGTGGCCGGACTCCAACGCGTGGTAAGCGATCCGAAGCAGCCGGCCCCGCTGCGCGCGTTCGGTCCCGGCTTGGCGCTGGTGCCCAATGCCGGCTTCCTGGATCCGCTGGCCGGTTTGCCGGAAATCAGTTACGTGGTGGTGGCCGAGAACAACGATCCCAGCCTTGGCGGTTCGCCCATTACATTGCACGTGATCAAAGTGGATCGCCGGGAACGCTATCGCGGCGCGATCAAGACCGTGGCCTCGGACAATGTGTTTGACGAAAACCTCGTGCTTCGGCACCAGGGCGACTTCGGCGCCAACCCGGATGAACTGTATTTCGAATGGTGGTATCGTCCCGACGACGGCAGCCTGGACGTGCCGCCGCCGGACTTGATCCTGCCCGGCCAGACCAATCCGTGGAAGGTGTTTCCTGATCCGTCCGGCGCACGCGGCAAGGGCCGTTTCCAGATCACGCTCAAAGGCAACCCGAACGCCCCGGAAGCCTTGCTGGCCGACACATGGTGGTTTGTGCGCTACCGGCATCAGAACGACAATACCGCCGGCACCAATTGGAGGGTGCCGCAACCGGAAGGCGGCAACGAAGTCAACTTCACTTGGGCCGGCGCCGGCAATTCGGATCCGTTCCATGATTTCGACAACAACGGTTTTCCGGACTATCGCGCGCAGTTGGCCCAAGGCTGGATCAAGCGCGTGCTCGACGCGGTCAATCCCTACGAAGCGCGCATCCGCGATTTCGAAGGCGACAACCCGGCCACCTACACCAGCATGATCGAGGAGTTCGGCGCGCGCTATGAAGGCCCCGTCGCGTTGAACCCGGACAAGAACGTGATCGAGAACGTCGGCTTGATCGAACTGTATGAAACCATTCTGAAACGCGGGCGCGACCTGAGCATCGACCTTTCCCGGCCCGTTTCCACGCCGGCCATCGCCAATGCCTTGGAACTGGCCTCCACGCGCATCTCGGATTTCTACACCATCCTGGGCAACGAAGCTTACGGCGACGCACTGGATCCGACCATCGGTTTTGGCAGTGACAGCGTCGAATACGGCAGCCTGTCGCCGGCGGTATTTACCTTCCAAAACCAGGTGTCCTCGTTGATCGAAGAGGAACTCGCCTTGTTGCGCGGGGTGGACGACTACTACGCGCGGCCGGTGTATAACCGCCTGTTCTGGAACTTCACCAAGGGCGAAGGCGAAGCGGCTTACGCGAACAATTACAACATCTCCGACGTGAACCAGGACGGTTTCGTGGACGAGAACGACGCGATGATCCTTTACCCGCAGGGACACGGCGACGCCTGGGGGCACTACCTGACCGCCTTGCGCAACCAGTACGACTTGCTCCGCAACGAGAACTTCAACTGGGTTTCACGTTCGGAGTATTACAATCTCCAGGACATCGTCATCAAAGTGGATTTCCTCGATGAACGCAAATTCGCCCAAACAGCGGCCGCCAAAGCCAAAGCCGGCGCCGAAATCGTCAACCTGACCTACCGCAACAATTACTCCGAAGATCCGACCACCCAGTGGCAGGGCTACACGGACAGTCCGCAATTGAAGGACCGATCCTGGGGCGTGCAAGGCTGGGCCCGGCGGGCGGGACAGGGAGCCTATTTCGATTGGGTCACTGCCAACGCCCTCCTGCCGGCGAAGCATCCGAACGAGACGTTGGAGGGCATCCAAAAAGTGGACCGCACCGTCAATTCGGACATCACCGTCGTGTCCGCCAACTTGAACGCCATCCAAACCACGTTCGACCAGGCCAACCAGGGCCAGAACCCGCTCGGCCTGGCGCGGAATGAGGTGCCGTTCGACATCAATCCGGCGTTGATCGACGACTTGGTATTCGGCAAAACCTACTTCGAGCAAATTCACGAGCGGGCGGAGCAGGCCTTGGACAACGCGGTGGGCATCTGGGACAGCGCCAATGAAACGCGCAACATGCTGCGCAAAGTTGGTAACTCGGAAGTCGATTTCCGCAATTCGGTCTTCCAGCAGGACCTCTCCTACCGCAGCCAGCTCATCAAACTGTTTGGCAAGCCGTATGATGGCACCATCGGTTCGGGCAAAGTCTATCCCGCCGGTTACGATGGACCAGACACGCTGTTGTTTATGTATGTTGACGTGCGGCAGATCGACAACACCACGGTGCCCGGACCGGCCGCGAGCTTTGCCCAATTTGACAGCAACGGCAACCTCGTGGGCGGCGATCTTTATACATCCTTTAGCAATGGCGACTCTTATGGCCAGGGCGCTGGCCAGGCGCCGCGGGCGACGTTGTCCGATATTCAGCACATCTCTCTCGAGTTACAGCCGTATCTCAGTGATGATGTGCGGCGCTTGTTCGCGCCCACATTCGTGGGGGGCAGTTCGGCGCCCATCTCGGTCCGCGACGGACTGTTCGCGGTCAATTACACCGACCTGCTAACGCCGAAGGTCGCCCTCACCAACCCCACGCCGTCCATGCCCATCACCGCCGCCGGCTACACGTTCCAAGCGCCGCGCGACTGGGGCCAGCGCCTGGCGGTGGGCGAATTGCAGCAACAAATCAACAAGATGTTGCAGCAGGAAGCGAGTATCGCCCAGGCCATCGGTGCCTGGGATGGCTTGCAGGGCGAGATCGTTCGCGAACTGCGGTTCATCAATGCCAAGATGGATATGCAGGCCAATATTCGCCTTAAGAACGAAATCTTCACCCGCGTGAAATACATCGTTACCGACACGATCAAGGTGCTGGAGACCGCGCTCGAATTCTCCAAGGCTCTGAAGGAAACTACGCTCAAGATCGTGTCCGTGCCCAACGAAGCCATTCCTCGGAACCTGCCGACCGCCGGGTTGGCCTTCTCGCCGGGCGACGCCCTTTCGGCGGCGCGGGCCGGCATCAAGTTCGCCGAGGTGGGCACCTTCGCCGGTTTCACCGCGGCGGAGAACGTGTTGAAGATCGGCAAGCTGGTGGCGGAGATTTCGTTGGACGTGGCGGAGAACGAATTGAACCTGTTCGAGAAGCGCGAGGAGGACGTGCTGTCCATCAAGGAAATGTTGAAGGGTCTCGAAAACCTCGTCGGCGACGAACCGATCAAGCGGATTGCGATCTTCAAGGAAATCGAGGCGCTCCGGGAAATGTCCGACCAGTACCGCGCGATGGTCGATGAAGGCACGCGGCTGATCGACGAACGCGCCGCGTTCAACAAACGTGTCGCGGCCCAGACGCAGCGCGGGCGGTACCAGGATATGACGTTCCGCGTGTCGAAGAATTACTACCTCCAAAGTTACCGGTCTTACTTTGACCTGGCCGCGCGGTATGTTTATATGGCGGCCAAGGCCTACGATTACGAAACCAATCTGGACCCGACCGATCCGGGTTCCGTGCGGAACTTGCTGGCCGGCATTGTGCGGCAGCGCAACCTGGGCAGTCTGAAGGCCACGCTGCGCAACATCAAAGCCAATTACGATAGCCTCCGCGGCCAACTGGGCGTGGTGAATCCGCAATACGAGAACGGCAAAATTTCCCTGCGCACCGAGCTGTTCCGCATCCTGCCCAAACCGGAAGCTGACGCCACTGGAACCAACGGCGACGCCGGTGGTCCAGCCGCCGGTGGACGGCTTCCCCTCTCCCGGCAGCATTTCCGACGACGTGTGGCAGCAAACGGTGGCTTCGGCCCGTGTGGACGACTTATGGAGGGTGCCCGAATACCGTTATTACTGCCGCCCGTTTGCGTCGGAAACCGACGTGGACGGCGCCCACGTGGCGGAGCCGGGACTGGTGTTCCGCTTCGGCACGCGCGTGCTGGCGGGCCAGAACTTCTTTGGCAAACCGCTGAGTGGCGGCGATCACGCGTATGATCCCAGCCATTACGCCACGAAGATTCGTTCCGTGGGCGTCTGGTTCTCCGATTACCTCAGCGGCGACGTGCTGAACGACCTGCCGGCCACGCCACGGGTTTACCTGGTGCCCATCGGCGTGGATGTCATGAGCATTCCCACCAGCGACGATCCCGGTCTGGTGCGCATGTGGAAAGTGGTCGATCAACGCATCCCGGTCCCGTTGCCGGCTTCGTCGGCGGACTTGGACAATCCGAATTGGATTCCCCTGCTGGACAGCTTGAATGGCCGCTTGGGCGAACCGCGAAAATTCTCGATGTTGCGCGCCTATCACGACGGCAGCGCCACCGTGAACATGGACGAAATGGTCGCGGACAGCCGGTTGATCGGCCGGTCGGTTTGGAACACCCAGTGGCTGCTGATTATTCCCGGTCGCATCTTAAACAGCGATCCCAACCTGGGCCTCGACCGTTTCATTCAGCAGGTGAGCGACATCAAACTTGTATTTCAGACTTATGGCTACTCGGGCGGCTAAACTCATGAAGAAGAGGCGACCTATGACGACTTTCGAAACAACCTTTTGCCAGCGGCCCGCGGCTTGGCGCGCCGGCGTTCGCAATAGCGCGGGTAACAATGTGAACTAGCATGGTCGACGCGCAGTATGGAACGGCGGCGAGTCAAGTCGCGCCAGCGTTTGGAGTGCGTCCGGCTTGCCGGCGCTTTCGGATGGGAACGAGAGGCTGACTCCCTTCAAGCTCCGTTCTGACTTTAAGTCGCCCCGCCTTGCCTACGAAAGCGGGAGCAAGCTCCACGCACTCCAAACGCTTCGCGACGTTCGGAGGCCGCGGCCACCGAAGTCGGCTGCGGGCGGACAAAGCATCTCCCGGTAATCGCAAGCGTCCTTGCGCTACTCGCTTGCCTCGCCGTTCCCCTGCAAGCCGCTTCCGTTCCTGAACCGGCCACGGTTTTCTACGGCAAAATTCTGGGCACGGGCGCTGGCCAGCCCTTCCTGGTGACCGAGGGCGAAATGACCTGGACCATCCGTTGTGCCGACGGCCAGGACGTGACGTTGCGCACGTCCCTGTTCCCGTTGCACGGGGGAGAGTTTTCCTACCGACTCGATGTGCCGCACAGTGCGCTGGCCTCCGGTTTGTCAGCCAGCTCCGACACGGTGCCTTTGCGGGCGATGGAAGAAATCCACCAACACTTCCGCATTGCGGTGGAGGGATTGCCCGCTCGAATCTTGACCCCCAACGGTCAAATGTTCAACGCCGACCAGGCGCTGCGCACCGCCACGTACCGTCTCGATCTCGAAGTGGCGCTCGTGCCGGTGGACTCCGACGGCGACGGCATTCCCGATTGGTGGGAAGAGAAATTCAACACCGACGACCCGAACGGCGACTTGGATGGCGATGGCCTGAACAACTTGGCGGAATTTCGCAACGGCACCGACCCGCAGCATGACGACCGGGTGCCCTCGCTGGCCACCCACGAACTTCACGTCTATGCCGAAGGCCGCACCATCGTCTTGTTACGGGCCATTGACGCGGACAGTGCGTCGGCCAACCTGCAATACACCTTGCTGCAACTTCCGGACAACGGGACTCTTATCCGCCGCGATGCCGCTCCCGCGCAGGCGGACCCGGACGCGTCTCTGGCCGTGAACGCCACGTTCACCCAGGCCGAAGTGAATCAGGGACAGATTGTCTTTGTGCATAACGGCACGACCAGCACCGCCAGCTTCTCCAGTTTGACAGTGGCATTGCAGGACGAAGATCCCGCGCACCCAGCCTCCACCAATCGCGTGCAAGTGTTGGTGTACCGACCCGCGCCCTCGTTGTCGGCGCCGGAATTGGACGTGGCCGCCACCGATCTGCCGCACCGGCTGATCGATCTGCCTGGTCGCCCCAGCGCCGAATTGCCGCGGCTCAACAGTTATCTCTTGGGGCGGGACTGGGGATTTGTGATTTGCGACGCCTCCATCGAGACAACGCACCAGGATTTGGCGGCGCCCAGTTCGGCTTTGAGCGCCGCGGAGTATGCCAGCCAATACGTGCCGGAGTTCGGCCATGACCGGCGGCACATCATGCAGGGCAGTCTGGCGGACGATCATCTGGCGGGCAGCATGGAGGACGATATTCTCATCGGTGGCCGTGGTAATGACATCCTTCGTGGCAATGCCGGCGGCGACTTGTTCGTCTTCTTCGCCGCCGACGACGGCAATGATACCATCGAAGATTTCTCGGTCGCCGAAAACGATGCGTTGGATTTCTCCCGCGTGTTAACCGGCACCTCGCCCAATCTGACCAATTATCTCCAGGTGGCGGCGGCGGGCAGCAATACGCTCTTGAAGTTGAATTTCGCGGGAGCGGGCGCCGGCTACACGAACATGGTCCTGACGTTGGCCGGGATACAACTCACCACCGCCGACCTGTATGCCTTGGCGGACAACGGCCAGTTGTTGACCGGCGACAAGGGATTGCCGGCGAGGCTTTCCATCGTGGCCACTCAGCCCAATGCCAGTGAGAACGGGCCGGTCAACGGCGAATTCGAGATCACGCGCTCCGGTTCAACCGTGGTCAATTTGACGGTCAACCTGCATCTCACCGGCAGCGCCGCCAACGGCGCGGATTACGAGTTCATCAATCCGCAGATCACCATCCCGGCGGGCGCCCGCAGCGCAACAGTCCGAATTGCCCCGTATGTGGACGCTTTGACCGAACTCTCCGAAGTCGTGGATCTGGGCCTGTTGCCCGGAACTGGTTACGAGTTGGGCGCGACCACCACGGCGCGTGTGACCATCGAGGATTTGGCGCCGCAGATTTCCCTCGAAGCCATGGAACCGTACGCGGTGAAGACCAGCCAATCGCCCGGCTTGTTCCTGGTGAGCCGCAGCGGCGTGCTGGATCGCAGCGTCCTGGTCCGCCTCCAGATCGGCGGCACCGCGGTCAATGGGGTTGATTACGCGCGCATCAATTCTTACGTCAACCTGCCCGCCGGCCAGACAGCCACCATCATCGAGATCAATCCCATCCAGTTAGCGTTGTTCCCGGACGGTGCGAAGACGGTTTCCGTGTCGGTCAAGCCCGATGCGGCCTATCGCTTGAATCCGCCCACGTCCGCCCGGGTGATGATTGTCGAAGAAATGCTGACCCTGGCCCAATGGCGGGCCCAGCACTTCCCGGCATACCTCGGCAGCTTGTCCGCGTTTGCGGCCGACGATCCGGGCAAGCAGGGAATCTCGAACCTGGAGCGCTATGCGTATGGGCTTGATCCCGATCATCCTGATCGCGCGCACTTACCCAAAGCAGTGATCCGCGACGGTTATTTGACACTGGATGTCTGGCGCCGGCCTGAAGCCACGGATGTGGAATTTGTGGTCGAGGTTTCGTCCGACTTGGACAGTTGGAATTCCACGCCAGCCAGCATCGAGGAACTGCCTTCTGATGACTCCGCGAGCGATTCCGGTTTGCAATGCTACCGCGCGTTGCCCGGCGTTCAGGCGGCACAAAAGCTTTTCATGCGAATCCGTATTCTGAATACCCCATGACCAATTTCCGCCCCCCAAGCCCCCCCAATGCCGGCAGGAACGAACCCGGATGGCGCGTTCGGATGGTGGTTTTGATTCAGCACACCTTTTTGCGTTCGTCCTGCTGGCAAGCGACCGGCAGCACACTGGCAACGTGCTGCCGGCGTCCCGCCGGCAGAAACGAAAGCAGGCAACCGGTACAAACTTTTTCATCGGCTGCGACGGCTCACCCTGAGTCGCGCCAGCGTTTGGAGTGCGTCCGGCTTGCCGGCGCTTTCGAATGGGGGCGAGATGGTAAACCAAACGCTGGCTGCTCTGATTTTAGTGGGTTCGATTTTCAACCAAGGCGGGAGCAAGCTCCACGCACTCCAAACGCTTCGCGAAGTTCAGAGGCCATGCAGCATCAGTATGTTCCGAATACGGAGGCTGCCTCCGCGTCCGAGGAGTGGTCGGCGAGGCGCCAACCACAACGCCCGGGGCGGGCGCGCTCCCCCGGGGAATCGAAGCACGCTGGGTTAGTTCGTCACCCCTTCCTGCGTTCGCTCAGCCGGCAAGATGCCGGCAGCACGTTCTTGTTGCCGCTGCTTACTTTGTTGCTGGTTTTCGCGCTGACCGCCTGCAAGAAGCCAGAGTCTCCCGGTGTGCTCGCCCGCGTGGGCGACGTGACGATCACCGTGCAGGATTTCAACCGCGAGGTGGAACGACTGCATCGGGCCAACCGCCCGGTGCCAAACAAACAAACGTTGCTCGAGGAAATGGTTCGATTTGAATCGTTGCTCCAGCGCGCCCGCCAAGCCAAGCTGGACGCCGATCCCGAAGTGCGGCGCGAATTGAGCAATCTGTTAATCGGCAAATTCCTGGATCGCGAATTGGAGCCGCGCCTCAAGGCCCTGGAGGTTTCGCCCGCGGAATTGCAGGACGCCTACCAGCAGAACCTTACGAAATACACCCGTCCCGCGAAAGTCCGGTTGGCCATCCTGTACATCAAAACCAGCCCCATGATGAGCGAAACCAAACAGGACGAAGTCAACGCGCGGTTTGCGGAAGCCCGCCAAAAGGCGATTGACCAGCCGGCGCCCGGTGGCCGGGGTCCGGCGGCCCAGGGTTTCGGGGCGGTGGCGATTCAATATTCCGAAGACTCCGCCAGCCGGTATCACGGCGGCGACATTGGCTGGTTGGACGCCGACAACTTCAGTTATCCCTGGCCCCGGGAAGTGTTGGCGGCCGGTTACGCTTTGGACAAAGGCCAAGTCAGCCAGCGGATTGAAACCAAGAACGGTTTGTATCTTGTCATGAAAACCGATTCCCGCGACGCCTCGGTCACGCCGTTCGCCCAGGTCGAAGCCTCGCTGCGGCAAAGCTTGTTGCGGCAAAACCGGCAAGTGGCCGAAGCCGCGTTCCGCGCCGAAGCCGTCCGCCAATCCTCGGTGCGGATCAATCAAAACGCCCTGGCCGCCCTCGAAATGCCGCGGCCGTCCACGACCAATGTGGCGCAAAACCAGGAAACCCGGCCACCGGAATTACCCGGCCCTCCGGCAACCCCCCTTCGCTGACCCAATCAACGCTCCCCTATCGCCATCGCTCGCTCAGAACCGAAACGACCTATGGAACCATCGAACAACACTCTCTCGTGCCGGGGCTCATTCGCATCCCGCTGGCGTCTCGGGCTGGCCACGTTGCTATGCGCCATCCCGTTCGTTGTCGGCGCCCAGACCGTGCCGACCATCAACATTGTCCCCACGACCATTACGATCAACGAGGATCAGTCCACGAACTTCACCTTCACCGTGAGCAACGGCGACGGCGGATCGAGCGGATTGAGCTTCGGACGGAGTTCCCTGAATCCCGCGCTGATCCCCACGAACAACATTTCCATCACCGGCAGCGGCGGGACGCGGACGATTACGCTGTCACCGTTGGCCGAACAGAATGGCAGCGCGCTGATCGGCGTGTCGGTGACCGATGCCGACGGTACGGCGAGTGACAGTTTCACGCTGACGGTGAATGCCGTGAACGATCCCCCGAGTTTCACGGGCGGCAGCGATGTGACCGTTCAGGAAGATAGCGGCGGGGAATCGATCAACAATTGGGCCACGAACATCAGTCCCGGGCCGGCCAACGAATCCGGTCAAACGCTGACTTTCAACGTAACGGTCAACAGCCGGTCCGATTTGTTTTCCGTGGCGCCCGCCATCAATTCATCGGGTCGCTTGACGTTCACCGTGGCCGGCAATAAGGCCGGGACGGCCAGCGTCACGGCGCGTCTGTCCGACAATGGCGGCACCGCCAACGGTGGGAACAACCAATCCGCGGCGTACAATTTCAGCATCACGGTTACCCCGGTCAACGATCCGCCCACCGTCACGGGCACCTTTCCGGGCACCTCCGGCAGTCCCCTTCAGGAAGGCGCCGCCAATGTGCAACTGTTCGCGAACGTCACCATTGGTGATGTGGACCAGGGCCAGCCCAACAATGAAATCCTGACCGTTACGGTGACGCCCGGAACCAACTTCGCAAACTTTGGCTCCTTTGCCGGTGTCGAAGGCATTTCGCTAAGCGGCACACCGTCGCAAGTGACCACGGCGTTGCGCACGAACCTGTTCAACGTCAATTCCAGCATTTCCAGCGGCAGCTTTGATCTCACGATCGAGGTGTGCGACGGCGACAATGCCTGCGACACGTTGACCGGTACCATTCACCTGCAAGCGGTGAACGATCCGCCGGCAGTGGGCGTAACCATGAGCCCCGCCACCATCACCGACAGCCAGGACGTGCTGCCTTTTGAAATCTCCATCGAAGATCCCGATCCCCCCGTCCCGGGCGATCAATACACCGTAATCATTGAACCGGTGAACGATCCCACCTTCCTGTACGGAGCGCTGTTGCCGGCCAATCCGCGGTTTACCAACACCCTCGAACAGGTTATCGCGTTGGTGCGCAGCGTCGAGTATCATCCGGTGCGCGACAGCGTGGCCGTGAGCACGAACATCCAGTTCCGCGTCCGGGTGATCGACAGCGGCGGCGCCGAGGGCACGGCCCTGGGCACGTTGACGGTGATCGGGGTGAATGATCCGCCCAGTATCAGCGGGATTTCGTTGAACATCCTCCGGTTGACCGACGACCCCACCAAGCCTCCCGTCCATCCATTTGCCACGGTGCGCGTCGTGGACGTGGATGAAGGCGGCAACCAAATCCTCCGAGCCACCCTCTCCCTCGATAACCCGGCGCTGGGCAGCTTGGTCCAATCCAACTTGTCCCTGTTCGGGCCGTCAATTTCCATCACCAACACCGGTGCGCTGCTGACCGAAGCGATCAACAGCGTCACGTTCGTGCCCACTCAGCGCGTGGACCGGGCAGTCGGCGAAACCGTCACCGCGCATTTGCTCATCCGCGTGGTGGACAGTCGCGATGCCGCCGCGGAAGACGACCGCACAACCCTGGCGATCACCAGCGTGAACGGTTCGCCGCAAATCCTGTTGAACGGCAGCCTGGATTTTCCGGACGAGCCCTTGCTCATTCCGCCCACGGTCGCGGTCAAACCCTTCAGCGGCATCTTGATTCGGGACGACGACCTGACCAATGTCACGGTGAACGTGACGTTGGACGACGCGACCAAAGGCGTGCTGGCCAATCTCAACGGTTTCACGTTGATCAGTCCCGGCGTGTATCAAATTGTCGCCCCTCCGGCCGCGGCCACGACGGCGTTGAATGATCTCGTCTTCCAGGTCAGTACCAACTTCCTCTTTCCGCCCAGCGAACCGGGCGGCACCACGTTTACGATCCAAGCGGTCGATTCGGTGCTGAACACGACGACGCGCACGCTGCAAATCCTGCTCCAGGACCAACCGCGCAACCACTTGGTGACCGATGACACCGACGATGTGTATCCGCCCAATTACCCGGTGGTGGCCGAAAGGGGCCGGTCCAAGCGGGGCACGTTGCGGCGAGCGCTTCAAGATGCCAGCAACAATGACGTGATCACGTTTGCCCTGCCCGGCTATCCGGCGTTGATCCGCCTTGATAAAAACCGCGGGCCGCTGGAACTAATCCGCAATGTCAATCTGAAAGGTCCCGGCGCGGATCTGCTTACCATCAGCGGCGACACGGATGGCAACCAGGAGCCGGACACGCAGATCTTTCGGGTCTTTGCGTCCGTGGTCATGGAAGGCTTGACGCTGACCCAGGGCCGCGATCGCTCGCTGACCGCCGGTCCCGACGACTCCATCACCGGGGGCGCCGTTTTCGTGGGCTCGAGCGGCCGGTTGGTGCTCCGATCTTGTGCGGTCACGGACTCGCAGTCCACGCAATGGGGCGGCGCGATTGACGTCATGGAAGGCAGTCTAATTCTCTATAGTTGCCTGGTCCGCGGCAACTTTACCGATGACGCCCTGGGATTGGGCGGCGGCGCGATTTCCCTTTACACCGACCTGCCGTGTGCGTTTACCAACACGACGTTTTCCGGGAACCGCCAGGCTTCGGCCAACGGTTTCGGCGGCGGCGCCATCTATGCGGAGAATTTCACGCCGAGCACCGAACTGGCTGTCAGCGTTACCCACTGCACCTTTGGTGACAATTTCGACGCCGCGGATCTGGGCTCCTCGATCAATGCCAATGTCTTCGGGACGGTGGTCAGCGTTCGCAACTCGGTCTTTGCCGACGGCCAGGGACGGAATCTCGAAGTGCAGGGCGCGGGCCGCATTGTGTCGCTGGGCGGCAACGTGTCGGATGACCCCACCCGCACCACGCTGGTGCAGGGCGGTCAGCCCAAGCTCGTCATCCTGCTCAGCGGTGCGAACGACTTGACCGAAGCCGCTACCGACCAGCTTCTGGAAATGCCACTCAACGAAACCCTCGGCCCGACGGCGCTCTACGCGTTGAAGGCGGGCAGTCCGGCCATCGGGCGTGCCGTCAGTCCCACGCTGGCCACCGATCAGCGCGGGGTAATCCGCGATGCCGCCCCGGATGCGGGGGCGATGGAATTCGATGCGTTCGGTCGGGTAGTGATCAATGAAATCCAATTCGATCCCGATCCGGCGTCCACCAATGACACCGCCTTCGTCGAACTCTATGTGCCGCGCGATGCGGTGCCGATGGTGCTCTCCAATTTCAGCCTCTGGATCGACGGCACCAATCGCCATTCCTTTGCGCCGAACACACTGGTGCGGCCCGGCTACGGCATTTTGGTGGCGGACAAGGTCATCACGCTCAATCCCACTAACAACCCGACGACCATTGTCCTGCCCGCGCCCAGCCCGTTGTCATTGACGAACCGCGGATTGATCGAGTTGCGCAAAGACAATCAACCGGTGGCCGCGCAGACGTTCAACGGGGTGTTTGTCGATCCGGACAACGTCACCAACCGCCTGGACCTCGAACACAATTCATTGACCCTGGCGCCGCAGTTCAAAGGATTCGCCCTGGTACCGCATCGTATGGTGGAAGTGGCGCCGCCGTCGGGTGCGACCGTGGAAGGCGTCGATCTGACGATGAACGGACCGGCCACCTCGCCGGGCAAGGACACGCGCAACGCCGCCTTCGGCCTGAAGAATGCGTTGCCCTTTGCCGCCGCCGACTCGGTGGTGGTCAACGAGGACGAGCAATTCACGCTGCTCGTGCTCAACAATGATCGCGACGCTGACCGGTTGGATCAACTGGTGATCGTCGATGTCAGCCGCACTTCCGGTCCGGGCAGCGGCGACGCTGCCACCGCGACTTCCGACCTGGGTGCCTGGCTAAGCGTGATGCCGACCAACGCGCCCTTGCGCGGCACCGCAGTGTTGTTCGATCCGCGCAATGCCACCAACCTCCAACAGTTGGCCGAAGGCGCCAAGGCCACGGACACGTTCTATTATGAGATTATTGACATCGGCGCCGGGCCCATCCTGGACTTCACCAACGGTAACGGCGGCGTGGTGGTGGTTTCCCCGAATCACCGTTTGACGAACGGCGAAGCGGTGGTCATCTCTGGTGCCGGGGTAGCCGAGTATAACGGCACGCATACGATCACAAATTTCACGGACGACACCTTCAGCCTTGCGCTGGCGTTTCAGACCAATCCGCCGGTCAAGGGCACGTGGATAACGCAACAACCGCGCCGAGGCACTCAGCGCGACGAAGCCCAGGTAACGCTCACGGTGCTGGGCGCCAACGATCCGCCGTCGCCAGGCACCGACTTCCTGGCCACGGACGAGGAAACCGTTCTCCGGATCATGGGCGATGCGGACCTGGCGGGCAACAACACCATCGGCTTTGACACCGATGCGCAATATCCGCCGCCGCGGACCAATCCACCAATCAGTTTGTTGGCGAATGATCGCGACATTGATGACGACCCGGCCACGTTGCTGGTCGTGGGAGTAGTGGGCGAAGTACATGCCATCACGAATTACGAAGGCACGCCCGGCGTCGCGCCGGTGATTGTCCGCGCACCCAACCACGGTTTGGCCGACGGCACCGAAGTCCTTATCTCCGGTTACGGCGGGCACCCGTCCTATAACGGTTTTCACACGATCACCCGGATTGACGACCAATCGTTCTCCATTCCCGTGCCGTACGTGGACAATCACACGAACTCCGGGGTTTGGACGATTCTGGACGACGCCAACCGCCTCACTGCGACCAGCCAGCAAGGGGCGGCAGTGCAGTTGGAAATTCGGGCGAACCGGCGGGAAACCAGTGTCGTGTATAATCCGCGTGCCTCGACGAACCTGAACGCTCTCGCGCGGTTACAGACCACCAATGACACGTTCTTCTATGCGGTGCAGGATCCGCATGGCGCGCTCACGCTGGCGGAAGTCACGGTAACGGTCACCGGCGTCAACGATTTGCCGGTACCGGGCGCGGATCCGGGTTCATTGACCGGATTGGATCCGTTGCTCGGTGTCGGACAATCTCCGGCGCAGGCGCTGTCGGATTCCACAGTGGATTATTATCTTCCGCCAATGTCGGGTCGGACGAACCGGATCGACGCGCAACTCGAGTTTGCCGCGGACGGCAGTCCGCAATCTTTCCTGCTGACGGACTTGTGGATCACCGGCGAGGACACTCCCTTGAATCTGTTGGCGTCCGATCTGTTGAGCAACGATACCGATGTCGATACCCGCGACACGCTCAGTATCCTGCCCTTCACAACGTCCAGCGAGGCCGGAGCGAATGTCAAACTGGCCCCCAACGGGCTCGCGGTGATTTATGATTCCACCACCGCGCCCGCGTTGCAGGCCCTGGCCCGCGAGGAACTGCTGCTGGATACGTTTGAAATCACGGTTACCGACGGCGAGGGCGGCGAAGTGACTTCACTGGTGGCAGTGTTGGTGGTCGGCGTCAATGACACCCCGGTGGCCCAGGCGGATTCGGCCAGCACCACCGAAGACACTCCGCTGGTGCTCAATCCCTTGTTGTATCCGCTCAACAATCCTTCGCACTATGATTGGGACGCCGACGTGAATGGTCAGCCGCCGGACAATCAACTGGCGCTCCAATCGGTTATCCAATTATTGGATGTCGGCGCGGCAGTGAGCGTGTTCGGCAACACCGTGTCCTACGACCCGTCCATGTCCGCGTTCCTCAACGGTCTGCCGGAGGGGATCCAATTATGTGAATGTCCTCAAATACACGGTGAACGACGGCAGTATGTTCTTTGCCAATGACGACTTGTTCCGCGTGGCCGCGGATGGGGAAAGCTATTCTTTGCCGGTGCTGGCCAATGATGCCGATTATACCGGCATTGGCGGAGGTCTGCGGATTCTCGACGTCGGCACGCCGAACCAGTTGGGCGCCGCCGCCGTTACCAACTCCGGCACGAGTATCATTTACACGCCCGAAGTGAATTTCGTGGGCGATGAGGTGTTTACCTACACCATTGGCGATGGCTCGACGAATTTCATGGCGGGCGATGTCCTGGATTTGCCCGCCATGGTGGACCGGTTGAATCAACGCGTGGACGGCGTGTCGCAATTCCTCTGGGACTCCCTGCCCGAAACCACCCGGCAGCAGGTGGCGGCCTTTGGCGGGACAGCCGTGGAACATGCGGCGCTCCAGACCAACTTGGTCGCGGTGTTGAACAGCACGATTAACGGCGGAACGATTTACACCGCCCAGCGCTTCATTGGCATCAACCTCTCGCCGCTCGTGCAGAAACTGCTGGCGCAAAGCCCCACCGGCGAAGACCTGGCCCGGCTGAACCGCATGTTGTTCGAGGAAACATATCCGCAGGAATTGCGCGCGAACCACCTCGACAGCGCGTTGGTGACGGTGCGCGTGACGGTGAACCAGCTCAACGGGAATCTCCAGGCCAACAACGATTTCTTCACCGTGGCCAAAGGCCAATCGCCTGTGCTCGACGTGCTGGCCAACGACAACATCCTGCCGGCGGCGGGATCGAGTCTCACCATTACGCGCATCGTGCAGGTGCCCACCCGCGGAGGACAAGTAAGCCTGGCGAACAACCAGATCACCTATACGCCCGCGGCCGCGTTTGTGGGTCCTGAACAATTCCGCTATGAAGTATCTGGTGGCGGCACCGCTCGGGCGGTGGCCCTCGTGACGGTGTTAGTGGTGGACCGGACGGGCACTTTGAGCGTTCGCGATGATGCCGTTAACGTACCCGCCGGCAGCGCGGATAATTCCTTGGCCGTGCTGGCGAACGACACGATTTTGCCCGGCGCGCCGGCGACGTTGACAGTGCTGACAGTGAGCGATCCGCCGCACGGCACCGCGCGAGTCGATGATCAAAGCCTGGCGTTGCTCTACACACCGGACGCCGGCTTTGTGGGGCAGGATACCTTAACCTACGTGGCGACGGACGGATTGGGCGGCACCGGGACGGGGGCAGTGGTCGTCACCGTGGGCAGCTTAACGACCAGCAGCGATTTCTTTGCGCTGCCGTTCGATACCAACGCGCCGCCGGTTCTGTTGGACGTGCTGGCCAACGACGGGGTCATACAAACCAGCGAGGGCACCAACATCACCATCAGCAGCGTGTCCCCGACGAATTCGTCGATTGGCGCAATGAGCGTGACCAACGGCAACCGCTTGGTGTTTGGCCCCGTTACTGCCGAGGGCGAACAGGAGTTTGCTTATACGATTACCGATGGCACGAGCCGCACGGCAACCGGCCGGGTAACCGTGGTGGTACTGCAAAAAGGCGTGCGCGCCAACGCGGACTTCTTCTCCGCGCTGGTCAATAGTGCGGCCAACGCCCTGGACGTGCTGGTGAACGACGCAGCCATTCCCAATCAGGGCCGCCAATTGACCATCGTGTCGATCGGGACCGGCGTCGATGCGCCCAATCACGGCGGCACGGTGACCGTTACGTCCACCAACCTGATTTACACACCCGCGCCTGGCTTCAGCGGCGAAGAAACGTTCACTTACACGATGACTGATTCGCGGGGAACCGACACCGCCAAGGTGGTCGTGCGCGTGACCTCCGGGGAACTCAGCGCGAACGACGATACCTTCACGGTCTTCTACGAAATTCCGGCCGGCACTTCGGCCACGTTGTCCCCGGCCGATATCCTGGATCTGCCGCAACTGGCCACGCCGCTCAAACTGGCCACCACTCCGCTGGCCCAATATCTGACCAACCGGTTCACCGCCAACACGCGAAGCCTGCTGGCCAGCTATACCGGCAGCGCCGCCAACTCGGTTTTGCTCAGCGCGCTGGTAAGCGAGTTGAACCAGGTGATTGGAGGAGTTTCGATTTACGATAACAACCGGTTCGCCGGCGTGCTGTTGTCCTGGCCCACAATCAAGCTGCTGCTGGAAAATCCGCAGGGCTCGGCTGTGGCGCAGCTCAATCGGTTGCTGCTGCAGGACGCATTCCCCGGGGCGCTAACCCGGCTCCAGCCGCGGTCCTTCACGTTGCCGGTGTTGGCGAACGATCACGTGCTGCCGGACACCGGCCAGTTGTTGACGATCACCGGCGTGGGCATCACTACGAACGCCCCCAACCAACACGGCACGGTGACGATCAGCAGTGACGGCACGGCGTTGGTGTATGTGCCATCAGATGCGAACGCCGGATTCTCCTACACCGAGCAGTTTACGTATGAAGTTTCCGACGGCACCGCCCGGCGGGCCTCGGCGCTGGTGACAGTTCACGTGGAAGAGCGCACCAATGTGCGGCGTCTGGAAACCAAAACGGACATCTACACCATTGCCGCCGACAGCCAAAACAACGTGTTCCCGGTGTTGGCGAACGACAACGTCAAGCCGGCGACCGCGGCCAGTTGGGTGATTACCAGCCTCCTTCAACCGCCCACCAACGGCGTGGCGTTTGTGAGCGGCGCCAACATTTTGTACACGCCATCAGCCGGCTTCGTCGGCACGGATCAAATTATCTACGCGGTGTCCGATGGTTTTGGTGGCACCGGCAGCGCTACCGTCACGGTGAAAATCGGCCACCGGACGCTGGTCAGCGATGTGTTTGCGGTGATTGCCGGCAGCACCAACAATGTCCTGAACGTGCTGGCCAATGACGCCATTCAACCCGCGACCCCTGCGGGCTATACGCTGCTTTCCGTGGGCGCCACCGATCACAACGGCACCGCGGCAGTGGTGAACGGCCAATTGCTTTACACACCGGCAAGCGCTCCCAGTGTGCAACCGTACGACGAAACGTTTGCTTACCAAGTAGCCGATGACTCCGGCGGCGCCTTCACCGGAATGGTGGCAGTGACCGTTTACCCCGCAGGGTCGGATCAGGCCAGCACGGACATCATTGTGACCGTAATCGGCGTCAACGATCCGCCGACCATCGCTGGCACGCAAAGTGATCAAATGATCACCGACAAGCAAACCGTGAAACCATTTGCCGAAGTGATCATCAACGAGGTGGATGAATGGGGCTTCGAGCCGTTGACGGTTATGGTGGACATGGACGCCGCGGTCAAAGGAATGCTCACCAACCTGGGAGGTTTCGTCGAATCGCCGGCCGGCACCTACACGTTCCACGGCCTCGCCGCCAATGCCACCGCGGCCATTACCAACTTGGTTTTTGTGCCCACGGAAAATCGCATCCTACCGCCGTTCCCTGAACCAACGCGGTTCACCTTGACCGCAGACGACGGCCTCGTGACCGTTACCAATACCGATACCACGGTTGAGGTCCGGTCGGTGAATGATTCGCCGGTGATTGCCGGCACGGTGGCCGGGCAGACCGTTTCTCGTGGTTCCACAATCCGCCCCTTCTCGGCGGTCATGGTCACGGATGTGGACCTGCTGGGTGACCAGCCGCAAATAGTAACGGTGTCGCTCGACGCGCCCAGTCACGGTTACCTCATTACGTCGGGCGGTTTTGTAAATTCGGGCGGCGGAATCTATACCTTGGGCACCACGAATGCCGGCGTGACGCCGGCGGTTGCCACCGCCGCCCTACGCGCCCTGGTCTTCGTGCCGACCGGGGATGGTCGGGTGACGCCGACATCGTCGGAAACCACCCGGTTGACCCTGAGCGTTAACGACGGATTTGATCCGCTGGTGACCGACCCCACCACCACGGTGATCACCCTCCACCCGCTGGTGCAGAAGGCCGTGGCGACGGGCGGCCAAGCCGGTGACCAATTCGGCATGGCGGTGGCGGCGACGCGCGAGGCCGTGGCGATGGGCGCACCCAGCGCATTGAACAACGGCACGCGAACCGGCACCGCGTCTCTGTTCACCCCAACGGCTGATTTGCAAACCTGGAGCCAAACGCGAAAACTGGCGCCGGCGGCTTCCGCCAATGTCGCCAAGTTCGGCGCGGCCGCTTCGATGAGCGGCGACACGCTGGTCATCGGCGCGTATCAAACCGTCGTAAACAGCCGAAGTCGCGGAGCGGCCTACATCTTTGAACGCAACCAGGGGGGCAGCAACCAATGGGGATTGGTCAAACAACTGTTCGCCGCCGACGGCGAGCAGGATGATCAATTCGGTTCGGCCGTGACAATTGATGGGGACACGATCGTCGTGGGCGCCCAACTCGATAATGAGCGGGCGGTGGATTCGGGCTCGGCCTATGTCTTCGGACGCAATCAAGGCGGTTCCAACCAATGGGGTTTCGTGAAGAAGATCGTGCCGGCCGACGGAGAGGCCTCGGACAGTTTTGGCAACGCCGTCAGCCTCAATGGCGATACCCTCGTTGTCGGCGCGCAACTCGACAACGAACAGGGCATTGATTCGGGCTCGTCCTACATCTTCGAACGGCACCAGGGCGGGGCCAACCAGTGGGGCCAAGTTCGCAAGTTGGTGCCGGCGGATGGTGCCACCGGCGACGCGTTCGGATATTCGGTGGGCGTCAGCGAGGACGTTATCGCGGTGGGTGCCCACTTGGACAATGAGCGCGGGATTGATTCCGGTTCGGTCTATGTGTATGGCCGCGACCAGGGCGGTTCCAATCAATGGGGCCAAGTCTGGAAGCTGATTCCCGCGGACGGAGTCGCGGGCGACCAATTTGGCTATTCGGTGACGATTGACCGCGCGACCTTGGTGGTCGGGGCGCCGTTCAATGACCAGGTTTCCCCGGATGCCGGCGCAGTGTATGTGTACCGACGCGATCTGGCCGGAACTGAACCGTGGGTCCAGGCGGACAAGTTCGTGCCAATACCAGTAGCGTCCGGAGGACAATTCGGCTCCAGCGTCTCGCTGCGCGACGCCACGCTGGCGGTCGGCGCCGTGGCGGACAACACCTTGGGCTTGGGCGCCGGCGCCGGGTATATCTTCCGATTGAAATTCAACAATCCGCCACGAGCCGATCGTCCCATCCCCGATCAACTGGCCGCGATCAGCGTGCCGTTCAGCTTCACCGTGCCGGCGGACGCCTTCTCCGATCCGGATGATTTGGAAACGCTGGTGCTAGCGGCGGGACCGGAACCGTTGCCGGCGTGGCTGACTTTCGACCCGGCCACGGGAACCTTCTCCGGCACCCCAACTGGCGGCGGGACCTTCAATCTGTTCGTCACCGCCACCGACGACGACGGCGCCATGGCCACGAATGCGTTTGCGATTCTGATCAGCGCGCCGGCCTCAGTTCCCAACCTGCAAATCAGCGACCACGCCAGCGTTGGCCAAATTGACATCGCCTTTCATCGACTGACCAGTGAATCCCAGTTCACTTACCGTTTGGAGTCTTCGATGGATCTGATTCATTGGAACGATGCGACATCTCAGGTGGTCAACCAATCCCTGGTAGCCCTCGACGCCACCACCGAGGAAATGACCTTCCATGTGCAGAAGACGGTAATTGGGGCCGGGTAAGTGTTCTTCCGGGTCATTGTCCAGCCGTAGCTGCGGCCATCTTCGCGCAGCGTTTGGAGAGCGTGGAGCTTGCTCCGGCTCGCGATTGTCAGCCGGTGCAACGAATGAAATAGCGCGCCCGCGTTCGGCGGCGGGAGTCCGTTGCGAAAGCACCAGCAAGCCGACCGCACTTCAAACGCGGGCGCGGGCTTGGATTCCTGACACTCAAAGGAAATCCGGCCGGTTGCAACCAACACTCGCGTTTGCTGTCGAAGCGTACCGCCGCTGTCTCAGGCTCACTTTGATCCAGGTGACGAGGAGTTTTCCATGCCGCTTCCCACCACTCCGCCGGTCGCGACGGCCGCTGGTTTGCTTTTGAAGATTTTGTTCCAAACACCGGTTTTGATTTTAATTCCCGAACCAACCAGCGCCATGGCCAGCGCCACGAAGAGCACGGCGTTGACGGCCGTCCGTTTCCAACCGCGTCCCACGGCATCGCCGAGGTAACTGCGCTTGTTGTTCAGGATGAAGAAGGCGATGTAGGCAATCGGCAGCATGGTGAAGGCAATGGCTGACGCCAGCACTGGCAGCCAGATGGGGCTTTGGATCATGACGCCCAACAGGCCAATGGCCGGCACGAGGGTAAAGAGGCGATAGCGCTTCGGCGTGTATTCGAGCCCGAACATTTCGCACACCGTGAAGCCACAGCAGACCATGTGCGCACTGATGGCACCGCAGGCCATCCCCATAAAGCCCAGGTCGAAAATAATCCGTCCGAACGAAGAGCCCAATACCGTGGCCAGGCTCTGGGCGGCGTCGATCGGTTTGAAATTGGCAGTGGTAACGGCAGCGCCCAGCGTGGTGCCATACGGCGGTTGATGCACCGTCGCCGCCATGCCCATGATGATGAGCGAAGTTAAGACCACATAAGGCACGAACAACGACATGCCCAGGTCAAACCGGGCCAGTCCCTTGTGATGTTTGCCCCAGCCTTTGGCGAGGATCGAATAGGGATACAAAAACGTCATATTGATCCCCACTGCCGCGCCGATGGCGCCCAGAATGGTCGTAAGCGCTCCCGGTCGATTCGGAACTTGAAACGTAAAGAATCCCTTGCATGATGCCGCCAAAATCCAATTGGCCTCTGACCAGTTGCACCCCGACCACCACCAGGAATGCCAGCATCACGATCCGGATCATCCAACGCAGAAATCCTTCGTAGAGTTTGATGCCCGCCGGTTTGGAGCCGTAGTTCCACGTCAGGTAAATATTAATCCCCAGGATCAAAAAGCCGCCCGCAAACCGGACCATGGTTTGGGTGGCGCCGGCCACGGACTTGCCCGTCGCGGGATCGAGGGCCCCATGAATGCCGGCGACGTTCGCCAAATCCCAGGCCGCGCCGCCGAGCAGCGCATATTGGCCGAAGTGCCAGATCACCGTGGATACCACCGTAGCCACCGCCCACAGAAACGCCACGGAAGGGTGCAATTCGCGACCGACGATGAGATAAGCGCGCTCGCCCTTGGTGAGGGTGATGTTGGCCAACGCCGCCATCATGAAAACGCCCAGGAACATGGCGATGGGTTGCACCCAGAGCAGTTGGTAGCCGTAGAACGCGCCGGCGACCACCGAAGCCGCCGCGCTGCCGGCGCCAAGGGTCATGGCGCTTTGCATCCATGCGGGGCCGGTCAGGTTGAAATAGCCGCGAATCCGCTGGCGCCAGGGCTTCTGGTCCAGGGCGATCAGGACTTGTTGTTCCCGTTCGAGTTTCGCGGGATCCCATTTGCTGGTCATGGGCAGACCAGCACTTTTGGATGCTTGTTCTTGGGCCATGCCGGAATCTTCAACAATGCTCCGCGGTCAAGGCAATGAAAATCCGAGAAAGAGACGAGATGGGTTGGAATTCGCCAAGAACCGGTTCAAGGAACCAACGTCACCATCAAGTAGCGTGCCTGGCATTCATCCAAAAAACAAACAGGGCGGCGCCGCAGCGCCGCCCGTTCAAAAACAGGTGTTCCCCGACTAATCCAACTGTTTCAGCGCTTCGTTGGCGCTGTTGCGCGTGGCGTCGTTTTTCGATTTCTGAACCACCAGCAGCAACGCCCGGTGCCGCAGTTCCTTGGAGGCGCCCGGCACGTCATTCCGCGCCGCCAGTTTGGCAATTGCCAGACAAGCTTCCTCCGCAATCGAATCGTCGGGCGCGAGTGTCATCAGCAGTTTCAACGCACTGGCGCTGGGAATCGAGCTGAGGGTAGCCACAGCCAGACGCTTCTCCTCCGGTCGTTTGACCAGTGGCATCAGCTCGCTCACCTTGGTCACCTTCTGGTCATTCCCAAGTTGCTTGCACTCCTGCACGTATTGCAAATAGCCGCGCACGCCTTGCACCTGGTACGCCATCTTCCGACCGGATTTGGCAAGGGCCAGCAGTGGTTCCGCCACACCGGGATCGTCCGGCCAGTTGCTGGCCCACGTGGACAACGCCCGCACCGCTTCATCTTGAACGCCTTCATCCTCGTCATCAACCGCGGTCGCAACCACGGCCAACGCTTTGGGACCACCAACGCTGGAGAGCGTGTGCAATGCGACTTTGCGCAACCCGCTGTCCGAGCTCTTCGCCAACGGCATTAATGCTGGCAGACAGGCTGGGCCGTGTCGGCCAATGATCGCCACGAGCGCTTGCTCCAGGCTGCCGCGTTCTTTGGAACCTTGGGTTTTCTGCAGCAGCGCAACGAGCGTGCCGGCTTGCTTCTCATTACCCAGTGCGCCGGTGGCGCGCACCGCGGCACTGCACACGCCGGCATCCGAATCGGTGACGGACTTCACAATCTCGGGTAGGGCTGCTTGCAGTTGCCGCTGGCCGGCTTCATCAATGAGCACCCGCCGCAGGTCACCGGAAGCTTGCGGAAGGCGCGCGAGAATGGCCGCATCCAATTCGCTGCCAGCCAACCGGCGCAAACCGGCTTTGGCCGCGCGGACCAGTTCCGCGTCATCCTGGCTCGCCGCCAGCAACAGCGCCGGCACACAGGCGGATCGGTCCAATTGCTCGAGCGCACCCAGGGCCGCGATCCGCACCTGCGTCGGTGCCGTGGCGGCCAATTCATTCACCGTTGGCAAAGCAGCCGCGTCGCCGCGATCGGCCAGCACCAGCAGCAGCCACGATTGACGGTCGGCGTCGCACCGTTTCAACTCAGCGGCCAGCGCTTCGGTGACGTTGCGGCCGGGGAGTTCGCGCGCAGTGCGCAGCCCGATGCCGAGCCGTGCCTTGTCGGGCGACCGCAATTGTTCGAGCAACAGTGGAAGTCCGTCCGACTTCCGGGCGAGAATGGCGCCGCGAATGCCTTCCAGAATTCGTTGCTGGGACACGTCGGCCCCGCGCACCAGGTCATATAACCGCACCGCATCGGCAGACTGGCCGCCGGCCATGAATTGTTCGGCGCACAACACACACCCTTCCGCCACGTCCGAGCGCGCGGCTGCGGGCACGGTGGTCAGGGCTTGTTGCAACGTCCGGGCAACCGCTGGCCCACCAATGTGACCCAGCGCCACGGCGGCCGCCGAAACCACGTCGGTATCCGCAGCCTTGAGCTTGGCCACCAACGGTTCCGTGGCCTTGGCATCGCGACGGTAGCCAATGGAATTGATGACGCCGATCAGCAGCCGTCCTTGCACCTTGTCCAGTGCCGCGCGCAATGCGTCATCGGCAGCGGGATCGGGAATCGCCTCGAGTGCAATGCGCGCCCACGAGCACAAGTCCGGATTGGTCAACAAGGACGCCAGTGCCGGAACGGCATTTTTCGAGCCGTAGATGGCCAGCTTCTTGCAAGTAATGGCCTTTTCGGCAGGCGGCGCATCGGAAGTCAGAACGCTGATTAAATTGCGTTCCCGTTCCGCGGCATTCGCCGTGTCCGCCGCGCGGACCATGTTGCCGGTTGCAGCCAGCGTCACCGTGAGTAGAACCGACCACGTTAGATATTGAATTTTTCGTATCATATAAACACCTCGTTAATCATTAAGGCAAAATTGCAGGTTGCAGGTTATAGCCGCCAGGGTTCACGCAACGCCTCGGAACGGAGCCGATTAGCTTCTTCATCGCCGGGGAACTCACATTTCTTGGGATCGAAAACGACCTTGCGATCCAAGAACAGCGCGATGTTGGACGCGTGACAGGTAATGTGCGACCAGCACGCCACGTCGGCGTTGGCCCGCGTCTGACCGCGTGATTTGACGCAATCGAGGAAATTGCGGATGTGGAAGTCAGCCGGATACCCGCCGACCTTGGCGCCCTTGCGAGCAAGCAACGCCTCAGAACTGGCGGCAAGATCGCCTTTGTCCGCGGTTTCCACCCACCCCGTCGTGCCTTCGAAGCGCACCGGGCAGGAGCCCAGCGGGAGCCAACCGTCGTTGCGCAGGATGAGTTTAACGCCGCTGGCGTAACGCGCGTGCAATTGGCCGTCCTTCGGCTCGTATTCGACCGGCGCGGTGGAATCGGCATCGGCAGCCCATTGGCAAAGATCGACGCAATGCGAACCCCATTCGAGACAACCGCCGCCAACCAAGCCGCCGCCTTTTTCGAAATTGAAACCATCAAGCAAGCGCCGGTTGAACGGGCGCCAGGCGGCGGGGCCGAGATACAAATCCCAATCCACGTCCTCTTTGGCCGGTTCGGGTTCGGCCGGCAGCCACCCGCTCATCTTGGTGCCCAGGCCGCCTGGATGCGCGTAAAGCGTCTCGAGTTTGCCGAGCTGCCCGGTGCGGGCCAGATCGATGGCATACATGAAATTCGGCAGGCTGCGCCGCTGCATACCGCCCTGGAAAACGCGCCCCGTGCGGCGGAACGTCGCAGCCAGCGCCAGGCTTTGGGCGATGTTCTTGGTGCAGGGTTTCTCGCAATAAACGTCCTTGCCCATGTTGGCGGCCAGGCACGCAGCCGTCGCGTGCCAGTTCGGACCGGTGGCGATCAATACCGCGTCAATGTCCGGGCGGGCGAGCAACTCGCGCAGGTCCCGATACATGGCGCAGTCGTGATTGTTATAAGTGGCGTCGGCGAGTTTCTTCACCGCTTGACGGCGATTCTCTTTGACATCGCAAATGGCCACGAACCGCAGATCCGGTTCGTGCAAAAAACAGCCCAAGTCGTACGAGCCGCGATGGCCAATGCCGATGGCGCCGAGAATGATGCGTTCGCTGGGCGCCACGCCGCCGTCGCGGCCCAGCACAGCGCCGGGCACGATGAGCGGCGCGGCCAACACCGTACCGGCTTGCAGGGCGGTGCGAAGAAATTGACGGCGGTTGAATTGAACGGCACTTGCTTTGCGGTCAGGCAAGTGTCCACGAGTTGCAGTGATCACTTTTTTCATTCTACTTCGTCTTCGTTGCGGTCCCGGGACAGGACACTGCTCCGGGCACTGTTGATTTGAGTCAAGTGGGATCATCATGCTCCCCTGCCCCAACCGGAAGCAAGTGCTTCTTGCACCGATTGAAGTTGAGATTCTTCTTGACGTGCTTCGCCATCTTGAAGTTTACTTAGCACGCCAATTTTATGAAAACTTGGATTCAAGACGGAATTCAGCCAGTCAGCGGCAATGCCGTTTCCTTGCTTGCCCCAACATCTACCCACCGAAGTTTCATGCCACGCGATAGGCCCATTGATCACTGGTTGGCGGTCGGCATTGTCGTCGCCGCGCTGTGGGGCAGCTTGCCCGCCGCCAGGGCGGCGGCAGTGGTGGGGCGGGTGGTGGCCTGGGGTGACAATACCTTGGGGCAAACCAATGTCCCCGCCGCGGCCGTGGAAGCAGTCGCCGTGGCTGCCGGCGTGGACCACGCGCTGGCCTTGAAACGAGACGGCACCGTCGTGTCGTGGGGATCGGAAACATCGGTGCCGCCGTGGCTGGACGACGTTGTGGCCATCGCCGCCGGCGACGGGCAAAGTCTCGCTTTGCGCAGCGACGGTTCGGTGGTCGCCTGGGGCGATAACGCGCGGGGGCAAACCAACGTGCCGACCACCTTGGGAACGGCTACGGCCATCGCCGCCGGGTATGCATGCAGCTTTGCGGTAACCACCCAAGGCACGGTGGTGGCGTGGGGCCAAGGTGCCACTCCGTTCAGTCCCACGGAAGTGCCGGCCGAACTAACCAACGTGACGGAGATCAGCGTGGGTGACCGGGCTGGCATGGCGTTATTGTCTGACCAGACGGTGACCCACTGGAAAGCGCGCTTCGCACCCTCAGTAACAGTTCCGGACGGCGTGAGCAATGTGGTCGCCATTTCCGCGGGATTCACGCACTATTTGGCGTTGATGGCCGACGGCACGGCGACCGGCTGGGGCGTTAACACGCGTGGCCAGGCAACGGTGCCCAACGACCTGACGGACTTGATGGCAGTCGCCGCCGGAAATTTTCACAGCCTGGTCTTGCGATCCAACGGCACGGTGGTGGCCTGGGGCGGAAGCGAATATGGAGCCACTAACGTGCCTGGCGCCTTGGAACACGTCACTGCAATTGCTGCCGGAGATACCTTCAGTGTGGCGTTGGTCGAAGTGCCCGAAGGGTTGCCGGAAATCATTGAGCCGCCTCGCGACGTGGCCGTTTGGGCGGGCAGCAACGCCGTGTTCACTGTCGGCGCCGTGAGTCAGGATCCGCCCAGCTACCAATGGTTCTTCAACGACACGCCGCTGCCAGGAACAGAGACTTTGTCGCTGGAATTATCCAACGCGCAACCGCAAAGCGAAGGTGAATACTGGGTGGTCGTGAGCAACCAATTCGGCGTCGTCACTTCGACCGTGGCGCGGCTCTCGGTTTATTCGGAGCACCAACCTGAGCTGATCGCCGAATGGCCGGAAGCGGTTGGAACCCGCACCCTCGCCAACCTCGACGTGGTGGGCAATTTGGCGTACGTTGTTGATCGCTATACCGGACTGCACATTTTGGACATCAGTAATCCCATTTTCCCAAAGGAAGTGAGCAACTTGCCATTCAATCCTGGGGGTAACACCGCGGGCGTAACAATGTGTGGTCACTTGGCCTATGTTTCCGATGCCTCGGCTGGCGTACGCGTGATTGATATTAGCGATCCCGCCAGTCCGGTCGAGGTGGGGCATGCGTCCGAGTTCGGATATGCGGTGGGGGTGCAGATTGCCGATCCCTATGCCTACGTCGCAGACTTTTCGGGTTCAGTGCGAGTGCTGGATATTCACGATTCTGCCAATCCCACGGTAGTATCGATCACAGCCACGGCTGGCGGCGCCGACGGATCGCTTAAGGTGAATGACTACCTCTACGTCCCCATGCGCCAGTACGGCCTCACTGTTCTCGGGATCAGTGATCCGACCAATCCTGTGCCATTGGTGACGTACTCCAACGCCAACACAGACGTGTTCAGCATTGCCACGCGGAACAACCGTGCCTACCTGGGTATTTTTCCGAGCAGTTTGGATATATTGGACATCAGCCACCCCGAATCCCCGCAGTTCGTCGCCAGCCAGCCTACTTCCTCATCCGTTCGGCGCGTCAAGATCAAGGATCGCCTGTTGTTCCTCGCGGAGAGGTCCAACGGCATTCGTGTGATGGACTTGGCATTACCTGACGCACCGTTACAAGTGGGTGAAGCGGCTACCCGCGGTAGTCCAAACGCCATGGACGTTGCTGGAAACCTTCTGATTGTAGCAGAACTCGACGGCGGACTGGCCGTGTTCCGTCTCGGGCAAACGGAGCCGGAACCGCCCCAACTCACCTGGATTTCGCCCAGCCAAACTATCGAGGAAGATCAGCGGTTCGTGCTGGCCGTCAATGTCACCGGCAATCCGCCTTTCGGTCACCAGTGGCAGAAGAATGGCGAAGACATTCCGGGCGCCACTAATGCCTTCCTGGTCTTCCCCGAAACGACGCTGGCCGACGCCGGCACCTACGGGGTAACCATCAGCAACGAACAAGGGACGCTTCCCAGTGACCCGGTTGAACTTGCCGTGGTGGTTTCTTCGAATCGGCCGCGACTCACGCTGTCTCGTTCGGATACGGACCTTGAACTGGACTGCCGGCTGCGGTTGGCGAACGGCACGATGCGCATTTACGGCGCACCAACGATGGCCGAACTCGAAACCAACGCCACCTTGATCCACGAAGCTTCGATTCCCGCCAGCCGGCGGTTTCAGATGCCGCTATCGGATTGGACCGGAAACGGGCAGCGGTTTTATCGTTTGGTGGAGATCCCGGCGGGCTCGGGGGATTAGCACCCGAAGGACGCTATTGATTCTTCAGTTGGGGCAGGATTGCGACGTTCAACCCCCTGCCCATGAATCCTGGCGTAGCGGCGTCCTGGCAGAGCGCCGCTCATTCGATTTGCGCAAAATGGCGAAGATCTGTTCAGACACCGCTATGCTTCCGAAGCTCAATGCGCGAGCCTTTACTCGCTTTCCGGTGACCAGTGGGACGCTGCCGTTGGCGCAGTGTTATCCGGTAAAGTCAGCCGCGTTCTCACGAACGCAGCCACCGCCCCGGCTTCAATCGCGTTCAAAGTCGCGTAGCGTTTGGAGGTTGAAGGTTTTTGAAACCCGAGGGGGAGGAGATTGCGATTAGAATGAATTCCAGGCATCATGAAGGGTCTAATCAGAAAACTCTTAACGATGCCAAACAGCAGCGGATAACATGGTTTTCATCAGGAAACGATTGATCATAACGAAATGCCTCGTGTGCCTCTCGGCGTTCGGTTGGCTGGCCGGCGTCTCAGCCGCCGGCTATAAAACCGTAACCGCTCAAAGCGGCGACGGCATTTACCGACTGCTGCAACGGTATGGACTGTCCAGCGATAGCCTCGCCGCATTTATCCGGTTGAATCGGGAAAACCTCGGCCCCGGAAACACACTTTACCAGGGGCGGGAGTACAAGCTCCCGGCCACCGAAGACTTCATCAATGAGCCACTGTTCGGATCGAAGCTGGCCCGCGTAAAGGTGCTCGATGAACAACTCGGCGGCGCGGTGTTCTACCTCGTCAGCGGCCACGGCGGACCGGATCCGGGCGGCATGGGCAAAGTCGGTTCCCATACGCTGTGTGAAGACGAATACGCGTACGATGTCACGCTGCGGTTGGGCCGTTGCTTGATGGAACATGGCGCCAAGGTTTATTTCATCATCCGCGATCCACACTCGGGCATTCAAGAATCCCGTTACCTCCGCAGCAACAAGGACGAAGTCTGCTATCCCAACCAAAAGATTCCCTTGAACCAAGTAGCCCGGTTGCGCCAGCGGGCGACGGCCGTCAACGGCCTCTACAAGCAAGATCCCGCGGCGACTTACAAACGATGTATTGTCATCCACGTGGATGCCCGGCAGCAGCACGAAAAGATCGACATCTTCTTCTATCACCACCGCTCGAGCAACGCCGGCAAACAATTGGCCATCACCATGCGCAACACCGTCGAACAAAAGTATCGGCTTAACCAGCCCGACCGCGGTTATACGGGTACCGTGGGCACGCGCAGTTTGTACATGATCAATGCCACGGCGCCGCCAACCGTGTTCATCGAACTGGGCAACATCCATCACGAACGCGATCAAAAGCGCCTGACGGAACCCAACAACCGGCAGGCCCTGGCCAACTGGCTGGCGGAGGCCGTGCTGCGGGATCATCGCCAGTCCGTCCGCTAACGCTGGCTTGGCGCAAGCCGGCAAGTGCAAGGGGAATTTCCGAAGGTAGAGGCAAGCTCCGGATTAGTGGAATCTCCGAACGGTATTGACAGGCGGCGCATCAGCGAGTGGGTGCCTAAGTCGTGACTATTCAATAGCTGGAGCCGCGCTGAGGCGATTCGGCGTGGTAGGACAGGCGTCTCGCCTGTCTCGAATAGCCCCAAGACATCCTCACTTTTTAGTGACCTGGAGAGACTTGCGGCGCTGCGGTACAAATCGATGGTTTGCAGTCGTTCAGGACAGGCGGGACGCCTATCGGTACTGAATAGTCACGGCTAAGCTTCGCCCAACGCGTGATTGCTCTCCAAAGCGCCGAGGGTAAACTGGGGTCGGTGAACAAGCGGCTCATCAGATTTCCGTCAACGACAGGACGACGCCTGCTGCTCCTGACAGGAGTAGTCATGGTCGCCCTGGTTGCTGTCGGGTTGGCGTTCGTTTTCACTTTTGGTCGATCACCTGCGTCGCCACTGCCAAATCCGAACGGGTATGACGACCTCGTTCAGGCTGGGCAGACCATCACTGGAAACACTGTTGACGTTGCCGACCTCGACCATGACGAGCTTCGGGCCCTGGTAACAACCAACGCTGAAGCGTTGCGGTTATTGCGTCTGGGGCTGACCCGCGATTGCGCGGTGCCGACCGACGCCGCCATTGCGAATTTTGGAACCTTCACTGGCAACCTGATGGGGCTGAAATCACTGGCAAACCTACTCTCCGCTGAAGGGCGATTGGCCGAGATGGAAAACCGTTGGCCGGACGCCGCCCGCAGCTACATCGACTCCATGCGTCTGGGAACCGCCATGAGCCGTGGCGGCCTTATCGTAAACCGGCTCGTAGGGATCGCGTGCGAGGCGATGGGAAGCATTCGTCTGGTTAGACTCATCTCCAAACTCGACTGCGACCAGATGCGACCTCTGGTTTCGCAACTAGAACAGATCGACCGTAGCACCGTCACGTGGCGCGAAGTGATTGTAAATGAAAACCGCTTTGCTCGCGGTCAGTTGGGCAGCTATCCGAATCCGATTAGACTTGTGTCAGATTGGTTACATGCCCGCAAAGTCAGTGAATCTGCCGAAGAAAAGCATGATTTGGCCGCCGCCCATCTTCGCCTGCTGACAACCGAACTGGCGTTGCGGCGTTACCGCTGCGACCACGGAAACGCACCGGTAAGTCTCCAACACCTTCTTCCCAAATACTTTGAACGAATGCCGTCAGACCCGTTCAGCAGCCGTCCGCTTGTTTACCGCCCCACGGGTACGAATTGGGTTCTGTACAGCATCGGGCCAGACCGGATTGATGATGCGGGCAAGCCGGTCCTCCGGACCAAAGCAGGGCAAAGGATGGGAGACCTGCGGTACGACTCGGCGTGGTGAACGATGCCACCTTCGGCTGTCGCAGAATAGCCCTGGCACTTTGGGGATTTGTGGCTACTGTTTTGGGAGGGCATAGCTCTCCGACTTAATCCCAAATACTATGAAAACAAGCAAACACCTGCTCATTCTTCTTGTTGGTGGAGTTGGACTCTGTTCGGCCAACGCCCAACCCGATGCTTCAATTTCTAAGGCAACCACGCCGGATACCCCTGGGCGCACCGTCCAACCTGCGGTCAGTCCTGCCAAAGCCCCGGGCCACCCCTTTACCGACGCGCTCAAACGCGATTTCTTGGGGCGGCGCGGGCGGGATATGTTTGACGGTGGCGGTTCGATCCGCCGGGAGCGGTCCGCCGAAGACACGCATCCCGCCATCACGCATCGCACCGTTGGCGGGGGATCGAAGCACGATTTGTTGGGCAAAGTTGGACGGGACATGTTTGACATAGGCGGGGCACTCCTGAAACCGCCTGCCTCGTGATTTCGCGATACCCCCACACCCGGAACCCGACGGGCAAGCGTGCTGCCGTTTACTATCGTTTCCGGTCCCTAGCACTTCGCTCCATCCGCGATTTGTGGAAATTGTCGCTGTAGTGCTAGGCCCTGCATCTTCAATTGGCAGTCCGGAGCAACGAGTCTCAGGCCCAAGTCATCTGGCAACGATTCAGTGCCGCGGAGTGGTGGAGCGATGGCCAGCCGTTCGATTGGGTCATCGAGCAAGTCAAGAATCCTCCACTCTTGCTGGCGCGATGTCTGTTTGACTACCAACGAAATCGGCTGCTCCAAGGGGACGCGGACTGGGGTGACATTCAGAGGCGGATGCGGGAATTGTTCGGCGAATTTCCGAAATTGAAGGAGCCGCAGCGGATCGAGATTATCGAGGGGCTCAGCGCGACAATTTCCGCCAAACCCCCCGCACCGAATTCGATTGAAGCGTTAATGCTTGAGTGGTCCCGGAAGCCCAGTGATTTGCCGACATCGGAATAAAGAACCGCGAGCGCAGGCTGGCGTTTGCCGCCGCATTTCTTGACGACCAAGCTGTCCGGGAGATGCCCGATGGGCGTGGAAAGTTCGACGGACCCTTTGCTGGGGTCACCTTTACTGCGACGAAAACTGCCACCGATCCGCTTCCTCCATCACCGTGCGCGGACCGCTACCCTTGAGCCACGCCAACGCATCCGCATTGCCGCGCAGATACGCATCCCAGAATGCCGTGGACAAGGCGAGGATGACGCGGTGGTGATTGGGGTCGCGCGGTTCCCGGTCGCCCGGCAGGGCGCGGTCGGTGAAGACGGAATGCTCGGCATTGTGCAAGACAACTTCGTATTTCGGCGCACCGTGCAGGGCTGGGAACACGCCCAAGCGGGAGTTCATGTCGGCATTTCCGATGGGTGCCAAATCTTTTGTTCCCGTCATCAGCATCCAAGGAATTTTCACTCCGCCGAACGCTTCATCCGCGCGGCCGCGACGGGGGGTGCTTGGACTAAAAACAATCGCCGCCTGAATACGCGGATCAGTAAATCGTTGCCCACTGAGCGGAAGCGCCTGACCGCTCACCGCCTGGGTGGTGACGGCACCGAAGGAGTGTCCGCTCATTCCGACTTGCTGGTTCATCCGGCCGGCCAGTGCCTGGGTTGAATCTGCGTTCCAGGCTTCAAGTTGATCCAAAACCGCTGGTACATCTTGGACCCGTAAAAGGAAATTGGCCAACGAGGCGGCGCTGTTCATTGCGTGCCTGCGCTCGGCAACCGGCTGGTTGCGCCAGACCGAATCGTCACTGCCGGGATGTTGGAGAAACACCGCCACATAGCCACGCGCCGCCCAGTGCTCCCCAAGAAACTTGCTCCCGTAGCGCGTCCCGCCCAAGCCGTGGCTGAACAGCACAACCGGCGCGGGGGTCTGGGTGCCGGGAAGATAAACCAGGATGGGGAGGTCACGGTCGCGTTTGGCGTCGTGGATAGTGAGGTCGAGTTGCACTGCTTTGAAGTCCGACGGCACCGTCAACGGGTCGTAGGAGGCAGCGTAAACTTTGCCCGTCAGGAGCAGGCACACGGCAAAGATGGCAGCGGTTTTAAGCATGTTGATCACACCGCATTAAAACATGGGAATTCGGCAAGCGCCACTTTCGTCTTCTGATAGTGCGGCATCCAAATTGCACGTCGGGCATTTGATATTTCGCGGAATTGTCATCATTGTCCGTGGTTCCAAGTTAACAAACCCACCCGGCCGTGGCAAAGCCGACACGAAATAGCACCAAACCGTAACTCAGAAGTTTGCAGGCCAACCCCCAAAAGCAATCCGATGCCCGCAAGCAACTCCGGCCTTTTGCGCGCCGGCCAGGCAAATGTTCCGTGGCGCTCGAACCCTTCAGAACCCGGACTTCGAACCTAATTCGGAACCCAGCTTGCCGCGCGTGGTGGTGACCTTGGGAGCAGCTCTGGCTTTTCTCGTATCGATTTCCCGGCGAGCTTGACAGCGTCGGCAGCTTTCGGCAGCCTAATGCCATATCCACTTCCCCGGAGCGACTCCGTGCGGGGTAAAATGGTCTAATACCAAGAAAAGCATTGAACTATGAAACGACTACTCAAGGTTATCACGGGCCTGATGTTCTTCGGCCTGGCCTGCCACACTCCTGAAACTCATGCCGCGCTGTTCGGCCGGCGTCCCATCAAAATCGGCGCCATCTTCTCGGTCACCGGGCCGGCATCGTTCCTCGGCGCGCCGGAAGCCAAGACCGCGCAAATGCTCGTGGACCAGCTCAATGCCGAGGGCGGCGTGCTGGGACGAAAAGTCCAATTGATCCTCAAGGACAGCGGCGGCAGTCCGGAAAAGGCTGTCTCATTCGCCAAACAACTGATCGAAGAGGACAACGTCCTGGCCATTATCGGACCGTCCACCAGCGGCGAGACGATGCAGATCAAGGCGCTATGCGAAGAAGAGCAAATGATCCTGGTTTCCTGCGCCGCGGCCGAAGTCATCGTCAATCCGGTGGCAAAGTACGTGTTCAAGACACCGCAAAAAGACAGCCAGGCCGTCACTTGGATTTATCGCACCATGAAGGACAAGGGCATCACCAAAATCGCGGTGCTCAGCGCCAATACCGGTTTTGGCAATGCCGGCAAAAAGCAGCTTGCGGCAATGGCCGGTGCGGAAGGAATCCAGATTGTGTGCAACGAGGTCTATGACAAAACCGCCACGGATTTGACCGACATCCTGACCAAGGTGAAGGGCACCCCAGGGGTGCAGGCGGTGGTGAATTGGTCCATCGTCCCCGCCCAATCGATTGTTCCCAAGAACATGAAACAGATTGGCCTGAACGTGCCGTTGTTCCAGAGCCACGGTTTTGGCAATCCCAAGTACGTCCAACAAGCAGGCGTGGCGGCCGAAGGCATTCTTTTCCCAGCGGGCCGACTGTTGGTGGTGGACGGCTTGCCCGACACCAATCCGCAGAAAAAAGTGTTGGCCAAATACAAAAGCGACTACGAGGGACGCTATCACGAGGATGTCAGCACCTTTGGCGGTCATGCGTATGATGCGTTTAGCATCGTGATCGCGGGCATTCGCAAGGCCAATTCGATCAATCGCGACAAGGTTCGCGACGCCATCGAAAGCTTGAAGGGCTTTGCCGGAACGGGCGGCGTTTTCAATTTCTCGCCCGCCGACCACACCGGTCTGGACCTGAGCGCGTTCGAGATGCTGACCGTCAAGGATGGCAAGTTTGCCATTTACCAGAAGTAATTCCTAACTCAGGAATTGATGTCCTTTGACGCGGCCCCGGCGGGCGGACTGACCGGGGCCGTTTGCTAAACAAACACGCTGACGATGGAAAACAGCAGCCTGGCCCTGCAATACTTTTTGTCCGGAGTAACGAAAGGCAGCATTTATGCGGTCGTGGCGATTGGATTCAATCTAATCTATAGCGCGACGGGCGTGCTGAATTTTGCCCAGGGCGAATTTGTCATGCTGGGAGGCATGCTTGCGGTGACGCTGTTGGCGTTTGCCCCGCTGCCGGTGGCGGTGGTCGTGGCAGTCGTGGTGGTGGCCCTGGTGGGGTGTGCGTTGGAAGTGGTGTTCTTCCGTAAGCTCCGAAACCACTCGGTGCTGCACATGATCATCATCACCATTGGCCTTTCGATTGTGATCCAGGAAGTGGCGCTCCACGTTTGGGATGAAAAGGTGCGGTCGCTGCCCTATTTCTCCGGTAACGAGGCATCTTCCATTCGCTTCCTCGGGGCCGCCATTTCACCCCAGGTGTTATGGGTATTGGGTGCGGTCGGCGTGATGGTGGTGGTGCTGCACTTGTTTTTCAAATACTCGCGGCAAGGACGGGCCATGCGGGCATGTTCCTCGAATCCCGAAGCCGCCATGCTCGCGGGGATCAACATTCCCAGCATGCGCATGCTCTCGTTCGGCTTGAGCGCTGGTCTGGGTGCGCTCGGAGGGTGCGTGATTTCGCCGATCACCATGACGCATTATGCCATGGGCGTACCGCTGGCCATCAAAGGCTTTGCCGCGGCCATCCTTGGCGGCTTGGGCAATCCGATGGGGGCCGTGGCGGGCGGTTTGTTGGTCGGAGTGCTCGAGGCGTTCAGCGTCAGCGTGCTGCCAGCGGCGTACAACGACGTGACCGCATTTGCTGTCTTGCTGCTGGTGCTGTTCGTACGACCGCACGGGCTGTTCGGCAAACCGGTGGGGGAAGGGGTGAGAGAACATTGATGAACGGCTTCAAACGAGCGCTTCCCTACCTGATCTGCGCGGCGGTGGCCGTCGCGGCGCAGCTCCTCATGCAGGCAGCAGAGACGGAGTATTACCTGACCCAACTCACGATGTCGTTGTATTACGCCATCGTGGTCATGGGCTTGTGCCTGGTGATGGGCTACGCGGGGCAGGTCTCGCTCGGACACGGCGCGTTCTTTGCCATCGGCGGCTACACCACCGCGGTGCTGACCACCCACGATTTCTCCGCCATCAAGGACGCGACTTGGGCCGTCTGGCTCCGGCAGATGCACGTGTTTGTGCTCAAGGAGAATTTATATGGCAATGAAATCATGACCGCCACGCCCTGGGTGGCTTTTCTGGTGGCGATGCTGGCCACGTTTGTGATTGCGCATCTCATCGGCTATCCGGCGTTGCGGCTCAAAGGACATTACCTCGCCATGGCCACGTTGGGATTTGGACTGATCGTGTACAAGATTGTTTTGGGCACGACCATCACCGGTGCCGCGGACGGCATTACCGGAGTGCCACCGTGGAACATCGGCTTGGGCCTGACCATCTCCGGCCGACGACCCTTGCGCGTTCAGAATTATTATATGGCGGTCGCGGTGGTGCTGGTGCTGTTGATCCTGTTGCGCAACCTGGTTCAATCCCGAATCGGCCGCGCGTTTCAAGCCATTCATGATCGGGAAACCGCCGCCAATGCAATGGGCATCAACACGTCTGTTTATAAACTCAAGGCGTTTGTCACCAGCGCTTTGCTGGCCGCCGTGGCGGGAGTGTTTTACGCGCACTACAACGGCGGCATTGGACCGTCGGAGGCCGGCGCACTAAAGTCGGTGCGCTACGTGGCTCTGGCTGCCGTCAGCGGCATGGCCAACCTCTGGGGCGCCGTGGTGATCAGCACGGCCATCAATTTTTGCTCGTTGCGCGGTTGGTTCGGCTCGTTCGATCACGCTGTGTTTGGCGGCTTGCTCATCGTGATCATTTCCCTCGCGCCGGAGGGACCGTTGAAACCCCTCGGCCAATGGCTTCGGCGGCTATTGGGAAGCCGGCAATCCCAACCCGCGCCGGCCGCCGTGGGCCCGAAAGCCGAGGAGCCGGTCCCGCCCGCGCCGAACACCCTTTCCGGATAGTATGGCCTTGCTTGAAGTCCAGAACGTGCGGCGCAGCTTCGGCGGCTTGGTGGCCTTGGACCAGGTTACGTTTCAAGTCCAGGCGGGGCAGATCAAGGCCTTGATCGGACCGAACGGAGCGGGCAAAACCACCTTGTTCAATGTGATCTCCGGGCTATTGCGCGCGGAGACGGGCCGGATTGTTTTCAAGGACAAACCCATCGGGCGTCTCAAGCCCTACGAGATTGCGCGCCGAGGCATGTCCCGTACCTTCCAGAATCCGAGTCTGTTCCTGCACATGAGCGTGCTTGAAAATGTGATGGTCGGCCGGCATCCCCGGTCCCGGTCCGAATTCGCGGCGTGCGCGTTCCGGCTGTTCGGTCAACGCCGCGAGGAACGCCACATTCGCGACGCCGCCCTGGCGCAACTCGAGCATTTGGGGCTCGTGGAGCTTTCGAACCTGTCCGCCGGCAGCCTGGCTTTTGGCCAGCGCCGCATGGTGGAATTGGCCCGCGCCCTGGCCACTGGGCCGGACTTGCTGCTGTTGGATGAACCAGCCAGCGGTTTGAACACCCGGGAAAAGGAGGATTTGGGCGATCTCATTCGCCGCATTCGCGACCGCGGGGTCACCATTTTGCTGGTCGAGCACGACATGAAACTGGTGATGGATTTGGCCGAGGACATTCTCGTGTTGCACAACGGGGTGCCGATTGCCGAGGGTTGTCCCGCGGTGGTGCAAAATGATCCCAAGGTGATCAGCGTGTATCTGGGCGGAGATTTTCAGCATGTTGTTGCAGATCAAAAATCTTAGGTGCGGCTACGGCAGCCTCGAGGTGGTGCGCGGCGTCAGCTTGCACGTCGGCGCCGGGGAAATCGTGGGCTTGCTGGGCGCGAACGGCGCCGGCAAGACGTCGCTCCTTAAGTCGATTGTCGGACTGCTGCCGCCCTGGGAGGGGGAAATCCGCATGGATGGACGACCCGTGCGCGGCCAACCGCCCTGGCGCAGCGTGAGCAGTTCGATGGTGCTCGTGCCCGAAGGCCGGATGATTTTCGCGGACATGAGCGTGCGGGAAAATTTGCTCGTCGGCGGCTACCACAACCCCGATCGGAATCTGCAGCTCGAAATTGTGCTCGACCGTTTCCCGCGCCTTCGCGAGCGCATCCACCAAATGGGCGGCACGCTGTCGGGCGGCGAACAGCAGATGCTCGCCCTCGGCCGCGCCTTGATGGCCCGCCCGAAACTCCTCCTGCTGGACGAGCCTTCGATGGGGCTGGCGCCGCTGCTGGTCAAGGAAGTGTTCACCGAAATCCGGCGCATGACCGAGACGGGCCTAACGGTCCTCGTGGTCGAACAGAATGCCGTGGCCACGCTCCAAATTGCGGACCGCGCCTACGTCCTGGAAACGGGCGAGATTATCCTCGAAGGCGAAGCCGCCGAACTGCTGCACAATCCGGAAGTCAAACGCGCCTATTTGGGCAAAGGTTACCGCGAGGTGTGGGAATGAAGAACGAACTGCGCACATGAATATTTTCAACCCTCGTTACGAAACGATGCCGCGGGCCGAATTGGAGCAACTCCAACTCGAACGCCTTCAAGCTCTGCTGGTCCGCCTCAAACGGAACGTGCGCCGTTACCGGGAAAAATTGGTCGGCCGCCGGATTCAATCCTTGGAGGACCTGGCTCAACTACCGCTGACCAGTCCCGAGGACGTGGTCGAGAGTTTTCCCTACGGCATGTTTGCCTTTCCGCTGCGGGAAGTGATCCGCTTGCACACCACCGTCGGGCCCGGCGGACAACCGTTGGTCATCGGGCACACCCAGAATGACCTGCGAAACTGGAGCCGGCTCGTGGCGCGCCAGTTGGCGGCGTGTGGCGTGACGGGCAACGATGTGGTGCAAATCTGTCTGGGTGCGGGCATATATCCCAATGCGTCCGGCTACGTGCTGGGCGCGGAATTGATCGAGGCCTCGGTGATCGCCGAGGATCCGTACCACATCGATTACCAAGTAGCCATGCTTCAGAACTATCGACCGACCGTGCTGGTTACCACGCCCAGCAATGCCAATGACTTGATCCGGCTGCTGGAGCAACGGCAGATCGATCCGCAGGCTTTTCATCTGCGGACCGTGCTGCTTTCGCGTCCCGTCGATCATAGCACGCGCGAACAAATCGGCGCCGGGCTATTCGCCGCGATCCGCTGCAATTTTGGGCTGGGTGAAGTGTTGGATCCCGGTTTGTGTGTCGAATGCCAGGAAGGCAACTTCCACGTACAAGAAGATCATTTCCTGGCCGAATGCGTGGACGGTGAACTGGTGCTGACCACGCTCACGCGCGAATCCATGCCGCTGCTGCGGTATCGGTCCGGCGTGGCTTGCGAAATCAGCCGCGACCAATGTGCCTGCGGCCGCACCGGAGCCACTTTGAAACCCGGCGCGCGTTTAGATCGCCGCCTGCGCGTCAATGAAACCCCGCTCTATGATGGTCAGATCGGAGCGGTGCTGGCTCAGACTCCCGTAGCCCGACAGCCGTTCAAGGCCGAGGTTTCGGAGCGCCACCTGGTCATTTACATCCGCATGGACGAAAGCTTTTTCTCCGACACGATCTGGGTCATCGAGAAACTCCAGCGCGACATTCAATCAGAGTTCCTAAACCGGCTTGGGGTTGAGGCCGAAGTGCGCTTCGTGGAACCGCGGTCCTGGAGCGCGACGCAAACCTAACCCAGTCGGACAGCCGTCTCGGCGGTCCCGAACAACCAAGACCAGGCGATTGGTCGCACGATGTTCCTGGCGTAAACAAACGCTGCCGTGATTCGGGACAGACGAGACGCCTGTCCTACCATGCGGGCACACCGGACCAAGGCTACTGAGAACGTTGCGAACGGCCGCACTCCAAAACGCTGTCGTGTTAGCGCCAGCACCCCGGTAAGAAACGTTCCTCGACGCCAAAGCGCGCCGTCTCGCAATAGACCTTAATTTCACGCATTAGCATAACTCGAATAATATCTTCTGGACATCGGCTTACATTTTAGTAAAAAGGACGCGATTTCACTGTGTTTGTCGGCAGTCATAACTGAATGCCAGTGTCTGTCTTTGCGGGTCCGTATGCTGGTTTGATTAGAACGTCGGCCAGGGTATTGATGGCAGCAGGAGATGCTGCCCCTCGTAAACGACCTATTGATGCGGCGTTTTTAACAAGAACGATGGTTATCGGGATCGAAAACAATTGGGCGTTTTTAACTGGCGCGGCGCGCGCCTCCTCTCTAATTGGGAGCACGTTCCCGCAACTTTTGGCCGCCACGTCAAGTCCTCCTGAATTTCGCTCTCCGCAAAGAATGGCAAACCATTTTTAACCCAACTCACAACATCATAACTATGAGACCTAAATCAACTCACCTCCTGATTCGTTGGTCGGCGATGGTCGCCGGCGCAACCTTGATCCTTAGCCCGCAGGCGCCGGCAGCCGAAGCCGCCAGTGCCTCGCCGCCGACCAAGAGCAGCAGCCTCGAGGCATTCATCAAGGATTCCAAAAATCCGACGTCTTGGCTCAGTTGGGGCGCGGATTTTCGGGTGCGCAACGAGTATTTCAACAACATCCTGAGCTTGACTGATTCCGCGGCCCGGCATGAGCAGGACTATTTCCGCTTTCGAGGCCGTCTCTGGGCTTCCGTGAAGCCGGTGAAAGATCTCAGCATCAATGCCCGGTTTTCTGATGAAGCCCGCGAGTGGATGAAGCCGTCGTACGCGGGGCAATACGATTACAGATCTGGCTTTGAGGAACGCTACGGGATTTTGGACAACGCGAACGTAAAATGGAATAACGCGTTCAATCAACCGCTCACGATTACTGCCGGCCGGCAGGACATCCTGTTGGGCGACTTTTATAACTGGTGGTTGGTGGCCGACGGCACGCCAGGCGACGGTTCCTGGACCTTCTTCCTCGACAGCATCCGGCTGAACTATGATGCGAAAGACATCAAAACCAAGTTCGACGTGATCTACATTCACCAGAACGCTCTGCCGGACGAATGGATTCCGACGCTCGGGCGTTCCGGAGAAAACCTTCCAAAACCGTACTACTTGACCGAACAGAATGAGCAGGGAGTCATTCTTTATGGTTCGAACAAGTCGTTGAAGAACACCCAGCTTGACGGCTACTTCATCTACAAGCGTGACAGCCGCATCAGGACGCTGGGCAACGGCGACGATGCGAACATTTACACGGTCGGGGGCAAAGTAACGGGCACGTTTGCCGACCATTGGAATTATTCCGCAGAAGGCGCCTACCAATTTGGGGACAAGACCGATCCCACCTTGACCCACGACGCCTCCGGCATCGGCAACGTTAAGAGAGACATTGGCGCTTTCGGCGTCAACGCCAAACTCGGTTACCAGTTCAAAGACAAGCTGAACAACCAGCCATATTTATTCTATGAGTTCCTTTCCGGGGACGATCCTTCAACCACCGGCAAGGATGAAATGTTCGACGTGCTCTGGGGGCGCTGGCCGCGCTTCAGCGAGTTGTACATCTATTCGTACATTTACGAAACCAGCGGAAAAGTTGCCCAACTCAACAATATTCATCGTATTGGCGCCGGTTGGTCCCTCAATCCAATCAAGAACATGAGTCTCCTGGTGAATTACAGCGCGTTGTTGGCCAATCAGAAAGTGCCGACCCGTACCCATTAATCCAGCGCTGTTTGGTGCCTTCAATGGTGGCAACGGCACGTTCCGCGGCCATTACGCCCAAGCCGTGCTAAAGCACAAATTCAACAGCCACATCAGCGGCCATCTCTGGAGCGAGTTTGTCTGGCAGGGCGACTACTACGCCAAGCGCGATTTGCTCTCCTTCCTGCGCGCCGAACTGCTCTTCACTTACTAACGACGACGGCGGCATCGCCAAGATCGCACTCCTGCGCGAGTGGCCGGTCCAGACGGGCCGGCCACTTTCTTTATTGAATGCCGGGATGCCTTGCTTCAGCATCACTGCAACAGCGAAAACACAATGTGAACCGGTAAATCCACCACCATGAAAAGGAATCTGATTTGTTCAGTCGTGCTGACCGCCGCGTTGACGGGAATCTTGGAAATGAACGTTCTGGCGGCACCACCACCCGATGTCATCCACCAACCCTACCAATTGGATAACGGCCTCGTGTCGCGCTCCATTTCGTTCGAGAATCCCACTGGCGCCAAGGGAGCCGGAGGAAAAGCCGCCAGTCAATTGGGCGTCGGTCGCAAAGGCGCACCGGCCCGCACCATTAAGCCCGGGGAGGCGGTAACGCTGTGCGACATTCAGGGCGAGGGAACCATCCGGCATATCTGGATCACCATGCACCACGATCCGGAGACGCTCCGGGCCTGTGTGCTGCGAGCGTATTGGGACGGTCAAGAACATCCCAGCATCGAATGCCCGGTTGGGGATTTTATGGGCATGGCCCATGGCAAGGTGATGGCCTACCAGTCGGCCGTTCATTCGGTCGGCCAGAATGCCGGGATGAACATCTGGTTGCCGATGCCGTTTCGCAAAGGCGTCCGGATGACGTTCACGCACGAAGGCAGCAAAGCCACACCGCTCTTTTACCAGATTGATTACACCCTCGGCGACAAGCATCCCAAGGACGTGGGCCGATTGCACGTGTTGTTTCGTCGCGAAAATCCAACCACGCTGAAGCAGGACTTCGAACTGCTCCCGCAACGCAACGCCAAAGGGCGGTTCATCGGTTCCCTCATCGGCATTCGCGCGTTGGAAGGCAATTGGTGGGGCGAAGGGGAAGTGAAGGTGTTTATGGACGGCGACAAGGAATTTCCCACCATCTGCGGCACCGGCAGCGAAGACTACGTGGGCTTGTCCTGGGGCATGCAACAAACGCCGTTTCGTTACAATGGTTGCAGCCTGGACCAAAAGGGCTTCGTGTCCATGTACCGTTGGCATTTGCCGGACCCGATTTATTGGCAAAAGAGTGGTCGGATAACCATCCAGCAAATCGGCTACAAGAACGGGCTGTACGAACGGCAGGACGACTGGTCGGCGGCCACGTTCTGGTATGAACCGGTGCCCAGCGCCCCGTTGCCACCCATGCCCGACTTGGCGGAACGAACCAAAGATTTATGGAAAGATTAAAGGCCGGCAATGTATTGGAATCGCGAACTTGAAACCATCGACCGCACGGCGCTGGAGCAGTTGCAGGTAACCCGACTGCGGGACACCGTCCGCCGCGTCGCGCAGAACGTCCCGTTCTACCGAACCAAACTCGCTGAACAAGACGTTCAAGCCGGACAACATCCAGTCGCTGGCGGATGTCCACCAGTTGCCATTCACCACGAGCGCGGATCTACGGGCCAATTATCCGACTGGCCTGATGGCGGTACCCTTGAGTGAACCGGTCCGGCTGCACACCTCCAGCGGGACCACCGGCAAACCCAAGGCGCTGTTCTTCTCCCGCCAGGACGTGGACACCGCCGCCGATTTGATCGCCCGCTGTCTGATCATGTCTGGCGTGCGCCAGGGGGACGTGCTGCAAAACATGATGACCTACGGACTGTTCACCGGCGCGCTGGTCATGCACTACGGCGCGGAAAAGGTCGGGTGCCTGGTCATTCCCGCCGGGCCGGGCAACTCGGAGCGGCAGCTTATGTTGATGCAGGATTTCAAGACCACCGCCATCCACGTCACGCCCGGATACGCGCTTTACTTTGCAGATTTTCTTGAGAAGAAAGGCGTTGATCCCCGCCGTGATCTCTCCTTGTGCCGCGCGTTTGTCGGCGCCGAACCCTACACCGAGGAAACGCGGCGCAAAATCGAGGATGCGCTCGGTATCCAGGTGTTCAATTCGTATGGCCTCTCCGAAATGAACGGCCCGGGCGTCGCGTTCGAGTGCGAGGAAAAACACGGCATGCACCTGTGGGAAGACCATTACCTGATGGAAGTCGTGAATCCGGAAACGGGTGATCCGCTGCCCGAGGGCAAGCTGGGTGAACTGGTGTTGACCTCGCTCAGTCGCGAAGCCATGCCCTTGCTCCGTTACCGAACGCGGGACATGACCTCGATCATTGCGGAGCCATGTGCGTGCGGTCGCACCCATCGCCGGATCAACCGCATCACCGGCCGATCCGACGACATGCTGATTGTCCGCGGCGTGAACATTTATCCGCAGCAAATCGAAAGTGTGTTGATGGGCCTGCCGTCGCTGGGACGAAACTATTTGATCCTACTCGACGGGTTGGACGAAATGACCATCAAAGTCGAGTTAGCCGAAGCCGGCTTCGACGGACAAGTCGAACACCTGGCCCAACTGCAAGCCAAGATTGCGGAAAAGATCCGGGCCGAAGTGCTGGTCAAACCCAAAGTGAACCTGGTGCCGCCGGGTACATTGCCCGTAAGCCAGGGCAAAGCCATACGAGTGATTGACAAGCGATCGCTATAACTCGGATGTCTTAAGGCCGTGGTAGCCGCTAACGTAAGGAGGCGGAGCAGGTGTATCGTGGTCCGCCTCCTTACGTCGGCGGCTACTCTCGCCGGTGTTTTCTGCGGAATGTGAAATACTCAAACTGTCCTGCAAATCAATTATGAGTGCGGTTCAACTAATTGCGGTATTTGCCGAAAACAAGCCGGGCCAAACGGCCCGCATCACAGGGATTCTGGCCGCGGCGGACGTCAACCTCCGCTGGGCCACCATCGCCAACAGCGGCACCTTCGGCGTGATGAAGTTCCTGGTGGACCAGCCCGACGCGGCGATTCAACACCTCAAGCAGCAGGGCGTGATGGCCACATTGCTCGAAGCTCTGGCCGTGGAGGTTCAGGATCGTCCCGGCGCGTTGCAGGCCGTGGCGGAGGCGCTGGCCGAACACAACATCAACCTCGAAAACACGTCCGGGTTCGTGGCGAACAATCGCGCGATCCTGGTGGTGGAAGTTCACGACCTCGCCCGCGCCCGGGAAGTCCTGGCCCAACGCGGCCTGCACCTCCTGACGCAAGACGAAATGTTGAGCCTGTAGCAGCGCCTTGGCCCGCCAAAGCGCCGGCCAGCCGGACGCCCTCCAAACGCTGACGCGACCTTTCTGCGGCCCTGTCAAATCTATCGCCAGCGTTTGGAGTGCGCGGAGCTTGCTCCGGCTTTTGTTCGCGACGAGGGCAGGCGCGCCCAAAAGATTAGTGACGAGGCGCCACCGCTCCGCTTAATCTGACGGTCATGCAACCAGCCATCCTGACGTTTGGCCGTCCTAATTCCATTGGGAGTGCCGGAGAGCACAGGCGAGACGCCTGTTGGTCGGTGCGCCTCGCACCGACCGCGAATGGAACGGCGCGTTCGAGCAATCAGGAGGTGTCTGCTTGCAAGTCATCAACCAGAGCACCGTTCACAAAACTCGAGTCGTGCGCATTTCCATTCGTTAACCTCAGCCTTTAAGGAGAACCGATTATGTCAGATGAAAATTGTTGTTGTGGCGGCCGCTGCCGCCCTCCCCTGCCCCCCGAACTGACCCGGCGCGAGTTTATTCAATCCATCGCCGCCGGCGCTGCGGGACTCGCGGTCAGCGCCGAATTGCTCCGCGCCCCCTCGGCCACCGCTGCGTTGACCGCGCCGAAAATCCCCGACACCTGGCGTTACCCGCTCACGCCGCCGCGGGTATATCGCGGCGCAAACCTCGAGGCCGTCGGCATGCCCATCGGCGGCATTGGCACCGGCACCGTCTGGCTCGATGGCCAAGGACGACTCGGCGTCTGGCAAATCTTCAACAACTTCGGCGAGTCGCGCATCCCGGACAGCTTCTTTGCGGTACGCGCCAAAGTCGGCAATCAACCCGCAGTCCTGCGCGTGCTGCAAACCACGGCGGAAGAACCACTACAACCAGTAGCGTCGCTGACCTACGAAGGCGGCTACCCAATTGCCCGGCTTGATTACAATGATCCGGCCCTGCCCGTCGCGGTGCGACTTGAGGGCTTCAATCCCTTCATCCCGACGGATGCAGCCAACTCGTCCATTCCGTGTGCAATGTTCCGGTTCACGGCGCGCAATCCCGGCGCCGCGCCAGTTGAAGTGGCCCTGATCAGCACTTGTCAAAATGCCATTGGGAGCCGCGGTGAAGGTGGAATTCAGGGGGTGCGGTTTCATGGTTACGGACGCAATCGCAACCGCACGATCCGCGAGCGCGACCTGGTGGCCATAGCAATGGAAAAGGCCCTTGACCCAGTGCCCAGCTTGCAGTGAAAGTTCGCGCTGCCTCCGACGAAATTGTGTCCGCGGCGGAACGCCAGTGGATCGCGCAACTTCCGGGGCTTTCGACGCCGACCGCCAACACGGTGGTTCGACTGGCCAACGCTGGCGGCACCCTCATGGCGGGCGCCGTCCAATCGTCGTTCTTTGCCAATATCGCCGCCTTGCGCGGGAACCCGGAAGAACTCAAGCGCGCCTACACCGTGTTCGAGGACTTCGAAAAAGGCAACTACGACGGCTGGACCGCCAGCGGCGAAGGCTTCGGTAAAGCGCCTTCGACGGGAACCCATCCCAATCAGCAACAGGTCAGCGGTTTCGCGGGCCGCGGATTGGTTAACACGTACCTGCCCGGCGATGGACCTCAAGGCACGCTGACCTCGAAACCGTTTACCATCGAGCGACGTTACATCGGATTCCTGATTGGCGGCGGCGCGCACCGAAACCAAACCTGCCTGAACCTGCGCGTTGGCGGAAAGGTGGTCCGCACGGCGACCGGCAAAGACCGCGAACAGCTCGCGCCCGCCGGTTGGGACGTCGCCGACCTCAAGGGCCAGCAGGCGGTCTTGGAAATTGTGGACCGCCGCTCGGATGCCTGGGGTCACATTAACGTGGACCAGATCGTTTTCTCCGACATTCCACCGGAAGCCGTGTTACAACTGGGCTCGCCGCTACGGTCGGCAGCCGATCAATTCACGGTACCGTTCACTGCGGCTGAGGCTGCCATGTTGGACGGTGATTTCCACGCCACTTGGAAAGGGGTCAAAGAACCATGGGCCATCACCAACTACACCCAGCTCCAGGGATTCCGCGACGGCGATAATGGTTATCACGCGCTCGTTACCGCTCCCAATGGCGATCCATTGCTGATCACCGGGCCGCTGGGCAAAGGGCGCGTCATCCTGGCGTTGGCGGATAATCTGCCGTGGAGTTGGGCGGAGGCGCTGCTCGCAGCGGAAGGCGAATCATTAAAAGATGGTCACCACTTGGTGCCCGCCGTGCCGGGCTGGGGTACGATGACCCTGGCGGCGTTGGATCGCGCAGCGGTCGCCACGCCACGTTGGACGTCACGCGATGAAATCGTCGCCGGCCTGAAGCCGGGCGAAGACTCCGGCGAAAGTGCTGCGGGCGAAACGTTCAATGCCGCGCTGAGCGTACCATTTACGCTCCAGCCCGGTGAGCAACGCACCGTAACCTTCGTGCTGGCCTGGCATTTCCCGAACGTCGAACGCTTCGGCCACGAGGGCAATCTGTATGCGCGCCGCTGGCCGGACGCACTGGCGGTGGCGCGTCACGTCGCGAGCCAACGCGGACGCGCTCTGGCAACGCACGCGCCTCTATCACGAGACTTTCTATCAGTCGAACCTGCCGGAGGAATTTCTCGATGCGATGAGTTCGCAATCGGTGATTTTTCGCGGGCCGACTTGTTGGTGGTCGGAAGCGGGTTACTTTGCGGGATTCGAAGGTTGTTACGGTTGCTGCCCGCTCAATTGCACGCACGTCTGGAACTACGCCCAATCGCACGCGCGGCTGTTCCCCGAGATTGGCCGGAACATGCGCATTTCCGATCTGGTGACTTATCTGCACCCAGACGGCGAGACGTCGCACCGCCAGCACAGTCCGCACGGCGCATTCATCGACGGCCACTGCGCCACCATCGAAGCGGCGTTGCGCGAACACCAACTCAGTCCCGACCGGAAGTTTCTGGAACGGATCTGGCCGGGGTTGCAGAAAGCCACCGATTGGATGATCGAGAAGTTCGATGCCGACCACGACGGCGTGCCGGACGGCAAGCAATGGAACACGTATGACACCGCGGTTTCCGGCGCCAACACGTTCATCGGCTCGCAATACCTTTCCGCTCTGGCGGCCGCCGAGCAATTGGCTCTGGCCATGAACGACGCGGACAAAGCCCGGCAATGGCGCACCGTGCGCGAGGCGGGAATGAAGAACCAGAACGCGCAATTGTGGAACGGCGAGTATTTCATCCAGCTTCCGAGTGCCGTCCCCGACCGCGATTACAACAACGGCTGTCTAAGCGACCAATTGCTCGGCCAATGGTGGGCCCATACGCTGGGCGTCGGCTATTTGTATCCACCGGAGCGGGTGCGGCAGGCGATGGAATCTGTGGGCCGCTACAATTTTCGCAAGACGTTTGCCGGTTTCAAACAAGTCCCCACGGCGCTACATTCCCGATGACGAAGGTGGGCTGCTGATTTGTACCTGGCCACACAACGACCGGCCCAAATCGTTCGTGCTCTATGCGGACGAAGTCTGGACCGGCATCGAATACGCCGCCGCCGGCCTGATGATTTTCGAGGGCCTGATCGAACCCGCGCGGCGCATCGTGAAAATGGCCCGGAGCCGTTATGACGGTCGCCGGCGCGATGGATTGAATTCCGGTCCTGGGGGCAATCCGTTCAACGAACTTGAATGCGGCAAGTTCTACGCGCGCGCCATGAGTTCGTGGTCGTTGCTGATCGCCAGCCAGGGACTCGTGCTTGATGGCCCGGCGGGCGTGCTGGGATTTCGTCCGCACTGGCAACCAACTGACCATCGCTCGTTCTTTACGGCACCGGAAGGCTGGGGCTTATTCGTCCAGGAGCGCGACGGAGCCGTTCAACGCGAACGCATCGAACTGCGCCACGGCAAACTACGACTCCAGGAACTGGTATTTGAACTCCCCGATAAGGCCCAGGCTCCAGCCGCCACCGTTCGCATCGGCGGACGTGAAGTGCCAGCCATGCTCCAGCGCAACGGTAATGAAGTGCGGTTGAAGCTGGCGGAAACGGCCAACGTCACCGAAGGCCAGGCGGTGGAAGTCGAATTGCGCGCGTAAGCCCTCGGAACGTGCTGCCGGCATCTTGCCGGCAGATCGACCGGAAGAGAGGGCCACGAATTGGTAAGCAAGGTCGAGCGCACCAAACGTCGCCGGTGGTGTCAGTTCGAATCTTTCCGGGGCTCCCGTTTCTGCCGGCGGGACGCCGGCAGCACGTTAGGCAGCGTGCTGCCGGCATCTTGCCGGCAGTTCGACCGGAAGAGAGGGCCACGAATTGGCAAGCAAGGGCGAGCGCACCAATCGCCGCCGGTGGTGTCAGTTCGAATCTTTCCGGTGCTTCCGTTTCTGCCGGCGGGACGCCGGCAGCACGTTAGGCAGCGTGCTGCCGGCATCTTGCCGGCAGATCGACCGGAAGAGAGGGCCACGAATTGGTAAGCAAGGGCGAGCGCACCAATCGCCGCCGGTGGTGTCAGTTCGAATCTTTCCGGTGCTTCCGTTTCTGCCGGCGGGACGCCGGCAGCACGTTAGGCAGCGTGCTGCCGGCATCTTGCTGGCAGTTCGGAACGCGCCGTTCGTACAAAACAAACGCCCAATCGCCCGAATCGCCTGCAAGGTCGCGCCAGCGTCTGGAGTGCGTGGAGCTTGCTCCCGCTTTCGTTAAACCCACGCGTCACAAATAGAGTCGGTCCAACAAAACATCGACAGCCTCTCTCCAAACGCTGGCGCGACGAACTGGCAACCGGTTCATCCAATTGGGAAATTCTCCAGCGTGGCTTGATTCCCTTCGCAGAGGAGCTTGGTTATCATGCCACGCCGCACTTCGACAACAGCGCCGCTCCGTCGAGATGCCGTTAATCCGAATACTTCACAGCAAGCATGGAACGCTGACAGCCCGTAGCCGCCGAGGTGAGGAGGCGGAACTGGATCCAGTTCCTGCACTCCGCCTCCTCACCTCGACGGCTACAGCGCGTGTGAGATGTTCGGATTAGGGCTCTTCGACTCCGTAATCCGTCCGCAAACAAATGGCGCCCCCTTCGCTATCGGTACAGCACCGGATGCGTTTTCCAATCTTTGTCTTTGTCGAAGCCGTAGGTGGTCACGCGCGGACGCCGTTCGCGCAAACGGACTGACTCCATCCCCAGGTAGTAACCGGTGGACTGCGGATTCTTCCCCACACACTCCAGGCGCAGCGTATAGTCGCCCGGGGAGGGCCAGAAATCGAGCAGATGAAATTCCTCGCTGACGATATCGGCATTGTAGAAGTCCATTGCCCCGCGTAGCTTCACTCCGTTCAAATAGGCTTGGTATTTTCCGAAGTCGGGCGCCTTGGTCATGTTTAGGAGTAGGCGCAACGGCTCTTTCTTCTTCACGGTGAAAGGAATTTCCAACCAGGCGCCTTCGGCTTGCGGCGCCCGATACAACAGTTGCTTGCCGTCGTACAGCTCCAGTTGTTGGGGCGCCACACTGCCGGCGCCATGATATTTGTCATCCGTAAAATCGCGCGCATACACTGTCAACCGTTCGAGGCTGGGCAACGTGCGCTCCGCCGCCAATGGGGCGCGGGCGGAGAAGGTCGGTTCGCCGGTTTGATACCAAAAGGCCACGCTGGAGTAGTCGTCCTGACGCTCGTTCCAACTGGTTGATTTATTGTCCGGGTTTTCGTCCGGTGAAATCCAGCCGAAATGCTCGAGGGTCACTTTGATGCCGGTATTGAACACGATCGGATCATTGATGTGCCAGCGATACGCGCTGGTGTGGCCACCCACAATTCCCCATTGATCGAAATACGGGCACGCCGAAATAGGGGGTGCTGGTGGTCTTGAGGCCCCAGGCGGAAAGGAAATAATCTTCTGTGCCGGTGCCCCAGATCGAGGGCTTGGCCTCGCCATCGATGTAAATCTTCTCATCGCCTTCGCCAAACCACGCGGGACTGCGGGTGCGCACTGCCAGCACGGTGCCGACGTAGTGGCCTTTGCCCTTGGTGTCGAGGATCACGTAATCCTTGCCGTGTTCGACCGGATATTCCTGCCGATACTGCGCATAAAAATACGGCGTGTCCTTGCGCAGGCTCTTCTTCTTGATCCAATCGATGTTGTAATACAGCAGGCTGATCGGTTTCTCGCTCTGGTTCACGATCTCGATCCGCGCCGATTTCCGAAACGGCATTTGCCAGAAACAATTGTAGGAATCGGCGTCCTCGACAATCACCGGCAGGCTGATGACTTCGCTGCGTTTGCCAAAACAATTCGCAAAAAACTCACCCACCGGCGCTTCGACGGCCGGGCGTTCGTGGCCATCCCAATACATGCGCAAGAGCATCTCCTGGTGATTGGCCGAACCTTGCTTGGCCCACGCCTGCGGCTCCGGTCCCAGAAACGTGATCCAGATATGCGTGATCACTCCCGGGCCTTGGGCGTCCAGCAATACGTGCGTCGCTCCAGGCGCGACCCGGAAGTTGTCCGAATTGCTGGCTTCGTCGAGATCACCGCGCGGCTCGGCGAGGGGATTGATCTTCTGCTCCGACCCACCGCGGCGCACCTCACCCACGCGCATGGTCGAGGTGGCCCGCATGGAACGTCCTTCCTGCGGCTTGGCCAAATCCGCCAAACCACCGGCGAACAGGCTGGTCGGATTAGGCAACAAGAACAGGGCCGCCAATATTGAAAACGTGAACCGCACGGCCACCGAACACGTGGAATTGCTTGTCATAATGCAAGTGTTGTATCGCATGGCTTCCGGCAAGTCCAGAACGCTAACGTAGCCTGGTGCGCTAACATTCTTGTCGGCTCGAACCATGCGCCACCTCCGGACCGACAAGAAGGTCGGCGCTCCCTGCGTTGCCGCTTCAACAACCGGAAGCTCATGAAACGGTGGATCCGGCGGGGGAGTCCGGGACAGGCGGGACGCCTGTCCTACGCACCATGCTCATATGTCGCGCCACCAACGTAGGACAGCCGTCTCGGCTGTCCCGAGTAGGCGAAGGCGTCCCCAAGTGGGCGGACGCTCGATGGTAAGGCGAACGCGTTCCAGAAGTCCGGAACGTCGGGACTCCGGTCCGACTTTTTTGGGCGGCGTCCTTGACGCGGAACGCAACCACGATTTGAATCGCTTGATGACAAAACCAGTTGCCCTTTGGTACCGGGCATCGTTGACGAAGCCCAGCCGGCCACGCTGATTGTGGTTTTAAGGATATTGGAAAACCGCCCCGGCGCGCGGGAACTTCCCACTGTCCGACGCCAGAAGTCCAATCTATGAACGACGATCAACCTTCTAAAGCTGCTTCCGCTTCCGCGGCAGCCCCAACGCCCACTACCGCAGCGGCGCTCGAAGATTTGCGGCGCGAAATTGACGCCATTGACGAGCAAATTGTGGATTTGCTCGCGCGCCGGCACGACGTGGTGCAACGCGTGGTGACGCTCAAGAAAGCAGCGCACCTGCCCATTCACCATCCCGCGCGCGAGGAAAACCTCATCTCGCAGCGACGCGCCCAAGCCCGGCAGGCTGGATTGGATCCGGACCACATCGAGGAATTGTATCGCAGCATCATGCGACAATCGCGCGTGCGCCAGACGGTTCACGCCGCCAAGAGCGGGGTGCGGCCCGGCGCCAAGGTGCTCATTGTGGGCGGACGCGGCCAGATGGGGGCCTATTTCGGGCGGTGGTTCGGCGAAGCGAATTACGAAGTCCGCATCCTTGAACAGGACGATTGGCCGCAGGTCAACGAACTCTGCGCTGGAATCGACCTGGCGCTGATCAGCGTGCCCATCCATTTCACCACCGACGTGATTGCCAGGCTGGGACCGAGCCTGCCGTCGCAGTGTATTTTGGCGGACATCACCAGTATCAAGAAGGCGCCCATAGCCACGATGTTGACCGCTCATGCCGGGCCGGTGGTGGGCTTGCACCCCTTGTTTGGACCTTCGACAGCCAGCATGGACCAACAGATCGTGGTGGCGAGTCCAGGCCGGGATGAGGAGGCCTGCCAGTGGTTGCTCGATCAACTGGCAGCGTGGGGAAACGTCGTGATGACCGTCGAGGCCACTGAACACGATCAAGCCATGGACCTGGTGCAGGGCATCCGCCACTTTGCCTCGTTTGCCTTCGGCCGGTTCATGGCGCAACGGCAGATCAACCTCAACCGCACGCTCGAATTTTCGAGCCCCATTTACCGTTTGGAACTTGGCATGGTGGGACGCCTGTTTGCCCAGGATCCCGGACTGTATGCGGACATCATCTTCGCCTCGCCTGAACGGCGCGCTTTGCTCAAGCAATTCGTCCGCTCAGTCGAAGATACGCAGGCCCTGATCGCCAGCGGTAATGCGGAGAAATTCAGCGAGGAATTCAAGCGCATTGCCGAATGGTTCGGCCCCTTCTGCGAACAAGCCATGCGCGAAAGCTCCTTCCTGATCGAAAAGCTGGTGGAACGGTTTTGATGCGGATGGTTATTCCAGCTTCGGTCCAGCGATGAGTTCACCGTGAAGCTGGCGGGCTTGGTCGGCAGGATCGAAGGTTCCGTAGAATAACGCGTTGGCGTCCATCCAAGTGATCAAGCGCTCCAGGTCCGCGGCGTTCAGAGAAACGCCTTCATGGCCGGCGCGGAGCAAGGTCATCAGGGGCGAGTTACGGGCGCCAAAGAATCCCGGCTGGCTCAGCGGTTCGCTGTTGGCCACGCGGAAGTCGCCGGGCTTGCCACCCCACGCGGAAAAGGAAACGCGCGGCGCCAGCGCCAAATACGATTTCGTGAAGCGGTCTTGTGGATCATCAGTCAGCACGACCTGGCCATCGGGTCGGTCCGGGTTGTGACAGCGCACGCATTCGCGGTCGAGCACCGGCTGCACCAGGAGCGGGTAGCTCAGCGGGCTTGAACCTTCCGGCCCGGGCTCGATACTCGACGGGGCGCGCGCCAACGCCAGCGCCGGACGGGATGTCGGGGCAGTGTGGCGGTTTTCGTGACAGCCAACGCAGCTTGCGGTTTCGCCCGGTTGCAGATACGTCACGCTGCGCATCACCTGGACGGCTTGTCCCTGGTCATCCAGCGCCTGAAACGCCAGCGGCACTTTGGCCGGGGCGCGAAAATATGCCGATCCGTCCGCCTCGACCGGCACGGTGCCGAGCACTTGTTTGCCTGGTGAGGCATTGGCCAGGCCCACCGGCGGTTCGTTGATGTGCGGCGTGGTTTTGGGCAACACTTGAACAATCCGCAAGCGTTTGATCGAGCCGGGCGGCAGCGGCGGCCAACTGCGATAGACGTTCTGCACGAAGAACCGGCCTTCATCGCGATGGGTTTCCTCCAACAACGACGCCATTTCCATCGGCCGCGAGCGCGGGCGTAATGGCATCGGCCAGAGACTGGAAATATCGGGATCGCGATGCAGCAGTTCCTGGTTGCCAAAGCAATCCACCAGGTACAGCCCGAACATGTTGGCCGGATTGGGATCGGGTTCGCCAATCAGCGCGTCGAAGCTGTAAGCCGCCAGGAAGTATTTTTCCGACAAGGGAAACGGCGTGCGATAACAGTGTCCCGGCCAACGTTGCGCCGCTTCCGGAATCGGCGCGGGGTGGCTCACCCCCACGGGCGCGTACCAAGCGCGAGGATTGCCGCGGTTGGCGACGGGCACTTCACTTTCCGGGAACGGGGCGTCGGGGGTCAACCGGGTGATTGGTTGCAGGCCGTCACGGGCTTGCGTGGTGTCCAAAAGCACGATCGAGCCGGCGGTCATGGCGTGGTGGGCGGCGGCGGTGGCCATGATGCGCGTCGAACCCGGCACCGACTGCGGTTCCCAAATGCCGACCGGATTGAACGTGTTATTCCCGTAGAACGCGCTCACGCCGGTGCCGTCGGGACGCGCCGACCACAATTGCTCGTAGAACACTGCGTGGCGGTCCACGTAATCCCAGCGCGTGTAAAGAATTTGACCGTTGGCCAGTATGACCGGATCCCATTCATGGGTTTCGTGGAAGCTGATCGAGTGGGGATTCGAACCGTCGGCTTCGGCCAGGGTCAGCGTGTAGGTCGGGCACGGGCCGCGTCCGCAGCGATGAAACCCACCCCGCCGCGTCGAGATGAACAGGAGTTGTCCGTTCGGCAGGTAACGCGGGGCAAAATCATCAAACGGACCGTCGGTCAATTGGCGCAACCCGGTGCCATCAGTGCCCACTTCATACAGGTGATAGAACCTGTCCAGGTGTTCTTCGCGATTCGCCGGAGTCGTTTCGGCGTGACAAAAGGCAAACAAAATCCGGCGGCCATCAAAGGAAACGTCCAAGTGCTGGAAACTGCCCGACGGGAAAGCGTCCGCCGCCAGTTGGCGGCATTGGAGCGAACGACCGGGGGCGTCCAAAACAAACACCCCGCCACCCGGACGGGCGCAGCTTCCGTAGTACTGCGTGAGTTGGTGGCTGAAAATGCTCGGCGACCGCTTGATGAAAACCAAAGGGCCGGTTTGGAGCCAGTGGATTGGCGAAAACAATCCGGCGGCGCATCCAGTGAACGCGACGCCACAGGCTTTCCCACGCAGCTTCGTTGGTCGTACCCGTGGACGACATCGTTTGCCACTCGCGGCGGGCGGCTTCCCATTCAACGGTTTCCTGCGGCATTGACACGTCGTGGGTAGTCAGGTCATGAAGCAAGGCATCACCGTGATCGAGGGTCCGTTGAATGGCCATTGGCAAACCGATCGGCACACGGGCGGTGCCAATGCCATCCTGCCGGCGCCAGTCGGTTTCAATAGCGGCTTGGTCGGCCGGGGTTGGCGGCGATTGGTCCACTGCCACAGCGATCAATGGCAACCGCAGCAGGCATCCCAGGTAAACTACGGTTCTGAGTTGATGGCACACCGGCTTCAAAGGTCAGCGTTCGCCGACTGGCTCACTTTTTCCAATCCAACGCGCGTTTCTTGATTTCGTAGAGCAGGCCGACGGTAAGAATTCCCATGAACACGAGAGTGCCGAAAAAGATCATGTTTTTCGTGGCGGGATTGGCCAGCATGTCTTTGTACACCACGGCCAGCGGGTAGAGGAAGATGACTTCAATATCGAACAGGATGAACAGCATGGCCACCAGGTAGAACTTCACCGACATGCGCGGCGCGCCTTCGCCGACGGGTTCGATACCGCATTCGTAAGGGGTATCTTTGAATTTATTGCGCCGGCCCCGTTTACCCAGCAACGCCGAGCCGACCAGCATGCCCATCGAAAACAGGATGGCGAGCAGAAGCAACATCAGCACCGGCACATACTGGACGATTTGCGATTGTCCCATGCCGAGACCATAGGAATGACGGTGGCGGTTGGCAAGAATGAAAGGGAGGGATGGGGGATGGGGGATGGGGGATGGGGGATGGGGGATGGGGGATGGGGGATGGGGGATGGGGGATGGGGGATGGGGGATGGGGGATGGGGAGGATGCGAGATGCGTGGATGCGGGATGCGGGATGCCGGGATGCCTGATTCCGGATGCCTGATTCCGGATGCCAGATATTGGATGCGATGAAGGTGTGGGGAACTGCGGAATGGGTGAAAGAAGTGGATCTCTTGCAGCGGGTCCAATGAGGGTTCTGAAATACCAATTGGATGGCCAATCGGGCAGACGGAGGATTTCCACCGTTGCAGTTTGCCGAGGAGAAGGCGTCTGATCCGTAATTCGTGGGGAAATTTAGACAAAAAAATTGGCTCGGGTAACAGACGCCAAGGAGGTGGGAGTTGGGGGACTCCGCTGAAGAAACGTTCTGTTCACCCGAACCGCTAAGAAATTACCCTAGGGTCAGTAAGGTTTGCAAGCTCGTACTTGTACGGATTTTTGGACCCGCCATAGGCGCTCCGACAAGCTCGTCCTTGTCATTTGGCCAATCTCACCGGCGAGTTCCAGGGCTGTCTCACCGTACAAATGTCCCAACTTCAGCCAAGGAAGATTACGTCACGTTTGCCCATACCGAGCGGGAGGCGACGACGCGGCAAATCCCCAGACGCAAACGCTGCCAAACGAATCAAAATACAGTGGGCCCTATTCTACGGACAATCGTTCGAAACCTTCCTCGATAAACGTGGTGTTCTGGATCCGGGCCAGCTTGCTGTATAGCCCGGCGCGTTCCAACAATTCTTCGTGCGTTCCCCGCTCGATGATCTCACCGTGACGCAACACCAGGATCTGATCCGCCTGGCGAATGGTGCTCAGCCGGTGGGCGATGACAAAACTGGTGCGATGAGCCATCAACCGTTCCAACGCCTCCTGGATCAGTTTCTCCGTCGCCGTGTCCACACTGGCGGTGGCTTCGTCCAGAATGAGAATGGGAGCATTCTTGAGCAAGGCGCGGGCGATGCTGACACGCTGTTTTTCCCCCACGCTAAGTTTGACCCCGCGTTCCCCCACCCGCGAATCGTAGCCCTCCGGCAACTGACAAATAAAGTCATGACAATTCGCAGCCTGGGCCGCGGCAACCAACTCCGCTTCGGGGGCGTTCAAGTGCCCGTAAAGAATGTTCTCCCTTACCGTGCCGTTGAACAGAAAGGCCTCCTGGCTGACGACGCTGATGTGCGACCGCAACGATTCCAACGTAATGGTGCCGATGTCCTGACCATCGATGGTGATCCGCCCGGCGGTAAGCTCGTAAAACGCCGGCAACAAGTTGACCAAGGTCGATTTGCCGGCGCCAGTGGGGCCCACCAGTGCGATCATCTGACCGGGCTTGGTAGTCAACGAAATGTTGCGCAGCACCTGCCGTTCGTGGCCATAGCCGAACTGCACGTTTTCGTAAATGACTTCGCCGCGAACCGGCGTGCGGAGCGTGTGCTGGCGGCGGGGGTTCGTGATTTCCGCCGAGAAATCCATAATGTCAAACACGCGTTCGCCGGCCGCGCGAGCGGATTGCATCATTTGATTCAATCCGTGCAACCGGCTGACGGGGTCGTAAAACAAGTTGAGAAAAAACAGGAACGCGACCAGTTCGCCCAGGGTCATTCCGCCCGCCAGCACCGCCCGCCCGCCCAGCCAAAGCACGAGCACGTTGCCCAGCGCGGCGGCAAAGTTCATGGCGGGTGAATAATTCGCCCAGGCCAGCATGACGCGGAGGGTGCCCTGTCGCAACGCATCCGCCCGCTGGCTGAAACGGTCGTCTTCATGATCCTGCCGGCCGTACGCCTTGATCTGGCGGACGCCTTGGAGGTTGTCCATCAGCAGTGCGTTCATGGCGCTGGCGGCTTCGCGCTGGGCCCGATACCGGCGATGGGCGGTCAGGGTGTACCACAACGCCCCGCCCATAAGCAGCGGCACCGGCACCAAGGCGACCGCCGCCAAGGAAGGATTCATCGAGAACAAGAAGATCAAAACGCCCGCAATGCTCAACAGGGCGACGGTGCCTTGTTCCGTCCCATCAATGAGCACTCGTTCGACAGCGTTTACGTCTTCAATCACACGCGTCATCAAGTCGCCCGAAGCCCGTTGATCGAAATACGGCACCGGCAGACGTTGCAGGCGGGCGTACACTTCGCACCGCATGTCGAAAATCACGTTTTGCTCGAACCGGTTGTTGATGCGGATGCGCAGACTGTTGAATGCATCCCGCAAAAAGAACGCCACCAACAGAGCCAGAATGACCGGCGTCAACAGGTCCGCCCGATTTTGATCGATGACTTCATCAATGATGAATTGCGTGAGCTTGGGAAACGCGAAGGCAAAGGCCAGCGACATCACCGCGCACGCCACCGTGGCTACCGCCATCCAACGATACGGCCAAAGATACTTGCTGACTCGTCGGATGATTTCCCAGGTGGAACGTGCTTTGGCGGAAAAGGTCGGATCCAGTCCCGCGCTTGGAGGCGAGCCGGGACCGGAATGGCGAGAACGATGGAATGGCGCGGGGCGACTTTTCATGAGGTGATATACGTAGGACAGCCGTCCCGGCTGTCCCGAACGGCTGCAACCATTCGTCCGCAGTGAAGTGTTGTAGGAACAACTGAACGTGTTTTGTAAACCCGAGACAGGCGAGACGCCTGTCCTACAGTGCTGCCGGCATTCTGCCGGCAGATCGGATACCGGATCACGCTCCCAACTCCGCCGACTGTCCCCACGCTCCAGGTCGGCAGCAAATTGGCGCCAAAGGAAATTCGAACGTCCAGTTCCAAACTGCCGGCGGGACGCCGGCAGCACGTTGCGCCAGTCTCATGCCGGCAGGTTAAATCGAACCTTTCGTGCGCGCTCATGGTGAATGGGACGTGTCCGTTGCTTGGTCGAGACTTTGTGGCGTCATATCTTCGACGTGAAAATTGTACGTCCACTGGTTGAAATACAAGTTGCCGCCACGCCATTCCACTTCGCCTCGCTGGAAATCCACGATCTCAGAACGGAAGTGCATCTTGGCCGGATAGAGCGGCTGTTCGTAATCCGTGTTGACCACCAATCGGTAACTGTCGATGCCGCCGAGGAAAAACCATTTCTCGCGTTCGTCGTTGCTCGGCACTAACCCATAGGAAACATCGACCGGCAGCCAGCCGTAAGGTTCAAGATAAACAGCGCACCAGTCGTGCATGTTTCGGTCGGGACCGGTGGTCCAACCGGATTCCCAGCGTGCGGGAATGCCGTTCAAGCGGCACAAAGATATGAACAACATCGTTTGGATACCGCAATCGCCGTGACGATGTTCGAGCGCATACTGCGGCAGCGAATTCAACGTGGAATACTCCCGCGCGCCCGCCCACGGAATGTTCGTATGGACCCATTGAAAAATCCGCCGCGCGATGCGGTAGGCATTGGTTTCCCCGGCGACAATCTCCCGCGATAGCGCGCACAAGGACTCGTCGAATACAATGTGCGGCGGGCGTTCAACCAGGTACTTTGCCGCAGGGGAGTTGGCCGGCAGCGCCTGCACTCGTTGCGGATCGACTGGCTGATGGAAACCCATCGTGCGGTATTCAAATTCAATCTGGAACCCCGTTGGTTGCCCTGCCCGAGCCATTTTTTCCAGGTAGATGGATGCCAGCGCCCGGTCTTCCGGGCTGCGCACGAAAACCGGCGGATCGCTGGTCAGCAATTGCACCTGCGTCTGCCGGCCTCCCGTCTGTGGGAACGGCAGCCAGGCGCGGATCGTTTCACCCGCAGGAACAGCGTCGGGCTTTACGGTGAGCGTGTAAATGACGTGCCACTGCTGCGGGGTGTTGGCGGTTTTCCCGGTTTCATCGTATCGATGAAGAATCTCTCGCAGGTTGGCGAGTCGGTGTTGGGGAACTGGTGAGACATCGGATTGACGTGCCGCCAGCAAGGCTTGGGCTGGTGGTTGAATCCGAAAAAGGTTGCCGGCCGCCCGTTCGAAATACCATCGTTCACCGTCGATGTTGAAGCTTTCCACCGCCCCGGCTTTTTCCCACTGGTCGAACATGGCCGGCGCCAATCCCGGCAGGATCTGTTGCGCCTCGTGCAACACCTGGGCCTTCGTCTTGTAAAAATCCAGCCGGATGCGCGCCATCCGCTCCTGCTGAAAGCGGAGGTTCGCGCGTTGCGGAAAGGCCAAGTCAGGCCGCTCGAGTTGCCGCTCGATTGCCGCGGTCGCTTGCCGCCAATTGCCAATCTCAATGAGGCGATCAATATCGTTCATGTTCAATCCCGCGCCCCAGGCCGGCAACCAGCCGCCCAGCAGACAGCCGACTGTGAGCGTCCGGAGCCATTGGAAATTGTCCAAAACCATCGCGGGCACAGTACGCGCAGACGGTTTGTCGAAGCAAGCAAAGCATTGCCTTCGCGCGAGGATCCTTGCTACACATTTTATCGTGACCGCCAACCTTGACGCCCGACCAGCTCCCACGACCGCCGAATGCTGGCTCGCAAATGCCGCTATTGCTCCCGCCTTCACCGTGCTGTCCACCGTGGCCGACTGGCAAACACAACGAGCCCAGGTCCGCAACCAGTTGTGGCGTCTGCTCGGCAACCTCCCGCCACGCCCGAAGCTCCCGCAGGTCGAAACCTTATCGCGCGTAGAACGTGATGGTTATGGGTTGGAGAAATTTCAATTCGACAACGGCGCGGGCGCTACCGTGCCAGGCTATTTATTGCTGCCCGCCGGCGTTACCGCAAGGGCGCCGGCAATTCTCTATTGTCACTGGCACGGCGGGCAATACGACATCGGGAAAGAAGAACTGTTCCGCACGAACGCCACGCCGGTTCCCGCCGGCCCAGCTTTGGCGCAACGAGGCTATGTGGTCTGCGCGATCGATGCCTACGGCTTTGGCGAACGCAATGGTCAAGGACCAAGTGGTCCGCAGGAAACGGGAGGCGCCGGCGAACTGACCGCCAGCAAGTTTAATCTGTGGGTGGGACGAACCCTCTGGGGCATGATCGCACGGGACGACTTGATGGCGCTGGACTATCTGTGCTCGCGCCCCGAAGTGGACACGAACCGGATTGGCGTCACTGGCATCAGCATGGGAGCCACCCGCACGTGGTGGCTCATGGCGTTGGATGAACGTCCCCGCGCCGGAGTGGCGGTGGGTTGTCTCACGCGCTACCAGGATCTGATCCGCACGCAAGGACTTACGTATCACGGCATTTATTATTTCGTGCCGAACCTGCTCCAGTATTTCGACACGGAAGCGGTAATTGCCTTGATCGCACCGCGTCCGATTTTGCTCATGACCGGCGACCAGGATTTTGGTTCGCCCGTCACGGGTGTTCGCACCATCGAGGAGCGCGCTCGGCCCGCATGGCGGCTATTTGGCAAGGAGGCCGAGTTTCAGAGTCTCATTTATCCCGGCGTGGGCCACGTGTACTTGCCCGAAATGTGGGACAAAACATTGGCCTGGATGGACACGAAATTGCAGGTCAGTCATCAATCGCAATCTCCGCCGTCCCCTTGATCAGCAACACCAAGCGACCGTTCTGGTAAATGTTCGGAGCTTCGAGGCCAATCGTCTGACCGTTGATCTTAAGTTGGGGAGCCCGGCTCAGACCATTGACCAAGACGTAATAAGGTTTGGTAGGCCAGCCGGTCACTTTAATCTTCGCATGGCGCGTCTCAGCGTCCAAAAGTTCAATCGTTCCCGGCGCATGAATCCGCCAGCCCGCCGGGCGCACCGAACAAAAATCGTAAAACGGTTGCCCGGCATACCACCGCACGGCGCACGATTGCACGGTGCCGGGATTGATGGCCGGACCATCACGCTGTTGTTCGCGGAGATGAAACACATCCGGTAACAAGCCCTGGCGCTGGACGTCACTCAATGGCCAGGTCACTTGCACGCCCCCGATCGTAATCCCTTGAGCCAATTGTTGCCATGGCCCTTGGGAATCGTGACGCACCAGTCGATACAGAGCATCGGCATAAACGAGGCCGCACCACTGCACCGGCAGCCCCATCCACACGGGAGCCACCCAACTGGTCGCGCCGTACACCGGCGGCGTCAGATAACGGCCAATGGGCTGGGGCGAGGGATCGCGCAAGTAAATGAACGGCACGCCCGTCCAAGCCCAGTACCGCGCCGCGTCGAGAAATTCCGGATCGCCGGTCAGTTCATACCCCATCGTGTAGGCGCGCACCAGGTAAGCCGCCGCCAGGATGTCGGGCGTGTGCAGCGGGACTTCCCAGGTTTGCGCGCCGCGCGGCACGGTGTTGCGGAAACGGTCCAATGCCCGAAGACTTTGCAAGCCTTCGTGAATCAAATCGGCGTCGCCGGAGAAGGCCGCGGCGTCCAACAGACTCATGACCACTTGGGCCGTCAAGCCATTGGCGTCCGGCGCGAAATGGGTCGAACCATAATCCGGCTTGTTGGGCGAAGGGCGATACAAAACGCGCCCATCCGGCTCGAACCGGTGCAACAGATTTCGCCCAATAGCTGTCGCCTGTTGAACGCTCTCCAGCACGTGGCCATACACCAATGGTACGACCGGAAAACGCACGTGACTGACGGCGGAGGCATAATAATTTTCCAGGGGAACCGCCGCCAAGGCTTGACTCGCGGTATCGTGTAAGCGCATGGATAAATCCGCATCGCCCGTCTGCTGCGCCAGCCAGTCCATGTAGAACGCAGCGTCGGCGGCGGGTTGAGCGCCAAACCCGGGCCAGACCGCGTGCCGAAAACGATTGCCTTCGCGGCAGCCCGAATCCAGCCAACCGCCGGCCGCCACGCGCAGGTAATCTTTCATCGTCATGGCTTCCGGCAGCGGTGGCAACTTATGTAGCCGCACATAGTTTTCGACCGCCGGTACCACGCTGTCTCCGCGGCCGCCAAGGATGGTTGCCCGCAAGGTCACAGGCTGTCCGGGTTGGATCACGGTTCCGTCGTTGGGGAGCAGTTGCCCATCGTCGCGGTTGGCGCCGTTCGAGCCGGGAAACAGGATGACCAGGGCGTGCCCGCCATTGTTGAAGGTGCGATCCGGTGAATCAAACAGGGCGCTGAACTCCGGCTGCATTTCCCAAATCAGACCTACATAACGTTGCTCCGCCTGAATGGCCATCAGCGGGAACGTGATCTTAAGCGTATCCGGCACCAGACGATGGGCCGCCGGTCCGCGGAGGTCCGCCTCCGAACTGCTTGGTTCGTTGGCCAGGTATTCCAAACCGGCAAACAACCCTTGATGTTTGTTCGTGCCGAAACTGCCGACCCCAGGCAGCAAGGTCAGTAGCGGCAGATACACGACCGAACGCGCGGCGCTGACCTGCACGGTCACTGCCACATCGATCGCATCGGGAATCGTCGCCGGCGAAAACCGTTGGGCAACTTCCCAAACACCCTGGTTCGGGTCCACATACCGGCCTTGCACGAAAATGGTCTGGCCTTCCTGGCGGACTTCAAAGCTGCGGGTGGACGCCGGCGCCAAAGCGAACCAGTGCAAGTGATCGTCTAGCAGGTAGCCGATCTGCTGCCGATTGTGCCCAATGGCCATGGGGTTGCCGGCGACTTGCACGGCAAACTGCCCCAGTTCACTACGGGTTGAATAAATCGGAGCGCACCGGATTGAATCGAAGCCTCATCACCGGCCAAACGCGGCGGGCTGGCTTTGGTCCATTCCGGCGCACGCAACGCAACGGCCGGCATAATGGTTATCGCAGCCAGCAGGAATTGACCGTGCGCGCCGGGTGGATCGATGCGGAAGCGAAAACCGGGGCCAAGCGGCGGCAACTTCACCCGCACCTCCCGCCAGTCACCAGGAAACACGGGAAAATGCACTGACTGTTCCTCGCGGGGATGGTCCCGGTAGAAGAACAATTGCCCGCTGCCACCGGCCTCGGATTTTAACCGCAGTGTCACCCACAACGGAATCTCCACCGGATAATCCTGCGGTGGTCCGGAAAAATAGGGATCCGGCCCGTTGATCATGACCTCCAAGCCTTCCGGCGCGGCTTTAAGCGAAGCAATGTGGTGCTCCGCGTGCCACTGCTGGACAACCTCCGGTTGGGTGAAATCGAAACTGGTTAGCGCCGGAGCGGCATAGGTGGTCGGGGCAAAAATTCCGAACAACACACTGGCAACCACCAGTTGAGCCGTTCGCGAGAACAGTCTGCATGTCGGTAAAGGCATGCCGGAAGGTGCGGAAGAACCACCCAAGACTGCAAATCGAAAATTGCACTCCGAAAGGAGCAATCCAGCCGCAATAAACTCGAAGAAACGCAAAGGCAGCGTCCGCTTCGGATTTCGGTTTTAGCCAGCACCGGATTTCTCTTCCGACAATCGAGCGGCCATCGGCTTCCTCCTTGTTACCGAGCAGCCCGAACGTAAAATCACCCTTCCGAGACGACCTCGACGATCGCCTCGCGGGCACTGAAGTCGATTATGCGAACGCGCGTGCCTTTGTCCACCAGATCGCCCTGCGAAATCACGTCGATAATTTGGTCTCCGAACTGCCCTTTGCCCCCGGGGCGAAGGTTGGAGACGGCGACGCCGACTTGGCCGAGCAATACGCTACGCTCCTGCTGTTGCTGTGCTTCGGAGCGCACGCCGCTGGCACCTTCCGAGACGAGCACCTTGTAGAGCGGGGTGCGCGGCAGGAGCCGACTCAGGATCAGGATAATAATCAGCGAGAAGACGATGGCGATGGTCAAATTGTGCATTGAATTCGTGAACTTCGGCAGTGACGGAATGGTTGGCTCGCCCGGATAAATGTCCACGCCGGCCATGATGATGGCCACCAACATCAAGGCCGCCCCACCCAGGCCCAACGCAATGGTGCCTGGAAAAACGAACAACTCCAGGATCACCAGCACGATGCCGAGCCCAAACACCAGCACCCATTCCATCCCGGAAAGCCCCGCCAGGTAGCTGCCGGAAAAGTAAAGCGCCAGGGCGATGATCCCGATGATCCCGGCGATACCAAAGCCCGGCGTCTTGAATTCGACATAGAACCCAACAATGCCGATGATGAGCAAGATCGGCGCAATCTTGTTGAGCCAGAATCCCACGTCCTCCATGCCGGTCGTCTTGATCTCATGGCGTTCGGCGTTCGCGTAGCCAAGCTTGTCGAGCAGTTTGTCCAGGCTGGCCACCGTGCCGGAAGAGAGCAGCGGTTTGGGTGGTTTGCCGTATTCCTTCTCGGCCTCGGTGTTGGTCAGAGTGAGCAAATTGCCTTCTTTGAGGATAACCTGGCCGTCAACGGTCAGGCCCTTGTCCTTGTCAATCATGGCTTCGAGGACATCGACGTTATACCCGTTCTTCTCGGCCACGGTCCGGATCATGGCGCGCACGGCGGAAATCATTTTCTTCTCGTACGTCTCGGGCACATTCATGACGCCTTCGCCGCCAGGACTTAACATGATCGGGGCAGCGGCGCCGATCACGCTCCCCGGCGCCATATAAATGTGCTGGGTCGCCACGGCGATGAACGCACCGGCCGAAAAAGCATCTTTGTTCACGTAAGTGACCGTCTCACCCGGGAACTGACCGAGGATGGCCATGATCTCCCGGCAAGTATCCAAACGCCCACCGTTGGTTTCCATATCAACGACCAACAAGCCAGCATGCGCTTCCATTGCTTCCTTCACCCCGCGGCGAACCAAGTAAAGCAACGGCGGATCGATGTCCTGACGAATGGGCAGGATAAAAACCTTTTTAGGCCGGCATGGACAACGCGGGCGTGGACTCCCCTGCCCTACCGAACGTAATCAGTGTCAAGAATAACGCCGCCCAAATCTTCATACCGCCAGCCTAGCCCAGCAATATTCCGGCCGCAAGACCGGTGATGGGCGGGATCCTGAACGCGCGGCCATCTTGGCATCGGATCCTGGCGCATCCCGAGCAAGTCGAGGAGGAGATGCGCGCTTTGTTCGCCGCGTTTGCAAATTAATCCCGGTAGGGCGAGACTCCGTCGAGCCCATACTTCTCTGTAGCGTCTCCACTTAGCCGACAATAATCACATACAACCCTTGCTGGATGTTCTGTGCCGGAAAAAGCAATGCATCCACGAGTTCTTCATGTCCGCCACGCGCAGAGGACTGCCCGCGCCCGCCTTACCGTTGGTTACGACCTCAACCGCGCCGTTGGTTACCGTACGCTGATGATGTAAAACGCGGTGCCGCCGCCGGCGCTGAGCGGATAGGTGTTCCGCGGCGGGGTAGCGGGGATATGGTTGTCCAACTCGGTGAAGCCATCCGCCAAGTTGGTGGTCCGGTAAATGGTGTAAATCCGACCCGCAACACTGTCCCACTGCAGATTGGCGCCGGTTCCACCAATGCCGCCGTTGACCTGCACCATGAATTTGGAACTTGGGTCAGTGGCAGATGTGCCGGCGAGGTATTCGGCGTAATTGGAAAGCGAGTCGCCGTCGAAGTCATCGGTCGGCAGCACGTCTTCAATACCGGTGATGGCATCATTGGGATTCGCGTTGACGATGAGCATTTCCCAGTCGTCGGGCAAACCGTCGTGGTCGGTATCCTCGGGATTGGCAACCATGCCCAGGATGGCAACACCGGCTTCGTCTTCGGCGGTCAGGGTTACTTGACCATTCAGAGCCACCCGCAAGGCATGCACCAGCGGTCCAAAGGCTTGTTGTGGCACCGGCGTGACCGGAGTGGTGACATCCAGCAGTTGCGCCGAATTGGCCCCGCTGCCGAGGGCGGCCAGAACGCCGGAAACCGCAATGTCGCGGACCGGTCCTTCACTGGACGAGGATTGGAGCAACGCCGGCGCCGCCGGATCAGTAACATCCAACGTCAGCCAACCGCTGCCTCCGTCCGCCACAAACGCCGTGGTTCCGGCAACGGCCACTCCCTGGGCCAAACCCGGAGTGTCGTACGAACCGGCCAAGGAAAGACTGTTGGCCCCGACGTTGAGAATCAACAAACCGGCGTTGCCACAAGCGGCGTAAGCGTGCGAGCCGGCGACCGCAACCGCGTAGGCAAAGGCAGGCGCATCGTAAGTATCACTCAGCACCGGATGCGCGGCATCGGAGGCATCCACCAATCCAATCTTCCGTCCGTCCGTGACAATCACCTGGGTGCCGACGGCGGCAATGCTGCGGAGGTAACTCAAGTCGGCGCTCAACAAAGTCCCGAGCAAGGCGGGATGAGCCGGATCGGCCACGTCCACCAATTTCAATCCATACTGGCTGTCACCGACGCACGCCATGTTGCCAGCGAGGGCCAGACAACGAGCGTTCGCGGTCTCGGTGAACCGGCTGAGCAAGACCGGTGCAGCGGGATTGGCCAAATCATAAATCTGCAATCCCGCCTCGCCGGCTCCCACGTAAGCTTTGCCATTCGCCACCACCACGTCTGCCGCCCGCACGCCTTCAGCAAATTCACCTTGGAGTGACGGAGCGGTCGGTGAGGAAACATCATAGACTTGAAAGCCAGCGAAACCTTCGGCCAGGTAAAGGGAGGCGCCATCCAAGGTGACATCGGCGGCTTCACCCGGCGTGGCCTGCGGGGTGAGTTCCTCGGGCGCGGACGGCGTGGACACATCCACGGTCAACAAACCGGAGTTGCCGGCCGCGACGTGCAAAACGGAACCGTCCAGTGTCACCGCTTGTCCAACCGCGCTCAACAGGAAATTGGCCACCGCCGTGGGCGTATTCGGTGTGGAAACGTCAATGACGTGGAGCATTCGGTTGCCATCCACAACATAAACATTCGCCCCGGCAACGGCCAGGGCCTGGCCCGCATCGAAGGCACTGCTGGCCCCCAGAAGCGTGGGCGATTGCGGGCTGGAGACGTTGAGCACGACCACTCCATTCTGCAAATCGACAACGTAAGCCGTCGAGCCGGACACCGCGACCGCGCGGGCCGGACCAGTCGTGTGATACGAGCCGGCAATCGATGGCGAGGCCGGATTGGAAATGTCCAGAATCCGCAACCCGCTGGCGCCATCGGCGACATACAGGTACGTGCCGCTAACCGCCAGGCCGTACGCGTGGCCGGAAGAATCAAAGGTGGTGCGATACACGGGATTGGCCGGCGTGGCAATATTCACGATCTGAACTCCCGCATTGCCGCAGGCGACATACGCTTCGGAGCCGGCGACAACAATATCTTCAATCACTCCGGGCAGCCGGAGCGCGGCCAGTTTGACGGGGGTGGTGGGCGTGGACTTATCGAAAATTTCCAGCGCGGCCCCCGCTCCCAGTAACAGGTGATTACCGGAAGTGGCCACCGCAGTGCATCGACCGCCAATGGTTCCGAGGGCATTGACGGCATTCGCCCCGAGGCCGGTTCCGCTGATCGTCGCGGTGGCGGTCGCGGTGCCGGCCAGATTGGTGACGCCATTGACCACGGTGTAGGCAGCCAGTTGATGGCCGCCGGCCGTGGCGCCAAGGGTTTGCCAATTGAACTGGACAGAGGCAGCAGAGTTGGGCGCCACATCACCCACCGACTGGGTTCCCAAAATCTGATCGGCGGTGGTGTCTTGGAGGATGACGATAACCGTCTCGGTGATATTGCCCTGGTTGGTGATGGTGACGGCGACCGGCATCAGATCGCCAGCCAGAGCATCGGCAACCGGGCTGACTTGCACCGCAGCGACCTCGTGCTGGGCGGGGATCTGCGGAACGACGGCTTCGAGTTCCAAATCGAAGGAAAGGTCGGGGCTGTCCTGAGTGCTTTGATGCACTTCCACCGCCAGCACGTTGGCACCCGACCGGACCTTGGAGGCAGGCACGCTGAACGAATAATAGGCCAATTCCGCGGCGCCACTGATGGTCGTGGTTGCCAGATTGGTGAACGCAATGAGGCCGTCCGGCATATTGTCGCGCGCGATTTCCTCACCGTTGAGATACACGACCGCACCGTCGTCGCGGCGCAAGCGCAAGGTTAATTCCAGCGGCAGGAAGTCGGCGTTAAAGGTCTGCCGGAAATAGTAGGTCGGATACTTGTTATCCGAATCGGGACCGAATTGCAGGGTATCCGTGTTCAGCCCGCTGAGTTCACCGTAGCCCAAGGGGCCCGGTCCTTGCGCCCAGAATGTGTCGTAGTAAGCAAGTTCCCGCCAGGGCGTCTGAGTGAGGTCAATGCCGGTGTCATTATAGCGCCAGACACTTTGCATCGGCACCAGTCGCACCGTTTGCACACTGGCGGCGACCGGCACCATCAGCTCAAAATCGTTATTCGCTAATTCGAGTTCCCCTGTTACCGAAGCAGCGGACGCGCGCAGCGTGTGATAGCCCGGAGCCAAACCGGCAGTATCCCAAGGAAAGGTTTGCACTGAATCGCCGCCGGCCGCCAATCCGGAAACGAGGTTGGAACCAATCAGGATGGAGGTGGTTACATCGGTCAGGGTCACCGCAAAGGTTTCCGCGTAATCACCAAGATTGCTGGCGGTCACTTCGATATTGGTGAGCGTGTCCGGAGGTATTACGCCGGATGCAGTGATTCCGGTAATGCCGACATCGTGCGTTGGCGTCCGGATGGCTACCTCGGCGGTGAAAACATTGTCCGCCAGACTCGTTTCGCCATCGATGGGGGTTGCTCTGGCCTCAAGGAGATAAGTGCCGACCGGGGTGGTGGAAATGACCCATAGCATGGGAATACTTTGGCCGGCATTGGCTGCGAGATTGACGGTCTGATTGCGGATCAGTGTTCCCGTTGTCAAGTTGCTCAATGAAAGATTGAAGCTGTCCGGCGTGGTCGTGAGGTTGGTCACAATCACATAAGGACGGGCTAAAGTGCTTTTGGCAAAGACCAGCGGCTCGATCCCCAGCACTGCCACATCGTGTGGCAGCGGCCCCGCCGGCATGTATTCGAGCCGCATCCCCTTAATATACTGCAAATCGGGAGGAAAAATCGTCTGGGGTGCCGGTCCCTTGGTGAAGGCAATCCCACCCTGAGTCCAGGGACCCTGGCCGTTCCGATCCGTCGTCTCGACGAAAAACTTGTAAACCCCATCCGGCACCACCGTGTTGTTCGCATCGCGGCAATTCCATTGGACGGTGAACGGATCGTAGTTCCGGGTGGTCGCGCCGGTGTAGCCGTCAATAACTTGGGAGCCATTGCGGGTGGCCTGCCATTGATCGAGGTGACGAGTACCTTCGCCGGACCAGTTCGAGCCTTCGCGGCGCAGGGTCTTGATGAAGTTCCCGGCGTCATCGGTCACCCACACGGCATCGACGTGTCGCGGCTGATAATTGCCGCCGGCATTGTAAAGTGTAACGGTGAAGGTCACGGACCCGTCGGTGGTGGCGGCGGGCGCAGTTCCAACGAGCCCCAGGCCGAACATCGCGGCGCACAGGAATTTCAAGCGATTCTTCATAGCAACTCTTTTTGGTTGTCGCGAAAATGGAGCGTTCATCTGAGCGTTCCGGCAAAACTGGCCAATTCTTCCGAAGCTTCCAGCCTCCAGGCCGCAACGGTTTCCTGGGCCAGGAAAACCACGCGCGGCAGCACTTGTTGGAGTCGCGGAGACAAATTCATTCCGCAATCGAGTGATTCCGGTTCAACGCCCAACACGGTAATGGCCGGCGGCGGGACTTCGGGTGGCAACAGCCGGATCGCCTCCTGCAAGCCCACGGCGTGAACGGAAAGCAACTGGTTGGGCGAGGTCGGCTCGCCCGCGTCGAACCGATAGATCGTGCCGGGAGCTTGTCCTCCGCGTGCGGCGTCGATGATCAGAACCCGGTCGGCGCCTTCCAGGAAGTGCAACCCGTGAAGGATCGCCGTACCGATTTCAACCACTTCCACTCCCGTGAGATCCTCCTGCTGCAATTGCCGGGCGGCGTGGACACCAATCCCGTCGTCGGTTAGCAACACGTTGCCGACTCCGGCAATCAGGATTCGCGGCGAATCATCCATGTCAGCGGATTCAGACGTTGGCAGGGAGGCCACCCAGCGCAAACACTTGGGCGCCGGGTTCGGCGCGCGTGACATGGGTCGCGCAATCCAGGCAGGGATCGAAAGAATGGACAATCCGCAGCACTTCGATGGGTTTATCCACGTTGTTGACCGGCACACCGATCAACGCCTGTTCCAGTGGACCACGCTGTTGGGCGCTGTCTTTGGGTGACACATTCCAACAGGTGGGGGTGATGACTTGGTATTTAGCGATCTTTCCATCCGCTACCTCCAGCCAGTGGCCCAGCGCGCCGCGAGGCGCTTCGGTCAATCCCGCCGTTGTGGCCGAAGCCGGCGCATCACGATGCGTGTAACCGCCTTGACCGGGGGTCACCGCCGCCAGCCAATCGCGCATCGCTTTGGCAATCTTGAGCGTCTCGCGCGCCCGCGCCAAATGCCGGTCCATGGCGGAAATGCCGTTGGTGTACTCGCCGGAAACCGTCATGCGAGCCAGCGGTCCGCACTCGTGTGGCAGGCCGTTGTAACGGGGCGCTTTCAACCACGAATAAGCATCACCTTTCGGATACTGCGCCACGGTATCGGCCACCGTGGGATTCTTGTCGTTGTCGCTGTCGGTGTACCAGGAATAGCGTACGTGTTCGGTGATTTGCCCCGCGTCCACCGGTTGGACCGTTGAACCACCGTTTTCCACCCGACCGCGGGGCAACAGCAATTGCGGTTCGGCCCCGTTATCCAATTCGAAACACGCCAAAGGACAGCAGATTGCCGTAGCCCCGGCCGAGTGTCTGATATTCGCTGTAAAGGGACGCCAGCAATTCCGCATCGGGAATGTGGGTGTTTTCGACGAAGGCAATGATCTGGTCCAAGTATTGCCCGAAGAGGGTTTTGTTCTCCGGGGTGGAAACCGCCGTAAACCCGCCCATGATGTAACCAGGCGTATGGGGCAATTTGCCCCCATAAATGGCGCCCATTTCGTGCGCGTTGCGGCGCATGGTAACGGCTTCGAGGAAATGACCGGTCAGGCGATTTTGCGTGTCGCGATCAAATCGCCGCCCGACGTCCCAACCCGGCAGCCAGGGCGCCATCGGCAACCCTTGAATAAAGTCGGGCAGAGAAAGCAGGTAAAAGTGCAAGATGGCCGATTCGATGTAGCAGGCCCCATGCACCAAGTTGCGCAACAACCGGGAATTGCTACGCGGCAGAGTGTCGCCGTTCACGCCGTAGGCCTGGTCGAGCGTCAGCGCCGCAGCCATCGCATGCGACGTTCGGGCAAACCCCGCATATCCGCGAGGTAATGATGGTGGCATCCCGCGGATCGCGCTGTTCGAGCAGTTTTTCGAAACCGCGAAACAGCGTGCCGATGGCAAAGGCATCGACCACTTGCTGGACGCCGTTCACCGTATCGACCTTGACGTTGATTTTGAGGTGACCCTCGATGCGGGTGATCGGATCTATGGCTGCCGTGATGACTGGCATACGATTCTCAATTGGGGGTTATTCGGGATTGTAGTTTTCGGAAAACGATTGCGGACCGGGAAACGTTTTTTCCACGCAACCATGGCATGGAGCATTGACTCCGATGCACCAGTTGCCGGGGTGGGGATCGGGATAGGTGTTCCCGCCAATGCCGTTCCAGGACGCTTCGCAGCGAGATTTAGTGAACGGACCCCGGCACCCCAAATAGCGCAGACAATGGCCTTGTTCACCGAAATTTTCGGCTTCCAGGACGCCATGCAGGCCGGGATTGCGCGGGCATTTGTCATGAATGAACGGTTCCGCCGCCGCCCCTTGATGATCCGTGCTGTAAATGGCAATCGGGCGTCCGTCTTCATCGAGCGGCACCGGGGCGCCGAGGATTAATTGCACGATGGCCCAAACCACCCAGTCCGGGTTCGCTGGACAGCCGGAAATGTTGATGGTCGGCCGACCGGTGAGTTGCCGCACACTCATCGCTTTCGTGGGGTTGGAGCCGGAAGCCGGGATGCCGCCGAAGGACGCACAAGTCCCCACGCAAACCACGGCGTTGGCCCGGGCCGACAGTTCCTGAACCGCTTGTTGGAAGGTCACTTCGACCCCGTTGTAACTGTACACCACACAGGGATGGCCCCCGAAGGCGGTCGGCACGGCGCCTTCCAGCACCAATACATAATTGCCACTGTTGTACACTCGTTTGAGGGCCGCCACCGAGGTTTCTCCCGCCGCCCCCATAATGGTGGGATGGAACACTAGGTTCACAGCTTCGGTCAGCACTTCGGCCACTGTGGCGGGTTCGCCCACCTTGTCGGAAATGCGGTTGAGAAAAGAGACGGAACATCCGGTGCAGGCACTGCCAATCAACCAGATCACCGAGGGGCCATTGGGATTGGCCAGGGCGTTTTGCAACAGCCCCAACTTGCCCGTGTTCAGTCCGAGCGCGGCGGCGCTGAGCGAGCAGTATCGCAGAAAGGTACGGCGCGAGGTAATCATAGCATCCAGAGTTTAGTAACGCGGTGACTGGCTTAAAGATGACAAGACGTGAACGAAGCCCATTTAGTACTTTGATTCGAACCGGAAGTCATCAAGAACAATAGCCTCATTTCCCCAATCGGGTACCGCTAACCGACAGTATGAGTTGTTGAGCACAGCAATATTGGTAAAGGTGGCCGCCAAGATAGGCTATACATTAATTAACCTTCACTAACCATATATTGCGCCATCCAAAAAACCACATTCCAAGCTCAGCTTATCGCGTTAATTGAAAGCCGATCCGCCACATCCACGGGCAGTGTTTCAGAAATGCCGCCAGGAAGTGTCGCGCCCCGCGAGCGAACATGACCCGGTGCAACAGCGCCGCGGCCACCAGTCGCGACCCAAATTGTTGACGGCATCGGCGGGCATACCGCTGGCGCGCGGACGCCCAGGATTGCTCTCCCTCGCAATATGGTTCAAGCGCGTGGGCGGCGAGCTCAGCCGATTCGAAGGCCATGGACATGCCGTTGCCGGTGATGGGCGGAATCATCGTCAACGCATCGCCCACTGCCAACGAATCGTCATCGATGGCCAGCCGCGGTTCCACGGACAATCCAGCAATCGAACAAAACGAATTGTCGTCCAACTCGGCCTGGCTCAGCCGACAGTGCCGCGGGGAATCCGGCGGCCCAAACAAGAACGCGCGCCAATGCTCACGCAGTTGAGGCCAGGGTCCGCGGCTCCGAAACAATCCGCAGACATTGATGGCGCCGTTGGCGCGCGACAAACCAGCGTAGCCGTCGGACGACAAATGCATTTCCAGGTCAGCGGCAAGTGGAACCTCGCCAACATGCACCTTCAGCGCCAGCCAACGCCACCCGCGCACCACCGCTTGGAGTCGCCGGCCATTGGCCCGGACAATACCGTTCCCGGACGTACTCGCCGTCCACCGCCGGCCCTCCAGCAGCTCGCCGCCCGACCGGCGAAACTCGCGCGCCAACAAATCATCCAATACGTAACGCGACACACACAAAGCCGGTCGCGGGAGCGAACGCTTGAGTTGCAATTCGTCGGTGGCGAAGAAGGCAACCTCGCGAGCCCAATGGGCGCCAGCTTGCAATACTAGTTCAAGCATCCCCAGTCGCTCAAGGGTTTGCACCCCCCGGCCATTGATGAATTCGCCACAGACGCGGTGCCGCGGATAATGTCCGGCTTCCCACAGCGTGACCGGCACCTGGCGCCGGCGCAATGCCAGACCCAAGGCAAGCCCAGCCAGTCCGCCGCCGACGATCGTGATGGGTTGGCGCGAGGTCATGGCACGTTCATCGCATGGCACTTATTTCGCGTCAGCCCTCCAGGCATAAAAGAAGTGGCTGAACAATCCGCTGGGCTTTTCTTGCAACTGCCACTCACCGTCGCCAGGCCACAATGTCGAGAGTTCGCGTCCCCGAAAACCGGCGCAGATGCTGACGCGGGCGTCGTGACGCGTGACGTGATTGCAGCCAAGCAGCCAGAGCAGCGAGGCGCCGAGCCGCGCACCAGGACGCCGCGCGGGTTCACCCGCAACCAACCGTCGGGTGCGTTGCGCCGCGGCGGTGAAGAGAGCCCGGAGCTGTTCGGCCGAGCAATGGTGCAGGAACAGGTTGGCCAGCAGGATGTCATAATTCGAAGCCCCTTCGTTACGAATCCAATCAAGCACGTTCGCGCGGACGCAATGCAGTGACCACCCCCGGGCACGCAACGCATCGCGGGTGGCGGCGGAAACCATCGGGTGCGTATCCACCAAGGTCACTTCCTTCGGGGGTTCGAGACCGTCAAGGCGCCGGGCAACGCGGAGTAAAAACGTGCCGTCGCCACCACCAAGGTCCGCCACTCGCCGAAGCGGCGCCGCCCGCGAGGATTCCCGCAGCGCGCGCGCGAAGTAACGCGCGTGGCCCAGCCAGGCGTTGATGCGGTTGATGTCACGCCGTGATCGCAAAGCGTCGGGACTGGTGGGGGGGAGTTCATCCAGTAATTCGGGTTGAACGAAACGAGAGGTCATGCGTAAAAACAATCAACGATTTTCGCAGGGTGATGCGCGGTTTACTCGACTTCCCACAAGGCGCCATGGCAGGTGAAGCCGGCGCCAAAGGACGACATCCACCACCAGCCGCCCGGGGCGCCGGCCGTCAGTGCCGCCGCGAGCACGAACAGCACGCTGGCGCTGCTCATGTTGCCGTGTTCGCGCAACACTGCCGCACTCCAGCGCAAATCCTCGTTGGCCAATCCCCACCGTTCCCGCAGCGCCAGTAGCACGTCCCGGCCGGCGGCGTGCAGGATCCAACCGGTGAGTTCGGTCCGGTTGACATGTGCGCGCGCCAACGCCGTGCTCAGCACCGTCTCGGCATGCCGGGCCGCCAGGGCCGGCACTTGGCGCGTCAGAATGTTCCGCAGCATGCCATTGCGTTGTTCGAAGCGCAGGCCGTCGCGATCCGCCGGGCTCAGCAGGGACTCCGCGTCCCTCCACGCAATCCGCCGTCCAACCCCCGATGGTTGCCCCGACACCACCACCGCCGCCGCGCCGTCACCGAAGAGGCAGGCGCTGACCAGCACGCCGGGATCATCGTCCACATAGAACGCCGCGCTGCACACCTCCACACAGACGCACAACGCGTTCGCGCAATTGCCGGCCGCCAACAACGCGGCGGCCGTTCGCAAGTTCGGCAACGCCGCGCCGCACCCCTGTCCCACCAAATCCAATCCCAGCGTGTCGCTGCGCAATCCGAGACGCTCGCTGACGTAACTCGTGAGCCCCGGACACAAATACCCGGTGCAGGTGCTGATGATGAGGGCATCGATTTCTTGTGTCGCGACACCGGCCTGCCGCAGCGCCCGCTCGGCGGCCTTCGCCGCGAGTGTCGGCGCATGCTTGAGAAAGCGATGGTGCATCGCATCAGGCGTCAAGCAAAACGCCTCAGCCAATGGATCCAGTGCCAGGTAACGTCGCTCGATGCCATTGTCGCCCAAGAGCACTTTCCGCAGGAGGGCCCGGGAACGGGTGGTCAACTCCGCGTATTCAGGCGCGGCTCGCAACGCTTCCCAACATTCGGCTTGCGTGTAGTGCGACGGGGGAACTGCGGTGCCGATTCCTTTCACAAACATGACAGACCATAGCGCAGGAGGCGTCGCTCCGCCATCGTTTAACGCGGAAGCGCTGTCCGGGGGCTCATGGATGAGCATCGGGCGCGGCTGAAAGATCGTCACTGAGTGGTTCGGGGCGTAAGTTCGGTGACGTATTGCCGGGCGACGTCTCGTAGCGCCGGTTTCCCACCTGCTGTCTCGCCGACTTCCAGTCGGCAGCGCGTGGAAGAATTCGGCGTGGACCACGGTGGGCGTGCGGCCAGCGGATTGGAACTCCGCGATACGGCAGGCTGGAAGTCGGCGCCACGTCAACGTATTTATGCCCCAGGGCACTTCGGATGGGCAAACATGGACAGGCACACCCCGCCGCACAAAGTCACTTGTTACTTCGAACCATTAATGATAAAAATTCGACCTATGAGTCACACGCAAACAGGGCCAAACCGACTGACGCCCATTCAATGGCTGGTATGTTTCATCGCCGTCATCGGGTTTGCCTTTGACATTTACGAGTTGCTCATGCTGCCGTTGATCGTCCGTCCGGCACTCCAGGAACTTATCGGCGCCGTGCCGGGCAGCCCCGAGTTCAGTCACTGGGTCGGTTTGTTGTTCTTTCTGCCGGCAATTACCGGGGGTGCTTTTGGGTTGCTGGGCGGCTGGTTGACGGACCGGTTTGGACGGCGGCGGGTGCTCACGTACAGCATTCTGGTGTATGCGTTTTCGGCGTTTGCCGCCGGATTTTCGACCACCCCGGGTATGTTGTTGTTCTTCCGCTGCACAACATTTGTGGGCGTGTGCGTCGAGTTTGTGGCAGCGGTCGCCTGGTTGGCCGAATTGTTTCCGCATCCCAAACAGCGCGAAAACGTGCTGGGATACACGCAAGCCTTTTCGTCGATCGGCGGGCTGCTGGTGGCGGTGGCCAACGGTCTGGCGGTGGCTTGGTCGGCGGGCAAACCATACGCCCTGTTGGGAGAGCTTACTTTTCCCGCTCTGACCCTCCCGGCGTTGCACTTACCCGACTGGTTAAACTTCTTTGGGGGCGCCATCAAAGATCCGCAGGCGGCGTGGCGTTACACGTTGATCTCGGGCTTGGTGCCGGCCATCCCTTTGATTCTCATCCGGCCCTTCCTGCCGGAGTCCCCGGCTTGGCGTCAAAAGCACGAAGAAGGAACGTTGCAACGGCCCAGCCTGGCCGAGTTGTTTTCGCCGCAACTCCGGCGAACGACGTTGATCACTACTCTGATTTTCGCATGCTCGTATGGGGCGGCATTCGGAGCCATTCAGCACATGCCGCGGATGATTCCAGGTTTATCGGAAGTCAAGGAGATGGTTGCGGGCAAACCGCCACGGGAACAAAAACGGGTTGAGCAGTCGGTGGCGTCCAGTGTGGCCAAAGTGCAGGAGATCGGTGGCTTGGTCGGCCGGGTGTTATTGGCCATTTTGGTCGTGCGCTTGGTGAGCCGGCAGAAGTTATTGCGGCTGTTTCAAGTGCCCGGATTGGTGATTTTGCCGCTGGTTTTCGCCGTCGCAGCCGTCACCAGTTTGCGCTGGCTTTATGTCGGGATGTTTCTGGCCGGGTTGTTAACTGTGGGGCAATTCAGTTTTTGGGGCAACTACCTGCCCCGCGTGTATCCCCTCCACCTGCGCGGCACCGGTGAAAGTTTTGCGGCCAACATAGGCGGGCGCATGATCGGCACGTCGTTTGCCTGGGTCACCACCACCATCGCCGCCACTTCGAATCACGCTTTCGCCCCAGCCAAACTGGCTTACACCGCCGCCGGCGTAGCGTTCTTTGTTTACTTGGTGGGACTCGTGGCTTCCTTCTGGCTTCCGGAGCCCCAACGAGAAGTCCTGCCGGAATACTCGACAGCCGTTCCGAAACCCAACGCCACCCCCCCGTCCGCTCCGCAGAACTCACTCTAATCCACCCAGCGGTTGGTGCCGGTATCGTAGCCGAACTCGCGGAGACGGTTGGTTCTCTGTCGGAATCCTTGTCGAGCAACGACAATGGGATGCCCTGCATTTTGATCAGGCTCCCGCCAACGTTTCCGACCCCGGGGAAGAGCCTTCCGTCCGAGAGGAGCGCCCCCGCAGTGGAAGATCGAAGACAGTGCTCGCAAACACAGAGCTTGCCAGGACACGGGCCATTTGCAGAATAGTCGCATGCAAACGGCGGCAACCAAAAAACGGGGATGTCTCTTTTACGGATGTCTAACTCTGGCAATCTGTGTCCTCATCGCCGCAGTCGGAGGATATTTTGCAATTCGGTATGCCATGCGCTCGGCCCAGGATTTAGCGCTCAAATACACCGCTCCAGCACCTGAGACCCTGCCCACGGTGGAGCTTTCCCCCACGCACCTCCAGGAACTGAAGGCCCGCGTCGATGCCTTTGAAGCCGCGCTGGACGCGCCAACCAACGCGCAGGAACTGGTTTTGTCAGCCGATGAAATCAATGCGCTGATCGAGGAAAAAACCGCCGGAGAAACAAACGCGCCAAAAATATTTGTGAATATCGACGGAGATCGGCTCCAAGGCCTTGTCAGCATTCCCCTGCAAGATCTGGGGCCGTTGAAACTCAAAGGCCGCTACCTGAACGGGCAGGCGATCCTGAAGGTTTGGTTGCAGAACGACACGCTCCGGCTGCAAATTGAACACTTGGAAGTCAAAGGCAAACCGTTGCCCGGACTGATCATGTCCGAATTGAAGAAGGAGAATTTCGCCTCGGAGATCGCGAAGGATCCGAAAGCGGCGTCCCTGGTGGCGAAATTCGAAAGCATTCAAGTCACCAATGGCAAAGTCATCCTGCGCAACAAGGTCAAACCTTGAAGTGCGGATCGATTGGCGACAGCAATCTTGGAAACGAACGATTGCCCTGCGCGTCTGGTCCAGGTACCAAAGTTTTTCTTGTTCTTAGAGATAATTCTGGAATAGACCGCACGCGGTTCCCAAGTAAATGTATGCTTGGCAATGGGCAAAAGAGGGCGCATGTGGTCATACCATCCAACTCTTCTGTTCCAGCCTTGTGATCAGCCAGTGAATTCAGGACGCGGGACTGGACCGTAGTCGTTTGAGACCAGACTTGGCAGTGGCACTTGGACCTCGATCATTCTTTGGTTCTTGATGCTTGGTCCTTGGCCTTCTCCGGCGTATTAGATTTTTGTGGCCAAAACCTGGCCCGCGGCGTTGAATCACGTCATGAAACAGTCAATCCAGATGCATCCGCTTCGTCAGTCTCGCCGCCATTTCATTCGCCAAACCGGCTCCGCCCTCGTGCTGGGTGCCGCGGCCGCCCATACCGGCGCCGTTGCCCGCTTGCTCGCAGCCGACCAGCCAACGGCAACGAGCCAAAAAGCTTTGGTGGGCTCAAACATTTACGGCTGGACCCAATATGCGCAGCGCGACAAGAAACCGTTGAATATCGAGGACGTGATTTCGGCGTTGCGCGACGCGGGCTACGATTACCTGGAGAATTTTATGGACGTGGGCCGACCGGAGAATTGCGCCGTGTTTGCCGATCAACTGAAAGCCAAGGGCCTCAAACCGGTCAGCCTGTACACCGGCGCCCGCTTGCACGAAGCCGGCAAGGCCGATGACACGGTGGCCCGCTTGCTGGCCGCCGCCAAGGTGTGCCGCCAGGCTGGCTTCGAGGTGATCAGTTGCAATCCCGATCCCATCGGCCGCGAAAAAACCGACGCGGAACTTCAGACCCAAGTCAAGGCGCTGACCAAGCTGGGCGAGGGACTCAAGGAATTGGGCATGCAATTGGGCATTCACAATCATTTGCCCGCCATGGCCAATCATGCCCGCGAGTTCCATTACAATTACGATCACACGAAGCCCGACCTGGTGGGCTTGTGCTACGATGTCCACTGGGTGTGGAAGGGCGGCCTGATGCCCATGGACGTGCTCCAGCAATATGGCAACCGAATAGTCACCTGGCACCTTCGCCAAAGCCGAAATGGGGTTTGGTATGAAATCCTGGACACGGGGGACATCGACTATGCCGCGGTGGCCAAATACGCCAAAGCCCACCACCTGGCGCGGCGCTTCACGGTGGAGCTGGCCTTGGAAGGCGGCACCAAAGTCACGCGGTCAGGCGTCGAAAACCATCGCTTGAGCCGGGAGTTTGTGCGGCGAGTTTTTGGGGCGTAGCACCGGTTCCATGACCGAAGAGCGCTTTGATGATTACGCCTTGCGCCTGCACCCCGCCGACAATGTCGCGGTGCTGAAGCGCCCGCTCAAAACCGGCACGCCCCTGGCCGGAGACACCCTTCGCATCATTGCGGCTCAGCCCATTCCCGCCGGACACAAGCTCGCCCTGAGCGAAGTAACGGAAGGCCAGCCGGTAATCAAGTATGGTCAAATCATTGGCTTTGCCCGGAGCCGGATTGCGCCGGGGGAACACGTCCACGTCCACAACCTGGCGGCCAAGGATTTTTCGCGCGATTGCCAGATCGGCAGCGACGTTCGACCGGTGAACTATTATCCGCCGGAACAGCAGCGTTTCTTCCCGGGCTACGCGCGGGCCGGTGGACGAGTGGGCACGCGCAATTATCTGGCCGTCATTTCCAGCGTCAATTGTTCGGCCTCCGTGGCGCGTTACGTTGCCGAACGTTTCAAAGGGCCGGAGCTGCGACACGATTTTCCCAATGTCAATGGCGTCGTGGCGTTCACGCACAAAACCGGCTGCGCCCTGCAACCGGGGGAACCGTTGCGGATGCTGCAACGAGTGTTTGCGGGCCTGGCACGGCATCCCAATATCGCCGGCTACGTGCTGATCGGCCTCGGGTGCGAGGTCAACCAGGTGCAGGCGTTGCGACAGGAATTTGCTCTGGACCGGGTCGGAGAATCGGCGCCGGTTTTCATGGACATCCAAAATGTCGGAGGTGTGCGCAAGACCGTTGAAGCCGCGGCGGCGGCAGTCGTGCAATTGCTGCCGCAAGCCAACGCCTGCCGCCGTTCGCGTCAGCCTGTCAGCCAGCTCATGCTCGCGGAGGAGTGCGGCGGCTCGGATGGCAACAGCGGCATCACCGCCAATCCCGCCCTCGGAGTGGCTGCGGATGAATTGGTGCGTTATGGCGGCACGGCGGTGCTGGCGGAAACGCCCGAGATTTATGGCGCCGAACATTTATTGACGCGTCGGGCTGCGTCGCCGGCCGTCGGCGAGAAGTTGCTCGAGATTATTCGCTGGTGGGAAGACCATGTGCGCATCCACGGAGCGACGATCGACAACAATCCCACCCAGGGCAACAAGGCCGGAGGATTGACGACCATTTTTGAGAAGAGCCTGGGGGCGGTGGCCAAGGGCGGGCAGTCCCCACTGGCGGCGGTTTACCGTTACGCCGAGCCCATCACCACGCCGGGGTTTTGTTTCATGGATACGCCGGGTTACGACCCGGTGAGCATGACCGGTCTGGTGGCGGGCGGGTGCAATGTGGCGGTGTTCACGACCGGCCGGGGGAGCGTGTACGGCTGCAAGCCCACCCCAACGATCAAAGTCGCGACCAACTCCACGCTCTATCGTTGGATGGAGGACGACATGGACTTGAACGCCGGCACCATTCTCGACGGAACGGAAACGGTCGCGCAAGTGGGGCAGCGGATTCTGGAAAAAATTATCGCGGTGGCCGGCGGCGAACAAACGAAGAGCGAACAGGCCGGCCTGGGCGACGAGGAATTTGCGCCCTGGACGTTGGGCCCGACGTTTTGATTTGGCGCGAACCCGCGATTGGGGGAAGGTCGTGGCGGTGTTATGTCCAAGCTTGGAACAATCGGTGTAGTTTGGGGCGTCGCGTGGCTCCTGCTTTCAGCGAACACCGAGGTTGGAGGCGCGTTGGTCCAGACCCGCGATGGGCGCAATTTCCTCGGGGAAGTGCGCTTTGTGCCGCTCTCAACGCTGGTGGTGGTAAGCGATCACAGCGACGCGGTCAGCGTGGCGTTGACCAATCTCTGGCGCCTGTCCTTCGAGGCGGAGGCTTACTCGCTCAGCATGGCCAGCGCCACCAACGGCTCGACCAACGTGGCGGTGAATGCTGCCGGTCTGCCCGTGCCGTGGCAGGATACTGACATTGGCGAAATGGAAATGCCCGGCCAGGCGCAATGGCAGGATGGCACATTTCGTCTCGAATGCAGCCGCGGCCATGGCTCGGCTAATCGTGAGGCGTTTCATTTCGTGTACCAGGCGTTTCGCGGTGACTGGGAAATCGTGGCGCGCGTCGCTGAGTTTAAAGGTCTGCTCGATCGCGACCGCCGTCGGCGGCCAGTAGCCGGCGTGGTTATTCGCACGAGCTTGGATTCGGATTCATTGAGCGTGCTGATGGGCATTCGCCAGGGCGGGGGCAGCACGTTCTACCGTTGGGAGAAGCGGAAGGGACTGCGATTGGAACAAGGCTTGGCCGGTCTGGCGGCACCCTTTTGGGTGAAGCTGCGACGGCAGGGCAACACTTTGACCGGCTATCGGTCGCGCGACGGGCAGTATTGGGAATACGTGCAGCGCGAAGACCCGCGCATCCCGGAAAGGATTTACGTGGGACTGGGGCTGTTCAACCGCGATGCGAATGCCCGGGCACAAGCAGCGTTGGATTGCGTCGCCGTGCGGCGCCTGCAAGAAAACACGCCCTTCGTGCCGCAAATTGTCCTGCGGAATGGAACCGTGATCGCCGATCCGTTGGTTTCCGTGGATGATGACGAGGTGCATTTTTCGGAGCGGCGCCAGAAACTGCGGGTGCGAACGCGGGACGTGGCCCGGTTGATTTTGGAACCACCGTCACCCGCCGACCAGTTCCCGACCAATCGCTTCGGGGTGCTGCTGCGCTTCGGCGAATTCCTGGAAGGCGAGTTTCGGAGCTTAGCCAGCGGGGCAGTCAAAGTCAACTCGGTGCTCTATGGTTACCGGAGTCTGCGGGCGGAGGATGGTCTGGTCGCCGTGTTATTGCGTGACCCGGTCCCCGCGCCGGCCGCCTTTCGGGTGATAACGGCGGATGGCTCCGACTTGCGGGCGACATCGGTGCAATGGGAAGACGGGACTGTGTCAGTATCCGTGCCCATGGCGGGGCAGTTGCACATTCCGCAAAATGAACTGCTGGAGATCCGCGCCGGGGCGAGGGCCAGTGCCGCTCGTTAACCGGCATTTCAGTTTTCCAAGCCCATTATGCTTCCCATCCATGAATTGCTGAATCGAATCCGGTGGGACGCGGACTTTGGGCAAGGCCATTTTCTGATCGGCTACTATGACCGGGTGACCAAGGCGATTGTCCGCGTGGAATATCGGGAACTGGATTTTCCCGCGGACGCCCGACATTTGTTTCAATTGACCGACGCCGAAGGCCAAGTGCATCGCATCCCCTTTCATCGCGTCCGGGAAGTCGTCAAGGACGGCACGGTAATTTGGCGGCGACCAGCGTCTTCAGCGGGATTCCAAGAAAAGTAGTTGGTTCACCACCCAGAACAAAGAGCGCATCGGTGTGAAACCGTAGCCCAGGAAATACGAAAATCGACATCGAATAGCCTGGCAGCGGGCGGACGGCTTGATTCACCGCCAAGACACGAAGGGCGCAAAGGATGTTGCTGAAACCTTTGCGCTCTTCGTGTCTTGGCGGTGAATCAAGCCGTCCAAACCTTTTGCGGTTAGGGCCACGCTGCGGGCAAAGACTTTCGTCGCAACTTGCGGCCACGTTGCCGTTGATTGGTGGTGGCGGCGAGCCCTTTTCGCTCGGGTATTGCGCCGGGCCAATTCCGCCTTACCCTGATTTTGGTTTGCCCGTTGGCGGCTAATTTGAATGATGAGAACCGGTGACCGTGGGCCGAAGCTCAAAAGCGAAGGCTTCCGCCGGCGGATCGAGAACCGAAACGAACGAAACCGATAACCGAACAACCAACGAAGAATATGTCATCCGAACTCGCGAACAAACAATGCCAGGCGTGCGCCGGCGACGTCCCTCCTTTGAAAGGCGATCAACTCAAGCAACTCCACGACCAACTGGGCAACGAGTGGCAGGTCCGCAATGAGCACCACCTGGAAAAGAGCTACTCGTTCAAGAATTTCCAGGAAGCACTGGACTTCACCAATCGGGTGGGAAAGGTCGCCGAGGAGCAGAATCACCACCCCGATATCTACCTGACCTGGGGACAAGTCCGGCTCCAGATTTGGACCCACAAAATCGACGGCCTGTCCGAGAGCGATTTCGTTTTTGCCGCGAAGGCCGACTCGGCTTTGTAGGGGCCGTGAAAATTAAATTCATCACCACCGGCGGAACCATCGACAAAATCTATTTCGACGCGCGCAGTGAATACCAGGTCGGGCCACCGCAGGTGATGGAGTTGCTGCGCAACGTCAACGTCCGGTTTGATTTCGAGGTGGAAACGCTCCTGCGCAAAGACAGTCTCGAACTGACCGACGCCGACCGCCAGCTCATCCGCGACCGGGTGGCCGCCGAACCTTCCACGCGGATCGTCATCACCCACGGCACGGACACGATGATTCAAACCGCGCTCACTTTGCACGGCCTGTCGGGCAAGACCATCGTCCTGACTGGGGCCATGCAGCCGGCGCGGTTTCGTGGGACCGATGCGGTCTTCAACCTCGGCACCGCGGTGGCCGCCGTGCAATCCCTGCCACCCGGCGTTTATCTGGCCATGAATGGTCGCATCTTCGATCCGGCGCGCAGTCGGAAGAATGCCGCCGAGCAATGCTTTGAGGAATTGAACCCGTGAAATCCGCCGTCAAAGAAGCGCCTTTGGGTCCTCTCAACCCCGGCTCTTAATCGTGCGTTCGAGATCGCGGCGGTTGATCAAGTCCACCACTTCGAGCCGGTCGGCGTGCAAGCGAAAGAGCAACCGATAATCGCCGCCCACCCGTTGCCGATACACTTCAGGCCACGCCCGCAGCGGTCGGAGACCGACAAACGCAGCCGCTTCGCCCGCCGCCAACCGCGCCGTCAGCACCAATGCGGCGCGCACGACCGAACGGGGCAGATCAGCCATCGTGTGGGCGAATTTCGCCGGGAACTCGGGAACACGCACCGGCTGTTTTCCAAGCGTGGGTTCCGCGAGCAATAGCTCGTCTTCCCGATTAGCGGCGTCGGCTTTCGGCTCCGCCACGGGTGGCGACGGCGCGGTCCGGGCGAGTTGTTCGTGCGCTCGCTGCAGCTCGCGGCGCAGTTGATTTCGTTCGCCATGTCGCTCCTTGAGCATGCTCTGCAAGGAATTGATCTTGGCCCGCAATTCGGTCATGGCGCTGTCGTCTGGGGCAACGGGCTTGGTTTCGACCGCCGTCACCGTTGCGCGATGTCGGCGTTTTTCCATTTCGCGATAAACACTCTTGAGTTCCGCGCGCAGTCGGTTGACTTGGTCGCTCTTGGACTCGAGATCCCGCTGCACCGCTGCCATCGCTTCCGATTCGCGCGGCGCTTCTTCCGCCTCGGTAAAACGCTCCTGGAAGATCTTTTCAATCGGATCGTCGCTGCTCAATTCGAGCTGGTCCCGGGCTTGTAACAGGGAATCCAGCAACATATCGCCGTCCATGGGACCGACCAAAGGTAACAAACCGCGAGCGACCAGCACGCCGAGCGCCGGGGCGCGGCTCTCCAGCAGCGAGTACGCCAGGGGCACCATGGCGGAGGGACCGTCCCCGTCGCGCAGGCCAAGGCGCGCTTCGGCTTCGACCAGATCCAGCAGCGCGGCCCCTTCGTCGCCCGCCAGCAACAGGCGCACGTTCAGGGGCAGTTGCGTCGGATCAAATCCCGGGCGCACGGCCAACAAACGCCGGGCCACCTCGAGTTGCCGGTCGCTACCGGCCGTTTCAATGGCCCAATCCCAATAGAATTCAAGATCCTCATGAAAGGGAATGGTTTCGAAATATCGGATGATCGTCTCGTGTTCTTTGAACACAAGCAGCCGGTCCAAAAAGTGTTCGTGCAATTCGGGCGGCACCTTGACGGGATCGAGCTTCACCAGTTCGTAGGAACGCATCTGGCGCAGGCGGTCAATGGTCAGCGCCATTTCCGGCTGAGTACGCCATTCGTCCACCGTCATCCCGGCCACGGCCGAGGATTGCAGGAGTCGTTGTTGGTCCTTTTCAAAACAACATTTCTTGTATTTCTTGCCACTACCGCAGGGACACGGATCGTTGCGGCCCACCCGCGGCACGGCCCGGCGGACGGTGTATCCGGAAAGCATGGTGGGCGGGCGGCGCTCCGGCACCGCCTCCCACGGCGATCCTTGGTACATCTCGCGGCACATGGGCAGTACGTGCTCCGCCGTTTCAAGCATCCCTGGCGCCCGGTTGGTGCCCAATATGGCGGTAAGCCCTTCGTCCTTGCTCCCACGCGCCAGCCCCACCAGCATACTCTGGGTTAGCACGTCTCCGCTGGTTCGTCGCGCCAGACTGCGCGCGGTTGCCCAGAATCCCGCCGGAACGGCAGCCTTGTGGTCTTCGCACCAAATCCAGGCCAGCAAGAGCGCGCTCGCTTCACGTTCCACGCCCATCCGGCCGGCTTGGACCGCGGCCAGCAAAGCACTCGCCACGTCGCCGACACAAGCTCGCGCCGCATGGAGCAGTTGATTCGGTTCCTCGAACAAGGCGCTACCTTCGGCCAGGTGTTGGGCGTCCACTTGGCGTCCCGTACCGATCGCCGCGAAGAACAGGCTCCGGAACGCGCGCTCGTCGCGGGCGGCAATCGCCTCCGTGATCACCGCGTTCAATTCGCCGTCATCGGACGGCAACGCCCGCGCCAAATCCTCCAGGGCAGTCCGGTAGAATTCACACTGACGTGCTTGTTCGATCAACGCTTGCATCGAGACGCAGGATAAACCCGAAATCCGAAATTCAAAGTCCGATAGCAGGGGACATTGACGATGGCATTGGCGCAAAAGTTCGCACCTTGGATTTTGGGCTCATTGCGGCGTTGGAGTTGGACCAGGGACGACACCGGACTCCATGGAGGAAACGGGTGGCGGCGTTGGGCCGTTGACCAGCGCATCGTACGTGGGATAGAGACGGAACGCAGGATCGCTGGGGGCCGCGACGCTGTGGACGGTTTCGTAAAATCTGGTCGCCGCCGACTGCAACCGGCTGGCATCAGCGGGGCTGAAGTAATCGTGGGCCAGGAGATATTCCGTGAAGTAGTGAAATGCTTGCAACGTGGAGAGAACCCGTATCCCGTTCAAACCCATGAAGTCACGGCAGCGCTGACCGAGGTAATCGTCCAAGCGTGACTCGCTCAAGCCAAAAGGACTGGGGCGTCTCTTCTTCTGGCCGTCGTTCCAAGCCCAATACCCCAACATGGAGTCGGCGAGGAAGCGGGCGCGGGTCCAATTGCAGCCCTTGGTCCGGCGCAGCCAGCCGGTGAAGTTCCAGGCGGTGTCGCCGTGAAGCCGTTCGTTCGATTGCTTGAGGTCCAATCTGGCTTCGGCCGCGGACCGGGAAGACAACGTCACGGCACGGAGCAGCCAGTTTTGGGTCTTTACCGAATCCTCCGTATAGCCAACGGCGGCTCCCGTGCGACTGGCTTGGGCAATTGTTTCCGGCGCGGTATTGCCGGCTTCCAGGAAGGGAATGATGGCGAGATGGGTCAACCAATACAAGCCGAAGTCACCCCCCAATACTTCGGGCGAAGCCGCGATGGTTTGGGCGGTGTCCGTAAGCAACGTGCGCAATTCCGTTTCGCAACCGCACCACGCCAGCAGGTCCACCACCTTCGCCAGTTCATCGATTTCTTTGACCGGATGCTGCCGGAACAAGTCGAGCCAGGTGGAGATTTCTTCGTGGCGACCTGTCCGCAACGCCTCGGTGATCAACTGACGATCGAAGTCGCCGAAGACTTCGAAATACATCTCCGGTTGCTCCCGGCGGAGCCGACGCAGCAGCGCCAGATAATCCTCCGTGCGTCCGGCGACGGCCAGATCAGCCTCGAGTTGGAACAGGAACTCTTCCTGGAGATACAGGTAGCGAAAGAGTCGCGGGTGCTGGTCCAGAAAGGCCAGTGTTCGTTCCAGTAATTGGCCACATTGCGCTTGGGTGTCCTTGTCAGCGTACAGCGGCTCGACGGCGGCCCACCAATCATTCACGAGCTGCTGATCCTCCGCTGCCAACGGTGGCCATTCCGGATCAAGCGGCATCTCGGCAGACTCGGCCGCCCCCTCTTCGTCATCGAGAACCAGATCCGCTTGACGCTGCTCTTTCCATTGGCGATCGGCTTCTTCCTGGCGCGCCAGTTGGGCAGCCGCTTCCGCCTGACGGGCCGTTTCGGCGGCCCGTGCTTCGGCCTGGGCCTTTTCCCGGGCGGCCGTTTCGTCTTTGGCGAGACAGCATTTCTTGTATTTCTTGCCGCTGCCGCATGGACAGGGCGCATTACGCGGAACACTCATAATCGCATTGTGGTGTAATATCCTCCGGGTTGCTCGTGGGGGTGGCAAGCTCAGTTTTGTGTTCCGGAGAACGTTGGCGCGTCCATACCAACGGGGGTGATGATTGAGGACCAGTCCGTTCGCAGCCGCAAGGTGACCAGTGCCAACGGGGCGGGCCTGCGCGCTTTTCGCGATTCGCTCAAGAAGAAATCAATGCTCAGGCACAGCGTGGTGTTCCCCACCGGCCAAGCCCGGTCGCCGGAAAGGGAACTCCTGGCGCTGCCGTGGCGCTGGATAATGGCCGGGGCGTAAGCGGGATACGACGAGGTCGCCCAGGCGTTGTTGGAGTTTGAGATTGGGCGCGGGAAGAAGTGCTGGCTCGATGCCGTGGCGGACATGAACGAAAACTTCAGACTGGTGTTTTCGTTCGACAAGGAAGGCGATTTCAAGGCGCTTGAGCAAGAGCTCCAGATCAAGCTGAGGCCCATTTAGCTGGCTGAACTCGCACGTGAGTCGGTTCCATGCCGCTGTCGAATGGCAGAAATACATTCTTCATGGGGTTGGTGAACGTTGGACCTCGTCGGCGATTTACACGTCTTGCTTCCTACGAAAGCGGGAGCAAGCTCCACGCACTCCAAACGCTGGCGCGACGTTCGACAAGGTCCGCCACATCGTCGCGCCAGCGTTTGGAGTGCGTCCGGCTTGCCGGCGCTTTCGCACGCAAGGGAGCGCGGGACAAGGTAGGCGGACGCGGTGACTGGCTTGGGGAGGTACCTTTCGTTCGAAAGCGGCAGAGGACTGCCGCACTCCAAAACCTGGCGGAAGTCTGAAGACCCCGGTCGATTCCGCCAGGCGTACCAAGTGATGCGCGCTATTGCGCCACCCGCCTACTCGTCCACTTCGATGACCTTGGCCAACCCAACGTCGATGTACTGCCCGCCCGTCGTCTGGTGGCAATGGATGGCGATGACGTTCTTGCCAGGCTTGAGCGCGGCCAACGCAGCGGCGCTCATCGGAAACGGATCATAACCGGAGGTGTAACCGCCGGCGCTCGCGGCGAGCACACCATTGAGATACACCGTCATGTCTTCGTCGTGGTGGGCCAGCAATTGGAGATCGTCAGTTTTGCCTTCGGGCAAAGTCAGTTCGCGGCGGAGCCAGATGTCCGGGGTGTTCCACACGGTGCGCACGACGGCGCCCGGCGTGCCGCGGGTGCCGAAGCCCGCCGGTCCTTGTTTCCAGGAGGAGTCGTCGAAGCCCGGTTGAAACCAATTATCGCCAGGCTTGGTGGTGGTGTAACGCCACGTAACCGCCTCCTGCTGCGCGGTGGGAACCACCGTCACAATTTTCGGCGGCTTGGGCATCGGCGCCCAACCGGAGGCCTTGGTCTTGTCGCGGCTGGCGTATTTCTTCCAAGTCGCATCGTCGTAGAGCATCTGCAGGAACACGCCGCCCACCACCGGCCGCGCGGTGAAGCCGACGTTTGCGGGCGTCGGTGGTGAAATACCAGTCGGTCATCGGCGAACGGTCGGGCGTCTCGTTGAGGAACCGAAAGACCGGATCCACCAGCGCATTCGAAGTCGTCGCGGTTCTGCGTGAGCGTGGCGGTCCAGAGCACCCAGTCGAGCTTGGTGTAGGTCCGTCGATTGTCGAGCGGCAGGCCGTAGTGGTTCTGCGACCTTCTGGTAGATAGTCCATCTCCTTTCGCTTGACGGCTTCGCGGGAAACAGGTCCAGGCCGAGGATGCGGTCCCAGACCAGGTTGTATTTCTGGCTCCAGGTGCCGGGCCTGTCGAAGGCCAGCCGGAAATGATCGCCGTCGTCGGCCTCCTTCGATCCATCGCTGCGGCAAACTCTTTGGCGAGCTTCGAATACTCGTCGGCCTGGGCCTGGTCGCCGCGCAGGTCGCACAGTTTGCGCAAACGCAGCCCAGGCCGCAAATCGCCTTGGCGCGACAGGTTGACGTTGTGCGCGAGGTGCCCGGCGAAGTCGTCGGTGCAAAGCTGGTTTTCCGGATCAAATCCCTTGTCCTTGAGATACTCCGCCCACTTCTCCAGCTGCGGCCAATAAAGCCCGGCGAAGTCGGCGTTGCCTTCCATCTGCGCGATGGCCGCCATCAGGATCAGCAGGTTGCCGCTTTCCTCGACGGGCATCTGGTTGTCCTCGCCGCGTTCGCCGCCGCCATAGACCTGGCCGTTGGCCTTCGGGTAAGTGCCGAGGTCGTGCGGCGCGAAGGGAAACGTCCAGCGTCGCTGGCCGCGTAATTCATGAACGGCACGAGGAACGACTTGGCCAGCGACGGGCCGAACAGCAGGAACTGCGGGGACATCGGGTAGAACACGTCCGACGTGCCGATGCAGCCGTTGGAATGGTTCTCCTTGCAGAACTGGAGCGGCTGGCCGTTCGCGTCCGCCACGAACTTGCCGGCGGCGAAACACTGGCGGTACGCCAGCGCGGCAATCTTGGCGTATTTCTCGCCGCCGTCGCGGGTGAGGTCGGCCATCAGTTCGTCGTCGAACGCGGCACAACGCTGCTTGAGCGACTCGTAATCCTTCGCCGAGGCCTTGAGCAGATCGGCCGCCTCCCAGCCGTTGCGCCGCCAGTAGGGCCGCAGGTTCTGCTTCATGTATTGGATCGAATAGAGATCGTCGTAGGCAAGCATGAGCCAGCGGGATGTGGCTTCTTCGCCGACTTGGAAGCTGCGCGTTGCCATCGCCGTGCAGAGATCCCCGCCCGTCTCCGGCGCTTCGAAGCTGAGCACCCGCACCGCTCGCATGCCGTTTTCCACGAAACCACTTTGGGTTACAGCCGGCCCGGCGAAGACCTGGGAAGCCACTTCGCCGGATGGCGCCGCCACGTAGAGATAGCCCCAGTCGATGCGGAGATCGTCGCCTTTCTTGCCGAGAATCTGCTGGGTGGTCGAACCAACCTTCAACGCCGTCAGGTCGCCGACTTTTTCGCTGGACCAGGTTACCGGCTGGTCGGGAGTGTTGACGGCCAGTTCCCCCGAAGCGCCGAAATAGATTTGCACGTCGTGGGTCTTGCCGTCAGTCGCCTTGAAATCATAAGTGAGATACGTGACCGGTCGCGACAGCAGGTCGATGTTCTCGGGCAGCGCCGCCGTCATGAACGTCAGCGTCAGCGCCACGCCCGCGCCTTCGAACGTTGTAGATCGTGCGCGTCGGCAGCACGGTCAGACTGGTTTGCGTCGAGCGCCGGCACGCGGCGCGGTTCGGCACCCATGACGCGATAGGCCTGGCCATCGATCCGCACCAAGCTGGACAACCGCTGCGGCTTGCCGGTCCAATGCGTGGTGTCCACGTCGGTTAATTTGTCCGCTTGCGACCAGATGCTGAAATACGGATCACAAGCCACCAGCGGCGTGGCCGGCGGTACCAGTTTGTTGCCTTCGGCGCGACGCGGTTGCGGCGGGACATAGACTTTCTGGTTGGCCGCCGCGACGGCGTCGGCATTCATTTTGATCTGGGCGCGGTCATACGTCATCAAGCCATTGACCTCGATTTCCACGTCGGTGGTCTGCGTGTAAACGGCCGCCGCCAGTCCCGGGCGCCCGGTCAAGGGATGCAGCTTTTCAATGAGCCCCAGATAGGCCTCGGTGAGTTGGTCTGCGTTCTGGAAACTGCGATAGCCCCAGTTCTTTTCGTCCTGCCAGGTGTGACCTTTGACCGGCAGACCCAAGCCACCGAATTCGCCCAGCACGCCGGCGCGATTCGCTTCGATTGACGGCGCCGCCGGCCCCGGATAGCGATGAATATCCATCACGTCGCCCACCCCGCGATCCGTCCAGCCGGAGGCATCATCGACCAATCGCGTCGGATCCCATTGCTTGATGAGGTCCACGATCCGGGCGGTGTCGAACTGGCCCCAGCCTTCGTTGAACGGCACCCACATTACGATGCAGGGATGGTTGAACCGCCCTTCAACCATGGCCTTGAGTTCGGCTTCATATTGCGCCGCGGATTCTGGAGAACGCTGAAGATCGCGTTGATTCCGGCGAATGGAACGGTCCCCACTGGGCATGTCCTGCCAAACCAGCAAGCCAAGTTTATCGCACCAGTAGTACCAGCGGGCGGGCTCGACCTTCACGTGTTTGCGGGCCAGGTTGAAACCGAGTTGCTTGGTCACTTCGATGTCGTAGCGAAGGGCTTCATCCGTCGGCGCGGTGTAGAGGCCGTCGGGCCAGAAGCCCTGGTCGAGCGGACCAAATTGGAAGAGCGGCTGGTTGTTCAGGCAAAGATGCAACGTGCCGTCAGTCGTCTTTGCAAAGGGAATTTTTGCGCATGCCGAAGTAACTGGTGACCTCATCAGTGACCTTGCCGTTGACGCGCAGGATGACCTTCAAGTCGTAAAGGAAGGGCGAATCGGGCGACCACAACTTGGCGTCGGGCACGGGCACTTTGTGCAGTTCATCCGGAGCACCGACTACTTTGCCCACTTCATCTTTGCCAATGGTGGCGGTGGTTTCGACCGTGGCGCCGACCATTTCACCGCGGGTTTTCACGGACACGTTAATCCGGCCGTTGTCAATGTCCGGCACGAGCTTGAGACTTTCGATGTAACTGGCGTTGACCGGTTCCAGCCACACGGTCTGCCAGATGCCGCTGGTGGGGGTGTACCAGATGCCGTGGGGATTGCGCACCTGTTTGCCGCGCGGCTGCGTGCCCGCGTCGGTGGGATCCCAAACGGCCACCAGAATTTCCTGCGGCAGTTCCGGTTTGAGCACGTCGGTGATGTCGTAGCTGAAGCCATCGTAGCCGCCGCGGTGCGGGCCGTATTCCCAGCCGTTGACCCAGACGCGGCTTTCCCAATCCACCGCGCCGAAGTGCAGCAGCACGTGCTTTTCTTTCCAGTCAGCCGGCAATTTGAAGGTGCGGTGGTACCAAAGCATCTGGTCGGGGCCGACCATCTTCATCACGCCCGACAGCGCGGATTCGACCGGGAAGGGCACCAAAATTTCGCCATCCCATTTCGTGGGCTTGGGCGCGTCCTTGGGCGTGATGGCGTATTCCCACAGGCCGTTCAAGTTCATCCATTGTTGGCGCTCCATTTGGGGGCGGGGATATTCCGGATGCGCCTTTTGCGGAGAAACGTCCTTGGCCCAACGGGTCATCAGCGGTCCTTGGGCCGGATGCCACGCGGCGGTTAATGAGTTGGCAGCGAGCGAACCCATTAGGGCCAGGGCGGCCAAGGCCAGGAGATGCTTCCCAGAATTGATGAATGATTTGCGAGCTAACATGGCCGGAGTTTTTACCTGAAAATCTCGGCTTGGCAACTGTGAGATGCGCTGAGTTTTGGATCGATTCAGGTTTGAAACCGTGCCACAACCACGCCAAATTCTTGGCGTGACAACGATTGTACAACTTGACGCCTCGAATCGGATCGTTCTTCCCCGCGAATTGCGACGGGCTGCCGGCGTTCTGCGCGGTCAAAAACTCAAAGCCTCGGCGACGCCGGGCCGGATCGTGCTGGAGATGGAACCCGCGACGCAGGGTAAGGTTGTCAAACGCGGCAAATTGAAAGTGTGGACGGGGGACGTGCCCAGCACACCGTTGGCAGACGCAACCGAAGCAGCGCGACACTACGAACGATGACATTTCTCGACACGGGCGTTCTGGTGGGAGCATTGCTGGCGAAGCATCCCGAGCACGCCGCTTGCCGCGAAACGCTGGAAGAGTCCGAAGCACCTTTCACGAACGCCCACGCATTGGCGGAAATCTTCGCCACGCTCACCGGCTTCTACATAGTGCCAGTGGCGACCGCTGTCGAATTGACGCTGAGCCTCCAGGCCAGTCTGCTGGTCGAACCTTTGCCGCTGGCGGATTACGAACAGGCGATTAGTGAAACACCGCGCCGCGGAGTAATGGGAGGCGGTATTTACGACTCACTCCATGCGACGTTTGCGCGCCGCAAAGGCGCTCGTTGGGTCGTCACGCGCAATCCCTCACACTTCGCCCACGCCGCGCCAGATTTGGAAATCCTGACACCCTAAGCCGTGACTATTCAGTAGGACAGGCGTCCCGCCTGTCCCGAACGAGTGCAAACCAACAACTTGTATCACGGCGCCGCGAGTATTTCTATGTCATCAAACGGTGAGGATGCCTTGGGCTATTCGAGACAGGCGAGACGCCTGTCCTACCACGCCGAACTGCCTCATCGCAGCACCAGCTACTGAATTGATACGGCTAAGCCGCTACGAACCTTTATTGGTCGATTGGAATTGCCAAGCCATCTTCACCTCGCGTACTTTCAATCGATAGGCTGGCGGTTGGCTGGAGTGGCCGTGCGCTTGGGAATCTGCTGCGGCAAGCCAGCAAGCCGACGTGGCGGGCAGCAACTGAAATTTCCAGGCTTGCCCTCGCGCGCCACTGGCCTTATGAGCTTGTCCGATCTTGCATGAGTCAATTCACCGATTACATCATCCAACGGTCGGAACGGCTGACCTTGCCTGTGCTCACTTATCCCGGCGCAATGCTTACTGGTGTGCGGGTGCGGGACTTGGTGACTGATGCCACAGCGCAATACGAAGCCCAGGCCGCGCTGCACCAACGCTACCGGTTGCCAGTCGTCCAGACCTGCATGGATCTCAGCGTCGAAGCGGAAACGTTTGGCTGCGAGTTGATGATGAATGATGACGATCCGCCGACCGTGGTGGGGCGATTGGTAACGACTCTCGAAGCCACGCAAAAGTTGCCGATTCCCGATCCCGCCGCCGGACGCGGGACAGTGTATCTGGAAACCGTGCGCCGTTTGAAAACGCTGCCGGAGCAGCCCTTCGTGCTCGCCGGCATGATTGGCCCCTTTTCGTTGGCGGGACGTTTGTATGGCGTCAGTGAATCGCTGGAACTGACCATGGAAGATCCGGATCTGATGCATCTCCTGCTCGACAAAACCACGCGATTCCTGACGGCCTACGCGCAAGCCTTCAAAGCGGCGGGTGCTGATGGCGTCATCATGGCCGAACCGACCGCGGGTCTGCTCTCGCCCCGTTCCCTGGCCGCCTATTCTTCCACCTACATTCGGCAGATCGTCACCGCCGTGGACGATGCGCAGTTCAATCTCGTCTATCACAATTGTGCAGCCAAGCTGGTGCATCTGCCGTGCATCCTCGAAACCGGCGCGAAAGTAATGCACTTCGGTCCGCCGATGGACGTCGTCGCCGCACTGGCCAAAGCAGGACCGGACGTCATCGTCTGTGGCAACCTTGATCCGACGCGGGTGTTGCTCCAATCCACGCCAGCGGAAATACGCACCACCGCGGAAAAGCTACGAACCGACACCGCGGCGTACCGGAACTTCGTCCTCTCCTCCGGCTGTGACATCCCGGCGCGCACGCCACTGGAAAACGTGGACGCTATGATGGGGTGAGGCGGACAACTTTCAAGGCTCGGTCCGGGCGCCTGAATTCGGCTCGAATCATTTTTGAACGGGAGCCTTCCAGGACCGGACCAGTGACGACGGTGCCAAAAAGAGGCCGGCGTCCCAAAGGGGACGCCAGCCTGCCCAGTTTCCCCAAAGCCAACGGAGGGTAAAGGGTACCCTGGGTCGGCGCGGGGGCAAGGTTCAAGTCCGTTCGCAAGACGAAAGGACTCGTTGCCTTGCCGTGACCTCACTTTTGTTGATTGTTATTGTCCGGAATCAAATTCTGCTGCTGATTGAGGTTTTGGTCATTCAAGTCGTGATGCCGCACCGGTTGGCGTGCGGACGAGTTCCAGAAGGGAGTCTGGTTGTAGTAGCTGTACACTTGCTGCGTCCACTGGCGATTGTTCAATTGCGCCCAATCGTCCGTCTTGAATTGCGGTGAACCATCGAACTTCGCCTTCGAAACGTTCAATTGCAGCGGTTGGTCCTTGGCAATCCATTGGATCTGGCTTGGCGGGACGGCGTGCAACGTTTCACCTATCCCAACCACTCCGCCACTGCCGATTACGGCCAGGACAATTCGTCCCGAACGCAGATCGACTGCGAAGTCTTTAAGGTCGCCCACTTTCTCCCCTTGGCTGTCGTGGACGGCTTTGCCCATCAAGCCGCTGGCTTTGCTCAACCGAAGCTCATGCGACATCATTGCGCCAGCTTGGTGTCCACTGCCCCTTTCGCCGTATTCCTGCTTTGGTTGGGCGGGAGTCGGGGTGTTCTCCGTTTCGGGATTTCGCACGTATTGGCGTGACGTGTCGGTTTGCTGCCAGTAAGCAGTCTGGTTGAAAAGACGGTAATCAGCCGCCAGTTCCTTGCCGTAATCGCCATTGTTCCAGGCAAAAGCCGGTGCCTGTTGGAGCTGGGTCTGAGTCATGTTCAACGTGAGTCGCGATTGCATTTCCGTCGGTGGGGTTTCATTGGAATTGCGCGGCGCGGCCGGGATTGTCTCCGGACGCGTCACATGGTTGAGCGATTCCGGGGGTACGGCGCACAGTTTTTCGCCGATTCCTAAAATCCCCCCGCGGCCGACGATTACGGCAGCCACGCGATGGTGTTGCGTGTCAATGGCCAGATCTTCCACGTCCCCCAGTTTCTTGCCGGCACTGCCATAGACATTCTGGCCAATCAATTCACTGGCCCGCGTGCATTGCACCGGTTGGCTGCTGATTGAGCCCGCCAGGCGATTTTGGTTTTCTTGCCCTTGGCTTTGTTGTTCCTGATTCTTCATCGGGGATTGCGAGGTGTCACTCGTCGCCCCGTAAACCCATGTGCCCGCGCACAACGTCAGGGCGCTTAGCGCGGTCACCAGTGTTCTGTTTTGCTTCGTCATGTGAATCCTTTCTGTCGTGTCAGTTGTCATTCATTTTCACTGGCCTTCGCTTCGTCGAATGCGACCGAAGACCGTCATTCATTCTAAACCCACAATGAGCTTCCCAAATGCCAACGATATGAAACGCTTGATAAGCAATTGAAAAATAGCAGCTTCCGGCGAATTGTCGCGGCGCGGCTCGACCGAACGCCACTTGCAGAATGCAGAAGGCGCTTTCACGAGAGTTGCAATTTGCAGACCTGCCGAAACTGGTTGGCAAGGATGGCTGAGAATGAGGGGAAACGGGATGCCGGATTCTTAATGCCAGATGCCGGAGGGCTGGAGGCAGGGGATGGATTTACTGATACTGATGACTGTCACTGGACAATTTTGGCCTGCGGGTGGGAGAATGGAGGGTTTTCACGGCTGTGTCGGTTCGTAGTTGAACCCAACGGCCCGGTTGCAATGACCAGCCCAAGCCAACACCAGCCACGGTGAACGGCAGCGATTCCTGGGACGACGACCGCGGCGACGGGTGACTATCGCGGCATGATGAAGTGGAACGTTTGCTCCATTTGATCCTGCCGCACCACAAGGGTGATGGGTTTACCCCCGGCGGCTTTGAGCACTTTCTGTAACGCCTTCAACTCCGGTTGGGCGGCCAAGTTGTCGGCGGCGCTGGTGATGGCCAGGCCGTCCAGGGCGGGAGGCAATTGCGGTTCGTTCGGCGGGGATTCCCGGAGGGTCACTTGGGCCCAGGGAACCACCTCATGAAGGGGATTCAACTTCGCGATGAGTTCAACCGGGACGGCAAAATTGAGATTTTGCGCGCCAAGTTTGCTCCAGGAAGCAACGCCAATGACCTCGCCTTGCTCGTTGACGAGGGGACCGCCGCTATTGCCGGTGGAGAAGGGGCACGACACCTGGTATTGAGGGAAGCCGTCCACGGTTTGGATTTGGCTGACCAGGCCGTCGGCAATACTGAAACTGAAGCCTTTCGGAGCGCCAATGACGTACACCCGGGCCCCAATGCGCGGGGCGGTTTGGGCCAGGCGAGTGAGCGGGTGGTCGCGGCTGCTCAATTTGAGCAACGCCAGGTCGTGCAGTGTGCTTTTGTCCACCACGCCGAGGACTTCGCGTTCATCGCCATTGGCAAACTGGGCGGTCACGCAGACCGCGTCGCTCACGACGTGCCAGGCGGTAACGGCGGTGTCCTGGGCCAACGCCAAAAAGCCCGCGCCGGTGAAATGTTCTCCCTGGCCGTTCCGGACCTTCAAGGTAACCACCGACGGGAGCAGTTGCGCATACAGATCTTCCGGTTCGAGATCCTTGCCGAACGACGAACTGCCCACGAGCAGCGTTGCCGCCGCCAGCAGGAGCCCGCCAGTTTGATAATTCCAATACTTCAACATCGTTACAACTAGCTGCCCAGCCACTTCACACGAAGGGGAGCATGTTCCATACTATTACCCGCAGGCGCAGGCCCGGAGCAAGGACTTTGTTGGTTCAGTTCGTGAACCATTGGATTCCATTTGCTTCTGCGTTATTCAATGAGGATGGATTTGGGATTCGCGGATTCAATGATCACCCGGCGTCACCTCCGACTTCGCCCAATGGCAAAACTGGTTAACCATGAACAATTTGCGAGTGGACGACCCTCACAGATCATAGGATGAGTGCGAGTGAGAAATTGCGCTGTTTGATAAAGACTGGTTGCCGATCAGCGGTCCATTTAATGGAACATGATAAAGAAAACCACTACCGCTGGAATGACCAAAAAAATGGACCCGCCCAGCGATGGCCCGAGTTCGTCATGTCAGAATCTGCGCGTACGGGCAATACTTTCGCTGGCGGCCAAAGCTGAGCCAGGGGAACAGCCGCCATCATCGACACGCCGATCAATCATCACGGGAACTTTCGTCCAATTCGGCGTATTCTTAAAACGCCCAACGGCAATTATGGAAATCACGTGGTTGGTTTCTGGGGGGATTTTGTAGGGTATTTAACAATCGCCAGTAACGTTGGAACCACCTGTTATGGCGACTACGTGACGCTCCGGCAGACGCCGGTTATCCAAACGAATCCCGGCAATCTGTTCACTGCGTTTGGTTATGGACTGAATTCCATTCCGGGCAGCGGCACACTGACCGACATCCGGTATGTTCTGTTTGGCCGACCAGCCTCACGGTGTTTAGGTATTCGCTAAGCCTGCGGCCTCGCAAGGGGGCTAGGTGCTAACTTTTCGTGAACTGGGCAACCGCCGGCCGAGCCGACCCTGCGCGTGGGGGGCCACGTCCGTCAGGGTAAGATTGCCACGTTGGTGATCTACTGGAAATGGGGCACCCCCGAGCAATTGGACAAAGGTGCCAAAGCCACCGGTGAAGCAGACTCTCGGTTGGACAGATTCAGTGAATAGGATTAACACACCTCCATGCAAAACGAACAATCTTTACTTCAAGCTTCGAGGGAACGACGTAGAACCAGTTTTGCTCACCGGCATTTCTGCTGGCTGCCCGCCACGAGGCGCGCTGCCCGGATATCGTTTGTCCTCGGCGTGATGGCGGTAGCAATGCTCGCGGTCCTGTTGCCACCCGCCAAAGCCGGGCAGGCCACGGTCATTTTTCAGAACGGACTGAACGGTTATTCCGGCGCATTGGATGATGGCACGGAAGGCCGTCTCAAGTTGATGGATGATCGGAAATCCACCAATCCGAAATATCCCAGTCCGGACTATCGCCATTTCATTCGGTTTGCCGACCTGGAACAGGTCATTCCGGGCAACGGCGTGAAGATCACTTCCGCAACCCTCTCCTTGCGCTATTACGACGAGTGGTGGTCAGTGAATGTTTATCACGTTGCCCTGAACCGGTCGTTGGATGGCACGCTCGATCACATCGCTCCCGAATCTGAATCCACGGCGGTCATTTACGGCGACCGGTTTAAGGAAGGCGAGAAGACGCCGCGCCCGTCATGGATCACCTGGAAACTGCGTCCGGAAACCGTGCAGTCCTGGCTGCAAAATCCCGCCACGAACCAGGGTCTGGTCCTGCGCGTGGCGGAGCGCGATTCGTCGCGCGGCGACAAGGGTAACTACGGAATCAAGTTCCGCGCGTGCAGACTTCGGCAACGTCGGCGATCGTCCGCGATTGGAAATCACTTACTGTTTCGCTGGGAATTTGCCGCCCTACGCGCCGGTATGGGAGGGCGCTTTCGCGATACGACCATCGGACGGGAACATGTTTTGCGTTGGCGGACGCTGAATCCCGCCGATCCGAACGGCGATGCCGTGGTGTTCGATCTCGAAGTGAAATCCGCCACCGGTGCCTGGACGCCGGTGGCTCGAGGCGTGACCGGAACCGAATATCGCTGGAACACGACCAGCTTGTCAGTTGGCGGAGGCTATCGACTGCGCTTGCGAGCGCGCGATGGGCAGGGCGCCACGAGTGACTGGATGGAAGCGGACGGGGAATTCCGTCTGACGCGTGACGACGTGGCGTATCAAATCGGAATTGCGACCACTCTGGAAAAAATCCGTCGGGATGTTCCGTATGCCGGCGCATTCGGGCAATCGCTGCGATTGGAACTGGCCCGCAACGAATACGAAGGCGCCCAACTCGTCATCGCCAACGTGAACCGTGATTTGCGCGGTCTGACGGCGAAAGTTTCCGATCTACGCTCCGCTGGCGATGTCATCGCCAACACCAATGTCACCGTGCGCCAGGTTGGCTACGTCAATACCGTCAGCCCGGACAAATACAGCGCGGCCTACGTTGGGCTTTGGCCCGATCCACTCTTGCAACTGCCGCAAGTGGACGTTCCAGCGGGCCGGGTGCAACCGCTCTGGGTAACGGTGCATGCGCCGACCAACGCGCCGCCGGGCGAATACCGGGGCACACTCACTTTGAAGGCAGACGGTACTCCGGCGACTACCGTGGACATCGCGGTGACGGTTTGGGATTTCACGTTGCCCACACCCGGCAAGTTCCGCGCGATGGTGGTTGATGGTGGGCGGTCGAACGCGTTTATCGACCGCTTATTAGCCAACCGGCTCAGTCCGGCTTACGTCATGTTGGGCTGGAGTTGGGACGCGCCGCAAAAGCCGGTTCTCTTTCAAAACGGCCAGTGGGATTTCGCCGCCGCCGACCAAGTAGCGGAGTATTGTCTGGCGCGCGGCATGAACATTTTTACCATCGCCCGCTTTCCGAAGCTGGGGAAGTTCGGATTCCCCAAGTCTGTACCCCGCCGATTACGCCGCGCGATTTTCGAAATTCCTGACTGCATACACCGCCCACCTGCGTGATCGTGATTGGCTGAAGCTCGGACACGTGTACAACATTGATGAAGCCCCGGCCAGTCAATGGCCGGCGTGCCAGACCAATTATCTAATGGTAAAGTCCGCGGTGCCGGACGTGGCGGTGATGCAATGTCTCAATGAACCCAAAGGTGTGGCGGCGCTGGCGGGTTTCGCGGACCTTTGGGACGTGTACATTGGACAATTCCACCGCAGCGGTGTCCTCCAACGCCAGCGGGCGGGCGACGACGTGATTTGGGCGGTCTGCTGCTATCCATCGTCGCATCCGAATTTGTTCGTGGATTATCCGGCCATGGACGCGCGCATCATCGGCTGGCTGAGCTGGAAACTGGGCGTGAGCGGATTCGAATATTGGTCGGCCAACTCTTGGGGCAAGAACTTGAAACAACTTGGGGAGCAACCCTTCCTGACCAAAATCGAAACCGGCTGGCAGGCCAACACCTTTGGCAATTACAACGGCGATGGTTACCTCGTCTATCCCGGCCCGCAGGGCACCGTGTGGTCCTCGATCCGGCTGGAGAATCTGCGCGATGGCATCGAGGATTACGAAATGCTCGCCCGGCTGCGCGACGCCGCGACGCAAGCGAAGGCCAAGGGGGAAGATGTGGCCGCGGCCGAGCGATTGCTGGCAATCAATGATGACGTTTGTCGTGAAGACCTGGCCTACACCGCCGAACCGCAAACGCTGCTTACGGCACGCCGGCAAATTGCGGAGTGCCTCCAGCGGCTTCAACATTCGGTCGCGGAACAGCGGTGAACTGGGAAAGCAAACCCACTGACGACGCTTGCGGGATAATTCGCTCCCGCGCATATCCACCATTCCCTCACGCTCGCGGCCCTAATGCGCGGCGCCCTCCATGCAGAGCCGCGAAAGTCTCGCCTTTGCACGAAATCTGCTCTTCACTCGCCCCGTGGACTTGGACATCGAACAACCGGAAGCCTTGCTGATGTACTTGCGGAACACGGGGCGCGTCGGAGGGACGGAAACGCCGCGCATGACCATCCTGAAAGGCGGCGTCTCCAATCGCACGGTGCTGGTCGAGCGCGGTCACGGGGTCGGGATAGTGCTGAAGCAGGCGCTGTCCAAACTGCGCGTGAAAGAGGATTGGTATTGCGATCCGTCGCGCATTCATCGGGAGGCCCTGGGGCTCGATTGGTTGAACCGATTGGCGCCGCCGGGAACCATTACCCCGTTGCTGTTCGAAGATCGTCCCCAATACCTGCTGGCCATGCAGGCCGTGCCCCAACCGCATGCCAATTGGAAAACCCAACTGCTGGCGGGCACCGTCGAACGCGGGCAGGTGGAACAATTCGGTCGGTTGCTGGGTACCATTCACCGGCAGTCCATGAATCGAGCTCAGGAACTCAGCGCGGTGTTCGGCGACCGCACGTTTTTCGAGATGTTACGGTTGGAGCCGTACTACCGTTTCACCGCCGCGCGCAATCCGGACACCGCCGATTTCTTTGGCCGGTTGATCGAGGAAACGCTGGCTACGCGGCTCGCGCTCGTGCATGGCGATTACAGTCCCAAAAACATCCTGGTGTTTCAGGGCCGGCTGGTCCTGCTCGATCACGAGGTCATCCATTGGGGCGATCCGGCGTTTGACCTGGGTTTTTCGCTCACCCATTTGCTGAGCAAAGCGTTTCATTTACCGGCGCATCGCCAACCGCTCATGGAGGCCGCCCGTTGCTATTGGGAGGCCTATCAAAAAGCCGCGGGTGCCATCGGACGCCAACCCGAGATGGAAGCGCGTGCCGTCCGGCATACGCTGGCCTGCCTGCTGGCGCGCGTGGATGGCCGGTCGCCCCTGGAATATTTCACCGCCGCCGAACGCAACCAACAGCGACGCCGGGTGCGTGCCTTGCTGAACGAACCGCCGCCACGGCTGGGGGATATGTTCCTTCGTTGGCTGGACTAACAGCCTATTGGGAAATTGGTAGCAGCCAACGTGAGGAGGCTCATGCTAATCGTGAATAGGTTGGTGTTTCGAGAATTAGAGCCTCCTTACGTCGGCTGCTACGAGGTGACTGGAGTTTTAAGACGGAGGTTGAGAGTAATTTTAAAAAGGCAGCAGCCGATGTGAGGAGGCGGATTGGCCGGCGCCAAGTGGCCGAATGGTCCACCTTCCCGTCAGTGGCTGCAAGGTTCCAGATTTTCAAACTCCGCTCTAACGGATAGTCTCTGCTCATGTTGACCATCGATAAACTCAGCGCGCTCGAAATCCTGGACAGCCGGGGCCGCCCCACTGTCCAGGCCACCTGCCGTTTGCGCAGCGGTGCCGTCGGCACTGCCTCGGTGCCCTCGGGAGCTTCGACCGGTAGCGCCGAGGCTTTGGAACTGCGCGATGGTGACCCACAACGTTATCGCGGGTTGGGCTGCCGCCGCGCGGTGGCCAATGTGAACGAAACGCTCAACCAAAGTCTGGCTGATCGGACATTCACAAACCAAGCCCAGCTCGATCAGGCAATGCTCGAACTGGACGGCACGCCGAACAAGTCCCGATTAGGCGCCAATGCCTTGTTGTCCGTTTCACTGGCGTTTGCACGGGCGGCGGCGGCCCAGTGTGGAATACCATTATATCTGCATTTTGCGAATGAAGCTGGACAACCACTCCGATCACTCCCCTGCCCTACCATCAACTTATTCAGCGGGGGCAAACACGCCGGCGTGCAAGTGCCAATCCAGGATTTGCTCGTGGTGCCGGTTGCCGCCCGCACCATGGACGAAGCGCTGGCCACGACTTTTGCCGTTTACTACTCGGCTGCAGATCTCTGCCGCAAGAAATATGGGATGCGCCTGCTGCGCGCTGATGAAGGCGGTCAGGCACCGCCGTTTCCGAATGCGGAAGCCATGCTTGAAGATGCCGTGGCCGCCATCACAGCCGCCGGGTTCAAGCCCGGCCGGGACGTCGCGCTGGCCGTGGACCTGGCCTCGAGTCATTTCTTCCGCGATGGACTTTACCATCTCGGTGAAACGCCGCTGGATAGTCAGGGCATGATCCGCCAATTGAAACGCTGGTGTGCGGAGTATCCCATGGTAAGTGTTGAAGACGGATTGGCAGAGGACGATTGGGACCACTGGCCCGAGTTGAGCCGACAACTGCCAAAAGAGGTGCTCGTGTTGGGTGACGATTTTCTTTGCACCAATCCTCGCCGTATACGTCGCGCCATCGACACCCACGCCGCCTCGGCCCTGTTGCTCAAGGTGAACCAAATCGGCACGCTCACCGAAGCGCTCGAAGCCAGTCAACGCGCGCGTTCGGCCGGTTGGCAGGTGACCATCAGTGCGCGTAGCGGCGAAACGGAAGACAATTGGCTGGCCGACTTGGCGGTCGGTTGGGCGGGCGATCAAATCAAGATCGGTTCCATCACCCAATCCGAACGCTTGAGCAAATACAACCGCCTGCTGGCCATCGAAGCGGAAACCGGATTACCCATGGCGAAGTGGCGGAATACGCTTACGTAGGACAGCCGTCTCGGCTGTCGAGCCTCGCCCAGCCGGACCACCTCAGACGCTCCACTTTTCACCCGACGAGTTGTGATAAAATTTAACCGGTTCGTGCTTTCGGGACAAGCGGGACGCCTGTCCTACCTGGACTCGGCGAGCCGCCCTTAACCATTTTGCAACCGTCCCTTATTCCGGCTTCAGCAGCAGGTAATCCAAGCCCAGCATGTAGCTCTTGATCGCCTGCTCGTTCGCGCCAACGACCGTAGCGGAGAATTCGTTTTCGCCGGCTTTCAAATCGTAAACGCCCAAGTCAATTTCCTTCGTCGGCCGCACCTCGGGATTGTAGAAATCCATCGGCGCACCGGTGTTCTTGCCATTGATCGCGAGTTGATGAATGCCGTAATCGCGCGCCTGCAAGAATCGACCTAACACCCGGTAACGACCGGCTTTCGGCGCGGTAAAGGCTACCGCCAGCGTGTCGCCGGGCTTCATGCCGGCATGCCACCACAAATGCCGTCCGGCGCTGACGCCGTCCCAATCCTGCGGTTCGGCGGTGCCGCGTCACGCGGACGATCCGCAGTTTTTCGCCCTCCAGCGCACCCGCCACGTGCGGCACCACCCATTCGGGCATTGGCCGCACCACGGCGTCTTCCGCGCGAATCGGCTTGAAGGCATCGGTCCCGCCGGGACGGGCATACCAGTACGCCGTCACAGCCATATTCACCTTGCACTTGGCATCCCAATGCCACAGTTCCATGTCGAACTTGAAATCCTTGGTGAACGGAATGCGGTCAAGAATGTGGAACCGGTTCACACTGGTGCGGCCGTAATTTCCCGGTCCGTCGCAACGCGGTTGCGCATGGTAGGCGTGCATAAACGGCACCGGCCAGCACCAGGCATAACCGTAATAATCTTCCGTGCCCGTACCGAAGTGGCTGGGAAACGTTTCGCCGTCCACGTAGATTTTTTCGTCGCCCTCACCCCACCAAGCCTTCACGGGATTATCAATCGCGAAGGCTACGCCCGCGAATACCCCCTGGCCCTTCGCCGTGAGGTAATTCCAATCGATCATCGGCCGCGTAGGCACATCAAACTGCGCCCGCCACTTGGCGTGGAAATGCATCGAGGACTCCGTCCAGCGATAATCTTTGATCGCCAGTTCGCCGGTGAGCCAGGCGCTTTCGCGGCTGTGGTTCACCAGTTCGATGACCGCCGAGTCTTTGAAGGGCATGAACCAGTGACAATACATCTCGCCGTCCTTGGTCATTCCCAGCGGCAACGTTGCATACGGATTGATTCCAGGCGCACTGCCAAAGACATCACCCAACGGCGCCTCGAGGCAACGCTCGCCGTCAAAGGTGATCTTCACAATGATCCCGCGCAGCGCGGCCACGGGGTCATTGGCGGACAAACGCACCATCGATCGGGTGAACGCTTTCGGTCCCCAAAATTCCTGGCGTACAGTTTCACCAGGCGGCAATTGCACCTCGAACGGTTCCACTTCACCACCCAGCGTCCGCGCCAAGCTGCGTGGCTCGGCCAATATGGCTCCGACCTGTTTGATCCGATTGGCCAATTCGGTGATTTGTTCGGCACGAAAGGTCGCGACCTGGAGTGCCGGCCGGGTAGGTCCGGTAGTTCACGTGATAATAGAAATTGCCCTTGTCGCTGGTCACCTTGCAGTGCCGCGCGTAAGGAATTGGAAAATAGAGGTTCCAGCCCTTGCTGTATTCGCCGGCGATGGGCTGCGGCAAACCCGGATATTTGCCCCCCAACAATTCCGACATCGGTGCTTCGAGCACGGGTTGCGCCGCGCCGTCAAGGTAAACGCGCAGCGTGCCCTGCGGATTGGCGGACCAGATCCGCACAATGGCTCCCGGACCGTCGGTATCCATCATCACGAACTCCTTGCGTCCGGCGCGTTCTTCGACGCGCAGATATTGGCCGCAATCGCCGTTGGCAAACCAATCCTGCGTCGGTGACTTCGCCTTGCGGTCATAAGACGAAAACTGCTTGCAAGTGTAAGCGGGCGTGGGGAACTCGGCCATACCGGCCAGGTCCGTCATATCGTTGAGCAGCGTCGCCGTGGAAATTGTATCCGGCTGCGCGGCGGGCGCCCCGAGGGCAATGAACAGCAAGCAACCGGCCGAAAGCCCGGCCACGCTGCGGAAGCTTGGCCATCGGAGCCAAGGGCGCTTGCAGACAGTGTGGAGAGAAGTTTCCAAGTGGCGTGGCAACGCCAATCCAGCAATCGATTTATTTTGCGGCTTCATGGTGGGCGCAAGACTGCCGGTTCCCTTCACCGTGTCAAGTCTGCGATGGCGGCGCAGCGCAATAGCCACACATCCCTGAATTGATGATGCTGATGCGCGGCCGGCCCGGCCACAGCAGCGCCATCTCCGCAAGGGCAGCAAGGCACTTTCCGTGGCTAACCATGGAAACCGCACTCCCCTCGGGCGCTGCGAGTCGACGCACTCGCCAGTTGGCTTGGCAACTGAGGAGCCACTGAACCGTGAGGAATTCAGCGCGCCATGACGTGACGGCAAATTCCAGCGCTCAATTAGGCCATGTGTTCGATCAGGTTATCGCCGAACTGGGAACACTTGATTTCGGTGGCGCCTTGCATCTGGCGGGCGAAATCATAGGTGACCTTTTTGCTGGCAATCGCTCCGTTGAGGCCCTTGAGGATCAGGTCGGCGGCTTCATTCCAACCCAGGTAACGGAACATCATTTCACCACTGAGGACCACACTACCGGGATTCACCTTGTCCAAGTTGGCGTACTTGGGAGCGGTGCCATGGGTGGCTTCGAAAATGGCGTGGCCGGTGACGTAATTGATGTTGCCGCCCGGGGCGATGCCAATGCCGCCGACTTGCGCCGCGAGCGCATCGGAAATGTAGTCCCCGTTAAGATTGAGCGTGGCGATGACATCGAATTCCTCCGGCCGGGTGAGGACTTGTTGGAGGGTAATGTCCGCAATGGCGTCCCGGACGAGCAGCCCTTCGCCGCGTTTGCCGGACGGAATCTTGCACCAGGGCCCCCCATCCAGTTCGACGGCGCCGTATTCCCGCTGGGCCAACGCGTAGCCCCAGTCGCGGAAAGCGCCTTCGGTGTATTTCATGATGTTGCCCTTGTGGACGAAGGTGACGCTCTTGCGTTTTTGCGCAATGGCGTATTCGATGGCCGCCCGCACCAGGCGCTCGGTGCCCGGTTGCGAGACGGGTTTGATGCCAATGCCAATTTGTTCGGGAGCGTCGGCCCCAAAACGGATTTTCTTGAACTCCGCCGGGTAACTGGTTCTGAGGAATTCAATAACTTTGAGGGCCATTTCCGAGCCGGCTTGGAAATCAATGCCCGCGTAAATGTCCTCGGTGTTTTCGCGGAAGATGACCATGTTGACCTTCTCCGGGTGTTTGATCGGCGACGGCACACCGGCGAAATGCTGCACGGGCCGGAGGCAAACGTAGAGGTCGAGCATCTGGCGCAACGCGACGTTGAGCGAGCGAATGCCGCCGCCGACGGGAGTGGTCAACGGCCCTTTGATACCCACCAAATATTCCCGGAACGCCGCCACCGTATCGTCCGGCAGCCAATTGTCGAATTTCTCCTTGGCGGTGGCGCCGGCGAACACTTCGAACCAAGCGATCTGACGCTGGCCGGCGTAGGCCTTCTGCACCGCGGCATCAAAGACGCGTTGGCTGGCCGCCCAGATATCCGGGCCGGTGCCGTCACCGCGAATGAAGGGAACCACGGGGTGATCGGGGACTTTTAATTGACCGTGGTCGAGGGAGATCTTTTCGCCGGCAGGAGGGGTTACGTGTTGGTATGACATGTTGGATGTTTAAGACAATAATACAATGGGAAGGGGAAGCGGTCGCTAGGCGGTTGCGAATTCCCGGCGCAGTTCGATGGGGCTGGCCGCGAATTCCGCCTTGATCCGGGCCACGGTGGCGGCGGCAGTAAGGCCGTGTTTTTGGCGCAACGTTCCGACGGAACTGGCGTGTTCGATGAACTGGTCGGGCCAGGCGATGCGCACGACCGAGGTGGAGACCCGGCAACTGGACAGCAGTTCCAGCACGGCGCTGCCGTAGCCGCCGGAGAGCACGTGGTCTTCCAGGGTGACCAGCACGTCGGCCATCCGAGCGAACCGTTCGGTAGTTTCAGTGTCGATCGGTTTGAAGAAACGCGCGTTGATGAGGGCGCAATCATAGCCTTCAGCCGTCAGTTGGTCGGCGGCTTCGCGGGCGATCTTTTGGAGATTACCCAGCGAGAAGAAAGCCACCTTGCGTCCGCCTTTCTGCGAGAAATCCTGCAGCACTTCCGCCTTGCCGATTTCGAGTTCCTGGGGTTGGTCTTTGAGGGGCACACCCTCGGCGGTGCCACGCGGGTAACGAATGCAGGTCGGCAGGGTTTGGCGGGAGGCCGTAAACAGCATGTCGGCGAATTCATCTTCATCCTTCGGCGCCATGCCAATGATGTTCGGCACGCAACGCAGGTACGCGATGTCGAACAGCCCATGATGCGTTGGCCCGTCGTTGGCGGAAAGGCCCGCCCGGTCCATGCAGAAAATCACCGGCAGTTTTTGGAGGGAGACATCGTGAATGATGCAGTCGTAAGCGCGCTGGAGGAACGTCGAATATATGGCGCAGACAGGCCGGAAGCCCATGGTGGCCATGCCAGCCGCAAAGATCACCGCGTGTTCTTCGGCAATGCCCACGTCGTAATAGCGGTCGGGCATCGCTTTCTCGAGCGCTTTAAGCCCCGTACCGCTGGGCATCGCGGCGGTGATGCCCACGAGCGAATTGTCGTTTTGACACAGCTTGACCAGGGTGTCGCCAAAGACCTCCTGGTAACTGGGCGGGCTGCCCGGTTTGGAAGGAATCGGCGAGCCGGTGGTGACGTCGTACGGCCCCAGGCCGTGAAATTTCTCGGGATACTTCTGGGCGGCCTCGTAGCCTTTGCCCTTCTTGGTCAGCAAGTGCAGAACAATCGGCTGGTCGTACGTCTTGGCGAAATCGAGGAACTTGATCAACAGGGGCAGGTCATGACCGTCGATGGGGCCCAGGTAACGCAAACCCATTTCCTCGAAGATCACGCTGCTACCATAGCCGCCGCGCCCGTCGGAGTCCATGACACTGGGGCTCTGCTCGAGCGCCACGCCTGTCATGGCGCTCTTGAAACCTTCCTCAGCCTTGTGCGCCAACATGAGGGCAATCTCGCCCTTGGGCATGCGGCGCAACAGGCGCTCGATGTCCTTTTGCAAGCGGCTGTAACGGGGATGCGTGATGACTTTGTTCAGGTATGTCGCAATGGCGCCCACGTTCTTGGCGATACTCCATTCATTGTCGTTGAGAATGCCGATGAACCGCTTGGTGGTGTGGGCGAGGTTATTCAGGGCTTCAAAGGAAATGCCGTTGGTCAGCGCCGCGTCCCCAAAAATGCAAACCACGTTTTCGTCCGTACCCCGTTTGTCCCGGGCCGCCGCCATGCCCAGGGCCGCGGAAAGCGCCGTGCCGGCGTGACCGGCGCCGTAACAATCGTGCTCGCTCTCGGTGCGCAAAGCAAATCCGTTGAGTCCATCAGTGGTGCGGATGGTGGCAAACCGATTTTTGCGCCCGGTGAGCATCTTATGCACGTAGCTCTGATGGCTGACATCCCAGACGAATTTGTCGTGGGGAGTATCGAAGATGTAGTGCAGGGCGAGGGTAAGTTCCACCACCCCCAAGTTCGGGCCGAGATGCCCGCCGTTGACGGCCAGGGTGGTGATCAGTTCCTGCCGGATTTCCTCGGCCAGTTCCCCCAGTTGCTCGGGGGTCAGTTTCTTGACGTGAACGGGCCATTCAACCATGTCCAGGTACCGGTTCATACTTCTTCCTCCGGATTGGCAACCAACGGTTTGATTTCCATCCCGCCCGCCGCGTTTTTCTCAAGTTTTTGAATTTTCAATTCCGCTTCTTCCAGTTTGGTTTGGCAGAGCCGGATCAACCGGGTTCCGTCCTCAAATCGGGACAGTAATTGCTCCAGCGGCAAATCGCCCGCTTCCATCGCTTCGACAATGGACTCGAGCTTCTGCAGTGCCTCTTCAAAGGGCAGGTCTTTGGCCGTGCCGGAGGCCCCGCCGGTTCTTGCGGTATGTGCCACGCGCCGAAACTAGTTTAAACTACTGAGGCCGTCCAGCATGGAGTCAACTGGAATTACGGGGCCGGTGGTCGCGGGGCAGGATACCCCCCGTGGCCAAACCACGACGGCAGGGAGTGAAGCGTTGAAGCGTGGCGAAGTTGAAGGAGCAGAGAACTGGGTCGGCTTGGAAAACCGGAGGACACGTTCACTGTCCTCCCCTCGTTGGCCAAGTCAATTGTCAGGTGGTTACCATTTATGGAACGGAAGCGACGCGTGCCACCAACGTCCAAAGGCTGAACGGGCAAATCCTGAAATCGGGCGTGGACGGGAAGGAGGCTCGCCAATCAAAGCGCTGACGCTTGCCAAACCCAATGGCGAACCTCCACCGCCTATTCTGAACCGGAGGGGGTGACCCGCGAGGAGGGCACTCCGTACTCTGTCGTTTTGGGGCCGGCGTTCGCGCGGGACGCGGGGGCGTGATTGGCTTTGGCACCATTTTGGTGGCCGCGCTCGATCAGGTCCTGAATTTCCTGACGGTGGACGCTGACTTCAGGCGGGGCCTGGATGCCCAGTTTGACGGTGTCTTTTTCAATGCGCAGGATCTTGATGATGATCTTGCCATCGATGACGATGCTTTCGTTAATTTTACGTGAGAGGATTAGCATGTTGATCTCGGTTCCGTGGTTAAGCGAGAGCATCAGGGACGAGGGAACCGGGTTGATCAGAGAGCGAGGAATTGCCGATGGGCCGGGACGAGCGGCCGGAATCGGTGTTGGCCAAACTGGCCACGAATTCGCGCATCAGTTCCAGCGAATGTTGCAACAACATCTGGTTCTGCTGCGCGCGTTGTTCGACCCGATGCAGCAGTTCATTGTTTTCCTGGACCAAGGCTTTGACCAAGGGACGGTACTGCTGGGGCAACAAGGGAATGATTTGCGCAAAGGTCGCCGTGTCCGGTTGGTCCAGGCGGGCGGCCAATTGGCGCTGGAGTTGGTGGCGCTGTTCGCGCGCGGTTTGAATGAGGGAACGATGGGCGTTGACGGCGGCGACCGATTGTTGGATCTCTTCGCCGCCGCGGTGCATCACCATTTCATGTTGCTGGTCCAACAGGGCCAGCATCTCTCCGTATTGCTGTAACTCGTTCCGGAGCGCATCAATGAATTTCTGCAGGATGGCGATCATAACCAATTCGGTCTTCGATGGCGGCGGCTGCAACCATTGCCTCGCCGCCACTTGGGTTAAGCAATGGATGTGCCAGCAACGATAAGTTCCAATTTCGCAGGGATTTGCTGCGATGACGACAGGTGACCAGCAATTTTGACCTTGCCCATGGAACTCCGCATGGCCGCCGCGCGACCAAACCGGTTGACCCGTTGCAGCGTGACCGGGTTGATGTGGCAGCAAGGGGGAGCATCCGCGGCACGAACGGCGCGAGGTAACTGAATGGGATGCCCGCCATCGCATTGTTCGCTGCGCTTGGTTTGGCCAGCATGCATTGATGGGAGGTAGCACGAAGCCTTCCCGACGTGAACGTCCGCGCGGTAACGCCGCAAGCGGAAGCGATCGTTTCGGGGGCCGGGTAATCATGGTTCCTTCCTGTGCCAAAGAAATCCTAAGAGTGGGTTGCAACGCTCAATGAGACCTGCGGCGTCAGGCGAAACAGGGATCGAATTTGCGCAGGTACGTTTTGATGGCAAGAATGGCCTGGGCATGGATCTGACAAATCCGAGATTCGGTCAGGCCGAACGCTTCGGCAATTTCGCGCAGGCGCAGATCTTCAAAATAATACAGCGCGAGAACTTTGCGTTGCATTTCGGGGAGTTGCTTCAAGCGTTCGGCGATTAACTCGGAAACCTCGTGGCGAAAGGCGCCGTCCAACGGATTTTCCTGGCGGGGGTCAGCCAGGCTTTCGTGCTGACTGACCGTGTCATCGTACTCGCTGTTGAAGGCGGCGTCCAGGCAGACAAACGTGGCCGGGCGCGTTTCTTCGAGCCAGTCGCCGTATTCCTTAACGGAAATGTTCAGTGCCTTGGCCATCTCCGCATCCGTAGGCGCGCGGCCTTTGCGCTGTTCGAGTTCGGCCATGACTTGCTGCAACTTACGGGCTTTGGAATGGACCGAACGCGGTACCCAATCCATGCGGCGCAGTTCATCAAAGACCGCGCCACGAATGCGCAAGCGCGCGTACGTTTCGAACGAAGTCCCGGCGGTGGGATTGTAATTGCGGATGGCATTCAACAAGCCGTGAAGGCCGGCGCTGAACAAATCCTCCCCGTCCACGTGGGGCGGCAGGCCCATCGCCAGCCGGGCCACGACACTCTTTACGAGCGGGATGTATTTTTCGACCAACTCGGTTTCGATCGCACTGCCGGGCCGGATGCGCCGCTGACGCGGCCAGGACGAATTGTTTTTCCGGACGGCTTTGGGCCGGGTGGAGGGACGACGCACACTAACGCGGGAATCAGAGATCATGTGGATGCAGGGGGTAAGTGGAATTAAACGAGGGCTGGGAGGTTAAACGGCGCGGAGCAATTTCTGCCAACTCAGGATTGAACCAAACACGCACCTGGCGAACGAAGCGGGAACAGGCATCCATTCTGTTCCGTTTCGAAGTCCTTTCGGCCTGGGGCGCAATATGCTGGTGGTTCCGTTTCATTTGATTTGAATGTTCCGACCGCAGCCTTCTTTTAGCAGTTGGTCTGCCATCAACCGGACCTGGCTTGGATAGGACGGAATCAGAGGCGAAAACCCATGAGTATTGAACGAAAACGGTGTCCCAGCCCCGACACTCAATTATTAATATTGTCTTAAACGAGATCACCATCGACAGAAGCCCAGGTGTTGATGTCTTAAATCAAGACAAACCGTGATTCGCACATCCATTTGCAGGACAGTGCTGGTTCCATCGTGTGGCACGCTTGGACAACGATGGATTTGAGTGTCCGATCGGGACAGTGGGGGAGCGGGATGCCGGATGCCGGATACCAGATGCCGGATGCCGGATGGGCCGTCATACGTGCCGGCCGAAGATCGGAGTGAGAGGGCCGGAAACAGCCGGTGTGTGCTCAAGCACCAGCAGGTGAAAACGGCAGCGACGCGGTTACTCTGACGTGGCGTCTGCGGAGGGGTGCTCCAGTATCCTCAACCTGGCTCAGGAGCACATTCCCCGAGCGAGTAGTCGTTGACCACGGCGTAGCCCTCGACCCACAGGAACGTTTATAGATTTCCCGGATTAAGCCGCGTCGCGCGAGGAAGCGCCTTCCGAATGTTTGAAGTTGTATTCGTTGAGCTTGTTTCGCAAGGTCCGAATGCTGATCGAGAGCATTTTGGCCGCGTGGGTCCGATTGCCTTTGCTGCGTTCCAGGGCGGCCAGGATGTGCTGCTTCTCCACTTCGCTCAATGTGTAGAAATCCCCGGCCGCGCTCGCCGAGGGCGGAACTGTTGCGGCCGCGGACGGACTGATCATGGCCTGCGCCGCATCGGGACGTTGCGCCAATCCCAGATGCACTGGTTCCAGGATACCGCGCTCGCCACAGAGGATCACTCCCCGTTCAATGACGTTCTGGAGTTCCCGCACGTTGCCCGGCCAGGAATGGTTCATCAGCGCATTCATGCAAACGTCAGAAATCGCTTTGACTTCGATGCCATGCTTGCGGGCGAAGCGGACGCGAAATTGTTCGGCCAGCAACGCCACGTCCTGTTTGTGGTCCCGCAACGGGGAAATGTAGATGGGCACCACATTCAACCGGAAGAACAGATCCTGCCGGAATTCCTTGCGTTCGACGCTCTCGGCCAAGTGCCGGTTGGTCGTTGCAATGACCCGCACATTGACTTTGATCGTGCGATTGCCTCCGACCCGCTCGAATTCCCGCTCCTGAAGCACCCGCAACAGTTTGGCCTGCACCGTGGGGGAAATCTCACTGATCTCGTCCAGCAAAATGGTCCCCCCGTGCGCCAGTTCAAAACGGCCTTCGCGTTTGGTCAGCGCGCCGGTAAAGGCCCCTTTTTCGTGACCGAAGAATTCACTTTCGATGAGGTTTTCCGGAATCGCCGCACAGTTGACCTTGATAAACGGGGCATTGGCGCGGGGGCTTTCGCGAAAGAGGGCGCGGGCAACCAATTCCTTGCCGGTACCGCTCTCGCCCTGGATCAACACGGTGGCATGCGTCCGGGCGACTTTGCGGATTAATTGCCGCAAAGTCTCGATCTGTTGGCTGTTGCCCAGCAATTCATAGCCCGATTCCTCATCTTCCGCGTGGCTCAGGAAATGGCTGACCTTGACCAGTTGGGTGTGTTCCTCCGCCTTCTTAAGGGTGACGGCGAGTTGCTCGGGGGAAAACGGCTTGGTCAGGAAAGTGAAGGCCCCGTTGCTCATGCACTCCACGGCTACGTCCACCGTGCCAAAACCGGAGATCATGACGACCAGGGGTTTGCTCGGCCGGGACTGCAATTGCTTGAGCAACGCGCGTCCGTCACCATCCGGCAGACGAATGTCCACGATCATCAGGTCAAAATTGTCCTTAGTCAAAAGCTCCTGCGCCGCCGCAATCGTGTTCACCGCCGCCACGTCATAGCGGCGATAACGCAATTGTTGCTCCAGATTCTTTCGAACTACCAGATCGTCCTCGAGAACAATGATTTTTTCTATCGGCATCGTCATTCCGATTTAGCAGGCGGAAGGCGAACAGAAGCAAGATTTTTTTAAGATTCCCTCAATTTTCCGGGGTGATGACCGGCTTAAGCCGTATCCATTCAGTGGCTGGTGCGGCGAGGAGGCAGTTCGGCATGGTAGGACAGGCGTCTCGCCTGTCACGGATAACCCAAGGAATCCTCACCCTTGGGTGACCTAGGAAGACTCACGGTGCCGTGATACAAGTTGTTGGCTTGCACTTGTTCGGGACCGGCGGGACGCCTGCCCTACACAATCGTTACTTAGAGCCTGTTTTAAAATTGGGCGAGGTCCTGCGGCGAGGGATTTTGGACGCGGGCGAGGCGACGAGGTCCGCGCATCCCCGCAGTGGGCTGTAAGGATCGAGCCAACGAAGCCCACGTTCAAAAGACCCGCCGCCCTGCGGGTTTTCGCGGAAAAGGCCGGCTGGCTTCGTTGCTCCTCGCTTACAGACCGCTGCGGGTATGCTCGTTCGTCGCGCCTCGCCAGCCGGCCTTTTCCGCGAAAACAGGACCACGCCGAATCTTAAAACAGGCTCTTAGAAGACGGCTGAAAAGAGCGGCTTGCGTTGCGGCCACAATTACGTGGCCGATGCTGCTCCGGAGCAGAGAATCCGACTACGGGACCGATCCAAGTCATCCACCGGCGGTGGTCAGCCAACCTGCCAATGAACCTCCGGGTGGCCACCAGGAGTTCGACGGTTCCCGAACCGCTGGCGTAAAAGGAATCAATTCAAACCAAACCAAACAACCAAAGCAAAACAGGCTTGAGGAACTCCTCAAGCCTGCTTGGAATCCAAAAGGATTATGATTTAGCTTCGGCTAGTTGGGCAAAACGTGATCCGAAAGCGAACAGAGTGGGCTTGGCGTCCACTTGGCCGATCGTGTAGCTGCCGCCGCCGGGGCACGAGGGTTTGGTGCGAATATACAAAGTCGAACCAAACAGAGCGCTGTCGCCCGGGGTGTCCGTATTGCTCTTCTTTTCTTCCAATGCCCAGGTCGCCTTGGCCCCTTCGATTTGTTTCAAATTGGCGATGCACGCGCTTTTCTGACTGGCGGTGCGCGCCTTGACGAAGTTGGGGATGGCGATGGCGGCCAACAAGCCGATGATGGCCACGACGATCATGATTTCTACCAGCGTGAAGCCGGCCTTGCGGGAGGTGTTTATTCTCATACTGCGTTTACCTTTCTCTCTTGCGGTGTGAACGAAGGTAAAAGGCGGTTATTTATTTGTGCTGCGGGTCGTTCACTCATTGCCTTTTACCGGCCGCATATCGGGCTTTTAGCAGCGTTGGTGCCAAGGTGAGTTGGCAAACCATTTTGCAGCACTCACACGATAAAAAGTCCGGCCACAGGCCGCTTCCAAGCTCGGTTCGACGTCGGCTCGCCTTACCCGGCGCTTCCGGTTCGGCAGCCAGGGGCTCACTCGCAGACACACGCTGTCCAATTATGAGACAAAGGAATGTCCGCGACCCGCTTTGGCGATTGCACGTTTTGCCTCAGCCAACCCTCGCGAATGACGGTGACCGGCAAAAACAATCTGCCGCAGGGGGGGCATAGGTTCTGCTAAAACGCCCGTTGTGACCAGACCATCACTGGCGGTCGAACGAATGACCCAATTAAAGAGTATGCTGGCCCACTTGGCCAAAGGAACACGCCAACTCGGGACCGGCACCGACTTCCTTGCCCGCCTGTGGTTGCGGATCCAGAGCTGCCCGATTACCGTCCGGGCCATCGTCTTGTTCAGTCTGTTGTTGGCGCTCAAGGGTTGGTTATTGGTGGACCTTTCCTCCCATTTGTATGAAACGCATTGGCGCCTGTTACCCCACCTAACGGAGCCAATCGACTTGCTCAACCTGGGGTGTTTCGCCGGTTTGGTGCTGGCGACCGTAACCATTCTGGGACGCCAAATGGCAGGCGCTCGCCCGTGGACGATTCGCGGGGCCAACCTGGGACTGGGCTTCGCCGCGCTTTTGTTTGCGGTGCTGAATTTCAAACGGGTCAATTCCAACTACCTTTATCCAGTCATGGATGGATTCTTGGACTGGGCTGACGTAGGGCATTACCTGACCCAGGATCTCTTTTTCGAAAGTCCCTATTTGTTCGTCTATCTCTTCGCTTACGGCTTGTGGTATTGGATCGGTGCCCGCAGGGGACGCGAACATTGGTCGCTCTATGGACTCGGCGTTTTAAGTGTCCTTTACCTCCTGGTCAATTTGCGGGATCTGATGGAGCTGAACCTGGCTCTGCGGGTGGTCAATTGCCTCGGGCTGGCTGGCTTGTTGAGTTGGTCTGTGAGACGCCGGCCGCTCGGCTGGGGGTGGAGTTTGTTGCCCGTAGCAATGATCCTCCTGGGTTGGGGATTGTTGGCCCGGAATGGTGTCGCCTTGCAGAACCTCGAGCCCTATCTGGTGAATTTCCTGGCCTTGATCGGCGCTCTGGCTGCGCTGGCTTATGTCCTGGGCCGCCGGAGCCCCGCCTCCGTGGGCTTGAGCCATTTCTTGCCGTTTTACATGATGGTCTTCCTCCTGTTGGCCAACCGGAATTATCCGCGCGGCGGCAACTACACTTATGTGATGGCATACAGTCTGGCCCTGCCGCATTACTTCTGGCAGGAAACCGTAATGGTCCTCTGGCTGTGGCTGGGATTCGCCCGCGTTTACCGCCGCCATCCCCGGCTCGCGCGGTGGGGATTCAATGCGATGGCGCTCGGCGCGCTTGCGATCGCGTTGGTGGATTTGAACGTCACCCGGAAGATGGGTATCCGGCTCGACTGGCATGTCCTGGCAATGAATACGGATCCCGTGCTGTTATGGCGAACGATCGCGCCCTTGGTGGGGCCATTAATCGCGGCCATGGTTCTGATCATCGGGCTTTACACGGGACTTCTGAGGGCGTTGCAGTACTGGCCCCGGCGGAAGGCGGTTTCCGATTCGATGCCGGCGCCGGGCGGGGCTCTTTATGGGGCTCTGGCGCTGGGCTTGCTGGCCCTGGCCACCCCGCTCTTGAGCAAGACTGATAAGGGCGAAGGATTGGGAGTGGCCCATATTCTGGCGTCGAGTCCATGGCTGGAGAACACCCGAATCAGGAACTACACCGCTCAAGAATTTGACCAGGTGTCCGCTCGCCTGGGCTTGCGGAATCCGGATCGCCGCGTTCACCAGCCGCCGACCGGGGCGCCCGCCGAACTTAATGTGCTGCTCATCCTGATGGAGTCTTCCTACAACCGGTATTTGTCCTTGTTTGGGGCCGCGGATGAAACGCAACCGCTGCTTAAGAAAGTATCGGGATCGCATGGAATTGTTCCCCAACTTTTACGCGAATTGGCCGTGCTCGATCAACGCCCGCTTTACCGTGTTTAGTGGCTTTTATGCGCCGGCTGATTATGCCACGTACGTTTGTCCCTGGCTCGAAGCGCCCTCCTTGTTCGACGTGTTGCACCAGGCCGGTTGTAAGGTGTCGCTCTTCTATTCCAGCCATACGGGGTATCAGCGCTTTGACGATTACCTTCGGCCCCGGCACCTTGACGCGATTTACGAGGCCAAAAACATGCCCGGCAAGGAAAAATATCGTTCAGTCTCCTGGGGCGTATCCGAAACCGCCACGCTCGCGGCGATCCAAAGCCAACTAACCCGGCATGCCGCCAAACACGAACGTTTTTTCCTGACCTATTTGCCGGCAGCGCCACACATGCCGTACGACTCACCGTCCAAGGAGTTCGAGAAGTTCGACAACGGGCTGGGGGAAATCGACGGCAATTACACCGGCCGCTACAAGAACCAGCTCTTGTACATGGATTGGATCATCACCAGCATGCTGGACACGCTGCAGCAGTTGAAGTTGCTCGACCATACCCTGGTGGTCATTACCGATGACCATGGCGAGATGGTGGGTGAGGACGGCGGCACGCTGGGCCATGGCTGGAACTTGTCGCCGGTCCTGTCGAATGTGCCGTTGATCATCCTGGATCCTCGACGCCCGGGCCACCGGCTCAACGAGGTTTTGGGGTCGCAAGTCGATGTGCTGCCGACCGTCCTTGACTTGCTCAATCTGCCGTTGCCCGCCGGACAGTTTTACGAAGGCGTTTCTCTGTATGACCAAGCAGCCAATCGAAACAAGACCGTCTATTTGAACTCGCATGCCGACCGGGCCATCATTCGCGGCTCCCGCTACCTGCTCGAAAAACGGGACCCAAGTGCTTCCGCGCCTCGTACTGATTCAACTGAGGTTTATGAAATCAGCCACCACGGTTCCAAGACCTCTTTTCGTCGCGTGAACGAGTCGGCGGATATCGTGGATCAACTCGATCAATTCGATGACTTCCAAAGGTCTTTGTTGGTCCATTATCCAAAGGTTCGCAAGTTCTTGAACCGCGCGCCCGAACCATCCGTCCAAGCACGCGAGAAGCGACAGTGACCGATTGCCGGCTTTCTCCTGGCCGACCGCAGGCCGACAGTCTTTCCCAAGAACGACCTGCCCTCCACGGCTTTGCTTGCCCTCGAACGGTTTTGGTCCTTTCATAGAGGCATGAATAGAACGTTGACCATTTTCAGCCTGGCTTTATTCCAACTCGCTTTTGGCCCAGCGCTCCTTGGCGCTGCCGACTCACCGCCGCCCATGGCACTATGGCCCAATGGTGCGCCCGGAGAAGAAGGCGACATCGGCAAGGAAAAGGATTTGACCAAGCCAACCGACGGTTTGGTTGCGGGCAAGTCGGTTATTCGGCTTGGCAACGTGTCCACGCCAACCATTACCGTCTATCGGCCGCCGGCCGACAAGAACACCGGCGCGGCGGTGGTCGTCTGCCCGGGTGGCGGGTATCACATTCTGGCGATGGACCTCGAAGGCACCGAAGTCGCCGAGTGGCTCAACTCGATTGGGGTGACGGCAGTGTTGTTGAAATATCGCGTTCCGGTGCGCAAAGATCGCGAACGTTATGATGCGCCGCTCCAGGACGCACAGCGGGCCTTGGGTCTAACGCGGTATCACGCGAAGGATTGGGGTATCGATCCGCAGCGCATTGGGGTCATGGGCTTCTCGGCGGGCGCGCATCTTTCGGCGGTCCTGAGTTGCAACTACGGGCAGCGCACGTATCCGGCAGTGGATGCTGCGGATCAAGTCGGTTGCCGCCCGGATTTCGTCATGTTGATTTACCCCGCCTATCTCACCGTGCAGAAGGAAGGCGACAAGATCGCGCCGGAATTGAAGATCACCGCCAAAACCCCGCCCACGTTTCTGGTGCAGACGGAGGACGATGGGATTCGCGTCGAGTGCAGCTTGTTCTATTATCTGGCCCTAAAGAACGCCAAAGTGCCGGTGGAAATGCATCTCTATCCCTCCGGCGGTCACGGTTATGGACTCCGGCCCGCGGGCAAAACCGTTACCACTTGGCCGCAGCGCGCTGAAGATTGGCTGCGCAGCCTCGGCGTGCTGGAGCAGCGGCACTGAAGAATCGTGGCGACTCGACGCAGATCCCTATGATTGGCATTGAGAGGAACGAAGCTTGCGAACTTTCAGCTATCTGAAGCACCAGCGTTGCCCCAGCTATTGCTTGGCACTTGACCAAGTCTTGTTTCCTGGGGCACCGTCCGCGCCAACAATCGCATGAAAAACCTGGTTTTGCACAATCGATCGATCGTACGTACCGCCATTGCGTTGAGGGGAAAGGCAATGCTTGCGTTTAGAATTCCAAGAGGATTGGGCCAGTCTTGGTGGCGGGTGGCGGGATTGGCAATCACCGTAGCCCTTTCCGCCGCCGCGACTGACGGCAAGGTGCAACTTGAGTTTTCCACGGTGGCCACCGGCGGCAAATACAGTCCTAAACATGTGCTCGCCGCCTGGGTAACCGATGCCCATACCAACTTCGTCAAGACTATCGGTCGTCAGGCCGGCAAGCGCCAGAAATACCTGACCACGTGGCTCAAGGCACGCGGTGACGATCACGAAGTGGACGGAATCACGGGAGCCACGTTGAAAAGCCACGAGGCAACCAAGGTGACGTGGGATGGGCGGGACGCCAAGAACCAGCCGCTGCCGGACGGAACCTATTGGCTGTTTGTGGAATTTACGGACGCGCACCGTCAAGGTCCAATCGCGGCTTTCCCGGTTATCAAAGGCACTCAATCCCAGTCCCGGACTTTTCCCGATCAGGAGTATTTCAAGAAGCTCAAATTGACGTACGTACCAACTGGCCAATAAGCCTTGGCTGACCATTCTGTTTTGAACGCCTTACCCCAGCGCTGAATCAATTCGTTCGGCAGTCTTGCTCCCCACTGCCAAACCGGTAATCTTCGCGCGCGTCGTTAGTGCTTTGTCCGCATAATGTCGAATCACCGCCCCGACACCCCAACGCCCGGTAACGCTGCCTCGCTCCCGGAAACGGAGCCGGCGGATGGCTTCCAACCGTTTGTCTCACCGGAAGCGCGGCTGCACGAGTTCACGGTGCTGCCGATCATATTTGGCACCATCCTCGGCATGGTGTTTGGTGCATCGTCGTTGTACCTGGTGTTAAAAGTGGGTCTGACGGTGAGCGCCTCCATTCCCGTGGCGGTCATTTCCATCACGCTCTTCCGCGTGCTGTCCAAATTCGGGATGCGTTCCGCCACCATCCTGGAAAACAACATTGTGCAGACGGCCGGATCGGCGGGCGAATCCATCGCCTTCGGCGTGGGCGTGACCATGCCAGCCATTCTCATTTTGGGCTTCGACCTCGAAATTCCCCGCATCACCATCGTAGCCGTGCTCGGCAGTTTGCTCGGGATCCTGATGATGATTCCGCTGCGGCGCGCCTTGATCGTCAAGGAACACACCCACTTGAAATATCCCGAGGGCACGGCCTGCGCGGAAGTGCTCAAAGCCGGCGCAGCCGCCGACGCCGAAAAAGCCGCCCCTCCGCAAGGACAGGCCACCGGGAATTACCGTGGCGCGCACACGATTTTCACGGGCTTCGGCATCGGTCTGGTTTACAAAGCGCTCATGGTGGCCGGCAAGGTCTGGAAGGATGTGCCGGAAAAAGTCTTTGGCGCACCGTTCAAAGCCGGTTCCATCGCGGCGGAGATTTCACCGGAATTGTTGGGCGTCGGATACATCATCGGGCCGTATTTGGCCTCGATCATGTGCGGCGGCGGTGTGCTGGCATATCTGGTGTTGATCCCCGCCATTAAGTTCTTCGGCGAAGGCCTGACCGGCCCCTTGGCACCGGGCACGATCCCCATTCGAGACATGAGCCCGAATGACATTCGCGGCGCCTACGTGCTTTACATTGGCGCCGGCGCAGTGGCGGCGGGCGGAATCATCAGTCTGATCCGCTCGCTGCCGATCATCTGGCACGGCATCAAGGAAGGACTGGGAATGGTCGGCTCAGCCGGTAACGGAGGCCAATCAGCCCTGCGGACCGAACATGACTTGCCGTTGAAAGTGGTCTTTGGTGGCATCCTGTTGTTGGTGATTGCCATTACGCTCTCGCCGCCGCTGCACATGAACGTGGCGGGGGCGGTGCTGATTGTCCTCTTTGGCTTTTTATTCGCCACGGTTTCCTCGCGATTGACCGGCGAGATCGGTTCATCGTCCAATCCGATTTCGGGCATGACGGTGGCTACCTTGCTGTTGACCAGCTTGATTTTTCTGGCGCTCGGTTGGACCACGCCGCACTTCTACATCACCGCGTTGTCGGTGGGCGGCATTGTTTGCATCGCCGCGTCCAATGCGGGGGCCACGTCACAGGATTTGAAAACAGGTTTTCTGGTGGGAGCCACGCCCAAGCTGCAACAGATTGCCATCATGATCGGAGCGTTGGCATCGGCATTGATCCTCGGACCGATTCTGCTCCAATTAAACCAGGCGGCGACGGTTTATGTGCCGCAAACGACTTTCGAGCCGTTGAAGAAATCCCCGGCCAGCCTTCCAGCAACCTTCGCGAACACCTTGCCGGTCTATTCCGCCAAATTACAGGCACCCGAGGGCGGACCATATCGTATCCTGCAAGTCGGTACGCAGACTTCCCTTCCCAAGGACACCCGCCTGGAGTCTGGCGAGTATCTCATCAACTCCGCCGGCGCCGTTTCGTGGAAGTTGCAGCACAACTTTTCCGATCAACTTCGGGCGCCTTTACCGCAACTCACCAAGCGCGAGCCCTTGTCCGGTCCGCAAGCCGGCAGCGACACCAATGCCTATTGGGTCTGGCAAAAGACCGATACGTCGGGCGGGCCACCGGGAAGATACTTGGTCAACGACCAAGGCGCGCCGGTGTATTTGGTGGATCCGGGCATCAACGGCACCCACAAGACGCGGCCCGACGGCACTACCGTAACCAAGTTCGACGCGCCGAAGGCCACCCTGATGTCGTACATCATCAAAGGCATCCTCAGCCGCGAATTGCCTTGGGGGCTGGTGCTGCTGGGGGTGATGATCGCCGTCGTGCTGGAAATGGCCAGCATTCCTTCACTGGCCTTTGCGGTGGGCGTGTATCTGCCGCTGTCATCGTCCTCGCCCATTTTCATTGGCGGCATGGTGCGCTGGCTGGTGGACCGCTATTTGGAACGTAAACATCGCGGGGCAAATTTGACGCGTGAACAACTCAACGCGGAAGGCGACAAAAGCCCGGGGGTGCTGCTGGCGTCGGGTTACATTGCCGGCGGAGCCATTGCGGGCATCATCATCGCGTTCATGGCCGGCTTACTCACCAACGTCACCCAGGAAATCACGACCTGGGCCGATACGCACAATCCGTTTTACAGCGGCCCTTACGCTGACTTGTTCTCGCTGATTCCGTTCGCAATCCTGACCCTTGTCCTTTATCTGACAGGGCGCGACATCTTGTTTGCCGGAAAGAGCGAACGGCGCGAAGAAATTGAGAAGTAAACGCTATGGGTGCCGCCGCAACCAGAGCCGTAGCAGCGTTGAAGCGTTGCCAGGTTGAATCCGCAAAAAATTTAAGACGACGGTTACTTTGGAAATCTGAAGTCCGATTCCCGAACGCCGCTCCGATTTCGAACCATGGCCGGGCAAAACGCCTCCAAACCGGAAATTCTCAGACTTCTGGCTTCGGATTTTGGGCTCATTTCGGCCTTCGAATTCTGCCCCTTCCGTTTCTTCCAACTTTAGCTCGGCTTGACACTGTCGCAGGACCGTACATTTTTTTCTGGCAATCGGCGGAGCGCCGTCATAGCTTGGCCTCAGTCCCGAACAAAACGCGATTGGTTATGGATGTGATTTTCAAATGTCCCCACTGCGAACAGGAACTCTCAGTCGAGGCTTCCGGGGTTGGTTCCGAAATCGAGTGTCCCTCCTGCAGCGAAACGATTGTCATTCCGGAAGGTGAACAGGTTACGCCCCATGTGGTCGATGCCATTGCGTCTTCGGCCGCCGCCAAAGAAGAGAAACACTTCAAAGTGCCCCAGCATGAGAGCAAGGGCGACGACCTGATTGCCAAGCCGTTGAAGCCCATGGAAGCAGCCGCCAAGGAAGGCATCATGCTGCGGGTGAAAAGCATTCGGCGATCCGATTGCGTGGAAGTGGGCAAGGATCGGTTCGACGAGGTGGTCACCGACTTCCTGGCCAAAATCGGCGAATCCAATGTGGTGAGCATCAATACGTTCAACTACACCCACATGGATCTGGCCACCCGCGCCTGGATTACCGACTACGGCGCTTTTATCGTCTATCGCGGCTGAACGTGCGGCCGATGTTCCACCGGCGGAAACGCAGACAGCCGGATTACTCGAACGGTCAACCGGGAATTCTCTGGGATGTTTGATTGCAACGTAGTGGCAGTTGCTGGCGACACTTTGGAAGGAAATGGTCAATTGCCAAGGATCAAGGATCGGCGAATTCCCAAGCCCCAACTCTGGGCATAAGCCGTGACTATTCAGTAGGACAGGCGTCCCGCCTGTCCCGAACGGGTGCAAACCAACAACTTGTATCACAGCGCGGTGAGTCTTCCTTTGTCACCAAACGGTGAGGATGCCTTGGGTTATCCAAGACAGGCGAGACGCCTGTCCTACCACGCCGAACTGCCTCATCGCCACACCAGCCACTGAATTGATACGGCTAGGGCATTGTTTGCTGGCGGTTGGTTCACTGAGGATGCTTCATCCAGCACCGCCTGACGCGGACTTTTCACCGCCTTGACTTGCCGGGCCGCCCTGGCTTAGCTTCGGCGCATGACGCGTTGGTTCGTTCAGTTTTTTGCCATCATATTTTTTTTGTTGTTGGTTCCGATCCGTTGTCCGGCGCCCTTGATCTACACCCCGGGCGAAGGTTGGCATTACGAAAAAGTCGGGGAACCCAAATGGCGGCGGCGGGACGCCAAAGACCAAATGGAAGTCGCGCAAACCGCGTTTGCCGCGCAGCAATATGGCCTCGCCTTGAAAGCCGCCCGCCGGGTGGTGAATAACTGGCCCTATGCCGATTATGCCTCCGAGGCGCAGTATCTCGTCGCGCGCTGCTACGAAGCCAAGAACCAGGACCAACGAGCCTTCAAAGCTTATCAACGATTGCTGGAGCGGTATCCCAAGCTGCCAGAAATTCGACGAAATCATCGAGCGCGAGTTTGCTCTGGCCAACCGGCACCTGGCGGGCAAGCCGTTCAAGCTGTGGGGAATTGTGCCTTGGTTTCGGTCCATGGCCAAAACCATCGAGATGTACGAGCAAATTGTCAAAAACGGACGCTACAGCGTAGTCGCGCCTCAGGCGCAAATGAACATCGGGACGGCCTACGAAAGCAAAAAGTTCCTGTGGATGCATGTCCCGGACTACGCCAATGCGGCCAAAGCCTACGAGGTGGCCGCCGACCGTTACAGTGACAAGCCGATTGGCGCGGATGCCTTGTTCAAGGCGGCTGAAGCTTATGCCCGGCAGGCCAAGACCGCCGAATACGATCAAAGTGTTGCGGGCACGGCGATCGCCACCTTCAGAGACTTTACCATCCTGCACCCGAAAGATCCCCGAGTGGCAGAAGCGCAAAACACCATTGACGCGCTGAAAACTGAGCAGGCGCGGGGCAGCCTGCAAATCGCCCGGTTTTACGAAAAGGGGCGCGCCTGGAAGGCGGCGCTCATTTACTACAACGAAGTCTTGCTGAAAGACCCCACTTCCACGTATGCGGATGAAGCTAAATTCCACATCGATGCGATTCAAAAACACACCTTAGAGTGACCGGTCATGCTGGCTTTTCCCACCTCCGAATTGGCGAACGCGTCGCGGCGGCCTGTGGATGACCGCCACAAGAAGGTCGCCCTGGGGCGCCCCCCACCTTTGCATCCCTGCCCCGCCGACACATGGGCTGGCCGCCGGGCAATCCGCCTCCTGGCATGCGCGTTCCTCGCCGTGCTCTCGTCGGGTTGTGCTGGGTACCAACTAGGCCCCACGATGGGCCGGCAGGCAGGCGCTGCGTCGATCCAGGTGAATCCTTTCGCCAACGAGACGATTGAACCGCGCTTGAGCGACGCCGTGACGCGCGCCCTTCGCGAACGCTTGCAACAGGACGGAACGTATCGCTTGGACACCCATAACGAAGCCGACCTCATCGTGTCGGGCAACATCGTAAAATACGAGCGGATGGGCGTGACGTTTGACCCGGAAGACATCATCACGCCCCGTGATTTCCAGCTCACGATGATCGCGCACATCACCGTTCAGGAACGCAGTTCCGGCCGGGTGGTTTTGGCCAGAGATGTGATGGGGCGCTCGACGGCCCGGCTGCTGGCTGATCTTCCCGCTACAGAACGGCAAGCCATTCCGTTGGTCGCGAATGATTTGGCCCGCCGTGCCGTATCACTGCTGGTTGATGGCGAATGGTAAAACCATGGTAACCAAAATGAAACTTCAGGCGTGGGTCCGGGCGTGGTGCGGGACGGTGATCCTGATGATAATACTCGGTTCAAGCCCGGAATGGCTCCGGGCGGCCGGCGGGGCGGATTGGCCGCAGTGGCGCGGACCCAATCGGGATGGACACGCCGCCGCCAAAGCGCTGCGTCTGGCTACCCTACCCGCGACCTGAAACCGGTCTGGAAACTCGCCATCGGTTCAGGCCATTCTTCGCCCGTCGTGGTTGGCGATGATTTGATTTACCTGGACGAACAAAATCACCGCGAAGTGGTACACGCCATCGATGCGGCCAGCGGCGAGGAACGGTGGCGCGTTCCCTTTGCCGAAGCGTTCGGCGACGAGTGGGGCAACGGCCCCCGGTCCACTCCCTTCGTGGACGACGACCGGGTGTACGCGCAATCGTGCCGCGGGGACTTTGTTTGTCTGCGCCTCAATGATGGTTCGGTGCTTTGGCGGACCAGTTTCGAAATGGATTTCGGCGTCGAGTTTTACGGCAGCAAGGCCCCGCGCGGCACGGCGGCGCGACGCGGCAACAACGGCTGTGGAGTGATTGACGGCGAGCGTCTGATCTTGCCGGTGGGCAGCCCGGACAACGCCAGCTTGGTGGGCTTCGACAAACGCACTGGCCGCGTGTTGTGGAAATCCGGAAACGACGAAGCGGCCTATTCCTCGTTCATCGTCGCCGCATTGGCCGGCGTGCGGCAGGTGGTGGCGTTCACCGCGGACGCTCTGCTGGGGGCGCGGCTCGATGATGGACGGATTCTTTGGCGCGTCCCCTTGAAGACGGCCGCCAAGCGGCACGCGGCAACGCCCGTAATTTGGGGTGACACCGTGATCGTCAATTCACATACGCTCGGTTTGGTGGGGGTGCGCATTTCCGCAAACGGCAACCGGCTGGACGCCCAAACAACCTGGGTCAACAAGCAGCTTAAAATCAATATCGCCACCCCGGTATTGCTCGGCGATTACCTCTACAGCCAGGGTCCGAACAAAGATTATGTGTGCGTATCCGCCAAGACTGGCGAATTACGCTGGTCCCAGCCGGGATTTGGCCGGGGGCAGAAGGACTATTCCTCGACGATTGCGGTGGGAGACAAGTTGCTCGTATTGAACGAAAGCGGCACGCTGTTGCTGCTGGCCGCGGATCCTGAGCAGTATGCCGAGCTCGGTCGCCTGCAAGTTTGCGGCAGCACGTGGAGTCATCCGGCCTACGTCAACGGCAAACTGTTTGTGCGCGACGCCCGGAGCTTGTTGTGTCTGGATTTGGAGAAAGAAGCTCCGGCTGACAAATAGTGGCTGGCCATCCAGCCCTGCAGACGTCCAGCCGATCCATCAATTAAAAACCGGGATGGAGATGACCGTAGCGCCGACTTCATCCGGGGTCATTTCATCCCAATCGGTAATCACATAACTGCGCACTGGGCCGTACGTCTTCAGGGCTTCATCGTAATGGAAGCTAAAATGGCCGTTGAGCCGCGCGGTTTTGGTAATGGCCGCGCCGACGAAATCCGTCTTATTGTGGCCGCCGCCGTTGAGTGTCAAGGCGGCATTGGGAGCGTACACCGTGCCCACAAATGCACCGTTGCCGCTGAGGCTCAAAGAAGTGTTCTCGGGCAAACCGTAATAAAAAAAGTTTGTCGCGTAGCCATCGGAATTCATCACCCCATTGCCGCCGAGACTGGCGGAGGTTCCCGCCATATACAGTTTCAAAGTTTTGCCTTCGGGTATGACGATTTCGTCGTGTCCCGACATGGAAATGCCTCCCGTCACCAGCAGCTTCGCCTGCCCACGCACGTAAGTGGTGCCGGAAAGGTTCACTGTCTGATAGTTGCCGTCCTCCAGAATTTGATCGTAATAGGTCGTGGAACCATCGGCATTCGTGACGTAGCCGCCGTTGAGGGAAAAGCCGCCGTTGAACGGAGTTTCAACATCGGGAAAATTCACATTCATGTCATCGTTGTAAAAGCCGGGTTTGATCCCGCGACGGTTGGCCGCGTGCCAGGACATGTCGCCCACAGAACCCTGCGGCCCAATCGCCACGCTGCCGTTGGGGCCCGTCGCCACGTGTCCAAAGATGTCCGCGTTGCCAACGTTCAACGAGTTGGTCAGGCTGGAATTGGTGGCCACGTCACCCTTATCTTTGTGCTTGGTGGAGTCATACTGGCCGCTGGTGCTGTAATTAGCGTCCGTGGAATCAAAACTATCCGCTTCGATGTTATTGCCGTTCATGTCAATCGTGTCACGGGCCACCAACCCCTTGGCAAACAGCGCATCCTGCCGCGTCCGCACCCGCACTCCGCGTCCCAGATAGTTTTTGTAAGTCATGGCCATGGTCGTCGAGGCCAGCAGGGGACCTGACGACGCGGAGGCAACCAGCGTGGGCATGCTCACGTAACCCCGGGATTCGATCACCGGAGCATTCGTCGTAATCCCAACGAAATAGTTCGAAATGGTGACAATATAGAAATGATCGCCCACGTGGCGATACAACCAGTAATAGCTACCGGCACTGTGCCATCCATCGCAGGCCAGACTGCTGCCTGCATGCGCATTCAGGTGGGCCAGGGCATCCTCGATGCCCGCTTCGATCACCGGCACCGCCACGTTCCAGGCTTGCGAGCGCATGGTAGCCATGTGTTGGGCCCGCACCAAATTGAGGTAGGCGACGAGAATGAAGCCGACCACGGCGGCAATGACCAGGGTCAGCAGCAAAGTGTTACCCGCACAACGACGGGAAGAAGGGAGTTGGAGTTTCATACGACCATCAGCTTCATGTACCTTGTTTGCGAATGACAATGCGAGCGGTTTGGACACTTTCGGTATTGGATCGGACGCCCAAAATCTTGCGCGAGCAAACCCAAGACACGTTCACCACTTTGGCCGTCTCGGGAGTGGCCGCCGGATAAATATCATAGGAACCGCCGACCGGGTTGCGTTGTCCTAACGCGAAATTCAAGGTATCACATTCGGTGAGCATCACCTGAGTGATGCCTCCCTTGGTCCGGCTCAGGATGTGGGTGTTCGGATTGAACGCGTATTGGATCGTGAATCCGTCGCTGTCCTCCAGCGTCAGGGTGGTGGCGGAGGCACTGACCAGTCGCCGGGCCTGGCGCAAATCCTGAGTCATGTGGTCGATGGCCAACCGGTTGGCGTCGTCCAATTCCACGTAATTGGCGAGCACGGCGAAGTTGCGGCTGCTGTAAATGGCAAAGGAACACACCACCAACACCAGCAAGGTGGTGATGCCCATGGCAAAAATCATTTCGACCAGCGCAAATCCGAAAGGTGGCGCTGTCCGGCGAGTTGGGCGGGCCAGTCGCCTAGTAGATGTAAGTTTGCAGGCCATTGCGGGCGACATACGTGGTGAATTCGCGAGCGCGATCCAGTTTGCCGGTTTTCCAGTTCAACTGGACGGTGAATTGTTTCATCTCGTTGGAATAGGACGAGGAAATTGGTGCGTCACTGATTGTCATCGTCCCCGTGTAGGTGAGCCCGCCATTGGTCGAATTGGGATCGTAGGGCGCCGTGAAGGTGGCGGGAATAAAGCCGGGCGTATTGATCTGGTCCCAGCTATACAGGCGGATGGTTTCGACTTTCTCGAGCAGGATTTGGGTGGCCCGGAGGTTTTCGCGCGCCAACTGCACGGTGAAAAAGCCGGAGGTAAAGCTGGAAAACAAGGCGCCCATTACGGTGGCCAACAGGCCCATGCCCACTGTGACTTCGACCAGGGAGAAGCCCGCCTGCCGGCGGCGCTGCGAACTGGCTGAGAGTGATAACTTCATTTTCATAACGATCCTGGTTTACATGTGCGGATCTCGATCTAGCAGCGGGTTTGCCAGAGTGGTGGGTCGCCCTAAACAATTTCATTCTGTTCCACCATTTCCCATTGGAATGGCCATTTACAGGGTTTTAGCCCCTTCCGGAAACCCGATAAAAATCGGCCCGAAGCCGACTGAAACCGTGCCGTGTCTTGAAACAAAAGGGTTTGTCTTGTCTTGGGACAAGGTGGCGAGGATGGCCAGTGGAAAAGAAGAAGGGCTTGTTCCGTGAACAAGCCCTCAAAGTAAGTGAAAGACGAATCGAACCGCTCGGCGGACTCGTGCTCCTAGCTCGAGAGCGCACCGGTTGCGGGTGAGTTTTGGCGAAAGAGCAGTTTGTTATCCTCCGCCGTCACCATCACCGGTTCGCCTTCGTGCAGGTTGCCCTTCAGGATTTCCTCGGCCAGCGGATCTTCCAGGGATCGCTCCACCGCCCGGCGCATCGGGCGCGCGCCGTATGCCGGATCGTAGCCCTTCTCCACCAGGAAGTCCTTGGCCTTGTCGTCCAGCTCCAGCTTCAGATGTTCTTGGCCTTGAGCCGTTCCATCACCTTGCCGATCTCCAGATCCAGAATCTGGATCAGGTCCGGCTTGGTCAGCGAGCGGAAGACAATGATGTCGTCGAGACGGTTCAGAAACTCCGGCCGGAAGGTCTTCTTGGCCTCCTCCATGATCTGCTCGCGCATCTTCTCGTAGCTGGTCTCGTCAGTGATCGGGCGAAAAGCCCAGCGTGGTCTGCTCGCTTGATGGTTTCCGAGCCCGACGTTGGAGGTCATCAGGATGATGGTGTTGCGGAAATTCACCACGCGGCCGACGTTGTCGGTCAGTTTGCCTTCCTCAAGAATCTGCAACAGCATGTTCCACACGTCCGGGTGCGCCTTCTCGATTTCGTCGAAGAGCACCACGGAATAGGGCTTGCGGCGCACCTGTTCGGTCAGCTGGCCGCCTTCCTCGTAGCCGACGTAACCGGGCGGCGAACCGACCAGGCGGGAGACGTTGAACTTCTCCATGTATTCGCTCATGTCGAGCTGGATGAGCGCCTTGGAATCGCCGAACATCTGCTCGGCCAGCGTCTTGGCGAGCAGGGTCTTGCCCACGCCGGTCGGGCCGAGCAGAGCAAACGTGCCGATCGGCCGGCGCGGATCTTTCAGGTCGGCGCGCGACCGGCGCAGCGCCTTGCACATGGCGGTGACGCGCTTCGTCGCTGGCCGATGACGACCTTGTCCATCTCGTCTTCCACCTGGAGCAGCCGCTGCATTTCGCCCTGCTCCATGCGCTGGAGCGGAATGCCGGTCCATTTGGAGACGACGTGCAGAATGTCCTCCTCGTCCACCTTGACGCGCTTTTCCTCGCGGCTGGCACGCCATTCCTTCAGCACGGTCTCCAGCTTTTCCTTGGCCTGCTTTTCCTTGTCGCGCATCGACGGCCGCGCCTTCGAAATCCTGGTTCTTGATGGCCTTTTCCTTCTTGGCCTTGATCTCCTCGATCTCCGCCTTCGAGCTCCTTGACTTCCGGCGGGCGGGTCATGGTGCCGATGCGGGCGCGCGAACCGGCCTCGTCCATCACGTCAATCGCCTTGTCCGGCAGGAACCGGTCGGTGATATAGCGGTCGGAAAGCTTCACCGACGCTTCGATGGCTTTGTCGGTGAATTCGGCCTTGTGATGATCCTCGTATTTCGGGCGCAAGCCCTTGAGAATCAGAACGGCTTCCTCGATGGAAGGCGCTTCGACTTTGACCGACTGGAAGCGGCGTTCCAGCGCGGCGTCCTTCTCGATGTATTTGCGGTATTCGTTGAGCGTGGTGGCGCCGATGCACTGCATTTCGCCGCGGCTCAAGCGCGGGCTTGATGATATTGGAGGCGTCCATCGTGCCTTCGGCGGAACCGGCGCCGACGATGGTGTGCAACTCGTCAATGAAAAGAATGATGTTCTTGGCGCGGCGGATTTCGTCCATCACCGCCTTGATGCGCTCCTCGAACTGGCCGCGGTATTTGGTGCCGGCGACCATCAGCGCGAGGTCCAGCGTGATGACGCGCTTGTCCCGCAGCATTTCGGGAACGTTGCCGCGCGGCGATTTCCTGGGCCAGGCCTTCGACAATGGCGGTCTTGCCGACGCCGGCTTCGCCCAGCAGCACCGGGATTGTTCTTGGTGCGGCGGCAAAGAATCTGGATGACGCGCTCGATTTCGTTCTTGCGGCCGATGACCGGATCCATCTCGCCTTTGCGGGCGATCTCGGTGAGGTCGCGGCCGAAGGCCTTCAGCGCCGGCGTTTTGATCTCGCCTTTCTTCTCGGCGCCGGTTTTTCAGGCGCTTCGCCGGCGGACGGCTTCTTCCTGCGCCGCGAAATTGGGATCCAGTTCCTTGCAGGATTTCCTGGCGGGTCTGCTCGATATCCACGTCGAGGTTCTTCAGCACGCGGGCGGCCACGCCGTCGCCTTCGCGCAGCAATCCCAGCAGGATGTGCTCGGTGCCGACATAGGTGTGATTCAGCGCCTTGGCCTCCTTTGGCGGCGAGCGCCAGGACCTTCTTGACGCGCGGGGTGTAGGGAATGTTGCCGATCATCTTCTGGTCGGGCCCGGTGCCGACCTGCTTCTCGACTTCCATGCGGACGGTTTCGAGGTCGAGCCCCATTTTCTGCAGGACGTTCACCGCCACGCCCTGGCCGAGTTTGATCAGGCCAAGCAACAGGTGCTCGGTGCCCACGAAATTGTGGTTGAACCGGTCGGCTTCCTTGCGCGCCAGCGCCAGCACCTGCTGGGCGCGCGGCGTGAAATTGTTCATGGCTTCGTCACTCATACCTATTTAATAAATGCCATTGTTGCCTGTTTTGTCCAGCGGTTCCCAGCCAGAGCTTCCGACTTGCCCGGCGCATTCCCATCCCACCGCTAGCTCGCTCTCGGCGTTGCTGGAATGCGACATAACAGTAATTACCAGAAATCCCCTAGATCGGCAAACATCTTTGATGCCAGAATTTCAACATCCGAAGTCAGAAAGCCCGAAATCCGAAAGAAAACCCAATGCCGACTCCCATAAAACTGTTCCAACTTCCACTCGCAGCCAGCGCGCAATCCCGTTGGGAGTTCGGGTTTATGCCCTGGCCCGTTAACTGGAAGCCTTCTTTTCGGAGGTCGTACTCCGACCGGTAGGCTTGGATGACGGGCGGTCATGTCGCGCAGCCGCTCGCGCAGCATGTCGGCACGCAGCAAGTCGCGTTCCTCGGCCCAAGTTTCTCCGCTAAAGTTCGTTGGAGGTGGGCGGGTTGCGTCAAAATGAATAACTCGTCCACCGCCCACCGCTCCAATGCCGAACAACTCCAAGTCCACCCCCAGCCGCATCAACGACAGCAGGTTCATGGTTTCCTTCGAGGAAATGCTGTGCGCGTTGGCCAGAATGCCGTAGGCGCGTCCGATATGGTTGTAGACCATCTTGGGCTTCTTCTCCAGCAGCGTGGCCCGGGCATTTTCCTCGTGCTCGATGATTTGCGGCAGCACCTTGTCGAGCCGCTCCACGATGTCCGACTCCGATTCGCCCAGTGTCATCTGGTTGGACACCTGAAAGACATTACCCAGCGCCTCGGTGCCTTCGCCGTAAAGCCCGCGCACCGCCAGGCCAAGCTTGTTGACGGACTGGATGATCGGGTTGATCTGCTCGGCCAGCACCAAGCCCGGCAGATGCAGCATGGCGCTGACGCGGATGCCGGTGCCCAAGTTGGTCGGGCAGGCGGTCAGGTAGCCGAACTCGGGACTGAACGCATACTCCAGCTTCTTCTCCAGTTGGAATCCACCTCGTCAATGACCTTCCACGCCTGCTGAGTTGCAGGCCCGGACGCAACGCCTGCATGCGCAGGTGGTCTTCCTCGTTGATCATCACGCAAAGCGTTTCCTCCCGGTTCAGCACCAGCCCGCTGCCCGCGCTCTTGGCGGCGTGCTCGCGGCTGATCAAATGGCGCTCCACCAGGATTTGCTTGTCCAGCGGCGTCAACTTGTCCATGGACTCCGCGAAAGCGCCGGTCATTTGCGGCAGTGATTCGACCGCCGGCCGAATCAGGTCCCACGACTTGACGCGCTCCGCTTTCTTGGCCCATCCCGGAAACGGCTTGCTTTTAGATTGCGGGCCAGACGGACCCGACTGGAAAGGACAATCCGGTTGTGCGGACCCTCCCGGCGGGCGGCTTCCGAAGTTGGCGCGATAAATTCGCTAAGCTTCATGACTCTATGGCTTGGTAATCTGGGTCAACCGCGCCTTGGTCAATTTAATTTCGTCGCGGTAATCGGCGGCTTTTTCGAAATTCTCTTCGGCCACCGCTTTGTCGAGTTTCTTCTGCAGGAGCTTGATGCGTTCGGTCAGATTCCGGGTTTGCCGCATTCCGGCGGGCGCTTTGCCAATATGCTTGGTGCCGTTGTGCATGGTTTTCAACAGACCTTCCAGTCCCTCAGCGAACGTGTCATAACATTCGGCGCAACCCAGCCGACCGGATTTTTTGAAATCCGCCTGGGAAAAGCCGCAATGCGGACATTTCAATGTCTGGCTGCCAATCGCCTGCTCCATTTCCTGCGAAGCGCCCAAGCCCAACAACAGGTCGGCCAGGGAAAATCCCGCGGGATCATTCACCCCTTTCTCTTTCGCGCACTCTTCGCAAAGGTCCACCTTCTGCATCTTTTCCCCAATGATTTGGGTCAGATGCACTTTCGCTTCTTTGGCTTTGCACACGCAACACAGCATAATTGCCTTAGTAGTTTGTCGGACCAAACTTACGTCGAATGAAGCTACGGTGTCAATCAAGCCAAAGCAAGCAGTCCGCGGTATCTCCTCCGCCAGGAATCAATGTGAGTGATTCACTCAGGGCATTCTTGTCCTGCCCCTCTAAAGCGACGCCACCGTTCCCCTATTTCTTGGGGCCTTTGCCGGGATAGATCGGTTCTCCGGAAACCTGCGTCAGCGCATGATATTTCCGCACCAATGCCTTGGTCGTGCGCCCCGGCACTCCCGCGCCGATGGTGCGACCGTCGATTTTTACGATGGGGACCAGTTCCGCACCTGTTCCGGTCAGAAAGCACTCCTCGGCATTGAACAGGTCGTAGCGGGTCAGATTAGGCTCGCTCACTTCCAAGCCGTATTCGCGGGCCAGTTCCATGACCACGCCGCGTGTGATGCCGTAGAGCGCCCCGGCGGACAAGGGCGGGGTCATGAGCCGGTTGCCCTTCAAGATGAACACATTGTCCCCCGTACACTCGGCCACGAAGCCTTCCGCGTTCAGCATGATGGCTTCTTCGTAACCGCCAATACCGGCTTCGATTTTAGCCAGGATGTTGTTGAGGTAATTCAGGGATTTGATGGCCGGATTCAGGGCGCTGTGCAAATTTCGGGCGGTAGGAACGGTGATGATTTCCATCCCGCGCTCATAAAACTTGGGTGGGTATAATTGAATTTTGTCGGCAATGATGATTACCGAAGCCCGTTTGCACTTGTTGGGATCCAATCCCAAATTACCAACCCCACGGGTGACGACCAGACGAATATACCCGTTGCGAATCTGGTTACGGCGGCACGTCGCCACCACGGCCTTGGTGAGTTCAGTGGGCGAAAGGGGAATGGTCAGCAGAATGGCCTTGGCCGAGCAATACAACCGGTCAATGTGCTCGGCGAGTTTGAAGACGCTCCCGTAGTAAGCCCGGATGCCTTCAAACACGCCGTCACCATACAGAAGCCCGTGATCGAACACGGAAATCTTTGCGTTCTTTTCGTCAAAATACTTGCCGTCAATATAGACTTTCATGGCCAAAACTCCGACGACGCTACGGTAAGGGGCCATCCGAAAGCAACTCAGGAATTATAGAAATGAATGGTGGATAACAGTGTGGGGGCCGCCATGGGCATCCGAGCGTGCTGGCCGAGCGTTCTGTGGATTCGGCGGGATTCCACAGCACCACCTGCCAGGCCACCCACTGGAAGATGAGAAACACGACAGAAGGAAACGAGCAGGTGGTCCGCGTCTTCAAGGCACTGCACACCCGACACCGACCCGGTCCCAAGTTCCTGGCCAGGATACCCCTCCGCCTTAGTCGAGTCGTCCATTTCACGGCCCGTCCAAATCGACTTTGGAACTCCCTCATCTGTCTCAGTCCGAAGAACTTTTTGCTTGCTAAACGGGCGGTTGCCTGTTAGAGGTAACGCGATTCAATGATAGCGATACCATTCCTCCAGCAGGGATGGTTATGTCCCTTTCGTGAAGAGATTCCAAGGATGCCCTCTTCTCCCCTAGAGTCGTGGGGATTGCACGGATGCGGCTGGGTGATGTTTGGTCAAATTTTAGTCGTATTTTTATGAAGAAGTTGCTGCTCTCATCAACAAGTCCTGCTCCCGTTTTTAGACTATTCATTCCAGTGGTCGGTTTTCTCTTGGTGGTTTGGTCGGCAGGCATTTTGCAGGGGCAAACCGCACGCGAAACCGTTCTCCCGGGACACATCAAGCGAACCGTGAACCAAGCTTGGCTGCCCATCGCCCGCGGCGCCGAAGTACAGCCCGGGGTGGTGCTGGGACAGAATGCCTTTGCCACCCTGCAGGAAGCCATTGATGCGGCCCGGCCAGGCGACCGGATTGAAGTGGCCCCCGGCTTCTATCGCGGCGTGCGCATTGGCAAGAACCTCGATTTGGTCGCCAACGACGCGGGGGTAATCGTTCAGGGACATTCCCCGGCGTTGGTTTACACTTCGGGATCGAATACGTTTACTGGGTTTACCTTCGTCACGGGGACCGACGATCCGAGTATTCTGGTGACGGGCGGTTTCCTGCGACTTCGCGACTGCACGATCATCGAGTCCGCCAACTTCGATCAAACCGCCATCCAGATCACGAGCGGCACCGTGGACCTGGGCACGGCCAGCAGTCCCGGGGGCAACACCATCCGGGTGAGTGGCGACGGCAGTTTTATCAACAACACCAGCCCTGATACCGTTATGGCGCTCGGCAACACCTGGCAACAGGACGCCACGGACGTTACCGACAACTACCAAATTGAAGATGGCATTTTCCACGCGCTTGATGTCGGGGGAAGCGGTCCTGTCTTTTACGTGGCGGACAACGTTTATGTCACCCAGAACAGCGGCAGTATCCAACGCGGCATCGACGCAATCACCGCCGGTGGCACCGTAAACGTGGATGCGATCACGCTGGTGGAAGGCCCCCAGATCGTGGTGAACAAAGATGTGACTGTGTCCGGCCAGGGCGTCAACAACACCATCCTGCAAGCGGGTGGCGACACCACCGCTCCGGGCGATGCTCGTGGGTGGTGGGTGGTGGAATCGTGCCATAATTTCGAATTGTTCGATGTCACTTTGGACGGCAATGGCCACCAGATTTACGAAGCCATTCGCCACCACGGCACCGGGCAAATCGCCGGAGTCTATTTCACCCAGATCGCCGCCCCGGATTATTCCGGCGTGGCGATTCACGCGCTGGGTGGCTGCGGCGAAGTCGAGGTCAGCAATTGCGCGTTCGACAACATCGGCCGAGCCGGATTGCAACTTTCCGGCGCTGACACGGCGGCAATTTTCGAAAACAACACTTACACCGGTAAAGGCGCGGGTGACTGGCTGGACTTTGCCGTAGAAGTGGAAACCGGTGCGTCCGTCGTCGTACAATTGGGTAACCAAATTACCGGCAATCAAGGCGTTTCTTCAGTCGATGGAACCATTTCCGCGGGTGTTCTCGTCAGTTCCGCTTCCGCTCCTGCCTCGACTGCCGACATCTCGCAGAACAATGTCTTCACCGGGAATACCATCGGCGTGCAAGCTGGTTTGGGCGCGACGGACGTCAGTCAAGTGCGATTGCAGGACAACGATCTGACCGGCAATACGCAGGCGGGACTCGCCGTTACCGGTGGCGCGACGGTGGACGCCGGCGATTGTAGCGCCAGCGACGTGACCGGACTGGGAGCCAGTAACGGCGGAAATAATTTGAGCGGTTACGGCTTTGACAACATGGCGCCCTGGGCCATCGAGAATAGCAATCCCGCCGCCGGCGCCATTGTCCTGGCGCAGAACAACACCTTTGGCGCCGGAGGCCCGGGAGCCCACATTGAGGACGTGTTGTTGGACGACACCGATGACGCCGGATTGTCCGCGGTGCATGCCTCGCAACCCACCCTTGCCATCACTTGTCCGGCGCCCACCACCGTGCAATGTGCCTCCGAAATTCCTCTTGCCGCAACCAGCCTCGAGTCGTTTGCGCTGGCGGGGGGCGCCGCTTCTTCGACGCCGGCAACGGTATCTCACCTGGATAGTCCCCTGCCCTCTGGCAACGGCGTTGTGACGCGGACCTACACGCTGGTGGATGACTGCGCGAACTCGGTGGACTGCGAACAAGCCATCACCCTGGACGACACTACGCCACCGATCATTGGCACCTGCCCAACCGACCGCACGATCAGCGTTGGCGCGAATTGCGATGTCTCTTTACTCGACTTGGTGGGCGAAGTAGTGGCCACGGACAACTGCGGCGGCGCAGTCACCGTGAGCCAAAGCCCAGCCCCGGCCACGTCCGTGGGATTGGGCACCACGGTTGTGACCATGTCCGCAACCGATGTGGCCGGCAACGTCTCCACGTGTACCGTCAACGTCACGGCGGAAGACACGACCCCACCCTCGATCACGACTTGCGCCCCGGACCGCACGCTTTCGGTAGGATCAAGTTGTGACGTTGCTTTGCCGGACCTGACCGGCGACGTGCTGACGGCCGACAACTGCCCGGGAAGCGTAGCTGTAATGCAAAGCCCAGCCGCCGGAACGATGGTCGGCTTGGGGGCCACAGTTGTGACGTTGACCGCGACCGATGCCGCCGGCAACACGGCCACCTGCACCGCCACGGTAACCGCCGAAGACACCACGGCGCCGACGTTCACCTGCCCCGGCGACATGACGGTCAATACCGATCCCGGGGTGTGCTCCGCAGTCGTCAGCTTCATTGCAACCGCCACCGACAATTGCGGTAGCCCCACCGTCGCATGCACGCCCGCCAGCGGATCCGTCTTTGCGAAAGGAACCACGACGCTCAATTGCACCGCCACGGATGCCGCCAACAACACCACGTCTTGCAGTTTCAACGTCACCGTGAATGATACTGAGGCGCCCGTGGTCACCTGTCCGGCGGACATCGCGGTGAACACCGATCCTGGCGAGTGCTCGGCGGTAGTGACCTTTGCTGCCACCGCAACGGATAATTGTCCGGACGTAACGGTCGGGTGTGTACCGCCCAGTGGCTCGGCGTTTTCCAAGGGAGAAAACCCCGTCACCTGCACCGCCACTGATGCCGCCGGCAATACCGGTTCTTGCAGCTTTACCATTACGGTGGATGACGCCGAAGCCCCGGTCATTACGTGTCCGACTGACCTCACAGTCAGCACCGATGCCGGCCAATGTTCGGCCGTGGTGAACTTCGATGCGCCGGCCACCGACAATTGCCCGGGCGTTGGCGTTATTTGCACGCCACCCAGCGGCTTCGCTTTTGAGAAAGGGGTAACTGCAGTGAACTGTGTGGCCACCGACGCCGGGGGACTGACGGCGAGTTGCAGCTTCACGGTAACGGTCGAAGATACTGAGCCGCCCGTAGTCAATTGCCCGGCGGACATGGTAGTTCGCGCTCCGGAAGGTCAATGCGACCGCGTGGTCAACTTCACGGTCTCCGCCACGGACAATTGTCCCGGTGTCTCTGCAGTCGTGTGCAATCCGCCCAGTGGTTCGGTGTTCGCCAACGGGGCCATCACCGTCAACTGCTCGGCGACTGACGCGGGGGCTTTATCCGGCAGTTGCAGTTTCACGGTGACAGTCTTCGATCGCGAGCCGCCGCAAATCACCTTCTGCCCAGCGGACATCACGGTCGAGTGCGACACTCCGCTAACTCCGGTCAACACCGGTGGTTCGGCCACGGCCACCGATACCTGCGATCCAGCGCCGGTCCTGACTTACACGGACGCAGCACCATTGGCCGTAACGCCCACCGACTTGGATGGTTGGATTTTTGTGGTCCAAGGTTTTCCCGTCACTGCCTCAGCGGAAATGTCCGCGGGGCCGGGCACACCGCCCCTTGGCACCGGCAGCTTCCATGCTTCGGTTGGCGCGAACGGGGAAAACCTGGCTGAAATGCGCAACTATTTGTATGACCAAGTGGCATTGTCGGCATTGACTGAACTGTCCTATTCAACCTATCGCACCACGGACGGCGCGGGTTTGAACCGGGAGATTTATATCATTTTGAATATCGACACCGATGGTAACGGCTCCGGTGACGACGTGCTTTATTTCGAGCCTCGTTACCAGAACGGCAGCAATCCTGGACTGCCGCTCCAGGGAGCCACCCTCACGGGCGCCTGGCAACGCTGGGATGCGCGCGCCGGCGGTTGGTGGTCCTTGAACCATCCCGAAATCATGTATCCCGGCGCCGGGGTGAAAGCGCTGGCCACGTACATCAGTTCCTTCCCGGACGCTCAGATCGTCAACGGTTTGAGTGGCGGCGGTGTGCGATTGGTCGCCGGCGGCGGCGCGGGGGTCTGGAACGGATTTGATGGCAATGCTGATTACCTTGTAATCGGGACCAACGGAATCTCTACCGCCTTCAACTTCGATACCACGGACAACAGCACGTGCCCCACGGTCACCATCCGCACCTGGACCGCTGCGGATCTGGGCGGCAACGCGATCTCCTGTTCCCAGAAGCTCGTGAAGGCCGATACCACCCCGCCCGCGCTCACCTGCCCGGCGGACAAATCAGTGGAATGTACGGCTGCCTGGGACTTCGAGGAACCCACGGCCATGGACCATTGCGGACCGGCCACGATCAGTCTGGTCGGCACAGTAACCAATATGACTTGCGGTTCCACCTATGAAGCCGTCCGCACTTGGGAAGCAATCGATGACTGCGGCAACATTTCCCAGTGCAGCCAAACGGTAACCGTGCAGGATACCGTCGCCCCGTCCGTTACCTGCCCGGCGGACGTAACGCTGGAGTGCGATCAACCTCGCGAGCCCGGCGACATCGGGATGGCCACGGCGACCGACACCTGTGACATCGCCCCGGTCATCACCTTCATCGACGCCGCCGCCTCGGGATCGTGCCCGCAGACCCCCATCATTACCCGCACCTGGACCGCGACGGATGCCTGCGGCAATGCCAGCAGTTGCGAGCAGATCATCACCTTGATCGACACCACGCCACCGGAGGTAACCTGCGCGCCAGCCAAGACCGTCGAATGTGGCGAATCCTGGGACTTTGATTTGCCGGTCGCCACGGATACCTGCGGTACCGTCATCATTACCGCGCTCAGTACCACAACCAACGTCAACGGAGCCTGCGGCGACACGTTCATGGCCACCCGCTTGTGGGAAATTTCCGATGGCTGCGGGAACACCGTCGAATGCACTCAGGAAGTCACCGTGCAAGACACCACAGCGCCGATGATCGAGTGTGCCGGCGAAAAGACGGTCGAATGCGGCATGGCCTGGAAATTTGACGCGCCGGTTTACAGCGATGAATGCGTGTTTGACTCGTTGGTGTACGACAATTCGCAAAATGACCTGCGCTATCGTTTCGACATCGGGACCACTGAGGTGGGCGATGAAATCATTCTGGAAGGCACGTCCCGCCAGGTCACCCGTTTCGTCTTCGAATACTGGGGCTTGAACAGCGAGCAGGCCACGTTTGCAGGTGAGGTGACCGCCCGGGTACGCTTCTATCGCAATGACGGCGCGGACTTCAACGGGTATCCCACCCCGGGGACCATGATTTATGACAGTGGCCCGTTTGCCGTGCCGGCGACGGATCGCTCGACCGTCACGATTGAGGATTTCCAAATTGACGCCGTGATGCCCCTGGTGGGCGACCTGCCGGAATCCTTTACGTGGACCGTGCAATTCGATGGCTTGGCGGCCAACGATTCGGCCGGGTTGGATTTGTATTCGCCGGCGGTCGTCGGGCAAAACTATCCGGACTTCTGGCAGTTGACGGGCACTGATTGGGAATTGAAAACGAATCCCCTGGTGTCAGTCGATTTCGCGGCGCGCATCGACGCAGCGCGCACCAATGTGTTGGTGACGGTGATAAACACCGAAACGAACGCCGTGGGCGCCTGCGGCCAGACCTTCACCGCCACGCGCACTTGGGAAGCCGTCGATCCTTGCGGCAACGCATCGCAGTGCAGCCAGATCGTTACCGTGACCGACACCACTGGGCCGGCTTTGGTTTGTCCCTTGGATGTTGTGGTCGAATGCGATGAGGCCACCGATCCCAGTGCCACCGGGATGGCCGACGCGACCGATCCGTGCGATGAGAATCCAACTATTGCGTTCACTGACGCAGTCGCGCCGGGAACGTGCGCCCAAGAACAAATCATTACCCGCACGTGGTCGGCCACTGACGCCTGCGGCAACACCAGCAGTTGCGCCCAATTGATTACCGTCGCCGACACGACTCCGCCGGTGGTGAGTTGTCCGGACGACGTCACCGTGGAATGCGACGAGTTGACCAATCCGGACGCCACCGGAACGGCCAACTCCACCGATGTTTGTGATCCCAATCCCACCCTCACGTTTACCGACGCGGCCGCGCCAGGTTCGTGCGCCCAGGCGCAGGTTATCACGCGCACCTGGACCGCCACCGACGCGTGCGGCAACAGCAGCAGTTGCGATCAAGTGATCACATTGACGGATATGACTCCGCCAGTGGTTAGTTGCCCGGCGGATGTCACCGTGGAGTGCAATTCGCCGACCGATCCGAGCGCTACCGGGACCGGAACGGCGACGGATAATTGCGATGCCAATCCCGGCGTCAGTTTCAGCGACGCCATCGCGGCAGGGAGTTGCCCGCAAGGCCAGGTGATTACCCGCACTTGGACCGCCACCGATGCGTGCGGCAATGCCAGCAGTTGCGATCAAATCATTACCGTCGCCGACACGGCCGCGCCAGTGGTGACTTGTCCGGCGAACGTCACCGTGGAATGCGGTGAGCCGACTGATCCTTCCGCCACCGGTGACGGGAGCGCGGTGGATGGGTGTGATCCCAGCGTCACGGTGAGCTTCACGGATGTTACTACTCCCGGCGTTTGTCCTTCCGCCCAGATCATCACGCGCACCTGGACCGCGACGGACGACTGCGGCAATACGGGAACCTGCGACCAAACGATCACGGTGACGGATTCAACGCCACCGACCATCACCTGTCCGGCCAGCCTCACGGTTACCAGCGCCAACGGAGCCTGCGAACAGGCAGTGGAATTCACCCCCACCGCTGCGGACGCTTGCGGCACCGTAACCGTGGAGTGCGTGCCGCCCAGCGGATCGGCCTTCCCAATCGGGACAACGAGCGTGACTTGCACCGCGACGGACGATTGCGGCAACAGCAGTTCCTGCATGTTTGAGGTCACCGTCGAACCAATCAGCTTCGCGCAAACCGTCAACCTGCCCATCCCGGACAACAATCCCGATGGTTTGACCAATACGATGACCATCACCACGGACATTAACGCCCTGACCGACCTTGCAGTGACGTTGCGCATTTCGCACAGTTGGAACGGTGATCTCTATGCCTTCCTGGTTCACGAATCGGGTTACGCGGTGTTGTTGAACCGCGTGGGCCGGGGTATGGACGATTCGTTCGATCTGCTGGGCTACGGCGATAATGGATTTGACGTGACCCTGGCCGACGATGCGTCCCAGGGCGATGTCCACATCTATCGCTTGACGCTCTTTGACGACAACGACACACCGTTGACAGGGCCATTGACGGGCATCTGGGCTCCCGATGGCCGCGACGTTGATCCCAGTGCCGCACAAAACACGGATCCGCGCACTGCGCTGTTGGCTGCTTTCCAGGGCCTCGATCCCAATGGGGATTGGACCCTTGTTGTGGCCGATCTCCAGGCCGGCGACACCGGCATCCTGCAGAGTTGGAGTCTCCGCATGTGCGGTGAAGTCGGCGTGCCACCGGAAATCACCGGCCAACCGCAGGACACCACCGTCGAATGCGGCAGCGAGGCAACGCTTACCGTGACCGCGGCGGGTGAAGGCCTGGCGTATCAATGGTTCTTCGGCGCCACCCCGATCCCAGGAGCCGATGGGGAAACGTTGACCTTGACGGACGTTCATCCAGCCGATGGCGGCGGGTACGCGGTGGTCATCACGAACGAGGCCGGCAGTGTTACCAGTGAGACGGCCACATTGACGGTAGTGGATACGACTAAACCCGAGATGACCTGTCCCGCCAATCTGGTGTTCACCACTGATCCGGGTCAGTGCGATAAGAGCAACGTGGCCTACGGCGTGACCGCCGTGGACGCTTGCGGCACAGTGACGATTGAGTGCGTCCCGCCGGAAGGCTCCACCCTGCCTCAGGGTGTCACCAGTGTGACTTGCACCGCCACCGATGAAGCGAACAATGTGTCGAGTTGCACGTTCGACGTGACGGTCAATGACGGGGAACTACCCGCCATCAGTTGTCCCGGCGATCTGACCGTGGGCAACGATCCAGGTGAATGTTCGGCCACCGTGACCTTCAACGTCACGGCCAATGACAATTGCCCGGGCGTTATCGTAGTTTGCGTGCCCCCCAGTGGGTCCAGTTTCGACCAGGGCACCACGCCTGTCACCTGCACCGCCACGGACTCCAGCGGCAACGCGGTGGATTGTACCTTCAACGTGACCGTGAGCGACACCGAAGGCCCGTCGGTGTGCATGGATGCTCCCAGCTTCGAGTTGGCGGGAGACATCGACGATTTTGTCGGCCCCGAGCCAGCGTCCCCGCGCGCAAGCCTGTTGACCTACCTGGACGGTACGGCCGTCGTAAAAGGATTTGATGACGCCACAGCCGATCAATGGCTGGCGCACACCTTCGCGGGCCTGCCGGCGAAGCTTTCCAGTGCGCGATTGTTGCTCAAGGTTCGGGCGTCGAGCGCTCCATCGGTGGACGATGCCATCAGCCTGGTGTTCAGCCAACCGAATGGAACGCTCCGTACCGGAACAATGGGCCCGGCGCTTTGGAGATTACGACTCCGTCCCGGGCTTGCTCGAGGGCACGGAGTGGACAACCGGAACCACCCTGGAATTCGAACTCGACCTGTCGCATTTGCCGAACGCCGACGGGAGTTACACTGATCTGTTGCCAGTAATCCGCCAGGAAGGCGCCCTCGACGTGCTCATCCAAAATGATACGGATGTCGATTACCTCGCCTTGGAAATCGAAACCTGCCAGTGCAGTACGACCATCGAAGTGGACAAGGATCCGGGCCAGTGCAGCGCCATTGTCAATTACCCGCCACCGGTCTTCTTCGACAATTGTGATCCCGATCCCACTGTGGTGTGTTTGCCCGCTTCCGGGTCGGCGTTCCCGATCGGCATCACGGTCGTTGATTGCACCGCCACCGATGTCAGCGGCAACGTGGGCCATTGCAACTTCACGGTGGTGGTCGATGAACCGGCGCCGGTATTGAGCGTGAGTCGGACAGACACCGATGTCGTCCTGAGTTGGGCCATCCCGTGCAATGAATATCTGCTGGAAGAAAGCTCGAGCTTGAGCCCTCCCATCGTTTGGGCGCCCGCAACTGCCACTTTGAATGTTTCCGGTACCGAGTATCAAGTGGTCATCCCCATTGACGCTCCGCAGAAATACTACCGCTTGAAGAAGGCAATCCCGTAAAACGTGCTGCCGGCATCTTGCCGGCAGACTGAATGCAGGAAGGCCGCTCGAAACGTCGCACAGCGTACTAGCATCGAACGCCCCATTCCAAAACTGCCGGCAGGATGCCGGCAGCACGTTGGAACGTCCGGGGATGAGTCTTGCCAGCGGTTCGAGCGCAACCGGCTTGCCGGCACTCATGGCTGGGGAAAGCCGGCCAAATCCTTGGGGCCACTGCCTTCTTTGTTCGTGCCATATCCAATAAAAGCGGGAGCACGGTTAGCGCCGTCCAAACGCTTCGCGAAGGCGGGCACGGTCAGCAAATCGATCTCCCCCAACTTTCTTTGAGATGCCACCGGCACGAGCGCGCTGGGGCTGATCACCAACGAATAGGGAGCACCATCGTCCCGGTTAACGTCGCCTTGGCATGCGGTTCATTGTCTGCCGTCCACCTTCCAAAACTCATCGTCGCTCACCCAACCACTCTGGCTAAGAACAACAAGCGTGATCAAAATGCAACAGCGCATCGCGGATATTGCGATAAAATATAAGCCATCACAAACCACTCATCGTTAAGGGCATACAAATCATTTGCGAAATGTTTTACCACGTTGGTATCCCTGCTGCTTAAAGGATTGCAGTGACAAACCGAATTCAACCGATCAGTGCTTTTGATGGCGGGTTGCGGATTGCGAGATGCCGTTGAGGTGGGACACCAGTCGCAACTCTCACCGAACCAGTTATCAGAATATGCCGGCCAGTCCGGCGGTCGTGAGTGCGGTTCTCGGAAGTAATTCCACTGGTCTTGGTCAATCAAGAAGTCTCCGTCAATCAAATGAACAGCAAAACTTAATGTTATCATAAATGAAAAAAATCGAAGCAATCATTAAACCGTTCAAGTTGGAGGAAGTCAAAGATGCCCTGGGTGACATCGGCATCGAAGGCATGACGGTGAGCGAGGTGAAAGGATTTGGGCGGCAAAAGGGCCATACCGAAATTTATCGGGGCAGCGAATACACCGTGGACTTCCTGCCCAAGATAAAGATCGAGCTGGTGCTGGCCGACGACCGGGCGGAAAGCGCGGTGACCGCCATCGTCAAAGGAGCCAAAACCGGAAAAATTGGAGACGGCAAGGTGTTCGTTTCCAACATCGAGGAGGCGATTCGCATCCGCACGGAAGAGAAAGGAGCGAACGCCATCTGAGCGCCTCAAATCCATTCTCAACACGAACCACCAACTCTAAACGTCTATGAAAAAAAACGTTCTCTTTTATGTTTTGTTAACCCTGGCCCTGGGCTCCTTCAGCTTGACGGGCAGTCCGCGGCGGAAGCCGCGGCGCCCGCCAAAGATGCCGTAGCCGAACTGACCAGCACCACGGGCAATCTGCGCGTGGCCGTGGACACCCTTTGGGTGCTGCTGGCCGGCGCCCTGGTCTTCTTCATGAACACCGGTTTTGCCTGTGTGGAGTCCGGTCTGTGCCGCAGCAAGAACTGCGGTGAACATCCTCGCCAAGAACTTCGTGGTCTTTGCCTGCGCCTCGCTGTCCTTTTACGTGATTGGCTGGGGTTTGATGTTCGGTAACGGCAGCTCCGGCTTCATGGGAACCGAGGGATTGTTCGGCCTGCTGGGCGCCGATAACAGTCCCGCTCACCGGCGACGCGTATCAAGGAGCCTATAAATCAATCAACTGGACGGGCGTACCGCTGCTGGCGAAGTTCTTCTTCCAGCTCGTGTTTGCCGGCACCGCCGCCACGATTGTTTCCGGAGCGGTGGCCGAGCGCATCAAATTCGGACCGTTTGTAATCTTCAGTTTCATTTTGGTGGCGGTACTGTATCCGATTACCGGTCACTGGATTTGGGGCGGCGGTTTTCTTGGTGGCGCTGAGAAACCGTTTTATGATTTTGCCGGTTCCACGGTCGTTCACTCGGTGGGCGGTTGGGCGGCACTAGCGGGGGTGCTGGTCCTGGGACCGCGCCGCGGAAAATTCGACCGGCAGGGTAAGGTCCATCCGATTCCGGGGCACAGCCTGCCGCTGGCGACCTTGGGCGTATTCATTCTTTGGTTGGGCTGGTTTGGGTTCAATCCCGGCTCGACCATGGGTGTCGGCGACGGCTCGGCTATTTCCCACGTGTTCGTAACGACCAATTCCGCCGCTGTGGCTGCCATCATCACCTCGATGTTCACCGCCTGGATCATGCTGGGGAAACCGGACTTGTCGATGATCCTCAATGGCTGCCTGGCGGGCTTGGTGGCCATCACAGCGCCTTGCGCGTTTGTGACCGTGCCCAGCTCCATCGCGATTGGCGCCGTGGCCGGCGTCCTGGTGGTGCTCTCCGTCTTGTTCTTTGACAAGATCAAAATCGACGACCCGGTGGGGGCGCTCTCGGTTCACTTGGTCAATGGGATTTGGGGAACGCTGGCGCTGGGATTGTTTGGCAACGCCGCCATTTCGAAAGCTGTCGCGGGTTTCGAGATCGCCGGTCGGATGACCCAGTTTTTCATCCAACTCAAAGGAGTGGTATTGGTAGGGCTGTTCACGCTGGCGGCCTCCTTGGTCGTGTGGTTCATCATCAAGGCCGCCATGGGGATTCGCGTCGAACCGGAGGAAGAGGTCGAAGGTCTGGATATTGGCGAACACGGCAACGAAGCTTATCCAAACTTCCAGCCGTTGGCGGAACGATAGATTCCGACCTTCGTTACATGCACGCCAGCGCCAGTTCTACGGAACTGGCGCTGGTTGCTTTTGGGGGCAATGATGGCGCGCCAGCGTCTTGGAGTGCGGCAGTCCTCTGCCGCTTTCGATAAGGGGCCGTGCGTTCGAAAGCGGCAGAGGACTGCCGCACTCCAAAACCTGGCGGCTATCCGTCCAGTTCCTTGAGCAAACGCTTAGAAAGCAAAGCTACGACAAATCTGCTGCCCTAGGTGAATTGTCCAAATTTCCGGGGACAACCAAGAGGAAGACGGTTCCTGATCGATCGTAGATCAAGGGCAGACCGTCGCTGCCAATTCCCGCGACGAACGCACTCCCACCTCTGAATGCTCAGGTCTGAGCCGTTTGAGTCTGCTCTGGACCGCGTCGGATACTGCTGCAACCACGCTAGACAATGCGCCCTGCAACGTGGTGGTCATCTCGGTTCCCAGGGTGAAAGGGTCTTCGACTTCTACGCCGAAAATCGTCACCTGTTCAGGCATCTGCAACCCCAGCAGACGTCCCAGAGCCAGCGTTTCGCCCACGCCCAGGAAGTGAGGGGTGCGTTGAGTTTGGCAGGCGAGATCGTTGACGTTCACCTGCTGAATGGTTCCGGGTGCCACCTTGCCGGTCTGGATGGAATCCACGATGATCACCTCCCGGTAGCCCACCATAAAATCCAAAAGCGCCAGGCCCATTTCCATCGTTTCCTCGACCTCGACCCCCTCGCAATCCGCCAAGTCCGTGCGCAGTTGGCGGACGACATTCAAACCGATGGCATCATCGGTCAGAATGTCGTTACCCAAACCGAGCACGAGAATTTCATTTATCGGCGTCCTCATCCCTGCCGCAACTCTTGCACGAGCTGGTGGTCGTGATTGTAGATTTTCACCGACAACGGCGTTTGGCCAGGCAACGAATGTGTCGCGCAGCCGAGACACGGATCGTAAGCGCGGAAAGCCATTTCCACTTTGTTGAGCAATCCTTCGGTCACATGGCCGCCTTTAATCAGGCCTTTGGCGGCCCGCTCGACGCTCATGGCAATGCGGGCGGCGTTGTTGCCCGTGGCCACAATCAAATTGGCCATGGTGATCAAGCCGCGTTCGTCCGTCTGGTAGTGATGGAACAGCGTCCCGCGCGGCGCTTCGACCACGCCCATCCCTTCGCGCGGCACCGCGGTGGGAACCTGCCGGATCTCCGGGCTGGTGATTTCCGGATCATTGATCAATTGCTCGATTCGTTCCGCGGCGTAAATCATTTCGATCACGCGCGCCCAATGGTTGGCCAGCGTGTGATGCACCGGTTTGCCACCGAGGATCTTGAAGAATTCTTCGTAAGCCGCCTGCGCCTTGGGCGTGGCCATGCCGTCGGCGACGTTGAGGCGGGCCAGCGGGGCGACGGAGTAGATACTGGTGTCCGCACCTTCGGTGAAATCCTTCCAGCCGCGTTGCTTGAGGAACGTGAACTTCATGTAACTCCACGGTTCGACGTGTTCGCCCACGAAGTCGCGATATTGTTGCGCGGTAAACTTGCAGACTTCCTTGCCGTTGCAGTCCACGACGCGCAGTTTGCCGTCGTAGAAATTCACCTTGTTCTGCTCATCCACCATGCCCATGTAACAAGTCTGGTGAGTAAAGGCGTCGGACGTGATCATGTTCACGTAGTCCTTGTTCGCCAACACGATGTCCTTAAACACTTGGAGCGACCATTCGGCGAACTCGACACCATCCTTGGCCAGTTCCTTGAATTTCGGCAGGTCTTCTTCTTTGAGCGCCTTGCTCACGCCGCCGGGCAGGCCCATTACGGGATGCACCACCTTGCCGCCGAAGTAACTGATCAATTCGCGCAGGCGACGACGGGTACCAATGACTTTCTTGCCGGCTTCGAGGCCGACCTTCTGGATCACGCCCACAATGTTCCGCTCCGCCGGTGGGGCTTCCGGTCCCACGATAAAATCAGGCCCGCCCAGCACGAAGACGTGCAAGGCGTGGTCTTCGAGCATGAAGGTGTTATACACCAACTCGCGAATCTTCCGGCCCGCTGACGTGGGCTCGATTTCGTACAGGTCATCCAACGCTTTGGTCGCCGCCATGTGATGCGCCGTCGGACATACGCCGCAAATTCGGCTGGTGATCTGCGGCATGTCTTCCGCCGGTCGGCCGAGGCTGAACACTTCGAAGCCGCGCAATTCGGGCACTTGCATGTAAGCGCGTTCGACATCGCCTTTGTCATCGAGGAAGATGTCGATCTTGCCATGGCCCTCGAGGCGGGTAATGGGATCGATCGTGACGTTGCGGCGTTTGGCCTGATAGGCCGCGTTGGCGCGGGCGGCGCCCTGGTTGAACGCTTGTTTGACTTCGTTTTGCATAGGTCGGCGTTTAGTGTCCGTTTCCGTTGGTGGGGAGATTGATTTTGCGGCGCAGAATGCTCTTCGCCAATCCGTAGCGATAGAAGGTGCCAACGGGATCCGGGATGGTGTCCAGCGTTTGGTTGATGCCTTCCGCTTCCTTGGCCGCAATGTTCGAGCAAAGGCTCGACAGCATCTTGGCGCCTTGGTCGCGCACTCGTGAGGTGGGACCAAAGCAGCCGGTGCATGGCATGCCGCCGGTGGTACAGGCGGCTTCACAACCGCTCCGCGTGGCCGGGCCCATGCAAATCACGTTCTGGGCGAGGAAACATTTCTCCGGATCGAGCAACTTCTGATGCGGCCGCACGAATTGCGTGTAGTCCCAAGTACTGGGTTTGGTGGCTTTGCGCGGGCATTCGTCGCAAAGCGCGGTGTCCGGCGCGATGACCGAACCTTTGGGTGGCAGTTTGCCTTCGAGCAACGCCGTGATGGCGGTCTTGGTGATCTTGGGAGTGGGCGGGCACCCGGGAACGTAGTAATCCACGTCAACCACCTGATCGAGCGAACGGACGACGTTGTGCAGCGTGGGCAGTTTCACGGTGCGATCGTGCTCGGAGAAACTGGCTTGCGGCCGCACTTTTTGTTCGTTCACTGTGGACGGTGATTCCTCGTAGACGAATTTGAGCATTTGTTCGCGCGAAAACTGGTTGGCCAGGCTGGGAATGCCGCCGGTGTGGGCGCAGGAGCCGTAAGCCAACAGAAACTGGCTCTTACGTCGCAGCAAGCGTGCCATTTCTTCCTGTTCGGTGGAACGAATGGCGCCATTGAGCAGGGTAGCGGTAATGGATTTGTCGGGCATGGCCTGGACATCTTTGTATTTGAAATCCATTGCTACCGGCCAAAGGACAATGTCAACTTTCTCGACCACGCCGAGAATGTCTTCGGCGAGGTCCACCACGGTTTCTTCGCAACCTCCGCACGAGGCGCACCAATAAAAGGCAACTTTGGGCTTAGGCATGAACGGCCTCCGTATCTTGTGAGTGAGCGGCGCACGGTCCTTGTTCAGTGTCCTGGGCTTGGACCGCCTGCGCCAGTTGTTCCAGTTCCTGGTCCCACTCGGCCACTTTCTGCGGAATGCCAAGGGGGCCGAGTTTCTGGATGGTTTCCGTCATTTCGTTGATGACGCGTTTGACCTTTTCGCCCTCGGCGGCGCTAATCCATTCGAGGCGGAGACGTTCTGGTTCGATGCCCATCTCCTGAAGCATCCGCTTCATCATTTCATAGCGGCGCAGGCATTTGTAATTCCCCTCCGAATAATGACAGTCGAGCGGATGGCAGCCGCCGATCAGCACGGCGTCGGCACCTTTCGCCAGCGCATCCAGGACGAATTGCGGATCCACGCGCCCGGAGCACATCAACCGGATGACACGCGTGTTGGCGGCGTATTTGAGGCGCGACACCCCGGCCAGGTCGGCGGCAGTGTAGGTACACCAGTTGCAGAAAAACGCCACGATACGTGGTTTCCATGAACCGTTGGCTTGAGGAGATTGGGCGGCAGCATTCATAAATTTCTTACCGTGCGAGGACTCCCTCGATTTCGCTGAAGATTTCTTCGTCATCGAACAGGTTCTGCGCAATCGAACCCGAGGGGCAGGCGGCGACGCAAGTGCCACAGCCCTTGCAGAGCGCCTCGTTGATGGTGGCGGTTTCACTGGTTTCGTCAAAAGTGATCGCCGTGTAGGGACAGAGCGGAATGCAGGATTTGCAGCCCGAGCATTCTTCGGCCAGCACAAACGCCGTGTTCGGCTCCTGCTCGATGTGGCCCTTGTCGATCATTGCCATAGCCTCGGCGGCGGCCGCGCCGGCTTGCGCCACGGTGTCCGGGATGTCGCGCGGTCCCTGACAAGCTCCGGCAATGTAGATACCATCGTTGAAGGTGTTCACCGGAGCGAGCTTCGGATGGCGCTCCAGGAAAAAGCCTTCCGAGCCGCAGCTCATGTTAAACAGGCGGCGGACGTCCTGGGCATCGCTTTGCGGTTCCAAGCCGGTGGAAAGCACCACCATATCCACCGGAATGCGGCGGACGATGTCCGGCCAGCGTGTCTTCCACGCGGATGACCAGTTTGCCTTCCTCTTCCTTGGTCATCGCCCAGTCGGTGACTTCGCCGACGCGGCCACGGATGAAATGCACGCCTTCCTCCAGCATTTTGTCGTAGAACTCTTCGTAACTCTTCCCCGGGGTCCGGATGTCGATGTAGAAGTTGTAAATCTCCGCGCCGGTGTGCTCCTTGAGCAGGTGAGCCAGCTTCATGGAATACATACAGCACACGCGCGAACACCAGCGATTGGTCTGTTTATCGCGGCTGCCGACGCAATGGATGATGCCAACGGACTTCGGTTCCTTGCCGTCGCGCATGATCACGTCGCCGCCCGTCGGTCCGGAGGCGTTGACCAACCGTTCGATCTCCAACGCCGTATAGACGTTCGGGTAAATGCCGTAACCGTATTCGGGCTTGCGCTTGGCCTCGAAGGTCTTGAAACCGGTGGACACGATGATCGCGCCAACCTTGATTTCCTCGAACGTTTCCTTCTGCGTGAAGTCGATGGCGTTCTTTTCACCGCAGGCTTCGACACAGGTTTTCTTGCATTTGTCACCGACAACCGGAGCCTCACCGGGTTTGGTGCCGCGTTTGAAATTCAGGCAGACTTCGGGATCGATGAGCACCACCTGCGGCGTGGCTTGCGGGAACGGGATATACACCGGACGGCGTTTGCCCAGGCCCTCGTTGAATTCGTCGGTAAACTTGGGCTCCTTGTAAACGCAATTGGCAATGCACTCCTGGCAACCCGTGCAAAGATCTTCGATGATGTAGCGCGGCTTGCGCTTCACCGTGACGGTGTAATTGCCCACGTAACCGTCCATCTTCGTAACTTCGGAATAGGACATCAGGGTGATGTTCGGGTGCGAACCCACCGCGGACATTTTCGGCGTGAGAATACAAGCGGCGCAATCGAGCGTTGGAAACGTTTTGTCAAACTTCGCCATGTGCCCGCCAATGGATGGTTCGCGTTCGACCAAGTAAACCTTCTTGCCCGAATTGGCAATGGTCATCGCCGCGTGAATGCCCGCGATGCCGCCGCCCACCACCAACACGTCGGGATGGATGGGGACTCTTTTCACCTCGAGCGATTTGTGTTTGGCCACGCGTTGAATGGCGGCTTGGGCCAGGGCTTTGGCCTTTTCGGTCGCTTCCCCCCGATCGGTGTGGACCCACGAGTCGTGCTCGCGGATGTTGACCATGTGAAAGAAGAACGGATTCAAGCCGCCAGCTTCGACCGCGCCGCGGAACGTGTGTTCGTGCAGCAGCGGCGAACAGGAAGCCACCACCACCCGGTTGAGCTTGAACTCCTTGATGTCCTTCTGGATGAGTTCCTGCCCCGGATCGGAGCACATGTATTTATAGTCCCGCGACAAGGTCACGCCCGGCAAACTATCCGACGTACTCGAGCTACCGCGACACAATCGACCATAGCGGCAATGTTGTGTCCGCAATGGCAGACGTAAAAACCAATCCGGATGTCCTCGTTCTGCTGCTTGTCCATCGTCATTATCTTTCTGGGTTCGGAGAATCCAAAGTTCGTTTTTCGCCTAAGCCGGCACCGCTTGGGCCAGAGGTTTCATGGGGACAGCCGACCGCTGCAGGCCCAGTTGCCGGGCCGGCATTCCAAATGCCAAGCCCATCAGTTGACTGAAATACACGGTCGGAACGCGCGCGGCATCGAACTGCGATTCGATCAGATCGTGATAGCCGTCCAGGTTGAATTGGCACAGCGGACAGACGGTGGCAATCACGTCGGCGCCACGCTTTTTGGCTTCGTTCAGAATGATGTAAGCCAGCTTGAGTCCAGCTTCCGGCACCGTGCCGGTCAGACTGCCCCCACAACACTTGGTCTTGAGCGGGAACTTGATCACCGTGGCGCCCAACGTTTCGAGCAACCGGTCCATCGTGGTGGGATTATTTTGATCATCAAAGGTCGCGTACGGCCGGACAATCTGGCAACCGTAATACGGGGCAACCTTCAGTCCTTTGAGCGGCTGGGTTACTTTCTGTTTGATCGCCTCCAAGCCAATGTCGTTGAACAGCACGTCCAGCGGGTGCCGCACGGGGGTGTTGCCGCTGTAATTCAAATGGACCGCGGCCAGGGCTTTGTCCACGATGGTTTTCATGGACGGATAGTCCTGAATGTTGTGCTTGGTTTTGTTGAGCACCAAGTAACACGCGCTGCACGGCGCCATGAGTTGGAGGTCGCCATGCTTTTCGGCGATGGCCAGGTTGCGCGCGGCCAGCACGCAGGCCTTGCCTTCGTCCACCGACATGTACGCCGTGGCGCCGCAGCAGTTCCAATCCGGGAGCTCGTTCAGTTCCACCCCCAGGTGTTTCATGACCGGCAACAACGATTCTTCGTACGCGCGACCCAAACCTTTGAGGGAACAACCGGGAAAATAGGAGTATTTCATACGTCAGAGCCTTATTTCGATTCCGCATCCACCACGTCCATCATCCGGGCCAAATCCTCGCGCCGCTCCATCCGTTCGGTGGCGAGTGAAAACCGTCCGGTCTTCATCAGGTCGATGCCCATGCGCCAATTGCCCATGGCCGCCAGCGGATTGGTCTTCATAAAGAGCTTCATCACCAGGAGCATCTCGGTGATGCGGCCGTTCTTCTTGACCATTTTGGAAAACTCCTGCGCCAATACCGGAATGGGGAAACGCTTCGGGTACACCCCTTCCTTGATGGCACGCTGCTTCAATTCATACATGATGTCCGTGATGCGGATCTGCTTGGGACACTCCGTCGTGCAGGCGTAACACGAGGCACACAGCCAGATGGTGTGACTCCTAAGCACGTCATCCTTGAAGTCGGAGCGGGTCAACTCCATGACCTGGCGCGGGGTGTAATCCATGTAGATGCTCATCGGGCAGACGCCGGAACAGGTGCCGCATTGGATGCAGTGTTCCAATTCCTCGCACCCCGGCACGCTCATGACTTCCCGGCCAAAGCCCGGAATCCGGTCGGCCTCGTATTTGATCGTGCGTTTTATTTCCATCATAGAATCTTCGATTTACCGCCTGGCGACGTGCCCGGGCGATGGGAGCGTTCCGTTCCGACCGCTACGCAGCCACGCGCCCCAACAGTTTTAGCCGTGTTCCGAACTCGGACAGCAACATCCAAAGTTCACGAAAACAAATTGTATCGTTTGGAATAATTAGGCTCACCGTGACTTGGCCAGTATTATACATATTTTGCATATACGCCGACATGATGTTATTTGCTGATTTGCACTTCCATCTGTATGTATCTGTTAATTATTCAATTTCATAAGTGATTCCAATGAGTAATTTGCGGCAAGTCTCACCCATTGGCCAGCCGCTTCGCCCCCGTTAATAACGACCGACAAAGCGCCGTCAAAGCGGCTGCAACGATGCGGTAATTTCACTAAAAGCTCCCTGATTTCACTGTGATTGCCGACACGGTTTCCGCGGCAGACGAAGGCAGCACGTTGGCGCTGCGGGCCATCGGCCTGGTGGGTTGTCGTGCAATGCGGCCTAAAGCGCCTCACTCTGGACACGAACCTCGGTTGCTGGCGCTTTGCCGGTCGCGTTAATCCTCGCCGATCACATTCAGACAATCGATCCGCACCTCGCAATGGGGCGCGAGCCGGATTGTGTTCGTCCCTCGATCAAGCGTGACGGGGTGGCGGTCCCAAGCCCAGGTGGACTCGCCTCCGGTATTCCATAAAACCAATTCTTGCGGTTCGGCACCGTTAATTGACAACGCCGCCGGCTCGGCACCGGATTTCAACGCATAACGGAGCTGAAGGATATACCTGCCGGTCTTCGGTACGTCGCAGCTCCATTCAACACTGCTCCCGACAGCGTTTCGGTCAAAGGCCAAGTAGCCGTCGCCGGTGTAACCGGTGATGCGGGTGGCTTTGCCGGCGCCGTGGCTGGCTGCCGTCTCCGCCTCGATCCTGGTTCCGCGAGCGGCTGGCGCCAGCGAGGGCATCGTTGGCTGTCCGCCGGCGATCTTGATGTCGTGCAGCACCTCGTCGAACAACGCCCGCCAATCACAGTAGCCCACCCGGTTCGTCCACAGTGGATTCTTGTATTGCGCCAGCGCCGTCGCGGCATACAACCGCCAGCATTGTGCTGCTTGAGTTAGTTCCCGGATGGCGGCTGCTTGGTGTGCCGATTGCCGGGTGCGACGAAACAGCGCGAGCTCGGTGGCACCCCTTATCTTGTGGGCGTAATACTGGCCCAGATACGCCATGGCCCGAAGATCGTCCAACGTCAAACGAAGTTCCTTGTTCCCGCCTGAAGTCAGTTCGGACAGAAGTCGTAGCGCCTTTTCGGCGTGCGCTTGAATTTGGTCAGCCACCTCGAAGGGTGTGGTGCCGGGGCTGGGCCGTCCGGCGATGACGTCCTTCACATAATCGGGAATGGCGCGGTAATCCGTTCCGGGATGCGGTCCCAGCGTAATAAACCGATTCACGTCGTGGAAGCCACTGGCGGTTTGCGCGGGGCCGGGTCGGCTTTTGCACGCTTCGATATACCATTGGAAATCGAGCGCGCCCCAATGAAAGCCGGTGGTCAGCGGGTAAATCATCGAGGCTTCCTGCCAGGCGCTGAACAAATCGCGGGCGGAGGTTTGCGGATACCGTTCCTGGAGGATTTGCACGAAGCGTTCGTCTGACAGGTTTGGATTGTAACCCAGGCGCCCCCAAAGCATCCAATGATACCAGTGCTTGGCGATTTCAAGCTGGCGAGGCGATTCCGATTGCCGGCTCAAAAACTCCCTCCCCCAAACGTATTGATCCGATCCCAGGTAAAAGCCCCGCGAGACTTTCCGCGGCAGGTTTTGAATGAACTCGCGCACAAAATCGGGTGCCCCCCAGCGGAAGTGATACACGTCGTCGTTGCGCAAGGTCCAGATCGTTTGCAGATCGCCTTCGTTTTGCAGGTCTTTGACAAATCCCGGGTGAAACGTCTGCGTGGTCGAGCTGTAAACATGCGCTTTGGCGTATTTGAAACTAAAGATGAAATCGATGTCCGGGTGTTGGATCAACGGCGCGAATTTCCGCGCGATGTCCCTGGCGCCAGTTTGGTGTTGGCGATGGAGGAAAGTGATTTTGCGGCCGGGCTGTTCCCGAACTACCTCGAGCACGCCCTGGGCGTAAGTCTGAAACGCCCAGTCCTCCTTCGCTTGGAAACTGGCTCCGGGCATGTTTTCGCCCGTGGTCAGGCCAATGCCTTGCAGGTCCGGGTAGGTCAGGAACATCTGTTTTACGCTCTTCCGAAAATAGTCGATGGTGGTGCGGTTGGTGATGCTGTCGGTGATGCCGTATTTCCCGCCGGTGCCATACACAAAGATGTTCCAGGTAACGAAATAGAAATCGACGTTCCGCGCCTTGCCGTAGCGCATCACGTTCCGCCAGAACTCGATTTTGTCCTCGATGGTCATGCGCTTCAACGTCTCCACGTGCGCGAGAATTTCCGGGGCATCAAAGCCATCGCCATTGAGCGAATAATTCTCTGCCCAGGGACCGCGGGATCGCTGCACATCGGCCAAGGCGACGGCGGGGTATTCCGGGACTTTGACCAACGACGGAAACGGATGCAGGCTCCACAAGGAAATAAAATTGTAACGGTCCCGGGCCAGGCAATCGATGTATTCCCTCCAAAAATCAAAACTCCACATCTCGGCGATGTTGTGCTGGGCCGCGTCGCAGACATCCGTGTAACTGGGCGTGCGCACATCCAACGGAATATTGAATTTCGTGCCGCGCATGGCCAGGTAGGGATTCTGGTCCCCTTCCCGGAGGCTCTCCAACCCGGCAACCCGGATGGCTTCGGCCAGTTCCAATCCGCCGTACATCGTTCCGGCGGTGTCGGCGCCAATGGCCCAGTAATTCGTTTGGCCGCTCTGAACGGTGGTGCGCAGACTGAACCCTTCGCGCGACAATTTACCGGGAGCCCGGCCACCCTCGGATTGAAGTGCGCGAAGAACATTCTCGTCGGAACGTAATACCAGCACCACTCGAATCCTTGCCTTGGCGTCGGCCAATGAGTTCAGTTCGGAACGCACCACTTCATGGCCTCTGGCCTTCAGTGCGGCTTGAAGCTCATCGGCGGCAAAAGTTACCTGAGGATTTTGGCTGTCGCTGAAAAGCTGGACGGGATCGGCACGCAGGTTCGCAAGCGCCAGCATGCCGGTTATGAACAGTGCGGCGGCGAATTCGATTCCCTTTGAACCGTGAAACTTTAATCGGTTGCTGACCATGAGCCTCATCCTCCTGATTTGGAGCGGCAATTCAAGACAAGAACTATGCGCATCCGCCCGGGTATTTTCGGTGCCGGCTGCTTTCAATGGCGATCGCTGAGGATCCAAGTTCGCACCAACTTTCTGAAACCATGCCGCCTGCGATGAACCCGCATTCCAGGGAGCGCCGACATTCTCGTCGACTCGGTCGTTGGTGCATGATTCGAGCCGACAAGAATGTCGGCGCTCCGATGCTCAGGGCAATACCCTTCCGTGTTTATGATAATTGCCCACCACCGTCGGAACGATGGGCAATGAGTTGCGTCAACGTTTGGGGTGCGCAGTGCTTGCTCTCGGCTTTCGTTGGGACCGAGACAACTGCCCTACAACTTCCACCCAGTCCGATAGGGCGGATTGATGAACTGATTGGCTTCGTCTGAGTTGGCAAACCGCATTTTCTTGGTGTCCCATTCGAGCTTGCGGCCGGGCAATTTGATGGCAATCACGCCGAGCATCGCAATTTCAGTCAACGGACCTCCGTACGCGGCAAAGTCGGAACCGGCCTTTCTGCCGGTGCGAATCGCTTGCAGCCAATCCCAGTGATGTTCCTTAACGCGCGGCAGCGTTTTTTCCGGGCGCTTATAGGCTTCGTTCTTCGCTTGCGGAATGAGCCGCACTCCGCCCGCACCGTGGGAGCCGTACACCATCGTTCCTTTGTCACCCATGACCACCGCGCCGGTGCCGATGCCTTTGTCGTCGGGATCCATTTCCGCCGGACGCGGAATCCGTTCCGTGCCGCTGTACCAACGCATCGTGATGGGGCCGCGTTTGCCCTTGGCCGGGAAGGTGTAGGTAATAATTTCGCCCTTGGGAAACGCGTCGCCCTGGGTCTTGGGATCGTAGTCTTTCACCTGCGCTTCAACCGTGGCCGGCGCGCCCAAGTCCAGCGCCCAGAACACGGGATCCACCACGTGGCAGGCCCAGTCGCCGATGGTGCCGTTGCCAAACGGCACCCAACCGCGCCACCGACCTGGCAAATACGCGGGATGGTAAGGACGTTCCCGGGCGGGCCCAAGCCATTGGTCCCAATTGAGCGTCGCCGGCACGTCGTGGTGTTCCTTGAGGCGGGGCAGTTGATCGATTCCCGAGTTCACCGCCGTGCAGCCCGCATTGATGGTATGGACGTTGCCGATGGCGCCGTCCCAAATCCATTCGCAAAAGTCGCGGATGGAACCGAACGAGTGTCCCTGGTTGCCCAGTTGGGTAACGACCTTGTGCTCCTGGGCAGCCTTCATCAATTCGCGCACCTCGTAAACCGAGTGAGCCAGCGGCTTCTCGCAATAGACGTGTTTGCCGCGTTTGATGGCGGCCATTGCGGCCACGGCGTGGAAATGGTCGGGGGTGGCTACTACGACCGCGTCAATGTCCTTGTCCATTTGGTCAAACATCTTGCGGAAGTCCTGATACGATTTGGCCTTGGGAAACCTCTGGAAGGTTCCTCCCGACCGACGCGAATCGACGTCGCACAAGGCCACGATGTTATTGCCTCCCGCCACGGCCCCAATGTCGCCGGCACCCTGACCGCCGACGCCGATGCCAGCAATGTTCAGCTTTTCGCTGGGCGGATTCTGTCCGCTGGCAGCGATGACATGACGGGGCACAACGGTGAAGGCGGCAACTGAGGTGCCGGCTGCGCGCAGGAACGCACGGCGAGAGAACGGGGCAGGTTTTTGTTTCATAAAAGGTTTCGACTGGTTCGTGGCCCTGGAATAGGCGCTGCAATGGTTTAAATAGTTCAGCCCGACTGGCTCACCCGAGCCTGGAACGCGACTGGAATAACTGAGACGCAGAACCGCACGCCTTCATTCAAGGGGCATGACGGCCCTGGTGGCATGGGCAGCCCGCCTGTCCCACCAATAGTAAAGGCCATCGGCAAACACTGCTCCCCCGAAACCCGTTGGAATTCCACAGTTGTTGGAGCCGGACGGCTTTGTTAAGCTCCGGCCCATGATTCGCCGCCCTATTTCGCGCGTGGCCACCATCTGGTTGGGGGTGGCTTCCATTGTCATTGGGCTGGGCGCCTACACCGTGCTGTCGTACCGCCAACACCGGGTAAATCCGGGCGATACCACCATGCCTACCTGGTCCCAGCTCGGCCAGGGCGTCGTCAAAGCCTTTGAGTTCAACGAACGCTCACACGACCGTTGGGTGGTGGCGGATACCAAGGCCACCGGCATGCGGCTGTTCGTGGGACTGGGTTTTGGCGTGGCCGGCGCCATCATTCTCGGCATGGCGATGGGGTGCTTCGCACCGGTGGAAGCGTTCTTCTACCCGTCGTTATCGCTCCTGGCCAAAGTGCCGCCTACGGCCGCTCTGGCGGTTTTCTTCGTCGTCGTGGGCACCGGAGGAAACATGTACGTGTCCATGATCGCATTTGGGATTTTGCCCACCATGGCGATGTCGGTTTATCTCGCGGTCAAAGCGTTTCCGGAGGAACTCCAGTTCAAGGCTTACACCTTGGGCGCGTCTCACCTGGAAGTGATCGGCACCATCATCTTCCGTTACGTGTTGCCCACGCTCATCGATTCGATCCGGCTGGTAATCGGGCCGGCGATGGTCTTCCTGATTGCCGCGGAAATGATTGTCGGCGACGTGGGATTTGGTTATCGCATTCGGCTCGAATCAAAATTGTTGAACATGAGCATCGTCTATCCCTACCTGGCGCTGCTCGCGGGTTTCGGATTTACGATGGACTATTTGTTGAAGGAACTGCAACGCCGTCTGTGCCCCTGGTATGCCATCCGACACCAATAACGCTGTGCCCCCGCTGGCCCTTGAATGCCGCGGCATGCACCACTGGTTCGGCCCCAAGCACGTGCTGGGGGACATCAACCTCAAGGTGGCGCGCGGCCAATTCCTGTCGCTGGTTGGTCCGTCCGGGTGCGGCAAGTCCACGCTGCTGCGCGCGATCGTCGGCACGCACTTGCCCCGGCGTGGGCAGACGTTGCTGTTCCGCCGCGGGGAACCGCAAGCCGGCATGCCGGTCACGGGACCGGGCCGCGACCGGGGCATCGTCTATCAACGATACTCGCTGTTTCCGTTTCTTACCGCCGAAGAAAACGTAGCCCTTGGGCTGATGTTGGACCGAACGACGATCCCGTTCCGCTGGTGCAAACCCGCCCAATGGCGGCGGCTGCGCAAGAACACCGGCAGATGGCGGCCGAACTGTTGGCCCGGCTCAAGTTGGGGGACGCGATCAACCTGTATCCGCAGGAAATGTCCGGCGGCATGCAGCAGCGCGTCGCGCTCGCCCAGGCGCTCATCATGCAGCCGGAGATCATCCTGCTGGACGAGCCGTTCGGCGCGTTGGACGAAGCCACGCGGGAAGACCTCCAAAGGATGCTGCTCGAGTTGTACGCCGAAAATCTCAAAGCCCGCGAAGAAGGTAAACTGCCGCCACACACGCTGATCATTGTCACGCACGAATTGAACGAAGCCATTTACGTGGGCGACCGCGTGGCGGGCCTCTCGCAATATTGGGATTGGAAGCAAGCGGGGTTCGCCAAGTTTCCGGGCGCCACCATTGTGTACGACAAGTCCTCGCCGGTTTTTAAACCGCAGGACACCCGGCACTTCGAGCAATTCGCGGCGCAGCGGGAAGAGATCCGCCGAACGGTCTTCGATCCCGCGGTGCAACAGGACCGCAACGAGCACGTGACCTATTGGCAGAAACCCATGCCGAAACCGCCCACGGATTTGAAGCCGGCCGCCACTTCGAACGTGGCCGCCAATTTGTCCGGTTGAACGGCCCGAACGCCCTCGACTTCACATGAGCACTCCTCCCCCTGAACACACCTTTCTGAAACGCGCCGGGCGCATTCTCAACTCCGGCCAAGCCCGTTCGATTGTGCTGACGGGCAATATCAACGACCTGTTTTGCCAGGCTAGCGACACGGGTGAAACCTACGTGCCACTCATGAATTTCCTGGCGGCGAGTTGGAGCCTGCAAAACATCGTCCTCATTACCTACGAATTGAACCAGCCGATCCGGTTCGCGCGCGAGGCCGACGCGCAGAAGGTGCGCGACGCCTGGATTCAATGGCGGTTGGGTTACGACAGCAACCAATTGGCCATCCAGCAAATGCTGGCCAAAGGCAAATCGCAGGCGGAGTTGGACCAGGTGGTGAGCACTTATGACGATAGTCTGCGCGGCGCCTTGCGCAATCCCACGCTGGCCCTGGAACTCCTGCGGCAAATCTGCTTGTGCGCGCGCACGGAGCGGGACGGCCAACGCCTGCTGTCGGAAAATCTGTTGATCGTGATTGAAGGCGCGGACGTGCTCATGCCTGAAGTGCCCATTGCCAGCCTCTCGGACATGGACCGGCAACGCGTGACCATCAGCCAGGATTGGTTTTCCGATCCGGGCTTTCTCAACAGCGGCGACTCGGTGGTGCTCCTGGCCGAATCGCGCAGCCTGCTCAATCACCGCATCGCCCGTTTGCCCCAGTTGCTCGAGGTGGAAGTACCCGCGCCGGATGAGACTGCCCGCCGGCATTTCATTTCCTGGTTCCGCCAGAAAGATCCCACGGCGAAGCTCCAACTCTGGAGCACCGAAGAAGCACTGGCCAAACTGACCGCCGGCCTGTCCATTCACGCGCTGCGCCAACTCCTCACCGGCGCGCGGCATGAACAGAAACAACTGCTCCAGGAAGACGTTGTCGCGAAGGTCGAGGAGTTCATTCAAAGCCAATTAGGCGAGGACATCGTCGAGTTCAAAAAGCCCACGCACAGTTTCAATGACGTGATGGGCTTTACCCAGCTCAAGGAATTCTTAAAGAACGAACTCATTCCGCGGTTCACCGCCACCGGTTCCGAAGCGCTGGCGGGTGCGGCGGTGTGCGGCCCCATTGGCAGTGGCAAGACGTTCATCTTCGAAGCCATGGCCGCCGAACTGGACATCGTGGTGATGGTCCTCAAGAACATTCGCAGCCAATGGTTCGGGCAAACCGACGTGATTTTCGAACGCCTGCGCCGCGTCCTGAATGCCCTGGCCAAAGTGCTTATTTTCATCGACGAAGCCGACACCCAATTCGGCGGCGTGGGGCCGGACACGCACGAAACCGAACGCCGGCTCACCGGGAAATTGCAGGCCATGATGGCCGACCCGCAGAACCGCGGCCGGGTGATCTGGCTGCTGGTCACCGCGCGCATCCACCAACTCTCGCCCGACTTGCGGCGTCCGGGGCGCGTCGGCGATTTAATCATTCCCATCCTCGATCCCGAAGGAAAGGACCGCGAAGATTTCCTGCGTTGGACCGTCAAGCCGGTCATGGCCCAACCGCCGACGCCCAAACAGTTGAAAACGCTCGAAGCAGAAACGCGCGGATATTCGGCGGCGAGTTTTTCCTCGTTGCGTTCCGAACTGAAAGCCAAAGCCAAGACCAAGGGGACGAACGGTAAACTGGATTTCAAACAGATTTTAGCCGTCGTGCGGGATCAACTGCCGCCAGCCATCGAAGAAACCCGGCGTTACCAGACGTTGCAGGCGCTCATCAATTGTACCCGCCGCAGCCTGCTGCCCGATCCCGGCGTCACCGAAGCTCAGCGGAACGAATGGACCGTCGAACTGCGCATGTTGGAGGCCAAGGGTCTGCGGTAGGCTTCCGGAGTCCGCGTGAATAAATCACTCCGTGGCGCCAGGAGCATCCACTGCCTGCCACGTGCGCCATGGCTTTGGCGCCAAACTTTTCGGATACCCGTGATGTGCGTTCCGAACTGGCCCTGGTCGCCCCGGTCGCTCGTTGGTCAACGACACTCCGATCATTGACCGGCATCAGGGGGGATGACCGCGAATCGGTCGCCGCGTTCGGTGCCTCCGGTTCGGCTTTGTCGTCTTGTCGCGTCACCGATACAACACAGTGCCATTCGGTTTGATGAGCAATGGCTCGGATACCGTGTATCGCTGTCCGGCCTTCCAAGCTCTGGTACGCATGACAACCTGAAACCAGCCGTCCTCCCGGTGCATCCATCGAACTGGCATTGTCTCGAAGCGATCATAGCCCTTCCTTCCAGCGATCCCAAGCTTGCCAAAATTACCGCCCTCTACGCCGCTGGCATCAGCCGCCAGATATGTACCGTTTGTCTGTCGGAGAAACACAAAAACCACTGACGCCTTCGGCCTGGGAAACGCAACGGCAACCGCCGTCCGATTGGAATTCCATAGCCCGTTCGCAAATGCATTCGCAATTTCGTTCGTCGAGATTCCCCGCGGAAGTGACTTGCTGGCGGCGCGCAACAACGCGTCGTTCGCGTCGGACCCCGCGGCGGATGCACCAGCAGCGACAAACATCACGAACAGGAGCAACACGACGGCGCACTGCATGGCCGAACGCTGAGCGGAGCGATGAGCGGCATCCAATACCGTTCCAAATTCTGAACTGAGGTGCATGCCGCTCATTCGCTCACTCGATTCTCGACCTTGTCCTTCTGGATTTCGGGCCTCTTGGGGAGCCCCCAGGAAGTGAGAACGAAAAACCGGTAGAACTGCCAACCTGCCTGCGGTAAGGCAATGTCTTTCCCGGCTTCTTTTGCCGCCGCAATAGCTCCCGGTGGTGTACCGATCATTTTCCCCGATTCATACCCTTTGATAACCACACGACCATGTTGCGGCAATGGATTTACGATATTCAGGTGTTCCACCACAATGGGGACTGGTTGCCTAAGCGGTTTCCCATTGACGGTATCCACCACCAAGGTACAGGTCGGGTTCACCTTGAAACCCGCTTTTGCAGCTTGGCCTTCCACGGTCAGGTATGACCCCAACGGGAAACCGAGCTTGCCTGATGGCACATCGTTCTGAGCCCGAGCAACTCCAGCGGCCACAAGCGTGCCGATCAGCAGTAGAAACGTTTTCATGCCTTACTCCGTCAACGAGTTCAGCGACCGCCGCCGGAAACTCCCGGTCGGCTGCAACAATCGCTGACAAATGACCCGAACCGTCCACCGGTCCAGTGGGGCGACGGTTCGCTGCAGCGCGCCAGGCAGATTCAAATGCTCACTTCACTCATAGACAACAAGATCTTAACCGCCCAAACCGCGAGCAAGGTGCCGAGGCTGACCGGCAGTAATGCAGCCAGCAACGCGCCCCAAACCAGTCGAGAAAACCTGGAATGCCTGCGTGCAGCTAGCAGAATCATGCCGATACAAAAGCAGATCGCCGGAGTTGCCATCACCATCGGCATCCAAAACAACGGCGTGGCCGACCAGTCGCTCTTAGCGCCCGGTGAAGGCACCGGATCTACACAAGGACCGTTTTACACCGGTTCCTGTAGGCCGGCTGCCCTCAGCCAGCGCGCTGCGGGAGTTTTCGCACAGCCAGTAACAAACGCAGCCACGCGGGAGGAGTGATGAGGATGGTGGGCGCCATCCGGTAACAAATATCCGAGCTAAAGCTTCCAGCCCTCGCGGTAGTGATGCTGGAGATATTGATCGGCTTCCGGACAATCTCTGGCTCGCAAGTTTTTCCAGTCCCAGTCGAGCGTCTTGCCCACGCGAAACGCCACGTTGCCAAGCAAAGCGGTTTCCGTCAGCGGACCGGAATAGCCGAACTGGCAAGTCGTGGTACCGTGGCCCTTGATGGCCTCGATCCATTCCTGGTGATGGCCAATGGAGTTCTTGATGAACGGTGTTGGCGGCTGAAAGTCCTTGAACTCATTTTCCGGCCACAGTTCATGGGCGCCGTAGTTGGAAATCAACTGGCCTTTCTCGCCGATGAACAGCACCGCGCTTTTCCATTGATCATATTGCTCTTTGGTCAGGAACGAAGGATGCCGGCCGCCGTGATACCACGTCACTTTCACGGGCGGCTTGTCGCCGCGGGCCGGATGGCGGTAACGCACAATCAACCAGGGAGGCGTGGATTCCGGATGCACCGGTGGGCCGTCGAGCACTTCAACTTTTTCCGGATGACTGAGCTCCAGCGCCCAATGCGGCAAGTCCATGTAATGACAGCCAAAATCGCCCAACGCGCCACCGCCGAACGCCCACCAGTTTCGCCAGGCAAAGGGAACCCAGGCCGGATTGTAGGGCCGATACTTCACCGGTCCCAACCACAGGTCATAGTGCAGGTTCTGCGGCACGGGTGGCTTGTCCGTTGGCAGGTCTTTGCCGCCGTAGGTCACGTTGACCCAAACATGCACCTCGGCCACCTTGCCAATGGCGCCGCTTTGCACTAATTCCACCGCACGGCGATAATTGTTCCCGGCATGGATCTGGGTGCCGATCTGGGTCACCAACTTCTTCTCCCGGGCGAGGTCAGTCACCACCCGGCATTCAGAAACCGTGCGGGTCAGCGGCTTCTCGCAATATACGTGACGCCCACTTTTCAACGCGCCGACCGCCGCCACGGCGTGCGTGTGGTCCGGCGTGCTCACGACGACGGCGTCAATGCCCCGCTGATCCAGCAACCGGCGAAAGTCGTTATAGGTTTTCGCGCCAGGGAAGCGCTTCGCGGCATTGGCCAGGTTGTTGTCGTCCACGTCGCACAGCGCGACTATGTTCTGGCTGGAGACGCCGGCCAAATTAGCGCCGCCACGACCGGATACGCCCACAATGCCCAGATTCAATTTTTCATTGGGGGAATCCTGCCCGAAGCTGCGCCAGGAACCGGCCAGCCACAAGGCCGAGGTGCTCAGCACGGTTTGTTTAAGGAAGGTGCGACGATTGGTCATAGTTTTCATCATAACAAGTGCGAAGGTCCAAACTACTTTCAGCAATTCATGGGAAGCATGGTGCGCGCTGCAGGACTTGAACCTGCGACCCCATCCGTGTGAAGGATGTGCTCTTCCACTGAGCTAAGCGCGCGCCGCATCTTGAAAGGCCATGGTGAAATGCTGATTGGCACGGTCTTTCTCGAAAACGCTGGCCGTTAATCTGCGGGTTTGAAAACCGCCATGCAAGCGCAAAAAATGGTAAAACACGGTCGCGAGTTTTCGATGAGAATTTCCAGTGGTTTCTTCCTTAAGCGGGCCACTTGCGGCGCAAGTGATCGCTTACCAAGTCAACGCCAAGGTTCTTGGACCAGTTCCGGACTCCTTTACGTCCGCGCCGCGTCCGTGCGGGAGCGTCTCAGATCTTCGCGGTGCGGCCAAGCAGCAGTCCAAGAACCACCACATTCTTGTCGCCCGGCGGTTGGTCGCCATACCGCTCCACCGGCACATCCCGATTTGACAGCGTTGCTGGTGGCATTACGATGCCTCTCAAGATGGCTGCGCAAAAAGACAAAGTGGCTCGCTTCAGTGTGTCCCTACCCGAGAAGCTGCTCAAACAATTGGACAAGATGACGCGGGAAAAGAGTTACGACAACCGGTCGCTGGCGATTGCTGATATGATTCGCGCGCGGTTGGTGGAACATCGGCAGGAATTCGGCACCGACGAAATCGCCGGCACGATCACGCTGGTGTATGACCACCACAAGCAACACGTCCAGGAAACGCTGACCAACATCCAGCACGACCACTACGAAGCCATCATATCGACGGTTCACGTTCATTTGGACCACCATAATTGTCTGGAGGTGCTGGTGGTGCGCGGCCCGGCCCGCATCATCCAACAAATCGCGGACGAACTGATTGCCGCCAAAGGGGTCAAGCACGGCAAACTGACCGTGACCAGCACCGGCAAGGATCTACCGGCCTAGCCAAGCGTTGCCGCCTGCCCGGCCCAAAGAAAATGTTTTCCCGCCCAATCAATCGTCGGAACTTCTGCCGGCAACTGTCCCTGTTCACGGCCGGAGCCAGCAGCGTTTCCCAGGTCTTCGCCCAAACACCAACTGCATCCCAGACAGCAAACCAAGCCGATCAGGCCAAGGTTCTGGAATTGATCGAAGCCCACCGCCCCACGCGGCTCAAGCGATTGCCGGCGGATTTCAACGCACGCGTTGGGGCCACGCACGTTGCTGGCAAATACCATCTGACCGACCAACCATTTCTCCTGGAAGGCGCGGAGAAGCTGCTCGCGCTGGGCACGCGGTTGGGCAAGTTCTGGCTGGAACCCAAAGGCGTGGCGCGGAGCTATCCGTTCAACAGCCAATGGGGCGAATACCAAACTTTCGTGGACTTGGTGAAGTCAGAGTATTTCCAGTGGTTGTTTGCGCTGCCGTTCAAAACCTTGATTTTTGAAGCGCACACGCCGGTGGAAAGCGGCTGGAAACGGGCAGGGCTGTCCGACGAATTTTATGCCGGCGTCACGCGAGAGTTTTACGAGCTGACCACGCACTTGTATCGCACGTATCGCGAACGCGACTTCACCATTGTGCTCCAGCATTGGGAAGGCGACTGGTTGCTGCGCGGGCGCGGGGGCGAATTGTGGAATCCGCCGCCCAAGGATTGGAAAGCCCGCTGCGAATGGATGCAACGCTGGCTGGCCGCCCGGCAGTCCGGCGTCACTAAAGCGCGAGCTGAATTCGGCACTGGTGCGAGGTGCCGCGTCGCGCACGCCGCTGAGGTAAATCGGGTCACCGATTTGTGGAAGGGCATTCCCACGATGACCGAGCACGTCCTGCCGCAGGTCGAATTGGACCTCGTGTCGTACAGCAGTTACGATGGCATGAAGGACTCCTTGACGTTATGGAGGTGCTTGCAGGAAATTCGTCAGCACGCCCGTACGGGATCGCTGTTTGGTCCGCGGGCGGTTTACGTCGGCGAAATCGGAGTGCCGGAAAACGAGCAACCGCAACGCCTGGCCGAGCGTTGGGACGAGTGGATGGGCGTGATGCTGGCGGCGGAGGCGAATTACATCGTCCATTGGGAACTCTACTGCAATGAAATCAGCCGCCGCGCACCCCAAGACGTGAAGACGCCAATCACCAATCCCGATTATTTGCGCGGTTTCTGGCTGGTGAAGCCCGATGGTTCTTTAAGTGTGAGCGGGAAGTATTTCCAATCCTTGTGGCAACGGGCGTAAGAGCTATTATGGCTAAGCCGTGACTGTTCCGTAGGATAGGCGTCCCGCCTGTCTCGAACGACTGCCAACCATCGATTGGCACCGCGGCGTAGGAAGACTCTCCAGGTCACCAACAAGTGAGGATGTGCTTGGCTCTTCGATACCGGCGAGACGCCTGTCCTACCGCGCCGAATCGCGTCATCGCTGCTCCAGCTACTGAATGGATACGGCCAAGAGCGTGTTTCAAGCGGGTAGTCGCCGACGTGAGGAGGCGGATTTGCTGGCGGCAATTGGGCAAAAGGTCCACTTCCTAACGTCGGTGGCTACAGGTTGACGGGCTTTCCAAACACGTTCTACGGCGTCAACCGCTGGAACCGGATGCGGCGCACGTAGCCGTAGTTGCTCTCCGTGATGATCAGATTGCCAAAGGGATCGGTATTGACCGCGCGAACTCGTGAGACTTTGGCGTCGTTGGGATTGGCATAGAACCACTGGCCATCGCCCACGCGTTGATTGTTGGCGGTGTTGCCATTGAGCCACCGATGGAGAATGCCCGCCGGATCGACATACCAAACGCGGTTTCCGGGACTGTGTTCGCCGATGAAGAATCCGCCATTGGAGATGAACCAAACCGAACGTGGCAGGTTCAAGCTGCTCGCCACCGCCGGATACCCTTCCCCACCGTGGCCGGACGCCGTGCCGTCGCCCGCGATGGTCGTCAGGTTCCCATTCGTGTCCATGCGATATACCCGATAGGCATTGCGGTCGCTGATGTAAAGGTCACCCGTCTGCTCGTCGCCAAGGATGTTGCCCATGTCGCCAAAGCCGGTGCGCACGACACTGACCCCGCCGGTCGGGGTCCATTGGTTCAACGTGTTGGCGGTACTGGCGCCCGATCCGAAATAGACCAACGATTCGTCGCGGCTGATCCAAAACGCACGCCCATCGCCCATCGGTGCGGTGGTGAACAGGGTGGTCAACCAACCGTTGGTGTCCACTTTGCGCACCTTGCCGTTGTCGGTGTCCAAAATGTAAAAGTTGCCGTCGTCGCGCAACCAGCCTCCGTTGGGATTATTCAAGTCCACATTGGTTGCCCACCCGGTATTGGTGTTGAATCCCGCCAGATGCGTGCCGGCGTAGGTGTAGAGCCGGCCGGCCGGAGTGACCTTCAGCACGGCAGAACTCCGTTGGTCCACGATCAGGACATTGCCCCAACGATCACCAAAGGCGACATGCGGCCGGGACAAATTCACGTTCGTCGCCCACTCGCCCTCATAGCCGGGTTGCCAATGACTCACGTCGCTGTTGAATTCGCCCTTCCCCGCCACCGTTTCGAGGAGGCCGTAGGAGTGGAGCAAGTTCGTGTAGTGAAGCGGCGCGTTCGTCGAGAGATCCACCGAGAGCAACCGGCAGAACGTGTTGCTCGGGGACAAGTCAACGTGCGCGCTCCCCAGCGCGTTCGACGTGAAGTAACTCGCGCGGGGAACCCACGGGCCAGCCGGAGTGGCCGCGGTTTCCACGGTACAAACGCCCGCGGTATAGGCACCGGACCAAGTGATGGTTCCGCCAGAATCAGCGGAGTTCAAACGGAAGTCGTCGGTCGCCATGCTAAGACAACAGCCCATCCCCCCGATGAGCAACAGAGCCAGAAGTTTCATCTGGCAAAGTTAGCCGAATCCACCTCACATGCAAGCCCGCCGAACAATGGGCGCATGACAAAAAAGTCACCTGAACGTGGCGCGCTTACACCGCGTGCTTTTTTAGAGTTACGCAATTGTATCTGTATGGATGCAAGTAGAGACATGCCTGATTCAATTCCAGCTCTCCGTTCCCAGCGCGACGCCGTTCTCGAACGTATGAAACAGATCGACCACTTGCGACGCGGTTCACTCAGTCGCCAGTTTTTCAAAACCCGGCGCGGTGGCAAACCAGTCCAGTCTGGCCCTTACTTCGTCCTGCAGTGCTTCTTTAAGGGCCACAAGTGCTCCCAACGAATCCCCGCCTCCCAAGCCCAGGAGGTAAAAAAGCAGGTCGAGAACTTCCGCTTCTTCAACGGTCTGGCCGAAGGGAAAAGCTACGAAAGGCCGGTTCGCTTTACCAGGCAGGAAACGATTCGGGAAAAATTAACTCCACGAGCTGATTAAGCCAAGTCCCGTACTGTCAGCGATGGCCAGCCTGCAATTCAGACACGTGTCCGCTGGCGTCAGTTCCTCCTCCAAAAGCGTGACGCTCCGCTCGGTCGGTGGTTAGTATTACCGGTGTTTGCTGTTCCTACTGCATCGCCCCCGGCCACTTTCGCCGCGATGTGCCTTGCGGTATTCGCGCGGTGAGCAACTGCAGGCTGTTTTGAAGGCTTCGTTGAAGCGGCTGAGACTTTGAAATCCGGCCGCCAGCGCCACGTCGAGGATTGCGTCACCCGTGGTGACCAGCAACCTTTGGGCATGCGAAATCCGGTGCCGCGTGATAAACGTCGTCATCGTCGTGCCGAACGCCCGGCGGAAAAGATTCATGGCGTAATTTGGATGCAGGCCGTTGCTTTCGGCAATGGTCTGGACTGTGAGCGGTTCCTGATAATTGCGAGCAATGTAGCAGGCAAGTTGATCGGCTCGGGACAGCGTGGGATCGGGAGGCCGGACGGTTGGACGCTTCGCTATCACCCGGGATAGTCGCAGCAGCCGAGCCTGGACTTCCAGGTTCACGGCGCGGTCACATACCGGATCATCCTCCTGAAGGTCTCGCTCCCATCGCTGGAACTTTAATTCATCGCCGGCGTCGATGGCGGTATCGATCACCAGTTCGCCTTCCAGTATGCGATGGACCATTGCCAATTCGAGCCCAACTGCCAGGAACTCGCTCAATGGCAGCGTCACAACGAAGTACAGGCTCCTCGCCCTCGAAGGCCACGATCTGGTGGGGAATCGCCGCCCAGAATACGGCAAGTCGTCCCGCCTCAATGGTGATGCGGTGTCCTCCGAGCAGATAGGTTAGCGAACCGGTTTTGAGCAAATTAAATTCAATCTCATTGTGTTTGTCCGGTCGCGGCATGCGGGTGGGCGTCCACATCTCGCAAGTGAACCCGTAGGGCGAAAACTCAGGCCGAGTCCGGTCGAATCGCTTCATGCATCTTAGCATACCGTGAGTAATCGTCAGTATTAAGGGAGAATTGCTGGAAAGTTGCAGATACCATTACCAACATGAAAAAGACCAGAACGAACCTAATGACTCAGCTCACACTTGGCGGATTGACGGCCTTCAGTTCCATCGCCACCGCCGCCCCATCGACCACCGGCATCCCTGCGTTCCCTGGCGCCGAGGGCTACGGATCACTGACGCGCGGCGGCCGGGGCGGAAACGTGATTGCCGTGACCAATCTCAAAGACTCGGGTCCGGGCAGCTTTCAGGCAGCTTGTGATGCCGAGGGGCCACGGATTGTCGTCTTCAAGGTGGCGGGAACAATCGATGGAAATGTGAGAATCAGGAAGGATCGCATCACCATCGCCGGACAGACCGCACCGGGAGAGGGAATCACGATCAAAGGCAGCCTTGGCATTGATGCCAATGATGTCGTCATTCGGTATATCCGGGTGAGAACGGACCATGATGGTGACGCTCTCGGCGGACGATACAAAAAGAACATCATCGTGGATCACGTGTCCGCCAGTTGGAGCACGGATGAAGTGTTTTCCCTGTACCACAATGAACACGTCACGATTCAATGGTGCATGATCACCGAAGCGTGCGCCCGGCCGGATGGATCCCATCGTTTTGGTGGCATCTGGGGAAACCAGTACAGCACTTATCACCACAACCTGATCGCGCACAATGACAGCCGCAATCCGCGTTGGGCGTCGGGTTGCGGGTACAACGATTACCGAAACAACGTGCTGTACAATTGGGGTTATGAAAGTTGTTACGGTGCAGAAGCACTCCAGAAGGGCGATCGGCGAAAACCTCCAATCGAATTCTCGACAATCAACATGGTGGCCAACTATTATAAGCCTGGGCCCGCCACCCGAAGCAACGTGAGGGCTCACATTGCGAAGCCTTCGTCCCGTGGCGGTAATGATCAGGGCAGTTGGTATGTGGCAGGTAACTATGTTGACAGTTCGCCCGAAGTGACCGCTGACAACTGGCTGGGCGTGGATGGCAATTCTTTCACCAAGTTGGCGGAGCCGTGGGAGGCGATGTCCATCCATCAGCAATCCCCGAAGGCTGCGTATTGGGCGGTCCTTGACCATGCAGGCTGTTCGTTGCCCAAGCGGGATGCGATCGATGCCCGCATCATCGAGGAAGTTCGCCATGGCACCGCGACCTATGGGAAAAACGGAATTATCGACAAGCCGGAGGACGTTGGCGGTTGGCCAAAGCTGCAATCTGCGAAGGTGCCACAGGATTCGGACAGCGACGGCATGCCCGATGAGTGGGAGGGCAAGTATGGATTCGATCCGAAAAGCGCCGGCGACAATTCGCGGGATAAAGACCAGGACGGCTACACGAATCTCGAAGAGTATTTGAACGGCACCGACCCGACGGTGTTCGTGGATTACACCAGGCCGGAAAGCAACGTCAATACACTCAAATAGGAATTGAGAGACGAAATCAAAATCGCTTTAGAATGCCGCGCTATGGCTGCATCGAAGCTCACCAGGATGGCTCGGGCCAGCGTGACAGTATTGCACCTGTTCATCGTCAGCACGTGCGCGGCGGCGGGAAACGTGACCATTGTGCGCGACTCCGATCGCGCCACGTCCCGTCGAGCACGCCTTGAGGCGACTCACGGCGGCGCTCCAAAACAAACAACAGGCCGTGGTGACGGCCCGCTCACTGCCGCGTGACGGTCGGGGGTTGGCTTTCGTCGTCGGCATCGCGGGGCAGTCGGCGATTGTTGATCGGCTACTGGAGAAGTGCCCGCAGGTCCTGCCTGAACTGCCCGAATCGCTGCTTGTCCACCGGGATACGGACGTTTCGCCCCAACGTGTGCTGATTGCCGGTCGAGATGCCCGCGGCATGGCGTATGCACTGCTTGATATCGCCCGGCAAATCGAGCTTGCCAGCGAGGATGTTAGATTGCTGGACATGATCCGAGAAACCCACCAGTCGCCCTTCCTGCGGCACCGCAGCGTGACGACGCAAATCTTCAACGACGACGTCGAGCGTCCGTGGTACTTCAACGAGTCGTTCTGGCACGAGTATTTCGAGCACTTGGCGCTCCATCGTTTCAACAACTACTCCCTAACGTTCGGCCATCAGACCAATTACAAAACGCCCGTTTACCCGTGGCTGCTGGACGTGCCCGGTTACCCGTCGGTCCACGTGAAGGGGCTTTCGGGCGAGCAGCGCGAGAAAAATCTACAGATGTTCAAGCGAATCGCTCAGATTGCGAGCGATCATGGAATCGATTTCACGTTCGGCCTGTGGTCGCAGCGACCCGTTCAAGGGACGGGCGATGATTACGGCGAGACATTGTTGCGGAATTTCCCTTCTGGTGGAGCGGCTCAGGACTATTGCGCAAAGGCGCTGGCGTTGCTGCTCAAGGAGTGCCCCGCAATCCGCGGTGTGCAGTTCCGCATGAACGATGAAAGCGGCATACCCGATTCGCAGCAACGGCAATACTTTCAGGCACAATTCGATGCCATCCGGAATTGTGAACCGCCAGTGCGAGTCGATCTTCGATACAAGGAACTGGCCCAGGAAACCATCGACCAAGCCGTCGCAACGGGCCTTGACGTCACCGTCTCGACCAAATTCTGGTGCGAGCACATGGGGCTGCCGTTTCACCCCACGGCCGAGGATGGAAACTACAGCGCCAACCGATATGGGTATGGAACGATGCTGCGGTATCCGCGCAACTACCGTGTGCGGTACCGGCTGTGGAACGTTGGCACCAGCCGCCTGCTGTTGTGGGGCGACCCGCAGTACGCGGCACGATTCGCTGAAAGCTGTCTCATGGGCGACGGCGAAGGTTTTGAAATCTTCATGCCCCTATCGAACAAGGGCTTTGGAAACGCCCCCGGCCACTGGCGGATTTTCAGCGACCGTTCGTATGAGCACTACCAGTGGGAATACGAACGTTACTGGTTCTATTATCTCGTGTTCGGCCGTTTGGGCTACGATCCAATGGAAGACGCTTCGACCTGGCGGCGCGAGTTCGCGGCTCGATTCGGCGATGCGGCTGGAGCGGTCGAAGGGGCCTATCGCGAGGCCAGCCAGATCCTGCCGTTGATCACGGCCACGCGGCAGCTCAGCGCGAGTGAATGGCGATTCTGGCCCGAGATGTCAACCTGCCTCCCGCTGGAGGCATACGCCTCAATACAGCCTAGCGACTACGGGCAGTTCTACGCCATTCGCCGGTGGCGCAAGAATGAGCAATGGACTGCCGAAGCTTGGAAGTCCGAGCGCAACGGCTTCGTCGAAGAAGCGATGGCCGATCAGGTCGAGGCCAAATGGACGCCCATTCAAGTCAGCCGCCGGTTGCGCGCGCTCGCCGATGCAACACTCAATCACGTACGAGATGCCCGGCAAAAGGGTGACATCGGGGATCACACCGAGTTGCGAAGCACGGTGCTGGATATGCAGGTCCTGGCGCATCTGGCCCACTACCACGCTGAAAAGCTACTCGCGGCGACGCACCTCGAGTTTTACCACCAGACTGCCGAGCCGGGCCGTCTGGTGATGGCGCGCCGCCACATCAAAAGCGCGGCTAAGGCATGGGAACAGATCGTGCGCCTGACCGACGGTGTCTATCACGACAATCTTGTTTTTGGCTTCAACGCACACGCCGGACACTGGAAGGATCGATTGCCGGAAGTCCGCGCCGATGTTGCCTACATCGAACAGCTCATTGCAAAGCACAAAGATCCGGTTGCCGACTACACGGTGTTCCCCGGCGAAATTCCTCCTCGCGATCCGCCCGTCATCTCGCATCGCCCGGTGCTATCGGCCGATGGGCAGAAAGACCTGTCAATTCAGGCGCGCGTGATCAGCGATCAGCCGTTGCGGGGTGTCTATCTCTGGTATCGACGGATGGATCAGACGGCAGACTGGGTCCGAGTTACGATGACCGAAGATGCCGACGGTAACTATCGGGCGTTGATCCCAGCCACCGCAATGACTCCTCAGTATGACATGCTGTATTATCTGGAGGCGCGCATTAAGGGCGGAGGGACGCTCCACCCATCATGGGAGGAACGGCCGCCGTACTTCGTCATTCGCATCGAACGATAGACCAACCAAATCGCACTATGAAAAACCTATTGATGTTCCTTTTGCTGGCTACCGCCGCGGCGGGTGTTTGTTCTCCGTTGACCGCCGCCGAAAAGCCGCGCGTAATTGTCACCAGTGACGGCGAGATCGACGACGAGTGTTCCCTGGTTCGGTTTCTTCTCTACGCGAATGAATGGGACATCGAAGGAATCATTACTTCGAGTTCCCAATACCACTCGCACGGGCACAACTGGGCCGGCGACGACTGGGCGGAGCCGTATTTGGAGGCTTACGCCAAAGTTTATCCGAATCTCATCAAGCACGACTCCCGTTATCCCACGCCGGATTATCTGCGGGCGCGAACGCGGTTGGGCAATGTGAAAGCCGAGGGGGAAATGAACGAGGTCACGGCAGGTTCGCAGCACATCGTCAAGGTCTTGTTGGACGATTCAGACAAACGCCCAATTTGGATTCAGGCCTGGGGCGGACCCAACACCATCGCCCGCGCGTTGAAGACCATTGAGGAACAGCATCCGGAACAGAATGGCGGAGGTCGCGAAAAAAATCCGTTTCTTCTTTATCTGGGAGCAAGACAACACTTATCAGCGCTACATCCGTCCGCATTGGGGAAAGTATAACATCCCGACCATCATCTCCGACCAGTTCATTGCCATCTTCTACCACTGGAAGAAGTATCTGCCCGCAGACAAGCAGGCCTACCTGGTTGGATCGTGGATGAAGGCCAACATCCTCGAAAATCACGGCCCATTGTGCGCATTGTATAAAGCCCATAAAAATGGTGACAAAGGATTTGACGAAGGGGACTTTCGGTCCGAGGGCGACTCACCCGCATTCTTGCACACCATACCGAACGGATTGCGAAGCATGGAATCGCCCGATTGGGGCGGTTGGGGCGGACGCTATGTCAGAGTCCGCGACAACATCTGGCTCGATCCGGTGACTGAGCCGGGTTACCAATACCCCGAGGGCAGATGGTACACGGGTTCGGCCTGGGGACGTAACCGCTTGAAGAAGGAAATTGCGAACGACGCGAAACTGATCGCGTATCTCAAGCCCATTTGGCGCTGGATTGATGCGCTGCTAAACGACTTCGCCGCGCGGGCTGACTGGTGCGTGAAACCTTACGCAGAAGCCAACCATGCTCCCGAAGCTGTGCTCGCTCATGCGCGGGACCTGACCGCCGCGCCCGGCGCCACCGTAAAACTCAACGCCGCTGGGTCCCGCGATCCGGATGGCAGCAAACTAAGCTATCTTTGGTGGCAATACCACGAAGCCGACTCAGCGGAGGGCAAGGTCACGATCAGCAATGCCAGCGCCCAACAGGCGAGTTTTGTCGTACCCAACGAACCGGGCAAACAGGTCCACATCATTCTCGAAGTGACCGACCACGGCACGCCGCCGCTCGTGGCATATCAACGGATCATTTGCAGCATTCAATAGGCGCCAACCGAACAATCTTCCAAGAACATGCATCCCAACTGCTTCATCCTAATCATTGCGTTGACCTTGGGCACATTCGCGGCCGAGCCTGCGCAACAGGCGATGGGCGGCGCACTTGCCGGCCAGCGTCAACGCGTCATTGTCTCGACCGACATCGGAGGCACCGATCCGGATGATTCTCAGTCCATGGTGCATTTGCTGGTTTACGCGGATATCCTCGACATCGAAGGACTTATTTCGTCGCCCTTTGATGCCGGTCGGAAACAACACATTTTGGAGGTCATTGATTGCTACGAGAAGGATTACGTCAATCTGAAGATGTATTCTGATCAATACCCTACGCCCGATTCACTGCGTGCGGTCACCAAACAGGGCGAAACCGAACGGGCGCCTTACGCGGGGGTGCGACGCCCGACTGAGGGATCAAGATGGATCGTTGAATGCGCACGACGCAACGATCCAAGACCGCTTTATGTCCTGGTCTGGGGTCTGATTGAAGACGTCGCCCAGGCACTGCACGATGCGCCCGACATCCTGCCCAAGCTGCGAGTGTATTACATCGGCGGACCGAACAAGAAATGGGGTCCCGATGCCTACCAATACCTCGTGGAGAACCATCCCAGACTGTGGATCATCGAGGCCAATGCCACGTATCGCGGATGGTTCACTGGGGGCAACCAGGCTGGCCAATGGGGCAATCAGGAATTCATCTCCAAACATATCGCTGGCAAAGGCGCATTGGGCGACTTCTTTGTCAGCAAGAAGGCCGACATTAAAATGGGTGACACGCCATCCGTGGGTTGGGTGCTCAAGGGCTCCCCCGAGGATCCGTCCAAGCCCGGTTGGGGCGGACAATTTGTGCGGGCCTGGAAGCGTCCCTATCTCCGTCTGGAGCGCATGCCCACGAAAGCGGATCGGATGGAGGTGTTTGGCGTTCTGGAACTCGTATTGCCGCTCGGCAATGACCCTCCGGATCAGCCTGAGGCCATCCTGGCAGTGGAGAATCAAAAGCTATCCGGCCATGCGCCCGGCGACGGGACGATGCGATTCCGTTTCTGTCCGAAAGCCGCCAAATCCCATGGATTCCAGATTCAAAGCAACGTGCCCGCGCTCAACGGAAAGACCGGTGCAATTTCGGTTTACTTACCATCACCCAGCAAGGCACAGCAGCCGGCAGCGAATTTGCCCAACTGGTGGACGGATGATCCGTCCCCGGAAGTTACCGAAGGTGTGTATCATGGCGCCAAAACAGTGAGCCGATGGCGCGAAGACTTTCTTCGCGACTTTGCCAAACGCATGCTCCGTTGCCAATCGCCGGCTTCATCAGAAATCAGAAATTGACAAGACTCCTCATTATTTCAAACAGATAGATAAATCCCTCGGCCAGTCGATCAAAAAGGATGCCTGGGTGGAGCCGATTTTGCGCGCGCTGATTCCGGCAAGTAAGCAGTGACGATACGGTTGGAGTAGCTGCGTTCGTGAGAACGCGGCCGACTGACTCGGCAAAACGCTTGATCCAGGCGAAGGCATTTCAGTCGCTTTCCGGTGACCGGTGGGACGCTGCCGTTGGCGCAGTGTTTTCCTTTGAAGTCAGCCGTGTTCTCACGAACGCAGCCACAGCCACTGCATAAATACGGCTGAGGCTCTCCGGCCCTGACTGTCTTGGTATGAAACCGGGCGCCTTGATGGTTTCTTGCGGAACCGTTTCAGCCCAGTATGGTGGTAGCCGCAATGCGCCCGAAAACTCAAATCGAACCGAAGCGAATAGCACGCTGCCAAGCCTTTGGTTTTTTGGCCGGACTGTGCGTCTTGGCCGGAACAGTCCGGGCGGATTGGCCGACGTTTCGGCATGACCCGCAGCGCAGCGGATACACCGCCGAAGCCTTGCCGGCGCAACTGACCCTCCGTTGGTCCTACCGAGCAACTCAGCCGCCGCAACCAGCGTGGCCGCGTTCAGAGCGGATGAAATTCGACCGGGCCTTTCAACCGGTGGCAGCCGCCGGGGTGGTTTGCTTCGGTAGCAGTGGTGACGACCAGATTCACGCACTGGATACCGCGACGGGGAATGAACGGTGGACATTCCACACGGATGCGCCGGTTCGCTTTGCTCCCGTGCTGGCGAGCGGACGGTGCTATGCCGTCAGCGACGACGGCCAGGCCTACTGCCTGGACGCTGGCACCGGCCAATTGCTTTGGCAGCATCGCGGCGCGCCCAATCAGGAAATGGTGTTGGGTAACGGCCCGATGATTTCCCGTTGGCCGGCCCGGGGTGGTCTGGTGCTGGTGGACGGTTCCGTCTATTACTCCGCTGGTATCTGGCCGAGCGACGGCATTTATCTTTACGCGCTGGACGCGACCTCCGGCCAGGAGCAATGGATGAACGATACCACGGGCGGCCTTTACATGGCGCAACCTCACGGTGGGGCCAATGCGCATAGTGGTATTTCTCCACAAGGCTATCTGGCAGCGGCCGGCGACCATTTGCTGGTGCCGAATGGCCGGGCAGTTCCGGCGGCGATTGATCGTCTAGCGGGCAAATTCGAATATTTCCACCTTCAGGCCAATGGTCATCGCGGCGGCAGCCGGAACCTCATGGCCGACCAGTTTTTCGTCAATGACGATGTTGTTTATGACCAAAAAACGGGGACTGCGGTCAACCGTCTGGGTGTCGGGATCACTGCGGCTTTGCCGGACGGACTGTTGCAGGCCACCGTTAGCAACCTGGTCGTTTATCGCTGGACCAACCAGGAACGCGTGGATCGGCGCGGTAAAAAACAACCATTCCGCGGTCCGGTTGAAGTCGAGCGAGTTGCACACGTTCCAGCCGAAGCCGCGGTCGAACTCATTGTGGCCGGTGATCAGGCCATCCTCGGAATGACCAACCGCGTTAGCCAGATCAGTCTGCCAACCAGCAACGAAGTTTGGTCCGTTAATGTCGAAGGTGCCGCTTACGGATTGGCTGCCGCCGATGGCTGTCTTTACGTGAGCACCGACCAAGGCCAGCTCTATTGCTTCGCTGCGAAGGGCGAAGAGTCGCGTGCAATTCGCCCAGCGTTACGCTCCGATCCTTATGGCAATAACGAATTCGCGCAGCGCGCCGCGGAGGCGATCGTGAAGCAGACCGGACTGAGGAACGGTTACTGCCTGGATTTGGGCTGTGGCGATGGTGCGTTGGCGTACGCGCTCGCTCAACGGACGCAATTGCAGATCCTGGCGGTTGATGATGATCCGCAAAACGTTACCACGGCGCGCGCCCGGCTCCAGCAAGCCGGATTGGATGGTGCCCGCGTAACGGTGCTTTGCCGCAATCCAGCCGACACCGGGCTGCCGAATTACTTCGCCAATCTAATTGTCTCGAGTCGATCCCTCCATGAAGGAGCCTCCGTTGTGCCGCCAAAAGAAGCCATCCGGTTGCAACGACCGTACGGCGGTGTCGTATGTCTCGGCCGTCCCGGCGCCATGCAGGTCAACGTCCGCGGTTCGTTGATTGGTGCCGGCAACTGGACCCACCAGTACTGCGATCCCGCCAACACGCTCTGCTCGACCGACCAACTGGTCAAAGGCCCGCTGGGGATGCTGTGGTTTGCGGATGTGGACCAACGCCTGGTCCAGCGCCACGGCCGCCCCCCTGCCCCATTGTTCAACAATGGCATTTTGTATTCCGAGGGTCTTGACACTCTCATCGCCGTCGATGCGTACAACGGTCACACGCTGTGGACTTACCCGCTGCCCGGCATTCTGGCCGCCTACAACGGAGACCATCTCATGGGCACCAGCGGTTCCGGCAGCAATTTCTGTCTCTCGGACGACGGTGTGTATGTACGCCGGGGCGATCATTGCCTGCGGCTGGATGCGCGCACCGGAAAACTGCTGGGCACGTTTACCGCGCCAGCACCGCGCAACGGGAAACCGGTCAAGTGGGGTTACATCGCTTACGAGAATGGCGTGCTTTATGGCTCGCTGGCCAATCCCGAGCACGTGGTGACGTATCGCTACCTGAAAGGCGGTGACCTGGCCGGCCAACTCACGGAGTCGGACACCTTGTTTGCCCTGAACGCCACCAGCGGCCAATTGAAATGGCGTTACGATGCCGAGCACTCCATTCGGCACAATGCCATCGCGATTGGTGCCGGCGAGGTGGTGCTGATCGACCGGCCCTTGGCACTTTACGATCGAAAGCGGGGGGCCAAGCCCACCAACGATGTCAGCGGTGAATTGGTCGCGCTGGCGACGCAAACGGGCGAGGTGTTATGGCGGAATACCAACGATATTTATGGAACCGTCTGCCTGTTGAGCACCGAGCACAACAAGCTGGTGATGAGTTTCCAGCCCACGCGATTTCGGCTGGCCAGCGAATTGGGCGGACGCCTGACATGCTTCGATCTTTCCACGGGCGAACGGACCTGGGAACGCCAGGCCAGTTACACCTCGCGTCCAATGATCAATGGCCAGACGATCTACGCCGAAGGCGGCGCCTGGGATTTGCTCACGGGCGAGGAGCGGGCGTTCGATTTCCAGCGGTCCTACGGCTGCGGCATCCTGGCCAGCGCCAAAGATCTTTTGGTGTTTCGCTCCGCGACCCTGGGCTACTTCGATCTGACGTGTGATCTCGGCACCGAGGAGTTTGGCGGCATGCGTCCGGGCTGTTGGATCAATGTGCTGCCGGTCGGCGGCCTGGTGCTGGCGCCCGATGCCAGTGCCGGTTGCGTTTGCAGTTACCCGAATCAGGCCTGGGTGGCGCTGCAGCCCGATGGAGTTCGTCCGCCGGTGATTGATCCGCCCGGCGAAACTTCGCGCCAACCGCTTACCGTTGCCCTGCGAGCCAATCAACCCGACACCGAACAGATTCGTTACACGCTCGACGGCACGTTGCCGACGGCCAACTCCGCCCGGTATAAACACCCGCTGCCGCTCACCAATTCCGTCAGTCTCAGCGCCCGATCGTTCGGGCCAAATCATCGCGCCAGCCGCGTGGCAACCGCCCGGTTCACCATCGATCCGAATGTGCTTTCCTTGGCCCCAGCAAGTTGGCGCGTCTGGGACGCCCCGAAAGCCAGTCCCGCCAGCCAGTGGAGGTTGACCAGCGGACAATTCAACCAGCGCGCCAATACACTGGTCAACTTGGGGCAGGCCATGAGCAAGGCACCCGGCGCCGAACGCCCGGGCACCTTCGATATCTACCAGGAAGGTTTTCAATTCCGCGATGGTGAACTGACCTTTGAAATTCAATCCACCGACAACGACACCGTGGGCGTGGCGTTTCGGCTCACGGACGCGGCGCATTGTTATCTGTGGCTGATGGACAGCGAACGTGGCTTTCGCGCGCTGACCGCCAAACAGGGAACGAACTACACCTTACTGGCGACCAGCTCAAACGGCTACGAGCCCGGCAAATGGTACGACGTGCGCATCGTCCTCGAAGGGCCGCGCGTAACCGTGTATGTGGACGGCGAGCAAGACGTGGAGGCCACAGATGCGCAGTTCCAGGCCGGAACGGTCGCACTGTATTCGTGGGGCAACTCCGGCGTCAGTTTCCGCAATCTGCGGTTCAAGCCGACCGACCAGCCGGCCAGCGCCGAGCGAACGAGGAAATGACGTTGGATATCGAGATCCAGTTTGGGTTGGTCAATAAGGTAAGTTGCGTCCATTTGCTACCGGGGGGCGCATCAGATGGAATTGATCTACCGCGCCTCACATACCCAATGCCCTATCCGCCGTCAATTCACCGCCAAGACCCGAAGCGCGCAAAGAACGGCCCGCCTTCCTTCGCCTCCTTCGTGCCTTTGCGGTGAAATCCATTGTTCATTGTTACCAACCTTCCTGTAACCCTGTGCGGCTCGGTGGGCTGAACATTCTATGCTCATGGTTAAGGGGGAACGCAGAAACCGTTTCTTGGTGATTACGGCAGTCACACTTGGCAAAGTGTGCCTTTGCGGTCAACCAGGGAAAACGTTGACCATTGATGAATGTCGGGTAGTGTTGGCGAGTGTCGGATTCGTCCGCAAATCGAAATGAAACAAGACGACTCATTTAAGCTCAGCATCCGGTCATTCGCGCGCGCCATCGGGTTGGCGGCAGCGCAACGAGACTTTCATCCCGGTGGCACCATTCCACTGGCCCGCCTTGCTTCTCGACCTCCGCGTTGGCGAGAACTACGGTGCTTTAACCCGCCGTGCCGGTGGCGCTCTTCCCGCATCATCCTGGGCTGAGGTCGGGTTGACGTTCCGCACGCTCATGATCCTCGATTCCTCTCTGCTGGCGGAGATACCCGCGCAACCGCTCGTGGCGCTGCTATGGGGGTGCGTCCTGCTGGCGTTCCTGGCTTACTTTTTTTGGCCCCGTCAGGGACTGTTGAGCCGGTTGCAGCGATCGCGGGAAATTCGGGAGCGGGTGCAAGCCGAAGACGCGCTCAAACACATTTACAAAGCCGAACTGGATGGCCGGCGTCCCACACTGCAAAGCCTGGCCGGAGCCATGCAAGTCAACCTGAACCGCGCCGCGGACGTGGTCGAAGACCTGCACCAGCGGGAACTGCTCGAACTGCCGGGAGCGGAAATGCGCCTCAATGCCGAAGGCCGGCGTTATGCGCTGAACATCATTCGCGCCCACCGGTTGTGGGAACAACACCTGGCCCAACAGACCGGCGTGGCGGAAGCGGAATGGCATCGCCGCGCCGAACATCAGGAACATTTCATCTCTCCCGAGCAAGCCCGGCAGTTGGAAAGCCAACTGGGTCATCCCCGATATGATCCACACGGCGACCCCATTCCCACGGCGGACGGCGAACTGGTGGCGCGTGACACCGTGACCGTGGCCGCCATGCCCGCCAACCAAGCCGCCCGTATCGTTCACATCGAGGACGAACCGGAAACCGTGTATGCCCAGATCATCGCCGCCGGTTTGTATCCCGGCATGATCGTGCGCGTGTTGGAAAACTCACCTCAGCGCGTGCGATTGTGGGCCCATGGCGAGGAACTGGTGCTGGCACCGGTGGTGGCGTCTAATATTTCGGCGGTCGCCGCCAGTTCTCGTGAACCGACCGAATCGACTGGCGACCAATGGCTCAGTGGCTTGGTTCCCGGTGGCCAGGCCAAGGTGGTTCGCATCTCACCACGCTGCCGCGGTGCCGAACGACGCCGGCTGATGGACCTGGGTATTTTGCCAGGCACGCTGGTGACTGCCGAATTCAAAAGTCCCGGCGGCAACCTGACCGCATACTGTGTGCGCGATGCGGTGATTGCCTTGCGCAAAGAACAAAGTGATCTCATTCAAGTCACCACCCCGGAGGCATCGGTCGCATGAAGTCTGAATCCAAACCGGCGGCGGGCAGCGCCTGCGAAAGCTGCCCCTCCTTTCGCCCCGGCGGCCTGGTGCGGCTCGGAGTGAACATGGACAAATGGGATTACGTGGTCGCGCTGGCCGGCAATCCCAACACCGGCAAAAGCACTGTCTTCAATCAGCTCACCGGCCTGCGCCAGCACACCGGCAATTGGCCGGGCAAAACCGTGACCCGCGCCGAAGGTGGTTTCGCGTTCGGCGAAAAACGGTTCAAGCTGGTCGATCTGCCCGGCACTTACTCGCTCTTGGCCGCCAGCCCGGACGAAGAAGTCGCCCGCGATTTTCTCCTGTTTGGCCGGCCCGATGTGACGTTGACCGTAGTCGATGCCACCCGGTTGGAGCGAAATTTAAACCTGGTTTTGCAAATCCTCGAAATCACCCCGCGCGTCGTAGTTTGTTTGAACTTGATGGACCAAGCCCGGCGACAAGGGCTCACGGTGGACGAGCGGCGGCTGGCGCGCGATTTGGGGGTGCCGGTCGTACCCATGGCCGCGCGGTATCGCGAAGGCATGGACCAATTGCTGCCCACCATCAACGACGTCGCCACCGGCGCCATTCACTGCCGAGGATATCGCCTTAAGAATGATCCGCCCGAACTGAAGGTGGCGGTGGACAAATTAATTTCCCAACTGGAACAAGCCTTTCCGGGCTTGCCGAATGCGCGATGGGTTGCTTTGCGGCTGCTCGACGGCGACGAACGAATCATCGAGGCCGTGCGCAAGCGGGAGTTTGATGACTTGAGCGCGCTGGCCGATCGCCCGGGTACGCCAGCGGTCGCCGAACCCACGGCCTACGCTTTATGAGCAGCCCCTCGACCATTCAGCCAACCGATATTCTTCAACAAGCGCAAGCCTTGCGCTGGGAAGTGGGCGGCGACTTTCACGAGAAACTGGTCGAGGCCATTTACTCTGAAGCCGCCCAGATTGCCGACCGCGCCGTCATCCGGCCCGGCACCCGGCCACGCTTCGACTTGGACCGGACGATGGACCGGCTGGTGACCAGCCGCTTGTGGGGATTTCCGATGATGCTGCTCCTGTTCACGCTGGTGTTTTGGATCACGATCATTGGCGCCAACATCCCCTCCGGTTGGCTGAGCGGTTTATTGATCGGCAAGCTCTATCCCCTGCTCCACCAGGTTGCCAACTACTTGGGATCACCGGCGTGGCTCAGTGGCCTGCTGATTGACGGTGTCTATCGTGCCACGGCTTGGGTGGTCGCCGTGATGTTGCCGCCCATGGCGATTTTCTTTCCGTTGTTCACGTTCCTCGAAGATTTCGGCTACCTGCCGCGCGTGGCGTTCAACTTGGACAATGTGTTCCGCCGCGCCGGTGCCCACGGCAAGCAGGCCCTCAGCATGATGATGGGGTTCGGTTGCAATGCAGCCGGCATCACCGCCACCCGGATCATTGATAGTCCGCGCGAACGGTTGATCGCCATGTTGACCAACAACTTTGCCCTCTGCAACGGCCGGTGGCCGACGCAAATCCTCATCGCCAGCCTGTTCATCGGCGCACTGGCGCCGTCGTATCTGGCGGGCGTAATGGCCGCGGGCGCGGTGGTCGGCGTGGCCCTGCTCGGGGTGTTCCTTTCACTGGCCGCTTCGTGGTTCCTGTCGCGCACCGTGCTCAAGGGGGAGCTCTCCACGTTCAGCCTGGAGCTGCCGCCGTATCGCCCCCCACGCGTTTGGCAAATCGTTTACACCTCGCTCATTGACCGGACCATTTACGTGTTGTGGCGGGCGATTGTGTTTGCCGCCCCGGCCGGCGCGGTGATCTGGCTGGTGGCGAATGTTCACTACCACGGCGCCAGCCTGGCGGAACATATCGTGGGCCTGCTCGATCCGGTCGGCGTTCTGATCGGCCTCAACGGCATCATCCTGCTGGCCTACATCATTGCCATCCCCGCCAACGAAATCGTGATCCCCACCGTGCTGATGCTGACGGTTATGATGGCGAACTTGACTGGAGTTGGCGCTGGCAAAGGCGTCATGTTTGAAGCGGATTCGCTGGCGGAAACCAATAAAGTGCTCCAGGCGGGTGGCTGGACCTTGTTGACCGGGATCAACCTGATGCTCTTCAGCCTGATCCACAATCCGTGCAGCACGACGCTCTATACCATTTACAAGGAATCCGGCAGTAAGAAATGGACGCTCATCGCCGCGGTGCTGCCGTTGGCGCTGGGTTTCCTGGTGACCTTCTTTGTCGCGCAAATCTGGCGCCTTTTCGGCGGGTAATGCTG
>CAWBHS010000071.1:0-4787 GCA_963788655.1 uncultured Verrucomicrobiae bacterium | reverse complement strand
GCGTAGGCGCGATGCACGGCCTTGCTGTTGTGGCCGAGCGCTTCCTGCGCGAACCGTTCCGGGTAACCGCATTGCTTGGCCCGTTCCGCCCACGCGTAACGGTAGGAGTGAAGCGACACGCCCTTGATGCCCAGCCCGTCGCAGCGCTGCTTGAACTCCGTGGCGCGGTCGCCGCAGCGAACGGATTGCAGATACGGAAACAACGGGCCGGTCGCGGGCAGGCGACGCAGAACCGCCTCAATGTCCTCGCCGAAATGAATCATGGCGAGGCTGCCGGTTTTCTGCCGGGCGTAGGCGATGGTTTGATTGGGCCAGTCAATGTCCTCCGCCTTCAAGTTCGCGATGTCGGTTTGCGAACCGCCAAGATGCCAGCACAGTTCGTAGAAGTTGCGTCGCTCCGGATTCTTTTCCCGCTCGATGATGAGTTGATGTTCCTCTGCTGTGATGGCGCGTTCTCGGTCGGAATCGAACTTCCGGCCAGAGGCGCTTCGGAATGATCGGCCACGGCAGCCAGTTCATGGAGAGGCAGAAGTTGTGGAGCTTCCGCAGATGGACGTTGGTGCTGACCGTGCCGGCCTTGAGGCAGGCGAGCAAGATGCTCGGCCTGCGTCTCAATGATCACCCGATCGCGGATCAGGTCCAACGCCGTTTCCTTCGCCGCCCGCCGCCAGCGATCCTGAGTTGAACCGGTCTTGGTTTCGATGATGGCGTCGAGGGCGTTCTGCCAGGTCCGGGTGGAGACGCCGGAATCCGTGCCGGCCAGGTAGGCCTTGGCGATCTGGAGATTCAGTTGCGGCTGGCGGACGGATTCGTTGCGGGCGTTGAGCAGGGCGGTCGCTTCGGCGCGGTCTTTCGTGCCGAGGCTTTCCTGCTTTCGGGTTTCGGTGTCTTCGATGTAGAACATGCCGCCGCGTTTGCGGCGGTAGAGGATGAACCGACGTTTCATAGGCTCAGACTTTTTGTCCGAAGCTATGAGACTGCGCGTGGCGGTGGGTGTATCAGCTACACCAAACGGGCGGCGAATCCCGTCATTCGCCAGTGGTTGCCGAGTAATGCCGGAGTAGTTCTTGAGCGGTAGCCCGGTAATGATTTCACTGGCACTTTCACTGGCACTTGCCTCCTCTGGATTCTGCAACTCGTTGCAGGATCAAACCGTTGGAGTTGGAGGCGAGGGTCGGAATCGAACCGACGCATAGAGCTTTTGCAGAGCTCTGCCTTACCACTTGGCTACCCCGCCTAAAGTGTTGCAGAATCTTAAAACAACGAACCGCGGACGCAAGTCTTTGTTTTATTTTACGGCCGTGCCGGGAATTGGTTGTGGCTTTGCGCTGGGCAGAAGGATTGCTGGCGTGGATCATGTTCGTGCCGGTTCTTGCAAACGTCGCCAGGGAGCGGCACCCCTATTCCGCGCGCTTCGGTTCCGGCAATCCCTGGGCCCGCGCCGCAGTGCGAAAGTGAAGTTTGGCTACCTTCCCCAAGTTGTCGGCGCCGTGCTTGACAATGAATTCCTTCGCCGCCGCATCCACCGCCGCCGAGGCGCCTTTGGGGAACTTCATTGCAAACTCCTTGTCCAGCCGGGCCAGGCGCGTGACGAATTCGTGCCGGGCCAAAATGGACGCCGCCGCCACGGCGAGGTCTTCCTCCGCCTTGTGCCGTTGCAATAATTCGATCTCCCGTCCCAGCGGCATCAACGCCTTCGCCACGACGCTTTTGTGCGCCGCAAACTGGTCGCTGATCGCGCGCACCGGGGCGGGAACCAATCGCTGTTTTTGGGCCATCAGGTTTTCGATCACGCGGGCGTGGCCCCAGGCCAGCAGGGAATTCACGTTACGCATTTTGGCGTACAGGCGGTTGTACGCTTCGTTGCCAATGGGCACCACGCTGCTGACGCAACCGGCCGTGCCGCGAATCACTTCGGCCAGGTCGGCAATCTTCCGGTCGCTGGAAATGTGTTTGGAATCACGGATGCCGGCGTCCTGCCAGGAACGGACGATGGTTTCATTCACATACACGCCGGCAATGCATAGCGGACCGAAGAAATCGCCCTTGCCACTTTCGTCCACGCCCAAGCGCGGCAGCAACAGGTCGGGATTCAGGACGGCTTCATACCCCAGCCGCGCTTCTTGGAGGATCTCGGGCTCCAGCACGAACTCGACGAATTCCTGCGTTCCTTTGCCTTGCACGACGAGCTTGCCACTTTGGTAGAAAACCACGTTGACCTTGTCCCGCTCGCCGGCAAAGCGCGCATAGGGGACTTCACGTGGTTGGAAGTGGTGCTCGCGCAAATAAGCCTCCAGCGTGGACGCCTGTTCGTCGGTCAACTTGCACGTGTAAGAGGTCAGTGGTTTCACAAATTGCGTGTCATTGTAGGCCGGCGCGCTATCCTCCGCAACTGTGCAGAAACCAAAGCACACACGCCGCGACTCCCGCTCCAAAGCGCCCAAGAAACGGCGCCCGTCGCCCGCTCCTTCGCCGCATTCCCTGGCGGCAATGGTGCGTGCGTTGCTTTGGTGGTTTCGCCAAAACGCCCGCGACTTACCCTGGCGGCGCACGGACGATCCCTATGCAATATGGATTTCCGAGATCATGCTCCAGCAAACCCAGGTCAAAACGGTTATCCCCTATTGGGAGCGTTGGATGCGCGCGTTACCCACCATCGAGGCATTGGCGAGGGCCAGGCCCCAAACGGTGCTCAAGCTCTGGGAAGGACTCGGCTATTACACCCGCGCCCGCAACTTGCAGGTCGCCGCGCGGATGATCATGGACCAACACGGCGGCCGCTTCCCGCGGCAGCTCGACGACCTGCGGGCGCTGCCCGGCATCGGTCGGTACACGGCAGGCGCGATTTGCAGCATTGCCTTCAATCAGCCCGCCCCGATCCTCGATGGCAATTTGATGCGGGTGCTAACGCGCTTGTTTTGCATCCGCGAAAATCCTCAGGCCAGCCGGACCAATGCGCGACTCTGGCATCTGGCGGAACTTATGGTGCAACAAGCCGCCAGCCTGGCCGGCAGTCCCCGAAATCCGGTCCCACCAAATCCATGCACGCCCTTGAGATTGACTCCGGCCCAGACTTGTTCGCACGTGAACCAGGCGCTTATGGAATTTGGCGCAATAATATGCACGCCGCGCCAACCCCAGTGTCCCGAGTGCCCCGTGCGCCACCACTGCCAAGCCGCGCGTCGCGGTTGCGCCGCGGCCCTGCCCAATCTGGGGCCGCGTCCGCTCGCGATCCGCCGGCAGTTCGTTGTGTTCGTCGTCGAGCGCCGTGGAAAATTCCTGGTGCGGCAACGGCCTGCGGGGATGGTCAATGGTCACCTGTGGGAGTTCCCGAACCTCGATTTGGATGGCCCTTCAGCCGCGGCCATTGGTTCCGGGACGCTCAATCGGCCGTTTTTTCAGGAACTGGCGCGCCAGCAACTCGGGCTGCGCCTGACTTCCGTAAAACGCCTTGGTACCGTTCAACATTCAATCACCCGTTACCGCCTCACCTTGGAAGCGCTGCAGGCCAAAGCCAACGGCCTCACCAACGATGCCCCGGCAGGTCTGGAATGGGTGTCAATGAGCAGCCTGAAGCAGCTCCCATTTGCCAGCGCCCATCGGAAGATTTGCACGTTGCTCCTGAATGCATCGGATGGGTACTGAGGATGCCGCGGTGACGTGTCGGTGGCGCAGCCGTGTTGATTCCGTCGCTGCAGGGTTTGGGCAGTTCGGTCATCTGCGACTGAACGAACACTCCCGCGACACTGCCTGGCTCGTAGCAGCGGATGTGAGTTCGCTCACTCGTTTCGCCTCCCAGAACGTCAGGGCAGACTCACGGCTGCTGCTACCGGACTCGCCTTTGTATCCGCGGTTCACGATGGTTGTTTGCAAGTGTCACTGTTGCTAACCCGGCCGAGTATTTTGCCGCGCGCCAGCCGTTCCACTCTTTACTAACATTTTTCACAATTAACCTTTTCGGGTGATATTCAGCGGTTACCTGGCGTGCTATGATCCCACGCTTGTAAAGGGAGGTCTGTTGGAACAAACAGATTAGGGCGGCTGCGGGTGAAATTCTCCTGGCAGCCGCTCTTCAATTTTCCCCCAACGAATAATCGATGACCAAAGTCCAAAGCCCATCTTCCAAAGAATGCCCATGAAACAAAATCCAATGAACCGCCGTCAGTCGGCCGGTGATTCGCGCTGGGCGTCCTGCTCCTGAAATCCGGTTGAGTCTGGGGAGCGCGCCCGCCTCGGGCGCTGCGGTTGGCGCCTCGCCAACCAGTTCTCAAAGACCCGCATGTCCGTAATCAGTGGCTTTACACTCGCCGGGCCAACCGGCGAGGGGGGCCGTTTGGCAGCGCCCGAGGCGGGCGTATTCGTCTTCAATCACAGCTCGCCGCGAGGCCTTTCTCAGGTCCATGGGCTTTGGTCATTGACCATCCCCTTTGGTAACAAGTTACCGATTTCGGCAGTCAAAACTCCCGTACGCCGGTTCAGGCAGTTTGCCCCAAAATAACCCTTTTGGGTGATATACCAAACCAAGATGCTCTGCTATAAGAAATGAAATAATCTCAACACCATGACGCTCCTGGTTGGCTCTGTGACCTGGAAAGCTAAAAAGAAGTCTGCGGTATTTGGCAACGGTGTTGAGGATGTAAACGCAGAAAACTCAGAAAGAAAACCGTTATGCGAACTAAACCAAACAAGTTCCTTCTCCTATCTATTATCACCCTCATGGTCAGTGTGTTTACCTCGCTGGCCCAGTTTCCGCTCACCACCAAAATCGGCGGCGGACCCGACGGCAG
>CAWBHS010000070.1:0-58511 GCA_963788655.1 uncultured Verrucomicrobiae bacterium | reverse complement strand
TTCCATATTGCTTGTGCGGGTTTGATCGGCAGTTGTATTTTTGATGCTATTGGTTTCGGAACTCGGACACCGGCAGCTTGCACTGTGCTTCCGAATCCAATCGGATTAGCCGCGAGCATTCTATGGGCCCGGGCCGCTACGGGCCAAGCCCTTATCCACGCAGGTTGGCCTTCCGTTCATTAAGAACAGCGGGCTGGCGCAGGGCCGGATGCTTGCTCGGCGATGGTGGTCGTGGGGTTCAATGTCGCGCCCGCCCTGGAGTGCGTGGAGCTTGCTCCCGCTTTCATGAGACAACCCACGCCTCACAATCAATTCGGCGCCGGCAACAGTTTGCCAGTTGCCCCTCATTCGACAGCGCCGGCAAGCCGGACGCTCCAAACGCTTCGCGACTTTCCCGCTAGCCCTGCCCAATCTCGCTCAGTATTGGGAGGGTGTTTCGGAGTGGAAGGCTTGTTTTTCGAAGTAGAACCCGATGATTGACCGCGACGCCGGCACCTCTTAGCCTGTCGTGCATGCCGAAATTGGAACATCTGGAAGCCACGCCTCCCGCCGATGCGCCCAGCGCCGTTCTCGAATTGGTCGGGCGATTCGAACAGCAACTCGATTCCTACAAGTCCGGGCAATACAACGAGACCCAACTGCGCCGGGAATTTCTCGATCCCTTGTTCAAGACGCTCGGCTGGGACATGGACAACGAGCAGGGTTATGCCGAAGCCTACAAGGACGTTATCCACGAAGACGCCATCCACATTGGCGGCGCCACTCAAGGCGCCCGACTATTGCTTCCGCATCGGCGGCACGCGCAAATTCTTCCTCGAAGCCAAGAAACCTTCCGTCGCATCAAGGATGAACCGACGCCGGCCTACCAACTTCGTCGCTACGCCTGGTCGGCCAAGCTGCCCTTGAGCATCCTTTCCGATTTCGAGGAGTTCGCCGTCTATGACTGCCGCATTCAAACCGGTCAAGGACGATTCGCCGGCGACCGCCCGTATCCTCTACTGCACGTTTCAGAACTTCGCCGAGAAATGGGCGTGAGTTCGCCTCCATCTTCTCCCGCGACGCCGTTCTCAAAGGTTCCTTCGACAAATTTGCCGAATCGACCAAACGCAAGCGGGGCACGGCGGAGGTGGATGCGGCCTTTCTGACGGAAATCGAAAGTTGGCGCTCGGACCTCGCCCGCAACCTCGCGCTGCGCAATCCGAAACTCACCCAGCGCGAACTCAACTTCGCCGTCCAACGCATCATCGACCGCATCATTTTCCTGCGTATCTGCGAAGACCGCGGCATCGAGGATTACGGTCGCCTCCGTGCCCTGGTCAACGGCGACCGCATCTACCCGCGACTCTGTCCAGCTGTTTGAAGCAGCCGACTCCCGTTACAACTCCGGCCTGTTCCACTTCAAGCGGGAAAAGGGCCGCCACGAAGCGCCCGATGAACTCACGCTCGACCTCGACACTCGACGACAAACTTCTGCGGAGACCTGCTCGCAGGTCTTTATTATCCGGACAGTCCCTACGAGTTCTCCGTCCTCTCCGGCCGACATCCTCGGCCAGGTCTATGAGCAGTTTCTCGGCAAAGTCATCCGGCTGACCGAAGGCCACCGCGCGGTGGTCGAGGACAAACCGGAGGTCAAAAGGCCGGCGGCGTTTATTACACGCCCACCTACATCGTCGAATACATCGTCAGGCAGACGGTGGGGAAACTGATGAGGAATGCAGCCACTAAAGTGCCATCCAATCCGGACAGGAGTCCGAAGCCGGAGACGATCTCAAACTTCCGGTGCCAAGATTGCGCACTCCTCACGTCGTCTCCTTGCGATCCGCGAACCGCCTCGGCCATCCTCAACCGCGTCTCCAAATTGCGCGTCCTCGATCCTGCTTGCGGCTCGCGGCTCGTTCCTCATTGGCGCGTATCAATATCTGCTCGACTGGCACCTGCAGTTCTACTGGCGAACGACCCGGCCAAATGGGCCAAAGGCGGCAACCCGTGCTCGTGCAAACCCGCCAGGGCTGGCGGCTCACCATCGCCGAGCGCAAACGCATTCTGCTCGGACAACATTTACGGCGTGGACATTGACGCGCAGGCCGTGGAAGTCACCAAGCTCTCCCTCCTGCTCAAAGTGCTGGAAGGCGAAACCCAGCAGACCCTCCAGACGTTCTTCCGCATCTTCCAGGAACGCGCCCTGCCGGACCTCGGCGACAACATCAAGTGCGGCAACTCGCTCATCGGCCCGGATTTCTATCAACAGCAGGAGATGACGTTGCTCACGAAGACGAACTTGACCGCATTAATGTGTTCGACTGGCAGGCGCAGATGGGTTCCCAGAAACCATGCAGGCCGGTGGCTTCGACGCCGTCATCGGCAATCCTCCATCGATCTCGCTGTCGGGCAAATTCGGGAATGAAATCCACTCAAAAAAAGAGATCGCCTACCTGATTTCTCATTTCCAAGGGAACACCTACATGCCAAACATGTACGAGTATTTCGTTGCTCAGGGTTTGAATCTAGTCGGGCCGAACGGTTGGTTCAGCTTCATTGTTCCCGACCGGCTAGGATACAACGCACAGTTTGTGCAACTTCGAAAACGAATTCTCACCGAGGCGCGGATTGGCTCGCTGCTTTACAAGGTGCCGTTTCCGGGGGTTACGGCTGATACTCTCGCTTTCGTGATCCAGAGTACTAATCCAACCAGTGATTGGACAGTGGCCATCTCCGAATTCGATCGAAAACCTATCAGCCGAAAACAGTCTGAACTTCTTCAGCATCCAAGTCACGTTTTCGAGTATTTTGAGAACGCCGAAGTGATGTCTTTGGTCACGGCCGTTTCTTCTCGTTCGGTCGTCAAATCACTTGGGCAAGTCTGTGAATCTACTTCCGGATTCGGAGGAAAATCGTGTCTCATCCATGCGTCTCAAACTGAGCCCTGCGAGATTCCCACCTTGAAAGGCGACAGCATTGGTCGCTACAAACTCAAGAAGCAGTATTGGTTCGATTTTCGTCCAGAGAACATCACGGGACGAACCACAGACCAAGGAAGCTCGGCGCAATCCCGAAGATTCTGGTTCGAAAGACAGGCGACACGATCATTGCTACGTTTGACGATTCCGGAATCTTTCCGGAGCAGTCGTTGTATTTCCTTTTCAACAACCAGTCCGACTTGGAGTTTAAGTATCTTCTTGGGCTGCTTAACTCCCGTTTGCTCACCGCTTACTACCGCGCTAAATCGGTCACTAACAAGAAAAGCATTGCTCAGGTCAAGAAAGTCGATCTCGACCAGTTGCCGATCCGTGTCATCAATTTCTCCAACGTCGCTGACCAATTGCACCACGATCACATGGTCAAGCTGGTCGAACAGATGTTGGCGCTGCACCAGCAGTTGGGCGTCGTGCGGACGCCGCAGGAGAAGACCTCGCTCGAACGTCAGACCACCGCCACCGACCAACAAATTGACCGCCTGGTTTATGATCTTTACGGCCTGACCGAGGACGAGATCAAAATCGTGGAGGGTCAGCACGCCAGACACCCCGTCGGAGACGAGGTAAGAAGGCTCGAAATAAAAACGCAAAAAGACAAAAGTTGTTGGAGACTCCTAACGTCTTCTCCTCCAAAATATGGCCATGCTGAACGAGCAAATGATTCATGGGGTTCCGGCGCGAGCCCGACGGTCAGCCCGGTTGGAGCGCGATACCTCCGCTCGTCCCCCGCGCCGTGGCGGCGGCGGTGTGGGAGGAAGCCAGCACGTGGCTGGGCGAACCGTTGCCACGGCGCTGGATCGCCCAACTCACCGCGCACGCGAATACGGTGTATGGCGGCAACGAATGTTTCCGCCGCCGGTTGCGCCGCCAGGGTGACGTGGGCCGGGATTGGTTGTGGGCCTTTATGCGCCACTGGCTCGCTGCCTTGATCCGAAAACACCGGCCCCGACAGCACGGGCGCTTGCCCGCCGCCTACAACGTTGGGCAGCCGTTGCCAGTGCAATCGTGGGCGGAACCCTTCGAACCAGCCAACGCGGGGAAGTTTTAGACCGCTTCAACCATTCAACTTTGATCACGGCTTTGCCGCGCTGGTATCTTTGCCGCTAGTCAACCGCCTTTTGATTCAAGACGCCCGATGCTGCGAGCGTTCCGGGGGTGATGCGGGCGCGGGCACGTGATTGAGGCTGGGCACGGGCTCTCTGCCCTTGGACAAAAGAAACGCAATCCATTTGGTCCGTTTGAACCGTTTGCATACGATGATGACCGTGGCGGTCAGCGGCACACTGATGAGCACGCCGGGTATGCCCCACACCCAGCCCCAGAACGTCACGGAAAAGAACAGGATCAGCGGGGACAAGGACAGATACCGTCCCTGAATCCAGGGGTCGAGGTAATTACCGAGCAACACGTGGATCGCCAGCAGCCCGCCACACGTGGACGGCGCCAGCCAGGCCGCTTCCGGTTGGATCAACGCCAGCAACGTGGGCAGGGTCACCGCGACAATCGCTCCGAACACCGGAATGTAATTCAACAAAAAAGCGGTCACTCCCCAAACGACCACGAAGTCCAGCCCAATGATCCAGGTGAACAACATCGTGAGCACGCCCACCCCCAAGCTGATCAGCGTGCGAGCCATCATGAACTGTTGAATGCTCGTGGCCACCTCGCCCGCTGCCGCCAGGAACTCGTGTCCGTGTGGAATTCGCCGCCCCAATTCCAGCTTGGCGGTAAAGGTGTGTACCTCCAGCAAGGCCAAAAAGAAATAGACCGCAATTAGCACCAGCAAGCCCAACACGTCGTACATGCCCAGCGCAAAACTGGCGACCAACTGGATGGCGCGTTCCATGGTTTTGGTGGGGTCCACCTGGAGGAACTCGGCCGGAACGCCCTTCACCGTCAGCCAATTTTTGACGTGCCCAATCAGTTCGATGAACGGTGCTTCATAGTCCGCGGCTCCATCCGCAATCGCATTGGCACAGAGCACCAGCGCGGCCCCAAACAAAGCGAGCAACACCCAGAATACCAACAGCGTGATCGATAGACTGGCGCTGGGTGGCAATTTACGTTCCAATTGTTTCTGGAGCGGCCAAGCCAGCGCCGCCAGAAACAAACCCACTCCCAAGGGCATGGTGAACGCCCGGGTTTCGCGTAAAGCTGCGACGGCGAGGATCACCAGAATCCAGATGACCGCGATTCTCATGGGATTCCCATTTGCTCGCCAGCCCGGTTCTGCCAGAGGCCAGCGTGCTGAACAATTTCCTTTTTCATTAGCACGCGCCCACCATAATCCCGCCGTTGCGCCCTCACAAGCCGGCATCTATGGTGTTTTGTTTTATGCAAATTGCGCCTCGACAACCAACCAAACCTGCGCACGCGGGCGTCTTTTTGATATGTGGTACGTCACGTGTGGGCGCACTCTTTCTGGAGGTTCGCCATGCCTGAAACCAGCCCGGTATTCCTGAACGAATATCGCCAGATGCATCCGGCCGACCTGGCCGACCAACTTCAACGACTGCCACGGGCCGAGGCGCAAAGCGTCCTCCAACAACTCCCGCGCCCCCAGGCTGCCGCTGCGCTGGACGAGATGGAAAAGGACCAGGCCATCGACTTGTTGAAGGTTTGTCCCGTCGAGCAACTGGTGGATTTGTTCGCCGAATTGGCGCCCAACGCGATTGCCGACCTAGCTGCGGCACTGTCACCGGCCAAACGGCGTGCGGTCCTGACGCAGTTGCCCGAAGAAAAAGCCCGGCATGTGAACGCGCTGCTGCGCTATCCACCGGACACCGCGGGCGGCATCATGACCGACCGCTTCCTGACGCTGCGCCCCGAACAAACCGTCCAGGAATGCCTGACCGTGCTGCGGTCCCGACCCGAGCCACGCGCTGATGAAGTCGCCTACCTCTACGTGACGGACGAAGCTCAACGGCTGGTGGGCATCGTGCCGTTGCGCGACCTGGTCTTTCGCCAGTCCGATCGGCGTATTGGGGAAATCATGAACCGGGAAGTGCGCTTTCTCGCGGCCGAAGCGGATCAGGAGGAAATCGCCCGACAACTCGATCATTACCATTACCTGGCCCTGCCCGTCTTGGACCACGCGGGCCATTTGGTGGGCATCGTCAAATCCAGCGACGCGCTGGAAATCGCCCAGGCAGAGGCTACCGAAGACATGCAATTGATGGTGGGTTTGTCCGGCGAAGAACGCGCGTTGACTCCCTGGAACAAGTCCGTGCGCAAACGGCTCCCCTGGCTTTTCATCAATTTGGCTACCGCCTTCCTCGCCGCGGCGGTGGTCAACGCCTTCGAAAGCACCATTGCCAAATGGACTGCGCTGGCGGTTTTTCTGCCGATCATTGCCGGCCAGGGTGGCAACGCCGGCATGCAAACGCTGACCGTCATCATCCGCGACATGGCGCTGGGCGAACTGTCGGCCGGCGACGGTTGGAAAGCCTTGTTCAAGGAATTGATGTTGGCGCTGGTCAACGGGCTGGCCGTCGGCTTGGTCGTGGGAGTGGTCGGTTACTTGTGGAAAGGCAGCCTGGCCCTGGGGATTGTGGCGACCCTGGCCATGCTGCTCAATGCCTTGTCAGCCGCATTGGCCGGCGTGGTCATTCCGTTTGGCTTGAAAACCCTGCGCGTCGATCCGGCGCTCGCCTCCAGTATTTTTGTCACAACCGTTACCGACGTTGCCGGCTTCGCGTTCTTCTTGAGTTTGGGAATGCTGGCCTTGCACCTCATGGGAAGTTGAAGCGCTGAATGGGGGGGCGCGCTAAAATTCGAAGCTCGATTCCTGAAAGGACCTCTCGTTTCGCCCCAGTGCCGGTCCAAACTTTCTTGGATTGGGCCTTTTTCGGATCTCGGATTTCTGATTTCGGTGGCGGACCGGTTCGGCACGATTGTCTTCGTGAAATAGCTTTGCCTGCCGGGCAACTCTTTCTTACCCTGCGAACCGTGTCTGTTCGACTTACGGTTTTAGGCAGTGGTTCCAGCGGCAATAGCGCCTATCTGGAAACGCCGGACTGTCGCTTGCTCATTGATGCGGGGCTCAGCGGCCGGCAAATCCGCCAACGGCTGCTGGGCATCGGACGCACGCCGGAAAATCTGACCGGCATCTTGATCACTCACGAGCACACGGATCACACCCAGGCGTTGGGTGTGCTGGCTTCCAAGTTGAACATTCCCGTCTATTGCAACCGGTTGACCAAGGAAGCCATCGAAGCGCAGTTCCGGAAACCGTTTGACTTTCGATTGTTCAGCACGGGTGGGGAGTTCGAAGTCGGTGATGTTCACGTGGAAACCTTTTCCGTGCCGCATGACGCGTATGATCCCGTTGGATTCATGCTGGGCACATTGGCGGGCAACATTGGTTTTCTCACTGACCTCGGTCATGCCACCAAACTGGTGATCGAGCGTACCCGCAAGGCAAACGTGCTCGTGCTGGAGGCGAATCACGACGTGAAATTGCTCCAGGAAGACACGCGGCGTCCCTGGGGCACCAAGCAGCGCATTCTCAGCCGGCACGGTCATCTCTCGAACGACGCGGCGGCGCACGTGGCCGAACAAATTGTGACCGAAGCACTCCGGCACCTGTTCCTGGTGCATCTCAGCAGCGATTGCAACCGTCCGGAATTGGCGCATAGAGTCGTGAGCCAGGCACTCGGCAAGATCGGTGCGGCGCATGTATGCGTGCAAACTTCGGCGCAACACGTGCCGTGTGAAACCCTGCCGTTGCGGTGGCGGCCCAACGTGCCGTTGGAAATCAGTCCCGCTCCGGAGTTCCCCTTTACCTCCGGGAATTCAGCGGTTACTTCCCCCGAACTGCTTCTCTAACACTACAGCGACACTTTCGGCAGAAAGCGCCAGGAGCGCGGCGTTTACGTCGCTTCACCGTTCTATCCAACATCGCGCTGATTAGCTTTGTGCCGGAAGTGGCCTAAAGGCCGCGCGCCAGGAGCAAGTGTTGGATGCACTCCCAATGGGCCACGACCATTGGTGCCCGCGTTCGCATCGGTCGCGCTAACCGTTCGATAACGAATAATCCTGAACCTTCGAGCCAGGTTCTGAAAAGACCCGCTGACCTGCCCGTCGGCATCCGGTATCCAGCATCCGGTATCCAGCATCTCGGCATCCGGCATCTGGCATCCGGCATCCGTGGCATCTGGCATCCGGCATCTGGCATCCTGGCATCCGGCATCTGGCATCCGCGTATCCAGCATCTGGCATCCAGCATCTGGCATCCAGCATCTGGTACATCGCATCGCATCTGGTATCCAGCATCTGGTATCTGGTATCCAGATGGTATCGCATCTGGTATCCAGCATCTGGCATCCTCCCTTCAAGCCAGCAACTCCTGAATCTCTTTCCACGTCAGGGCTTCGGCCAATTGTTTTTCACCTCCTAGCGTAGCGTGGATGACTTCCCGTTTGCGGGCTTGCAAGCGCAGGATCTTTTCTTCGACCGTATCGCGAGTGATGAGCTTGTAGCTGGTGACGACGCGCGTTTGGCCAATGCGATGAGCGCGGTCGGTGGCTTGGGCTTCCACCGCGGGATTCCACCACGGATCGAAATGAATCACCGTGTCGGCGCCGGTCAGATTAAGTCCCAATCCACCGGCTTTCAAACTGATCAGGAACACCGGAATACTCGCTTGACGCTGAAAGCGTTCCACCACGGCGCCGCGGTCTTTGGTCGAACCGTCCAGATAGCAAAACTCGATTTGTTCGGCCGTCAGTTTCTCGCGCAGCAACGTCAGCATGCTGACAAACTGGCTGAACACCAGCACCCGATGCCCGCCATCGAGCACTTCCTCGAGCAACTCGCTGAACAGCTCCAATTTGCCGGAAGCGGTGGCGGGATTGACTTGGTCCAACTTGAGCAACCGCAGGTCGCAGCACACCTGGCGCAGCCGCAACAGCGCGTTCAGCACAATCATCCGGCTGCGCGCGAGGCCCTGATCGCCAACGGCGGCCAGTACTTCGCGGCGGGTGGCTTCGAATACCTGCTGGTAAACGCCGCGCTGATCGTCGGTCAATTCGCAGTAGGCCACCTGTTCGAGGCGCTCGGGCAAATCGGGCGCCACGTCGCGTTTGGTCCGCCGCAGGATGAACGGACGCAGGCGCCGCGCCAGCCGGCTTTGGGCGGCTTCGTTTTTGTCGCGGGTGATCGGCCCTTCGTAACGCTCACGAAAGTCGCGGGCCGTGCCCAGATAGCCGGGCATTAGAAAATCGAAAATTGACCACAGGTCGAGCACGGAATTCTCCAACGGCGTGCCGGTGAGCACCAACCGATACCGGGCGCGAACCGCCTTCACCGCCTGGGCATTTTGGGTCTGCCGGTTTTTGATGTGCTGGGCTTCGTCGAGAATGACCGTGTCAAATTCCACGTCGCGGTAATGTTCCGCATCGCGGCGGATCAACGCGTAACTGGTCACCACCAAATCGTACTGTGCGATCTCGGCAAATTGCGTCTGCCGATTCGAACCCTGTAAGGCCAGCACCTTCAGGTGTGGGGTGAATTTTTTGGCCTCCGCCACCCAGTTGAACACCAGCGACGTGGGACAGACGATCAAGGTTGGGCCGCCCTTCCGCTGGCCTTCCGCGGGCGAAGTCGGCTCGGAGCCGGTTGGGGAAGCCTGGTTTGGAGTCCCGCCTTTAGGTGGTTTGGACGCTGTGCCGCCTGAAGGCAGGACTCCAAACGTGTCGCGTCCGCGTTGCGACGAATCAACCGCGTTGCCTGCTTCAGCCGCCGGTGACCGACCCATTGCACTTTGCACAAACGCCAACGCTTGCAGCGTTTTCCCCAAGCCCATTTCGTCGGCCAAAATGCCGCCGAAATGGTTGGCCCGCAAAAAGTGCAACCAGGCGACGCCGGCTTTTTGATACGGACGCAGCACATCGTCGAGTTCGCCCAGTGGCGGGCACTCCAATTCGGCCGCGCCGCTTTGTTGCCGCGCCCGTTCACGCCAGGTGGGCGGCGAGATTGCCTGCCAGCCTTGTTCTTCCAGAGTCGCTTGAAGGAATCCGGCCTGAGTGTTCCGCAAGCGATACCCCTGCTCGTGCTGCCGCGGGGAGCAGTCCCGCAAAACCTCTTGCAACTCCTCAACCGCGCCGGTGTCGATGAGGGCAAACTTGCCGTTGCGCAACTGGCGGTGGCTTTGTCCGGAGAGAATCAGGCGCTGAATGTCCGCGGGCGACAATCGTTCTCCGCTGGGCGACTCGAAGACCACGCCCAAGTCGAACCATTGCACGCCGGAAGGGTTGATTTCGAACCGGGGTTCGAGACGTTCCAGGTTTTTGGCGGTGCTGCGTTCGAGGCGCTCCTCGAGCGTGACTTCCCACTCGCGTTGCAACTGGCCAAACTCGCGGGCGAAGAAATTCAACACCGCGTTTTGCCCGTGCAACTGCAGGCGGCCCTGGGCATCCGGCGCCGAAAAACCATTGCGGACCAAACGCGCGATGGCCGCCCGTTCTGCGTTCACATCGCGGGTACTGTAGGTGGTCGGTGATGTCGGATCGGGCAACCACAGGGCCTCGGCCTCGGACGTGACGCCGATCGTCATGATGCGCGGGCCGTAGGCGCATTGGAGTTGGGCTTGCAACTGCGCTAGTCCTCCCGCGAGGTGCAGCAGGAATCGCGGGGCTTGCGTTGCCAGCGTGAAATCCTCCGGGCGAAAGTTTGCTTCAAGGGCTCCGCTGGCGACCAGGCGTGGCCAGTCCTGCATTAAGAACGACGGCACTTGCGCTCGCGACAGCCGACGCCGTCCGCCTTCCATGGCCGGGGACGCGCCGGCCATGGAGCCCAGGGGTTGAAGCGTTTGCTGATGAAAAATCCATTGGCCCGCGATGACGCAGGGCGCCACTGCCATCCGGTCCACCGAAGTCAACGTGATACAACCGTCGGCTTCCAACGTGGCTTTGACCTTTGGTGCATGAGGTTGGTCGTTGACGGTCACCGTTTTGGCTTTGCCCAGGGTGACCCGGGGATGTTTCGTCAACACGTTGAGCAGCGTTACGAATCCTTGGGGGTCGAGCATCAGCGCCGCCGGAGTGTCACCTTCGGCAACGTGTTCGATATGGTCCAGCAATGCCAGATCTTGTTGGGAGAACCGGAACGCCTGGTGCTGGGGCAGGGAATTGAGTGGCGTTCGTCCGCGGCTCCAGGCGCCTTCGAAATAGACCATGACTTTGCCGCGAGCCACAGCCGATTCGAGATTGGGCGGCAGGATGATAAAGATTTCCGAGGGTTCGCCGGCGGCGTCATTTTCCGCGCGCAACAATCGTTTGCCCGCGGGCTTGGTAGCTGCCGGGGGTTGTCGCCCGCTGCGGTCTTGCTTTCCATTTTCCTTAACGGCTGCGACCGCGGAAGCGACCGATTTCAAATGGTGCAAGCCCACCGCCACCGAATGCGCGCAGATGGTACCCCATTCGCGCGAAGACCGGCAGGTGCAGAAGTTGTCCACATTGACGGCGTCCTTGATAACCAGTCCCGCCCGGTAGGACGTGGCACTGGTCTGGACAAAACCTTTGAGCACCGGCGGAGTCCAGTTCGAGCTGAGCACCTGACCGGTTTGGAGCAGGGCGCGCGCTTCTTGCATGGCCTGCCAGCCGGCGATTTGACCCAGAAATTTTTCGGTTAGTTCAACCACAGCCATTTGAATGAGTCGTCACATTCGTGACCTTCCAATTTAACCACGAAGGGACAGGTATAATCACGAATGAAGAACAAAGCTTGGCTAACGATCGGAACGACGCGTGAAGGTCAGTGACGTTGTGCTTTTCGGTTGGTGGAGCCGAGGGGAGTCGAACCCCTGACCCCTTGAATGCCATTCAAGTGCTCTGCCAACTGAGCTACGACCCCAGCCAAAAAGCGGGGCGAAATTAGAAGGGTTCCGCCTGCTTGTCAACTTCTTTGGCAAAAGAGCCATCGAAAAATCCGAAATTCAGATTCCGAGTTTCGAAAGAAGCCCGAAGCCCGAATTCCGAAGTGCGCCAAATCGAGGAAGGTTTGCGGGGCGGCGGTTCCCCCAAAGGCCCTACCTTTTGAATTTGGAATTCGGCTTTCGGGCTACCCAGCGATCCTGTCCTCATTCCAATCCCAGCACCCGCCGTCCTTCCGGACTGATCATCGACTGGTGCCAGGGCGGTTCCCACACAATCTCGACGTTGGCTTCCGCCACGCCGGGCAGTTGCACCAGTTTTTCCTGCGCGTCCTGGGCAATCACGGTGCCCATGCCGCAGCCGGGCGCGGTCAGGGTCATCCTCATGTTCACCCGATGGCTACCGGGCGGGAGTTTCTCGATGGTCAGATCGTACACCAAGCCCAGATCCACGATATTCAGCGGGATTTCCGGATCGAAGCAGGTTTTGAGTACGGCGCGCACTTGGTCCTCGCTCAAATCTTCCGGTGCCGCGGCAACCGCTTCCGGGGTTGCTGTCGGCTTGACTTCCAAACCCAGCGCATCGGCGTCCTGGCCGGTAATGCGGAACAAGGCGCCCTGTGCGTGTACCGTGTAGGTCCCGCCGAGGGTCTGGGAAATATGCACGACTGTGCCGCGGGGCAAGGTGACCGTCGTGCCCTGGGGAATCTGCACGGCTGGACAGTCGCGCGTGAGTTGGGTTGAAGTCATATTTTTTGCAATAAACCTGAGTTTGAACTGACGGATACCATTCGTGGTGAATGTACCGGTTTGTGCGGCCAACGCGAGTGATTTGTCTCGGGGCGAAAAGCAACCAGCCGTGACTGTGGGGCAGTTCACGGCTGGCAGGCAGATTGGTAGTGCGACTTAACTCAGCTTTTTCTTGGCTGCTTCGGGCACTGCGACTTTGGTCGAGCCTACGTCGCTGATTTCGACTGTGGTCGTGCGGTCAATTTCCCGTTCGTTGCCATTGAAGGACATGGTGCCTTTGATTTGGTATTGATACTTTGTCAGCCGGCCGTTGTTCACCCAGAATTTCACGGAGCCGTTGGGGTTGCTTACTTCGGGACCGCTGCCGCCCCCGCGAGGGCGGAAGGTCAGCATCTCCTTGACGCCGCTTGCGGTGAGCTTGCCGGAACAGGTTCTCGTTGGCCATCGTCAGGTCCCCGGCTTGTTTGAGCAGAGCCTCGACTTCGGCTGCCGGCGGTTTGAACCGTCGGACCATCATGGCCAGAAAGCGGCCGCGATTCCCTTGCTCGGTGTTGTTTTCCAGATCACTCAACGACTGCCAGCCATCCTGAGTTTGGACGGCCGCCTTTTCACCTTGGATCACGATCTCCATGGTGGTGTCGCGACGGGGCATTGAAATAACCGCCATCCCGTCTTTCCCCATTTTGCCAACGGTCGGCGCGGCGGTGCGGAAACCGCCTTCCGTCGTGGTTTTCCAGGTGTAAGTGCCGGCTTTGGCAAGTTTCTTCGCGGCTTGGGAAACGTCTTCTTTGGGGCCGGCATAGACGGCCATCGAGCCAACCAGTAAGGCGGCCATGCAGAATAGTGTTTTTTCTTTCATTGGTAGCGTTTTGGTTTTGGTTGTTGCTTGTGAATTCCGGCGCCAATTCGGCACCTTTTTAACAGACGCTTCCCTCGCCGGGAACGTTACCGAAAAGTAACGCCGGGATAAGCTGGTTCAAAAATCGGCTGACCGAAGGCTGGAATTCGGTACCAAGTCTGAAGTTGGATTTCTAAAAGCAGTGCCCGTTTCGGGTTTCTACGGAGCAGATCTGGTTTTGGTTGGGATTTCGGGCTTCGGTTTCTGAGCCCAGTCCCGACACGCTGCTTACGACATCCGAGCAGCCCATGCAGCAAGGCCACCAATAATATTCAAAAATAGTTCTTGATTTCTAGCGTCAGTCATTTCAGGAATCCTTCCAAGCAACTGCTTCCCCATAGAAAGCGGTCTGTGAGGTAATAGTTCTTTGGAATTTGATCATTTGCGTAGCTTTTGGCGAGCTACGAGTCTCGTTGGAAAAACCGACCAACTCTCTTCACGCGAAGGGAGAAGTTTGCACACGAGGCGAAACGCCAAGGCACGCCCAGATGGGCGCCGCCTTGCGCGCTTCGTGTGCGGGCGCCTTGGTCGGTGCCTTCCAAAGAGGTGCGCGGGTGTGCGCCTCTTTGTTTGTTGGATGAGGATCGCCCGCTTGAACGCCACTGAGGTTAACATGCAGTCAATGGAGAAAGGATCAGTTGATGAATCCCAAACGGTTGTTCCCCCCAATGCTGATGGCGGCACTGGCCGGCTGGCCGCTGCTATCTTCAGCGCGGCCCCGTCCCCCGCTGCCGCCCTGGCCGGAAGTTTTTCTGCAACGCTTGACGTTCGATGAACCATATACGTTACCCCCAGGAACTGAACCCAGCCCCAGCATTGACGCTTCAACGTGGGTGGAGAGCTGGAGCGGTTATGCCCCTGAACCGGCAGGATGATCATTTGCAACCCGTATTATGCCCATGGCCACGGCCGAGCAATGGAACGTGGCCCCGGACGCCGGCATCATTAGATTCTGGTACAAAAGCGAATGGACCGCGCCGGGAGTGATGGCCAACGGCGGGCCGGGACACTACGCCCGGCTGGCGGAGTTAATCACCGCCACGGACAAAAAGCATCCCGTTGTTTTCTGGTCGTTGTATTTCTCGCCGGATGGCACCCAAATTTACCTCAGTGGCGACGGGGCATCGGGACCGGTGGACTACTTGAAGGCATCCATTTCCTGGGACAATAGTTGGCATCTGGTGGCCTTGTCGTATGGTCTCCGAGGAAACCTCGCTGTGGATCGACGGCGAGTTGGCTGCGCTGGGCGAGGGAGTTCCTAGTGTGCCGATGGCGACGGCGGGTCTGACCAGCTTGGTCATCGGCTCGGACGCTTCCGGTCGCAGTGCTGCCGCCGGGCAGATCGAGGAATTCACCACGTTTGCCGGCGAACTACCGGCGTGGGAAACAGGATTCGCCTGGTATTACCAGGCCACCCGAGATACGGCCGCCAAAGGCCCCATCTCGCCGGTGGAAGATGCGGCCTGGGCGCAACAAGCTGCACAGTTGCAAGCCCTGCGCGACGCGGGATTGCTGGCGCAAAAGCCAATCATGATTCCCATGCTGCTGGAGCTGGAAACCGGCTTTTATTTTCTGACGCCGGAGCTTTCGGGCACCAATGTGAATCTGACGCTGGAGAATGGCGAGACCAACAAAGCCTACAATCTGTTGTTCAGCCCGGTCCTGCCCGCCTCGTACTGGAGCACGGCGATCATCGGCACCATGGGGCAGACCAATTTCACAATGCCGCTGACCAACTACACCGGCTTTTTCCGCGCCGAAGAAGGGGATGATTGGGACGGGGATGGGGTGAAGAACTGGGAGGATGCCGATCCGTCCAATCCGGCTGTTTCAAATCTGGTCGTTACCATCGAGGCGCCGGCCAACGGCACAACCATTGAGTGAGCGTATGAAGACTCTGAAAATCTTTCAATGGCGTGGCGTATGCATGGCGCTTGCGGTTTTTTGTTTGGTGTTCTCGTGTTTGGCTAGTGATGCCAGCGATTATCCGCAACCCACCGCGGTGAGCGCGGGTGGGTGGCATAGCTTGGCGCTCAAATCCGATGGCACGGTTTGGGCATGGGGTTACGGCTATGATGGATCATTGGGCATCGGCAATTATGAGGACCGGGCCGTGCCGGTGCTGGTCCACGGATTAACGAACATGACCCGCATCGCTGCGGGGGGGCAGCACAGTCTGGCGCTTAAGTCGGACGGGACGGTGTGGGCCTGGGGGCATAACCATCAAGGGCAACTTGGCGATGGATCTCTCAACGAAGCTGTTGAGCCGGTGCAGACCAGCGGCTTGACAAACATGAGTCAAATCAGTGCCGGCGGATACCATTCGTTGGCTCTGTCCAATGGGTTTGTGTGGGCCTGGGGATATAACGAAGATGGCGAGTTGGGAGACAATAGCACTGCTGACCGTTCCAACGCGGTGCCGGTGGTTAACCTGGCCAACGTGACCGCCATTGCAGCGGGGTGGTATCATTCGCTGGCGGTGTCCAATGGGTTTGTGTGGGCTTGGGGGTGGAACGGCTACGGACTGCTGGGTAACGGCTCGACCAACAACAGCTCCGTTCCGGTGCTCGCGAGCATCATATCAAATGTCGTCGCCGTTTCGGGCGGAGAGTTTCATCGTTAGCCCTCAAGTCCGACGGGACGGTTTGGGCGTGGGGGTGGAACGGAACCGGCCAACTTGGCGACGGTAGTACGATTGACCGCCTGACGCCGGTGCCGGTCGTCGGGCTCTCAAACGTGGCGGCCATCGCCGCAGCGGCGTACCACTCCCTCGCCCTCCAGTCCAACGGAGCCGTATGGGCCTGGGGGTGGAACACTACCGGAGAGAATGGGAGTGTTGCAACCTTCAGCAACACAGTTCCCGTACGATTAGACCGTTTTAGCGACGGCTTGGCGATCGCATCCGGTGGGGGCTACTTTGACTATTCCGACGACGGCGCTCATTCCCTAATCCTGAAAAACGACGGGACCGTTTGGGGGTGTGGGAACAATTATTATGGCGAGGTGGGGGACGACACGACGCAAAATCGATTCGTTCCCGTTGCCGTCGAGGGACTGACGATTCTGCCGCCGGGGGTGCCGAATCCTTTGGCCCGTCACACTCGTTTTATCCGGGGCTATGGCTATGACGAAACATATCTTTCTTTCGTCATCCCCCTCGATGGCCAGAAGGGCGTTAAGCTATATCCGCAAGGCGGCAATACCGACGTGCTCTTTCAGACCAACCTTTGGACCGACGTTCTGGAACACTACAACAACCATTATCACGATGAACCTATCGCGTTCACGAGCCCCATTGCTGGGTTCGGCAGCCGGGTGGGGGGAACGGCGCTTTATTGCGGGCAGCAATACAACTTCGGGGTCTATGCCGGTGATCCCGAACCGCACACGACCAACGCCATTGCCATTGCGGTTTACGACAAGAATACCTGGGGATTAACGAATACCATCTATCTGCCGATTCCCCGGCCCAACCAAAGCAATGAATGGGCGACTTTTTTGTTGAACGGTTACACCACGAGCACGAATGCCTACGGGTTGACCACCACCTTATCGTTCAGCTTCCCCGAGGCGCTTTGGGGACCGACCAATGCGGGCTGTTTTCGCCTCACGCACAGTGCCACGCCGACCAACTACTTAGTGAATAGGCAACCAATAGCAGGCTTTTGGCCAACTTTTCGCCTGGTGGCACCGGCAGCAGCTTCTTGGAGTTCGCGGCCTTGCAACGCGGCAGGTGCGCCATCTCTTGTATTCGTCCGAACGTTTCAACACACGGGCCACCCACATCCAGTGCTGGTCCTCGTCAACCTCGGGAACGCTTCGCTGATCACCGAAGGTTTCCTGCCAACCGAGTTAGAAACGCGACTGCTGCCGGCTCTGTGGAACCATTTTTTGATGCTCCGATAGCCATAATCAATCTAACCTAAATGAAAATTAAAGCGATGAAGCTAACCGGATTCCTTCTGGCGCTGTGGGCCGGGCTGTTGACGCTTCCAGCACAACTGGTCGTCACGGTGTTACCACCCAAAATCACTGGCAGCAAAGCGGTGGTACCGCTGGCGCTGAAGAACAACTTTGCGGAAAGCGTAACATCCGCCCGCGCCGCGCTGTTCCTATTGGATGAGCACGGCAAGATGGTCGGCCAATCAACGCGCTGGGTTATCGGGAACGGGAAGTCCAAAGGGCTGCCGGCGGGCGGCACGAACGCCTTCTTCTTCGTCGTCACGAGTGCCCGGCCCATTGCCACCACCAACCTGACCGCCAAAGTTACCTTCACGCGCGTCGTGCTGGAGGACGGCAAGTTGGCCGATCCACACAAAGACATTTTAATGGTCAGGCCGAGGCAGCCGCATTAGTTTGAGATTCCTTGCGTGCCGCTTTGCGTTCATCTGCATTTCATTGGTTTGCGGCGCGGTAACGGCCTCGGGGGCATTGCCGCAGGCCGAAGTCGTTTTTTGTAGCCAGCGAGATGACGCGCTCAACCGTGTTTTTATCGCGACCATGCGCGATAGCGCACCCCGGCTTTCGGCCACAACCCGCAGGGCAACGGAACTTGGCGGGCCATTGCCCGGCGGATTGACCTGGTCAATCCTGAATGGTGTTTGAGCTTCTCGCCACGTTTTACCAATTAATCGGTGAATAGTTTTCCTTTGAAATCAGTCTTTAAATCAATTACAAGCTGAACAATTATGATGAAATTGACACAGACAAAACGAACTTGGTTAGCGATGGTTTTGGGCGCCGCCATGGTGGTGCCGAATGTGGGCCTTTGGTGCGCACGGGCGGCGGATGAGGCGCCCTTGAAACTCAAAATGCCCATGCCCACCCTCAAGGGCACCCCGGATGAATTGCCCAAGGGCCCCAACATCGAAAAATTGCCTGAGAAACCGCCCCAGCTTCCGTCCGTCCCCGCGAATGTGGAAAATGTGGCCCTGCACAAAAAGGTCACCGGCAGTGACAAAAATCCCATTACTGGCGAATTGTCCCAAGCCACGGACGGCGACAAGGAAGCCTTCGATGATCAGGTCATCGAGATGCGCAAGAACACGCAATGGGTCCAGGTGGATTTGGGCGCGGAATACAAGATCTACGCCATTGCCCTTTGGCATGACCATCGTTGGGTGCAGCTTTATCGCGATGTGATCCTGCAGTTGGCCGATGACCCGGATTTCACGCAAAACGTGCGGACCGTCTATAACAACGACATGGACAACAGTTCCGGCCAGGGGATTGGCAAGGACAAGGAATACTTCGAGACGCAGTGGGGCCGGGTGATTCCCGTAAAGGGCGAGAAAGCCCGCTACGTTCGTAGCTACACCAAGGGCAGCAACCTGAGCGCCTTGAATTGCTTGCAAGAAATTGAAGTGTACGGTTTGCCCGCCAAATAAACGGGTGATCCGCGCGGAAACCATTCTCTAATTGACTGCCGCCGGTTCGTGGAAGGCTCGAGGCCTCGCGACCGGCGGCTTCTTATTCGGCCAACCGCATGAATACAAGGTCATCGTCAACGGGGAACGAAAACCGACCGAAGTCTGCGGTGGAATGGGGTTGTTTTAACAGCGCCCCGGTTTTCCCTCCCTGCCCATGAAGCGCTGGTTCCTTCCGGTCCTGCTGCTGATCGCGCTCGGTGCGCTGGCCCTCCGTCTGCCGCAATTGGGACTCCGGCCCATGCACAATGACGAGAACGTCAATGCGATTAAGATCGATGATTTGTGGGAACGGGGGCATTACCAATACGATCCAAACGAATTTCACGGGCCATCGCTTTATTACGCCACGCTGCCGTTCATTTGGTTAAGTCCGGCGAAGAATTACGCCCAACTCAGCGAGGCTACGCTGCGCTTGGTGCCGGTCTTTTTTGGGGTCTTGCTGGTGTTGCTGCTGTGGTTCCTGCGCGATGCCTTGGGCCGGGCCGCGACGTTGGGGGCCGCAGGGCTGACGGCCATTTCGCCGGCCATGGTGTTTTACAGCCGGTATTACATCCACGAAATGCTGCTGGTCTGTTTCACCATGCTGGCGTTGGTGGGAGTATGGCGTTACTTACAAACCCGCCGGGCCGGGTGGGCGGCGGTGGCGGGCGCGGGGCTCGGATTGATGTACGCCACCAAGGAAACGTTTGTGCTCGAATTGGTGGCCATGAGCTTGGCCCTGGCCGCTACGTGGGGATGGAACCGATGGCGAGGAGAACCAACGCTCCGGTTGAAAGCGTGGTGGAATCCGCGGCATTTCTGGCTGGCCGCCGGCGTGGTAGTGGTGGTTGGGTTGTTGTTGTTCACCTCCTTTTTCACCCATCTGCGCGGACCGCTGGATTCGATCCTGACTTATTTTCCGTGGACCAAACGCGCCGGGGGACATACCTCGCATTTGCACCCGTGGTACTATTATTTCCAGCATTTGTTCTTTTACCACCAGCAGCGCGGCGCCTACTGGAGTGAAGGTTTCGTGTTGGTGCTGGCAATCGTGGGATGGCTTGCCGCCGCGACCGGTAAGAAGCTCCGTGACGGCTCGGTGGCCTTGATTCGCTTCCTCGGTTTTTACATGATTTTCCTGGCCGCCATTTACAGTGTCATTTCCTACAAGACACCGTGGTGCTTCCTGGGTTTCTATCACGCCATGATCCTGCTGGCGGGAGTGGGGGCCGCGGTTTTGTTTCAAATCGTGCAGCGTTCATGGGCGCGCGTGGTGGTGGGCGGGTTGCTGGTCGCCGGGGCAGGGCATCTGGGATGGGAAGCCTTGCGGGCCAACTTCGGCCACGACCGGTTGGAGCGTCTCTATGCCGCGGACACGCAAAATCCTTACGTGTATGCGCAAACGGTGCCGGACATTTTAGAACTGGTCGCCAAGGTCAAAGGTATTGCTCGCATCTCCCCCGACGGCGACAGCATGCTGATCAAAGTCATGGCGCCCGGCGGCGATTACTTGCCCTTGCCGTGGTATCTCCGCCAATTCAAGCGCGTGGGCTGGTGGAACGAAATGCCAGCGGACCCGTATGCACCGGTGATGATCGTTAGCGCCAATTTCGACACCGACCTGGCGGCGAAGTCCAACAACCAGTATCGGATCGCCGGCATGTTCAGTATGCGTGAGCGCGCGTATTTTGTGCTCTATGTGCAGGCGGACTTGTTCGAGAAATACGTTCACCAATCCGCTGGCGCGAGCAGTGCCGGCAGGTGATGACGGTTGGTGGCGCTACGTCCATTAGCGGCCACGACTTCTACTTGAACAGATCAAAGATGCCTCTTTTCTGCGGAGGCTGGTTGGTGGTGGGCGGTTGATTGGTGGCGGGCGTCTGCCTGGGCGGAATCAGCTTTTCCAGAAATCCGGGCAAAGGCCCTTTGTTTTCGGACGGCGCATTGGTTGATGCATTGTTGGTCGAACTCTTGCCGCCCAGCAGCTTTTCCAAACTGCCAACACCGTGCGTGACTTGTTCGAGCACGGCTTTGCCGGTGCCGCCAACCACGCCCGAGGTGAGTTTCAGCGCCATTTGGCCGAGGGCCACATAGTTGTAGTCCGGCCTCGGTTTGCCTAAAGTGTCAACCATTGTCACGAACTCCGGTAGCTTCACATAGGTCACGTTTGTGGGGGTGCTGCCTGAAGCTTGTCCAATCTTTGCCGCCAGTGAACGGCGTAGCGACAAGGACACCGGGAAATGGATGGTGGAATTGGTCACCTCTGGCGCCAGATCGACGGTGCCTTGCGTTTCGATTTGGAAGGCGGGGCTTTGGACGAACGCCCGCTGCACGTCCACTCGGCCCGCGCTCATCTGCCCGCGACACTCGATGACATTAATGGGCGATTGCGCCACCTCATCGATCCAACCGGGCACGTCGAGCGATTTCTCGCCGGTGACCCGGGCCACAATGCCGCTGAGGGCGGCTTTTGGATTGCGAATAATGCCGGGCAGCCCAATCACCACGTTGATCACGCCTTTCAACAGCGAACTCCGCACGTCGATGAGCTTCAACGCTAGATTGGTGGTCCCCACGTCAAAGTGGCCGTCCAGATTCTGTTCAAGTTTGGGCATCTTTGTCCCGGCCCCCTTGAACTGGGCCGTGGCAAAGAGGGTGCCACCCAGCTTGCCTTTGCGATCCGGTTGAAACGTATTGACCAGGGGCGCCACCGGCACTTGGTGGGCCTCGAAGTTGACGTTGTATTGGTAGCCCGGCACTTCGAGGTTCACATCCGCTTTGGCCTGAATCGGGGCGCCATTGAGACTAAGTTGCCAGGGATCGATGTTGATCTTCCCGCCGGTCACCACCGTCTTTTCAGTCAGATTGGTAATGACAATTTCTCCCAGGTAAAGTCGGCCAATGTTTACTCCCGCCGTCAACTGCCGGATGGGCCAGTGGATCGGGGGCGCTTCGGTTTCGGATGGAGAAGGCTGGGGTGGTTTGGTTGACGGATTTACCGCGCCCGGGCTGGTGGTGGATGCTGAAGCCGATGGGTTCGTGAACAAGTTGTAGTACCGGCGTCAAGTCGAGGGCTTCGGCGGTCAGTTGAAGATCGCCGGTAATCGCGTTAGTTTGGGTCATATCGACCTTGCCGGCGAGTTGCAACTGGTTCTTGGCGCGCGCGGTCGGTGTCAGCGTCAACTGGGCCTGGCGGAGATCGAGAATTTGTTTGGCCAGCGACGCGTCCAATTGAACGCCTGCCGCCAGCGGCGTCTTGGGCAGGCCGCCGGTCGGATCGGTAACGACAAGGTTGGTGACCTGCAAATCGCTTTTCACGCTGGCTTCGCCGCTGGCCTCGTAGCGGGCGGAGGCATTCGCGTTGATCGAAATGGAATCGAGCGTTTTGTCTCCCAACGCCGGGGCGAGAAAAGGGCGCAACGCGTGCTGGTTCAAGTCGGTCAATTTGAGCATCGCTTGGCCGGTTAGGTTGGTGAGATTGCACTGTCCCGTGAGACTGAAACTGCCGCCGGATTTGTCGCCTTGGCGAATGGTGCCGTCGCACTGACGGATGTCCGCAATCCCTTGGGCGCTGAGGCCGGCCCCAAGCGTGGCCGCCAGGGTCATGGGGGCCGGCGGCGCTGCATTGCCCGGCCCGGCGATCTGGAAATTCGCGACTTGCAGGTCGCCTTGGATACTGGAGTCGCCGCGCGCGGCATATTTGGCGTTGGCATTGGCACTGATGGAAATCGAGGCAAGCTTGCGGTCGCCCAAGGCCGTGGCGACGAAGCTGTTCAGCAGATGCTGGTTTAAGTCCTGCAACTTGAAGGTGAGGTCGCCGGTTTGCTGTGCGAGATCGTACTGTCCGGTGACCTCGAAATGGCCAGCCGGCTGGCCACCTTTTTGAATCGAGCCGTTGAACTTGCGTATGGCCGCTTGCTGGCCTTTGACTGCCAGGTCGAGATTGGCGTCGGCGACGAATCGATCGAGACGATTCGAGGCAAACTGTCCGGTCACATCGCCCAATTGCAGCGTTCCCAGAATGGCACGATCGAGCACCGGTTGGCCGGGCTGCTTGGGCGTCAGATTGGTCTGGGTCAAACTCCCGTTGAACTTGACCGACCCGGACGAGAACTGCACGTCCGGCAGGTTGAGCCAAGCCGTCAACTGAGGCAGGACGGTGTTGAACGCCATCTGGATCGTGGCGTTTTGCGTTTGGAGATTGTATTGGCCAGAAGTCGCGAACGAGGCCATCGGCTGTCCGGAGTGGGTCACATTGAGCTTAAACTCGTTCAAATCGGCCTCGGCAAAATTTTTGATCTGTCCATTGCCGACGAGGGTCATACTCGCTGACTTCAGCCGGTTGCTTTCGTATTGGGCCGCCAGATCATTCAGTTCGGAATTCAGGTTGAAGGTGATCAAGCCGCCGCCGTGCTGCACGTTCACGGTGAGCTTGGCCCCGGCGGTTCCCTGGCTGATGTTGGTGCCGATTAACGGCTGCCAATTTTCCAGATTCAAATTCGTCAGAATGAGTTCGAACGTGGAATCCTCCACGGCAGCGGAACCTTTGCCCCAATCCAGCGTCAGGGGTTTGGTGAGGCCGGCCTGCAGCAGCGGTTGGCCGTTTTGGGTGGCGTTGAGGGAAAATTCCCGCATGAGAATATTCGTCTTGGGCCGATCCACGGTGGCGTTGTAGGTCAGCTTGAGATCGATCACCGGCGTCTTGACCTCGGCAGCATTGAGATTGGTCTGGGTGAGGCTGAATTGGTTCGCGGTCAACAAGCCGGAGGTGTTGATCAGCTTCGCCTGGTTCTTCAGCTCAATGTCGTAAGTGGCGGCCAATTCCGTGTTCCCGAAGTAAATGCCATAAGGCCCCCCCACCAGACTGAGAACCTCGTGGCCAATGCCGGTCACCTCCACTTTGAAATGGCCTTCCTGCTTGGCCAGGTCAAACGGTCCACTGACCGAAATTAGTCCCAACGAGGAGTTGGTCCGGCTGAAGCGGAGCATCATTTGTTTGACGTTGGTCGGGCTCAGGTCCACCGACAATTTTGCCTCCATCTGGTCGGCATCCGCGAAGGCGCCCGTGGCCTTGGCGATGTTGAGATCGGCCGTGCCTTTCACCATCTCCGGGGCGAGCGCGGCGGTCAGTCCAAGATTGAAATCGGCGTTCAACGTGGCCGCCACGCGGGAGGCGTTGGTGCCTCCCGCGCTGCTGAATCGGAGATTGGAACCGACCGTCAGTTTGGCGGTTTGGCCATTAGCCAGGTTTCCCAGCGTTACATTCAGATCCGCAATGTCGGCGGTCATGCGGTTGCCGTTGGTTTCGTAGCGGGTGAAGCTGATCGTTCCTTTGTTCAACGCCAATTTCTGCACCGCTACGGTCGGCGAGGAAGACGGTGACGATGAAGCCGGTGGTTGACCGGAAGAACCTGGCTGCATGGCTTGCAGAATCGGGTCCAGATTGCTGGTGCCGTCCGCTTTCTGAACGATGCGCAGCGTGGGGGTGTCCAGTTCAACTTCATCGACCTTGATTTTGCCGCTGATCAAATCCAGGAATCCATATCGCGCCAGCATTTTCTTGGCGGTCAAGACCGGCTCCTGTCCGGCTGGCTCCACCTTGAGATCATAAAGCACCACTTGGGAAAACGGACTAATCGAGGCCTCGGTGACCGTTACTTTGGCGTTCACGGCCTCGCTGACTTTGGGCAGAATAAAACCTTTGAAAAACGTGTTGCTGGTGACGACGAAATAGGCCACCACCAAGAATACGATCAAGCCCAGGACCACCCATCCCAAGCGGCGCAGCCACTTGCTCCATTGGGTCCGTCCGCTACTTGTTGCTGTTGCCATAGAAACTCCAGTCTCTTTTCGTGCCGGTCCGGAATCCGCACCCGCCCTCATGGGAAACCGTCACCCGCTTAACCACGCTAAGGCTGACCTTAACCCACCAGCAACGCCGGTCAAATGTTTATCACCCGATGGAGCACCGTCCGGAGGCGAATTGGATTGAACGACATCGCGGGCGCCGCACAATGCAGCGATGCGTATTTCGGTCATTGTTCCGGCCTTCAACGAAGAAAAGCTGCTGGCGGGAACGCTGCGTCAGATCAAGTCGGCGGCCCAGGTGTTGGCGTTCCGGGGATGGGAGCTTGAGCTGGTGGTTTGCGACAACAATTCCACGGATCACACCGCGGAGGTGGCGCAGGCCGAGGGGGCCAAAGTCGTATTTGAACCGATCAATCAAATCGCCCGGGCCCGCAACACCGGCGCCCAAGCCGCCACGGGGGATTGGCTGGTTTTTGTGGATGCAGATTCGCAACCCAGCCGCGAATTAGTTGGCGCGATGGCGGAACAGATCCAGGGCGGCGTCTGCCTGGCGGGCGGGAGCACCATTCGGATGAGCACCCACGATTTCGCAGCCCGCGCGGTGGTGGCGCTTTGGAACTGGATCAGCCGCCTGCGTCGATTGCTGGCCGGTTCGTTCATTTTTTGCGAGGCAGCGGCGTTCCGCGAAATTGGCGGTTTCAGCGAGAACCTATACGCGGGCGAGGAAATCGATCTCAGTCAACGGCTCAAATCCCTGGCGCGCCAACGCGGCCGCAAACTGGTAATTCTCCACCGCCATCCGCTCACGACCTCGAACCGTAAATTGCATCTGTACACCCCGCTTGAGCATGGCCGGTTTATTTGCCGCGCCATCTTCTCCCGGGGCGGAACGCTCAAACACCGCGACGGCTGCACGCTGTGGTACGATGGACGGCGCTAATCCGGAATCGGATCATCCGGCCCGACCGGTTTGCCTTCCCAAAAGACCTGGCCTTGCTTGATTTCAATCAGGCGGATCACGCTGCCCGGCACCGGCGCGGCGTTCACCTTGGGCAACCATTGGGACAATTCCTTTTTGGTGGCCGTATAGCGCGGGTCGGAAGCCAGATTGGTCCATTCGTTGGCGTCGGAATACATGTCGTAAAGTTCCTCCGATCCGTCTGCGTAACGGATGTAACGCCAGCGCTCCGTCCGGATCGCGTGGTTGTTGGGGCCGTGCGTGGTGATGGCGGGAAATGTGCGGGGCGTGCTGGCGGCTTGCAACTGCGGCACCAGACTGTGGCCATCCAAGCCGTCTTTGGGGGGCAGTCCGGCCAGTTCGACCAGGGTCGGATACAGGTCCAGCAGTTCGGCGGGTTGCCGGCACTTGGCGCTTTTCGTGACGCCCGGCCCGGCAAAGATCAGTGGCACTCGGGTTGAACGATCCCACAAGGAGTTCTTGCCGGAGATCAGCTTTTCGCCCAGATGCCAACCATGGTCGCCCCACAACACGATAATGGTGTTGTCAGCGAAACCGTTCTTGGCGAGCGCTTCCAAAACCCGGCCGACCATGGCATCGGCGAAACTTACGCTGGCCAGATAGGCGCGCACCAGGGGGCGCCATTGATGGGCTTCCCTGAGCCAGGACAACCGGGGTTCGGGCAGTTTCCAATGCAGGTACCAGGAAAAACGCGGGGTATCGTCGCGGTCGTCATCCTTGACCGGCGGCAGCAACAGGGTTTCTTCCGGGTAAAGGTCGAACCATTTCTGCGGTGCGTAGCACGGCACGTGCGGATGCCGAAATCCGACGCACAGCATGAAGGGCTTGTCCTTCGGCATTGAATTCAATTGTCCAATGGCATAGTCCGCCACGTCGTAATCGAAGCAGTCTTGGTCCTGTTGTGGGAATACGCCCCAGTCCATCAGCGCGTTCTTGTCCGGGGTTTCGACCAACTTCCGGGCGGGGCGCGGACGGAAACCGCCTTGGTAGCCCCACACATCGAATTCAGCGCCATTGACCCGCCCTTCCTTGGGCGGATAGGCGTCGTGATAGACCTTGCCGGTGGTGATGGTCCGGTAACCGTGCTGTGAGAAATACTGGGGCAAGGTGACAAGTTTTTTGAGCGCGGGCGCGGAGCGAAACCAGGGATTCAGCGCATACACTCCGGAGGTCGAGGGTCGCAATCCGGTCAGGACGCTGGTCCGGGAAGGATTGCAGAGTGGGGCCTGGCAATGAGCATTCAGGAAGGTCATCCCACGCCGGGCCAGACGATCCATGTTGGGGGTTTTCACCTGCGGATGTCCTTGTAGCGGCCCGACCCAATCGTTCAAATCGTCAATGGCGATGAACAGGATATTGGGTCGTTGAGCGGGACTTTCCGGTGGGGCCGCGGCGGAGGCGGCGGAAATGACCACCCACAAGACTAGCGTAATGGGTCGCAACAAACCGAACGGAGATTCCTTTGATCGCTGCGTTGGCTGCGTGGTCTTGGTTTTCGAGGAACTGGTAGTTTTCACGTCACCGAGGTTGCGCCAAGCGATCCACCGAAGCAATGCAAACCCAGGCCGCCCGTCGGACTGCGGGCATCTCAAGGTTGAACGCTGCGATAGAAACGCTTCAACATCTGATCGCTTTCCGCGTCTTCGACTCGAATGACACCTTTCTCATCCGCCGTGTACGGTCCCCCCAGCAAAGGTTCCCAATTCAACAAATTGGTGGAAAACAGCAGATGGTAAGTCTCCTGCGGAGCACCCCGAAGGGTCAACTGAACCCGGCCATTGGGCAAGTGGTTGATCGAGAGAACCTGGAGGTTGGCAGGAGCTGGATTCATCGTGATGGTCGTGTTGGCGGTAGCGCTGCCGGCGTCATCATCCACTAAGATCAAGGCCACGGGCAAAATCGTATCTGCCAGCACATATTTGTGGGACACGGCAAAAGCGCCGCTGCCGGCGGGATACGCATTGGTCTGTCTGACTGAGCCATCGCCCCAATCCACCACCAGCGAAAACGTGTCCCGCGGGCTGGGGTCGCTAATCGTGCCGCGAAGCACGGCCGTTTGGTAGGGGGAGATGGGCGACGAGATTTCGACCCCCGTCAACTGCGGCGGAACGTTCTGGACGGTCAATTCCGCCGTGTCGGTGTCGCTGCCGCCGTCGTCATCGGCAATCGTCACCCCGATGAAGTAATGGTCGCTCGGGGTGACGGACGGATTATCGTCCAGATATTGGTGCATGACGCTGAACGTGCGCTGGCCGATTTCGAGAGTGGGATGGCTGGCATTGCCATCGCCCCAGTCGATGGTGAGCGAGTGAATGTCCCCCAGGCCCGGATCACGGAATTGCCCGTTCAGGGTGACGGTTTCGTTTTCTGCAATAACCGTCGAACTGAGGTCCAGGGACTTGATCGTTGGGGCGACGTTGGCAACGGTGATGGCGACATTCGTGCCTGCGGTGGCCCCCGCTTCGTCCACCAGTAGAATGCTGACGGCATGAGTATCGGAAGACGTTAGGTTGGGATCATCATCGAGATATTGATGCGGGATTTGAAAGCTCACCACACCGGAGCCCAGTTCGTTGGTTTCTACCCCATCCCCCCAGTCGATCACCACGCTGTGGGTATCCAACGTATCGCTGTCCTGGAGGGTTCCGCTCACGTCGAAGCTTTCCCCCTCATTCACCTGAGCGGGAGCGAGAAGACTGGTGATGGTTGGCGGGTGATTGTTCGTTTCGATGCTGCCTTGGCAATTGAACGAAATGGAAAGCAGGTAGTCTCCCGCACCGACCGTCTCATTGGTCGTGCCAATGGATACCCGCACATGGTAAAGGCCATCCTGAAGGACCCGATACACCAGGGCTTCGCCGGGTGAGTACGGCGAGGAAGCGGTCAACGAGCCCGGCGTGGTATTGGTGGACGAGAACGTGGCGGTATTGGGGCCGCCGTCATTGACCGCGATCAGCACGTTGCCGGGTTCATCCAGCAATTCGAGTTGGGCGTTAATCGGAGCATTGGTCCGCTGGGGATTTCCATCCAGAGCCACAAATACCAGATCTTCGGCTTTGGCCGCGAAGCTGAACGTATCCACGTCAGTGGATGGCGCGGGTCCATCCAGCGTGCCCCGGAAGTAATTTTGGGCGGCTGAATTGGCCTCGAGGAGCGAATCGTTAGGTTCCACCTCGGAGATGGCCTTGATCCAGGACGGCTGGGCTACGGCGTAAACCCGATAAGGCTCGGCAGCAAACGTGGACCGATTGTAATTCACGCTCAGGAACACCGGTTCGCGTGGCAAGGGCACGCCACACACATTGGGCGAAAAGGCGCCAAACTCCACACTGTTGTCACCTTCGTCATATTCGATGGTTTCCGTCATCGACGTTACCCGCAAATCAAAGTCACGGGTGTTGTTGGCTGCGTTGCCATCGACCATGGCAAAAAGCCGTGATCCCCGTGGGTAGGTGCCCAAGGCGTAAAAGTCCACATCCGAGCGGGGATCGATGGATCCCTCCATGCCGCAGACAAACAGCGTGGCAGTTGCCGGCGTATTGTTGGTTTCGGTCTCGGGAAAACACTTGGTCACCTCCAGCGAAAAATTGCCCCCCGAACTCAGGCTATTGGTTTCATCTACGACCAGATACACCTGCTGCTGAGCCACCAGGAAGACGCAGGCCAGTTCCTCCGGGCTGCCGGGCACTCGGTTGGCTGCCTGCAAGCAATTGGTGAGCACCACCGGCGGATTGCCCGCGGGGCAGTTGGTCATTAAATACAAAACAAAGTCGTTTTGCAGATTGGCCCCAAACACTTTGAACGAATACGTGTCTGCGACTGGCGCGGTGAACGAATAGACCACATCCGGACCGGGTGCCTCGGAAAAAATCTGGCCCACCCCACCGTAACATGCCGGGTTGTTCAATTGATAATCGTTGGTGGCGCGAAAGGTCGTGCCGATGACGGGCAGATTCAGCGTCACCACCTCGGCTTGGGAACAGTCGTCGTTGTGGGGCGGAATGGTTCGGGTGATGCGCAATTGAATCGTTGAGGCGCCGGGTCCCAGGGGAAAGGGATCGTCAACGTCGAAATAGTGCCAGGCCAGAATGTAGTATGTCGTACCGGCATTCAGGAGCGTGGTAAGGGCAGCATGATATTCTTGGCCCAAGGGGTCGAAGTCATCGTTGCAGCCAACGCTGAATTCCGTGCTGGGTATCTCCACAAACGGTCCGGCACAGTCGCCGACCGAGGTAAAGATCGCCAGCACGGTGTCATCCACGGTGGTCCCCGGGGTGTCTTGGGGCAGAGTAGAGAGGGTGTAAAACGCTTCTTTTTGCGGAGTGAAAACGTACCAAACTCCATGTTGCACGTTCGTCTGACAGGTGTTTTCCGTGTTCGGATCACCCGCGTCGGTTGCATCCAGAATGTCGGTGATTGGTGTCAGGTACGGGCTGATCGCTCCAGCAGTCGCGGGAATGACTTGGGCTCCAGAACAAACATCGTTCGGGGGCACGGCGGTACGGGCCATGGGCGGAAGCGTCAAGAAAACGCCCGCGAGGCAAAACCAAACAGCCTGTTTGGAGGATTGCCATTCCCTCAGGCCACTTTTCAAGCGCATTGCGCCAACCAAAAGCCGACGGAGAATCATAATTGTATGCATCGTCAGATGATGCCGGATGATAAAGGGTTGTCTAATTTTCTGGAGCCGAGCATGGTTGCTTCTGAGCTGATCAAGCCGAAGTTCTGTTTCCACTGCGGCGGGAACAATTCAACTGTGTCCCCTCCCCGCGGCACACAATCGAAACTGAATTCGGGCATACAACTTCTGAGCCAGAGATCTACTGCAAACGTAGCAATGGAATACGGCCAAATTAAATCACACAATGCACGTTTGTCAAAACAAACTCCGTTTTTGAAAGTTTTCCATTCTTATAAAGCGCAAGGTGGTTAGCCAGCTTAATGGATCACAGATTCTATGCCCAATTTGCGGCGGCACCCAAACTAAAGTGACTTTTCTGGCTTGCTTCCGAAAGTGCCTTTGACGATAGTTGGTTTCGTCGCCGACGCACACGGTTGACGCGATTAGGGATAACCAAAGTGCGCCGAGTTCTTTGCAAACGAGACATTGACAGGATTTAACCCTGCCCATGCGCGTGATTCGAAACTAAGTCCTTGAACCGTAGTTAAATAAAGACAAGGAACCTTAGCTCTGTTGATGGCCGACAGGCCTTGACTGGAAGTCGAAAGTCAGCAAGCCGGTTCCACCCTGTTTCGAAGTGTTCAATGGAACAGTTACCACACGGCATTACGGCGGGGTTTCTTTTTGCACTCCAATCGCCGGTCAGGAAAAGAATTTTTGTTGGGAGGCAATCTATCCCTTGCTAACTTGTGGCCATGTCTCGAGAAGACCTGTTTGCTCGGCCGTCCGACGCTGAACGTAAGCCCCTGCCAACGGGTGCTGAAACGCCACCGCGTGGCGCCCCACTGGCCTCTCGAATGCGGCCGCGAACCCTGACGGAATTTGTCGGGCAGACCCACATCCTGGCTCCCGGCCAGTTGTTACGGCGGGCCATTGAGGCGGATCGGATTCAGTCGTTGATTTTTTACGGTCCCCCGGGCACCGGCAAAACCACCCTTGCCCAAATTATTGCCCGCCAAACCCGAAACAAATTCGAGCGGCTCAGCGGCGTGGAATCCAACGTGGCTGACATGCGACGAGTGCTGGCTTCCGCCGCCAACCGTCTGGCCAACACGGGCCAGTCCACAATCCTGTTCATTGATGAGATTCACCGGTTCAACAAAGCCCAACAGGATGTGCTGTTGCCGGATGTGGAAAGTGGAGTGGTGCGGTTGATCGGCGCAACGACTCACAACCCCTTCTTCTTCGTCAATTCTCCGTTGGTTTCGCGATCGCAAATTTTTGAACTCCGCCCTTTGAGCGAAACGGAGTTGTATTCCCTGCTACAAAGCGCCGTGGGCGACGCCGAACGTGGGCTGGGTTACCTTCAACTTCTGGCCGATGAGAAAGCGTTGCGGCATCTGGCCAGAATCGCTGATGGCGATGCCCGCAAAGCCCTGAACGCTCTGGAGATTGCCGCCCTGACCACTCCGCCGGGAGAAGACGGGATCATTCACGTCAATTTGGCCGTCACCGAGCAGAGCATTCAGCGTAAAGCCATCGTTTATGACGGCGACGGCGACGCCCATTACGACACCATTTCGGCCTTTATCAAATCCATGCGAGGCAGTGATCCCGACGCCGCCCTATATTGGCTGGCCAAGATGATTGAGGCCGGGGAAGACCCGCGCTTTATCACGCGGCGGATTGTCATCTGTGCCGCCGAAGACGTTGGATTGGCCGATCCCATGGCATTGGTCCTGGCGCAGGCTGCCCATCAGGCCTCCGAGTTCGTCGGGTGGCCGGAGGCCCGCATCCCCATTGCGGAGGCGACCGTTTACATCGCCACCGCCAACAAAAGCAACAGCGCCTGCCTGGCCATTGACGCCGCCCTGACCGATGTGCGTTCAGGCCGAACGCTGCCGGTGCCGAATCATCTGCGCGATGCTCATTATGCCGGCGCCAAACAGCTTGGTCACGGGGAAGGTTATCAATATGCCCATAGTCATCCAGGCCACTATGTGGCACAGGATTATTTGGGAGAGTTCCGGCGCTACTACGAGCCCACCGAACAAGGCGTCGAAAAGAAAATCAAAGACCGGGTTGAACGGTGGCGAGCCTTGGCGGGCGTCACCGGGAAACATGCGCTGGAAGCCGGGGCAGCACCAGCGAGCCAATCGGAGCCGAAGCCGTCGTAACCATGGACCTTCACGCACTAAAAGTAGAATTGCGCCAGCGATTGGGGGAAGAAGATCGGCGGCACACCCCGGACGAACGCGCCCAAGCCTCGCGGGAGCTTTGCCGCCGCGTCGAGGAACGGCCTGTCTGGCAGCACGCCCATGCTGTGATGCTGTTTGCTTCGATGACTGGCGAACCGGATGTCTGGCCGCTGATTCACCGCGCGCTGGCCGCAGGAAAGAATGTGATCCTGCCACGGTTCGTTGCGCGCGATCGTATTTACGAAGCGTGCCGGATCGCCGATCTCCAGGCGGATTTGCGCTCCGGTCATTTTGGCATTTTGGAGCCGCAACCTGCCTGCCCGGTATTTGCGCTAAACCGGCTGGACTTGGTGCTGGTGCCTGGCGTAGGTTTCACTCGAAGTGGCTGGCGGTTGGGTCGGGGTAAAGGGTACTACGACCGGCTGCTGGCCTCGGTGCGCGGGTTAAAATGTGGGATTGCCTTTGACTGGCAGGTCGTTGGGGAATTGCCCGCGGAACCGCATGATATTCGTTTAAATTGCATCCTGACACCGACCTGCTGGCACGACTGTGCCGGCGCGTCGGTTTTGAAATGAGTTTGTTGGCAAATGCGTACATAGTCGGCCCGATTTGCTTGGTGCTGGGCGCGATGCTGGGCTACGGGCTGCTGCATTGGGAACGAAAGAACCGCCGAGCCGCGGCAATTCGTAAGGAACAAGCCCTCATCGAGGTCGCCCGTCGCGAAGCGAAAAGCATCCTCCAGGAAGCCCGTTTGCAGGCCAAGGAAGAAGCCCTCGTCCTCCGGGCCGAAATGGAGCAGTCCGCTGCGCAGCGCCAGAGCGAGATCGCTGAGGCCGAGAAGAAACTGGTCGAACGGGAGACGTTGATCAATTTGCAACTCAAGAATCTGGTTGATGAAGAACAATCCCTCCACGGCCAGCAGGAAGAATGGCGCCAAAAGAACGAAGCGGCGGTGCTCCAACAAAAGGAACTGGCCCGGATATCAGCCCAACGGCAGGCGGAGGTGGAAGCCCTGGCTGGCTTGAGCGGCGCAGAAGCCCGACAGCTTTTGCTCAAGGAAAGTGAACAGCAGGCCCAACAAGATGCCGCCCATCTAACGCGCCGCATTCTGGACGACGCCAAAACGCGCGCCGAAGAAAAGGCCCGGCACATCATCAGCCTGGCGATTCAACGGTATGCGGGCGACCACACTTTCGAGTCCACGAGCGCCACGTTAGCGTTGCCCGACGGGGAACTGAAGGGGCGCATCATTGGCCGGGAGGGGCGAAACATTCGCACCTTTGAAGCAGCCACAGGCATCACTGTACTGATTGACGACACCCCCAACACCGTGGTGTTGTCCGGATTCGATCCCGTCCGGCGGGAGATCGCGCGCGAATCCATGCTCCGGTTGATTGCCGACGGTCGAATTCATCCCACTCGAATCGAAGAAGTCGTCCGCAAAGTCACCGAGGATATGGAGGAAACCATTCTCAAGGTGGGCGAAGAGGCGGTGGCGCGCGTGGGGCTTCCGGCCTTGCACCCGGAAATGACTCGAATGCTGGGCCGCTTGCGATTTCGGCACAGCTTCTCGCAAAATGTGCTCGAACATTCAATCGAAGTGGCGCAGTTGGCCGGATTGCTCACCGCCGAGATGGGGGGTAACATTCCCCTCGCCAAACGCGCCGGTTTGCTGCACGACATTGGCAAGGCCGTCAACCAGGAGGTCGAAGGGGCCCACGCGCTGGTCGGAGCCGATTTCATCCGTCGCTTCGGGGAAGCGCCGGAAGTCGTCAACGCTGTCGCCTCCCACCACAAAGAAGTACCGCAAATCGGCATCATCAGCGTGCTGCTCGAAGCGGCCGATGCCATCAGCGCCTCCCGACCTGGCGCGCGGCTGGAGACCATGAGCACGTATCTCAAACGCTTGGAAGCGCTGGAAACCATTGGGCAATCGTTCAGCGGCGTCGAGAAGTGTTACGCCGTGCAGGCCGGTCGCGAATTACGAATCATTGTGCAGCCGGAGATGGTGAGTGACATGGATGCTTTGGTGCTCGCCCGTAATATTTCACACAAGATCGAAGAACAGTTGCAGTATCCGGGACAAATTCGGGTGACGGTGGTCCGGGAAACGCGCTGCATCGAATACGCAAAATAAAGTCCCGCCAACACGCGGTCAGAGTCTCGCCGACCTTAACTTCTGCCGGTCGCGGCCCGCGTACCGAATGCCCAATGACCAACGTCCAAGGCAGGCCCAAATCCTCGGGCCCACTTCGATTTCGACCAGTCTTTCCTTGGAAAATGGCAGTGAAACTGGGCCTTTTTGGATGCTTGGACATGGGCCATTTTTCCTTCAAAGAACCGGTTGCTTTTCGTCTGGCGCTGCATAAAATCGCCGCGAAAGGAATACGAGAATATGATCTATTCCATGCAACCTATTGATATTTTGTACACATTTGGACTGGGCACCACGACGCCTTTAGGTTTCGAGATATTTTGTCAACCAGTCGGTTGCGGCGGCCGGCTGATGACGGTTTTATGAATCGCGTGGCCACTGCCCACCTTCGCCGACCGCATGGTCGGTTAATGCCGCTGCTGGTTGGACTGTCGTTGCTGATCGCCATGGTCAGCGGCTCTGCACAGACTACAAATCGGTACACTGTGGGCCTGCGGGCCGGGGCTTCGTCGAGCGACTATTCCCATCCTTTCGTGCAAACGGAGGTATTTGCAATTCGGAGTCTCCCCTGGAACTGGAACTTGGGTTCCGACTGGCTCATCAAATCACGAGCTGAAGTCACCGCGGGTGCGCTGCACGGCCACGGCGAGACCGGGTTCGTGGGAACGGTGGGCCCGGAACTGGTCATTAAATACGACCCATTCCCGATCGCTTTGGAAGTTGGTGTTCGAGCCACGGTATTAAGCCAGTATGAATACGTCCAACGCAGTTTTGGCCTGCCGTTTCAATTCACCAGTCACGTCGGGCTGGAATGGCAATTCACTTCCCGTTGGCAATTGGGCTACCGGTTCCAGCACATGTCCAATGCCGGCTTGGGCACTCCGAATCCGGGACTGAATCTGCACCTGCTGAGTCTGGCGTATCAGTTTTAAAACCAGAGAGGGTGGCAACTGCGGCTGGCTCGGTGCTTGCTTAGCCCTTACCGCGGTCAGGGTGAGAGGAGAATGACATTCGGTCAACGCGGTGCTTCAAACTGGGATTCCGTGCGCGTTTCAATTGTTTCCACGCCGGTAGAATTGATCCGCATGATTTGGTCGCCCAGCCGTTCGGCTTCGCCCCAATGGTGCGTCACGTGTAACACGGTGACGCCGGTATGTTCGCGCACTTTCTCCAGCAATTCATACATCTCCAGCCGGGTGTCGTCGTCCAGCGCGCTGAGCGGCTCATCCAGGCAGAGGATGCCGGGACGAAAGGCCAGCGCCCGGCCCAAAGCCACTCGTTGCGATTCGCCGCCGCTCAAGCCAATCGGCCGGCGGTGGAGCAAACGCTGCACGCTGAGCAGTTCGGCCAACTCGATCACCCGTTCCTCGATGGCGGCGGGTTTCCAGCCCCGGATCTTCAGCGCAAAGGCGAGATGCTGATGCACGGTCATCGTGCGAAACAGCGCCCGGTCCTGGGGCACATAACCAATGCCGCGCTCGGCCGGCGTCAAGCTCGTGACATTCCGGCCCAACAATTCGATGCGCCCGCCGGTCACTTTGCGCAAGCCGCAGACTGCTTCGAGGATGGTGGTCTTCCCGCTGCCGGTCCGGCCCATCAACACGCCGTATTGTCCGGTGGGAATGGCTATATCCACCCCGGTCAGACGAAAGGCACCGGACTGCACCGACAGATTCGAGAGGCGGATCATGGGTCCATGGCCTTTCCCAAAGTGCGTTCGGTGCCGAACCAACGCACCAGCAGCAGGACCATTACGGCCGCCGCGATCATGAGTAGCGAAACCGCTACGGCGGCTTCGAGATTGCCGACGCTGAGTTCGAGGAACACTGTGGTGGACAGGACTTCCGTTTTCATCCGCGTCGCGCCGGAAAAGACCAGGATCGGCCCGAATTCACCCAGCGCGCGCGCCCACGCCAGCGTGGCCGCGGTCATGATGCCGCGACCGGCCTCCGGCAATGCCACCCGCCAAAAGGCCTGGCTCCGGGAGCAGCCCAGCGTGAGCGCCACCTGTTCATTGCGGGGGTTGATCTGGTCGAATGTCACCCGCATGGTGCGCACAGCAAAGGCGCACGCTACGGAGAATTGCGCCAGGATCACGCTGGGAATTTCGTAGGTCACCGGGATGACACTCTCCACCATTTTCCCAAACTTGGTCTGGAACAGAATCAACAAGCTGAGGCCGATCACCAGCGGCGGCAGCACAATGGGAATGTCCAGGATCGCATCGACCAGTCCTTGGCCGTAAAACCGGTGCCGCGACATCAGGTAACCCAGCGGCACGGCCACCACGAGGGAAAGAAGGGCGGTCAGCGTGCAGGAGAACAGGCTTAGCTCGATGGCGTATTGAATTTCCGGGCTGGCCAACGCCTTTCCCAAATGGCCCGGTGAAGTATAGGCCGTGTCCGCCCAAACCATGGCCAGGATCAGGACCACGTAAAGGCCGCCCAGAATACCCATCCCTGCATAGAACGGCAGATCGGAACTGGCGCGGCGCGCCGGAACAACCGTAGGGCAGGGCGGTTGGGAAGTCATAGAATGCGGCTACTTGGGCAGACCGGCTGCGAATCTGCCCAGCAGATCACTGCGATGCCTCGCCGAGTTTCCATTTGAATCCGCGGGCTTCGAAACGTTGGCGTGAGGCTTCGGAGCGAATATCATCCAGCAACCGCGCGGTGAGTTGCGGGTAACGGGCCTCCCTGCCAATCGCCACAGGTTGGGTGGCGATGGCGCTGGGAATGTTGATGGGAATTGTCTCCAGTTTGTCCGCCGCACCTTTCGCGTTACTGAGATAAGCAATCACCGCATCCAGCGAACCCGTGCGCAATTGATTGACCAACATGTCCCCAGTGGGCGTCTCGACTTTCACGTTCTTCCGAATTGCGTCGTAAGTTCCGTCGGCCTTCAACATCTGTTCGGTCAATGCGCCCATGGCGCTTTGTTGTTCATGACCCAAGCCGACGCGCAATCCCGGCTGACCAAGGTCCTTCAATTCTTTGATCCCCTGGGGATTGCCCTTGGGCACCAGAATCACGAGCTGGTTCTGCGAAATGTCCTCAGTATCGAGGAACAGATCATGGACCTGCGTCATGAACGAGGTGTCGCAGGAAAAATAGGCATCGGGCCGCTCACCGCTTTTCATTTGCGCCACCAGGATACCGCAACCGTTATACACGCGGAGAACCTTAACGCCTTCCCGTTGCTCGAAGGCCTTGATGGTATCCTCGATGGCTGGCCGTAGCATGGCCCCGGCCAGCAAGTGCAACTCCGGTTTTACGGCCCAGGGATCGCCCGCCGCCGGCGTGTAACCCCACTTGGCAAACACGAGCAATCCCCGGTCGCGCGCCCCGAGATACCGCGCAAACCGCAACGCTTGGGTGGGCTGCTTGGTTCGTTGGAGAACGCCAATGGTGATCTTGCCAATGGCGCCCTTCAGTTCCGGCACGGGAACGGAGTCCACGTCGGGATATTGCGCCACGAGTGCGTCCCAAATAAATCCGGCATCCACCGCGCCGAGTTTCAAATCGTTGGCGACTTCATTGACGGTGGGTTTGAACACCAGCGTTCGCGCTTTGACGGCGTCCCAGCGACCGGATTTGAGCAACGCGGTCCGGGTCACTTTGCCAATCGCGGCCGCGTCCGGGTTTGCTTGTCCGAGCGAAACTCCTTCGCGCATCAAGTCGTCCAGGGAACGGATGTTCTTGGGATTGCCCTTGCTTACAGCCAACACGGCTTGCATTTGCGCCAGCGGAATACTTTCCGCCACCAAACCTTTCTCTCTTGCCAACGTGATGTAACTGTCGTCTGCCGGCAAATACAGGTCGCCCCGTTGGCTGATCTGGAGATTCGCCAGCAGTGTCATCGAGCCGCCGTATTGCAATTGAACGGGTACCCCATAGGTCTTTTCGTAATCGCGAGCGGCCGCTTCGACCGGCGGTTTGATACCCGCGGCGCAATACACCACCAGCGGTTGATTGGGGTTGACGCCCCGCTGCTCGGGATTCCAAAACCATACCACCACCAAGCCAGTGAACAGGGCGCAGGCCCCCACAAATACCAGCCAAGTTGCTTTCGAGTGAGCGCCAGTTAAATGGCGCGAATGCCAATCGATCTTCATTGCTTGCTCGCGAATCGTGTTGAAACGTGGATTCGTTGGTAATCAGGCTAGCGCATTCTCCCGTTGAGTGTCAGCGAAAAAGCGCCTGATGGCGGCGTTGACCGGATGCCTTTTGTCTGGTTTCCAATTAGAACCTGCACGTTACAAGCATCTCCGTGCGAGCAAGGGACTCCGCATCAGGTCCGAGCAGAAAAGCTGTAAAGAGCTGTCGTAGTCCAAGACGCTTCGCGATTTTGAAGCAGCAGGGAAGTCCGCCAGGTGGTGCAGTGCGGCAGTCCTCTGCCGCTCTTAATGCTCGTCGTGGTAGATGGTGCCAAGCGGGACAAGCAACGTGCTGCTGGCGTCTCGCCGGCAGAAACGGACGCAAGTGTCGCGTTCGAAGGTTCCAGGTGGGGCTAACATTCGAATGACCCGTTCCAAACTGCCGGCAGGATGCCGTCAGCACGATGGATCCCCATGCTTCCGCCCCCAATTGCCTCAGAAAAAATCATTGGTAGCCGTTTTCCCGCTTCCCTTTCGCTTTTCCGCCGTTACCATGCTGCCGAAAACAATTTATTGAATTTATTGACTAAATGAACGACCAACCTGTTGAAACCCTTGTCGGTATCGCCAATCAATTAAGGATTCACTCGATTGCGGCCACCACCGCCGCTGGCAGCGGACATCCCACGTCCTGCTGTTCGGCGGCTGAACTGGTGTCCGCGCTCTTTTTCGGGCACATGCGGTATGATCCCAAGGCGCCGCGCTACGCGAACAATGATCGGTTCATCCTCTCCAAAGGCCACGCCGCGCCGCTGCTCTACGCGGCCTGGGCCGAAACGGGTTTCATTTCTGTGGAAGATCTCCTGACACTTCGCCAGTTGAACAGCGACATCGAAGGACATCCCACCCCGCGCCTGCCGTTTGTGGATGTGGCCAGCGGCTCGTTGGGGCAGGGCCTAAGCGTCGGGGTCGGTATGGCATTGAGTGCGCGTCTGGACGGTTTGGATTTCCGCACCTACGTGTTGCTGGGGGATGGCGAATGCGCCGAAGGCTCCGTCTGGGAAGCGGCTTCGCTGGCTGGCATTCACAAGCTGAACAACCTGGTAGCCATCGTGGACGTCAACCGGTTGGGCCAAAGCCAGGCCACCGCTTTCGGGCATGATGTGGATGTGTATCGCAAACGGTTCGATGCCTTTGGCTGGCGCACCGAAGAGATTGACGGGCACGACATGGAGGAAATCCTCGAAGTGCTCGCCGCGGCCGGTTTGGGCGATCAACCGTTGGCCATTTTGGCCAAGACCCTCAAAGGTGGCGGCGTTTCCTTCCTCGAGGACAAGGAGGGCTGGCACGGCAAACCGTTGTCGAAGGAAGATGCCGAAACCGCCATTGCCGAACTGACACCCAAAGCCCGCTCCGCCGCCGACCTGGCTATTCCGCAACCGAATCGTCCCGAGAATTTGCCCGCCAACGAAGCGCCGGCGAGTTACCCGCCAGTGCAGTACAACAAAGGCGACATGGTGGCCACCCGCGAGGCCTACGGTAATGCCCTGGCCCGCATGGGCGAAGTGGACAAGCGCATGTGGCCCTGGATGGTGACACCAAGAATTCGACCTATTCGGAGCGGTTTCTGAAAAAGTTCCGGAGCGTTTTGTCGAATGTTTCATTGCCGAGCAAAACATGGTGGGTGTCGCCCTGGGCTTGGCCACGCGGGGCAAGGTGCCCTTTGTCTCGACCTTCGCCGCGTTCTTCAGCCGCGCGCACGACCAAATCCGTATGGCCGGCCATTCGATGGCCAATCTCAAACTGGCCGGTTCGCACGTCGGGGTGAGCATTGGCGAAGACGGTGGCTCGCAAATGGGACTTGAAGATATCGCCATGATGCGCGCCCTGCCCGGCAGCGTGGTTCTGTACCCGTGCGACGCGGTGTCCGCCGAGAAACTGGTGGAGCAAATGGCCCAGCATCAGGGCATCGGTTATTTGCGGACCTCGCGTCCGAAGTTGCCGGTCATTTACGAAACCACCGAATCGTTCACCATCGGTGGCGCCCGGGTTGTGCGACAGGCCGAAGGCGATAAACTCACGGTTCTGGCTGCCGGCGTCACCCTGTTCGAAGCCCTCAAAGCGGCGGATGTGCTGAACAAAGAAGGTATCAACATTACCGTTATCGACACCTACAGTATCAAACCGCTTGCCCAAGACATCATCCGGGCGGCCGCGCAGCGGGCCAACAACCTTATCATCACCGTGGAAGACCATTACGCCGAGGGTGGTTTGGGCGATGCCGTGGCCGGCGAACTCAGTCAGGATGGCATACGTGTCCACAAAATGGCGGTTACTGAAGTGCCGCATTCCGGCAAACCGGCGGAGCTGCTGGCCAAGTACGGCATCGACGCTGCGGCGATTGTGGCAAAGGTCAAGTTGCTGATTTAACCTGGGACGGGTCAGTCTGCGGCTGCGGAAATCAGGGCGAGGAACGGTAGGGCGAGACTCCGTCGAGCCCTAACTTCCCCGAATTGCTACCGCCTTACGGCGGCGTCATCGCGGAAACCTTCTGATGTTCGAATATCACGTAACTCCCTCTGCCCGGCATCTTCTTGACGGACGTGCTCGGGGAATTTCACCCCGCTGTAGGCGCGACGTGAGGAGGTGGACCTGGAGCTATTTCCTGAGCTCCGCCTCCTGACGTCAGCGGCACCAGGCTGTCTGCGTTCTAACCTCGGTGTGAACTATTTGGGTTTAGGGAAATCAACTCGACGGAGTCTCGCCCTACCTCTGTCGGGCCGCTCCAGCAGCGCGAATTGTCTTCCGCTTCAACTCTTCAACGGCTTGCTTTCCCACTCCCCGCATCAAGCCGTGCCCAGTTCGCTCCGATGTTCAAGCAGTGGAAGATCATGCGGTATGATCAGAACGTTTGCAGTGCTTGTTTTGTTCGGTTGGTCCATCCTAGGTACAGGCAGCCCCGCCGGACGTGTGTGCGGTGTGCGGGAAACCGTTCACCGGCTCATTCTATTGGATGAGCAGTTCGGCGCGGCGGGAACGGGTGCCGGTTTGCCCAACGTGTGCCAAGTTGAAATCCGTGTGTTTTGTGTGCGGACTTCCCGTAAACGAAACCGCCCGAAAACTGCCCGATGGCCGCTGGCTTTGCCCGACCGATTCCAAATCGGCGATCTTTTCGGAGTCCGAAATGAAGCCCATTTTCGCGGAGGTCAATCGCGACTTGCGCCGGATGTTCTACGGAACGGGAACACTACCCGACCAAAACATTTCCGTTGCCCTGGTGGACGGTTCCCGCCTGCTGAAACTGCACCGCGACGCCAATGTCTCCGTCAGCCAATACCGAACCCTGGGCTTAACCTGCAGCCGGAAGATTGGCGCCCGCCACTGCGAGCACAGCATCTTCCTGCTGGACGGCCTTGGTCCCGCCCGGTTGGCGGCCGTCGCCGCCCACGAATGGGCGCACACCTGGCTCTTTGAAAACCTGCCGGCCAACCGCTCACTGAAACAGGATGCGGTCGAGGGTTTTTGCGAACTGGTGGCTTACCGGCTCATGGGCCAACGGCAGGAGGAAATCGAACGGCAAGTCATCCTTGCGAATACCTACACCGCCGGCCAGTTCAACCTGCTGGCGGAAACGGTGACGGAAGCCCAGTTTCTGCGCGTCGTGGACTGGATGAAGTCAGGCACTGAACCGCTCTTCGACCAAGCGAATTCGGAACGTTTGCTGACGCGAAACCCGGTACGTTCGTTCGCGTCCCTGTGGCGGCCCACCGTCAAGACCCCGGTGCCCAGCACCCTCAAACTAAAGGGAATCAGTGGCACCACCCGTCACCGTTTTGCCCTGGTCAACAACCGCACGCTCGAGAAGAACGAAACCGGCACGGTGCGAATGGGCAATACCAATGTTGTCGTGCGCTGCCTGGACATCCGCGACCACTCCGTTCTCCTGGAAGTTACCGGACAGTCTTCGCCACTGGAGTTGTTTCTCGCACCGACCAGCCGCTCCGACCGCCATTGACTGGAGTTAGTCTCCGTCGTATCGACAGCGCGAGGCCGGAACGTCTCCTACCCTCAGTTGGGCACCCAGCCCTTGCCCGGGATGTATTCCCGGCTGCCGGAACTCGACTTGCAACCGCTCACGCCAATGAGCAAGGCGACCAATAGCACCAGAACGATTTTCATCATGCCCCCAGCCTAAACGAGATTGCAAAACGCGCAAGTTCAGGCACTCTTGTTTGAGCACGATGCGCAACGGAAAAAGACAACCATGAAGTCGTTGAAGGGCCAACTGATTCTTGATCACGGGAAGCTGGCAGGTTCGTTCTTTCACCGCACCGTCATCCTGATTTGCCAGCACGACGCCGAAGGCGCCTTTGGTTTGGTCTTGAATCGGGAAACCGGCAACAAAGTCGGCGAAAGCCTGGTCGCGAAACTGCCGGAAACCTTGAAGGAGTTGCCCCTGTATCTCGGGGGGCCCGTGCAACCGCAGGCTTTGAGCTATTTATACAGTGACACCTTCCTGCCCGAGGCCAATGTCATGCCCAACTTGCAGCTCGAACATTCCTTGGATGAACTGGTGGATATCGGTGAAGCGTTTTCGCCCAGCCGCAAAATGAAGGTGTTCGCCGGTTACGCCGGTTGGAGCCCTGGCCAACTGGATGACGAGATGCGCCGCGACACCTGGATGGTGCATCCCGCCTCATTGGAATTGGTCTTCCATCCCCAACCGGATTCCATCTGGAAGGAGATCCTGCGGCAGAAAGGGACCAAGTATCGCCTGCTGGCTGAAGGGCCGGAAGACTTGTCCTGGAATTGAGCCACAACACTGAGGTCAACGCGCGATCCATCCGCCGCCCAACACCAAGTCATCCTGGTAAAACACGCATGCCTGCCCCGGGGTGATGGCGCGTTGTGACTGATGAAACTTCACCGTTGCGCCCCCGTTGGCCAGCGGCGTTACTGTGGCCTGGGCACCGGGATGGTTGTAGCGGATTTTCACGGTTGCTTCCATCGCTTCCGCAGGATCTGGAAACGGAATCCAATTACACCGTTCCACCCTGCATTCGTCTCGTTCGAGTGCCGACGGGTCGCCCACGATGACCTGGTTGGTCACGGGATCCAGGTCGAGGACATACAGCGGATTTGGCGCCGAAATGCGCAGTCCCTTGCGCTGGCCGATGGTAAAGAACTCGATGCCTTCATGCTGCCCGAGCACTTGGCCGCGCTGGTCCACAATGTCGCCGCGGTGCGGTTGCACGAGTTGCGCCTCGCGGAGGAACTTGCCGTAGTCGTTATCCGGCACGAAACAAATCTCCATGCTCTCTTCTTTGTCAGCGGTCTTGAGCCGATTGCCACGCGCGACTTCACGGGTGACATCCTTGGTGATTTCTCCGAGTGGAAACAAGGCGCGCGACAACTGTTCCTGTTTCAGTGAGAACAGAAAATAGCTCTGGTCGCGGCGCGGGTCGCGGCCGCGTTTGAGCAGGGTTCGGCCATTCTGCTGCTCTACGCGCGCATAGTGACCGGTGGCCACATACGTGGCGCCGAGTTGGTTGGCCCGAGTGAGCAGGTTGCCGAATTTCAACCGTTCATTGCACATTACGCACGGATTGGGCGTGCGCCCGGCTTTGTATTCTTCGGCAAAATAGGCGATGACCTGTTTTTGAAAATCATCGGCCTCGTCAATCAGGTAAAAAGGAATGCCGAGCCGATGCGATACGGCGCGAGCGTCGGCCACGGCTTGGGGGCCGCAGCACTTGTCTTCGGCGCGGGAAATGCAATCCTGGGGCCACAATTTGAGCGTAATACCCACCACATCGTAACCCTGTTCCAGCAGCAAGGCGGCGGCGGCGGATGAATCCACGCCGCCACTTAAGCCCACCAGAACTCTCGTTTTGCTAATCTCAGACATTCCGGCAAAAGATAGGAGCAGGGCAGGGGAGTGTAAAGCACAGGCGCCGGTTGGCATCGCAAAACGAGTTAGAGTTCGTTTCAAACGCATCACAAGGCCGATGGTCAAAGTTACGCAGTCCCGTCTTTAGGCGGCAACGCCCCACCGCCTGAAGGCGGGACTCCAAACGCCAGATCCGGCATCCAGCATCTGGCATCCGGCATCCCGTCCCCGTCCCCCCTACGCCACCACCGGCTGGATGCCGAACAATTTGCAGTAGGCCAGGAGTTCCTTCTTATAGTCGCCGTAGAAAAACAACTGGTGGAATCCGGGGTAGGTCAGCAGGTCGGGTTGGGTATCGAGCTGGACCATCACCGAAACCACGCAACCACCCGCCGGGGGCACGGCGACATTGTCCACGACTGACCCAGTGGAAATCACCATCTGCGGGGTGCCGTCGGTGCCCTGCTTGGTCAGATCATTTTTACTGGCCAGGATCACGTCGGCCACGGTCACGCGCTGGCCGATGCGCCAATACGGCCGGGGCACGGCATCGCGGTTGCCGTGATGGTGCATGATGTCGTAACGCTCGGGTTTCTGGTCAAAGCCATACAGCCGCGTGGGGCAGGAACAATGGGCGCCGATCAAACATTCGCGAGCGGTTTCCGCCCACGGTCAGCAGAAATCGGCGGCGGGTCCAAGGGTTGAGACTTGGGGAATCGACGAAAGAAAAGGTTTTCATAGGCCATCAAATCAGCGTTACTGTGAACGGGCAAAATCGTCCAAGAGTCTCGGCGAAATGTCAAACGTGCCGCGATTAACAACCGGGAGCAGAAACGGGCGGCGCGGCCGCAACGCGGTGCCCTGTCGAAAGTGACGGACGGTTTGCCCTGACTGTTGTTCAGACGGACGGAGCGGGACCATTATGAGCGCAGAAGAACATATTCAAGTGGAAGGAACCATCGCGGCGATTCTCCCCAGCACGATGTACCGGGTGAAGTTGGATAACGAGCACGAATTGCTGGCGTACCCGGCCGGCCCCATGCGGAAGCGGTTCGTCCGCTTGGCCATCGGCGACCGTGTCGAAGTGGCGATGTCACCGTACGACTTGACCAAAGCGCGGATTACCCGGCGTTTGAGCTGAGTTCCATTGGCCCTCACACGGCAACTTTGACCCATAGCGAATCCTGGTCAGGTTCAGCCGGTGTGTTTTCCTGCCGGACTTGGCAAAGTGAGCCGCCACCATTGTAAGCAGACGCATTTCTCGCCTCCGCAAGCCGAGTGGAGGCTCCTAGCCACAGGGGCAGGGCAACGTGCCGACAGCGTCCCGCCGGCAGAAACGGAAACAAGCGTTGTGTTCGAATCGGTGAACCGGTCAACATTTGAACGACCCGTTCCAAACTGCCGGCAGGATGCTGGCAGCACGTTGGGCAGCGTGCTGTCGGCGTCCCGCCGGCAGAAACGAATGAAAGCTGGATGCGCGAATTCTCGGCGGCCAGAGCATGACCAAATCCCAAGCGCCAAGCTGAGTACCGATGAGCCTGCCACGCTTTCATTGGGCCTTGAGCATTCGGACCTTTTCTGGTGCGTGGGCCTTGGCCGTTGGGCCTTCTTCAAGGCGTACGTTGCAAACTGCCGGCAGTACAGTTGCCAGGGGCACCAACGGAGTAAATACAACTGCCGTCTTGCCGGCTCCGGGGCGGTTTGGCGGTGGTATTCGATGCTGCCCCGCGCTCGAAAACCTCACCCAAAAAAACTTCAAAAATCTTTTGGGCTTGGACCGCCTTTGTCCCACCCCTCGTTCTACGCTTGGGCAAAAACGAAAGAACAAACGCATGAACAAACAACTCGAAATCCGGTTCGATACCCAAGCCCAACGCACGCCCTCGCGCCGTGAACAACGCCGTCGCCGGGCCCAATGGTGGTTCGCGCAAATGCGCTTGGTGGTGGAAAGCGCCATTGACTGGCGCCAAACTCCGCCCGCGCGTCCGGAACAGATCTACTTCACTTCACTGACATCCCACCGGTACACTGCTCGGGCGGAAAATCCACGGTTTTCCGTTGGTTTACCCATCTCCAGCTTAAGTGAACGCTGAAAGTTCTGGCAGGTTTACCGATGGCCCTCAGGCGCGCTGGTGCTGTCCACTAGCTTTTTCCCAAGGCGTCAAAGACATGCTGCCTCGCGGTAGCAGCTCTGCTCGGAGGGGCATTCGTGTAACCGAGTGATGCTCGGTCCCGGCGGATCACGTTCACCAGACAGTGAAGGCAGCCGAAGTGCCGGTAGGTGCTGGTGCAATCTACGGGGCGGACCTCGTAGCCGAGGCTTTTCCAAACGGTACGGGCGGTCTCGTTCAGCAGCTCAGCGCCGCGATAGAACGGCAAATACACAATGCGACGCCGGCCCTGCTGGTCGATGAGCACGTTGACATACGTCAAATACGTTCGGCTATCGCATGCGGGCACGACTGGGAGCCGAACAACGCGGTAACCCAGCGCTGCGCATTGGACGGCCACGGCATCGAACAAATGCTGTGTTTCCTCGGTGAAGTCGGCACCGCCCGGCAGGTTCATGAAACCAGTTGTCACGCTGCCGTCCTCAGTCTTCCGTTCGGCCAAGATCAACTTTCTTCCCAAACTCGGATCGCCGACGAGCATTTGGCGATTACCGGCGGCCACCATGAACATGGCGGCGTGATGATCTGGCGACTCCTCCAGCAAGATCACTCGGCGTTTGAGTTCGGCACCCAAGGTCGCTAGCAACTCTGCCCGGTTGCGCACGGTGTGCTGCAAGTTGCGTGGCAAAAGTCTCGGTACCACGAAGACATTTTCGCCGTCAGCCAGAAAATCACCGCCATCGAAATACAGGCTGCTGCGACGCGCCCGGACCGAGGGCGTCAATGCCCGGGCAATGTCTTGTCCCACGCGCTCATCTCCCGCGCGCGCCGGCCAGATTTCCTCGGCGGCCTCACTGCGGGGACTCCAGAGGGTTGTCGCCCGGTTATGGGCTGCGGGCGTCAATGCCACCCAACGATCTCGCGACCATGTAGTCATTGGATGGCCAACAATCACTGGATTAAGGCGGCATTTGGCGTCTCCTATTGTGGTTGCCAAATCGTCGAACGCGACCCGATTGGGACAGATAACATGGACCGTAACGTCCGGTTGGAGCGCACCCAGGAAGTCACGATAAACCGGGGTCACGATTTCTTTGGCGGACGGTTCGTAGTGAATCACCAGTTCGCGGAGGTGACCGTCACACTCCGAGAGGATCGGCCCGGAAAGCGGCGACGTACGTCTCTCGCCACCGCCCGTCAGAATCAGAATGACGGCGCCAGTCACCAGGCCGATCGCCACGCCAACGCAAGTTTGCCAACGAAACATGAGGAGCCTTTCAGCTTACGCGCCTTTGTCCTACTAATTCACCGCTGTAGCCGCCGACGTAACGAGGCGGACCGAAGGCAGCTTTATCCTGATCCACCTCCTTACTTCGGCGGCCAGAGTCTAACGGCACCTTAAAGGGTAATGAAACACTCGGATTAATGGGTTGCTGCCAGTGCCGGCGCGGTCGATGGCGGGATAGTGGAAAACGTCAACGCAGTGATACCCCGCGACCCCAGCAGGCTGGGCCGAAGCCCTGCCAAACTGACTTGCGGCTGTGTCACGGGGGCGGTTTGCGGTTGCGAATCCGTTTCTTGCAAGGCAACCGCAATCAACTTATTGGCCGGCAGCTTCGTGTGCGTGGAAACCGAAATCACTTTGGTTTCATTTGGCTTAAGCGTTATCTGCTGCTCGTCTTGCCAAAGCATCGCGGGCATGGGCAAAAGGCGCGACACTGGATTGGCGGGTGCAGTGGCGGACATCATCAGGCGAATCAGCGTCTCGGCGGATTCGCTCGTGGAATTGATGGCGGTGAGTTCGAACACCGGTTCGTCGCCGGTTTTGAAGGTCTGACCCTTGGGCGTGGCGAGGGTGAACTCGATCCCGTGGGAAACCAATTTGGGTTTGGCAATTTTCGCTGTGGGTGGAGGTCCGTCATTGCCCGCTTCCAGTGAAGCCGACCCAAACAGCAGCACCGTCAGCGTCGCGGTTCCCAGGGCAACGGTGGCGATGGTCACAAGGTCATTATTTTTCATAGTCAGTTTTTGTTCGCAGTTTGCTTGCACTCGGGTCACCCAGCCGAACGCCGGGCAATCCCTTGGTCACCGTGAAGCATAAGGGCAACGCCGGCGGCTTTGGGTAAGGAGTTTGTAAAAGTGGAGTTCCTTGGATCCCCCGAAACGCTTGCTCGTCAAATACCCCAACTCGTAGCGGCGCCTCGGCAGAGCGCCGCCATCTGGAGAAAGTATGTTATGCAGCGCTCTGCCCGGGCGCCACTACGTTCAACGCTCAGGGCTTCGTAATTGGCAGCTCCTTGCGCCAGTCAAGGGCCATTTTTGTAAGCCGTCGGTACTATGTTCGGATGCTGCTTGGCCAAGTTTTGGACTTCTCCAGGATCCTTCGACAAATCGTAAAGCTGGGCGCCGCTGCCGTCGCGCATGACGAGCAATTTCCAATTGCCCTCCCGCACCGCGAGGTCGGGCCAACGATCGTTTTTCGGGCCAGGCCGGTCGGGCGGACGCACCCAAAAAAGCGGCTTGCTTCGAAGCGCCGCGGTCTTCCCCACCAGAGTATCGCTCAGATCCTGCCCGTCAAATGGCACGTTGGCAGGGAGCTTGACGCCCGCGAGGCGCAACACCGAGGGCAACAAGTCCACGCCGGCGATGACTGTCTTTTCGTTTACCATGCCGTGTGATTGTTCAGGAATGAAACCCGGCCCCCAAACAATAAACGGTTCGCGAATGCCGCCCTCGTAAAGATTGCCCTTGTGGCCGCGAAATGGTCCCGCCGTGCCGGCACCGGGCTCCGGACCATTGTCGCTGGCGACGAGGATCAAGGTGTTCGCGCGCAGTTTTGGATCCTGGCGTACGAAGTCAAACAGTGCGCCAAACTGGTCATCCATGGCCTTCACCACGCCAAGGTAGAGTTCGCGTTTCGAACTGTCACCGCGCAGTGCCTTGGGCGGGAAGAACGGTGAATGAACGTCATCCGGCCACACGTTCACGTAAAATGGTTTTCCGGCCTGCTGCGACTGTTTGATGAAGTCAATGGCGCGCTCGACGAACGCGCCGGTGACGCGGGAACGGTCCAGCCAGGTGATCTGGCCGCGTCCCAATTTGTCGCTGCCGAGCGCATACCGGCGCGGCGGTTTGCCATCAAAGGCGTCGAGCAACGGCAGGATGCGATCGCCGAGCCCCTCGAACTGGGTGAGGGATTCATCAAAGCCATACTCGGTGATGAGCGGCGCTTCGCCCACGTCGCGCTGGCCGCCCATGTGCCACTTGCCGAAATGGCCGGTGGCGTAGCCGGCCTGCTGCAAGGCGCGAGCGAGCGTTGGCGCCAGGGGATCGAGCCATTGGGCCATGCCGCGTTGCTGGTTGGCCTGGCGATTGGCAAGATAGGAGGTGATGCGCCAACGCGCGGGAAACTGCCCGGTGGTTAGCGCGGTGCGCGACGGCGAACAGATTGGTGAACCCACATAGAATTGCGTGAACCGGATGCCCTCCTTCGCCAATCGATCCAGATGCTCCGTGCGAATCCGCGTCTCCCCGTAACACGACATGTCGCCGTAGCCCATGTCGTCAATGAGCACAAAAATGAAGTTCGGACGCGCCGCGGCGCTGGCCAGTAGCGGTAGGAGCAATCCGAAGCTGAGCAGGAGCGGTGGGAGCAATCGAAAGAATGGCTTTATGCGTTTCATGTTGAATCGGGAAGAGCATAGCATAAACCGGCCGGCCACCAACAAAAAGACCGGGAATTTGCATTCCCGGTCTTGGTTGTTCCCAACCCCGCTTTAGGGTGGGCAGGCTCTATGGAACCTGGCCGAATGGGGGCTTAGTGCAGGCCCATGCAGGCACACGGCGCATACGCGTCGATCAAGGCCTGCGAGGCGTCCACCAGCAACATCGCCGTCTCGTGCGTCAGCCGCTTCTTCGCGCTGACCTTCTTGCTCGGCTTCTTGTAGAACTCGTCGTAGTTGCGCACTTTGTCCTGGAAGGCTCGCAGCCGCTTCACGCCGTTCTTGCACTTGCCCTTCGCGAACTCTTTGCACGCGTCCTTGAGTTCCTTGTTGAACGTCCGCTGGAGGTCCGCGCCGATGGTCGCGCTGTTGTCCTGGACCAGCATCACCAACTCTTCCACCGCTTCGCAGCCGTCAATCACCGTCACCATCGCACTGCACGTGCTGGTGCCGTTGCCCGCGCAGGGACCGGTTCCCGGATTGTCGTCGGTCACGGTGAGGGTGACTTCATGGGTGCCCAGTTGCATGGCGACGCTTTGCAGCGCGGCGTTGCCCACCGGGGTGCCGTCCACGGCCCACAAGTACGTCATCCCATCGTTATCGGGATCACTGGAGAGCGTGGCGTCCAGCATGACTTCGGCGGTCTGATTGTCGCACGACAACACGAGGGATTCCACCACGTCGGGCGTGAGGCGCAACACCGGTCCCACGAAGATTTGGCAGATGGGTCCATCGTTGGCCGGCATCACCACGATGCTCACCACCGCCGGCACCGAGACGCACTCGCCATCGGTCGCCGTGAAGGTGAAGTTGTCCGGCCCGTTATAATCGGCCGCCGGCGTGTAGGTCAGGTTCGGCGCCGTGCCACTCAATGTGCCGTGCGTCGGGCTGGCCACGATCGCGAAGCCTTGAATGGTCGGCCCGCAGCCGTTCTCATCCGCATCGCTGCCGGTCAGGACGATGGCCGCCGGGCTGTCTTCACAGGTGGTCACGTTCTGCGCGTTGGCCACCGGGCACTGGTTGACGCCTTGCACTTCAAGCGACACCGTCGCCACGTTGAAGCACGCCGTGTCTTCGACCAGATACATGAAGCTGTCCGCTCCGCAGTAGCCCGGATCCGAGGTATAGACCAAGTTCGGCGGGGTGCCGGACAGCCAGCCGTGCGCGGGCAGCATCACCCAGTAGCTCAACGGCGCCGCGCCACAGCCCGTGTCGTTATCGAGGTCGGTCGCATGCAGCGTGAACGGCGTCGGCGTTCCGGCCAGGGCCGCGACCATCTGGTCTTCGGCGATCGGGCAGGAGTCGTTCAACGGATTCACTGTGATGGTGAATTGTGATGCCGCGGTGCGGTCGCTGCCGCCCAGGTCGGTGCCGCCGTCGTCCTCGAGGACCACCGTCACCACCGCCGAACCGCAGGCGTCGGGCGCCGGCGTGTAGGTCAGCGTCCCATCCGGGCTGATCGCCGGTGGTTCGGCAAACAGGTCCGGATTGTCATTGCTGACGATGAACTGTGCGGTCTGACCGCGTTCCGGTCCCGCCGGGTCGTAAGGCACGGCGCTGAGCTGCAGGTCATCGACAAACTGGTTGGCATTCAAGCCACCGGTGCGCGCCACCAAGCCCAGTTGCAGACCGCTCTGCCACCGGTAGTTGGGGAGGGGCACGTTCTCAAACACGTTCGTGCCATCGTAGGTCACCGTGGCCAGCCCATCGGCACTGACGCTTACCGTGACCGGGATGAATATATCCTGCGCCGGGTCGGTGGATTGGGCGACCGAGGCCAGGAAGCCACTCAGGAGCTGGCCTTGATACTTGAGGTCAATGGACGGCGCTTCCTGCGGTACCACGCCGCCGTTATCATGGATGTCGAAGCTGAGCGTCAATCCGCTGCCCATGCCCTCTTCGCTGCCTGAACGGTTCGGCGGCGTCGGCAGATTGTTCGCCACGTTGAGGCTCATCCCGTCGGCCGGATTATCGCTACCGCCACCAATCAACAGCTTGAACGAGATGTCGTAGCTTTCCAGGGGCACCGGTACTACCGGACCGTAGAAGCTGCCGTTCATGTTGTTGACGTTCAAGGTGAGTTTGAGCACGCCGTCGGCAATTTGTGCGTCGTCGTAAAGCGCCGAGCCGTCCGGCTGGCTGCTGAAGTCCGAACCATAAACGATCGGCGACGTGACTTCCGGCACGCCGAAGCCGTGGACCGCGACGTCGCTGGCCCAGGGCACCGTTTGCGGGCCGGCATCTTCGTCCACCACCAGGTCACCGCCCGGCACATAGCTGGGGGCGCTGTTCGGCTGAGCCACCGACAAGGTGGCGGCGTCCGAATAGGCTTTGATATTCGGATAGCAGAGGGCCGCGCGGAATTGCGCGCCATCGTCCGTCCGGAAGGGCACGAAGCCGTAGGAAGCTGCCCGTGGCTCCCAGAATGTCCTGCCAGCCCGCGCCGTCGTTGCGCTGCCATTGATAGGACACCGCCGCGTCCACCCCGCTGCCTTGTCCGGCCACGCGGAAGGCCACCGAAGTCGGCGGCGCGCCGTCCACGTCCACCCGGGTGATTTCCCAGTTCGGGGTGTTCGGTCCCCGGGTGTTGGTGTCCGAAGCCGCGATGAATTGGAGGCGAATGGTATCGCCGGCGTTGAATCCGCCCAGATCGGCCACACTTTGAATCGGGCCGCCGGCGTAGTTCGGCGAGGTTTCCACGAAGGCCGCCTGGCCCGCGAGGACCGACGCGCTGTTGCCCAGGACCGTGCCCGGATAGCCGCCCGCCGAGAAGCTGCTCGCCGGGATCATGTTAAAGGCGCCGCCATTGACGCTGATCCGCACCTGGCCGCCATCCCAGAAGCCCCCTTCGAAGCTGTAGCGGTGCCAGAAGCTCAACCGCACGTTGCCCGCATCCGGCACCATGATCGCCGGGCTGTTCAGCATCGAGGTGTTCGCGTGGCTGTCATCGACGTCCTGCCCGTCCTGGGTCCAACTGGCCGTGCCCGCCTGATAGGTCCACGGGCCGTCGTAGGCCGTCGGCGTATCGACGGTGAAGCCGCCATCGCCCGCGGTGAAGTCGTTGTTATACAGCGGAATGGTGACGCCCGATCCCGGAGGATAGATGGTGAACGCCACGTCCTGCGGTTGCTGGGTGATATTCAGGCTGGTGCCCAGGTCTTCGCTCAATTGCACCACATATTTGGCGCTGATGGGCTGCTGCCCCGCGGTGCTGGCAAAGATGCGCGTGTCCGGCGGAATGGACCACGTCACGTGGACATAGTCGCCGCCGCCGCCTTCTTTCATCAGCGCTTCGAAGTAATACAGTTTGCCCGCTTCCAGCGGCACTCCGCCCGGGAACAAGGTGGTGGAGTTGATGGCCGGCCAGGCGTTGCAGCAGGCGGTTTCTTCGACCACCAGTTGCTTGTTCGCCGGATCGACGTCGGTGCTTACCCACACTTGGGAGGCATCGTCCGAGTAGGTCGCGAAGTTGTAGTTGCCGGTCACCGGGGGCTTCAACCAGCCCGAGAGCCGCGTGCCGAAGTTGCTCAGGTCCGGATTGCTTTGCGGCGCGCTGATCGCGGGCAGGTAGTTCACCCGGTCCGGATGGTCCGGATAGTTCGCGTTGCCCGTCAGGTCCGCAATCGTCACGCCGCCAATGTTGTAATACCATTCCTGCTTCACGAAGCAGTCATAGAAGCTCGAACTGACGCACTCGGTCGTCTCCGGCGCCACGTTGCCCGCGATGTCGGTCAGGAACAGCAGCGTGAGGCACGCCGTCTCGTCCGGCTGGATGATTTGGTTCAGGTTGATGGTCACCGTCTTTTCATCGGCGCTCACGTCGATGCTGGCGATGTTGTAGGGCGGCGTGATGTCGTAGTTGAACGCGTCGGTCGCGATCCCGGCATCGATCCGCTCGTCAAAGTGCAGCACTATCTGGTTGAGGTTGCGCGTCGGTTTGACTGATACCACCGACGGTTCCGTCACGTCCGGAATCACCGCCGCCACCGCGGCGGCGCTCCGGGCTTTGTAACCCACAATCCCCACGTCCGCGCTGAACATGGCGCCGTTGTCCGCCGCGGTCACCAGCGCGCAGTAGGTCGGCTCGGTCGCGCCGGGGATGGCCACGCCGTCCTTGTACCATTGGTAGCACTGCGGCAACCCGTAGGTGTTTTCCCCCGCCACCGAGAAGCAGACTTCGTGGTTCTCTTCCACAATCTGGCCCTGCGGCGGTTCCGTAATCGTCACTTCGCCCGCGGTGCCTTGCGCCGCTGACTGGCCCAGGTTTTGGAGGCCAATGGCCACCAGCGTGTCGCTGCTGCCGTGCAAGCGGGACGCCACGCGCATGTAGTCGCCGCCGCCGCCTTCTTTATACAGGCCCTCAAGGTAGTAGGCCTGGCCCGCGACCAGCGGCACGCCCTGCGGGAACACCCCCAGTGAATTGATCGTCGGCCAATCGTTGCAGCAGCCGTCTTCATGGGCTATCAGCACCCGTCCCGCCGGGTCAATCCCGTTGGGGTTCAGGAACAGTTGCGCCGAGTCGTCGCTGTGGCTGTAGAAGTCATAGTTGCCGGTGACCGAGGGCACAAACAGGCCGCGCAGCCGCGCCCCGTAGTTGTCCCGGTAGTTGTCGGTCCCCAGTTCGGCCCGCGTGTCAAAGGAGTTGAGCAGCCGCACTTCGTCCGGGTTGTCCGGGTAGTTCGCGTTGCCGGTCAGGTCGGACACCGCGGTGCCCCCGCCGGTGTTGTAGGCCTCCCAGAGCACTCCCGCGCACTCGTAGGTCACGTAGGAGTGGAAGGCGATCGTCGTGTCGTCCGGTATCGCGTTGCCGGCCAGGTCCGTCACCCCCAGGAACAACACCGTGTAGTCGGTGTTCTCCCGCTGCAAGGTCGTCGGGTCCAGGGTCAAGGTTACCGTGGTCTCGTCCGCGCTCAGTTCGACCGCAACCACAAAGAGCACGTCACCCCCACCGCTGATCTCGTAGTCGAACGGATCGGTGGCCGTACCATTATCCATCCGCTCATTGAACGTGATGATCACTTGGTCAAAGGTGAGGTTCCCTGTAGCCGCCACCGCCACTGGCGGTACGGTGTCGTCTTCGACCGTCACCGTCGCCACGTCGCTGCGGGCGATGTAACCCGGAATGGCCACTTCGGCTTGAATCGCGGCCCCATTGTCCGCCGGATCGAAGAAGGCGCACAGGGTCGGCCCGGTCGCGCCGGGGATTTCCATGCCGTTCTTCAACCACCGGTAGGCCGCGATGCCACCGATCTCGGAGGTGCCGGCCACACTGAAGCAGGCCTGGTGGTAGGCCACCACGCTCTGGCTTTGGGGTTGCTCGGTGAGGGTCACGACCCCGAATTGTCCCGGCGGCACCGGGCTGGGCGCCATCTGCGACGCCGGAATGGCGGCCAGCACACTCGCATCGCCGTGCAACCGGGTCGCCACGCGAATGTAGTCGCCCCCGCCCGCTTCCTGGTACAGGCCTTCGAGGTAGTAGGGCTTGCCGGCCTCCAGCGGAATGCCGTCGGGATACACCCCCAGCGAATTGATGGCCGGCCAAGCCTGGCAGCACGCCGGATTCAATTCGGCAATCTTCACCTTGCCCGCCGGATCAATGCCGTTGGGGTTGATATACAGGAACGCGCCGTCGTCGTTGACCATGTAGAAGTCATAATTGCCCGTAGTGGGCGGGACGAAATAGCCCCGCACCCGCGCCCCGTAATTGTCCCGGTGATCGGCCCCGGTATCGAACGAGCTCAACGGCGTCACCACGTCCGGACTGTCCGGGAAGCCCGGGTAAGCCAGCAGGAAGTTCACGTCGGTCGAGGCGCCATCCGGATACTCCTCCACCACGAACGGAATGCTGCCCAACAGCGCCGGGGAGGTGAACTGGATCGTGGCCGGATTGGGCGCGATGGTGTTCAGCCCGGCGTCCAACACGTCGCGGATCGTCACCGTGTAGGTGGTGAAATCCAACAGCGGCGTGCTCGGGTCCAGCGTCAGCGTCACCTCGGTCTGGTCCGCGCTCAGCGCTCCGCCCGTCACAATCAACGGCGGGTTCACCCCGTCGCTGATGTCGTAGTTGAATGCATCGGTCGTCGTGTCCTCGTTCATCAAGCCGTCAAATTCGATCGTGAACGTATCGAAGTTCGAGCCGCCACTGGCCGCCACCGCCACCGGCGGCACGTCGTCAATGTTAAGGTTCAGCACTGCCGGCGTGGTTTCGACGATCCGGCCCGGCACCGACACCCGGCATTGCACCGTCACCGCCGTGCCGTCCAACGCCGGATCGGTATAGACCAATTGCAACGTATCCGTGTTGTTGCCTTGCACCACGACGCCATCCACCAGCCATTGGTAGGACTGCGGCGCGCCCTGGTCGTTGCTGGCCACCGTCTTCAGCCGGATGATCTGGTTCAGATAAACATCCTGCGTCTGCGGTTCCTCGGTGATGGTGAGGTTGGCCGCCGCGGACGGATCGGCCATGGCACCCATGTAGGCCCCACTGATATCCACGTACGTGCCCGGATTGCTCGGGAGTGCCCACCGGATCCAGATGTAGTCGCCGCCCGTGCCTTCCTGGAAGAGCGATTCGGTGTAATACCGTTCGCCCGCCACCAGCGGCACCGCCACGGTGGAAACCGGCCCACTGCACGCCCCGCAGTCACCTTCGGCGGAGATGACGCTCTGCTTGTCGGCGGCATTGGCCGTCGAGCTGACGTCCAACGAGCCCGAGTCATCCGCCACCAGTTGGAACAGGTAATCGCCGCTCTCGGGCGGGATCAGGAAGCCCCGCATCCGCGTGCCGTAATGTTCCCGGCCCGAGTCGCCGCCGGCGGGATTGACGGCATACCGCTTGGCGTAACTCACCGCGTCGGGATAATAGGGGTATTTCGCGTTGCCGGTCAGAGTGGCGAAGTTGTTCGGGCCGGACAGGTCGTAGTAAAACTCCTGATACACAAAGCCCGGCGTGAACACCCACGCGTTGAACGGGGCGGTGGTGTTGGCTGCAATTTCATTCGGCGTATCCGCCAGGTCGCGCAGGCCGTTCACCGTGACCGTGTAGAGCAGGCCTTCGGTTTGCGGTTGGGTAGTCAGCAGCACGGTGTGATCGTCGATCATCGTCGCGGCTGTCACCGTTACCCCGTTGTCCAATTCATAATTGAACGGATCGGTGGCATCCAGCGGGTCCACCCGCTCCGAGAAGGCCAACCGCACGTGTTCGAGGGTCGGATCGCCGACGGCCGACAGCAGCTCAGGTGCGGTCGTGTCCGCCGCCACCGCAATCAAGGTATTGGCCGTAACGTGACCGAAGCCGTTGAAGACATCCACCGTGTACGTGGCCCCGTCGTCCGCCAAGGCCGCGCGGAAGGAGTAGGAGGCGCCCGTCGCGCCCGCAATCGGCGCGCCGTTCCGAAACCATTGGATTTGCGCCGGACTGCCGCCGGTCACCTCGACGGCCAGGTTAACCATCAGCAGTTCGGTGGTCGAAATATCGGCCGGGGGCTGCGACGATACAATCGGCGGTCCCGGTTCAGTCACCTGGATCGCCAAATCATCGATCCATTGGTTGGCGTTTTCCCCGCCGGTGCGCGCGTAGATGCCAAACCGTCCCACCGCGGGCGTCGCGGCCGTTTGGAAATTATCGGCAATCACCACCGAGCCCCAGGTCATGTCCAGCGTCCCATCCGGGTCCATGTGAATCATCACATCCACCCAGTCCGCCACCCCATAAACCGGCGTATCCACCTGCAGAATCTGGGTGCCCCCCAGTTTCACTTCGATGAAATCATTGTTGTAGAAATGGAAGTCCACCGACAAGCCGGTGCCCAGGCCGTTCTCGGCGGCGTTGGCGCCCGTGGCGGCGTCGGGCAGGTCATTGGCAAAATTGAAACTCATCCCGTCGGCCGGATTGCCCGAGCCGTCGCCGATATGCACTTTGTAGGTCGCGGTGAACTGTTGCACCGGTTCGTCCGGGAGTCAGTTCATTCAGCACGATGCTCCCGGCGCGCTGTTCTGGTTTAAGGTCAGCTTCAACACGCCGTC
>CAWBHS010000069.1:0-41040 GCA_963788655.1 uncultured Verrucomicrobiae bacterium | reverse complement strand
CGAACGATTATTATGCGACCAGTGGACAGATAATGAACTTGCCAAGTTGTTGATAATTCGGCACAAAGGAAAAACATGAGTGAGGCTGAGGCGATACAACGGATGCGGGCGGCCATTCGCTTGCGGCATTTTTCCTTTTCCACCGAACGTTCCTATTGCGGTTGGCTCCGGCGCTACATTCGCTTCCTGGCCCACCTGCCCGCCGCCACCAGCGAGCAAAAACTGGAGGCTTACCTTTCCCACCTGGCCCGGCAGGGAATTTCAGCCTCAACCCAAAATCAAGCCTTCTCCGCATTGGTGTTCTTTTATCAGCAAGTACTGAGATTGTCACTAAAAAAAATCGACGCCCTCCGCGCCAAGGTGCCGGCGCGCGTCCGGGAGGCCCCCACGAGGGAAGAAACGCGGGCCTTGCTGGCAGCGGTCCCGGACCTGTACGGGTATCCTTGCCGCTTGATCGTCCGCCTCATTTATGGTTGCGGCTTGCGGGTCACCGAACCCTTGAATTTGCGGATCAAGGACATCGGATTGAGCGCCCGGCAACTGGTGATCCGAGCCGCCAAAGGGGGCAAAGACCGGGTCGTCGCTCTGCCCAAGGCGTTGGGGGCGGACCTTGCGATCCAAATCGAGGCGGCGCGGATCATCTGGAAAAGCGACCTGGCCAACCAGTTGCCCCTCTGGCTGCCGCACCACCTGGCTCGCAAATATCCGCGCTCCCGGTTTGCCTGGAAATGGGCCTGGCTGTTTCCCGCTGCCTCACCCTGTCGCCATCCCCGCACGCAGGAATGGGTGCGCTACCGCATGCACGAGGCCAATATCCAAAGAGCCGTTCGCCAAGCCTGTCGCCAAGTGGGGCTGGCCATTTTGCCCCATGAACTGCGCCATGCGTACGCCACGCACTCTTTGAACCGCGGGATCAATCCACGCGCCATCCAACAGGTGATGGGCCACAAGTCGTTGGAGACGACCATGGGCTACTTCCATGCCGAGAATCTGAGTGTGCCCAGTCCGCTGGATCAGTGAGGCCGGGCGGCGTGCCCACGTTGACACCGTTGCGGGCGCTCCTGTGTCCAGCGCTTTTTGAGCGTCCTCCGGTCGAGGCGCTCACGTTGGCCAGCGCCGGGTCAACCGGCTCGTAAGGTTGCGGCGTGGCGATAGTCACTGCGCGCACGGCGCAGTCCCCGCATTGGCCTGGGTAGTCGGCGACTGCTCTACCGCCGTCATCGCCCCGATCATCGGCTCCAACCGCTGGCGTCCCCTTCGCCCCTTTCGTCCCGGTGATGCCCTTGACGTTCCCCCTTCAGTAATGGCTGCCACCCACCTGCTCATGAAGACGTTGCTCCTGGGCGCCCTGCAACAAGCCGAAACCGGCGGGCGCGTTTTGCCAGCGGGCCTCTGAATTACGCGAAGTGTTTGGATTGCGTGGAGCTTGCTCCCGCTTTTGCTGGACGAAGAATGGACCAGGAGCAGTGGGACGCCCGCAGCAATGTGAGGATCGTCTTCCATCCGAAAGCGCCGGCAAGCCGGACGCACTCCAAACGCTGGCGCGACTTTCGAGGCCCGTTCAAACCAGCCGCCAACGATCCAATGTTGCTGTCTTCGCAAGTCGGGGTGCGCGAAAGTGGTTGGCGAGGCGCCAACCACAGCGCCCGGGGCGGGCACGCTCCCCTTTTTGCTGAACCCTTCAACCAATCACCATTCCTGCGCCTTCATTTTTCCTTTTCCGTTCACGCTTCTTGTGCTGACAATCCACGCATGAACTCGTTTCCCAGAAAGTTGTCTTTTTCTGTTCAATGGTTGTTTGTCCTCGGGATCTTCATTCTTGGTGGTACCTGGGCGCGGGCTGCGGACGAACCGACGACGGCGGCGACCCCCAAGAAACACGTGTTGATCCTCGGCGATTCCATTTCCATCGGGTACACACCGTTCGTGCAGCAGATGCTGTCCAAGGAGGCAGTGGTGGTGCGGCCGATGAACGGAAATCGTCCGGAGAATTGTGACGGCACCACGAAGGGCGTTCAGGCCATCGACCGCTGGTTGAAACTGGAGGGCGGCAAATGGGATGTCATCCACTTCAATTTCGGCCTGCACGATTTGAAGCGCGTTAATCCACAAACCGGACAGGCTTCGAACAATCCAGAGGATCTGCGACAAGCCGAGCCGGAAGCTTATGAGCGGCAACTCCAGCAGATCGTGGCGCGGCTCGAAACCACCGGTGCCAAGCTGATATGGGCCACCACCACGCCCGTGCCGACTGGCGGCGTCAAACCGCATCGCGACGTGGAGGACGTTTCGCGCTACAACCGAACTGCACTGCGGATCATGCGTGAACACGGAATCGCCATTGACGACCTTTACAGTCTGGCGTTGCCCCAATTGGAGAAAATCCAACTGCCCGTGAATGTGCATTTCACCAAGGAAGGCTACCAGCTTTTGGCGGCCGAGGTCGCGCGGCACATTCGGACTGCTTTCGGCGTTTCGATACCCACCGCAACGAACCGTCCGCGACGCCGACCCAACGTGATCGTCATCATGACGGACGACCAGGGCACCATCGACGCAAATTGCTACGGGGCGACCGATTTGTTGACGCCGGGCATTGATGAACTGGCGGAACGAGGGGTGAGATTCACTCAGTTTTACTCGGGCGCGCCGGTTTGTTCGCCGTCGCGCGCGGCGTTGCTCACTGGCAAGTATCCTCTGCACGCCGGAATGCCGGGCAATGCCAGTTCGTCGCACGGAGGGAAAGGAATGCCCACCACGCAGGTGACCATGGCCGAAACGTTCAAGGCGGCCGGCTACGCCACGGCGCATATCGGCAAGTGGCATTTGGGGTACGAACCGGATTCGATGCCCAACGGTCAGGGTTTCGACTATTCGTTCGGCCACATGGGTGGTTGCATTGACAACTACTCCCATTTCTTCTACTGGGCGGGCCCGAATCGACACGACCTGTGGCGCAATGGCAAAGAGGTGTACGAACCGGGCAAGTTCTTTCCCGACCTCATGCTGGCGGAAGCAGTGCGCTTCATCGAGCAGCATCGAGAGCAGCCGTTCTTCCTCTACTTCGCCATGAACACGCCGCACTATCCGTATCAAGGCAAGCCCTGCTGGCTGGAGCAGTACCGCAACTTGCCGTATCCGCGCAACTTGTATGCGGCGTTTGTCTCGACGCTCGATGTGCGGGTGCGGCAACTGATCACGAAGCTCGACGAACTCGGATTTGCGCCAGGACACCATCATCGTTTATCAATCGGACAACGGGTATTCGACGGAAGAACGGGCGCATTTCGGCGGCGGCAGTGCCGGCCCGTATCGCGGCGCCAAATTCAGTCTCTTTGAAGGCGGCATTCGCGTGCCGGCGATCATCAGTTGGCCCGGGCATTTGCCGGAAGGCGAAGTTCGCGGGCAGCTTGTTCACAGTTGTGACTGGCTGCCAACGCTGGCCGACTTTTGCGGCGTGAAGCTGTTGGCCAACGACATCGATGGCAAAGATATTCGCGCAGTGATTCAGAATTCCAATGCCACGTCACCGCATCAGATCTTGCACTGGACCATGGGTAAACAATGGGCGGTGCGAGAGGGCGATTGGAAGTTGATTGCCAATCCGCAAGACACCTCCAAGAAGGGGCCCCTGAGCGCTGCCGACAAGTTCTTTCTGTCCAATCCGAACGAAGATAAAACCGAGATGACCAATTTTGCGGCCACGCATCCGGAGGAAGTGCAGCGCTTGCAGAAGTTGCACCAAGAGTGGGTGTCAACCTTGCATTAGTGGTTCAGTGGTCGGGCTTCACCCTCACGGGTCAACCCCGACGACACACCTGGGACGGTCTCGACGCGCGACTGGTAAGTTCAAACCTGCTTTGAACGTCGGGCATTTTTTGGTGGCGATATTTTTGTAAATGTCGCCGCAGCCGGGATGACCGCACGCACGGGCGCCGACACGCCAATATACGCCGCAAAGCGACTTTTCATTGACGGCGGATTGTGGCAAGTTTCGGCCCGATGATCCACCTGCGAAACGTGTGTCTGGCAGGCGTGCTGGCGGCACTGCTGGCAGACCCTCTTTCCGGCCAGGCCCAGTCGGTTGCTGATTATGCCGTGCGCATTAGCGCCGCCGTGCTGGCCACCCCGCCGCGCATCATCCTCACTTGGCCCGGTGACACCGCCGCAACTGGTTACTCGGTGTATCGGAAAACGCGGGACGCCACCACGTGGGGACCCGGCACGATGCTGGCCGCGAATGCCACCACCTATGTCGATACGAATGTGACCATCGGCGGCACCTACGAATATCGGATCACCAAAAGCGCTTCCGGTTACACGGGATATGGTTACATTTATGCCGGTATCGAAGCTCCCCTGATTGAGACTCGCGGCAAAGTGATCTTGCTGGTGGATGATACCCAGTCCACCAGTCTGGCGCGTGAACTGGCGCGGCTTGAGCAGGATTTGGTGGGGGACGGTTGGATCGTGTTACGGCATGACGTGTCTCCCACCGCCTCGGTGCCATCCGTCAAATCACTGATCGAATCGGACTACAATGCCGATCCGACCAACGTCAGGGCGCTCTTCCTCTTTGGCCATGTGCCGGTGCCGTATTCGGGCAACTTGAATCCGGACGGTCACTCGAACCATCGAGGTGCCTGGCCGGCAGACGTGTTTTACGGTGACATGGACGGGCATTGGACAGACACCTCGGTGACCAACACCACGGCCAGCAGCACGCGCAATCATAACGTGCCGGGCGACGGCAAATACGATCAATCGAGTCTGCCGTCCGACGTGGAACTGGAGCTTGGTCGGGTGGACCTCGCTAATTTGCCAGCCTTCGCGCTGAGCGAAACGGAACTCCTTCGGCAATACTTGAACAAAGACCATAACTTCCGCCACAAGTTCGTCACCGCCCAGCCGCGCGGTTTGATCGACGACAATTTCGGCACCTTCAGCGGTGAGGCGTTTGCCGTCAACGGCTGGCGGAACATTGCGGCGTGCTTCGGCGCGGGCAACACGTTTGCCCGCGACTGGTTCACGACCCTGGCGACCGGGAGTTATTTGTGGGGATACGGCTGTGGCGGGGGCAGCTATACGAGCGCCGGAGGAGTGGGTTCGACCGCCGACTTCGCCGCCAGCGATCCTCAGGTTGTGTTCACGATGCTCTTCGGCAGTTTCTTTGGCGATTGGGATTCGCAAAATAACTTTCTGCGCGCTCCGCTGGCCACGCCGACCTACGCGTTGACTTGCGCGTGGGCAGGCCGTCCGCACTGGCAGTTTCACCATACGGCGCTCGGGGAAACGATTGGGTTCAGCACGCGAGTGTCGCAAAACAATTCGAGTTTGTATGTGGCCAACAATTCCGCGCGCGGCGTTCACGTCGCGTTGATGGGCGATCCCACGCTGCGGCTGCAGCCCGTGGCGCCGCCTGCGGCCCTGACAGTGACCACAAAAGACAACGGCGAAGCGGAGTTGCGGTGGAATGAATCCACGGACTCAGTGGCCGGCTATCACGTTTATGGCGCGCCTGCCGCCGCCGGACCGTTCGTTCGGCTGAATGCCGCCTTGATTGCGGACACCAAATACACGGACACGGTCACCGAAGCGGCCGTGTATATGGTGCGGGCAGTCAAATTGGAACGGAGTTCCAGCGGCAGTTATTTCAATGCGAGCCAGGGCATCTTCCAAAGTCTCGACGGTTCGCTGGGCGCACCGAGCATCGCGTGGTTACAACCGGCGGCCAATGAAGTCTTCGTCACGCCTGCCAGCATTCCGCTGGAAACCAGCGTGGTCGATTATGCGAATCGGATCAGCAAGGTGGAGTTTCTGGCCGATGGCGTGAAGCTGGGCGAGGATACCGCCCCGCCGTTTGCTTTCACCTGGACCAACGTGGCGGTGGGCAGTTATGTCCTGACGGCGCGGGCCATTTACGACGGGGCGTTGGTTACTAACTCCGCAGCAGTCAACGTTCGCGTGGACGCTTCGCTGGTTGCCGCGGGAGCCATTTGGAAATACCTGGACGACGGCTCGGATCAAGGCACCGCGTGGCGGACGACGGACTTCGATGACAACGCCTGGGCGTCCGGACCGGCCCCGCTGGGTTACGGCGACAACCAGCCGACCATTGTCAGTTTTGGCCCGGAGGAAACCAACAAGTACATCACCACGTATTTCCGTCGGACGTTCGTGGTGAATGATCCGGCAGCGCTCACGAATCTCACCCTCGGTCTCGAGCGCGATGACGGTGCGGTCGTTTATCTGAATGGGACCGAGGTATTCCGCAGCAACCTGCCGGGGGGAACCATTGATTACTTGACCCGCGCGCCGGTCGCAGTGGGTGGCGCCGACGAAACCACGTTCTATTCCACCAACATCAGTCCGGCGTTGCTCCGGGCCGGCGCCAACCTGCTCGCCGTGGAAGTCCATCAGCAAAGCGGCACCAGTTCGGATTTGACGTTTGATCTGAAGCTGAGCGGCAGCGGCCAGCAACGCGCGCCGGAATTGAAGGCCGTTCGCCAATCCAGTCAGTTGGTATTGTCCTGGTCGGCCAGCACGCTGGGATACCATTTGGAATCGACCGACGCAGCCTTCGGGTTGGATTGGTCGGTCGTCACAAACTTGGTGCAGTCAGCTAATGGGACGAATACCGTGACTGTGGACCTGGATGGCGGCAGGCGGTTTTTCCGGCTGGGCCAGCCGTAGCCGCGCGTTGCGGATAATGTAGGACAGCCGTCCCGGCTGTCTCGAATGACCGAAGCCTGCCCCCTGTTGCAGAACATACAACAGAAATGGTGACCGTCGTTAGGCAGTTTGGGACCGGCGAGACGCCTTACCTACGGATCAATCGCGGTTGAATTTCACGCCGGTTCCGACTCCATCGCGGGCAACTCCTCCGACTTCTGCGCGTCGCGCACCCGGAACAGGCTTCCGGCATCTTCGATAATCAAGTAGAGACACGGCACCAGGATGAGCGAGATCACCGTGGCAAACAGGATTCCATAACCGAGCGAGAGGGCCATCGGGATCATGAACCGCGCTTGGCGGGAGGTTTCGAATATCATCGGCGCCAGCCCACCAAACGTCGTCAGCGTCGTCAGCAAGATCGGACGGAAGCGGCGAACGCCGGCGTTGCGTACGGCGTCGCGCGCGCCTTCACCGGTCCGGCGGCGTTCATTGGTGTAATTGATCAGGACCAACGAATCGTTCACCACCACCCCGGCCAGTGCGACCACGCCCATCATGCTCATGACGCTGAGATTGTAGCCCATGAGCAAATGTCCCAGCACCGCGCCGACGGTGCCGAAGGGAATGCTAACCATCACGATCAGCGGCTGGCTGTAGCTGCGGAAGGGAATGGCCAGCAAAAAATAGACGGCCAGCAGCGCCAGCACGAAGCCGCCCAGCAGGCTCTGAAGGCTTTCCTTCATGTCCGCCTGCCGGCCTTCGTAGCCATAGGTCAATCCCGGATAGTCCCGCGCCAATTGGGGGAGGACGGAAGCATTCAGCGTGGCCATGACCTGACTGGTTTCGCCCATTGGTTCCACGTCGGCGGTGACCGTCACCGTGCGCCGGCCATTGCGGCGGGTGATGCTGGTGTAGGCCCGGCCGCGCGTGACTTTCGCAACCTCCCGCAGGGCCACGTCGTGGCCGGATGGCGTGCGAATGAGCAGGTTTTCGATGTCGTATTCGCTGATCCGTTGGGCTTCCGGCAACCGCACCATCACGCGGACTTCATTGCGGCCGCGTTGTTGGCGTAGCGCTTCGGCGCCGTAGAACGAATTGCGCACCTGGCGCGCCACTTCTTGCGAGGTCAACCCAAGACTGCGGCCTTCGGGCTTGAGCTTGAAATCAAGCTGCTGTTTGCCGGGCGTGTAACCGTCATCAATGTCCTTGGTGTTGGGGAACTCGGCCAGTTGCTCGGCCAGCGCCGCACTGGCCCGGTCGAGCACGTCAATATCCCGATGGCTCAATTCAATCGTCAACGACGCGCCGGATCCGGGACCGCCCCGGTCCGCGATAAACTGGAGCGACTCCAGCCCGACAATCTGGCCGACACGTTCGCGCCAGAGTTTGGTGACCTCCGCGGTGTGCAAGGGGCGCACGTCGGGATCGGTGAGATAGACAAAAACCTCGACCTGGTTCTCTCGAATGACCGCGAAGGTTCCCTCGACCAACCGCTCGCCTCCGTGTTCTTTGGCTACGGCATTCGCCGCGGTCACCAACCGGTCGCGGATCGCCTCGGCGCTGGACATCGGACTGCCATAGGGCAATACGGCGGTTACCACCGCATAGTCTGCTTCGACCCGGGGCATGAGAATGAGTCCCATGCGACCGCTCATGACGTAGCCCAGAATGGCAGTCAGCAACGCAATTCCGACCGCGACGGTGAGAAAACGCCAGCGCAGACAGCGATCCAGGAATGGCCCATAGACGTTCTCAATGAACCGCAGGAACAGCCGACTGAACGCTTGTTGCCAGCGGTGCAGAGTGGTGGCCAGGGCGGAACTCGGCTTGCTGCGCGTGTGCGCCAAGTGCGAGGGTAAAACGAATATCGATTCCACCCAGGAAATCAGAAACGTGGTGACGACCACCAACGGAATGACCTTCCAAATTTTCCCGAACGTGCCCGGAATGCAATACAGCGGGATGAAGGCTACGATATTGGTGAGGATGCTGAAACCGATGGGCACGCCGACGTCGCGCGCGCCCCGGATGGCGGCGTCAATGAAGCTCATTCCTTGCTGGCGGTATTCGTAAATGTTCTCCCCCGCCACAATGGCGTCATCGACCACAATTCCGAGCGCGACAATGAAGGCGAACATGGAAATCATGTTGATGGTCACCCCCAAGCCGGGCAGGAACAGCAGTGCCCCGAGAAACGACGTGGGGATGCCCATGGTCACCCAGAACGCCAGTTTGAATTCGAGGAACAGCCCGAGCACCAGCAACACCAGGCACAGCCCCCAAAAGGCATTCTTGAGCAGCAATTGCAGCCGTTGGCGGTAAATCTCGGACCGGTCGCGGTTGATGGTGTAATGGACGCCTGGCGGGAGATCCGCCTCGATTTGCGCCATCGCCCGATGCACGGCATCCGAAACGCCGATTGGCGTTTCCTCCCCGACCCGGAAGACGCCGATGCCGATGGCGCGTTGGCTGTCGTAGGTGGCCAGGCTGTTCACGTCCCGGAAATCGTCGCGCACGCGCGCAATATCGGCCAGGCTCAGGACGGCGCCCTCTGGGGTGGTGACGATGGGAATATTGGCAAACTCGGCCGCCCAATCGCGGCGTTCCTTGAAACGCACCAGGATTTCGCCACCTTCGGTTTTAACGCCGCCACCGGGAATCTCAACCGACGTTGAGCCAATCTTTTGGGCGATCTGCTGGAGGGTCAATCCGTACGTGCGCAGGTTTTCCTGGGACACCTCGACGTGGACTTCGTAATCGCGCGTGCCCAATAGGTCCACCTGCGTGATCTCGGGATCCTGGAGCAGCCGGTCCCGCACTTCCTCGGCCAGGTTGCGCAACGACCATTCGCTGACGTTGCCGTAGAGTTGCAGCGAGAGCACTTCATGCCGGTGTACTTCGAGCGAAACCTCGGGCCGTTCGACGTCCTTGGGAAAGGTCACGATGCGATCGACCGCCTGCTTGATGTCCTGGTAGGCCTTTTGTTGGTCCGCGTCGGCCTGCAGTTCCACGTTGACCCGGCCGGAGCCTTCGCTGGCAGTGGCGGTGACTTCCTTGACGCCTTCGATGGCCCGCACGCCTTCTTCGATGGCGAGGATGATGCCTTGCTCGACTTCCTCCGGACTGGCGCCGCGATAGCCGACGGTGATGGAAACGATGTCTTCCTGGAACTCGGGAAAGACCTCCTGCTTGATCCGCGTGGACATGAACAATCCGCCCAGCAGCAACGCGATCATCAGCAGATTGGGCGTCACCCGGTTGCGGACCATCCACGCAATAGGGCCGCGTGCCGGAGGAGGGAGGAGGGAAGGGGAGGGGTCCATGCTAGCCTGGAACGGTTTTGAGTAATGTTGGAGATTCAGCGTTCATTCGAGACAGGCGGGACGCCTGTCCTACGGTAGCCGCTACCGCAATGCGTCCGCTCGGCAGTCGCCTAGGTAGGACAGCCGTCCCGGCGGTCCCGAAGGTCGGGGGGTGTCGTTTGGTCAGTGGGGATTCTGCGCCCAATTGAGCGCCTTTGGCCGCTTGGGACAGGCGGGACGCCTGTCCTACGGGGTGCCGAGTCGCATGGTGAAAGAATCCTCGCTTGCTCATTCGGCGGCGGCGGTTTTGTCGGAAGTTGGCGAAGCGTCCGACGGTTGTTCGAGCGCCAGGCGGTTGGTGGACGACGACTGGCCGGTTCTGGCTTGACCGGCATCCTGGGTGCGCAACGGCATGCCTTCCACGGGTGCCGCCAGATCGGTCATGACTAATTGATCGCCCTCCTTCAAACCCTCGCTGATCAGCAAATGTTCGCGTCCGCGAAACGCCACTTCGACGGTGCGAATGTCCAGTTGATTCTTGTCGTTCATCACCCACACATGGTTGCCGTTGCGCACGAGTTTGCGATCCACCGCGGCGACCGCTTCCAACGCCTTCCCTTCAATTTCAACCCGCACATAGTCTCCCAGGATCAGTTTGGGTTCGCCGGCGTGCGCCGGTTGCAGCGCCAGCGGATCCTCGATGGCAATCAACAACTGCGCCATCCGGCCATCCTTTTCCACATCCGGCCGCAGACGAATGACTTTGCCGGGGCGACACGCGTGGCTGCCCCAGGCGGCTTCATCGTACACGCGGGCAACCGAACCGGTATCACTTGACGAAGTGGGAATCCGCAACCATTTGAGCTGGTCCACCGGCACCGTCGCCGCGATCCAATACTCATCGCTTCCGGTTAATGTGGCCAACGTGGCGGTGATCGGAACTTGCATGCCCACGTTGACGTTGCGTGCCCGCACCGTGGCGTTGAACGGCGCTTTCACCGTGGCCCGATCCCGGTTGAGTTTGGCCTGGTCCAAAGCGGCCTGGGCGGCTTTGAGCGTGGCCTGGGCTTTCTCCAATTGCGGTTTGCGCAGCACCAAGTCGCGGTCTTCTTGGCCAATGGTTTCCCCCAGCATTTCGTATTCGTTCTTGGCGACGGACTGTTGGCCCAATTCCAGTGCCAGCGCGCTTTGGGCCTGGGCCACGTCGCTCTCCCGCTGGCGGACGGCCAGTTCAAAGTCCATCGGATCGATTTGCAGCAACGTCTGGCCTTTCTGAAATCGTCCGCCCGGCACGAATTCCTGGCTCACCGAAATAATCTCGCCGGCAACTCGCGGCCGCAGGTCCACCTCGCGCGCCGGTTGGACCGTGCCCATGGCATGCACCACCGTGGGTTGGGTGGAGAACTGCACCGGCTCCACTTCGACCAGGCGCGCCAGGCGCCGGGGAGCCTTGCGTTGCACTTTGGGCGACGTCTTTATCAGCGCGAACGCCACCGCAACACCTACCGCCAGCACGAGCAGGGGTAACAATCCCCGTCCCAGTAAACGGAGCCAGTGCCGGGAGGGCTGCTTTTGGTGAACTTCACTTGGAGTCGTCATGATAAATAAACGTTTCGAGGTGGCTCATTCATTGGCCGCGGAGACTTTGGATTTCCTGGCCTCCAGCAAAGCGGGGACGGGCCGGTTCATCTCCCAACCGGTGCCGAGCGCGCGGCACAGGTCAATTCGGTATTCGATCAGGATTCGGCGCGCCTGCAGTTGGGTGCGTTGCAGCGCTTGCTGGGTGAGCAAGGCATCCAGCACGCGCAAATAATCGACTGCGCCTTTGGTGTAACTGTCGCGGATACGGTCGATGACCTGGGCGGCCAACGCTAATTGACGGTCCAGACTGGCAATCAACTCGCGCTGTTTCTGTTCCTGGACCAGTGCGTCCTCGACTTCGCCCAGCGAATCCAAAATGGTTTGTCCATACGTGTGCAATCGCTCGGACACCACCGCCCGGCGTGCGCGCCACTTCCGCTTTGCGTTCGCCCCCGTCAAACAAAGGCGCCACCAAATTGGCCGCCAGACTGGCGAGCCAGTTGTCGAACAAATCGCGCGTGCTCTGGGCGCTGGTGTTGGCTTGCGCCGAAAGTGCCAAGCGCGGAAAGCGGTCCGCAATCGCAGCCGCCACCCGGCGGTCGGCGGCCAGCACGTTGTGGTACGCCTGGCGAATGTCCGGCCGCTGCTGGATGAGTTCCGCCGGCACGCCCGTGGCGGGCAGCGCCGCCAGTTCCAGCAGATGCGTGACCCGTTCCGCGACCGGCGCCGTCGGATTTTGTCCGAGCAAAATGGCCAGTTGATGTTCGAGCACTCCCGCCCGCGATTCCGCGGCGGCGAGGTCGCCGCGCCGCGATTCCACCAATTGGCGCTGTTGCAATACATCCGCCGCACCCGCCTGGCCGCGCCGGAACCGCAGCGTGATCAGGTCCAGCACGTTTTGGTTGATCTTAAGCTGTTGCTGGAGCAGGTCGATTTGGCCGTATTGCTCGACCAACGTGTACCACACCACCGCCACTTGGGCGGATAGCGTAATGGCGGCCGCCTGCACCTGTTCGGCTGAGGCGCGCACGTCGAATTGCGCCGCGTCCTTTGTCGAGCGAATGCGGCCCCACAAATCGACTTCGTAACCGGCCACCAGACCGAGCGACAGACTGGTGCGATAGGTCGTGCGCCGGCCTTCACCGGGCGGAGTGACCGGTTGGCGTTGGGCAGTTCGGGATGCTCCCGCCTGCCCATCCAGCGTCGGCCAGAGCAACGCTCCGGCCTTGCGGGCCACGGCTTCGGCTTGCGATAAACGGTCCCAAACGATGCGCAAATTCAAGTTGTTCGACATCGCCTGTTCAATAAGACGGTCGAGCACCGGGTCGTTAAAACTGAGCCACCAGCGGTCAGGTAATGGCACTTGGCCCGACCTGGAGAAAGCCTTCGGCACCGGCACCGGAGGTGGGACCGTTTGGCGCGTTGAAGAGCACGACATTTGGCCTAACAGCAGGAGACTGAGCAGCGCGGCGAGTTGAAGACTTGTCCTCATTCGTTAGCCCGAGACTCGTTTCTTGCCATTGGCTTCGATCCGCTGGCGCATGGATTGGATGCCCGCCAGGGAGAACTCGACAAAATGGTCGGCATACGTTTCCACCTGCTGGGGCGTCAGCGTGGGAATGCCCGAGGTCAGTTTGTGCCCCACGCCCAATCCGGCCATGAGACAGGGGCCTATGACACTCATTTCGCCCAATTGGACCTCGGTCTCGGTGGCTTCCGGCCCCAGCAACTCCCGCAACAATTCCAGCAGGAACTGGCGGAGTGGCTTGAGGGTTTGCTTGCGCACCTGGTCGATGATGCCGGTGGGATTGGCCATCTCCATCGTGCGCAACCGATGGAAGTCACCCAACCGTCCCTGGTCGGTCACCCGCTTCAGCAACGCGTGCTGATGTCCGCGAAACCGTTGTTCCGCGGGGGCGTCCGCGGGAACGCCGCCATCGATGGGATACAATTCGTTCGCCAACGCCGCGGCGTGTTTCCAAACCTCAACATACAGGGACTCCTTGTCCCGGAAATGGTAATTGACGGAGGCAATATTCGCCTGGGCTCGCTCGCAAATCTCCGCCACCGTGGCCTCGCGGAATCCTTTGTCCGCGAACACCCGGCTGGCGGCTTCCAAAATCCGCTTCCGCGTTTCAATTCCGTCAATTCGCTGTCGCATCGCGCATCACAATTATAGGACAATACTTAAAATATGCATTTGAATTGCGCAACCCTAAATTTGGCGTGCTGTGAAAACCGGTTTGCCTGGCCGTGACAATTCAATAACCGTGGCTGCGTTCGTGAGAACGCGGCTGATTTTAAAGGGAGACACTGCGCCAACGCCAACGTCCCGCCAGTCACCGAAAAGAGACCGGATTGCATTCGCCTCGAGCAGGCGGTTCACGGCGCCAGTCAGCCGCGTTCTCACGAACGCAGCCACTCCAACTGAATCGTTCCGGCTTACGGGATCGGGCATTCGACGAACCGACGACGTATCTGGCCATCGCCCGCTTCGCACACAAAGAATCCCTTTTCTTTGGTGCCGTCGTGGTTGGAGCGTTTGAGGGCACAGCATTTGTCGGTGGTCAGAGTGGTTTCGCCCAGATGCCGTTCAGTGAAGCCGTGAAAATGACCGCTGAACACCGCGCGCAGATTGTAGGCCCGGAACCGATCGAGCAAGGCGTCGGCGTTGGCGGGCCGATAAGTGACCCGCGGCCCCAACGGGAAATGAGTGAAAATCACGGTCGGCTGGTGCGGGTCCAATTCGTGGCGATGTTCATCCACCCAGCGCAATGTGTGCGGTTGGATGTCGGTGCCCTGGTAGAAGCGCCCTTCGCTGGAATCCAATCCCACAAATTGCCAGCCGCTGTGCGCGAACCAATAATTCAAACGGTTCGGAAACAGTTCCTCGTAGAACTGGCGGTTGCCCGGCGCATAAAGCGGGCTTGGCTTGCGGACGTATTTGATCGGCGCCGGCGGACGCTCATCCCGCGGTGTGCGCCGAGGCGGGACGGCTTCCAGGATTTCGAATTCGGAGACATCGCTGCAATAATCATGATTGCCGATCTGCACGTACGTAGGCACGCCCAACGCGCCAAAGACATCGCGAACGGCGGCCAAGTCCTCGCGGCGGCCGTGTTCGGTCAAGTCGCCGGACAACAGACAAAACTCGGGTTGTTCGGCCTTCATTTTCCGAACCACCCCTTCGAGCCAGACGCCGCATTCCTGGCTCATGTAATGGGTGTCATTGACGGCGATGAAACGAAAGGTCCGCGCGCCGTCTTTGGCCCGGCCCGCCCAAGCTCCCGGCCATAGTCCCAGCGCCAACAGGGTGCCCGCACTGATACGCTCCAATGCTTCCCGGCGGTTCAATCGAATGTCCCAGAGTCGGCGCGGGACTCTTGGGCCCGTGGCGGCGGATTCCAAATCGTTCATGATGCCAACCGTGTTACCGCAGGCGGAGGGTTGGGAGCCAGCAAAAAACAACCATTTGGCAAGGCGGGGAAAATGACCAATTGTCCAATGACCAATGTTCAGAGAAGCCCCAAGTGCCCAAGGCCCACAACAGGCCGCGCAATGCCTCGCGCCGTTATCTTGGAGCAGTGCGCTCTGCCACTATCGAGGCCTGGGGCTTGGTCATTCTCTGGTCATTGGTCATTGGTCATTGGTCATTCACCCTCGTCTCATCTTCGGCTCGATGGCGACGTAGCAATCGGGGCGGCTTGATACTGTCCAACGGATTGGTGGCGGGGCCATGAAGTTCCAAAAGGCCAAGCCACTGCTGGATGATCGTAAGGGCTTCTGCTATCGGCAGTCGGTCGGCGCGGTTTTGAAAGGGTTCGAGGTTTGACTGGGCGAGTTTCAACAACGCGGCCGCCGGACGCAACCGGGGATATTTTTCACAATGCCGCTGGAGATGCACGAACGCGCCGGCCAATTGAATGAACCCCTTGTAACACGGACCGATGGGCCAAGTTCGCCGCGGCAACCAAAGGCTTTCCAGCACGTCGTGGGCTTCGAAAAACCGTTGGTCATTGAAGCACCCCAGATAGGCGTGGAAGCCGGCTTCTTGCGCTTCTGCCTCCCTGGGATTGGTGTGTAGTTGAGGACCTGATTGAAGCTTCTCGTTTGAAGTCCCGCCTTCAGGCGGTTTGGACACCGTGCCGCCTAAAGGTGGGACTCCGAACCTGTCGCCTCCCCGTTCGGACGATTCTTCAACCACATTCTGGGCAGTTCTCATCGCGGGTGGTTCTCCGTGTCTGGTGGCGGATTTCTGGGCCGATTTGTCTCCGTCGCGCGGCGTTGGCGATTGGTTCGGGTTCGGATCAAAGCTGGGTTGGCTGTTTTCGTTCACCGGCTTAACTTAGAGCAATCCGTTGAAATTCCAACTCAGCCACTTTTTGCCTTTCAAGTGCTTCCCCTTGCCTTCTATCTTTCGGGGATGTCCAAATCACCTTTAGGTCGCGGACTGGGGGCGTTGTTGGGGGGGAATTCCCCGAATTCGAAAACGCCCGCGGCTGTGACCCCATCAAGCTTGACCGCCGCTGGCGCCGTTGAGGAAACCGGCGAGCGGGTGCAGCGGGTGGCCTTGGCGCGGATTCGCGCCTGCCCGTTTCAGCCGCGGAAAGAGTTTGCTCCCGAAGCCTTGCGGGAGTTGGCTGATTCCATCAAGGGCCAGGGCATCATTCAGCCATTGCTGGTGCGCGAGCGGGATGGTTGTTACGAACTGATTGCGGGGGAACGCCGCTGGCGCGCCGCGCAAATGGCCGGACTGGCCGAGGTGCCGGTCATTATCCGCGAAGCCGACGACCGCGAAGTGTTGGAGATGGCGCTGATCGAAAACCTCCAACGCGAGAATCTCAATCCCATCGAAGAAGCCCAGGGCTATGAGGAATTGATCCGGCAGTTTCAATTGCGGCAGGAGGACGTGGCGGTGAAGGTCGGCAAAAGCCGGGCGGTGGTGGCCAATGCCTTGCGGTTGCTGAAGCTGGACCCGGAGCTCCAAGGCTATCTGCGCGAGGGCCGGTTGTCGGTCGGCCATGCCAAGGTGATTCTGGGCTTGGACGAGCCGTTGATCCAAAAGCTGGCCGCCGAGCGGATCATCAAACAGGGGCTCAACGTGCGGAAGACCGAGGAGTTGGTGGACCGTCTCTTGAACAAGCCCCAGTCCGGCGGGACGATCCGAGCGGGAACGCGCAACCTCAACGCGGACCCGGATGCTTATGTCACCGACTTGGAAAACAAATTGCAGGAACGTTTGGGCACGAAGGTGCAACTGCGCTATCGCCAGGGCAAAGGCGCGTTGGAGATTCGGTTTTTCAGCGACGAGGAACTGGAGCGTTTGCTGGAGATTGTCGGCGTGCGGGTTGATTGAAACCGTCGCCAGGACTTTTCGGGGCTTCATTGCTCGGCTAATTTTTCATTGAGTTGTGCGGAAAAACAGGGCAATCTTCACAGTTTCTGGCGCCGACGTAGGATGCCGGAACGTTTTAGATAAGACCAAAATCATGACTGAACCGAACGTGATACGCGAACAGTGCGCGGCCAAACTGGCCGGCGCCGGCGAACGTACCCCGCAGTTGAAGGCCTTTATCGGTCTGGATGGGTTTGTGGACCAGATTATGCACGTGGTGGACAAGCGCGAGAGTGCCGAATCGTACACGCGCATGCCCACCATTGCCCGGTTGGCGGAACGATTGGCTGCGGCGGCGGGCAAGAGCACCAATATCGAATTGGTGAACAAACTGACTAAACTGGGCGGCAATGGCCCCATCATGGCCAATGCCCTGGCCAGCTTCGATTTGCAGGTGACTTACCTGGGCAACCTGGGCTATCCGAATTTACACCCGGTTTTCGGCGATTTTGCCAAACGGGCGGAGGTCGTTTCGATTGCCGAACCAGGTTACACTGATGCCCTGGAATTCGAGGATGGCAAAGTCATGCTCGGGAAGCACCAGTACTTGAAACAGGTGACCTGGGAAAACATTCAGTCCCGTTTTGGCGGCGACAAGTTTGCGGCCAAGTTCAGCAGCGCGGACCTCGTGGCGTTTGTCAACTGGACGATGCTCCCCTACATGAGCGACGTGTGGACGGCCGTGCTCCGTGAGGTTTGCCCGACGCTGAACGGCACGCGGCGCATTATTTTCTTCGATTTGTGCGATCCGGAAAAGCGCACGCCAAAGGACATTCTGCGGGCGTTGGAATTGATTGCCCAATTTGAAAAGTATTTCGAAGTGGTACTGGGGCTGAACGAGAAGGAAGCTTACGAAGTGGGCAAGGTGTTGGACCTCGACACCAGCGTTCGGGATCGCGATGGGTTGGTGGGCTTGGCTCAGGCGATTCAAAAGCATGTGCCGGTGAGCACCGTGTTGGTGCATCCGACGGCCTACGCCCTGTCCGTTTCCAAAGCAGGATCGGCGATGGTGGACGGCCCCTACGAGCCGCAGCCGCTGATTACGACGGGCGCGGGCGACCATTTCAATTCCGGGTTCTGTCTGGGCAAGTTGCTGGGCTTGGGCAACGAAGACAGTTTGCTGTGCGGCGTGGCCACCAGTGGCTTTTACGTCCGCCATGCGCAAAGCCCAAGTGTCAAAGACCTGGTGGGGATGATGCAGAAGTGGCCCACTTCATGAACGGCGTGAAGCGGAGACGTTCCAACCTCCAATCGCGGAAGCCCTGGCTGGTCCTGACGGTCATTACCGCAGGCTGTCACCCCTCCTTCAACGTTTTGCCGCTGCGACTCTTAAACCGTTCAACCTTTCAACGCGCCAAGTGATTCTGCCCATCGTCAAATATGGCCACCCGGTGTTGCGGCAAAAAGGAGCCCGCGTCGAAACCATTACCCCGGAGATCAGCCAACTTGTGGAGGACATGTTTGAAACGATGCATGCTGCCGCCGGCATCGGCCTGGCCGCTCAGCAGGTGGGGCGCGCGTTGCAACTGACCGTGATCGACGTGCGGGGTGTCACCGACCGGCCGTCCACGCTGGACCTGAATGGGCAGCCCGCCGACGTGCATGCCTTCATGCCGCTGGTCTTGATCAACCCGGAGATCAAACCGGTCGGCGATCCCGCCACCGGTCCGGAAGGGTGCTTGAGTTTTCCCGAGATCTACGCCGACATCACCCGTCCCCATTCGGTGGAGGTCACGGCGATGAATGCGCGGGGCGAACCGGTGCAATTCCAAGCGGGCGGATTGCTGTCGCGCGCGGTGCAACACGAAGTGGATCACCTGAACGGCATCCTGTTCATTGACCGCATGACCCGCAAAGTCAAAGACGAACTGCGCGCCGAACTGGACACGCTCCAGCAGGCGACCAAAGAGGCCTTGCCGACGAAATAGACGGGGACCAAGCTCCCCGCGGCCCAACCGTTTCGCGGCGTCTGACAAGACCAGCGGGAAAGTCGCGCCAGCGTTTGGAGTGCGCCCGGCTTGCCGGCGCTTTCGATTGGGGAGGGGGGAACCAGGCGGCTGCGGGCACTGCTTGCTGCCTTTTGGAGGTGCTGTGTTCGTCGAAAGCGTAACCAAGCTCCACGCTCCAAACACTGACGCGAGGTTCGCGAACCGCATTGAAGCGTCGCACGGATTACTGTGGCAATACGGATATCTACTTATCGAGCCACCGTGATCGTGGTTGGCGGGGATCCCTTCGTTAGCAGATGAAGGTAATCGACCAGGATGCGTTGCGTTTCCTGGAGGATCAAATCCCCGGCCAATGTCGCCGTGTTGCTGGTGTCGGCGGAATCGCTTTCGTCCTTGGAGGTCGTTTGGTCATGCTTCGCCGATTTGTCCACTGGGGTCGGCAAACCGGGTTGATCGGCGTTTTTTACGGTGATCTCGTATTCGGTGGGCGCGCCTTCGAGTTGCTTTGCCATTTGCTTGTCCCACTGGTCTTCATCTGCCTGCGTCTTCTTCTTTTCCGCCTTCCGCGTGGCTTCGTTGAGCGAGACGGTCGTCTCGGCTTCCCGCTTCTTAATCAGCGCGATTGCTTTTTCCAGGGCCGCGAATCCGGAATTGCCCTGCACCCGTGCGGCTGATTTCGATTGCAACGTCTCGAGATACGGCTGCACGCGGTCCACCTCGGAAAACTTGGCGGGCGGCACGCTGTCCCATGGCAGTGGATTCTTCATTGCTCCTTCGCCGAATTCAGGATTGTCCGTTAGCGACGGGAGCACAATTCCCGGAACGACACCCTTGCGCTGCGTGGAGGCGCCTCCAGGACGGTAGAACTTGCGGATGGTCACCGACAGGGCGCCAGGATCATAGTCATACTTGATGCCATAGCGGCGCATCAGCGGTGCCAGTTGGATTACCGATTGCACGGTGCCTTTGCCAAACGTCGAGGAATCCCCGACAATGAGTGCCCGTCCGTAATCCTGCAACGCGCCGGCCAGAATCTCCGAGGCGGAAGCAGTAAGCCGACTGGTCAGCACCACCAGTGGCCCGTCGGTACTGAGCCGCGGCATCCGGGTCGTCATCCACGTCCACGTGGCCCGACGGATCCCGAGTCTGCACGACCGGACCCTGGCGAATAAACAGGCCGGTGAGGCTGATGGCTTCCTCCAGGGAACCTCCGCCATTGCGCCGCAAGTCGAGGACCATGCCTTTCACGTTCAGTTCCTTCAGTTTGCGGAGCAAGGTGCTGACATCTTTCGTGGCACTGGCGCTCTCGCTGCTGCGTTTGCCAGTGAATTCTCCGTAGAATGAGGGGAGATCGATTACCCCGATGCGCACGGTTTGATCCTTGCCGTCGGGTAGGTCCAGCACCCGGGCTTTGGCGCGTTGTTCTTCGAGGCTGACTTCGTCGCGCACCAGGGTAATGTTCTTGCGCACCGAATCATCGGCTGCGTCGGCGGGAATAAGCGTCAATTTCACCGACGTTCCTTTGGGGCCGCGAATCAATTCCACCACTTGTGGCAGCGGCATGTCCACGATATCCACAGCCGCTTGATCGGGTTGGGCGACGGCCACGATCCGGTCGTTGGGATGGAGCTTGCCGCTCTTGGCCGCCGGACCACCCGGGACCAGCGAAAGGATGGTGCAATAGCCGTCCTTGGATTGCAGTGTGGCGCCAATTCCAGACAGCGACAGGTTCATGGAAATGGAAAAACTGTCCAACTGCTCGTGGTTGAAATAATTCGAGTGGGGGTCATAGACATGGGCCAGGGCGTCGAGATATACCTCCAGCACCTCATCCTTGGAAAACTTCTTCATCATCTGGAGCAGGCGGGTATAGCGCCGCGTCAGGGTCTGCACGATCTCGTCCCGGGATTTCCCGCTGAGTTGCTCCTGGAGATATTCATTACGCACGCGTCCGCGCCAGATTTTTCGGGCCGTGGCCAGGTCGCTCGGGCGGGGAACCTTTTCCCGGTCAATGACCACCGAGTCATTGCCGGTAAAATCGAATTTCGCCGTGTGCAACAGGTTGGTCGCATAAGCCACTTGCTGCCCGAGACGTTCGAGATAGCGCTGAAAAATCACGTGCGCCGGACTGACATCGCCTTCTTCCCGCGTCAGTTTAGCCAACCGCGCCCGGTACGGCGCAAAGGCTTCGAGGTCAGACTGGAGAAATAGCAAATGCATGCCGTCCAGGGCGTCGAGATAACGGTCCAGGAATTTGCCGGCCAACTCCGCATCGAGGGGATGGTGCGCAAACTGGGAATGCTCCAACAAGCCCGCCGTCAACTTGGCGATGTTGCCTTCCGTGGAATTGGAGGTGGAAGCCAGGTCCGCCCGCATGGCCCAATTGGCCGCCACCAGCGCCGCCACCACGCCCACCAGCGAAACCGGAATCAGAAACCGTCTCGTCATTTTCATATTCTGAGTGTCGAAAGCATTGTTTACCACGTTATCCACATTGCCAAGCAAGCGCCGCAAAATACTGCCAGCTCGTTACGTAATGATTTCTGCCGCATTACAGATTCGTCACGAAGCCGATTGAACTTGCCACAGAATCTCGCGTCGAGCTATCCGATCCCAATGCTACCGCGGATTAGGAAAACGGCTTAGCTTGGGTCTTTCGAGCGCGCGGTAGCCGCCGATGTAATGAGGCAGCGCCCACCTCAGTCACCGAACCCGAGGTGGACCCCACCGCGTTTTGCCGGTGTTTTGCCTTTTCTTGTAAAACCCTCACCGCCCAGACGGAGGAACCCCTGAACCACCGTCGGCGCGCGGGGCAGGAGGTAAAGGGGATTTCTCGGCGTCAATCAGGTTCGATTCTTCAACGTTGGTGCGGACCGCGCGCCAGCTCCCCGGACCATGACCGTTATTGCATTTGCCAAATAATGCTTTGTCTGGCATCTAACTCCGGCACGATGAAACCACTCGTTGTTGGCACACAATTAATGGCGGCTTTGGTCCTGGCACTGGTTTGTGTTTCCGGCTACGCCGAATCACCACATGCGGACGCGCTGTACTGGCATCATTACGCCGGCACAACTCACATCTTGCAGGATCCCAATGCCACCACGTTGAAGCAAGTGGCTGCGCTTCCCGAGACAGCGGCCCTGCGAACAGAAGTACTCGGCAAAGTGGCGCAGGCTCCGTTCACCGCCTGGCACGCGCAGTTGCCCGCGGGCGCGCAAGACCAACCGGCGTTGTGGCGGCCGTTGCTGGACGACTTTCTGTCGGCCGAATCGGTGTGCGAAGTGCGCCTGGCGGACGGCCATCTGGAAGCCGCGTTGGCCCTTCAACTCGACGACGCCCGCGCTGGTCTGTGGAACACCAATCTGGCCAGGATCGTTCGCAGTTGGAAGCTCTCCGCGCCCAGCGTGATCAAGGTCAGCGATGCATCCGGCTGGGAAGCGAAGAACGCGACTACGGCTGCGATATTCCAGATTGTGCGGGTACGGAACTGGGTAGTGCTGGGACTGGCCCATGAGCGGCTAACGTTGCTTCCGGCCTGGGTGGCAGAGGTTGTTAGGTCCGGACAACCCGCGTCAGCGTTGAAAGATAACTGGCTGGAAGTGCGGATCGATTTTCCGGCGCTCCGCAGCCGCTGCCCGGCGCTGGCGATGCTGGACGTGCCCGCCGCCGATGGAGAAGTCACCGGCCGCGATGGCAACCTGCGGATGACGGCGCAATTGCACTATCCGGCAAAGTTCGCGGGGAAGCCGGAGCGTTGGCTTATTCCCACCAACGTCATTGGTGAACCGCTCATCAGCTTTACGGTGGCCCAGGGATTGGCGCCGTTGCTGAAGCGTGTCAAAGGCATTGATACGCTGGGGCTGGATCCACTGCCCAACCAGATTTGTCTTTGGGGGCAAAGTAATCCGCACGTGCAAACGTGCGCCACCATCCCGGTAGCCAACGCCACGAACACCATGGAGAAGCTGGCCCGCACGTTGCCGCCGTTCGCAATGAATCACCCGGCCATTGCGGTGGGAAAGTTCTTTTGGATCAGCAACCGCAACGCCCTCGCGTGGCAGGCTGCTCCCTTTGTAGTGCCGAGCCTGTCGCCCTTGCGCGAAGCGAACCAAGACTACCTGTTGGGCTGCTTTTTTCCCATCCCGCCCAAGATCAAACCGGTACCGCCCGCATTGTTCGCGCAAATCTTCGGACGCAAAGATCTCATGTACTACGATTGGGAACTGACTTCCGAACGGCTGCCGCAAATGAATCGGATGTGGCAACTGATCGACATCGCGAAGAGACGCATGATCCAATCGACCAATGCGACTTCATTCCGGTGGATCATGGCAGCGGCCCCATTGCTGGGAAACACCGTAACCGAAATCACCCGGACCGGCGATCAAGAAGCCTCGTTGGTCCGCAAATCCAAACTGGGATTGACAGCCTTTGAAATTGCCACCCTCGCCCAATGGCTCAACTCGCCGGGTTTTCCGGTGAAGTTCGAATTGCCTCCGCCATTGACGTCGCTGACCAACCGCGTAACCGCGCCCAAAAAATCGGCCCCCCGAACCTTTCCTCGCACTGCGCCCAGAGCGCCCAAAGCACGGAAACGGTGAAGCTCGGCATCAACATCGACCACGTGGCCACAGTGCGGGAAGCTCGCTACCGCGGCCGCACCACCGGCGAACCTGATCCGGTCGCTGCCGCGCGTCTTTGCGAAACTGCCGGCGCCCACGGCATCACCGCCCATTTGCGCGAGGATCGTCGGCACATCCAGGACCGCGATGTCTGGGCCTTGCGCAAAACCATCCGGACCCGGCTGAACCTGGAAATGGCCAACCACCCGGAAATCGTGGCCATTGCCCTCCAACTCAAACCCGACATCGTTTGCATCGTTCCGGAACGGCGCCTCGAAGTCACCACCGAAGGCGGTTTGGATGCCGCCCGGAAATGGCGGTCCTTGGCCGTGACCTGCGGGCGTTTGAACGAGGCCGGGATCGACGTGAGCCTGTTCATTGCGCCGGACTCGCGCCAAGTGGAAGCGGCGGCGAAAATCGGGGCACAGTTCATTGAGTTGCACACCGGGGCGTTTGCCGAAGCGTTCCCGCGTCGAACGGAAAGGCGGCGGGAACTGCGACGGTTGCTCCAGGCCGCCGAACAGGCTCATGAATTAGGACTCCGCGTGAACGCCGGCCACGGATTGAATTATGAAAATGTGCCCGTGCTGTTCGAGGTGCCCCATCTGGTGGAACTGAACATCGGCCACAGCATCGTCAGCCGAGCGGTCTTCGTTGGCCTCAAACCAGCGGTCAAGGAGATGCTCCGGCTGTTGAAAGATTATCACGGTTAGCCCTAAACCGATGTGCGTTCAATGGCCCGACCTCAGCCCACCTCGCCATGATTCTGGGAACCGGCATTGATATCATCGAGGTCGCGCGGATTCAGCAGGCCCACGAGAAATTCGGTGACCGCTTTTTGAAGCGCATCCTCCGTCCGGACGAAATTGCGTATTCTCTCCGCCACCGACGCCCCGCCCCGTTCCTGGCGGCCCGCTTCGCTGCCAAGGAAGCCATCTCCAAGGCGTTTGGCACCGGGATTGGCGAACAACTCGGTTGGCAGGACATGGAGGTGTCGCGCCACCAAAGCGGCGAACCCTTCGTCATCCTGCACGACGGCGGGCAAGTGCTCCTGCAAAAACGTGGCGGCCGCATGGTGCATCTCAGCCTGAGCCACACGGAGAGCTACGCCGCCGCCGTGGCCGTGCTGGAAAGCTGACCGTCGAACAACGTGCTGCCGGCGTCCCGCCGGCAGAAACGGAAGCACGTGTGGGGTGGTAATTTCTGGAGGGCTCAAGTTCGATCGGTCCGTTCCAAATCTGCCGGCAAGATGCCGGCAACACGCTGGGACAACGTGCTGTCGGCGTCCCGCCGGCAGAATCGAACGTGAACGGCACACTCGAAGGTCCGTTTCGGTCCGGAACGCATTCTTGCTTCCGATCTGCCGGCAAGATGCCGGCAGCACGCTGGGACAACGTGCTGTCGGCGTCCCGCCGGCAGAATCGAACGTGAACGGCACACTCGAAGGTCCGTTCCTGTCCGGGGCGCATTCTTGCTTCCGATCTGCCGGCAAGATGCCGGCAGCACGCTGGGACAACGTACTGCCGGCGTCCCGCTGGCAGAAATGAACGTGAACGGCACGCTCGAAGGTCCGTTCCGGTCCGGGGCGCACTCTTGCTTCCGATCTGCCGGCAAGATGCCGGCAGCACGCTGGGACAACGTACTGCCGGCGTCCCGCTGGCAGAAATGAACGTAAACGGCACGCTCGAAGGTCCGTTCCGGTCCGGGGCGCACTCTTGCTTCCGATTTGCCGGCAAGATGCCGGCAGCACGTTGGGGCAACCCGTGCTATGCGTATCGCTCCGGGCTGAGCAGACGCAGGTCCATGGCTGGTGGTTCACCAGACAGGAGATCAGCCAGCAACTTCCCGGTAATCGGTCCCAAGCTGATGCCCATCATTGCGTGCCCGGTCGCCACGGAGAGATTAGCATAGCGGGAACATCGTCCAAGGTAAGGCAGGCCATCCGGGGAACAGGGACGTAAGCCGCTCCACGGTGGAACATTCTTAAAATCCTCAAGCCGGAAGTCGGGGTAGTATTGCGTGACGGACTTGATGATTCCTTGCACCCGGCGCGCATTGATCGATTCGTCCAATCCGGCGAGTTCCATCGTACCCCCAAATCGCAGTGCTTGGCCCATCGGGGTCACCGCCACGCGCGCTTCCACGAGGATCGCGCAAATCTGCGGAAGCTGACGCGGGCATGGCAACGTCAGACTGTAACCTTTGCCCGCCTGCATCGGAAGATGAAGTGACAATTGCTGCGCTATTGCGGAAGACCAGACGCCACCACAAAGCACGTATTCATCCGCGCTGAAGTCGCCCTGATCGGTCTGAACTGCTTCGACCCGGTTGCCCAAGGTTCGCCATCTGGTGACCGCTGTTTCCCAAGCGAACGTAACGCCCAATTGGTCAAGCTGGCGCTTCAATCCAGCCATTAACCGCTCGGGCGACAGGTAGCAATCCTGGGGGTAATAGACACTTCCCCGGATGTCCATTCGCACTTGCGGATCGAGCGCGGCGGTTGCTTCCGGATCGAGCACTTTGGCTTCCAATCCCAAACGGCGCGCAAATTCCGCAGTCCGGGTTTCTTCGTCCAGCGCGTGTTGCGTTTGGCAGAGCATCAACAAACCCTTTTGCATCAGGCCGAAGTCCATTCCCGGCAAGGCCGCCAGTTCCACATAAGCCGCCCGGCTGGCCAGGTGCAAATCGCGCAGCAATGGCGCGGCTTGTTGCACGCGTTCAGCCGTCGAAGCTCGCCAAAAATTCCAGCCCCAGCGGAACAAGCCCCAATCCAGCCGTGGCTTGATATAGAACGGGCCTTCCGGTTGCCGCATCATTCGTAATCCCATTCGGACCATGCCCGGCGCCGCCAGCGGAATGAAATGGCTGGGCACCACCATGCCGGCGTTACCGAAGGAGCAACCGTCCCGCGATTCGCGATGTCGTTCGAGCACCGTCACCCGATGTCCTTTGCGGGCGGCGTAATACGCCGTACACAAACCGATCACGCCGCCACCGATGATGAGGATGGATTTGGCCATGAAAGCGCAGCCCCGAGTTCAATGCCGAATGCCCCAACTGAAGGGATCGTTCTCATCCAGCAATAAGGTCGCTTCGCCGGTCACGAAAGCAGCGCCAGTGATCGTGGGCACCACCGTCCCCTCAACGCGGTCTTCCCAACGGAACTGGCCGGCGAAGGTGCTGCCCAGAATGCTTTCTTGAACCCACGGTTCGCCTTCCGCCAATTTGCCGTCGGCCGCCAGGCAAGCCAGTTTGGCACTGGTGCCCGTGCCACACGGCGAACGGTCGTAGGCCTTGCCCGGACAAAGCACAAAGTTGCGCGAATGAGCGGACGATTGGCGCGGAGCCCCGAACAGTTCGACGTGGTCCACTTCGGGGAATCCCTGCGCGTTGACCGCTTGACGAAGGCGCCAGGCAAATTCGGTCAACCGTTCGACATTCGACAACTCCAGTTCCTGCCCATGGTGCTCCGCCAAATAGAACCAATTGCCCCCATACGCCACGTCGCCGGTAATTCGCCCGACGCCTGGCAATTCAACTTCGACTGCTTTGGCGCGGCGGAAGCTCGGAACATTCTCGACGGACACTGTGCCGTCAGGATGGAGGGTCGCCTTGACAATGCCCACCGGCGTTTCGAGGCGGTGCTCCCCGGCCCCAATCCGGCCCAGGCGAGCCAGCGTGACCACCAACCCGATGGTGCCATGGCCGCACATGCCCAGATAGCCCACATTGTTGAAGAAGATCACGCCAGCCGCGCAGGATGAATTGGACGGTTCAACCAGCAACGCGCCGACCAGCACATCCGAACCGCGGGGCTCATTGACAATAGCGGAGCGGAAACGGTCGTGCTGGTCGCGAAATCGGAGCAACCGGTCACTCAATGGGCCACGCCCAAGATCCGGGCCCCCGTCAACCACCACGCGCGTCGGCTCGCCGGCAGTGTGGGAATCGATGACATGAATACGTCGCATAAATTCCTTCTTAAGCACTCATGAGCACGAAGAACCTCAAATTTCACTTCGTTCGTTTCGGCAATGCGGGGCTACTTGGATCCGTTCGTAATTCATAGACCTGGTTTGCCGCCCGTTCAGTTGTTCACCGACTTTGAAGCTCGCGCCTTGGTCAGTTTAGGCCGATGGGCCATCCCGTGGTGAATGATTTTCAAAACGCCCTTCCGTTCCGCGCCCACCAACGGCAAACGCGGCGCGCGCACCCACTCCACACCCAAGCCGCATTCCTGGACGGCCAGCTTGATGTATTGGACAAACTTGGGATGAACATCCAGATGCAACAACGGAGTAAACCACCGGTAAAACTCGCGCGCCTGCTTCCAATCGCCGCGCCGGGTCAGTTCCCAAAAATACTGGTTCTCCTTCGGAAACGCGATTCCCGCGCCCGCCACCCAGCCGTCCAAGCCCAGGATCGAAGCCTCCAACGCCAAATCATCCACACCGGTAAAAATGGCGTAGCGATCGCCGCAGACGTTCCGCAGATCGGTGATGCGCCGGGGGTCGCCCGAGCTTTCCTTGACCGCGACAAAATTCTTCTGGTCGGCCAACTCCGCGAACATATCCGAGGTGAGATCGTTGGCATAGCTGATCGGATTATTGTAGATCATGATTGGCAACCCGGTCGCTTTCGCCACCGCCCGGAAATGCGCCATGGCTTCCCGCGGGTCGCCTTTGTAGAGCATGGGCGGCATGACCATGAATCCGTCGAGCCCAAGTTTTTCTCCTTCACGCACGTAACGGCAAGCTGCGGTGGTGCTGGTTTCGGCGACACCGCTCAGGACCGACACCCGGCCATTCACCGCCTTCACCATCGCTTCCATGACCAAGTGTTTCTCCTCGGTCGCTAGCGCCTGGTTCTCACCGAGCGAACCGAGAAAAACAAGTCCGGCCACGCCGGATTCGATGAGCGCGTCCGCATGCCGAGCTGTGGCGTCGAGATCCAACGAACCGTCCAGGTGCATTTGCGTGGTGATCGCCGGGAAAACATCTTGCCAGTGCGGTTTCATAGGACGATGAAGATCAACGGCGGCGATTCATGAGCGCTTCGATTTCGTCGGCTTCGATGGGGATGTCCGCCATCAAGTCCACGGGACCGTTTTCCGTGATCAGCACGTCGTTTTCCAAGCGCACGCCCAATCCTTCCTCCGGAATATAAATGCCCGGCTCGACCGTCAGCACCCAGCCCGGCGCAAAGGGTTGTTCCAAGAAGCCCACATCGTGAACGTCCAAACCCAGCGGATGTCCCAGACCGTGCATGAAATATTTCTTGAGCGCCGGTTTGTCGGGATCCTGCTTCTTGACGTCGCGCGGCTTCAACAGGCCGAGTTGCAGCAGTTCTTCTTGGATGAGCGCCTCGGCTTCCTTCTGCCAATCGCGGTGCAGCTTGCCGGGAACCGTGGCCTTGATCATTGCCCGCAGCACCCGCAGCACGGCGTTATAGACCTGGCGCTGGCGGCGGGTGAACCGTCCGTTCACGGGAATGGTGCGCGTGAGATCCGAGTTGTAATTCGCATAACCGGCCGCCACGTCGAGCAACAGCAGGTCGCCGTTGCGACAGGGCTGATCGTTTTGCAGGTAGTGCAGCACGCAGGCGTTGGCGCCGGCGGCCACGATGGGATTGTAGGCGAATCGGGCCCGATTGCGGACATATTCATGGGCGAACTCGGCTTCGACTTCGCATTCGTTGACGCCGGGTTTGACAAACTTCAAAACCCGCCGGAACGACTTCCGCGTGATGGCACAAGCCTGACGGATGAGCTTTACTTCCGCCTCCGACTTGACGACGCGCAACGGGTGCAACAACCGCGCCAGCCGGCGGTATTGGTGCAGCGGATAGCGTGCCTGCACTTCGCGCACGAACCGGGCGTCGCGGGTTTCGACTTCGACCACCGCCCGCTTGTGCTCGTTGCTATTGAGCCAGACCTGCTCCATTTCGCACATCAGCCTGTGGAATTCCGCCCGGAACTCGGACAGCCATTTCACCTGTTTGATGCCGGAAATTTTCGTGGCCTCGGCCCGGGAAAGCTTGTGGCCTTCCCAGGTTTTAAGCTGCTCGTTGGGTTCGCGCAAAAAGAGGATCTCCCGCTGCTTCTCATCGAACGCGTCGGGCGCCAACACGAGAATGCTTTCCTCCTGCTCGAGGCCGGTCAGGTAAAACAAATCGGTATTGGGCTGCATGACCAGCGTCCCGTCGGCGTTGGTGGGCAGAACGTCATTCGCGTTGACGACGGCGAGCGATTTCTCCGGCAGCAGCATCCTGAGCCGGTCACGGTTGGTCACAAAGAGCTTCGAGTCAATTGGGGCGTGGCGCATAAATCAAAGTCGTTCCGAGCGGTCGTTTGTTGCACAATTTGTCATTGCGGCCCGAGCGTTTCAGAATTTGTCCGCCGGATCAATAGCCCGCTTATGGCGAACCGGCGCCCCAGCCTGGCAATTCAAACGCGGCAAGGTTCGCCGAAGAATACTATCGGGGGCGCTAACCGCCGGGCTTGCTGATGGCTTACGTTCGGTATTGGCCGCCAACCAAGTTTTGAGCCCCCCCCGGACGCATTGACAGCGGAGTTAATTGGTGCTTGGGCCTTGGTCATTCTCTGGTCCTTGGGCATTGGCTATTGGTCATTCGTCTTCCGGCAATTCCTTTTGGAGCGTATCAAAAACAGCGTCCGCCGCTGCCCCCCCGTTACCGCTTCGAGCCGCTCATTCGATGACCTGCCAAATGATGCGCAACAAATAACAAGATAGGTGGAGTCGCCAAAACGCGGGGACCGCAGATTGATCCCAGTTGATTTTTTGAGGAATGGTGGACCCATCCCATGCCCGACCACAGACGCGGACGCCATTCGAATAGATATGATTGCGACCATTGTCAGATCGAAACGGAAGACGGCCTCGGCTCCCCGGGATCCGGGTGACAAGCGTTTCAAGATTCTTGAAGCGCAAATCAAAAGCCACCAATTCCGGCAGGACGCGCTGATCGAGGTGCTGCACAAGGCGCAGGAGTTGTTTGGTTTTCTGGACAGACGACCTGCTGCTGTTCGTCGCCCACCAACTGAAGCTGCCGCCCAGCCGGGTGTACGGCGTCGCTACATTTTATCATTTCTTTCACCTCAAACCGAAGGGCGGCATACCTGCGTCGTTTGCCTGGGCACGGCCTGTTACGTGAAAGGCGCGGACAAGGTCATCGCCGCCGTTGCAGGAGCACAGCCAAGATCAAGGCCGGCGAAACCACTCCGGACAACGAGTTTTCCCTGCTGACCGCCCGCTGCATTGGCGCGTGCGGCATCGCCCCGGCGGTGGTCTATGACGGCACGGTGACGCCGCGACAGACCGCCGGAATCCGCGCTCGAACATCGTGAAAGGATGGATGGACCATGGTCCTTGACGATCTGATCAAGATTAAGGAACAGGAGAACTCGCCCGGCAAAGAAATTCACCCTGCGCTGTTGCATGGCGGCCGGCTGCATGTCGTCCAACTCCGGGCGGTCAAGGACGCACTGACGAAGGCGGTCCAGGACGCGGGCCTGGAAGCGGACAGGTCGAAGTGCGCGGCGTGGGCTGCATGCGGCTCTGCTGCCAGGGCCCGCTGGTGCAGGTGGACCCGCACTGGCGTCACTTTACGCAGAAGGTCACTCCGGAGAACGCCGCCGTCGATTGTCGGCACGCTCAAAGGCGGCAAGACGCAACGTCAGTCAAGGCGATCCGAATGCACCCGTTCTTCAACCGATCAACTTTCCATCGTGCTGGCCAACAGCGGCAGTGATCGATCCGGATCGCATCGAATCCTACATCGCGGCGGACGGTTATCAGGCCTTGCACGACGTGCTGCGCGAAATGACGCCGCACGGATGTCGTGGACGCAATCATCAAGAGCGGCTTGCGCGGGCGCGGCGGCGCGGGTTATCCCGACCGGCCTGAAATGGGGCACGGTCGCCAAAACGCCCAGCGCGCAGAAATACGTCATCTGCAACGCCGACGAAGGCGATCCCGGCGCGTTCATGGATCGCAGCGTGCTTGGAGAGCGATCCGCACAGCGTGCTCGAAGGCATGGCCATCGCGGCCTACGCGGTGGGCGCGGACCAGGGATTCATTTACGTGCGCGCGGAATATCCGCTGGCCATCGAGCGGCTGCAAACCGCCATCAAACAGGCGAAGCAAATGGGGCTTGCTGGGCAGCGGCATTTTCGAATCGCCGTTCAATTTCAACATCGACATGCGCATCGGCGCCGGCGCGTTTGTGTGCGGCGAGGAAACGGCGCTGATGGTGTCGGTCGAAGGGCAAGCGCGGCACGCCGCGGCCGCGTCCGCCGTTCCCGGCCGAGAGCGGTTTGTTGGGGCTGCCCGACGCTGATCAACAACGTCGAAACCTTTGCCAATGTGCCGCCGATCATCCGCAAGGGCGCGGATTGGTTTGCCGGCATCGGCACCGAGAAGAGCAAGGGCACGAAAGTCTTCGCGCTGGCCGGCAAGATCACCAACACCGGCCTGATCGAAGTGCCGATGGGCACGCCGTTGCGCACAGATCGTCGAAGAAATGGGCGGCGGCGCTCCCGACGGCGGCAAGATCAAGGCCGTGCAAACCGGCGGCCCGTCCGGCGGCTGCATTCCCGCCGCACGCGCTGGACACGCCGGTGGATTACGAATCGCTCGGCCAAGCTGGGCTCGATCATGGGTTCGGGCGGCATGATCGTGATGGACGAGACGCACGCAGCATGGTGGATGTCGCGCGATTCTTCATGGAGTTCTGCATGGACGAATCCTGCGGCAAGTGCATTCCCTGCCGCGCCGGCACGGTGCAGATGCATCAGTCTGCTGACGAAAATTCTCGAACGCAAGGCCACCGCGCGCGACCTGGGAAACTGGAAGAACTGTGCGACATGGTGCGGAACACCAGCCTGTGCGGCCTGGGCCAGACCGCGCCCAATCCCGTGCTGAGCACGCTGCGGTTTTTCCGCAACGAATATCTGGAATCTGCATGAAACCAAACGGCGCTGGAACCGCGTCCGCCCCAGCGTCCAAGGCCGGCGTTTGATTGCCGAGCAAGGAGCATTGTTATGGCTGCCAAAACCCTTACCATTGACGGACAAGCATGATCAGCGCCGAGGAAAACCAGACGGTTCTCCAAGCGGCGACGCGAAGCCGGCATCACGATTCCCACGCTGTGCCATCTCGAAGGCGTGTATGACGTGGGCGCGTGCCGGTTGTGCCTGGTGGAAGTCGCCGGCATCCCGAAACTGCTGCCCGCCTGCACGACCAAAGTGGCCGAAGGCATGGAGGTCCACACCGACTACGCGAACGGCTGCGAAAATACCGCCGGATGATCCTCGAATTGCTGTTCGCCGAGCGCAATCACGTCTGTGCGGTGTGCGTCGCCAACGGCCATTGCGAACTGCAAACGCTCGCCTACGCGCACGGCATGGATCACGTGCGCTACGAGTATCTGCTTTCCGCAAATGGGACGTGGACATGACGCACCCGCTTGTTCGGCATGGACCACAACCGCTGCATGTCTGTGCACGCCGCTGCGTGCGGGTCTGCTGGCACATCGAAGGCGCGGGCACCAAGAACGTCTCCGGGCGCGGCGCCAAGTCGCGGATCATCACCGACCTGAACCAGCCGTGGGGCGAGTCGGATACCTGCACCGCCTGCGGCAAATGCGTGATGTCCTGCCCGACCGGCGCGCTGTTCTACAAAGGGCGCCACCGTGGCGGAAATGGAGCGCGACCGCGACAAACTGGAATTCATCGTCACCGCACGGGAGAAAAAACAATGGATCGTATAAAACTTGCCACCGTCTGGCTGGGCGGTTGTTCCGGCTGCCACATGTCGTTCCTCGATCTCGACGAATTGCTGATCGATCTGGCCGCAAAGGCCGAGAGTCGTTTTCAGCCCGGTCGTGGACATGAAGGAATATCCCGAAGAACGTGGACGTGGTGCTGATCGAAGGCGCCGTTGCAACGAAGACCACGTGGAAATGGTTCATAAAATCCGCGCGCGGACGAAGACGATCATCGCCTTCGGCGACTGCGCCGTGACGGGCAACGTGACCGCGCTGCGCAACATCCTCGGCTCCGGCCGAACCAGTCCTGCAGCGCGCCTACCTCGAAGGAGTCGATCTCAATCCAATGGTTCCCTGCGAACCCGGCATCGTGCCGCCGTTGATTGACCGGGTGGTGCCGGTCCACGATCTGGTGCCGGTGGAATACTACCTGCCCGGCTGCCCGCCGCCCGCCGACCGCATCAAGGCGCTGCTCACGCAACTGCTCGAAGGCAAGGAACCAGAGTTGACGGCGCGGGCAGATCAAGTTTGGCTAAATTTCTTGCTTATGGCACAACGAATCTTGATTGATCCGGTGACGCGCATCGAGGGGCACGCCAAAATCACCATTCACCTCGACGACGAAGGCAACGTGGCGGACGCCAAGTTTCACGTCGTCGAATTCCGTGGCTTTGAAAAGTTCTGCGAAGGCCGGCCCTTGTGGGAAATGCCGAGCATCACGCCGCGGATTTGCGGCATCTGCCCGGTCAGCCACCTGCTGGCCTCGGCCAAAGCCTGCGACGCCATCCTGGCAGTGAAGATCCCGGTAGCGGCCGAGAAACTGCGCCGCTTGATGAACCTGGGGCAGATCATCCAATCGCACGCGTTGAGTTTCTTTCACCTGAGCGCGCCGGACTTCCTCCTGGGCTGGGAAACGCCCGTCGCCCAACGCAATGTGTTTGGTTTGATTGCCGCCAATCCCGATCTGGCGCGCAGCGGCATTCGCTTGCGCCAGTTCGGCCAGGAAATCATCGAGCATTTGGGCGGACGCAAGATTCATCCGGCCTGGGCAGTGCCGGGCGGTGTGCGTGAACCGCTGACCGAGGAAGGCCGGCAACAAATCAAAGCCCGGCTTCCTGAAGCGCTGGGCACGACCCGCAACGCCCTCACCCTGTTTCGGGATCTGCTCAAGAAACACGAACGCGAAATGCAGGTGTTCGGCAAGTTTCCCTCGTTGTTCATGGGCTTGGCCAACGAGAAAGGCACCTGGGAGCACTACGACGGATTTCTGCGGTTCGTGGACGCCAGCGGCAACGTGATTGCGGACGAAATCGACGTCAACCAATACCGGGAATACATCGGCGAGGCGGTGCAGTCCGACTCGTATCTGAAGTCGCCGTATTATCGCCCCATGGGTTTCCCGCAAGGCATGTATCGCGTCGGCCCACTGGCCCGCCTGAATGTCTGCAAGGAAATGGGCACGCCGCTGGCCGACGAGGAATTGGAGCGGTTCCGCCATTTCGGATCGGGCGCGGTGACGTCTTCGTTTCTGTATCACTATGCGCGATTGATCGAAATCCTCGCCTGCATTGAGCGTATTGAGGGCCTGATCGAACAGTCCGAGTTGTTGTCCGACCGCTTGCGCGCCGACGCCGGCATCAACAAACTCGAAGGCGTCGGCGCCAGTGAAGCGCCGCGCGGTACGCTGTTTCATCACTACCAGGTCAACGAAGACGGGCTGATCCAGAAGGTCAACCTCATCATCGCCACCGGGCAAAACAACCTGGCGATGAACCGCACGGTGGCGCAGATCGCCCGGCATTATATCCAGGGCAACACGATTCCCGAGCCGATGCTGAACCGCGTCGAGGCGGGCATTCGAGCATTCGATCCGTGTCTGAGTTGCTCGACCCACGCCGATGGCCGTCTGGCGCTCGAAGTAGCGTTGGTCGCGGCGGATGGATCGGTACTGGACCAAAAAGGGCGCGGATGAAAACTCCGAGTGTGCCCGCGCTGCTGTCACCGGTACCCATTCTTTGGTAGGGCGAGACTCTGTCGAGCCCTGATTTCCCCTGGGCGCGTTCAGTAGCAAGAATCCGGTCAAAGGAAAATCTTGTGATGTTCGAACGCCATGATCTTCCCAGCGTTGCCGCTTCCGGGGAGTTCGGAAGGCCTCGGAAAGTCAGGGCTCGACGGAGTCTCGCCCTACCTGGCCGGCTTGGGAGCCGAAAATTCCGTTGAATTCGTGAAATTCGTGATCAATCCTCTGCTGGTCTGAAGTTAAACCTTCGATGCCCAACACCCTGATCATCGGTTACGGCAATGAGATTCGCGGCGACGACGCGGTCGGGCCACGGATTGCGGCGTTGGTGAATGATTGGAAGCTTCCCGCGGTAACGGCGTTGGCTGTCCATCAACTGACCCCGGAACTGGCCGAACCCATCGCTGCGGCGCAACAGGTTGTTTTTGTCGATGCCAGCGCCGCCCTCCAAGTGCAGGAAGTCCAGTCGCGTCCGCTTGAATCGGCAACCCAGTGCAGTGGCGGCGGACACGTGAGCCATCCCGGCGATTTGCTGGCGCTGGCACAGGCCGTGTATGGGCAATGTCCGCCAGTCTGGCTGATCACGGTGCCCGGCGAACGCTTTGAATTCGGCCAATCGCTATCACCGCGGGCCGAACAAGGAATGGAGCAGGCGCTAACACTCTTGCGGCGATTCTGCGAAAGACCCGATCAATAACCGTTCCTGCGCGAAAGAAACAGAGCCAGAAACCCGAGTTGACACTAATTGCACGAATGTTCACGAATTCGTGTAATTTCGTGCCATTCGTGTCTTCCGAAAACTTGGTCTTTTACCCCTAAGTGTTGCAGCCAAAGAATTCTAACCAGTAATTCAAAATGCGACGGTTTCACTCCGGCGCGCAGCACAGGCCGCGGATGCCTTCGAGGTTCAGCCGGAAAAAGCGCATTGTGTTCGTGGCTGATAAGGCCAGAACGTTCGCCCCGCTGGTATCGACCGGCTGCCAGTCCGCTGCTTCCAAGCTTGCGGTAGCTTCGAGGACGACACCAGGCCAAGCTGAGTCCCAAGTTACCATGGTATTATCTGCCGAATGACTAATGCGCACACGCGGCGGAATCGGATTGAGCAAGACCGGGCCTTGGCTGGCATATGCGACGATTTGCCCCCGGTTGTTAATGTCGGATGCTGACCAAAGATGATAGCCGCTGGCGGGGTCGATATAGTCGTTCAAGTCCACCATGCCCTCGGTTTCCGTCCAGATGAATGGACGCCAGATTTCGGGTGAACCTCTGTGGCCGAGAATATCGCGCCCAACCACCACGTTGGAATTGTTGATCGCCAACGGTACGGTGTCATTGCCACCAAGGTTCGGGAGTTCCACGGCGGTGTTGCTGAAAACTATAAAGCCGCGCCGCGTCGGCACGTCGGTCGCTCCTACTACGGCCGCCCCCACAATGATCCCCAGGTTGTTCATCGCCGTTGGATCACCGGAACTGGCTCCCCAGGCGAACAGTCCTCCCACATCCGTTAACCCTGATTCGTCGGTGTAACGGAAGGTGTGGGAAGTGGTGTCATCGGGCCAATCGTGGGTGACGCTGTTGGTTGTGTTTCCGCCGCCTGCCACCCAGCCCAGGTCGTTGATGGCAAAGCCTGAGCTGTAAGTCCCCCCTGGGAGGTTGCCGAGGGACTCGATACCCAAGCCAGGGTGTAACGGAATCCCATATTGGGATCGCGCCAGTCAGGGTCGTTCTCAGGAGTATCACTTTGGCCAGTGACCTGGCCCTGGTTATTGAAGCCAAATACGAAGGTGTTGGACCCACCGAGCGTCCCAATATCCACCAATCCCTCGTTGTCACTGTAAACAAACCCATGTAAGTAGCGGTTCTCGAGGTCGTACCAGGTACGTCCCAGCCACCTGACCCTGATTGTTGATTAACGCCCCATCGTCCCAACTGCAATAGATTCCCAGCCATTCTAGCTGCTGGCCCGATTTCAGGCGGAACACTTCGGTCACGCTCAATTCGTCGATCCAAACCGTCCCCGCCATATCGCCGAAATCGTTGATCGAAATTTGGGCCGAATCGCCGAGCAAGGGGGTGAGATCCACCACGGTATAGCGCGGTTGTGCCCAGGCGCCTCCTGCGGTCAGCAATCCAACAAAGAAACCAAACAAACATGTTTTCATAACTGTTCCTTTCCTCATGGTTGACTTTGAAAGGTCGTCCCGAGAATCGAGACGGGCCAATGGACCATATTGCGCGTGGCGTAACCTGTGGCCCGGTAACGGTCTTCCACGAACAGGAGCCGCGCTTCGCCATTGATCGTCATGAAGGTCAGGCCCTCGGGACGAACGGTGTAGGGCCGAAGATCATCGATGATCTTCAGAGGCGTAGCCACGTGCCCATACTGAGCGGCCTGCCCAGCGCTGCCGTCCCAGCTATATAAGGAATATTTCTGGCCAAAAATTTCCTTTTCGAGGGGCCCGCCATTGGCGGGGCCGCCGATGATCAGGTAGGTGGATTCGGCTGCATACCAAGTGATCGCACGAATGCCCTGCCCGTTGAGGTCCAACTGCTCCAGTCCCGAGCTTAGTCCGCTGGCCGGTTGCGGAGGGTCACCATTCCAACCTGGAGGCACAGTGGGCAGAAATTGGGTTATGTCGGTCACACGAAAATAAACCGCATTTCCGGTCGTCCGTCCAGTCAGGGGAGATCGGAGGCCAATGATCATCTCCGCGGACGTGCTGGTGGGCGGCTTGTAGGCAAATCCTTCAATGTTGATCGAATGATAGTCGTTCTGTTTGGGGCTGTAATCCCAGACAGCGGGAACTCTACCGATATTCCGCCAAGTGAGGCAGATGATGGGGTCTCCGGATATTGCATCGGCCGCTCCATCAAACAATTTGGTTACGGCCACGTCGTTGTTTGCGGCTCCTGGAGTCTCCGGTGGGTGTTGTGTGGTCCGGCCAAATTTACCCGGGCGAGCGGCCCCGTCCCAAATTCTGCCCAGAGACCCAAGGTTATCGTCCTTGAATTCGTGGTCGCCGTAGACGGAATCGAGTATCGTGCCTGGCGATTCCTGGTCAGTGTAGGTGATCACCGTTCCAGGTACCGGAAACTCCATCAGTAGCATATAGGACAATGTCATCGCCACCGCTGCTAAAAGCGAAAGGAAGATGATTATCAACCGTAGAATTGTCTGCAATAAGCTGCAGATATCCACGCGCGGGTACTGAGAGATTGGGGAGAACGTACAGTTTCTTAGGATCTGAGTTCTCGAAACCACTATCGGCGATTTTGTAACCTTGAAGCGGTATTGATACGCCTGCGGGATTATACAGTTCGACATAATCAGTCGGGTCGCCGCTGCCGCCAAACTGCCATTCATTAATGTCGATTCGAGGCCACAGGGGAGTTGTCCTGATTGGGCCAATGACCATTGCATTGGTGTAGTTTCGCTCGGAATTCGACACGAAAGCCCAAACCTTATAATAGTACTCGAGTGTCCGCCGCAAGCGAACCGGAAAGGTAGGTGTTGTTGTGTTCCAGGACACCTGCGCCTAATTCACCAGCAGTGGCTGAGTCTCCGAGGGACGTGCCTGCGTGAGAATCATTTGGGTCCAAAAGCGTGCCTTTCGCATAACGTGTACCGGAAGTGGATCGGCAAAGTGGTTTCGGTCATTGAAAGCGATCATCACATAGGCGCCATAATTTTGGGTATCGAACGGATTATTGCCGGGCGGTTGAACCGCGTTGGCAAATTGGGTCCGAATATGAGCGACCAGCCCATCCCGTGCGTTAAAATTAACAGAATCCGGGTTGGAGCGCTCCTCGCTTTGCCAATACGTGGGTGTAACCGAATCCCATTCAAACGTGCTCGAGTTGATTCCAATCCTGCCGAGGATAGTGCGCTGATAATCATAATCACTGCTGGGAGGGTCGGTGAAATGCGCAAAGTCGTAGTCGAGCTGGAGATACCAGTTGCGCTTATTCTGAGAGCAGAGGTAATAAAGGCGAGAGTTAATGGGATCAAAGCAGATTGCTTCTTGGTCCGCGCTGTTGTCCACAGAAATAGACGTGTAACTGTCATAAAGCCCCTGAGCATTCAGGCGGATGATAAAGATGTTTTCTTCGGTTTCATCGTCAACCACAGCCACTTTAGAGATTCCGGCATCTTCTCCTAGGAACGCCACCCCAGAAGCCTCATCCACAATTGAAAACGAATTCGCTGGAGATTGGTTCGGGTCCAAGGGCAGGCTGAGTCGGTAAACAAACTCATCCGCGCCGATGTCGGCCGTATAAAGCAACGCCTCATTGGCTGTTTGGGCAGCGGTCAAGACGCGGGCTTCGCCATCGGCATCGAATTTCGTCAGATGACTGTAATTAACGGCATAAGCAGCGTTCCATTTTTCTCGAAAGAGCCCGTTCGTCGTCCCTTTGTCAACGCACGGAGAAGCGAGTTGGAGGCGTCCGTCCGCGTCCACCAAAGGATCGGCGTTCAAGTTGAGCAGGCCCTGGTACCCGCCTTTGATGTCACAGTAGGCGGTTTTCACCACCGCTTGGGCGCTCTTGCGGATCGAAGCGTTGTCAGCGCCAGGGGTCCATACGATTGAGTTATTCAAAGTCAGTTGGCCGGTGCCCTGCACGGAAATGTCACCCAGGCCATTGTCGTGCAGATTGTTGTAGAGCGTGCAATGCGTGATGGAATTCGTATAATCGCCGGAGAAGTAAATGGCCCCGCCTTCCGCACTGCTGTTACCGTTGTTGAGCAGCCGGCAATTGATGATATATGGCCGGCTATCGTCGGCGTAAATCGCCCCACCCACGCTGGCGGAACCACCGCAGTCTTCGATGACACAGCCAACAATGACTGGCGTGCTGCCATTAAGGCATTCAATTCCCCCGCCGGCCGCACCGGAGATGGTAAAGCCAACGAGCCACGTATATTGGTTTTCGCCGCCGTCGAAGGCGACCGCACGATCGCCGGTGGAGCAGGTAATGGTCGTCTCTTCGGGGCCCCTCAACGCTCGCAAGTGGATTTTCTTGCCATCAAAATCAATCGGACCCAAGTACGTACCTCGCTCGACTTGGATAATTTCGTAATCAGAAGCGGCGGTGATCGCTTGCTGAATTGTCGGGAAAGGAAGATCCCGACTGCCGTCCGCGTCGTCAGGATACGTCGCATGTTCATCCACGTACCATCGCGGAGGAGGCAGGGAATTCGGATCCTTGGGGTCGCTGACGCCACGTTCTTCCACGACATCGGGAATCCCGTCATTATCATCGTCGTCGTCAAGTGTGAGCGCTAATCTTGCGACGTACGGTGCCAAGCGAAACGTGCTGCCATCGCGGGACCACACGAGGGGCCTTGGTAGCGTTTCGTCTGGCATTCCGTCACCGTCAGTGTCGGCTGCATACATTCGGTTACGAGGAAAAGCATCGTGAGCGTCGTCAAATCCATCCCCGTCCGTATCCCGCACGTCCGGCGAAGAACGGTTAACGATTACTTCGAATCCATCATCCAATCCGTCACCATCGCTGTCGGCTATACTGCCGTTAGCGTTTCGGGCAAGCGCCGCATACCAGAAGTCGTTTTGGGTCCCGGGAAGGATGGCTTCAAAATGTACTGGCTCCTCAGGGTCTGGGCGTGTTTCGGGGCCCCTAGCATAGCGTATCCACCTAAAGCGCAGGTCGGCGGTGGGCAGTTCATCCACAAAATAGAGGTCATATG